>NZ_JAVJSE010000040.1:0-265793 GCF_040219615.1 Thalassobaculum sp.
GGCCAGGAACTCCTGCGCGACCTGCCGCTTGAAATCGACGCTGTGGGATCGGTGTCTTGCCATGGCTTCCATCCTCCGAAAGCCCGGCACACACGGTCAATTCATTCCGCTCAAACAGTCCGGCCCGAGGGGCCCACTCCACGACGCGGACAAGTTTGCCCCCACTATTCTGTCTTGGCGCGAACTCTGCCAGCCTGTCTCCCGCTACGTTAGCAATGCCACGAAAACCAGTCTTTTGCAACTATTTAATGTTTTAGCGCTTTCTCGGCTATTTTTGGTTGTTAGATCGAGCCCGACATACCATCCGGAGCCTCCAGCTTGAGCGCCAGCGCATGGACGCTGTCGCGCAATTCCTCCGCCAGGACGGCATGCACCATGCGGTGGCGCTCGACCCGGGACTTGCCGGCGAACGCCGCCGAGACCATCTCGACGTTGAAATGGGTCTCGCCGCCGGGCCGAGCGCCGGCATGGCCGGCGTGGCGGTGAGAGTCGTCGACCACCTCCAGTCGAACCGGCGCGAAAGCCGCGGTCAGCTTGGCGGCAAGCGTGTCTTTCATGCTCATGCTCTGGACTTTCTGTGACGTGCGTTTAGGGTCCCTCGGGATGGGGGTCGGCCGACCCGGCACGGCCCCTTCCCCCGTCGTTCGGCGTTTAAATGGTCGCTCCCATGGCTAAGGCCAATCCGGAACGTCTGATGTCAGACCGCTTGGATCCGCGGAACTCGCTTCGAGTCTGCGATCACCCGGGTTGTACCGAATCGGGGGAGCATCGGGCTCCGCGGTCGCGTCACCGGCTGGGCGACTATTTCTGGTTCTGCTTGGAACATGTGCGGGAATATAACAGGTCGTGGAATTACTACGCCGGCATGTCGGATGCCGAGGTCGAGGAGGATCTGCGGCGCTCGACCACGTGGGAACGGCCGACCTGGCGGTTCGGCGCGACCGATGGCAACAAGCGAGGCCAGGCTTTCCGCCGGGTTCGCGACCCGTTCGGGGTCTTTGAGGACGAGGAGGAGGACGAGCGCCGCGCCGGTCCCGCCCGGCCGAGTTCGCAATCTCCCGAGGGCCAGGCCTTCGCGGTGATGGGCCTCGACCCGCCCCTGACCCTCGACCGACTGAAACGCCGGTACAAGGAACTGGTCAAAAAACACCACCCGGACGCCAACGGCGGCGACCGGGGCGCGGAGGAACGGTTGAAAAGTATCAACGAGGCCTATACGACTTTGCGTCGGTTCCTTGGCTGAGCCGTTCCGACGCGCCGGCCTCCTTCCCTACAGGATATTCGTCCATGGCGAACGACACCGTCATCGAGCGTAAGCCCGCCCACCGTCTCGACAAGCCGGACACCACCGTGTCGGCGCGGGAGGCTTTCGGTCTCGACATCGATATGCAGGTTCCGGCGTTCTCGGAGTCGAGCGAGTATGTTCCGAACCGGGACGACGCCTACCTGTTCGACCACGACACCACGCTGGCGATCCTGGCGGGCTTCGCGCGCAACCGGCGGGTCATGATCCAGGGCTATCACGGCACCGGCAAGTCGACCCACATCGAGCAGGTGGCGGCGCGGCTGAACTGGCCGTGCATCCGGGTCAACCTGGACAGCCACATCAGCCGTATCGACCTGATCGGCAAGGACGCCATCGTGATCCGCGACGGCAAGCAGGTGACCGAGTTCCGCGAGGGCATCCTGCCGTGGGCTCTGCAGAACCCGGTGGCGCTGGTGTTCGACGAGTACGACGCCGGCCGCGCCGACGTGATGTTCGTGATCCAGCGGGTGCTCGAGGTCGACGGCAAGCTGACGCTGCTGGACACCAACAAGGTGATCCACCCGCACCCGTCGTTCCGGCTGTTCTCGACCGCGAACACGGTCGGTCTCGGCGACACCACCGGCCTCTATCACGGTACCCAGCAGATCAACCAGGGTCAGATGGACCGCTGGAACGTGGTCACCACGCTGAACTACCTGCCGCACGACGCCGAGGTCGACATCGTGCTGGCCAAGTGCCCGACCTACCAGGGCGCCGAGAAGCGCGAGATGGTGTCCAAGATGGTCACCTGCGCCGACCTGACGCGCGCCGGCTTCATGGCCGGCGACATCTCCACGGTCATGTCGCCGCGGACGGTGATCACCTGGGCCGAGAACGCCGACATCTTCGGCGGCGACCTGAAGCTGGCGTTCCGCCTGACCTTCCTGAACAAGTGCGACGAGGTCGAGCGGTCGATCGTGGCCGAGTACTACCAGCGCTGCTTCGGCGACGAGATCCTCGCCAAGGCCGGGGCACGGGCGGCCGAGTAGCAAGCGACGCGAGACCGCACTGCCATGCGCAGCAACAGCAGCAACAAGGCGCCGGACGACACCGCGTTCGAGGACTTCAAGCGCGCCACCGCCGCCTGCATGCGGGCGATCTCCGGCGAGGCCGAGGTCGAGGTGACCTATGGTGCCGAGCAGTCCGGCATGGCCGGCAACCGCGTCCGTCTGCCGGCCCCGCCGAAGGACATGGACCCGGCGGACCTGGCGCGCCTGCGCGGCGCGTCCGACGCCCTGGCGCTGCGCCTGAAGCACCACGACGAGGCGGTGCATTCGCGCCGGCTGCCGCAAAGCCAGGCGGCGCGCGAGATCTTCGACGCGGTCGAGCAGGCCCGGATCGAGGCGATCGGCGCCCGTGCCATGGCCGGTGTCGCCGGCAACCTCGATGCGGTGACCGACGACACCTATCGGCGCAAGGGCCTGGAGCGTGCCGAGAAGGACGACGTCTCGCTGGTCGACGTCATGCGGCTGATCACCCGCGAGGCGCTGACCGGCACCCCGCCGCCGGAATGCGCCCGCCGGGTCGTCGACCTGTGGCGGCCGTGGATCCAGAGCAAGGTCGGCCACGACCTGCAGGATCTCGAGCGCACCCTGGACGACCAGGACGCCTTCGCCAAGGCCTCGCGCCAGATGATCGCCGACCTCGACCTGGAGATCGGCGAGGAGGGCATGGCCGAGGACGATGCCAGCGACGCCGAGGGCGAGGACGAGGGCGGCGACGTCGACGAGACCAGCGAGGGCGGTACCCGCGGCACCTCCGAGGACGGCGCCGATACCGAGACCATCCCGTCCGACATGCAGGCCGGCGACGAGAGCGCCGACGGCGAGGACGCCGAGGAGATGGACCTGGAGCCGGGCTCCGGCGACGAGGAGCCGGCCAACCCCGGCTCGCCGATGCACCCGAACATGGACGGCCGCAACTGGCAGGACGCCGCCTACCGGGCGTTCACCACCGAGTTCGACGAGGTGGTCGAGGCCGACACCCTGTGCGACCCGGACGAGCTGAACCGGCTGCGCACCCTGCTCGACCAGCAGCTGTCGCACCTGCAGGGGGTGATCGGGCGGCTGGCCAACCGGCTGCAGCGTCGCCTGATGGCCCAGCAGAACCGGTCCTGGGAGTTCGACCTGGAGGAAGGCGTCCTGGATGCCGGCCGGCTGTCGCGGGTGGTGACGGCGCCGCTGTTCCCGCTGTCCTACAAGGTCGAGAAGGACACCGAGTTCCGCGATACAGTGGTGACCCTGCTGATCGACAATTCCGGCTCGATGCGCGGCCGGCCGATCACCATCGCGGCGATCTGCGCCGACATCCTGGCCCGCACCCTCGAGCGCTGCGGCGTGAAGGTCGAGATCCTCGGCTTCACCACCCGCGCCTGGAAGGGCGGCTCGGCGCGCGAGCGCTGGATCTCGTCGGGCAAGCCGGCCAACCCCGGCCGCCTGAACGACCTGCGCCACATCATCTACAAGCCGGCCGACGCGCCGTGGCGGCGGGCCCGCAAGTCGCTCGGCCTGATGCTGCGCGAGGGCATCCTGAAGGAGAACATCGACGGCGAGGCGCTGCACTGGGCGCACCAGCGGTTGCTGGCCCGCACCGAGGAGCGGCGCATCCTGATGGTGATCTCCGACGGCGCCCCGGTCGACGACTCGACCCTGTCGGTCAACCCCGGCAACTACCTCGAGAAGCACCTGCGCGACGTCATCAAGTACATCGAGACCCGTTCCCCCGTGGAACTGGTGGCGGTCGGCATCGGCCACGACGTCACCCGCTACTACCGCCGCGCCGTCACCATCGTCGACGCCGAGCAGCTCGGCGGCACCATGATGGAGCAGCTGGCGGCGCTGTTCGACGAGAAGGACAACGCCGCGGCGGCGCGCGGCGGCCGCGGTGCCGGCGGCCGGAGCATGCGCGCCCGCGCCTGATCCGGTCTCCTGTCGCGCTTCCGACTGTCACGCAGTCCGGCTAGGCTGTCGCTCCCACCCCCAGGGAGCGACCCATGATCCGTGTTCTCAGGACCGCGCTGCTGGCGGTCGCAACCGTCCTGTGGCTGGCCGGCCCGCTGGCCGCCGCACCGGCGACCCTGGTGATCCTGCACGTCAACGACTGGGACCGGATCGAGGGCGTCGACGGCGCCGGCGGGGCCGCCCGCATCGCCGCCGCCATCAAGGCCGAGAAGGCCCGCGCCGCCGCCACCGGCGCCACGGTGATCGTGACCTTCGGCGGCGACATGATCTCGCCCTCGTTGCTGTCCGGCATCGACAAGGGCGCCAACATGATCGACATGGCGAACGCGGTCGGCATCGACTACGCGGTGCTGGGCAACCACGAGTTCGACTTCGGCCCCGCGGTACTGCAGGCCCGCGTCGCGGAGTCCGGCTTCCGATGGTTGGCCGGCAACGTCGCGCTGAAGGGCCAGCCGAACTTCCCGGGCGTCGCCGACGCCACCATCGTCGAGGCCGGCGGCTACAAGATCGGCCTGCTCGGCCTGACCACCCCGGAGACCCCGCTGGTGTCCAGCCCGGGCCCGGACGTGACCTTCGAGGCCTATGCCGAGGCCGGGCCGCGGCTCGCCAAGGCCCTGCGCGAGCAGGGCGCCGACATCGTGATCGCGTTGAGCCACAACGACTATGCCGAGGACCTGGCCCTGATGCGGGCCGCCCCGGGGATCGACGCCGTGCTCGGCGGCCACGACCACTTGGCGTTCACCCACTACGACGGCCGGCACGCCGTGCTGAAGGCCGGCTCGCAGGGCATTTTCGTCGGCCGCCTGGTCCTCACCATCGACCGGGTCGAGGAGCGCGGCGGGCCGAAGGTGGTCTGGACGCCGGACTTCGCGCAGATCCACACCGCCGCCATCGCCCCGGACCCCGAGGTGCAGGCCAAGGTCGACGGCTATCTCGCACGGCTCGACGCCGATCTGGGCCAGCCGGTCGGCACCACCGCGACCGAGCTCGACTCGCGCCGCGCCACGGTGCGCGGCGGCGAAGCCGCGATCGGCAACCTGTTCACCGACGCCATGCGGGCGGCGACCGGTGTCGACGTCGCCATCATCAACGGTGGCGGCATCCGCGGCGACACCACCTACCCGGCCGGCAGCCCCCTGACCGGCAAGACCATCCTGACCGAGCTGCCGTTCGGCAACCGGACCCTGACGCTGCGGGTGACCGGCGCCGACCTGCTGGCGGCGCTCGAGAACGGTGTCGGCAAGGTCGAGGAAACCGCCGGGCGGTTCCCGCAGGTCTCCGGCATCGGCTTCGCCTACGACGCCCGGAAGCCGGCCGGATCCCGGGTCTCGGACGTCTCGGTGAACGGCCGGCCGCTCGACCCGGCCGCCGGATACACGGTGGCGACCAACGACTTCATGGCCCGGGGCGGCGACGGCTACGCCGCGCTGGCCGCCGGCACGGCGCTGGTCGACGGCAACGCGGCGAAGCTGCTTGCCAGCCAGATCATCGACCACATCGCGCGGCTCGGCACCGTGGCGCCGAAGGTCGAGGGTCGCATCCGGCGACTCGACTGATCGGCTGTTCCCGCCGCCGCCTGCTGCGCTAAGCTCCCGGTCCCACCTAGAAGACCACCCGACCAATCCAGGAGGACCCGTCCATGCTGTTCGACGTGCGCAAGTACACCTGCCGGCCAGGCACCATCGTGAAGCACCTCGAGCTGTACGAGCGGCTCGGCAAGGAGGCCCAGGCCCGCAACCTCGGCCAGCCCGTGCTGTACGCCAAGTGCGAGACCGGCGATCCGAACGCCTACATCCACATCTGGGCCTACGACAACGCCGGCGACCGCGAGAAGAAGCGGGCCGCCATGCAGGCCGACCCGGATTGGAAGACCTACATCGCCGAGAGCGCCAAGCTCGGCGCGTTGGAGAAGCAGGAGAACTGGCTCTACAACGACGTCAGCTTCTATCCGTTCAAGCGCTGACGAGGCGCTCCGGCCTGACCGGCCGCCGGCGGGGGCCGCCGCCCTCGCCGGCGCCGCCGGCAGCCGCATACCACGAACTTGGTCTGGCGATACGGCGCGGCAACGGCGCCGAACACCCGCTCCGGGAAGGACACGCGATGGCGACTGCGACGACCAACAGGAAGAGAGTTCTGGTGACCGAGACCTTCGCCGCCAGCGGCATGGTGCTGCTGCAGGGACGGAGCGACATCGAGGTCCTGACCTTCCCGAACGGCATCGGCCAGGCCGACTTCAATACCCTGCTCAGGGCGCACGCACCGGTGCACGCCGTGGCGCTCGGCCCGACCCGGTTCGGCGAGGACGAGCTCGAGTCCTCCGGCGACATGCGCGTGGTCACGCGCATCGGCGTCGGCTTCGACGCCATCGACCTGCCGGCGCTGAGCAGGCGCAACGTTCCGCTGATGACCGTGGGCACGGCCAACTCGCCGTCGGTGGCGGAAGCCGCACTGTTCATGATGATGGCACTCGCCAAGCGCGGCGCCGAGCTCGACGCCCTGGTGAAGGAGGGTCGCTGGGCCGAGCGGCTCGGCGGGATTCCCTTCGACCTGCTCGGCAAGACCCTGGTCGTGATCGGGTTCGGCCGGATCGGGTCGCGGCTGGTCAAGCGCTGCGTGGCGATGGAGATGAACGTCCAGGTCTACGATCCGTACACGGCCGCCGCGGGCATCGCCGAGGCCGGGGCGGAGGCGGTGGACGACCTCGACGCGGCGCTGGCCGGCGCCGACTTCGTCAGCATCCACTGCCCGAAGTCGCCCGAGACGGTTGGGCTGTTCGACGCCGCGCGCCTGGCGCGGCTGAAGCCGACGGCCTATCTGGTCAACACCGCGCGTGGCGGCATCGTCGACGAGCCGGCCCTGCATGCCGCGCTCACCGGCGGCAGGCTCGCCGGGGCGGGCCTCGACGTGTTCGCCCAGGAGCCGCCGCAGCCGGACAACCCGCTGTTCAGGCTGGCGAACGTCATCACCGCGCCGCACCTGGCCGGCGTCACCCGCGAGGCGCTCGACCGCATGGGCCTGCAGACCGCGAAGAACATCCTCAGCGCGTTCGACGGCGCCATCATCTCCGAGAACGTGATCAACAAGGACGTGCTCGGGTAGAGCCGACCGCGACCGCCCTACGCCCGCTCCCCGCCGTACCGCAGGTAGCGGGTCGGCGGGGCGCCGAGGGTACGGCGGAACATGGCGATGAAGGCGCTCGGGCTGTCGTAGCCGAGGTCGAGGGCGACCGCGGTCACCGGCTCGCCGGCCGCCAGCCGCTCGAGCGCGGCCAGCAGGCGCCGGCGCTGGCGCCAGCGCCCGAAGGTCAGGCCGGTCTCGTTGCGGAACAGCCGCGCCAGGGTGCGGTCGCTGGCGCCGACCGACCGGCCCCAGGCCTCCAGGTCGCGATTGTCCGAGGGTGCGCCGATCAGTGCCTCGGCCACCGCGGCCGCCCGTCGGTCGCGCGGCAGCGGCAGGTCGAGCGGCGCCGCCGGCAGGTCGGCGAGCTCGTCGGCCAGCACCGCGACCACCCGCGACTCCGGCCCGGGCTCGGGGTAGTCCTCCGGCAACCGCACCACCCGGGCGATCAGCTCACGGACCAGGGCCGGCACCCGCACGACCCGGCAACGCGGCCCGACCGGGACCCCGGAATCGGCGCGCAGATACAGCGTCCGCATGGCGACGGCCCCGGCCGCCCGGACCTCGTGCACCACCCCCGCCGGCACCCACACGGCATAACCCGGCGGCACCACCCAGGCGCCGTCGTCCGTCCGGACCGTCATTACCCCCTTCTCGCCATGCACCAGCTGGGCACGGTCGTGGGCATGCCGGCCGGTACTGTGGCCGGCGGCATAGTCGACGGCATAGCCGACGATCGCCTTGGGCCAGCGCTGGCGGGCCTCGACGGCCGGATCACGGCTGCGCAGGGTCTGTCCGGTTTTCAACACAGGTTGGCGTTATATCGAAGGACGGAAACTCTCAGTTGGACCATCATCTCTCCGTCGCGAGGGAGGAGTCCATGCGTCTCGACACACGCTTCCTGTTCCTGAACGCCGGCCACGCCGTCGACCACCTGATGATGCTGGTGTTTCCGACCGCCGCCGTGTTCATGGCCGCCGAGATGGGATCGAGCTACGGCGAACTGCTGGTGCTCTCGACCGCCGGCTTCATCGCCTTCGGTGCCTGCTCGCTGCCGGCCGGCTGGCTGGCCGACCGCTGGAGCCGGGAGGGCATGATCGCGCTGTTCTTCGTCGGCATCGGCGCCGCCGGCGTGGTGACCGGCTTCGCCGACGGCCGGATGCAGATCGCCGCCGGCCTGCTGGCGATCGGGGTGTTCGCGGCGATCTACCATCCGGTCGGGATCGCCATGGTCAGCCAGGGCGGCGGCGCGGTCGGCCGCCGGCTCGGCGTCAACGGGGTCTGGGGCAACATGGGCGTGGCCGCCGCCCCGCTGCTGGCCGCCTTCCTGTGCAACGCCTACGGCTGGCGGACCGCCTTCGTGGTGCCGGGCCTGCTCAGCATGGCGATCGGCGGCTTCTGGGTCCTGCACTGCCGCAGCGTCGCCGGGCGCGCCGCCACCGAGGCCGGCACGGCGGCCCGCAAGGCGAAGGCCCTGCCGAGCGACCAGTGGAAGCGGATCCTGGCGATCGTGTTCTTCGCGACCGCGGTCGGCGGCTTCATCTTCAACGCCACCACCATCGCCCTGCCGAAGATCTTCGACGAACGGGTCATGGCGCTGACCGAAGGTGCCTCGCGCGCCGGCGGCCTGATCGCCCTGGTCTTCGCGGCCGCCGCCTTCACCCAGGTGGCGGTCGGCCACCTGATCGACCGCTATTCGATCCGCCTGGTCTTCCTGCTGCTCACCCTGGGCGACGTCCTGGTGTTCCTGGTGGCCGCCGAGGCGACCGGCTCGGTCATGCTCGGCGTGTCGCTGGCCATGATGATGCTGGTGTTCGGCCAGATCCCGATCACCGACACCCTGGTGGCCCGGAACACCCCGGAACACTGGCGGGCGCGCGCCTACTCGGTGAAATACGTGCTGTCCTTCGCGGTCGCCTCGACCGTGGTCCCGGCGATCTCGCGCCTGCACGACGTGTCGGCCGGCGACGGTTTCGCCACCCTGTTCCTGATCTGCGCCGCCTGCGCCGGTGCCATCGCCGTGGCCGTCGCATTCCTGCCGGCGCCGCGCCGGGCGGCCGCAGTCGCTGCCGGCGAGTGACCGTCGGGCCGCCGTTTACGCCGCGTTAACCGACCGGCAATAGCATCGTCATCGGTGAGGGACCTTCCGATGAGGGTGGAGGCGGCATGGTCTTGCCGGATCCGAGGGACGAGGACGCGCGGCTGGCAGCCCTTTGGGCGCTGCAGGTGCTCGACACGCCGCCCGAGCAGGCCTTCGATCAGCTGACCCGCCTCACCGCCCGCACCTGCGGGGTGCCGATGGCGGCGATCGGCCTGGTCGACACCGACCGGGTCTGGTTCAAGTCGACGCTCGGGCTGGACGACATGCGCGAGCTCCCGCGCGAGGGTTCGCTGTGCGCGGTCTCGCTGTCCGGCGACGACATCACCGAGGTCGAGGACGTCTGGACCGACGCGCGGTTCACCGACAATCCGCTGGTCACCGGCCCGCCTCACATCCGGTTCTATGCCGGGGCGCCGCTGCGGCTGCGCAGCGGCCACCGGGTCGGGTCGCTGTGCGTGGTCAGCGACCGGCCGCAGCGCCTCGACGACGACCAGCGCGCCTCGCTGAAGGATCTCGCGCAGATCGCCACCCGTTTCCTGGAGTCGCGGCAGACCATGGTGGACGCGGTCGCCGACCTGGCCCGCGCCAAGATGGAAGCCGAGATGGCCGACCGCGCGAAGAGCGAGTTCCTGGCCCATATGAGCCATGAGCTGCGCACCCCGCTGAACGCGGTCATCGGCTTCGCCGACATGCTCCGCCTGCAGCTGTACGGGCCGATGCCGGACCGCTACCTCGACTCCGTCGACACCATCGCCACCAGCGGCCGGCACCTGCTGGACCTGATCAACGACCTGCTGGACCTCGCCCGGATCGAGGCCGGCGCCGTCGAACTGCAATCCGACTGGGTCGACCTGGCGGCGGTCGCCCACGCGACCGGACGCATGCTGGAGCCGCTGGCCGGCGCCCGCGGGGTGAGCCTGCGCATCGACGGCCGCAACGGACCGCGCGCCCGCGCCGACCGGCGCGCCATCCAGCAGGTGCTGATCAACATCGTCGGCAACGCCATCAAGTTCGGCGCCGAGAACGGCGAGGTGATCGTCGAGTTCCGCGAGGGCGATCCGGTCGAGATCCGCGTCCGGGACACCGGCCCCGGCATGTCCTCCACACAGATCGAGCGCGCCATGCAGCCTTACGGGCGCTGCCAGGTCGAACCCAGCCAGACCGCCCCGTCGATCGGCGGCACCGGGCTCGGCCTGCCGATCGCCCGCCGGCTGGTCGAGCTGCACGGCGGCACCCTGGTCATCGACAGCGCGCCCGGGGCCGGCACCTCGGTGGTCATCACGCTGCCGAAGGTGCGGATCCTGACGAGCGCGGCGTAGCCGCTACAGCACCTTCCCCGGATTCATGACATTGCCCGGGTCGATCGCCGCCTTGACCGCCCGCATCAAGGTCAGCCGCGAGGGTGCCGCGTAGCGCACCAGGTCGTCGCGCTTCTGGGCGCCGATGCCGTGCTCGGCCGAGAAGCTGCCGCCCATCGAGGCGATCAGGTCGTTCAGCCGGTGCACGAGATCGTGGCTGCGCTGCTTCCAGGCGTCCGGGTCCATGGCGAGCGGCCGCAGGATCAGGTAGTGGATGTTGCCGTCGCCCATGTGGCCGAAGGTATTCAGCCGAAGGTCGGGCTCCTCGGCCCGCAGCATCGCCTCGGCCCGCGCCAGGAAGTCGGCGACCGCGCTGACCGGCACCGAGACGTCGCAGGACACGCCGCCGCCCTCGCGCCGGCCGGCCTCGGCCTGCTCCTCGCGGATCCGCCAGAGCGCGGCCCGCTGCGCCTCGCTCTCGGCGACGACGCCGTCGGTCACCCGGCCCTGCTCCATGGCCTCGGCCAGGATCGCCTCCAGCTTCGCCCGCAGGTCGTCGATCGGCGAGGCGGTCGCCAGCTCGACCAGCACGTACCAGGGCGACGCCGCCGCCAGCGGGTCGGCGATGCCCTCGATGTGGCGGATCGCCAGGTCCAGGCACATCCGCGGCATCAGCTCGTAGGCCAGCACGGTGTCGCCCGACAGTTCGCGGGCCCGCCCCAGCAGCGCCTGCGCCGCCGCCGGGTCCGGCACCGCCAGCAGCGCGGTCTCGCGGCCGCGCGGCGCCGGCATCAGCCGCAGCGCCGCCGCGGTGACGATGCCGAGCGTGCCTTCGGCCCCGATGAACAGGTGCTTGAGGTCGTAGCCGGTGTTGTTCTTGCGCAGGGTGTTCAGGCCGTCGAACACGGTGCCGTCCGGCAGCACCACCTCCAGCCCCAGCACCTGCTCGCGGGCGTTGCCGTAGCGGATGGTCTGGTTGCCGCCGGCGTTGGTCGACAGGGTGCCGCCGATCGTCGAGCTGCCCTCGGACGCCAGCGACAGCGGGAACAGCCGGTCGGCGGCGGTCGCTGCCTCCTGCACCGCCTTGACCACGCAGCCGGCCTCGGCGACCAGCGCGAAATTGGCCGGGTCGAGCGAGCGGATCCGTGTCATGCGATCGAGCGACACCACCACCGCCGGCCGCGGCTCGGTCGGGATCGAGCCCAGCACCAGCCCGGTGTTGCCGCCCTGCGGGACGATCGCCAGGCCGGCGCCGGCGCAGATCCGCACCACCACGGCGACCTCCTCGGTGGTGGCCGGGCGGGCGACCAGCAAGGCCTCCCCGACGTCGCGGCCGCGCCAGTCGGTGCGGTACTTGAGGGTGTCGGCCGGGTCCTCCAGCCAGCCCTTGGGTCCGAGCGCCTGCTTGATGCGCGCCACGGCCTCGGCGGCCGCCGCCGGCGGGGTCTGCTGGTTCAAGGGCTTCCTCCGGTGGATGGTCTTGTCGACGTCGGTTGCCGGGAGTGTGGCGCGGCACGCCGGGTTGCGGCAAGTCGGGAACAGGTGGATGACGCGCCGCCCGAACCCTGCTTTGATCGACCGGTCATACCAGATATCACCCCGGAGGCTTCCGTGACCGACCTGAAAAACGCCGCCCTCGACCGGCTGCGGGACGGCCAGCTCGCGCTCGGCATCGGGCTGCGCCAGGCGCGCACCGTCGACATCGCCAAGGCCATGCGCACCGCCGGATTCGACTGGCTGTTCATCGACATGGAGCACAACTCCATGGACCTGGACACCGCCGTGCAGATCAGCGTCGCCGCCCAGGACGCCGGCATCACCCCGGTCGTGCGGGTCCCCGGCTACGAGTCGTTCCACGCCACCCGCGCCCTCGACGGCGGCGCCCAAGGCGTCGTGGTGCCGCATGTCGACGACGCCGCGACCGCCGCCCGCATGGTCAGCCAGTGCCGCTATCCGCCGGTCGGTCATCGCTCGGTCACCGGTGCGCTGCCGCAGCTCGACTTCAGGCCGACGCCGCTGGCCGAGGCGACCGAGACCATCAACCGCGAGACCCTGCTGGTGATCATGCTGGAGTCGCCGCAGGCGATCGCCCGCGCCGACGAGATCGCCGCGGTGCCCGGGGTCGACGCCCTGCTGATCGGTACCAGCGATCTCAGCATGGAGATGGGCATCCCGGGCCAGGTCGGGCACCCGGACATCGCCAAGGCCTACGAGACGGTGGTCGAGGCCTGCCGCAAGCACGGCAAGCACCCGGGCATGGGCGGGGTCTATGACCCGCCGCTGATGCAGCGCTATATCGAGATCGGCGCCCGGCTGATCCTCGGTGGCAACGACCTCCCGCTGTTGATGCAGGCCGCGACCGAGCGCACCAAGACGCTGCGCGCGATGCTTTAGCCGAAACGGGGCGCCCGTCGCATCGTGGATCCCGGAGCCGCCCCGGATCGAATCCGGGGCTCTCCGGGACGACGGAGGGAGGGATGGCCGGCGTACCGGACGAGCGAACTGTTCCTCCCAAACATCGTCATTCCGGAGGGGGCGCGCGAGCGCCCGGCTCCGGAAACCACCCGCCGCTCCGAAACCCATGCACACCAGACGCAAGAAGACATCCCGGAGGAAGCCATGCCCGTTCCCGCCATGCCGAACAGCGGCATCTACCCGATCGCCCCGACGCCGTTCACCGAGGCCGGCGCCCTCGACCTGGACGGCCAGAAGCGGGTGCTCGACTGCATGATCGACCAGGGCGTCGACGGCATCTGTATCCTGGCCAACTACTCCGAGCAGTTCCTGCTGTCGGACGCCGAGCGCGACACCCTGCTTGACCTGTGCCTCAGCCACGTCGCCGGCCGGGTGCCGGTGATCGTCACCACCAGCCACTTCTCGACCCGCCTCGCCGCCGAGCGGTCGCAGCGCGCCGCCACCGCCGGGGCGTCCATGCTGATGCTGATGCCGCCCTATCACGGCACAGCGCTGAAGGCCGACGAGGCCGGGATCCTCGAGCATTTCGCGGCGGTCGCCGAAGCCTCCGGCCTGCCGATCATGGTGCAGGACGCACCGCTGTCCGGCGTCACCCTGTCGGTGCCGTTCCTGGTCCGGCTCGGCGCGGCGGTGCCGCAGGTCACCCATTTCAAGGTCGAGACGGCGGGTGCCGCGGCCAAGCTGCGGTCCCTGATCGCCGCCGGCGGCGCCGCCATCCAGGGGCCGTTCGACGGCGAGGAGTCGATCACCCTGATGGCCGACCTGGACGCCGGCGCCACCGGCACCATGTGCAGCGCGCTGCTGCCCGACCTGATCAAGCCGGTGGTGACCGAGCATCTGGCCGGCCGGCGGGCCGAGGCGGCGCGGCTGTATGCCGGCATCCTGCCGCTGATCAACTACGAGAACCGGCAGTGCGGCCTCAGGGCCTGCAAGACCGCGATGATGGAGGGCGGGGTGATCCGCAGCGACGCCGTGCGCCACCCGCTGGAGCCGCTGCACCCGGCGACCCGGGCCGGCCTGCTGGAACTGGCGCGCGAGGCCGACGTGCTGGCGCTGAAGTGGGGGAAATAGGCATGCGGGCCGGTGCCGCCGCCATCCGCATTGCATCGACGGGCGGCGATGCGATGAGTCCAGTGGCCTGCCGCCAACACCTTGACCGCCATGCCGTCGCTGTTGCACCTGCATCCGATGGACCACGGCACACCGTTCACTGACGAGTCTTCGAATGCGGCGGCATAGCTCGTTGCGACCCCCACCAGGCGTGCGCGCCGAATCGGGCGGCCGGGCATGACGCTGCTGCCTTCAGCTCTTCGCAAGCGGGCGCTGGACAAGGATCTCAAGAAGATCGTCGCGCTCGAGGCGATCGGCCATCAGGGCGGACTGCGTCTCGTGCCGCTCGGCCTCAGCCTGGTGTTCCTGGCCCTGGTGTTCGTGATGACCGCCGGGCAGACCGGGGTCGACCAGGGTGCCTGGCTGATCGTCGCGGCCGCGGTCATCGGCGGCTACATGGCGCTCAACATCGGCGCCAACGACGTCGCCAACAACATGGCCCCGGCGGTCGGCGCGCGGGCGTTGAGCATGGGCGGCGCACTGCTGGTCGCGGCGGTCTGCGAGGCGGCCGGTGCCCTGATCGCGGGCGCCGACGTGGTCTCGACCGTCAGCAAGGGCATCATCGACCCGGCCGCGGTGGGCGATCGCGGCGTGTTCGTCGCGCTGATGATGGCCGCCCTGCTGGGGGCGGCGCTGTGGCTCAACCTCGCGACCTGGCTCGAGGCACCGGTCTCGACGACGCATTCGATCGTCGGCGGGGTGCTGGGTGCCGGACTCGCGGCTGCCGGGTTCGGCGCGGCCAACTGGCCGGTGATGGGGGCGATCGCGGCCAGCTGGGTGGTCTCCCCGATGCTCGGCGGCCTCGCCGCGGCCGCCATGCTGGCCCTGCTGGATCGCCTGATCATCCAGGCCGACGACAGGGTCGCCGCCGCCAGGCGCTGGGTGCCGGTGGTGGTGGCGGTGACCGCCGCCGCGTTCTCGGCCTATCTGGTCCAGAAGGGGCTGTCCAAGGTCTGGCGGCCGCCGCTCTGGATGCTGGCGCTGCTGGCCGCCGGCGTGTTCGCGGTGGCGCTCGTGGCGGTCGGCCGGCTGGTCGCCCGCCAGGCGCCGGCGCTGGACAACAGCAAGAAGGCGATCGGGACCCTGTTCACGGCGCCGCTGATCGTGGCCGCCGCGCTGCTGTCGTTCGCGCATGGCGCCAACGACGTGGCCAACGCCATCGGCCCGCTGGCGGCGATCGCCGCAGCGGTCCAGGGCGCCGCCGGCGCCAAGGTCGTGGTACCCGGCTGGATCATGCTGATCGGTGCGGCCGGCATCTCCCTCGGCCTCGCCCTGTTCGGGCCGCGGCTGATCCGCATGGTCGGCGAGAAGATCACCAAGCTGAACCCGGTCCGGGCATTCTGCGTCGCCCTGTCGGCCGCCGTGACCGTGCTGGCGGCGTCGGCTCTCGGCCTGCCGGTCAGCTCGACGCATATCGCGGTCGGTGCCGTCTTCGGCGTCGGTCTGGCCCGCGAAAGGCACGCCCGGCGCGGCGGTCACATCCGCCGGCAGGCGCGGCTCAACGAGGCGGCGCGCGCCACCGCCATTGAGGACGAGGTGCCGCCGCGGGCGACGGCGGACGGTTGGCTGCCCGGCATGGAACCCGACCCGGCACAGGATCCACTGACGATCCGCAAGGCCGCAAAGCGCCGGCTGGTCCGGCGGCGCCATCTGCTGACCATCGCCGCCGCCTGGCTGGTTACGGTCCCGCTGTCGGCCGTGATCAGCGCCATGCTGTTCCTGGCGATGGTCCGGCTGGTCCCGGGCCTCGAGGGCTGACCCCGGGCGCTACCGGAACGATGGCGCAGAACCGGTGGCGCCGGCGATCAGGTATCGTATCCTGCCGTTCCGCCTCCGAAGGTTCCCGCCATGTCCGAGACCGCCCCGTATCCGCGCGACATGATCGGCTATGGCGGCAAGCCGCCGCATGCAGCCTGGCCGGGCGGTGCCCGGATCGCCGTCAACTTCGTGCTGAACGTCGAGGAGGGCTCGGAGACCTCGGTGCTGCATGGCGACGGCCGCAACGAGAGCGGACTGTCCGAGGTGGTCGGCGGCCGGCATCCGCCGGGCGAGCGAGACCTCGGCCTGGAGTCGCTGTACGAATACGGCTCGCGCGCCGGGGTCTGGCGGGTCCTCGACCTGTTCCGCAGCCGCGGCCTTCCGTTCACGGTCTACGCCTGTGCCCAGGCTCTGGAACGCAACCCGGTGTCTACCCGGGCGCTGGCCGACTACGGCTGCGACTTCGCCGGGCATGGCTGGCGCTGGATCAATCACTACGAGCTGTCGGAGGCCGAGGAACGCGAGCACATCGCCCGGGCGGTCGCCGGCATCGAGCGGCTGACCGGTGCCGCACCCGCCGGCTGGTACTGCCGCTACGCCCCCAGCCCGCACACCCGCCGCCTGCTGATGGAGCATGGCGGCTTCCTGTACGACAGCGACGCCTACAACGACGACCTGCCGTACTGGGTGGACGTCGACGGCCGCCCGCGGCTGGTGGTGCCCTATGCCCTCGACACCAACGACGTGAAGTTCGGCGCGCCCTCGGCCTACGGGTCCGGCGAGGACTTCCTGCGGCACCTGCTCGATAGCTTCGACCAGCTCTACGAGGAAGGTGCGGATACCCCGAAGATGCTGTCGGTAGGCCTGCACCAGCGGCTGGTCGGCCGGCCCGGCAGGGCCCGCGCGCTGGCCCGCTTCCTGGACCACGTGAAGGCGCACGACCGGGCCTGGGTGTGTCGCCGGGTCGAGATCGCGCGCCACTGGCACGCCGCGCACCCGCCCGCCTGACGCCACGCCCCAGCCAGAGAGCCCGATGCCGGAGAGCCCCATGCCACAGAGCCCCATGAAGGACTTCCTGCTCGCCGACATGGACCCCGTCGACGCCTACAAGGTGTTCCGAAGCGTCGTCACCCCGCGCCCGGTCGCGCTGGTCACCACCCTGGCCCCGGACGGCACGGTCAACGCCGCGCCGTTCTCGTTCTTCAACGCCATCGCCTTCGACCCCTGCATGGTGGTGCTCGGCGTCGACGCGCGCCCGGACCGGCGGCCCAAGGACACATCCGCGAACATCCGCGAGTTGCCGGAGTTCGTGGTCAACATCGTCGACTTCGCGCTCGCCGAGCGGATGAACCTGTGCGCCCTGCCGCTGGAACCCGGCGAGTCCGAGATCGACGTCGCCGGCCTCGAGACCGCCCCGTCGGTCACCGTCCGGCCGCCGCGCATCGTGCAGGCCCCGGCGGCGCTGGAGTGCAGGCGGCACACCACCCTGCAGGTCGGGAACCGGCGCGAGATCATCGTCGGCGAGGTGCTGCGGATCGTGGTTCGCCCGGATCTGGTGGACGACGCGCGGCTGCGGATCGACCAGGCCGGCCTCGACACCGTCGGCCGGCTCGGCGGCGACACCTACACCACCACCCGGGACCGTTTCGAGATGCCGGTACCGAAGCCCTAGGCTGGCGGCCGGCCACCCGCGGGGATAGGCTGGCGGTGCCGGATTCCGCTGTCTGCTCCGCCCCACCCTGAGCCAGGTCCCTATGCCCGAACGCGGTCCGCGCCACCCGCCCCCACCAGAGCCCGCGGACCCGTCGACGCCGCCGCCCGAGCCCGACAACGGCAAGACGCGGCGGTTCCGCTCGCTCGGCCGGCGCCCGCCGGGGTTCCAGTGGGCGACCCTGGCCGTGCTGTCGGTCCTGGCGGTGGTCGGCCTTGAACTGCTGCACCTGCCGGCGGCCCTGCTGCTCGGGCCGATGGCGGCGGCGATCCTGCTGGCCTCGGCCGAGGGCTCGGTGCGGGTGCCGGCGATCCCGTTCTACATCGCCCAGGGCATCGTCGGCTGCATGATCGCCCGCGGCATCCCGGTGACGGTCCTGACCGAGATCGCCCGCGACTGGCCGCTGTTCCTGGCCGGCGTCGCCTGGACGGTGGTGGTGGC
The DNA here is from genome assembly GCF_040219615.1 of Thalassobaculum sp. Lineage (GTDB taxonomy): Bacteria > Pseudomonadota > Alphaproteobacteria > Thalassobaculales > Thalassobaculaceae > Thalassobaculum_A. Next base: position 18,278 of record NZ_JAVJSE010000040.1, read on the forward strand.
GGCGGCGCTCGGCTGGCTGCTCACGCGCTGGCGGATACTGCCCGGCACCACCGCGGTCTGGGGCTTCTCGCCGGGTGCCGCGTCCAGCATGACGCTGATCTCGGAAGCCTACGGGGCCGACGTCCGGCTGGTGGCGTTCATGCAGTACCTCCGGGTGGTCTGCGTCGTGGTGGTCGCCTCGCTGGTCGCGCGGATCTGGGTCGGCCCGGTCGGCGACGCCCCGGCGATCGACTGGTTCCCCGACACCGACTGGGCCTGGTTCGCGGCCACCATGGCGGTCGCGGCCGCCGGCATCGCCATCGCGCTGCGCTTCCGGGTGCCGGCCGGACCGCTGCTGCTGCCGCTGACCATCGGCGTGGTGCTGCAGGACCTCGGCTGGCTGACCATCGAGCTGCCGCCCTGGCTGCTGGCGGTCAGCTACGCCCTGGTCGGCTGGGCCATCGGCCTGCGCTTCACCCGGCCGATCCTGGCGCACGCCGCCCGCGCCCTGCCGCGGGTGCTGCTGTCGATCTTCGCCCTGATCGCGTTGTGCGGCGCCTTCGCGGCGGTGCTGGTGGTGTTCGCCGGGGTCGACCCGCTGACCGCCTATCTGGCGACCAGCCCGGGGGGCATGGACTCGGCGGCGATCATCGCCGCGTCGTCGCGCAACGTCGACCTGCCCTTCGTCATGGCCATGCAGACCGCCCGGGTGATCGTGGTGATCCTGACCGGCCCCAGCCTGGCCCGCTTCATCGCAAGCAGGACCGGGGTCGCCGGGGGCACCCCGACTTGACCGCCATCCCGCAGCCCGCCATCCCGCAGCCCGCCCGCCAAGAATCCCCCGACGGGCTGGACCTGCCGCGCCGTCGCTGGGCCTGGGCCACGATCATCGTCGGCATCGCGCTGGCGGTGCTGGACAGCTCCATGACCAACGTGGCGCTGCCGACCATCGCCGGCCACTTCGCCGCCAGCCCGGCGGTCTCGATCTGGATCGTCAACGGCTACCAGCTGGCGATCGTCGCGACCCTGCTGCCGTTCGCCTCGCTCGGCGAGATCTACGGCTACCGCCGGGTCTATCTCGCCGGGGTGTCGCTGTTCGCGGTGGCGGCCCTCGGCTGTGCGCTGGCCGGTTCGCTCGCCGAGCTGACGGCCGCCCGGATCGTCCAGGGCCTCGGTGCCGGCGGCCTGATGAGCGTCAATGCCGCGCTGCTGCGCTATATCGTGCCGAAGGACCGGTTCGGTGCGGCGATCGGCGTGAACGCCCTGGTGGTGGCCGCCGCCGCGACCGTCGGGCCGACGCTCGGCGGCTTCGTCCTGGCGGTCGCCGACTGGCCGTGGCTTTACGCGATGCACCTGCCGGTCGGCGCCGCGGTGGTGGCGATGGGCTGGTTCAGCCTGCCGGACAGCGACCGCGCCGGTCGCCGGTTCGACCTCCGCAGCGCCGTGCTCAGCGCCGCCGCCATCGGGCTGGTGGTGACCACGCTCGACAGCATCGGCCACGGCCTGGGCTGGTCGCTGGTGGCGGTCCAGGCGGTCGGCTGCGGCATATGCTGGGTGCTGCTGGTCCGGCGCGAGCTGCGGGTGCCCGAGCCGCTGCTGCCGCTCGACCTGCTGGCCAAGCCGATCTTCAGCCTGTCGATCGCCACCGCGATGGCGTCGTTCGTGGCCCAGGTCCTGGCCTTCGTGTCGCTGCCCTTCACCTTCCAGCGCATCCACGGCTTCCCGCCGCTGGAGGTCGGGCTGCTGATGATGCCCTGGCCGCTGGCGATCGCGGTGGTGGCGCCGTTCGCCGGGCGGCTGTCGGACCGCTGGTCGCCGGCGATCATCGTCGGTGCCGGCCTGGCGATGCTGGCCGCCGGGCTGGCGGCGCTGGCCCTGCTGCCGGACGACCCGGGACAGTACGACATCGCCTGGCGGATGGCGCTGTGCGGGGCCGGCTTCGGGCTGTTCCAGGCGCCCAACAACCGCACCCTGATCACCGCCGCCCCGCGGGCCCGCAGCGGCGCCGCCAGCGGCATGCTGGGCACCGCCCGGCTCAGCGGCCAGGCGGTCGGCGCCGCCCTGGTCGCGCTGCTGCTGGGGCGCCTCGGCATCGAGGGCGCCACCTGGGCGCTGGTGCTGGGTGCGGGCTTCGCGGCACTGGCGGCGACCGTCAGCCTGATGCGGCTGAAGCATTTCCGGCCGGCCGCCGGGGCGGATACGGGAGCCGGGGCGGACGGGTGACGGCGAGCTCGCCCCCGCCCTGTTCCGACTTCGTACCTGGAGCCGGGTACGGTGACTCCCACCGCCACGGACGGGCGGCCCCGAGGCTCTGCACGCCGCGGCACACAACCGCCCCAACAGTCGCCTGTCGGCCGAACATCCTATTCCAGCTCGGCGAGCTCGCGGGGACTTTCTCCTGACTCATACTTTAGATTGAGATCTTCAGGAATGGCGTCGGAACACCGAACGCCCGCACGACTCTTGTTCATGACGAACTCAATGAATTCATGAACATTATCAACAACATCATTCGATCTTTCAAAATTTTCCGACAAATAACAACCAGTACATTTCAATATTTTACCGTATCATATGGTTAATGTTCATTAAGAATAACAAACCGTGAATCTGAATTAATGTATTTTTACTATATTCATACGGGTACTTACGTAAAGACATTCTAATCTGTGAACTGTATTTGAAAACAAGAAATGAATCTCAGATTCATAATGACAACTATAGATTCGAAAACCGATGGCGCTCCATCCGATCCAGTGGCCCGAGGCCACGGTGACTTTCTCGATCAACCAGAACGTCGACTACGCGGCCGACGACATCCGCCAGGCCATCGGGCTCTGGGAGTCGGTTGCAGACGTGACGTTCAAGGAGCTGGCACCGGGAGCCAGCGCGTCGCTGGTGGTCGTCAGGCTCGACGAGCTGAAGTCCGCATTCGGCTACAGCGCAGACTATGCCGGGCTGAGCGTCGTCATAACCGACACCACGCCCGCCGGATCAGTGGGCCGGATTGCCTATGTCGGGCTGGATAGCAGCACCATTCCCTCTTTCGACGCCGTGCGGGTCGCGGCTCACGAGATCGGGCACGCCTTCGGCTTCGAGGACGATCCGTCCGCTGATCCCCTGGAGACCCTATACTCCTATGTCGGCTCCACGGCGCCGCGACTGGGCAGCCGCGACATCGAGCAGGTGCAGGGTCGCTTCGGTCCCTCGAGCCGCGACGACGAGATCCTGCACGGCGAAGGATCCGGTCGGGTTCTCGGCGGCGGCGGAAACGACACGATCCACGGCGAGGGTGGCGACGATCTGATCTACGGCAACCTGGGCAGCGACCGGCTCACGGCCGGCAGCGGCGACGATATCGCGTATGGCGGCCAGGGCGAGGATAGGCTATGGGGCGGGCTCGGTGACGACCGGCTGTATGGCAACCTCGGCGACGACACCGTTTTCGGTGGGCAGGGAAACGACACGATCTTCGGCGGCCAGGGCGACGACCTATTGGTCGGGGACGACGGCGACGACCAGCTCGTCGGCAATCTGGGAAGCGACACGCTCAGCGGCGGCGGTGGCGCCGACCTGTTCGTGGTCGGCGAGGGCGACCTGGTTCTGGACTTCAACCCGGACGAGGGCGACCGTCTCGCCGGGAGCCCGCACGGCGTGACCCTTCTCGGCGTTCCGCCCGAGGAAGCCGCCAACTGGTTCCTGTGAGGGGGAGGCCCGGCTCCGGTCGCCGGAACGAGCCGCCGGCAAGGCCGGCCGGCATCACCCGCCCGACGGCCCTACGCGAACTTGCCGTGACACTGCTTGAACTTCTTGCCGCTGCCGCACGGGCAGGGCGCGTTGCGCTGGACCTTGCCCCAGGTCGCCGGGTCGTTCGGGTCGACGTCGACGACCGGCCGGCGGGTCGCCACCGCCACCCCGTCGGTTCCGGTGGCGGCCAGCCCGCCCTCGTCCTCGCGCTCGACCGCCCGGTCGGAGGCCAGCGCCGGGTCCATGCGGGTCTCGTGCATCTCGGCCTGGGCACGCTCGGCGGCCATGCGGGCTTCCAGCTCTTCCGGCGCCTGGGTCCGGATCTCCAGGTGCGACAGCACGCTGGTCACCACCTGCCGCAGGTTCGCCAGCATCGCCTCGAACAGCGAGAACGCCTCGCGCTTGTATTCGTTCAGCGGATCCTTCTGGGCGTAGGCCCGCAGGTTGATGCCCTGGCGCAGGTGGTCGAGCGACAGCAGGTGGTCCTTCCACTGCTGGTCGAGCAGCTGCAGCAGCAGGCTGCGCTCGGCCATGCGCATCAGCTCGCGGCCGTAGTTCGCGACCTTCTCGGCCATCTTGCGGTTCGAGGCGTCGCGGATCCGCTCGAGGATCTCGCGGTCGGCGATGCCCTCCTCCTTGGCCCAGTCCCTGACCGGCAGGTCCAGGGCCAGCAGGCGCAGGCACTCCTCGTGCAGGGTGTCGAGGTTCCACTGCTCGGCATAGGCGCCCTGCGGGATGCAGCGCGCCACCATGTCCTCGATGACCTCGTGGCGCATGTCGCCGATCATCTCGTGCACGTCGGGCGCCCGCATGATCTCGCGGCGCTGCTCGTAGACGACCTTGCGCTGGTCGTTCATGACGTCGTCGAACTTCAGCAGCTGCTTGCGGATCTCGAAGTTGCGCGCCTCGACCTTCTGCTGCGCCTTCTCCAGGGCCTTGTTGATCCACGGGTGGACGATCGCCTCGCCCTCCTTGAGGCCGAGCTTCTGCAGCATGCCGTCCATGCGCTCGGACCCGAAGATCCGCATCAGGTCGTCTTCCAGCGACAGGAAGAACTTGGAGGCGCCCGGGTCGCCCTGCCGGCCCGAGCGGCCGCGCAGCTGGTTGTCGATACGCCGGCTCTCGTGCCGCTCGGTCGCGATCACGTAGAGGCCGCCGGCGGCCAGCGCCTTGGCCCGGCCTTCCTCGACCTCGGCCCGGTAGGCCTCGCGGATCTCGGCGACCTTCGCCTCGTCGGCGACGTCGGCCAGCGCCGCCGCGAGCCGCATGTCCAGGTTGCCGCCGAGCTGGATGTCGGTGCCGCGGCCGGCCATGTTTGTGGCGATCGTCACGGCGCCCGGCACGCCGGCCTGGGCGATGATGCCGGCTTCCTGCTCGTGGAAGCGGGCGTTCAGGACCTGGTGCGGGATGCCCTTCTGCTTCAGCAGGGCCGAGACCGTCTCGGACTTCTCGATCGAGACCGTGCCGACCAGCACCGGCTGGCCGCGGCCGCGGCATTCCTCGATGAGCGACGCCAGGGCCTCGTACTTCTCGCCGGCGCTGCGGTAGACCTCGTCGTCCTCGTCCTTGCGGCGGACCTGGACGTTGGTCGGGATCTCGACGACCTCGAGGCCATAGATCTCCGCGAACTCCGAGGCCTCGGTCATCGCCGTGCCGGTCATGCCGGCCAGCTTCGGATACAGGCGGAAGTAGTTCTGGAAGGTGATCGAGGCGAGGGTCTGGTTCTCGTTCTGGACGGTCACGCCTTCCTTGGCCTCGAGCGCCTGGTGCAGGCCCTCGGAATAGCGCCGGCCCTCCATGGCGCGCCCGGTGAACTCGTCGATGATGACGACCTTGTCGTCCTTGACGATGTAGTCGGTGTCGCGGCTGAACAGCTTGTGGGCGCGCAGGGCCTGGTTGGCGTGGTGCACCAGGGTGACGTTCTGGATGTCGTAGAGCCCGCCCTCCTTCAGGATATCGGCCTCGCCGAGCAGCCGCTCGATCTCCACCGCGCCTTCGTCGGTCATGGTGACCGTGCGCTGCTTCTCGTCCTTCTCGAAGTGCTCGGGCTTGAGCAGCGGGATCAGCCGGTCGACCTGCCGGTACAGCGCCGAGCTGTCGTCGGCCGGCCCGGAGATGATCAGCGGCGTGCGCGCCTCGTCGATCAGGATCGAGTCGACCTCGTCGACGATCGCGAAATTGAAGTCGCGCTGGACCATGTCCTCCAGGCGGAACTTCATGTTGTCGCGCAGATAATCGAACCCGAACTCGTTGTTGGTGCCGTATGTGACGTCGCAGGCATAGGCCGCGCGCCGCTCCTCGTCGGTCAGGCCGTGCACGATGCAGCCGACGCTGAGGCCCAGGAAGCGGTAGATCTGCCCCATCCACTCGCTGTCGCGGCTGGCCAGGTAGTCGTTCACGGTGACGACGTGCACGCCCTTGCCGGTCAGCGCGTTCAGGTAGACCGGGAGGGTGGCCACCAGGGTCTTGCCTTCACCGGTCTTCATCTCGGCGATCCGGCCCTGGTGCAGCACGATGCCGCCGACCAGCTGGACGTCGAAATGGCGCTGGCCGAGGGTGCGCTTGGCGGCCTCGCGGATCACCGCGAACGCCTCCGGAAGCAGGTCGTCCAGGGCCTCGCCGGCCTCGATGCGCCGCTTGAACGCCCCGGTCTTGGCCTTCAGATCGTCGTCGGAGAGTGCGGAGATCTCCGGCTCGAACGCATTGACCGCCGCAACCGGCTTCTGCAAGCCCTTGAGAATACGGTCGTTCTGCGACCCGAACAGGGCCTTGGCGATGGCGCCGAGCATGGAGATCCCCGAATTGTACGCGCCGGCCGGCGGCCGTCGAGACCCCGACATTTAGGGGGCGGCCGGGGTCCTGTCAACGCGACCGGCACCCGGCGAAAGCCCGCGGAACGCGTTGGTTTGTTGCGTTTTCACGGCGCAGGCATCATGCTGTCTGCGGGGACGTAACGACCATTCGGCAGAAAGCCTCGTCATGGTCGATGAAATTGTGGGGCCTCCGCCGATCGCCGCAGCAGGCGTGCGGGCGCAGGACCAGACACAGCTGTACATCCGCATGCGCGGCAGTGACCGCGGGCGATGGCGGAGCTATGCCGCCGGCGACGACGACATCGATGCCGACGACCGCCGTCGCGGAGGCGGGACCGGCAACCCGTTTGCCGGGGACGGGGACGCGCGCCCGGACGGCCGGAGCGCAGCGGCCATCCGCGCCGCGCGGGCCTATGGCGGCGTGGCCAAGGCGATCCGCAAGGAAGCCGAGGTGGTGGTTTCGCGGTCGGCGGCGATCCTGACCGGCGACCTGGACAGCGTGCTGCGGCGCGCCGGTCAGGCGATCAGGCAGATGGCCGAGACCCTGCTGGGCATCGATCCGAAACGCACCGCCGGTCTGGTCGAGGGCTTCCACGGGGCGGCGCTGGAATGGGTGCGCGACGCCGTGCCCCGCTACCGGTCCTACGCGCCGAACCACGAGCGCCTGCCGATCGGCCTGTCGTTCGAACAGGTCCGCATGGAGCTGAGCGCCGACAACGGCCGGCTGTCGGTCGACGTCGGCGGCGTCGAGTTCCGCCGCAGCTTCGACTTCCGCGCCTCCGGCGTGGTGTTCGACATCCGGGCGTCGGGCACGGTGCGCGAGCCGTCGCCGGGCTTCTACGTCGACACCGGCGAAACCGGCGCCGCCACCGCCCACGACATCGTCGAGACCGTCCGGACCGAACTTCCGTCCTTCGGAATCACCGAGGACACCGAGGGCGTGTGCGTGCTGATCCGCGCCGAGGCCAGCGACTTCGTCACCGGCAGGGCGTCGACCTGGGTGGTCGACATGGACGTGCACGTGCCGTTCGATCCGAGCTGGTCCGGCGGCGGATCCGGCTGAACGCACGGATCCGTCCCGCCGGTCCCCGCCGTGTCACGCGGCGTTGCCCAGGCTGCTGGCCTCGGCGGCGGCGCGCTGCATGTTGGATGACATGTCGTTGGCCACCGCGCTCTGCTCCTCGACCGCCGAGGCGGTCGAGGTGACGTACTCCATCACCTGCTGCATGGCGGCGCGGATCGAGTCCAGCGAGCCCGCGACCTCGCCGGAGATCGAGCGCATGCCGTCGATCTCCCTCGAGATCTGCTCGGTCGCCGACTTCGCCTGACCGGCCAGGTTCTTCACCTCGTTGGCCACCACCGCGAAGCCCTTGCCGGCCTCGCCGGCCCGCGCGGACTCGATGGTGGCGTTCAATGCCAGCAGGTTGATCTGGCCGGTGATGTTGTTGATGACGTCCAGAATCCCGCCCATCGCCTGCGCCGCCGAGGTCAGCTGCTGGGTCGCCCGGTCCGCCGCCATCACCATCTCGAAGGTGTCCGAGGTGCGGCCCTTCGACATCGCCATGCTGCCGGCGATCTCGCGGACCGAGGCGTTCAGCTGCTCGGAGCCGGCGGCGACCGTCTCCATCAGCTGGCCGATGTGCTCGGCCCGCTTCCGCGCCAGTACCTGGTCGGTCACGTCGGAAGCGAACTTCACGACCTTCGACGGCTTGCCGTCGAGGCCCAGGATCGGGTTGTAGGATGCTTGGATCCACACCTCGCGCCCGCCCTTGCCGAGCCGCTTGAACTCGCCCGACTGGTACTCGCCCCGCCCCAGCTTCGCCCAGAACTCCCTGTACCCGGCACCCTCGCGCTCGGCCGGCTCCACGAACATCCGGTGGTGCTTGCCGCGGATCTCCTCAAGCGCGTAGCCCATCGCGCCCAGGAAGTTGCCGTTCGCGTTCAGGATCGTGCCGTCGAGGGCGAACTCGATCACCGCCTGCGACTTGCCGATCGCCGCGATCTGGCCCTCGTGGTCGGCGTTGCGCAGCTTCTGCTCGGTCACGTCGGTGGCGAACTTCACCACCTTGAACGGCTTGCCGTCGGCCCCCAGGATCGGGTTGTAGGACGCCTGGATCCACACCTAGCGCCCGCCCTTGCCGAGCCGCCTGAACTCGCCCGACCGGTACTCGCCCCGCCCCAGCCTCGCCCAGAACTCCGTATACCCGGCACTCTCGCGCTCGCCCGGCTCCACGAACATCCGGTGGTGCTTGCCGCGGATCTCCTCAAGCGCGTAGCCCATCGCGCCCAGGAAGTTCCCGTTCGCGTTCAGGATCGTGCCGTCGAGGGTGAACTCGATCACCGCCTGCGACTTGCCGATCGCCGCCACCTGGCCGGCATAGTCGGCGTCGCGATACACCTGCTCGGTGATGTCGGTCGCGACCTTCACCACCTTCCGCGTCTTGCCGTTGCGGTCCAGGATCGGGTTGTAGGACGCCTGGATCCAGACCTCGCGGCCACCCTTGGCGAGCCGCCGGAACACCGCGGCCTGGAACTCGCCGCGCCGCAGCCGGTCCCAGAACCCCCGGTACTCGGCGCTGTCGCGCTCCGCCGGGTCCACGAACATCCCGTGGTGCCGCCCCCGCACCTCCGCCAGGCTGTAGCCCATCACCGTCAGGAAGTTCTCGTTCGCGTCGACGATCACACCGTCCGGACCGAACTCAATCATCGCCTGCGAACGGCCGATCGCATCAACCTTGGCCTTCAATTCCAGCGAGTCACGCATGCCATTCAACTTGAACACCTTACCCCTCCTGAGGAATTCGAACAGTTGGGATACGCTGCGACTGCATGAATGGATGCCATTTTCCGAAAACAGGCCCCAGATACACAAACTACATTCAATTTTACTTGTTTCTTAACTTCACATCTTCAGACTCTGTTTACCAACGCAGGCGGCCAGCGGGTGCGCTTGTTCGACTTTCGGCGATCTGGTACGCCTGCGCACCCCGGCCGTTCGTGGCGGCGCGCACCCTGCCGCGACGATCCGGGCCGAACCCGGGTCGTCAGCACGAAAGGACCCCCGATGCCGTCTCTGCGCTCCGCGGCCGTCGCCGCCACCGTCCTGTTGTCGACCGCGGCCGCCGGAAGTCTCGCGGTCGCCCAAACCACCAGCGCCCCGGCCACCAGCGCCCCGGCCGCCGCTGCCGAGAGCGACCCGTCGAAGATCGTGGTCGCGACCGTCGGGAACGGCACGGTGACCCTCGCCGACCTGATCGCCATGCGCGAAGCGCTGCCGGCGCAGTACCGGCAGATGCCGCTGCAGGCGCTCTACCCGCACCTGCTGGAGCGGGCGATCGACGGTTATCTGATCGCCCGGGCGGCTCGGGCCACCGACCTGGCCGAGCGCACCGACGTCAAGCAGCGCATCAAGCGCGCCGAGGACGAGGTTCTCTCGCAGGTCTATCTCTCCGAGACCATCGCCGAGAAGGTCACCGAGGACGCGCTGCGCGAGCGCTACGCGAAGGCCGCCGCCGCCGACAGCGGCCAGGAGGAGGCGCATGCCCGCCACATCCTGGTCGACACCGAGGAACAGGCGAAGCAGGTGATCGCCGACCTCGACAAGGGCGCCGACTTCGCGGCGCTCGCCAAGGAGCGCTCGACCGATCCGGGCGGTTCCGAAGGCGGCGACCTCGGCTGGTTCAGCGCCGAGCAGATGGTGCCCGAGTTCTCGACCGCCGCCTTCGCCATGGAGCCCGGCAGCTACAGCAAGCAGCCGGTCAAGAGCCAGTTCGGCTGGCACGTCATCCTGCTCGAGGAGAAGCGCAAGGCCCCGGCACCGACGTTCGAGGAAATGCAGAGCCAACTCGCCTCGGAGATGACCCGCGAGTTGATCACGGCCCGGCTGGCGGAGCTTCGCAAGGACGCCGTCGTCCAGCGCTTCGGCCCGGACGGCTCGCCGATGCCGGCCCCGCAGTAGCCCGCCCGCCACAACCGGGCCCGCAGGGTCGGGCCCGGTCGGCGGCCGACATTCGTCCCGGCCGGGCGACGGCCCGGGCCCTGCACCATCACCAGGAGGTCCGACCGTGGCCCCGCTTCCCGTCTCGCCGCTCGCTCCCGCCAGTCTCCCTGAGCTACCGCCGGTGGCCGGCTGCCGCTTCGCGGCGGTCGAGGCCGGCGTGCGCTACAAGGGACGCCGCGACGTGCTGCTGGCCGAGTTCGCCCCCGGCACCACTGTCGCCGGCGTGCTGACCCGCAACCAGATGCCGGGCGCGCCGATCGACTGGTGCCGGGCGGTGCTGCCGGCCGGCCGCGCCCGCGGCCTGGTGGTCAACGCCGGCAACGCCAACGTGTTCACCGGCGCCAAGGGCCGGACGGCCTGCTCCGAGACCGCGGCCGCAGCGGCCGGACTGCTCGGCTGCACCCCGGCCGAGATCATGCTGGCGTCGACCGGCGTCATCGGCGAGCCGCTGCCCTACGAGCGCATCGTGGCCGCCCTGCCGGGCGCGCAGAAGGCCCTGTCGCCCGACACCTGGGCGGATGCCGCGCGCGCCATCATGACCACCGACACCTTCCCGAAGGCCGCCAGCCGGACCGCCAACATCCGCGGCGTGCCGGTACGCATCAACGGCATCGCCAAGGGCTCGGGCATGATCGCGCCGGACATGGCCACCATGCTGTCCTTCGTCGCGACCGACGCGCAGATCCCGGCCGATGTCCTGCAGGCGCTGCTGACCCGGACGACGGCACGCACCTTCAACGCCATCACCGTCGACAGCGACACCTCCACCAGCGACACGCTGATGCTGTTCGCCACCGGGCAGGTCCCGCACGCCGCGATCACCGGAGCGGGCGAGCCGGCGCTGCGCGACTTCCGCAGCAAGCTCGAGGATCTGCTGAAGGACCTGGCGCTGCAGGTGGTCCGGGACGGCGAGGGCGCCCAGAAGCTGATCGAGATCAGCGTGACCGGCGCCGCCTCCGAGCGCGCCGCCCGCCGGATCGCCCTCGCCATCGCCGACTCGCCGCTGGTCAAGACCGCGATCGCCGGCGAGGACGCCAACTGGGGCCGCATCGTGATGGCGGTCGGCAAGTCCGGCCAGAAGGCCGACCGCGACCGGCTGGCGATCGACATCGGCGGGGTGGCGGTGGCGCGCGACGGCGCCCGGGTCGAGGGCTACGACGAGGCGCCGGTCGCCGCGCACATGAAGGGCCGCGAGATCGTGGTCGCGGTCGACGTCGGGATCGGCAGCGGCCGGTCGACGGTGTGGACCTGCGACCTGACGCACGGCTACATCGACATCAACGCCGACTACCGAAGCTGATCCGATGACCGGGCTCGACGGCTGCATGGCCGCCGGCGGATCTACCGCCGGCCTGCCGGCGGTCCCGACCGTGCTGGTGGTGGCGGTCGCCCTGATCGACGTCGACGGCCGGGTGCTGATCGCCCGCAGGCCCGAAGGCAAGTCGATGGCCGGGCTGTGGGAATTCCCGGGCGGCAAGGTCGATCCCGGCGAGACCCCGGAGGCGGCGCTGATCCGGGAACTGCAGGAGGAGCTCGGCATCGACACCGCCGAGTCCTGCCTGGCCCCCCTCACCTTCGCGTCGCACCGCTACGACGGCTTCCACCTGCTGATGCCGCTGTATGCCTGCCGGCGATGGAACGGCACGGTCACGGCGAAGGAGCACCAGGAACTCGCCTGGGTGCGGCCGGTCCGGCTGGGCGACTACCCCATGCCGCCGGCCGACGCCCCGCTGGTGGCGATGATCCACGACATCCTGGGATAACCCCGCCGGCCCGCGGGACCGACCGGCTCACCCCGGCAGGCGCCCCAGGGCCCGGAGCCGCGGCGGTTCCTCGACCCGCTCCAGGGCATCGCCGCACCATTCGGCCGCAGTGTCGGCGATCCGCCGGCGGGCCGACCGGCGGGCGGCCGCGGGCGACGGCCCCAGGACCTGCCTGCGCCACAGGTCGTCGTCCAGCCCCAGGCCACCGGCGATGTTGACGATGCGGAACAACGTATCGCTCGACATGACAGTTCTCCTCACATGTCTTTCGGACCGAATGATCCGTTTCATGTGGCGGATGTCGCAGTTGAACGGCTCGTTCTCAAACGATAGATTCTCACCCGATCTGTTAGATGAACTTACATTCATGCGAACCCTGCCGCCCCTGACAGCTTTGCGCGCCTTCGAGGCGACCGCCCGCCTGGGCAGCGTGACCCGGGCCGCCGACGAGCTGTCGGTCACCCATGCCGCGGTCAGCCACCAGCTGCGGGCGCTGGAGGACTGGATCGGCGGCCCGCTGTTCCGCCGCGAGCACCGCCGGATCGTGCCGAACGAGGCCGGCGCCAGCCTGCTGCCGGTGGTCACGGACGCCTTCGACCGGGTGGCGGCGCGGGCCGCCGACATCCGCTCCCAGGGCGGGCGCCGGATCCTGACGATCTCGTCGGCGCCGTCGGTCGCCTATCGCTGGATCGTGCCGCGACTCGCCGCGTTCAGCGCCCGGCATCCGGAGATCGACGTCCGGCTCGAGCATTCGACCCGTCTGGTCGACCTCGCGCGCGAGGGCGTCGACGTGGCGATCCGCTACGGCATCGGCGGCTGGCCGGGGCTGGCCGCGCACCGGCTGATGCCAGGGCACGGCAAGCCGATAGCGTCGCCGGCGCTGCTGGAGCGGCACGGCCTGTCGGCCGCCGACCTGCCGCTGGTGCCGGAACGGATCGCCGCGCTGCCGCTGCAGCACGAGGAGTCGCGCGACATCTGGCGGCGCTGGTTCGCGGAAGCCGGCGTGGTCGGGGCCGACGTGTCGAGCGGCGCCGTGTTCCACGAGGCGGGCGTGCTGATCGACGTGGCGATGGCGGCCCAGGGCGTGGTGCTCGGCCGGGTCGCGCTGGCCCAGGCCCTGATCGAGCAGGGCCTGCTACTGGTCCTCAACGACCGGCCGATCGGCGCCGAGGCCAGCTACTGGCTCTGCTATCCCGAGGCGCGGCGCTCGGATCCCGGAGTCCAGGCATTCCGCAGCTTCGTTTTCATGGAAGCGGGGATTAACGATAACATGTAATCTCGCATGAGTTGCGGTCAACCAAGTCATCGCGTAACTTGCGGTCATACAGCCGTGGCCGGCTCCCGGCCCTCGCGGAGCCACCCGGCACCAGGGAGGAAGCCATGACCCGCCCCGACCGGCTCGACGACCGCCCCGACGACGAGACCCCGCGCTTCGACCGCCGCGGCTTCCTGGCCGCCGCCGCGGCCATCGCCGCCGGCACGGCGATGGCGCCCGAGGCCTTCGCCCGCAATTTCGGCCCGGGCGCCGAGCCTGTGCGCTACCCGGACCCGGACATCATCGCGCTGGACAAGCGATTCACGGCCAAGCTGGGCAACACCCCGATCCAGCGCCTGCACACCGGGACGCTGTGGGCCGAGGGACCGGCCTGGAACGGGGTCGGCCGCTATCTGATCTGGAGCGACATCCCGAGCAACGAGCAGCTACGCTGGATCGAGGAGGACGGCCATGTCAGCCGCGGTTTCCGCGCACCGTCCGGCAACAGCAACGGCAACACCTTCGACTACCGCGGTCGGCAGATCGCCTGCGAGCACCTGAACCGACGGGTGGTGCGCTACGAGTACGACGGCTCGGTCACCGTGCTGGCCGACAAGAACGATACCGACCAGGGCTTCAACGCCCCGAACGACGCGATCGTGCATCCCGACGACGGCTCGATCTGGTTCACCGACCCGGGCTACGGCCAGCTGATGAACTACGAGGGCTTCCGGGCCGGCACCGGCTCGGTGCAGCCGTTCATCAAGGAGGCGGTGTACCGGATCGACGCCAACAGCGGCAAGGTCACCAAGGTGACCGACGAGCCGTTCAAGCCGAACGGCCTGTGCTTCAGCCACGACTACAAGACCCTGTACGTGGCGGATACCGGCGTCTCGCACTACCCGGAGGCGGCCAGCCGGATCTGGGCGTTCGACCTGGACGCCAAGAACGGCACGCTGTCCAAGGGCCGCGAGTTCGCCGGCATGACCTGGGAGGGCAAGACCGGCTTCGCCGACGGCATTCGCTGCGACGAGGACGGCAATGTGTGGTCCTCGGCCGGCTGGGTCGGCGACGGCTATGACGGGGTCCATGTGTTCGCCCCGGACGGCACACGGATCGCCCAGATCCGCCTGCCGGAGATCTGCTCGAACGTCTGCTTCGGCGGCAGCAAGCGCAACCGGCTGTTCATGACCGCCAGCCAGAGCCTGTACGCGGTCTACGTCGAGACCCGCGGCGCGCACATCACCTGAGGCGCCTCACCCGAACCGGCGGCGGGTCGCCACCGCCGCCGGCCGCGCGTAGCAGCGCGCCAGCCAGTCCCGGACCGACGGAAACCGTGCCAGGTCGAGCGTAGCGGCGCGCGAGGGCGACAGCACGCCGGCGACGTTCAGGTCGGCGACCGTAAACCGCTCGCCCACCAGCCACTCCGCTCCGGTCAGGGCGCGATCGAGAACCGACAGGCCCGCCTCCGCCCGCGCCCGCGCGAACGCCCCGAGCGTCGCATGCAGCGGCGCCATCGCCCGGTCGCGTTGTACCCAGGGCTCGATATGCCCCTGTGCCCACAGGCTCCAGCGCCAGGCCTCCGCCTCGGCACGCGGTTCCGCCGGATACAGGGTTCCGGTCGCGTGCTTCCTGGTGAGATACAGAATGATCGCCATCGACTCCGCCAGCACGAAGCCGTCGTCGTCGATGACCGGGATCGCGCCGGCCGGATTGAGCCGGAGGAACTCGGGCGTCTTCAGCGCCGGATCATCCGCGGCCAGCGGCATATGGTCGTGGTCGAGCCCGAGTTCCGCCGCCGCCCAGAGCACCCTCATGGTCCGCGATCGGGGCGATCCATAGATGGTGAGCGTCACGCCCGGCCCTCCGTCGACCGTTCGAGCATCGCCGCCCAGCGCCCGGGCGGCAGGCCGTAGGCCCGGCGGAACTGCCGGGTCATGTGGCTCTGGTCGGCGAAGCCGCTCGCGGCGGCGACGTCGGCCAGCGCGGCCCCGGCCTCGATCAAGGCGCGCGCCCGGTCGAGCCGGCGCAGCACCAGGTAGCGGTGCGGGCTGGTGCCGAGGCAGGCCCGGAACTGCCGGGCGATCTCGTAGCGCGACAGCCCGGTCGCCGCCTCCAGCGCGGCCGAGCCGACGCCGGTCTCGACCCCGGCGTCCAGCAGCTCGCGGGCGCGCTCGACCGCCCGCCGGTCGGCACGCCGGCATATCCGGCCGCCGACGGGGTCTACCGCCGCCAGCGCGTCGGCCAGGCCCTGGACCACCTGGTCGCGCCGCAGTTCGTCGAACGGGCCGTCGAGATCCGCCAGGGCCGGGACGATGGCGGCGGCCAGCCGCGGGTCGTCGGATACCGCCGCGCCGGCGAACGGCAGCGGGCGCCGCGGATCGGCCAGGGCGTCGCGAATCAGCCGCGGCTCGACATACAGGATCCGGTAGCGGAAGCCGTCGTCGGTGCCGGCCCGGCCGTCGTGCAGCTCGTCCGGATGCAGCACGAACACCTGGCCCGGCACGCTGCGGGTCGCCGCTCCGCGGTAGCGGAAGGCCTGCACCCCGCGCATCGTGAAGCCGACCGCATAGGTGTCGTGGCGGTGCGGGTCGAAGCCGTGGCCGCCGAAGAACGCCTCGATGCGCTCCAGCCCGGGCAGCGACGGCGCCGCGCGGATCCAGTCACCCGCCGCATCGACGCACGATCGTTCAAGACCCGACGTGGCATCCCGGTCCATAGAAGAGGCCATGTGCCATTCTAGCGCCAGGGAGGGCGGCGGACATGCAGGAACTGCTCGGCTTCGTGGCCGCCGGCTTCGCGCTGGCCGGCAGCCCCGGCCCGAACACCCTCAGCCTGGCCGCCACCGGCGCCGCCTTCGGGGCGCGCCGCGGGATCGCCTACATGGCCGGGCTGAACATCGGCATGCTGGTGGTCATGGCGATCACCGCCAGCGGCGTGATCGGGATCCTGCTGGCGGTGCCGGGGACGAAGCCGGCGGTCACCGCCGCGGCCGCCGCCTATTTCGTGTATCTCGCCTGGCGGATCGCCACCGCGCCGGCGCTCGGCGAGCAGGCCGGCGACCGCCGCCAGCCGTCGTTCCTGGCCGGCGTAGTGCTGTCGCTGGTCAATCCCAAGGCCTATGCGGCGATGGCGGCACTGTTCTCCGGCTTCGTGCTGGTGTCCGGGCGGATCGAGCTCGACGTCGCGGCCAAGATCGCGGTGCTCGCGGTCGTCATCACGGCCGTCAATCTCGCCTGGCTCGCCACCGGCGCCGCCCTCACCCGGTTGTTCCGCGACCCGTCCGCCAACCGCGCGATCAACCTGGGCTTCGCGGCCCTGCTGCTGGCCTCGGTCGGGTTCGCCCTGGCGTTCTAGCCGCCGCCTCCCGGGGCAGCGGCAAGGCGGCGGGCCAGGCGGTCGGTCAGGGTCGTCGCGATCACCTCAGGCGTCTCCGCCGGCATCGGCGAGACCGAGCAGACATTGATCTCGCACAGGACGAAGGTGTCCCGCCCGTCCGCGTCGGCCGGGCCGAACAGGAAGTCCGCGTCCCACAGCAGCGGCAGGTCGTCCTCACTCAGCCGCAGAAGGCGCAGCAGCTCCGGCGTCCACACGTCCTCGATCTGCCGGCGCAGCCCCTGGAACCGCGGGTCGGCAGCCCCCGAATAGGTACGAGGCGGCGTCGGCTCTGCGTCGGGATCGAGCAGAGCCCGGACCTTCTGCCAGCCGAAGCCCGCCAGGCGCCGACCCGACATGTAGCAGCGGATCATGCCGTCGGAGAGACGGCGCTGGAACGCCTGGTCGACGAACCCGCCGACGCGGTCGATCTCCAGGCACCGCTCGGCCAGGAAGTCGTCCAGCGCGCATTCGCGGGCCCGGCTCCGGTCGGTCGCAGCGACGACACGAACGCACCCGCCGCCCAGCGATTCAACACGCCACACACCGAGGCCGCTCTGGCCCCGGTTCTGCTTCAGGACGCGCGGTCCGCCGGCCAGCCGCGCCGGCAGTTCCCGCCGCAGCGTCTCGGCGGTCGGATAGAACCACGCGTCGCCGCTCCAGCCGATCTCGCGGGTGGCCGCCAGCACGGCCTTGACCCCCATCCGGTCGATCACGTCCGGGTGGGCGCTGACCAGGACGCCCTTTGCCGCGACGCGGCGCAAGAGGGCGTCGAGGCCGGCCCGGAAGCGCCCCTCGTGCTCGGGGTTCACCCAGACCAGCGCGGCGGCGCAGTCCCCGAGCAAACGCTCGGATTCGGCCTCCCGCGCCTCGTCATAGCAGCAGAGCACGGGCTCGAGGCCGCGTGCCGCGAGCGCCTCCGCGACCGCCCGGAACCGGCTGGACCCGAAGTCCGGCGTCGTGTCGCGGGAAACAACGGCAATCCTCGTCATGACCATCCTCCGCCTCGGTGGCGCACGCGGCGGGCAACGACGCGCACGACCCGTCCCGGCGAACCGGAACCAGGGCAGCGCTTGGACGACGATCGTCTGGATGACCGGGCGTCTGGATGACCGGGCGTCTGCCGAAGGCCCGGAACTACGACGCTAGGGTACGGCCTCGGCGGCCGCAAGCCATTGAGCGCTCTGGGCACGGGTTCCGGCGCACGGTCCGGCGCGGCGCTGCCGATGCAACGGAACTCAGCGGGCGACCGCCGGTTGTCCGCGCGAGCCCGGGACCGGGCGCCACCACGAATCGAGGCTGCCGATGGACATCCTGCGCATCATCCTCGCGATTCTCCTGCCGCCGCTCGGCGTGCTGCTGCAGGTCGGGCTCGGCCTGCATTTCTGGCTGAACATCCTGCTGACGCTGCTCGGCTACATCCCCGGCATCGTGCACGCCGTCTGGATCATCGCCCGGCGGTAGCCGTGACGGCGCCCGACACCCGCCTGCGCGACATCGAGGCGCTGGCCCGCCTGCTGGACGACCGGTTCCGGGTCCCGGGCACCTCGATCCGCTTCGGCCTCGACGGCCTGATCGGCCTGGTGCCGGGCCTCGGCGACGTCGCGACCACCCTGGTGTCGCTCTACGTCGTCGCTCGCGCCCGTGACCTGGGCGCGCCGGGCGGAGTGCTCGCGATGATGCTGGGCAACGTCCTGCTGGACACCGCGGTCGGGGCGATCCCGGTCCTGGGCGATGCGTTCGACATCGCCTTCAAGGCCAATCGCCGGAATCTCGGCCTGCTGAAGCGGACGCTGGAGCGACGGGCCACCGGGCCGCACACCACCGGTGCGGCCCGGGGCCGCGGTTGATCCGAAGCCCCGAACGCAGACTTCCACAAGGAGGACACTCATGGACCGACGCACCAAGGAGCAGAAGGGCGAACGCCAGGCCCAGCTCGAGGACAAGCCGTTCTTCGGAGCCGACGAGAAGCCGGCGCCGCCGGGAAGCAGCGGCGGCAACCTGGCGCGCGACGTCGGGTCGCGCGACACCCTCAAGCGCAGCCGGGAACGCCCGGGCGGCACCACCCGGGTCCGCAAGAGCGACGAGCCCCGCTCCCGCTGATCGGGCGAACCGACCAGCTGCGAGCCGGCGCCCGCGTCAGCCCGGGGTCTCGCCGGTCCCGACCTCGTGGCCGCCCAGCGCGCCGGCGAGGCTGTTCCGGGCCGAGCCCGGCCGCAGCGGCTTCGGCTGGTCGGCGGACGGCGCCCAGGCCGTCAGGAACAGCACCTGGAAGCGCGCCGGCACGCGGCCGTCCGGGCCGGCGAAGCGGGCGGCGTAGATCTCGGCGGCGCGGGCGAACAGGGCGCGCGGAGCCGGCCGCCGGCTGCGCTCCAGGACCGCGTTGCTCTCGCCCATGCCGCGCAGGTCGCGCATCAGGTGGAAGGCGGTGGCATAGGTGACCGGGATGGTGTCGGCGTCGGCGACCGGCAGGGCGAAGCCGGCGCGCTGCAGCAGGCCGGCGGCGTCGCGCAGGTCGGCGAACGGCGAGACCCGCGGGCTGACGCCGCCGGTCACCTCGTTCTCCGCCTCGAACAGGGCATCGCGCAGCTCCACCAGGGTCTCGCCGCCCAGCATCGCCAGCAGCAGCAGCCCGTCCGGCTTCAGGGCGCGGCGGATCTGCGACAGCGTGCCCGGCAGGTCGTTGACCCAGTGGAGCGACAGCGCACCGAACACCGCGTCCAGCGAGCCCTCGGCGAACGGCAGCGCCTCCTCGTCGACCGCCGCCGCCGGGCCGTCGGCCGCCCGGGCGGCGGCCCAGGCCGGCGACAGGTCGGTCTGGACCAGGGTGTCGACCTTGCCGCCGGACCGCAGCAGCCGGCCGAGCGCACCGGACCGGGCGCCGAGCTCGAGCGCCAGCGGGAAGCGCCTGCGCATGTCCTCCAGCCGCTCGGCGACCCGCTCGGCCACCGCCTCCTCGAGGAACGCGAACTCGTCGTAGCCTGGCTGGGCGCGCTCGCGGCGGCGGCGCACCAGGGATCGGTCGAACACCATCATCGGATCGGTCATGGCCGGCTATATGGCGCAGCCGCCGGCCCGGCGCACCCCCGAAATCCGCCTGGCCGTCGCATAGCGGCGGCATGGACCGAGGATCCGGGCTGTCCCGACTGGCCCGCGGCGTGGCGACCGTCGTGCTCGACGCCCTGCTGCCGCCGCGCTGCGTTACCTGCGACGAGCCGGTCGACCGGCCGGGTTCCCTCTGCCTGCAATGCTGGTCGGGACTGACCTTCGTCACCCGGCCGCTGTGCGCGGTGTGCGGCGACCCGTTCGAGACCGCGCCGCCGGGCGAGCCGGTGTGCGGCGACTGCCTGGCCACCCCGCCGCCCTGGGGTCGCGGACGATCGGCGCTGCGCTACGACGATGCCAGCCGGCCGCTGGTGCTGGGGTTCAAGCATGGCGACCGCCTGCATCTGGCGTCGCTGCTGGCCGGCTGGATGCGCGCGGCCGGGGCCGAACTGATGGCCGACGCCGATGTGATCGTGCCGGTGCCGCTGCACCGCTGGCGGCTGCTCGCGAGGCGCTACAACCAGGCCGCCGTGCTGGCCCATGCGCTCGGCCGGGCGACCGGGATCCCGGTATCCGACCGGGCGCTGCAGCGGGTGAAGCGGACCCCGAGCCAGGGCCGGCTGACCCGCAGCCAGCGCGCCCGCAACGTCCAGGGCGCGTTCCGGGTGGCGGCGTCGAGGCGGACCGAGGTCGCCGGCCGCCGGGTACTGCTGGTCGACGACGTGCTGACCTCGGGCGCCACCGCCGGCGCCTGCGCCCGGGTGCTGCTGCGCGCCGGCGCCGAGGCCGTCGACCTGCTGACCCTGGCGCGGGTGGTGTGAGGGGTAGACGGCGGAGCGGCTGGTGGGTCCCGGAGCCGCCCGCTGACGCGGGCCCTCCGGGATGACGAACGTATAGATGCCCCCCATCCGTCATCCCGGAGGGGCTGCGCGAGCAGCCGGCTCCGGGACCCACCCGGTGCTCCGGATTGCCTGCATCTCCGCAAGCCACCCGCCTCACGTCTCGTCGGCGCGCGAACGTGACGGCTGCACTGCAACGCCGCGGCTGGCGAAACGGCCGGGACGGCCCTATCTTCTGGCGGTACCCACGGAGACCCGAATGGCCAAGAAGATCGAGATCTACACCACCATGTTCTGTCCGTTCTGCTACCGGGCGAAGGCGCTGCTGAAGAACAAGGGCGTGGAGTTCACCGAATACGACGTCGGCGGCTCGTCCGACGCCCGCGCCAGGATGCGCGAGCGCGCCGACGGCCGGCACACCGTGCCGCAGGTCTTCATCGACGACGTCGGGATCGGCGGTTCCGACGACCTTGCGGCGCTCGACCGGCAGGGTAAGCTCGACGAGATGCTCGGCCTGACGGCCTGAGCGGGTTTCCGCCTCGCAGCCCGGAGCTTCGCGATGACCAAGCTGACAGTCGCCTGCGTTCAGACCAACACCACGCGCGACCCGCAGGAGAACATCGAGCGGGTGTCGCCGATGATCCGGCAGGCGGCGGCGGGCGGCGCCCAGCTGATCACCACGCCCGAGATCGTCGGCATGCTGGAGCCGAAGCGCGACCAGGCGCTGGCCAAGGCCCGGCCGGAGGAGACCCACGAGGTGCTCGCCGCCTTCCGCGGCCTCGCGGCCGAGCTCGGCGTGTGGCTGCTGGTCGGCTCGATCTCGATCAAGGTCTCCGACGACAAGCTGGCGAACCGCAGCTTCCTGCTGGACGACCGCGGCAACGTGGTGGCGCGATACTCGAAGATCCACATGTTCGACGTGCAGGTCGGCGACGGCCAGACCTACCGCGAGAGCAACACCTACCGGGCCGGAGACGAGGCGGTGATCGCCGAGACCCCGTGGGGCCGGATGGGCATGACCATCTGCTACGACATCCGCTTCCCGTACCTGTACCGCAAGCTCGCCCAGGCCGGCGCCCAGGTGCTGTTCGCGCCGGCCGCCTTCACCAAGGTCACCGGCGAGGCGCACTGGCACGTGCTGCAGCGCGCCCGCGCCATCGAGACCGGCTGCTTCGTGGTCTCGGCGGCGCAGACCGGCGAGCATGCCGAGGGCCGGCGCACCTACGGCCACTCGGTGATCGTCGATCCCTGGGGCCGGGTACTGGCCGACGCCGGCGAGGATGTCGGCGTGATCACCGCCGAGATCGACCTGGACGAGGTCGCCGCGGCCCGCGGCAAGGTGCCGTCGCTGACCCATGACCGCGTCATCGGCGATCCCTCGGTCTACGGCACCGCCTTCCGGCAGGCCGGCGAGTAGCGCCCCGTCCTATTCCGCCGCCGCGAACAGCGCCGCTTCCGGCCTCCCCGAGGGCGGCTCACCGGCAGCGTCCGCAAATCCGCCGCCGTCGTCGAACAGCCTGACCAGGCCGTCGCCGCCCGTCGCGTCGCGCGCCGTCGGGCCGTAGCCGTCGCGGCGCATCGCCTGCACCAGGGCCGCAGCCCCGACCAATCGCTGGACCGTCACGCCTCACCTCTCCCGCGGGGTCGCTGCCCCGTCTCGTCGGTGGTCGCGGCATCGAGCCGCCCTCACTGTCTATTATTAATGCGAATGATTTGCAATATCTTTTGAGTCGATACGTCACTTCCACTAATTTTGATGCTTGACGCATCATTACCATGGTTTCAAACTTCATATCTCGATCATGACACCTGCATAGAACCACCTGAATGATCACCGCCGCCCAGCTGCGGGCCTCGCGTGCCCTGCTTGGGATCGACCAGCGCCGGCTGGCCGAGCTGTCGGGCCTGTCTGTTCCAACCATCCAGCGCATGGAGGCGAGCCAGGGCGTGATCCGCGGCAACGTGGATTCGCTGGTGAAGCTGACCGCCGCCCTGGACGCCGCCGGTGTCGAGCTGATCGCCGAGGGCACCGTCAGTTCCGACGGCGGCCGCGGCGTCAGGCTGCGGCCGCCGGCCGCGCCCGACACCACCGCGCCCGACGCCCCGGCGGCGGCCAGGTAAGGCGCGGGCGATGGCGGTCCTCGCATCGGTCCCCGTGGCGCTGGCAAGCGTTGCCGTCCTGCTCGCGACCGCGATCGTCGGGGTGGCGGTCGCCCGGCGCCCGGTCGGACGGCCCCTGATCTACGGGATCTGCCTGGCGGCGACGGCGGTGGCCTGCGCGGCAGCGGTCCTCCAGCTGACCGCAGGCGGACCGGCCGACACGGTCGTCCTGCCGTTCGGCCTGCCGTGGCTGGGCGCGCATTTCCGGCTCGACGCGCTGTCGGCGTTCTTCCTGGCGGTGGTGAACCTCGGCGCCGCCGCCGCCAGCCTGTACGGCCTCGGCTACGGCCGGCACGAGCCGGCGCCGCACCGCGTCCTGCCGTTCTTCCCGGCCTTCCTGGCCGGCATGAACCTGGTCGTGCTGGCGGCCGACGCGTTCAGCTTCCTGCTGTCCTGGGAGTTCATGTCGCTGGCGTCCTGGGCGCTGGTGATGGCCCATCACCGCGAGGCCGGCAACGCCCGCGCCGGATACGTCTACCTCGTCATGGCCAGCTTCGGCACCCTGGCCCTGCTGCTGACCCTCGGCCTGCTGGCCGGGCCGGAGGGCGGCTACGCCTTCGCCCAGATGCGCGACGCGGCGCACGCCCCGACGGTGGTCGCCCTGGTGCTGGTGCTGGCGCTGGTCGGCGCCGGCTCCAAGGCCGGCGTGGTGCCGCTGCATGTCTGGCTGCCGCTGGCCCACCCGGCGGCGCCCAGCCACGTCTCGGCACTGATGAGCGGGGTGATGACCAAGGTCGCGGTCTACGGCTTCGTGCGCATCGTGTTCGACCTGCTGGGCACCGCCCCCTGGTGGTCGGCGCTGCTCGTGCTGGCGGTCGGCGGCGCCAGTGCCGTGCTCGGAGTGCTGTACGCCCTGATGCAGACCGACCTGAAGCGGCTGCTGGCCTACAGCACGATCGAGAACATCGGGATCGTGTTCGTGGCCCTGGGCCTGGCGCTGGCGTTCCGGGCCAACGGCATGGAACTGGCGGCCGCGCTGGCGTTCACCGCCGCCCTGCTGCACGTCCTGAACCACGCGCTGTTCAAGAGCCTGCTGTTCTTCGGCGCCGGCGCGGTGCTGTCGGCCACCGGCGAGCGCGACCTGGAGCGGCTCGGCGGGCTGATCCACCGCATGCCGGCGACCAGCGCCCTGTTCCTGGTCGGCTGCGTGGCGATCTCGGCGCTGCCGCCGCTGAACGGTTTCGTGTCGGAATGGCTGGCCTTCCAGGCGGTGCTGCAGAGCCCCGAGCTGCCGCAATGGGGGCTGCGGATCATGGTGCCGGCGATCGGCGGCCTGCTGGCTCTGGCGGCGGCGCTGGCCGGCGCCTGCTTCGTGCGGGCCTTCGGGATCGCGTTCCTCGGCAGGGCACGCTCGCAGGCGGCCGAACGGGCGACGGAGGTCGACCGGGTCTCGCTGGCGGCGATGGCGGCGCTGGCCGGGCTCTGCCTGCTGGCCGGGATCCTGCCGGGCACCCTGATCGACGCGGTGGCGCCGGTCGCCGAGCTGGCGGTCGGCGGCCGCATGCCGGCGCAGCAGGCGGTCGACTGGCTGACCATCGTGCCGATCGCCGAGAGCCGCAGTTCCTACAACGGGTTGCTGGTATTCGCCTTCATCGCGGCCTCGGCCGTGCTGACCATGCTGGCGATCCACCGCTTCGCCTCGCGGGCCCTGCGCCGCGCCCCGGCCTGGGATTGCGGGTTCCCGGACCCGAGCCCGGTCACCCAGTACACCGCCGGCAGCTTCGCGCAGCCGATCCGCCGGGTGTTCGGTCCCATCGCCTTCCGCGCCGGCGAGCGGGTCGAAATGCCGGCGCCGGGCGACCCGCGGCCGGCGCGGCTGACCGTCGAGCTGCGCGACCTGGTCTGGGACTGGCTGTACGGGCCGGTCGCAGCCGCCGTCGGCTTCGTCGCCGACCGGATGGACCCGCTGCAGTTCCTGACGATCCGGCGCTACCTCGGCATGGTGTTCCTGTCGCTGGTGGGCCTGCTGCTGGTGATCGCGATATGGGGCTGATCCTCGACCTGCTGGTCCAGGGCGCGCAAATGGCGCTGGTGCTGCTGCTGGCCCCGCTGCTGACCGGCGTGGTGCGCAAGCTGAAGGCCCGGCTGCTGCGACGGCGCGGGGCGTCGGTGCTGCAGCCCTACCGCGACTTCGCCCGCCTGCTGCGCAAGGAGGCGGTGCTGGCCGAGAACGCCTCCTGGCTGTTCCGTGCCGCACCCTACCTGATCTTCGCCGCCACCTGGGTAGCCGCCGCCCTGGTGCCGACCTTCGCCACCGGCCTGATCTTCAGCTGGTCGGCCGACCTGATCGCCATCATCGCCCTGCTCGGCAGCGCCCGGTTCTTCCTGGCGTTGGCCGGCATGGACGTCGGCACCAGCTTCGGCGGCATCGGGTCGAGCCGCGAGATGATGATCGCCTCGCTGGCCGAGCCGGCGATGCTGCTGATCGTGTTCACCCTGGCGCTGGTCGCCGGCTCGACCCAGCTCGCCACGATCACCGGGGTATTCGCCGATCCGACGGTCGGCCTGCGGGTCTCTCTCGGCCTGGCCCTGGTCGCCCTGGTCATGGTGGCGATCGCCGAGAACGGCCGGGTGCCGATCGACAACCCGGCGACCCATCTCGAGCTGACCATGGTGCACGAGGCCATGGTGCTGGAGTATTCCGGCCGCCACCTGGCGATGATCGAGCTGGCAAGCGCCCTCAAGCTGCTGCTGTACGTGTCGCTGATCGCGGCGCTGTTCGTGCCCTGGGGCCTGGCGCCGCCGGGCGCCGGCGCCCTCGCCTATGCCGCCGGCCTCGCGGCCTGGCTGGCGAAGCTGGCGGTCGCCGGGTTCCTGCTGGCGCTGTTCGAGACCGCGATCGCCAAGATGCGGGTGTTCCGGGTGCCGGGCTTCCTGGGCGCGGCACTGATGCTCGGCCTGCTCGGCACCCTGCTGCTGTTCGTGTCGCGGAGCCTGTGATGGACGGTCTGCTGTTCGACATCGCCCACATGCTGGCCGGCGGCCTGGTCCTGCTCAGCTTCGTGATGCTGTACCAGGACCGGCTGTCCGCGCTGCTCAACGCGTTCGCGCTGCACGCGGTCGTCCTGGCGGCCTCGGTGGCCTGGCAGGCGTTCGCGCAGGATGCCCCGCATCTCTACGTCACCGCGGCGATCGCGCTGGCCTTCAAGGCGGTGGTGATCCCGACCGCGCTGCACCGGATCATCCGACGGCTCGGCATCCACCGCGAGATCGAGGCGGTGGTCGGCGCCGGGCCGACCATGCTGGCCGGCATGGGCCTGGTGGCGCTGTCGCTGGTGGTGATGCTGCGGGTCACCGCCGACGCCGACCCGCTGGCCCGCGAGGACCTGGCCTTCGCGCTGTCGGTGGTGCTGCTGGGCCTGCTGATGATGGTGACCCGCCGCAACGCGGTCAGCCAGGTGGTCGGATTCATGTCGCTGGAGAACGGCCTGGTGCTGGCCGCGGCCGGCGCCAAGGGCATGCCGCTGGTGGTCGAGATCAGCGTGGCGTTCTCGATCCTGATCGCCTTCATCGTGATCGGGATCTTCCTGTTCCGCATCCGCGAGCGCTTCGACACCGTCGACGTCCACGCGCTCGACCGGTTCCGGGGGGAGCGCGGATGAACCTGCCCGCCCTCGACGCCGTGGCCGCGGTGCTGCTGGTTCCGCTGGCCGGAGCCGCCCTGCTGGCGGTCCTGCCGGGCTACCGGTCGACCGCCCGGCTGAACGTGCTGTTCTCGCTGCTGACCCTGCTGGCCGCCCTGGCTCTGGTGTTGGGCGAACGCCCGGCGCCCGGCCCCTACCTGCTGGTCGACGACCTGAACATCGTGTTCATCGTCCTCAACACCTTCGTCGGATTCACCACCAGCGCCTTCAGCGCCAGCTATATCGGCCACGAGCTGGAGACCGGGCGGCTGACCCCGACCTACCTGCGTTTCTACCACGCCATGTACCAGGTCATGATGTTCGGGATGAACCTGGCGCTGGTCGCCAACAACATCGGGCTGATGTGGGTGGCGGTCGAGCTGGCGACGCTGTCCACCGTGCTGATGGTCGGCATCTACCGCACCCACGAGGCGCTGGAGGCGGCCTGGAAATACTTCATCCTGGGCAGCGTCGGCATCGCGCTGGCGCTGTTCGGAACCATCCTGGTCTACATGGCCGCACAGCCGGTGGTCGGCGAGGGCATGGACGCCATGGTCTGGACGGTGCTGCTGGAGCGCGCCGCCGGCTTCGACCCGGCGCTGGTCAACATCGCCTTCGTGTTCCTGCTGCTCGGCTACGGCACCAAGGTGGGTCTCGCCCCCCTGCACGCCTGGCTGCCGGACGCCCACGCCGAGGGCCCGACGCCGATCTCGGCGGTGCTGTCCGGCCTGCTGCTGAACGTGGCGCTGTATGCGGTGCTGCGTTTCAAGCTGCTGCTGGCCGCCAATCCCGGGGCGCTGGCCACCGGCCCGCTGATGGTGACCATGGGGCTGGCGTCGGTGCTGCTGGCGGCGGTGATGCTGTACCGCCGGCGCGACATCAAGCGGCTGTTCGCCTACTCGTCGATAGAGCACATGGGCATCATCGTGTTCGCCTTCGGCATGGGCGGCCCGCTCGCCAATTTCGCCGGGCTGCTGCACATGGTGATGCACAGCCTGACCAAGTCGGCGATCTTCTTCGCGGTCGGCCACATCGCCCAGGTCAAGGGCACCCAGCGGCTGTCGGAGATCGGCGGCCTGACCGTGACCCACCCCTGGCTGGGCTGGAGCCTGGTGGTCGGCGTGGTGGCGATCGCCGGGCTGCCGCCGATGGGCATCTTCATGAGCGAGTTCCTGCTGGTCAGCTCGACCTTCGCCCGTGCGCCGGTGCTGACCGTGGTGCTGGTCGGCGGTCTGCTGCTGGCGTTCGGCGCCCTGCTGCTGCGGCTGAACGGGCTGGCCTTCGGCGAGCCGAAGGGCCCGACTGCTCCGGTGCAGGCCTCCTATGTGCCGATGCTGGCGCATCTGGCGCTGGTGCTGGCGGCCGGGCTGTACCTGCCGGGCCCGGTGGTGGCCTGGTTCCAGAACGTCGCGGCCCTGCTCGGCTAGGAGGAGAGGCGAGCCATGACGGCACTGACCGATCTCATCCAGGAAGGCCGTCGGGTCGGCGACCACCGGCCATGGCCGCGCGCCGCGGTCGACGCCGCCGCCTGGCGGGCGGCGATCGCGCATCTGGCGCGCGGCGACTGGACCCTGCTCGACCTGTGGGGCGAGCCCGACCGGGTCCACATGGCCGTGCTGGACGAGCCGGGCTCCGCGATCGCGACGATCAGCCTGGACTGCCCCGGCCACCGCTTCCCCTCGGTCGCCCGCCACCACCCGCCGGCGCTGCGGCTCGAACGGGCGGCGCGCGACCTGTACGGGCTGGAGCCGGACGGCCTGCCCGATACCCGGCCCTGGCTGGACCACGACCGCTGGGGGCTGCGGCAGCCGCTCGGCGACACCCGGCCGGTCACGGCGCCGGCCCCGCCCTACCGGTTCCTGCCGTCCGAAGGCGAGGGCCTGCACCAGATCCCGGTCGGCCCGGTGCATGCCGGCATCATCGAGCCCGGGCATTTCCGCTTCACCGCCAACGGCGAGACGGTGGTGCGGCTGGAGCAGCGTCTCGGCTACGTCCACAAGGGCATCGAGGGCCTGATCGCCGGATCCGGGATCGACCGGGCCGCGCAGCTGGCCGGCCGGGTCTCCGGCGACAGCACGGTCGCCTACGGCCTGGCCTTCGCGCTGGCGGTCGAGGCAGCCGTGGGGATGCAGGTACCGCCGCGCGCCCGGCTGCTGCGCGCCCTGATGGCGGAGCTGGAGCGGCTGGCCAACCACTTCGGCGACATCGGCGCGATCTGCAACGACGCCGCCTTCGCGATCATGCACGCCCATTGCGGCGTGCTGCGCGAGCGCGTGCTGCGGGCGGCGGAGGCCGCCTTCGGCCACCGGCTGATGCGCGACCGGGTCGTCCCGGGCGGCGTCGCCGGCGACCTGGGCGCCGAGGGCGCCACCGCGATCCGGGCGCTGCTGGCCGAGGCGCATCGCAGCTTCCCGCCGCTGGTCGCGCTGTACGACGAGACCGCCTCGCTGCAGGAACGCACGGTCTCGACCGGGTTCCTCGGGGAGCCGCTGGCCCGGCAGTACGGCGCCGGCGGCTTCGTCGGCCGGGCCTCGGGCCGGACCTTCGACGCCCGCCGCCTGCCCGGCTACACGCCCTATGACGAGTTCGACTTCGAAGTGCCGGTGCGCACCGACGGCGACGTCAACGCCCGGGTCTGGATCCGCATCCAGGAGGTCGGGCAGAGCCTGGCGCTGGTCGAACGGATCCTGGAGCGGCTGGCGGAAGGCGCCGACAGCGGCAGCCCGGTGCTGGCGACCCTGCAGGGCGGCACCGGCGAAGGGTCCGCCCTGGTCGAGGGGTTCCGCGGTGACGTGCTCGCCTGGGTCCGGATCGGCAGCGACGGCATCGTCGAGCGCTGCCGCCTGCGCGACCCGTCCTGGTTCCAGTGGCCGCTGCTGGAGGCCGCGATCGAGGGCAACATCGTCGCGGACTTCCCGCTCTGCAACAAGTCGTTCAACTGCTCCTATTCGGGCCACGACCTCTAGGAGAATGGCCATGCGCAAGTTGCTCCTCGACGGCCTGCTGAGGCGCCCGCTGACCGAACCGGCGCCGGCGGCGGAAGACGGCGCGCTGGCCGAACTGGCCGGCGCGATCCGGCGCCGGCTCGGCCGCAGCCTGTCGATCCGGCAGGTCGACGCCGGCTCCTGCAACGGCTGCGAGCTGGAGATCCACGCGCTGAACAACGCGTTCTACGACCTCGAGCGCTTCGGCATCCGCTTCGTGGCGTCGCCGCGCCACGCCGACGTGCTGCTGGTCACCGGCCCGGTGACGAGGAACATGCGCGAGGCGCTGGAGCGCACCCACGCCGCCACCCCCGACCCGAAATGGGTGGTGGCGGTCGGCGACTGCGCGGTCGACGGCGGGCTGTTCGTCGGCAGCTACGCGGTCGCGGGCGGGGTCTCGTCGGTGGTGCCGGTCGACCTGCACATCCGCGGCTGCCCTCCGTCCCCGACCGCCCTGCTGCGCGGCCTGCTGGCGTTGCTGGAGAAGGCCGAGCGGGGGTGATCGTCACCCACTGGGGCAAGCGTGCCATCGCCCAGAGATTTGAATTTTATACTATTGAAATATTTATAATTATCCTTCATATGATAAGAATCTCAGTATTGCCGGATAAATGATGATCGAGGCAGTGCATCCGTTCTCCGACGAACAGCTGCGGGTGGCTGCCAACCTGCAGCAGCACTACGAGACATGGATCGAGACCGAGCGCGCGCTGGCGGCGCTGCCTTACGGGATGCAGTGGAAGACCGTCTCCGGCAGAAGCTATCTGTATGCGATGGCGGACCGCCGCGGAAACGGCACCAGCCTCGGCCCGCGCTCGCCGGAAACCGAGGCGAGATACCAGGCCTACCAGTCCGAGAAGGCGAGGCTGCAGGACCGCCGTCGGTCCGGCGGAGACAGGCTCGCCGAGACCTGCCGGCTCTACCGGGCACTGCGTCTGCCGATGATCGCCAGCGAGGCCGCGAAGATCCTGCGGGAGGCCGACCGCCGGCAGCTGCTCGGGTCACATCTGCTGGTGATCGGCACCAATGCGATGGCGGCATACGCGCTCGAAGCCGGCGGCCGCATCGGCGATGCCCCCGATGAAACCGACGACTTCGATCTCGCCTGGGCGGGCCGTGAGGAGGCGACGGACGACATCGATGACCGGACGACGCTCTGGGGCCTTCTGAAGGCAGTGGACGGCACCTACACCGTCAACACCGAACGGACCTTTCAGGCACGCAACTCGAAGGCCTACGAGGTCGAGGTCCTGGCGGCGCCATCCCGCATCGAAGGCCTGCGCAGACGCCGGGACCGCCCCGTGCCCGTGCCGCTGCCGGAGCAGGAATGGTTGCTGCTGGGTAAGCCGCTCGGTCGGGTCGTGGTGGCGCGAGACGCGTCGCCGGCCCGTATCGTCGCACCCGATCCGAGATGGTTCGCCCTGCAGAAGCTCTGGCTCGCCGACCAGGCCAAGCGTGACAGCCTCAAGCGCCGGAAGGACAGCATTCAGGGCGCTGCCCTGTTGAGCGCACTGCGCGAAGCGATGCCGCGGTTCGGCCTCGGCCAGGCGTTCGAGTCCGGCATCCCCGACGAACTGCTTCCCTACTACGAGGCTTGGAAGACCGGGACCGCCGGACGGATCGAACGGGACTGGTAGCTATGCGACGCAGGTTGCCGCCACGGCTCCGCGTCACCGCGTTGCCCGGCCCGACCGGCTGACATGCGCGAACGCACACTCGCCAGGGCTGCCGGCGGTGTCATGATGCCCCGGTCCGGAGAGGCACCGAGGATCCCATGCTCGAGCGACTGAGCGGCGACACCCGCCTGTATTTCACCGTCGGCTATCCGATCGCCCAGGTGAAGTCCCCCGGCGGCATCACCCGCGGCTTCGAGGCGCGTGGCGCCAACGCCGTGCTGGTGCCGATCGAGGTACCGGCCGACCGCATCGAGGGCTTCTTCGACCTGGCCGCCGGGGCCGGCAACCTGGACGGCATGGTGGTCACCGTGCCCTACAAGTTCCGGGCCCGTGCCGCCTGCGCCACGGTCTCGCCGCGGGCCGAACTGCTGGGCGCCGCCAACGTCCTGCGCCGCAACCCCGACGGCGGCTGGCACGGCGACATGACCGACGGCATCGGCTTCTGCAACGCGGTGCGGGCCAAGGGTGTCGAGCTGACGGGACGCCGCGCCCTGCTGGTCGGCGCCGGCGGCGCCGGGTCGGCGATCGGCCTGTCGCTGCTGGACGGCGGCGTCGAGCAACTGGCGGTGTTCGACCTGGACGCCGCCCGCCGCGACGCCCTGGTCGGGAAGCTGGCCGGTCGCCACCGCAACGTCTCCGCCGCAACGAGCGCCGACCCGACCGGCTACGGCCTGGTCGCCAACGCCTCGCCGGCCGGCATGCGCCCCGGCGATCCGCTGCCGGTCGACCCCGCCCGGCTGTCGCCGGGCACCCATGTCGGCGACGTGGTCACCGCGCCTTCCGTGCCGCCGCTGATCGTCGCCGCCCGGGCCGCCGGCTGCTCGACCAACACCGGCACCGAGATGTACGAGGCCCAGATCGACGTCATCGCCGACTTCCTGCTCGGCCGCGATTGAAACACGAACCAACGAACCGGAGGACCCCATGCAGCGCCGAACCCAGGCGTTCCTCGCCATCTGGCACGACATCGACCCGGCGATGGAGGCCGACTGGCACCGCTGGCACACCTACGAGCACATGCCCGAGCGGGTCGGCATCCCGGGCTTCCTGGCCGGTCGCCGCTACATGAGCGCCGACGCCCCGGAGCACCGCTGCTTCACCCTGTACGAGGGCGCCGACCTGTCGGTGTTCAACAGCCCGGCCTATCTCGAGCGCCTGAACGCGCCGACCGACTGGACCCGCAAGGTGGCGCCGGCGTTCCGCAACTTCATGCGCGGCGCCTGCCGCCGCCTGGCCACCGCCGGGGCCGCGAACGGCTATGCCGGCAGCGTGCTGACCATCCGGCTTGAGCCGGACGGCGAGGTCGACGAGGCGGCAACCGGGGCGCTGGTCGAGCGGATCGCCGGGATCGACGGCATCGTCGGCGCCCATGTCGGCGCCTGCGACCGCGGCGTCACCCGGACCGAGACCAACGAACGCGCCCTGCGCAGCGCCACCGGCGAGCAGTCGCTGGACGGGGTCGTGGTGGTCGAGGCCTACGACCACGCCACCCTCGAGGCGGCTGCCGCCGAGATCTCGGACATGGTCGGCGAAGCCGCCTGCGGGTTCCGCCCGGGCGCGCGCCAGACCTACACCCTGGCGTATCTGCTGCAGGAGTGACGCGATCGCGCTGTGGTAGGCTGGGCTCCACCATCGAGAAGGGAGGGAGCCATGCGAACGATCCGTGCGGCGGTACTGGGCCTGGGGCTGATCCTGGCGCCGGTTGCCGCGTCGGCCCAGACAGGCGCCCAGACAGGCGCCCAGACCCCCGCCCCGGCGGCGGCCGGCGGCTGGAGCACCGCCGCCACCCTCGCGGTCGGGACCGGCGCGGTGCTGGGGGTGGTCGCGATCAACGCGGCGACCGGCGGCGCCCTGCTGGTGCCGCTTGCCGGCCCGGCGGTGTCCAACGCGCTGGGCGGCAACCTGCTCGGCGCCGCGGCGCTGTCGCCGGCGGCGCGCCAGGCCCTGTGCCGGACCGTCACGCTGCTGGCCACCGCCACGGCGGGCGCAGCGCTCGGCTACTGGATCGTCAGCGAGTAGCGAACCGAGACCGGCTTCAGTGCGGGTGCTTGGCCGGCGCGCCGCTTGGCGCGATCAGGTAGTCGTAGGCCCACATCGACGCGACACCGCTCGCCACCGCCGCGGTCACCGCCGCGGTGGTCACCGGCATCACCGCGAACATGTAGCCGGCCATGGCTCCCATCGAGACATACATGGTCCGCATCACGTCGTCCGCCTCGGCGGTCGACGCGCCGGCCGATCCGCCGAGCCAGCCCTCGGTCGGGGCCGGCGCAGCGACCGTGCCGGGGGCCGCGGACGTCTGTGCCGCCTGCGCCGACACCGTCGCCGGGGCCAGGGCGACCGCCGCCAGCAGCAGCAGCGCCGTCATCAAGCCACGCATTGCCGTCGCTCCGTTCTGGATTCCCCAACACAATCGGATGGCAGCATCGCCGAAATGGCGCCCGGCGGCCAGTCAGAACGCATCCCGGCCGCTGCCACATCGGTCATCCCAGGGAGTCAGCCCAGGGGGGTCAGCCCAGGGGGTCAGCCGCGGGCCTCGCGGATCGCCCGCCAGACCCGCTCCGGGGTGGCCGGCATGTCGATATGGGTGATCCCGAACGCCGCCAGCGCGTCGACCAGGGCGTTCATCACCGCCGGCAGCGACCCGGCGCAGCCCGCCTCGCCGCAGCCCTTGACGCCGAGCGGGTTGCTGGTCGCCGGCACCGAGCGGGTGCCGAAGGCGAACATCGGCGCATCGGTCGCCCGCGGGACCGCGTAGTCCATGTAGCTGCCGGTCAGCACCTGGCCGTCGCCGTCGAACACGCAACGCTCCATCAGCGCCTGGCCGATGCCCTGGACGATGCCGCCATGGGCCTGGCCCTCGACCAGCATCGGGTTCACCACGGTGCCGAAGTCGTTGACCATGTGGTAGCGCACCACCTCGACCACGCCGGTGTCCGGGTCGACCTCGACCTCGGCGACGTGGCAGCCGTTCGGGAACGCCGACGGCGCGCCCGCGTGCACATGCCGGACGTCCAGGCTGCGCGGCAGGTCGGCGGGCAGGTCGATCCCGGCGCGCAGCTTCTCGGCGATCTCCATGATACCGATCGAGCGGTCGGTGCCGGCGATCGAGAATCTGCCCGCCTTGAACTCGATATCGGGAACCGCCGCCTCCAGCAGGTGGCCGGCGATCCGCCTGCCGGCCTCGATCACCTTGTCGCTAGCCTCCGCGATGGCGGCGCCGCTGGCCATGATCGACTTCGACCCGCCGGTGCCGCCGCCGGCGATCAGTTCGTCGCTGTCGCCCTGCAGCAGCAGGATCTTCCCGAACGGCACGCCGAGCCGGCTGTGCAGCACCTGGGCGAAGGCCGACCAGTGGCCCTGGCCGTAGTCCAGCGTGCCGGTGACGATGGTGACGGTGCCGTCGTCCTCGAACCGGATGCCGCCCATTTCGTTCAGCGGCGGGGCGGTCACCTCCAGGTAGTCGCCGATGCCCAGGCCGCGCAGCCGGCCGCGCGCGCTGCTCTCGGCCTTGCGCTTCTCGAAGCCGTCCCAGTCGGCGAACGCGACCGCCTGCTCCATCAGGGCGGTGAACTCGCCGCTGTCGTAGGTCAGGCCCGAGCAGGTGTCGTAGGGCATGGCCTCGGGCGGGATATGGTTGCGGCGGCGCAGCTCGACCCGGTCGATCCCCAGTTCGCGGGCCGCAGTGTCGACCAGCCGCTCCATGTAGTAGTTGCTCTCGGGCCGCCCGGCGCCGCGGTAGGCGCTGACCGGCGAGGTGTTGGTAAACACACAACGGGATATCACCTCCAGCGCCGGCACCCGGTACACGCTGGTGACGTTCTTGACGACGTTCAGGGTCGCCGCGACCGGGCTGACCTGGCCGACATAGGCGCCCATGTTGCCGAACCCGTCGATCCGCACCGCCAGGAACCGGCCGTCGGCGTCGAGCGCCAGTTCCGCGGTCATGTCGTGGTCGCGGCCGGCCTGGTCGGCCAGGAAGCTCTCGGACCGGTCGGAAGTCCACTTCACCGGCCGGCCGAGCGCCCGGGCGGCGTGAAACAGCGCCAGATATTCCGGATACACGAAGGCCTTCATGCCGAACGAGCCGCCGACGTTGCCGGTCAGCACCCGGACCCTGGCCCGGTCGACCTTCAGGATGTCGTCGGCCAGCAGGTTGCGCAGCCCGAACGCGCCCTGGGAGCCGAGCCGGATCGTCCACTTGTCCTCGCCCGGATCGTACTCGGCGATCGCGGCGCGCGGCTCCAGCGCCGAGACGATCACCCGGTTGTTGCGGATATCAAGGCGGGTGACATGGGCGGCCGCGGAGAACGCCTTCGCGACCGCGTCGGCGTCGCCGTATCGGTAGTCGAGCACGACGTTGTTCGGGGTCTCGTCGTACAGCCGCGGCGCACCGTCGGCGGCGGCCTCCCGGGCCTCGGTCACCGCCGGCAGCGGGTCGATGTCGAGCGCTACGGCCTCGGCGGCGTCGCGCGCCTGCGCCGGGGTCTCGGCGACCACGATCGCCACCGGGTCGCCGACGAACCGCACCCGGTCGGTCGGAAACGCCGGGCGCATCGGGTTGCGCATGTCCGAGCCGTCGGCGTTCTTCAGCGGCGCCGCGCAGCGGATCCGGCCGTAGCCGGCGGCCTCCAGGTCGGCGCCGGTGTAGATGCCGAGCACGCCCGGCATCGCCAGCGCGTCGTCCAGGTCGATGCCATTGAGCACGCCGTGGGCGACCGACGAGCGCACGAACACGCCGTAGGCCTGGCCGTCGCGGTTCAGGTCGTCGGTGTAGCGGCCCTGCCCGGTCAGCAGGGTCGGGTCCTCGTTGCGCGGCACCGGCTGGCCGATCCCGAACTTCATGGTGGCCAGTTCGGTCTCGTCGAGGATCGCGTTCACGGCATGCCTCCTGGGTCGCGGGCCGGGTGCCCGCGCCGCAGGCTAGACGATCGCCGCGGGCACCGCCCACCCCTCCGGATACAAAAGACTCATGCCGTGTCGGAGACGGTCTCCAGCCGCTCCAGCCGGCCGTGCACCAGGTCGGGGATCGCCGCCGCCACCCGCTCGGGCGGCCAGTCCCACCAGGCCAGATCCAGCAGCCGGGCGACCGTGGCGTCGTCGTAGCGCCGGTGCACGATGCGGGCCGGGTTGCCGGCCACCACCGCGTATGCCGGCACGTCGCGGGTCACCACCGCGCGGGTGCCGATCACCGCGCCGCTGCCGATCGTCACCCCCGGCATCACCAGGCTCTCGTAGCCGAACCACACGTCGTGGCCGACCACGGTGTCGCCGCGGACGGGAACAGGCAGCTCGTGGACCGGCAGCCGCTCGGCCCAGTCGCCGCCGAAGATCGGGAACGGGTAGGTGGTGGCGCCTTCCATGGCGTGGTTGGCGTCCGGCATGACGAAGGTGGTGCCGGACGCCAGCGCGCAGTAACGGCCGATCGTCAGCCGGGCGCCGCTGAATCCGTGATTGTAGCGGATGTTGCGCTCGAAGAACGGCAGCGGGTCCTCGACGTCGTCGTAGTAGCTGTAGGCGCCGACCGCGACGTTGTCCGGCCGGCCGGATTCGGCCAGACGACGGTCCAGCAGCGGCTTCAGGAACACCGTGCGGTCGTGGCCGGCCAGTGGGTACAGGGCATCGGGATCGGGGCCGGACAACGGCTACTCCCTGAACGGGCCGTTGCGGTTGGCGAGCGGCGGCTGCGGCAGGCCGCGCACCACTTCCATCAGGCCCTCGCCATAGGCCCGGCGCAGCTCCGACATGAACGGATCGTCCTCGGTGTACTGCGACAGGTTGGCGGTGCTGAAGCTGTCGGCCTCGTAGCACAGCATGTCGATCGGCGGGCCGACCGACAGGTTGCTGCGCATGGTGGCGTCGAACGACAGCAGCGCCAGCTTGGCGGCCTCGGCCAGCGACAGGTCGTCGTGCAAGGCCCGGTCCAGGATCGGCTTGCCGTACTTGGTCTCGCCGATCTGCAGGAACGGGCTGCGCGGCGTCGCCTCGACGAAGTTGCCGGCGGTATAGACCTGGAACAGCCGCGGCGGCTCCCCCTTGATCTGGCCGCCGACCAGGAAGGTGCCGCCCGGATCCCCGAACGGGCGCACGAAGTCGGCGTCGCGGGCCAGCACCTCGCGCAGCACCGCGCCGACGATCTGCGCCACCTCGAACATCGAGCCCTGGACGAACAGGTCGCGCGCCGGGTCGCCGGTGTCGAGGTTCTGCTGCAGGATCGTGGTCACCGCCTGGGTGGTCGCCAGGTTGCCGGCCGACAGCACGGCGATCACGATCGAGTCCGGCCGATGGAACAGCGACAGCTTGCGGACCGTGGCGATCTGGTCGATGCCGGCGTTGGTCCGCGAATCGGACGCCAGCACCAGGCCGGCCGGCAGCGACACACCGAGGCAATAGGTCATTCGTGTTCTCCCTCGACGCCGTCCGGGTTCGGCTTCCGCGGCCGGATCGGTTCGACGGCCAGCATGCCCCCGCGGTTGCCCGGCATGGAACCGGAAAGCTTTACTGTCGCTTGAATCGCCCTGCAGGGACCGCTAGCGTCGACGCACGTGACCGACGCATCCCGGGCCTCGACCCGGCGGCGATTGGGATCGTCCGCCGGGTTCGTCCAGATGCTGCCGCGGCCCAATTCCGGGTCGACGGGTTCGGTCGTCCGAACGGAGGTCACCATGCCGGTCCTCGCCCCTTCCTCGCCTCCGTCCGGGCCGGCCGCCCCGGAGCCGGTCACCGACCCGGACGAACCGCGTCCGCTCGACCTGGACGAGCAGCGCCGACGGGCCCGCGAACTGCAGCGGGCGGTGGCCTTCGGCGAACCGGCGGCCCTGGCGCGCCTGCGGACCGGTCACCCGCGCGCCGTCGGCGTCACGGGCGACGCCCTGGCTGACATCCTCGGGCATGTCGACGACGCCCAGTTGGTGATCGCCCGCGAACTCGGACTGCCGAGCTGGCCGGCCCTGGTGGCGCATGCCGGCCGCCTGGCGGAAGCCCGGCGGGCCCTGACGAACGGCGACGCCGCGCCGGACGGCGACCGGTCGACCCTGCACCTGCGCTGCGGCTCCGACATCCGCGACGCCCTGCAACTGGCCGGGTTCGCCGGCGACTTCCTGGAGTTCTCCGACCCGCTGTGCCAGGGACCGGTACCCGGGACCGGCGACCTGCGCGCGGCGCGGGCCCGTTTCGTGTCCGAGACCTACGGCCTGCCGGCCGACGACGTAAAGCGCCGACAGGACGCCGAGGCCGAGGGGCTGACCGAGGCCGCCGGACGCTACGAGCGGGTGGTGCTGTGGTTCGAGCACGACTCCTACGACCAGTTGATCCTGGCCCGGGTGCTGGCCCATTTCGCCGAGCACGGCCGGCCGGTGGCGCTGGAGCTCATCTGCCTCGACCGGTTCCCGCAGATCGACCGCTTCATCGGACTCGGGCAGCTCAGCCCGGTCGAGCTGCGCAGTCTGTGGTCGACCCGGGTGCCGGTGCCCGACACCCAGCTGGCGCTCGGCACCGAGGTCTGGGCGGCACTGCGGGCGCCGGATCCGGAAACCCTGCACGCCATCGCCAGCGCCGGCACGCCGGAACTGCCGGCCATGGCGCCGGCCCTGCGTCGGCACCTGCAGGAGTTGCCCTGGACGACCGACGGGCTGTCCCAGACCGAGCGGCTGGTGCTGGCGGCGCTGCGGCCGGAACCGGCGACGGGCGGCCGGGTGTTCCGCACCCTGCACGACGAGACCGAACCGCTGCCGTTCCTGGGCGACCTGATGCTGTGGGCCGTGCTCGCAGCGATGAACCGGGCCGAGCGACCGCCCTTCGCGGTCGACCCGGCGACCGCACTGGAACCGTGGCCGCACCGGCGGCTGGTGCTGACCTATGACGGCCACGACGTGCTCGACCGCCGGGTCGACTGGCTCGCCTGCCGGCCGCCGGAGCGCTGGGTCGGCGGCGTGGCGATCAGGCCCGATGCGGACCCGTGGCGCTGGTGCCCGGATCGAGAGGCCCCGGTGCAGCCTTGAGGAAACACGCCGCCGGATATCGCGCATGGACCTGACCCCGACCCTCGAGCGCATCGCCGAGCGGGTCCGGCCGCATCTCGCCGAGGGCAAGGTCGCCGGCTACATACCGGCGCTCGCCCGGGTCGATCCGCAGCGTTTCGGGATCGCGGTGGTGTCGGTCGACGGCCGGGTCTCGACCGCCGGCGACGCCCGGGTGCCGTTCTCGGTCCAGAGCATCTCCAAGGTCTTCACCCTCACCCTGGCACTCGACAAGGTCGGCTCGGAGCTGTGGACGCGGATCGGCCGCGAGCCGTCCGGATCGGCGTTCAACTCGATCGTTCAGCTCGAGCGCGAGGGCGGGATTCCGCGCAACCCGTTCATCAACGCCGGCGCCATCGCCGTCACCGACGTGCTGCTGGAGGGCCGGCCGCCGCAGGCGGTGATCGACGAGATCCTGGCCTTCCTGCGCCGCCGCGCCGACGACCCGGCCGTGGCGATCGACGAGGAGGTCGCCCGCT
The DNA here is from genome assembly GCF_040219615.1 of Thalassobaculum sp. GTDB lineage: Bacteria > Pseudomonadota > Alphaproteobacteria > Thalassobaculales > Thalassobaculaceae > Thalassobaculum_A. Next base: position 58,034 of record NZ_JAVJSE010000040.1, read on the forward strand.
CGGAGGCCGATACCGGGCACCGCAACTACAGCCTGGCGCACTTCCTCGCCAGTTTCGGCCGGTTACGCAACCCGGTGGACTCCGCACTGTCGGTCTACTTCCACCAGTGCGCCCTCGCCATGACCTGCGTGCAACTGGCCCGTGCCGGCCTCTTCTTGGCGGCGGCCGGGCACGACCCGCTGAGCGGCGAGCGGGTGGTGGCGCCGGAGCGGGCCCGGCGGATCAACGCGCTGATGCTGACCTGCGGCCACTACGACGCGTCGGGCGACGTCGCGTTCCGGATCGGCCTGCCCGGCAAGAGCGGGGTCGGCGGCGGCATCCTGGCGGTGGTGCCGAAGCGCGCCGCCATCGCGGTGTGGTCGCCGGGCCTCAACGCCAACGGCAATTCGCATGCCGGCACCATCGCGCTGGAGATGCTCGCGGCCGAGATGGGATGGAGCGTGTTCTGAACACGCCGCTCAGCGGATCGCCGAGCGGGCGGTTGGCGCCAGCCGCAGGGTTTCGACCGGACGCGACAGCGCGGCATCCATCTCCGCCGACGCCAGCCGCCAGGCCGGCGACCGCGCCAGCGCCGCCAGATGGCGGTCGTAGGCCGCCCGGTCGAGAAATGCCGCCAGCCGGACCAGCACCCGCGCGCCCTCGCGGACCGGCAGCCGCGGATAGCCGTTGGCGGCCGGCTCGGTGACCAGGGTCGCCAGCGCCGGCGCCCCGGCGGCGCGCAGGGCGGGGTCGACCAGCCGCTGGTGGAACGCCAGGAAGCCGTCCTCGGCGGAAGCGTCGAGATGGCAGATGGTGGCGGTCACCAGGGTCGGCGGCAGCGCCGCCGCCCCCACCGGCGGCCGCGTGCCGGGCCGTCGCAGCCCCATGCCCGGGCCGGCCGGGCGTAGCAGCAGCACGTCGTCGGTGTCCACCATCGTCGCACGGGCGGCATCGCGGTGCGCAGCCCATACCGGGCCGTCGTAGAACGCGGTCAGCGACCGGGCCCGCGCCGTCATGTCCGGAAACCCGCGCAGCCACACGAACCGCTCCGGGTCGTCCAGGTCGCGGAACTGACCGAGCACGCTCATGCCCTCGGCCTCCTGGGTCTCGACGAACTCGCGTTCGAACAGGTCGATCAGCGTGTCCCGGCTGCCCGGCTTCAGGGTGTACTGGCGTAGTTCGACCACCGCGTCGGCGGCGGTCTGCGGTCGCGCCGGCACTGTCTCCAGAACGTCCATCGTCGTCTCCCTCGCCCGCCGGGCCGCCCCGGCACTCGGATGTCGCTACACGCACCTCGTGTCAGGGTCTGTCAGCAGCAACGCCGGGGCGCCGCCCTCGTTTCGCCCCGCCCTGTACCGAATTCGCCCCTGGGTTGTCCGACACCGGCCGCATTGCCGCGACACCGTCGACCCATTGCGTTCCATCCAATGGGGGAGGACCCGGATGAAAGTGACCACCATGCGCGCCGGACTGGCAGCGGCGCTCCTGACCACCGCCCTGCTCGCCGCCTGCGAGTCGGGTCCGGACGGATCCGTCGCAGACGGGATATCGACAAGTTCGGGCGCTTCCGCCCCGGTCGGCGCCAGTTCCGTCGCCCGCGCCGCGTCCGGGCCGACCGTGCTCGGATTCCAGCCACAGGGCCTCTACGCCCCCGCAGCGCCGCCGGCCGCGATCGGCGGCGAACGCTACCAGCCGTTCGACGCCAACCCGGTCCGGCTCGCCGCCGAGCACCCGGTCTCGACCTTCTCGGTCGACGTCGACACCGGCTCCTACAGCAATGTCCGGCGCCTGCTGAACGCCGGCGAAATGCCGCCGGCCGACGCGGTCCGGGTCGAGGAGATGATCAACTATTTCGACTACGGCTACGTCCGACCGACCGACCGCGAGGCGCCGTTCGCCGTCACCACGGAGGTGGGCAGGACGCCGTGGAACCCGGACAGCTACCTGCTGCAGATCGGCATCAAGGGATACGACATCGATCGCGCGTCGCGGCCGCCGGTCAACTTGGTGTTCCTGGTCGACGTCTCCGGGTCGATGCACAGCGCCGACAAGCTGCCGCTGCTGGTGCAGAGCCTGAAGATGCTAACCGACCAGCTGACGGCCGCCGACCGGATCGCAATCGTCACCTATTCGGGCCGGGCGGGTGTCGCGCTCGAAACCACGCCCGGCGACCGCAAGGCCGAGATCCGTACCGTGCTCGACGGCCTTCAAGCCGGCGGCGCTACCGCCGGTGGCGACGGCCTGCAGCGCGCCTACGCGCTCGCCGAGCAGGCGCGGATCGACGGTGGCGTGAACCGGGTGCTGCTGGCGACCGACGGCGACTTCAATGTCGGGATCTCCGACGTCGACCGGCTCAAGGAGCTGATCTCGGCGAAGCGCGACGGCGGCATCACCCTGACCACCTTGGGCTTCGGGACCGGCAACTACAACGAAGCCCTGATGGAGCAGATCGCCGACGTCGGCAACGGCAACTATGCCTACATCGACGGCCTCGCCGAGGCCCGCAAGGTGCTGGTCAACGAGATGAGCTCGACGCTGTTCACGATCGCCCGCGACGTGAAGATCCAGGTCGAGTTCAACCCGGCCGTGATCGCCGAGTACCGGCTGGTCGGCTTCGAGAACCGCCTGCTGAAACGCGCGGACTTCAACAACGACAAGGTCGACGCCGGCGAGATCGGGGCCGGGCACACGGTCACCGCGCTGTACGAGATCGTGCCGGCCGGCGGCCGCACCGCCGTCGATCCGCTGCGTTACGGCGGAGCGGCGGCCGGACCGGCGACGCCGGACACCGCCGAGTTCGCCTTCCTGAAGCTGCGCTACAAGCTGCCGGGACAGGCCGCCAGCATCCTGATGCAGCAACCGCTGGCGGCCAGCCGTCTCGCGTCGGCCGGCAGCGGCACGCCGAGCGCCGACCTGCGGTTCGCGGCGGCGGTCGCCGCGTTCGGCCAGATCCTGCGCGGCGGCCGGCACACCGGCAGCTTCGACTACGACGACGTGCTGACCCTGGCCCGCGACGCCCGCGGCGACGATCCGCTCGGCTACCGCGCCGGCTTCCTGACCCTGGTCGACCTGGCCAAGGGGCTGGACGGCTCCTGACCGACGCGGCGGCGGCGTCGCCCGGCGGGCGGCGCCGTCAGCTGACCTTGAACAGCTTGTGCTGGCGGTTGCGGGTGTAGGGCCGGACCTCGCTCGGCCAGCGCCCGCGCTCGACCGCGGCCGCCCATTCCGGGCTCAGCACCACGTCCGGGCTCTCGATCTCGTAGATCGCGGTGTAGCGCGGGCCCTCGAACGGCATCTCGCGGCGCTCGCCGCCCAGCATCATGGCCAGCGGCTCGGCGGTGGCGCGGGTAACCGACAGCACGCCGGGCACCTCGAGCAGGAACGGCACATGCTCCTGGTCGTAGACCTCGTTGAAGATCGCGTCGTGGTCGGGATCGACGTCCATGCTGGCCATCAGGACGTAGCGGGCGGTGATCGGCATTGCGGGTTCTCCTATCGGGTCAGGCAGGGTTCGGGACGGGCGCGCCGGAGTCCCGCCGCCGCCCGAATTGCAGCAGCAGGAACAGGGCGATCGCCGAATTGACGAGGTTCCAGGCGAGGCCGTTCAGGAACGCCGCCTGGTAGGACAGGGTCAGGTCGTACAGCGCGCCGGACATCCAGCCGCCGAGCGCCATGCCGAGCAGGGTCGCCGACAGCACCAGGCCGACCCTCGTGCCGGCCTGCGCCGGCGGGAAGAACTGCCGGATGATCAGCGCATAGGTCGGCACGATGCCGCCCTGGGACAGCCCGAACAGCGCCGACACGATATACAGCGCCCCGACCCCGTCGAACGGCAGGAACAGCAGCAGCGACAGCGCCTGCAGCGCCGAGGCGAGCAGCAGGGTCGGCAGCGGGCCGATCCGGTCGGCGATCCAGCCGAAGGCCAGCCGGCTGACGATGCCGGTCCCGAGCATCAGCGACAGCATCTCGGCGCCGCGGGCGGTGCCGTAGCCGAGGTCGGCGCAGTAGGCGACGATATGGACCTGCGGCATCGCCATGGCGACGCAGCAGGCGATGCCGGCCAGCATCAGCAGGGTCTGCAGGGTCTGCGGCGACATCGGCGGACGCGCGGTGCCTCGCTGCGGCGTCGCCGTCGGCGGCACCGAGGCCAGGGTCGCCGGCGCCCGCCGGCGCAGGGTCGCCGACAGCGGCAGCAGGGTCACGAAGCAGAACACCGCGATCGCCAGGTGGGCGTCGCGCCAGCCCCAGTTGTCGATCATCGCCTGCACGATCGGCGGCCAGACCGTGCCGGCGAGATAGCTGCCACTGGCCCCGATCGCGACCGCGATGCCGCGGCGGCGCACGAACCACAACGAGACGTCGGAGATGATCGGGCCGAAGGTCGCGGAGCTGCCGAGCAGGCCGATCAGAAGGCCCTGGGCGGCCATGAACTGCCAGAGGCTGGTCGCCTGGCTGGACAGGGCATAGCCGAGCGCCAGCGCGACCGTGCCGCCGCGCAGCGGCACCAGGATGCCGAACCGGTCGGCGAGCCGCCCCATGGCGATGCCGCCGACCGCGAAGCCGATCATGGTCAGGGTGTAGGGCAGCGACGCATCGGCGCGGGCCACCTGGAACTCGGCCTCGACGGCCGGCAGCGTCACCACCACCGACCACAGGCCGACACCGCCGATCATGCTGACCAGCAGCGACATGGCGAGCCGGTACCAGGCGTAGGCGCTATCGGCCCCGCCGGCCGGCGCCTCCCCTTCGGGGGCACGACTGGCCGTCGTCACGATCCGTCCTCTCAGGAACGGGCATCCGGAGCGGGAAATGCCGCCCGGACGGCCCGATTGCAGTGGCCGACACGTTATCGGGGCCGGCGGAGTCGCACAACCGCCCCGGACGCGATGGACTCATGCCGGTTTAACCATTTGGTAAGCACCCCGGCATATCGTGAAAAGGGAAATTCAAGTGTACGTAATACTTATAAAAAGCCGCTGATCTCGAAGATCCCGTAAGGACTCGACCGGCCGGGCACTGTGGCCCTAGAACGGCTGGCAGACATGACTTTTCGCTGAGGCAAGGAGCAGATCGTGACCACCGTCCCGACCCGGATTTCCATGGCCGTCACCTTCAAGGCCAAGTTGTATATCCTGATGCTCATCGTCTGTGTCGCGCTGGCCGCGGTGTCGGGCGCCGCGGTCTACGGATCCGGTCGGATGGCGCAGGCCGGCGACAGCCTCGGCGGCGCGGTGCGGAACTTCCAGTTCGGCTCGCGGGTGTCGCTGCTGGTCGAGAAGCAGCGCGGCTTCGTCACCGGCGCCGCCGCCGAGCTCGATCTAGACCGGCAGGCCTCGCTGCGCGAGCAGTTCGTGGCGACCATGGCGACGTTCCAGGAGACCCTGGCGACGGCGCGCGAGACGGCGGACGCGGAGACCGCCGCGTCGATCGACGACATCGCCGCCAAGCTCGAGCCGGTCAACTCGACCGGCACCCAGGTCTTCGACTTCGCCAACAGCTTCGCCCAGGTCCAGGCCAACGAGCTGATCAACGGCGACTACGGCGCCAGCGTGAACGCGATCTCCGAGGCGGTCGGCGCCATGCTGGACGCCAACCGCGCGAAGGCCGAGGCGGCGGGAACCGAGCTCACCACGTCGCGCAACCTGCTGCAGGCCGTGGTCCTGGCGGTCGCCGGCGGTGCCGCCGCGGTCGTGCTGGCACTCGGCCTGTGGCTGGTGCGCGCGATGACCGGCCGGATCGCGGCGCTGACCTCCGTCATGCAGCGGCTGGCCGACCAGGATCTCACGGTCGAGGTGCCGTCCAGCGAGGACCGCGACGAGATCGGCGTCATGGCCGGCACCGTGCAGGTGTTCAAGGACAGCATGCTCGAGGCCGGGCGGATCCGCAGCGAGCAGGACCAGGTGAAGGCTCGCAACGAGGCCGAGAAGCGCGCCGCCATGCAGCGCCTCGCCGACGAGTTCGAGGCCAGCGTCACCGGCGTCGTGGAGATCGTGTCGTCGGCCTCGACCGAGCTGCAGTCGACCGCCCAGTCGATGTCGGCGACCGCCGAGGAGACCAGCCGGCAGTCGCAGGCGGTGGCCAGCGCCTCCGAGCAGGCCTCGACCAACGTTCAGTCGGCGGCCAGCGCCGCCGAGGAGCTGTCCTCGTCGATCTCCGAGATCAGCCGCCAGGTCACCGAGTCGACCCGGATCGCCGGCGACGCCACCGAGCAGGCGTCGCGCACCAACACCCAGATCCACGGCCTCGCCGAGGCGGCCCAGCGGATCGGCGACGTGGTCAAGCTGATCAACGACATCGCCGGCCAGACCAACCTGCTGGCCCTGAACGCGACCATCGAGGCGGCGCGCGCCGGCGATGCCGGCAAGGGCTTCGCGGTGGTCGCCTCGGAGGTCAAGAGCCTGGCCAACCAGACGGCGACGGCGACCGAGGAGATCAGCTCGAAGATCGCCGAGATGCAGGCCGCCACCGACCAGTCGGTGCAGGCGGTACGGCTGATCGGGCAGACCATCGAGCAGATCAACGAGATCGCCACCGCCATCGCCTCGGCAGTCGAGCAGCAGGGGGCCGCGACCCGCGAGATCGCCCGCAACGTGCAGGAGGCCTCGACCGGCACCCACGACGTGTCGTTCACCATCGCCGAGGTCACCCGCTCGGCGACCGACACCGGCTCGGCGTCGCACCAGGTGCTGGAGGCGGCCGGCGAGCTGTCGCGCAACGCCGAGACCCTGCGCGGCCAGGTCGACGGCTTCCTCGCGCGCATCCGGGCGACGTAGGATCATCGGCACGGGAGGGGCCGCACCGGCCCCTCCCCCCGCTCTCGCCGCGAGGGGCCGATGAACACGGACCACGATACCCGCCGGGACACCGCCGCCCCGCCCTTCCCCAATCTCCTGGCCCCGATCGACGTCGGCGGGCGGACGCTGCGCAACCGCACCGCCCTGGTCGCGACCGTGACCAACTACGCCCGGGCCAATCGGATCACCGACCGCTGGATCGACTTCCTGGTCGAGCGCGCCCGGGGCGGGACCGGCATGGTGATCACCGAGGTCATCGCCGTCGATCCCGACGCCAAGGCGCAGGGCTCCACCGTCACCGGCTACGATGACGACAACGTCGAGGGCTTCCGCCGCGCCGCGCGCGAGACCGAGGCCGCCGGCGCCTGCCTCGTCGGGCAGCTCTGGCACCCCGGCCGCCAGCAGCTGTGGCTGCCGGGGGTATCGCCGAAGGGCGTGTCCGACCAGCCGGACGCCTACAGCTGGACCGTCCCGCACGTGATGACCGAGGCCGAGCTGAGCCATGTGGCGGACGCCTATGTCGCGGTGGCCGAGCGGCTCCGGAACTGCGGCTTCGGCGGAGTCGAGCTGCACGGCGCGCACGGCTACCTGATCACCCAGATCCTGTCCCCCTGGTCGAATACCCGGACCGACCGCTACGGCGGCTCGACGGAACGGCGTGCGAGCTTCGTGCGGCAGGTGGCCGAGGGCATCCGCAGGCGCTGCGGGGCGGGCTTCGTGCTCGGCCTGAAGATGCCCGGCGACGAGGGGGTGGCCGGCGGCATCGACCCCGAGGAGGCGTCGCGGATCACGGCGCACCTCGCCGAGACCGGGCTGCTCGACTACTTCGCCTACAGCCAGGGCAATTTCAGCCTCAGCCTCGAGCAGCACGTTCCCGACCTGTACTTCCGCGCCGGCCATTTCATCGACATCCACAAGCAGATCAGGCCGCACGCCAAGGGCGTGCCGGTGATGGCGGTCGGCCGTATCAACACGCCCGAACTCGCCGAGCGGATCGTCGCCGAAGGCTATGCCGATCTCGTCGGCATGTGCCGCGCCCTGCTGGCCGATGCCGCCTTCGTCGCCAAGGCGGCGGCCGGCCGGCCGGAGGAGATCCGCCCGTCGGTCTACGACAACCAGGCCTGGGGCGAGATCCACGCCGGCAAGCCGCTGGAGGAGCCCCAGAACCCGCGCCTCGGGCTGAAGGGCGAGGCCGGCTGGCGGCCGGAACCGGCGCCGCGCAGCCGCCACGTGGTGGTGGTCGGCGCCGGCCCCGCCGGGCTCGAGGCCGCCTGGGTCGCCGCCGCCCGCGGCCATCGGGTGACGCTGTTGAGCGCCGGCGACGCGATCGGCGGGCACTACCGTCACGAGGCGGGACTGCCGGACCGCCGCGAGCTCGGCCTGCTGCTGGATCACTACCGCCGGCTCCTGGAGCGCCACGGCGTCGAGGTTCGGCTGTCGGCCCGGGCCACCAGGGACGCCGTCCTGGCGCTCGCGCCCGACCACGTCGTGCTGGCGACCGGCGCCGTGCAGCGCCGGCCGCCGGGCGTCGGCGACACCGAAGCAGCCGTGTCGGGGCAGCGGGCGATGGCCCTGCTGGCGTGCGGCACCGGGCCGGTCGGCCGGGACGGCACCGTCGCGGTGTACGACCACGACCACGGACCGAGCACCTATGCGCTCGTCGACGAACTGGCGAAGACGGCGCGGCGGCTGGTGCTCCTGACCCCTCGTCCGTCCCTCGCGCGGGCGGTGAACCATTGCAGCGCGATCGGCGTGCATCGCCGGCTCTATGCGGCCGGGGTCGAGATCGTCCACGCCGCCGAGATCGAAGGCTACGTCGACGGCACGCTCACCTGGCGCAATCCCTACACCGGCGCGCCGGGCCGCATCGACGGCGTCGACCTGCTGGTCTACTCGACGCCGCGGCAGGCGCAGGACGCGCTCGCGGCACCGCTGCGCGACGCCGGCATCGGGGTCTCGCTGGTCGGCGACGCGATGTCGCCGCGCAACCTGATCACCGCCATCCACGAGGGACACGCGGTCGGCAACACCCTCTGAGAAAAACGGGCGGAATCCTCTCGGATCCCGCCCAGTGGGCTCCTCCCCGGGAAGGGAACCTACTTCACGCGGCCCTCGCGCCAGGCCGTCGGCGAGCTTTCGCTAAACCCAGCGGAACACCACGCCGGCGTAGACCAGCGCGATGACCAGCGGCGCCCACAGCGGCGTGCCCACCAGGCCCAACCACGCCAGGAAGATGAAGGCGCTGCCCAGCAGCGAAATGAACAGGCGGTCGCCGCGCGTCGTGTCGAGCCCGAGGATGCCGTGCCGCGGGCCGCCGCCGGGCGACCGGTACTCCCACGCCGTCATGCCGGCCAGGCACAGAAAGATGAAGGCGAAGAACGCGAAGGTCGGCCAGGTCCAGGCCATCCAGGCGAAGAGCGATGTCCCCTGCATAGCGTCCCCCGTCACACCCGGCCCAGGGCGAAGCCCTTGGCGATGTAGTTGCGCACGAAGTAGATGACCACCGCCCCCGGGATCAGCGTCAGCGATCCGGCGGCGGCGAGGAGGCCGAGCTGGTATCCCGACGTACTCGCCGTCTTGGTCATCAGGGCGGCGATCGGCTTGGCTGCGACCGAGGTCAGGGTCTTTGCCAGCAGCAGTTCCACCCACGAGAACATGAAGCAGAAGAAGCACGCGACACCGATCCCGGCCGCGATCGTCGGGATGAAGATCACGATGAAGAACCGCCAGAACGGGTAGCCGTCGACATAGGCGGTCTCGTCCAGTTCCTTCGGCACGCCGGACATGAAGCCCTCGAGGATCCACACCGCCAGCGGGATGTTGAACAGCATGTGGGCGAGTGCCACGGCGAACGGGGTGTCGAACAGCCCGACCGCCGAGTACAGCTGGTAGAACGGCAGCGCGAACACCGCCGGGGGTGCCATGCGGTTGGTCAGCAGCCAGAAGAACAGGTGCTTGTCGCCCAGGAACCGGTAGCGCGAGAACGCGTAGGCAGCCGGCAGCGCCACCGCCACCGACAGCACGGTGTTCAGGAAGACGTACTCGATCGAGGCGATGTAGCCGTTGTACCAGGTCGGATCGCTGAAGATGACCCGGTAGTTCTCCAGCGTGAAGCTGTGCGGCCACAGGGTGAATCCACCGAGGATCTCGTTCGTGGTCTTGAACGACATGTTCAGGAGCCAGTAGATCGGCAGCAGCAGGAAGACGATGTAGAGGGTAGGCACCCAAGATCGCGCGCGCATGGCTACCTCGCCTCATTGCGCATCATGAGCGTATAGAACAGCCAGCTCATGAGCAGGATGATCAGGAAGTAGACCAGCGACATCGCCGCCGCCGGCCCGAGGTCGAACTGGCCGAGCGCCGTCTTCACCAGGTCGATCGAGAGGAAGGTGGTCGCGGTGCCGGGACCGCCGCCGGTGAGCACCACGACCTCCGTGTAGATCATGAAGGAATCCATGAACCGCAGCAGGATGGCGATGGTCAGCACGTAGCGGAGTTTCGGCAGCTGGATGTAGCGGAACACCGCCCAAGGCCGCGCGCCGTCGATCTTGGCGGCCTGGTAGTAGGCGTCGGGGATCGAGACCAGCCCCGCGTAGCACAGCAGCACCACCAGCGACGTCCAGTGCCAGACGTCCATCAGGACCACCGTGAACCAGGCCGCCGTGGGATCGCGGGTGTAGTTGTAGTCGAAGCCGAGACCATGCACGATCTCGCTCAGCAGGCCGATGGTCGGCAGCGCCATGATGTTCCACATCGCGCCGACGACGTTCCACGGGATCAGCAGCGGCAGCGCCATCAGCACCAGGCAGACCGACACCCACGGTCCGCGCCGCGGCATCGCCAGCGCGATCGCCAGTCCCAGCGGAACCTCGATCGCCAGGATCAGAAACGTGAAGCCGAGTTGCCGCAGCAGCGCCGAGTGGAAGCGCTCCGACCGCAGCACTTCCTCGAACCAGCGCACCCCGGACCAGAAGAACATGTTGGAGCCGAACGACTCCTGGACCGAGTAGTTGACCACCGTCATGAGCGGGATGACGGCATTGAACGCCACCAGCAGAACGACCGGCAGAACGAACCACCACGCGCGCTGATTGACCGTCTTGTTCATGGTGCTGCCTCCTCCCCGGTGATCAGCCAGCCGTCGCGGTAGACCCAGCTACGCTCCGGCGCGAAGCGCACATGCGCCGTGTCGCTCGGAATCGGCTGGCCCTCGGGGACCAGCATCTTGATCTTGTGACCGTCGTGCTCGGTCTCGACGATGCGGTGCCGGCCCGCATCGAGCGCCTTCACCACCCGGACCGGAATGCCCCCTGCCGCGCCCTGCGGGACAAAGCTGACGAATTCCGGCCTGACACCGAGTTCCAGCCTGCCGCCGTCGCCGCGGTAGTCGCCGGCGTTCACGCTGTCGACCGCCTGGCCGGCGAACACGACCCGACCCCCCGCGATCTCGCACGGCAACACGTTCATCCCGGGCGAGCCGATGAAGTGCCCGACGAACGTATGGTTGGGCCGCTCGAACAGTTCCACCGGGGTGCCGGTCTGAACGATCTGCCCGTCGTTCATCACCACGACCTGGTCGGCGAAGGTCAGCGCCTCGGTCTGATCGTGGGTGACGTAGATCATCGTGACGCGGATGCGCTGGTGCAGCTCCTTGAGCTTGGAGCGCAGCACCCATTTCAGATGCGGGTCGATGACGGTCAACGGCTCGTCGAACATGATGACGTTCACGTCCGAGCGGGCCAGCCCGCGGCCGAGGGAGATCTTCTGCTTGCCGTCCGCGGTCAGGCCGGCCGCGCGATGCCGGAGCATGTCCTCCAGCTCGAGCATCTCGGCGACCTCGCGCACCCGGCGGTCGACCTCGCCGGGCTCGACACCCCGGTTGCGCAGGGGGAAGGCCAGATTGTCGTAGACCGTCATGGTGTCGTAGATCACCGGGAACTGGAACACCTGGGCGATGTTCCGCTCCTCCGGGGAGGCCCCGGTGACGTCCCGACCGTCGAACAGGATCTGTCCCTCCGTCGGTCGCAGCAGGCCCGAGATCACGTTCAGCAGCGTGGTCTTCCCGCAGCCTGACGGACCGAGCAGGGCGTAGGCCCCGCCGTCCGACCAGTCGATCGTCAGGCGCTTCAGCGCCCAGTCGCTTTCGCCGTCCGGCCGCGCGGCATAGCTGTGCCGCAGATCGCGAAGCTGGATCTTGGCCATCATTCGCCTCCTTCGACGCGGCGGTGATCGAGGTCGAAGAACATGGTGTGGCTCATGTCGACGAAGAGCCGGGCCACCGACCCGACCTCGAACGGATGGATGCCGGGCGACTGCGAGACCCAGGTCTGACCGCCGAGATCGAAGTGAACCGCGCTTTCCGACCCGCTGAGCTCGGCGATCAACACCGTGCCTTCGATCGCCGCCGCATCGGGGGTGGCGGGCGACGGCGTGATGTGATGCGGACGGATGCCGATCGTGTAGGCGCCGTCGGGCAGGCCGCGCGCTGCCTGCCCGACCGGCAGCCGGAAGTCGCCGAGCTGGATCTCCGAACCCTGCTTGAGGACCTGGGCCGTGTTGATCGGCGGATCGGAGAACACCCGGGCGGTGATCAGGTCTGCGGGGCGGCGGTAGAGCCCGGCGGTCTCGCCGAACTGGGTCACGGCACCGGCGTGGAGCGTCGCGGTGTTGCCGCCGAACAGCAGGGCCTCACCGGGCTCGGTGGTGGCGTAGACGACGATGCAGTTGCGGTCCGCGAAGAACCGGGGCAGTTCGTCCCTGAGTTCCTCGCGCAGCTTGTAGTCGAGATTGGCGAGCGGCTCGTCGAGCAGGACCAGGTCGGCATCCTTGACCAGCGCGCGAGCGATCGCGGTGCGCTGCTGCTGGCCGCCCGACAGCTCGGCCGGCCGGCGCTTCAGCATCGGGGTGAGGCGCAGGAGCTCGGCGGCGAGCATGACCCGCCGGTCGATCTCAGGGGCTGCCATGCGGGCGACCCGCAGCGGCGACGCGATGTTGTCGTAGACGGTGAAGTTCGGATAGTTGATGAACTGCTGGTAGACCATCGCCACGTTGCGCTTCTGGACCGGAACGCCGGTGACGTTGCGGCCGCGGAACCAGACCTCGCCCGATGTCGGGCGGTCGAGCCCGGCCATCAGCTGCATGAAGGTGGTCTTGCCGGCCAGGGTGGGCCCGAGCAGCGTGTTGAACGACCCTTCCTCGAAAACCAGGCTGGTCTCGTGGATGTAGGTCTCGGCGCCGACGCGCTTGGTGATCCGCTTCAATTCCAGAGACATTGCCCGACCGCCAGCTCCGTGATCGCCTAGTGAACCTGAAGAAGCCCCCCGGGACAGGCGATGACCACGCCTGCCCCGGAGGTATGAGGTCCGTACCGTCGCCTACTGGTTCTCGGTCCAGCGCTTGATCAGCTCGTCATAGGCGATCGTCTCGCCCTTCGGCTTCTCGCTATCGAGCTTTGCCCACGGAGCGTGGTCCTTGCTCAGCCACTTCGACGGGTCGCTCTTCTCGTTCAGGCGAGGTCCACAGCCGTGGTAGACGTTGTTCGACTCGTCCACCGCCTGCATGCGGGCCATGACCTGGTCCATCTGCTCGGCCAGGCGGTCCATCGCCTGCTGCGGGGTGAACGCGCCCGAGTTGACATCGCCGATGTTCTGCCAGAACAGCTGGGCGAGCTTCGGATAGTCGGGCACGTTGACGCCGGTCGGGGTCCAGGCCACGCGGTCCGGCGAGCGGTAGAACTCGATCAGACCGCCGAGGTTCGGCGCCCGCTCGGTGAACGACTTGTGGCGAACCGTGCTGTCGCGCACGAAGGTCAGGCCGACCTGGCTCTTCTTGACGTCGACCGTCTTCGACACCACGAACTGGGCGTACAGCCATGCCGCCTTACGGCGTTCCACCGGCGTGGAGTTGAACAGCGTCCACGAGCCGGCGTCCTGGTAGCCGCGCTGGGAGCCTTCCTTCCAGTACGGGCCATGCGGCGACGGCGCCATCCGCCACAACGGCTTGCCGCTGTCGTCGACGGTGTTGTTGCCCGCGCTCTTGGGCTGGACCATGTTCGCGGTGAACGCCGAGTACCAGAAGATCTGCTGGGCGACGTTGCCCTGCGACAGGGCCGGCAGCGACTGGTAGAAGTCCAGGTCCGCGGCGCCCGGCGGCGCGTACTGCCGCAGCCACTCGTCCCACTTCCTCACGGCATAGACCGCCGCCGGGCTGTTGGCGCCGCCGCCCCGCGCCACCGAGGCGCCGACCGGGTTGCACGAACCCTTCTCCATGCGGATGCCCCACTCGTCGACCGGACGGCCGTTCGGGATCCCGACATCGGCCGCGCCCGCCATCGACAGCCAGGCGTCGGTCATCCGCCAGCCCAGGTCGGGCGCCCGCTTGCCGTAGTCCATGTGGCCATAGACCCGGACGCCGTCGATCTCCTTCACGTCGTTGGTGAAGAAGTCGGCGATGTCCTCGTAGGCCGACCAGTTCACCGGCACACCGAGCTCGTAGCCGTACTTGGCCTTGAACTTGGCCTTGATGTCCGGCCGATCGAACCAGTCCTTGCGGAACCAGTACAGGTTCGCGAACTGCTGGTCCGGCAGCTGCCAGAGCTTGCCGTCCGGACCGGTGGTGAACGACTTGCCCATGAAGTCGTCGAGGTCGAGCATCGGGTTGGTGACGTCCTTGCCCTCGCCGGCCATCCAGTCGGTGAGGTTGATCGCGCTCTGCAGGCGCGAATGCGTTCCGATCAGGTCGGAGTCGTTGACGTAGCCGTCGTAGAGGTTGCGGTTCGTCTGCATCTGCGTCTGAACCGCCTGAACCACCTCGCCCTCGCCGAGGATCTGATGGTTCACCTTGATGCCGGTGATCTCCTCGAAGGCCTTTGTCAGCACCTCCGCTTCGTAGGTGTGCGTCGGGATGCCCTCCGACAGCACGTTGATTTCCATGCCCTTGAATGGTTCCGCCGCCTTGGCGAACCACTGCATCTCCTTCATCTGCTCTTCCTTGGAGAGCGTCGAAGGCTGGAACTCGGAGTCGATCCACTTCTTCGCGGCCACCTCGTCCGCGAAAGCAGTGGGCGCTCCGAACATGGTTAACAGCAGCGCTGCTGCCGGCAATGTCGTTCGAATCGACATGTTCGCTTCCTCCCTGTGTGCGCACTGCTATTGCCGTTACCGGAACGGGGCGCACGTTCTGCGTCCCGGCACCTTGCGCTCCTGGCTGCCGCCTTACGGCCGCAGCGCAGGTAACCGGTTCTGCAGTTCGAGGTCATCGGCGGGGCCCGCCGGAGTCGACGCGGCCAGTCGCGGGGCGGTCCTAGCCGCCGGTCGCCCTCTCCGATGCATCTCGTCCTCCCAGAGTTGCGCCCGCCGTGCGCGCGACCATCCAGTCGTCGAGCCGGCGGATCTCTTCTTGTGTCATTCGCAGTCCGAGCTTGGTCCGGCGCCAGGCCACGTCCTCGGCCCGGCCCGCCCACTCGGTGTCCATCAGGTAGCCGACCTCGGCCTCGGTCGGCCCGGCGCCGAACGAGGCGCCGAGATCGGCGGCGCAGGCGGCATTGCCGACCACGTTCCACACCCGGGTCCCGTAGGCCCGCACCAGCCGGCGCGCCTCGGCGTGGCCGAGACCCGGCAGCCGGGTGCGCAGCGCGCCGACCAGGGCGTCGACGCCGCGCGGGGCGAAGTCGCCGCCCGGCAGCGGGGCGGATGCGGTCCACGACCGGCCGAGCTCGGGGAAGCTGCGGCGCAGATGGTCCATCGCCGCCTCGGCCAGCCGCCGGAAGGTGGTGATCTTGCCGCCGAACACGCTGAGCGCCGGGGCGCCGCCGGCCTCCGACCACTCCAGGACGTAGTCGCGGGTGGCCTCCTGGGCCTTGCTGGCGCCGTCGTCATACAGCGGCCGCACCCCGGAATAGGTCCAAACCACGTCGGCCGGGGTGACCGGCGCCTGGAAATACTCGGAGGTCAGCCGGCAGAGATAGGCGATCTCGTCCTCGCTGATCGCCGCCGCCCCCGGATCGCCCTTGTAGTCCTCGTCGGTGGTGCCGATCAGGGTGAAGGCGCCCTCATAGGGGATCGTGAAGATGATCCGGCCGTCGGAGTTCTGGAAGATGTAGCAACGGTCGTGCTCGTACAGCTTCGGCACCACCACGTGACTGCCCTTGACCAGGCGCACGGCGCTGCCGGAGTTCACCCCGAGGCGGCCGCCCAGCACGTCGGCCACCCACGGCCCGGCGGCATTCACCACCGCCCGCGCCCGCACCGTCCGCTCGCCGTCCGGCCCGCGCAGCCGGGCCACCCAGCCGCCGGCCTCGGTCCGGGCGTCGACCAGGGCGGTCCGGGTCAGGATCGTGGCGCCGCGCTCGTGGGCGTCCAGGGCGTTCAGCACCACCAGCCGGGTGTCCTCGACCCAGCAGTCGGAATACTCGAAGCCTAGGTGGTAGTCCGGCTTCAACGGCGCCCCGACCGGCGACCGGTCGAGGTCGATGACCCGGGTGCCCGGCAGCAGGTCGCGGCCGCCCAGATGGTCGTACAGGAACAGCCCGAGCCGCAGCAGCCAGGCCGGGCGCAGGCCCTGGTGGTGCGGCAGCACGAAACGCAGGGGCCAGATGATGTGCGGGGCGGCGCGCAGCAGCACCTCGCGCTCCTTCAGGGCCTCGCGGACCAGCCGGAACTCGTAGTGCTCGAGATAGCGCAGGCCGCCATGCACCAGCTTGGTGCTCGCCGACGAGGTGGCGGAAGCCAGGTCGCCCTTCTCGGCCAGCACGACCGACAGACCGCGCCCGGCCGCGTCCCGGGCGATGCCGGCACCATTGATGCCGCCCCCGACCACCAGAACGTCAACACTCGCCAATGGCGTGTCCACCTGTCCTCCCGACGCCGGAACCGCGGCCCGCGAAGGTCGGGTTCTCTTTTCGAAACTTCAGCTTCGAAGTCGTACAGGAGCGTCAGAATTTTCGCAAACGAAATTCCCGGGACTCAAACGTCGACGGACACCAGCCGGACATTGTGGTGGCGGAACACCTCAGCGAACGTCTCGGGAACCGGGGAATTGGTGAAAAGCGTATGCATCTGCGAGATATGGCCGAGCCGGACCATCGCCTTGCGGCCGAACTTGGAATTGTCGGCACACAGGAAGACCTTTTCGGAATTGCGCACAATGGACTGGGCGACCCGGACCTCGCGATAGTCGAAATCCAGCAGCGAGCCGTCGTCGGCGATGCCGCTGATTCCAATGACCCCGACGTCGACCCGGAACTGCTGGATCAGGTCGGTCGCCGACTCGCCGACGATGCCGCCGTCGCGGTTGCGCACCACCCCGCCGGCGATGATCACCTCGAACGTCGGGTTGCCGGTCAGGATCTGGGCGACGTTCAGGTTGTTGGTGATCACCCGCAGCCCGGTGTGATCGAGCAGCGCCCGTGCCACCGACTCTGTGGTGGTCCCGATGTTGATGAACAGTGACGAATGATCCGGGATCTCGGTCGCCACCTGAATCCCGATCGCCCGCTTCTCCGCGTCGAACGCCAGGCGCCGGCGGTCGTAGGGCGCGTTCTCGACGCTCGACGACAAACCGGCGCCGCCGTGGTAGCGCTTCAGCTCGCCACGCTCCGCCAGGAAATTGATGTCGCGTCGGATGGTCTGCGGCGTGACCTCGAACATCTGGACCAGTTCGTCGATGGAGGCATAGCCCCGTTCGCCGACGATCTCCCTGATGCGGCCGCGCCGCCGGGTGGCCTTGTCCATGACCTGACCTCGTTTTCTTTTTTCTGGAAAAGGGTAGGCGTTTTCGATTTTCTTTCTCAATCGAAAATCAACGAACGAAACCCGCGCGACGCCGTAATGACGGCCCGGCGGGACGGGACTTTCCAGGGAGGATGGCATGGCGGACACCCAGGCGGTGGTCGCGATCGACCAGGGAACCACCAGCAGCCGGGCCATCGCCTTCCGCCCCGACGGCTCGATCGTGGCCGTCGCCCAGCGCGAGTTCCGGCAGATCTATCCGGCCAGCGGCTGGGTCGAGCACGACCCGGAGGACATCTGGTCGACCACGCTCGCAGTGACCCGCGAGGCGATCGACGGGGCCGCCGCGGCCGGCCTGCGGGTCGCCGCCCTCGGCATCACCAACCAGCGCGAGACCACCATCGTGTGGGATCGCGCAACCGGCCGGGCGATCCACAACGCGATCGTCTGGCAGGACCGGCGGACCGCCGGCGCCTGCGCCCGGCTGCGCGACGACGGCCTCGAGGACCTGGTGACCGACCGCACCGGGCTGCTGCTCGACCCGTACTTCTCCGCCACCAAGGTGGCCTGGATCCTCGACCATGTGGACGGCGCGCGCGACCGGGCGGCCCGCGGCGAGCTGGCCTTCGGAACCGTCGACAGCTTCCTGATGTGGCGGCTGACCGGCGGCCGAGTGCACGTCACCGACGCCACCAACGCGTCGCGCACCAACCTTTGCGGCCTGACGTCGGGCGAGTGGGACGACGAGATGCTGTCGGTGTTCCAGGTGCCGCGCTCGGTGCTGCCGGAGATCCGCGACTGCGCGGCCGACTTCGGCGAGACCGACCCGTCGGTGCTCGGACACCGGCTGCCGGTGCTCGGCATCGCCGGCGACCAGCAGGCCGCCGCCGTCGGCCAGGCCTGCTTCCGGCCGGGCGACATCAAGTCGACCTACGGCACCGGCTGCTTCGTGATCCTGAACACCGGCGACGCGCCGGTACGCTCGAACAACCGCCTGCTCGGCACCCTGTGCTACCGGATCGCCGGCAGGAGCACCTATGCCCTGGAGGGCGCGATCTTCGTGTCGGGCGCGGTCGTCCAGTGGCTGCGCGACGGCCTCGGCATCATCGAGAAGGCGGCCGAGACCGAGGCCCTGGCACGCTCGGTCGAGGACACCGGCGGGGTCTACCTGGTGCCGGCCTTCACCGGGCTCGGCGCGCCGTTCTGGGACCCCGAGGCGCGCGGCGCCATGTTCGGCCTGAGCCGCGACACCGGCCGCGCGCATCTGGCGCGCGCCGCGCTGGAGGCGGTCGCCTACCAGACCCGCGACCTGTTCCGGGCGATGGCCGAGGACGGGATGAAGCCGGGCACGCTTCGGGTCGACGGCGGCATGGCGGCGAACGACTGGCTGATGCAGTTCCTGGCCGACGTCCTGGCGATCCCGGTCGAGCGCCCGACGGTGACCGAGACCACCGCGCTCGGGGCGGCCGCCCTGGCGGCGCTGCAGGCCGGCATCTACGGCTCGCTCGACGATGTCGCCGCGTCCTGGGCGCTCGACCGCCGATTCGAGCCGGCGATGCCGCCGGCCACCCGCCGACGGCTGCTGTCCGGCTGGGACGCGGCGGTCGCCCGGACCCGCATCCGGATCGGCTGACGGCCGCACCAGGCTACACCACCGGGCAGGCCCCGCCGTCGACGTTGATCGCGGTGCCGGTGACGTAGCCGCCGAGATCGGAGGCCAGCAGGCAGGCGACCGCGGAGAACTCCTCGGCCTCGCCGACCCGGCGCATCGGGATCGCCTTGCCCATCTCGGCGTAGTAGTCGTCCAGGGTGGCGTTGGACCCCTCGGCCGCCGCGGCCGCATGGCGGCGGACCCACTGGTCGCTCTTGATGCGGCCGACCAGCAGCGCGTTGACCAGCACGTTGTGCGGCGCCAGCTCGCCGGCCAGCACCTTGGTCAGCGCCATGCCGGCGGCGCGGCTGACGGCGGTCGGCGCGCCCTCGGCCGGCGGCGCCTTGGCGCCGGTGTTCAGCACGTTGATGATCCGGCCCCAGCGCCGCTCGATCATCCCCGGCGCCAGCAGGCGCGCCAGGCGGATCGCCCCGAACAGCTTGAGATCCAGGTCGGCCTGCCAGGTGGCGTCGTCGATGTCGAGGAAGCGCGAGCGCTTCGAGGTGCCGGCGTTGTTGACCAGGATGTCGATCGGGCCGGCCGCTGCCTCGGCCTCGCGCACCAGGCGCACGCAGCCGGCCGCATCGGCAACGTCGGCCGCCACCGCGAACGGCGCCGTGCCGGCGACCGCCGCGATCTCGGCGCGGGCCCCCTCCAGCACCTCGGCCCGGCGCGCGGCGATCACCACCCGCGCCCCGGCCTCCACGAAGCGTGTCGCGATCGCCCGCCCGACCCCGAGGCTGCCGCCGGTGATCAGCGCCGTGCGCCCGTCCAGACGAACCTGCATGCCATCCTCCCCTTGCGCTCTCCGATGACGCGCTGCCGCGAGAACCGCGGCGCACGGGAAGGGTCATATCACTCTTTCGGGGGATTTTCTCCGGGCTGCCCGGCCGTGTCGTCGCGGCCGTCGCGTTCGCGGCGAGCCCGGTCGAGCATGACGCGAATCCGAGGCGGAACCGGCCGGGCCTCGATTTCCGCCGCCCATTGCTTCAGCGCCGCCTTCTGGCGGCGCAGGTCTTCCAGGGCGTTGCTCAGTTCGGGATCGTACCTCACCGCCCGCTCGACCATGGCGGAGGCGATGTCGTCGAGGGCGCCGTCGAGGTAGGCGGACAGCAGTTCCCAACTGTGGAAGTCCAGTTCGTCACCCATGGCGCCTCCCCACGCGAACCGCCCGACAGTACAGGGAAGTGTCGATCTTGGGGAGAACGCCTTGGGGCGCCGCCCGGTTCCCGGACCAGGGGGGGGGAACGACGGGGATGGACCGGTCTCGAAAACCGGGCGGCTACCGGTTCAGGAGGTGCCGAGGCCGAAGACGATCGGCCGGGTCGGCGTGACGGGGAGTCGGACGCGCGCCAGCGCGACATCGCCCTCGCCTTCCTGAATTCGACGCAGCTTGGCGCGAACGCGGGAGACCCTGGACTTCACGGTCCCGACCTCGACTTCCAAGATCTGCGCAATGGTGTCGTACGGCAGTTCCTCGACCGTCGCCATGACGAGCAGCGTCCGCTCGTCGGCGCTCAGGGAGGCGAACGCGCGGGCGAACTCCCGGGTCTCGACCCGGGCGACCTGCCCGCCGGGCATACCCTCGCCGGTGTCGGCGGCGTCCAGGCGGCGTTCCTCGGCATGGTCCCGCACGCGCTGCCGGCGACGGCATTCGGTGTAGAACCGGTTCCGCATGATGGTGAACAGCCAAGCCTTCAGGTTGGTCCCGGCCTCGAACTGGTGGGACCGGGTCAGCGCCCGCTCCATGGTGTCCTGCAGCAGGTCGTCGGCGTCCGCAGGATTGCGGGCCAGTGAATGGGCAAACCGCCGAAGCGTCGGTATCAACTGTTCGACCGCGTCCACGAACTCGCCTTGCATGATCTGCCTCCGCGTCGATGACCAGTGAAGAATTAATGATCCGCGGCAGACGATCAATCCCTACTTCATCACCCCTTCAACTTGTCACAGACAAAGGCAGGAGGCACAAAAATGACACAAGAATATCTCTTCTAGAACACAAGGCATCACTGAACGAGTATTTCCAGGAACCCAAGAGCGGCGATTGTGACAGGAACGGGACGCGCCGGTCAGGCCGGGCCGGCGAGCGGCAGGACGATTTCGACGCCGAGCCCCCCGGTCGCGCGGTTCTCGACCCTGATGGTACCGTTCATCGCCTCGACATTGCGCCGGACGATCCACAGGCCCATGCCGAAATTCTCCTCGACCGCGGGCTCCGTGCCGGCCACCGGGCTCGGGCGGCTGGTGTAGCCCTTCTCGAAGATCCGGTCGACGCGGTCGGGCGCGACCCCCGGCCCCTGATCGAGCACCGACAGGACCGCACCCCGGCGTTCCGCCCGGACCATGACCCGGACCGTTCCGCCGGGCGGCGAGAAGCCGATGGCGTTGTCGATCAGGTTCTCGACGATGGTTTCGATCGCCTCGTCGCCCCCGAGCACCGTGACCCCGGGATCGACATGCGCCTCGAGATGGACGTCGGCGGCCTCCGACGGCCCCCGCATCTCCTCCACCAGCCCGGAGACCACCCGCCCCAGGTCGAGAACCTGGTTCGGCGGATCGGCCATCAGCGCCGCAGTCTCGATCGCCCGCCGGGCCTCGACCACGAGCTGCCCGAGACGGGCACAGCACTGGTCGATGATCTCGATCGCCCGCCGCCCGCGCCGGTCGTCCGCCGGAATCACCGCGCGCAGCGGCTCCAGCGACTGGCGGATCGCGCCGATCGGGGTCTTCAGGGCGTGGGCGCTTTCCTCGGCGGTCTCGCGGATCGACGCCGCACTGAGCCGCAACCGGTCGACCATGGCATCGAACTGCTGGGCGACGCCGGTCAGTTCGGGAACCTCGTTCAGCTTCGCGAACCGGCGGTCGCCCTCGCGCCCCATGCTGATCGAGCGGGCCAGGCGCTCGAAGCGCGCGAGGTTGCGCGACACCGAGAACAGGATCAGCAGGATGACCACCGCCAGCGCCAGGTAGAGGCCGAGCGCGAGGACGATCTCCGGGCGCTGCCAGTACGGCGTCGAGACCGTCCGGGCCAGCGCCTCGGAGGCCGTCAGCCTGGTCACCAGGGCCCAGCAGCCGGCCGCGGACTGGACCGGGGTCACCGCGACCACCCCGCGGGTGTCGTAGCTGTCGCCGTCGACCGAGCGCCCGATCGCCTCGGTGGCGTCGCAGGACCGCCACGCCGTCTCCAGCAGCCGCGACTGGATCAGGAACGCGCGCTCGGCCTGCATGGAGTCCGCCTGCACCGGCGGCACCGCGGCGACCAGCAGAAAGGAATCGATGGCGGCCTCCTGCGGTCGGAACAGCAGGCGCAACTCGACCTGGGCGCCGGCCAGCGCCGCCATCCGATCGCCGACCTTGGTCACCGCCGTCGGATCGCCGGTCTCGAGGATCGGGCGCAACGCCTCGGCGATCGCCCGGCCCTGATTGGCGACCCCGTCCAGCAGGAGCGCGGTCCGCTCCTCGTCGGCGACCCGGAACTGCTGGTAGACTACGGCCGGGACCGCCGCGAACAGGACCGCGACAAGGGCCAGCTTGGCCGCTATCGGCCGCAACGGGCTCGGCCTGCTCACGGGATCCCGAATGCCGGGAGGAACCTCATGCGCTGCTGCCCTCCCCGTTTCTCAACGCCCGCCAGCGATAGCCGAAGCCCGGATAGTTCTCGATCTCGGAGAACGCCGGGTCCATGTCCTCGAACTTGCGCCGGATCCGCTTGATGAAGCCCCGGACATTGGCGCGGTAGCCGTCGCCGGCAGCGCCGGCGTGGAACCCGTCGCCATGCACCAGGTCGTAGATGTCGCGGTACCGCATGTCGCGGCCGGCCGAGGCCGCCAGGGCGTGCACGATCTGGAACTCGGTCAGGGTCAGCGGGACCAGGCGGTCGCACCAGTAGGCACGGCCGACATCCGGGTCCAGCGTGAGCTGGCCGATCCGCGCCGTGCCCGCCGGGCCGTTCTCCGTCGCCATGTCGCCCGCCGGCTCTGCCTCCTTCGGCGTGCGCCTTCCGGCCAGCACGGTGCGGACCCGGTGCAGCAGGATCGAGAAGCTCCGCGACTTGTCGACGAAGTCGAGCGCCCCGGTCGCGAGCGCCGCCTCCTCGTAGATCTGGTCGGTCAGGCTGGTCAGGAAGATCACCGGGATGTCGCCGCCCATCCGGCGCATCTCGCGCAGCGTGTCGAGCCCGCTGAACTGTCCCATCTTCCAGTCGAGCAGGATCAGGTCTGCGGTCGCGCCGCCGCGCAGGTGCTCCAGCAGCGCCTCGCCGCTCGGCAGTCCCTCGACCTCGAAATCCTGGTCCTCAAGGTTGAGCGACAGGGTTTCCCGGATGATCGGATCGTCGTCGACGACCATGATGCGGACATTGTCGGTCATGCGGCGGTGCTCACTGCGGCTTCGACATGCGGCGCGCGAGATCGCGGCGACAGCGGTCGCGTTCTGGTTCGGCCAAGGTATCGGGCATCAGGGCGGTGCCCAGGACAGCCATGTTTCCGACATCGACGCTGGGGTACAGGAATACCTCGACCTGGCAGCCGCCGTGCCGGTAGACCCACACCTTGCCCGGCTGCTGCTCGCGGACATTGTCCGGCATCCCGAGCGTCGAGACGACGGTCGACTCGGTCGCGCCCCCGAGTTGGCCGAGGTCGAACGGCGGCGACGGCCGCTCCGGGCGCGGAACCGGCACCGGCGCCGCCGGACGGGCCTTGTTCTCGCCCGGCCTCGGGGTCGGCACGGGCAGGGCCGAAGTCGGCGGCACGGACGGGTCCGCGGACCGATCCGACGGCCCGGCCGTCGAGCAGGCGGCCACGGTCAGCAGCAGGGTCAGGACAAGCAGTACGCGCATCGCCATCTCTTCCCCCGGCCGCGAACCTGAGTCAACGACCGGGCAGAGCGCGCGCGACCCCTCGCCCCTTGCAAATGGCCGATCCGACCGGTTTCATGGCGCCCTCGGAAGCGCCGGAGATCCCCCATGTCGTCCACCCGTCCCCTGTTGTTCGAGCCCCTGACGATCGCCGGGCTGACTCTGCCCAATCGGATCGCGATCTCTCCGATGGACCAGTACTCGGCGATCGACGGCATACCCACGACCTATCATCTGGTGCACTACGGCAAATTCGCCATGGGCGGCGCCGGTTCGGTGTTCGTCGAGGCCACCGGCATCTCCGAGGTAGGTCGGATCACCAACGGCTGCCCCGGATTGTATAACGCCGATCAAGTGGCGGCGTTCCGACCGATTACCGATTTCATCAAGCAGCAGCGTTCGGTGCCGGCCGTGCAGATCGGCCATGGCGGGCGCAAGGCCAGCACCCAGCGCCCGTGGGAAGGCGGCGGCCCGGTCTCCGAGGCCGAGATCGCCCGCGGCGACCGGCTGTGGAAGCCGCTCGGCCCGTCGGAGAACGCCCTGGCCGAAGGCTGGCTGCTGCCGAAGATGATGGACGACGCCGATCTGAGGAAGACCCGGCAGGATTTTGCCGATGCCGCCGGCCGGGCCCTGGAGGCCGGCTTCGAGATCGTCGAGATCCACATGGCGCACGGCTACCTGCTGCAGTCGTTCCTGTCGCCGCTGTCCAACAGGCGCAACGACGGCTACGGCGGCGACCGGGCCGGCCGCATGCGGTTCCCGCTGGAGGTCGCCGAGGCGGTGCGCGCGGCATGGCCGAAGGACAAGCCGCTGTTCGTGCGGATCTCCTCGGTCGACGGCATCGACGGCGGCTGGGAACTGGACGACAGCGTGGCGCTGGCGCACGAGTTGAAGGCCCGCGGCGTCGACGTGATCGACTGCTCGTCCGGCGGCAACAGCCCGAAGGGCGCGACCAACGCCAACCTGACCCGCGGCCCCGGCTTCCAGGTGCCGTTCGCCGAGCGCATCAAGCGCGAGGTCGGGATCAGGACCATGGCGGTAGGCCTGATCCGCGAGCCCGACCTGGCGGAGCAGATCCTGCAGGACGGCCGGGCCGACCTGATCGCGGTCGGCCGGCAGGCCCTGGTCGACCCGTTCTGGGCGCTGCACGCCGCCCAGCATTTCGACATCGACCCGGACTTCGAGAAGTGGCCGCACCAGTACGCCTGGTGGCTGGAGAAGTGGGACAAGGGCCTGCGCCGCTCGCGCGAGCAGGCAGCCGAGTAGCGGGGACGGACGCCCGTCGCTCCGTGGGTTCCGGATGCGTTCCGCCTGCGGCGGCCCGCTCCGGACTAACGGAGAAGAATGATGCCGTCATTCCGGGCAAGCGCAGGGCGACCCGGAACCTACGGTGCGACGGGCGTTCCCCTCACCCCGCGGCGATCGCGTCCAGGAAGCGCCGGCCGAACTTCTCCAGCTTGGCGGCGCCGACGCCATGGACGCTGGACAGCTTGTCCAGGCTGTCGGGCCGGCGCTCGGCCAACTCGATCAGGGTGCGGTCGTGGAACACCGTGTAGGCCGGCACGCCGAGTTCCTGGGCGATCGCCAGGCGCAGCGACTTCAGCCGCGACAGCAGAGGGGCGTTCTCCGGCGATGCTGTCGCCGCGGCCGAGTCGCCGCCGCCGCGCCTGCGCTTCAGCTTTCCGGCCGACGGGCGGCGCAGGCCCACCGTCTCCTCGCCCTTCAGCACCGCCCGGCCGCGCGGGCCGAGCCTGAGCGCGCCGTAGCCGGCGGTGTCGATGTCGACGACGCCGGTCGCCACCAGCTGGCGGACCACCGAGCGCCAGCCGTTCTTGTCGAACTCGGTCCCGACCCCGAAGGTCGGCAGCGCGTCGTGCCCGTACTGGGTGATCGCGTCATTGAGGTGGCCGGTCAGCACGTCGATCACGTGGCCGGCCCCGTAGCGCGAGCCGGTGCGCAGGATCGCCGACAGCACCTTCTGGGCCGGCACCGTGCCGTCCAGCACCTCCGGCGGCTCCAGGCAGACGTCGCAGTTGCCGCAGGGCTTGTCGAGCTCCTCGCCGAAGGTCCTGAGCAGCGCCCGGCGCCGGCACTCGGTGGTCTCGCACACGCCGAGCAGGGCGTTCAGGCGCTGGTGCTCGACCCGGCGCTGCTCCTCCGGCGCCTCGGACTGGTCGATGAAGCGGCGGCGCTGGCTGATGTCGGCGAGGCCGTAAAGCATGGTCACCGTCGACGGCAGGCCGTCGCGGCCGGCGCGGCCGATCTCCTGGTAGTAGGCCTCGACCGAGCTCGGCAGGTCGACATGGACGACGAACCGCACGTCCGGCTTGTCGATGCCCATGCCGAAAGCGATGGTCGCCACCATCACGATGCCGTCCTCGCTGACGAAGCGGTCCTGGTTGGCGGCGCGGACCTCGGCCGGCATGCCGGCGTGGTAGGGCAGCGCGTTGTAGCCGTGCCGGACAAGGTCGGCGGCGGTCTCCTCGACCGACTTGCGCGACAGCCGGTAGACGATGCCGCTCTGCCCGCGGTTGTCGTCCAGGATCGCCAGGACCTGGCGCAACGGATCGCGCTTCTCGGCGATCCGGATGGTCAGGTTCGGCCGGTCGAAGCCGAACACGAACTCGGCGGCGTCGCCGCCGCACAGGATCTCGACGATGTCGCGCCGGGTCGGGGCGTCGGCGGTCGCCGTGAACGCCGCCACCGGCACGCCGGGGAACCGCGCCCGCAGCTTCGGCAGCGCCAAGTACTCCGGCCGGAAGGCGTGGCCCCAGCGGCTGATGCAGTGCGCCTCGTCGACCACGATGCGCGACAGCCGGACCCGGGACAGGCCCTCCATCACGCCATCCAGCATCAGGCGCTCGGGCGCGGCGTACAGCAGCCGCAGCTGGCCGGTGGTGGCGTCGCGCCAGGTGGCGGCGTTGTCCTCGCGGCTGTGTCCGGAATGCAGGGAGCCCGCCGCCACGCCCTGCAGGCGCAGGGCCCGCACCTGGTCGTCCATCAGGGCGATCAGCGGCGAGACCACCACCGTCAGGCCGTCCTCGATCACCGCCGGCAGCTGGAAGCACAGCGACTTGCCGGCGCCGGTCGGCATCACCGCCAGGGTGTCGCGCCCGGACAGCACGCTGGCGACCACATCCTCCTGGCCGGGCCGGAAGTCGTGGAACCCGAACACGTCGGCGAGCGCCGCGCGGGCGACGGCGAGCGGGTCGGGCAACGGGCCGGTGGGGGGCGGGTCGACGGGATCCGGGAGAGACATGCCCCGTGGATAGCACCGCCGCCGGGCCGGGTCACCCGGTCAGCGACGCCGCCTGCTAGAGCGCGCGCAGCATCAGCAGGATGCGGTCATCGTGGGGATGGCTGGGATGCGGCTCGATCCGGCGCGAATCGAGGACCCGGAAGCCGTTCCGCTCGTACAGCCGGACCGCGCCGATGTTCCGGCTGAAGGTCTGGGCCGACAGCTGGGTGCATCCCAGTGCGGTGGCGCGGCTGGCGGCGGCCTGCAGCAGCCGCGTGCCGATGCCGTAGTCGCGGTAGCCGTCGAACACCGCGAGCACGTTGATGTAGAAGCTGCCCGTCACCTGCCGCTCGAGCTCGGCAATCGGGCGCAGCAGGGCCGGCAGGTCGCCCAGGTTCGCGACCGCCCCCGGCGACGACCGGTCCAGCCAGTAGCCCAGCATCATGCCGGCGACCTGGCCTGCCTGCTCGGCCAGCACGGCGTTGCGGTAGGAGAAGGTGGTGTCCGGCCGGGCCACCCGCGCGGCCCCGACCGCCAGCGGATCCTCGCCGTCCTGCGCCATCCGGCTCCACAGCCAGGTCGGGATCCCGCCGCCGGCGATGGCGATCAGCCGGGCGATCTCGGGAGCGTCCGCGGCCGTGGCGCAGCGCATGCGGACCTGGTTCGCGAGCGCCATCGGGGACTCTGGGGAGGACGGGTGATCAGGCGCCGTCGGCAAGCGCTGCGCGGTCGACATAACCACGGCATTCACCTCGACATACTTGGACTGGGCGGTCCGTATATGTTCACAAACGAACATCGTCAACCAAATTTAAACCATCCGGTCGGTATAAAAACGTTGTCCCGGCTCACATGCTGCGGCAGGATTCCAGCTAACATGTTGACAGGAGTGGATTTGTGGCGCGCAACGGTGACAAGACCCGCAAGGCGATCATGGACGCCGCCGAGACCCTGATCATGGAACGGGGCTACTCGGCGACGTCGGTCGACCAGATCTTTCCGCGCGCCGGCATCACCAAAGGAACTTTCTTCTATCATTTTCCGACCAAGACCGACCTGGCGCATGCCCTGGCAGAGCGCTACGCCCGCCGCGACATCCGGCAGCTGACCGACAAGATGGCGGCGGCGGAAGCGCTGAGCGACGACCCGGCTCGCCAGCTCCTGCTGTTCCTCGAGCAGTTCGCCGAGATCGCCGAGGAGTGGACCGTGCCCTATCCGGGCTGCCTGTTCGCGTCGTTCTGCTACGAGGCCGGGCTGTTCGAGGAGCGCACCATGGCGGTGATGCGCGAATCGATCCTGACCTGGCGCGGCCAGATCGCCGCCAAGCTGCGCGAAGCCGCCGGCCGGACCCCGCCACGTCTGGCGTTCGACGCCGACAGCCTGGCCGACGCGGTCACCGTGGTGTTCGAGGGCGCCTTCATCCTGTCGCGTACCCTGGACGACGCCAGGATCGTCTCCCAGCAGCTGCGCCATCTGCAGACCTACCTGCGCCTGCAGTTCGGCCTGGAGCAGGCCGAGGTGCGGACGGCGGCGTGAGCGGTGGCGGGTGGCTTCCGGAGTCGGGCGCGAGGGCGCCCGGCTCCGGGCCCCACGACGCGACAGGCACTCTCGTCACCCTCCCGCGAACCGCCGCACCACGTTCTCCAGGATCCGCGACACCGGGTTGGCGTAGCCGTTGTGCGCCAGGCTGCCGCAGAAGGTGATCGAGCCGACGCTGAACAGCGCGCCGCCGGACGGCAGGTCGGCGTAGATCATGTCGGCCCGCACCAGCCGGTCGCGGGTGCCGCCGTGCAGGGTGTTGACGTGGCTCAGCAGGTCCTCGAACACCGGGATGAAGCTCGGGCCGTGGCCCTCCGACGACGCCAGCACCACGGTCCCCGGCGGGGTGCCGAGCGCCGCTTCCGCGCGGTCGAGCTCGAAGCCGGCCGCACCGCCGCCCGACAGGCCGAAGTCGCCGATGATCTCCTCCGGCACGCCCGCGAAGATCCACGAGACCTGCGGGTCGTCGGCGGCCGGCAGGCGGCGGTACCAGCTGCCCTCGAACAGGCCCTGGGACGAGAAGCCCACGCCGGCCAGGCGCTGGGGCGGCCGGCCGTTGCGCCGCCACAGTCCGCCGAGGCCGCCGTCGAGCTGCTGGTAGTACTCGCCGGTCTCGGCCGCCCAGGCGCGGATGCCGGTCTCGGCGCGGCGCACCTCGATGACCCCCGGCAGGTCGGGATTGCGGGCGATCCGCCAGTAGAAGCCGTTGCCGCCGAGATAGCACAGCCGGCCACCGGCGGCAGTGTAGCCCTCCAGCGCGTCGAGCGTGCCGGGCGTGTGGTACTCCGGGTGCGAGCCGGTCAGCACCGCCGCGTAGGGTTTCAGCACCTCGGCGCCGCCCTCGTCGATGTCCTCGTCGGTCAGCACGTCGTAGGCGATGCCCTTGGCCTCCAGCCAGTCGGTCACGTGGCTGTCGGCCGGGAAGTGCCGGAGGCCGGAGCCGCGCGGGTCGTTGAAGGTCAGGTATCCCGGCCGCATGGTCAGGATCGGCCGCAGCCGCGACGACAGCGCGACCCCGGAATCGTCCGGATGCCGGTTGTAGGTCGAGTGCGCGTAGTCGGAATGGTCGTCGGTGTTGTGCGGATAGGCACCCCAGTCGGCGATCCGCTTCCGGAACGCCTCGTCCAGATTGCCGCGCCGATGGTTGGCGTAGGCCTGGAAAGTGTAGGTCGATCCGATGAACAGCACTTTGGCGGTCGGCCTGCCGGGCGCCGGGATCACGTAGAACGGGATGATGTCCTCGTGGCCCGCACAGCGCAGCCGGGCGCCGTAGATGCCGCTCTTCATGCCGTCCGGGACCGTGAAGCTGAAGCCGGTCTCCCAGCCGCAGTCGTACAGGTCGTCGCTGTGGAAATGCACGGCTGCGTACTCGTCCGGCGCATGCCGCCAGCACATCTCGTTGCCGGTCCAGCGCGAGCCGGTGACGGCGCGGGTCGGCAGGTTCACCAGCACGCCGTGATGGCCACCCGGGCCGAGATCCTCGACCCGGACCCCGTCGATGCCGCGGCCCAGGTCCCAGGCCGCCAGCACCGTGCCGCCGGGGGCACCGGCGGCGTCGAGGGTGCCGGCCACCAGCATCGGCGCCTCCAGCTTGCCGTCGTAGTGGCGCGCAACGGGCCCGTCCGCGCCCGGGGCCGCCGCCAGCATCACGCCGCCGCCCGGCGGCTCGGGCAGCCGCAACGTCGCGGTCGCCTCGGCCGGCTTCAGGCCCAGGCGCGCGGCGTCGAGCGGAGTCTGCGATACCCGGACCGTGCCGGCCCGGCGATCGACGGTCGCCGCGATCCGATACCAGCTGCGGGCCGCCAGGGGCACCCCGGTCGCCAGGGCGCCGGTGCCGTTGCCCGCGACCCGCAGCGTCGCCCCCATCGGCCCGACCTCCAGCCCGACGCCGGCCGCGCCGTCGGGATCGCCGACCGTCAGCACCGCCTGCGGACCGCGGCCCGGCAGGGTCGGCCATATGATCGCCGAGAGCGTCAGCACCGGCACGTCGGTCAACGCCGCCGGGGTGTCGATCCGGCCGTAGGAGCCGAGATGCACCGGCTGGAACCGCGAAGGGAAGCGGCCGCCGAACGGGATGTCCACCGGCAGGATCTTCATGCCCGGCCCGGCCGGGTTCGGGTCGGCGCAGCGGATCCGCACCAGGTCGGCGGTATAGTCCTCGCCGAGCGTGCTGCTGACCTTGAAGGCCAGCGTGCCGCTCGGCGCAGCGGAGAACCGGTCGACATATCCCGTAAGCGCCAGCATGCCTGCCCCCGTTGCCAATCCACGGCGGCATGGTGGGCGGCTTCGCGGCGCCTGGGAAGGCCCTTGCCCGCTACTCCGCCGGCGCCGCCGCTTTCGGCCTGCGCCAACCGGTCAGCCAGCGACAGACGACGTAGAACACCGGGGTGAACAGCAGCCCGAACAGGGTGACCCCGACCATGCCGGAGAACACCGCGGTGCCCAGCGACTGCCGCATCTCGGCGCCGGCGCCCTCGGCCAGCACCAGCGGTAGCACGCCCAGAATGAAGGCGAAGGAGGTCATCAGGATCGGCCGCAGCCGGGTGATCGCCGCCTGTACCGCCGCCTCGGCCCGGCTCAGCCCGCCGTCCTCGCCCTGCTTGGCGAACTCCACGATCAGGATAGCGTTCTTGGCGGCCAGCCCGACCAGCACCACGAAGCCGATCTGCACCAGCACGTTGTTGTCGAGGCCACGGAACACCACGCCGGTGACCGCCGCCAGCAGGCACATCGGCACGATCAGGATCACCGCCAGCGGCAGGGTCAGGCTCTCGTACTGCGCCGCCAGCAGCAGGAACACGAACACCACCGCGAGCGTGAACGCGATCGCCGCGGTGTTGCCGGCCAGCTTCTCCTGCAGGGCCAGTTCGGTCCACTCGTAGGAGAAGCCGTAGGGCAGCTGCCGTGCGGCCAGCTCCTCCATCGCCGCGATCGCCGCGCCGGTCGACACGCCCGGTATCGGCGCCCCCTGCAGCTCGGCCGCCGGGTACAGGTTGTAGCGCGCCACCCGGGTCGGGCCGGTGATGTCGCGAAACGTCGCGACGCTGCCGATCGGCACCATCTCGCCGCTGGTCGACTTGGCCCGCAGCAGGGCGACGTCGCGCGGGTCGTCGCGGAACTCGCCGTCGGCCTGGGCGGTCACCCGGAAGGTGCGGCCGAGGAAGTTGAAGTCGTTGACGAAGGCCGAGCCGAGATAGACCTCGAGGGTGTCGAACACCGCCTCCGGCGGCAGGCCGAGCATCTCTGCCTTCACCCGGTCGATGTCGGCGTACAGCTTCGGCGTCGAGGTGTTGAACAGCGTGAAGGCGTAGGCGATGCCGGGGGTCTGGAACGCCCCTCCGACCAGTTCCCTGGTGGCGCCTTCGAGCGCATGCAGGCCGCGGTTGCGGCGGTCCTGGACATACATCTTGAAGCCGCCGCCGGTGCCGATGCCGCGCACCGGGGGCGGGGCGACCACGAAGATGTAGGCGTCCTTGATCTGGCCGAGCGCCTGCTGGACGTTGCGCTGGATGGTCGCCGCGTCGAGCCCGAGCGCCTGGCGCTCGGCGAACGGCTTCATGGTGAAGAAGATGGCGCCGGCGTTCGGGGCGTTGGTGAAGGTGGCGCCGTCGAAGCCGGCGAAGCCGGCGGTGTGCAGGGTGCCCGGCGTGTCCAGGATGATCCGGGTGGCCTGCCGCACGACCGCGTCGGTGCGGGCCAGCGAGGCGCCGGCCGGCAGCTGGACCACGGTGATCATGTAGCCCTGGTCCTGCTCGGGAATGAAGCCGGTCGGCGTGCGCTCGAACTGCCAGCCGGTGACGAACAGCAGGCCGGCATAGGCCGCCAGCACCAGGACCGAGACCCGGATCAGCCGCCGGGACAGCCCGCCATAGCCGCGCGCCAGCCCGTCGAAGCCGGTGTTGAACAGCCGCGCGAAGGTCCGGAACGGCCAGCCGATCGCGCCCATCACCCCACTTGGCGCGTGGTCGGGCCGGTGCGGCTTCAGCAGAAGTGCGGCCATCGCCGGCGACAGGGTCAGCGAGACGATGAGCGAGATCACCGTCGCCGAGGCGATGGTCAGCGCGAACTGCTGGTAGAACTGGCCGGAGATGCCGGTGATGAAGGCGGTCG
The DNA here is from genome assembly GCF_040219615.1 of Thalassobaculum sp. Lineage (GTDB taxonomy): Bacteria > Pseudomonadota > Alphaproteobacteria > Thalassobaculales > Thalassobaculaceae > Thalassobaculum_A. Next base: position 90,927 of record NZ_JAVJSE010000040.1, read on the forward strand.
GGATGAACACCGCCGACAGCACCAGGGCGATCGCGATCAGCGCGCCGCCGACCTCGTCCATGGTCCTGTGCGCGGCCTCCTTCGGCTCCATGCCCTCGGCCAGGTAGCGCTCGACGTTCTCGACCACCACGATGGCGTCGTCGACCACGATGCCGATGGCCAGCACCAGCCCGAACAGCGACAGGTTGTTCAGCGAGAAGCCGAAGGCGGCCATCACCGCGAAGGTGCCGATCAGCGACACCGGGATCGCCAGGATCGGGATCACCGCGGCCCGCCAGGTCTGCAGGAACACGATGACCACCAGCACGACCAGGGCGACCGCCTCGAAGATGGTCTTGTAGACCTCGTCGATCGACTTCGCGATGTAGTCGGTCGGGTTGTAGGCGACCTCGTAGGCGACGCCGTCCGGGAAGTCGGCGGCCAGGGTCCGCATCTCGCCTAGCACCGCGTCGGCGGTGGCCAGCGCGTTCGACCCCGGGCGCTGGAAGATCAGGATCGGCAGCGCGGTGTTCTCGTCGAGATAGCCGATGGTCGAGTAGTCTCGGGCGCCGAGCTCGACCCGGGCGATGTCGCGCACCCGGGTGACCCGGCCGTCGGCGTCGGTCTTCACGACGATGTTCTCGAACTGCTCGGGCTCGACCAGCCGGCCGAGGGTCTCGACGTTGAGCTGGAAGGCGCCGGGGTCCGGCACCGGCAGCTGGTTCAGCGAGCCCGAGGCGACCTGCAGGTTGTTGGCCCTGAGCGCCGCGACCACTTCCGAGGCCGACAGCGCGCGGGCCGCCATCAGCTCCGGGTTCAGCCAGATCCGCATCGAGAACTCGCGCTCCGCGAACACCCGGGCCTCGCCGACTCCGTCGAGCCGGGCCAGCCGGTCGATGATCTGCGTCTTGGCGTAGTTCGACAGGTACAGGCTGTCGCGCGCGTCGCCCGGCGAATAGACGTGGATGACCATCATCAGGTCGGGCGAGTTCTTGCGGGTGACCACGCCGAGGCGCTGGACCTCCTCGGGCAGCCGCGGCTCGGCGATCGCCACCCGGTTCTGGACCAGCACCTGCGCCTCGTCCAGGTCGGTGCCGAGCCGGAAGGTGACGGTGATCGTGGTGCGGCCGTCGGCGGTCGACTGCGAGGACATGTAGAGCATGTTCTCGACGCCGTTGATCTCCTGCTCCAGCGGCGTCGCCACGGTGTCGGCGACCACCTCGGTCGAGGCGCCGGGATAGGTGGCGGTGACCTGGATGGTCGGCGGCGCGATCTCCGGGTACTGGGCGACCGGCAGGCCGATGTAGCTGATCGCCCCGACCAGGGTGATCAGGACCGCCACCACCGATGCGAAGATCGGCCGGTCGATGAAGAAATGCGACAGGCGCACGGGATGTTCCTCGTCTGGAGCGCGGGGCGCGGCGGGCAGCGGCGGCGGGTCAGCCGCCGGCCGTCCTCGTCGCGGCCTTGGCCTGGATGGTGGTGCTCTCGACCGTCACCTTGCCGCCGGGTCGGGCGCGCTGCAGGCCCTTGACGACGATCCGGTCGGCCGCCGGGTCAAGCCCGGAGCGCACGACCCGCAGGCCGTCGACCACCGGTCCCAGGGTGACCTGCCGGGGCACCACCGTGCCCTCGGCGTCGACCGTCATGACGATCTTGTTGGCCTGGTCGGAGACGATCGCCGCATCCGGCACCATGGTCGCGTCGTAGCGTCCGGAGCCGGCCATGCGGATCCGCGCGAAGGTGCCCGGCGTCAGCTGCAGGTCGGGATTGGCGAACACGGCGCGGGCCCGGATCGTGCCGGACGCCGGGTCGAGGGTGTTGTCCAGGAAGTCCATCACGCCCTGATGGGGCCAGCCGGCCTCGTCCATCAGGCGGGCATAGATGGTGTGCGCGCCGTCGCGTGCCGATGCCCGGACGCCGTCGCTGTGCAGGCGGCCGTATTTCAGGAAGTCGGCCTCCGACATCGTGAACTCGAGATGAATCGGGTCGAGCGCCACGATGGTGGCCAGCAGGGTGGCGCCGTCGCCGCCGGTGACCAGGTTGCCGACATCGACCTTGCGGTCGGAGATCCGGCCGGAGACCGGCGAGCGGATCTCGGTGAACTCCAGGTTCAGCTCGGCGATGGCGGCGCCGGCGCGTGCCGCCTGCAGGTCGGCCGCCGCCTGGGCGCGGGTGGAACGGCGGTTGTCCGCGGTCTCCTCGCTGATCGCCTTGCTGGCGACCAGGCGCTCGGCCCGCGACAGCTCGCGCTCCGACAGCGACAGCCGCGACTGCGCGCTGGCGACCTCGGCGCGGGCGCGCGCCAGCTCGGCCTGGAACGGCCGCTGATCGATGGTGAACAGCAGGTCGCCCTTCTGGACGATCTGGCCATCCTGGAAGTGCGCCTCCTGCAGATATCCGGACACCCGGGCCCGCATGTCCACGCGCTCGGCCGCCGCGAACCGGCCGGTGAACTCGTCCCATTCGACGATCGAGCGGACCAGCGGTGCCGCCACCTCGACCGGCGGTGGTGCGGGCGCGGCCGCCGCGGCCTGGGCTGGCGGCGCCTGGTCGCACCCGGCCAGCACCGCGCCGAGCGCGAGAACCGCAACCGCCGCCGACGTCCGAATGCCCATCGACCAACTCATGTCACACCTTCAAATGCGCCAGTGCTGAAACTCCAAGACCTCCTAGCTCGTGCTTTGTTGCGCCGCACAAAATATGCCGGTCAGGCACGAATGTGAACGCGATATGGCACGAATGTGTCGCCGATGCCCGCGAATCGGCGCTACCGCAGGATGAATCGTCGGGTTCGGATCGCCGGTCGCGCGTACTTGTGTACAATGCCGGGCTTCGGCACGACCCCCGGGAAGTGCGCGCGTGGCAGGGAGCGGGACACTGGAACGGCAGGGCCGGAATGATCGACCATCGTTTCGCGGCCGCATCGCCGACGGGCGCCTGCAAGCTCTCTACGACTTCTGGCTGGATCGCCGCGGGGACCGGCCGGCCCTGCTGCGGGACGATCTCGACCCGACCCTGATTCCGCGGCTGCTGCGAAATCTCGTGCTCGCCGACGTTGACGACGGCGGCCGTTCGATCCGCTACCGGCTGGTCGGCACCGAGGTGGTCGCCGCCCATGGCATCGACTACACCGGACTGACCGTCGAGGAACTGACGAGCGGCGATACGCTGGCCTACACCCGTCAGCTCTACGGCATCGTCGTCGGGCAGGCCGTCCCGATCTACTCCGAGGGCCGCTTCCGCTGGGAGAAGCGCGAGTACCGGCTGACCCGACGCCTGCACCTGCCGTTGTCAAAGACCGGCGAGGCGGTCGACATGGTGCTGCTGGGCCAGGTGTTCGACGTCGAGCATGCCGGCGTGGAAGAGCGGCTGCAGCCGGCCCGGCCCGACGAGCTGGCCGCCGACCTGGCGGCGCTGCGCGCCGGCGGCGGCTGAAACCCAGGTCAGCCGGCCAGGTCGGGGAACCGCACCACCGTCTCGGTCTGGCCACCCGCCCCGACCGTCATGATGGCCCGGCTTTCGTAGTTGCGGCCCTGACCGTCATGCGCGGTCGCGTTCACCGTGTAGCGGCCCTTCGGCAGGTCCAGCAGCAGCCAGGGGCCGCAGTCCTGCACCTCGAACACCGTCCGGCCCTGGCCGTCGGCGATCCGCGTCGCGACCTGCGACAGGTATCCGCCGTCGTTGGCGGCGAACACCAGCTTGGCCGGGAACCCGCTCCAGCGCGGGTCGGTCCGGCTCTCGGCTCCGATCCCGGTGCAGGCGTAGCGGGTGCCGTCCCGGGTCATGACCTGGTCGACGCCGGTGGCGACCTGCCCGCTCATTGAAGACTGGGCCACCGCGCTGCCCGCGATGGCGGCGGTCAGGATCGACGCAATGATCAGCGGCTTCATGGCTGGTACTCCGTTCCGGGCGGTTCGGTAGCTGAACGGTCCGGCCGGGCGGCAGTTCCGTACGGATCGCATCCGGCACTGGTAGCGCCCCCGGTATCCTGCGCTAACATGCGCGCCGTCCTGCCTTTCGGCCCGCCACCAGCTCACGGAGATGCCCCATGCGGTCGACCACGCCGCGCGAGAACTTCCGCGCCGTCCTGTCCGGCGAACGCTGCGTGTATCCGGGATCGGTGTTCGATCCGATCTCGGCACGCATCGCCGAGGACCTGGGCTTCGAGATCGGCATGTTCGCCGGCTCGGTCGCCTCGCTGACCGTACTCGGCGCGCCCGACCTCATCGTGTTGACCCTGACCGAGTTCGCCGAGCAGGCCCGCCGGATCTGCCGGGCCGCGTCGCTGCCGCTGATGGTCGACGCCGACCACGGTTACGGCAACGCCCTGAACGTCAAGCGCACCGTCGAGGAGCTTGAGGTCGCCGGGATTTCCGGGCTCAGCATCGAGGATACCGTGCTGCCGCGCTCCTTCGGGTCCGGCGGCAGGACCGAGCTGCTGTCGATCGATGAGGGGGTCGGCAAGATGAAGGCCGCCGTGGCCGGCCGCTCCGACCCGGGCCTCAGCATCTTCGGCCGGACCAGCGCCGCCGGCGTGACCGGCACCGAGGACTGCATCGCCCGGGTCAGGGCGTACCAGTCGACCGGGGTCGACGCGATCTTCCTGGTCGGCGTGAAAGACCGCGCCCAGCTCGAGGCGATCGCCGCCGAGGTCACCCTGCCGCTTATGCTGGGCGGCGCCTCGAAGGCGATGATGGACCGGGACTACCTGGCCGGCCAGGGCGTGCGGATCTGCCTGCAGGGCCACCAGCCCTTCGCCGCCGGGGTGCAGGCGGTCTACGCCACCCTGAAGGCGCTGCGCGACGGCGTCGACCCGGCCGACCTGCCGGGGGTCGCATCCGGCGAGCTGATGAAGCAGCTGACGCGCGGCGCCGACTACGACCGCTGGACCGCCGGCTTCCTCGACTGACCGCCATGCCCGACCGATCCGAGGCCGTCCCGGTCGCCGCCGTCCCGCCCGCGGCGGGTGCCGCCCGCTGGGTGCTGCTGTTCGGCATCTGGCTGGTCTATCTCAGCTTCGGGATGATCACGGTGTCGCTGGCGCCGGTGGTGGCGCCGATCACCCGCGACCTCGGGCTCAGCCACGGCGCCATGGGCAGCGTGCTGGGGATCTGGCAGCTGGTGTACATCGCCGCCGCGATTCCGTGCGGCGCCCTGCTGGACCGGCTCGGTGCCCGCCGGGCGCTGTTCATCGGCGCGCTGATCGTTGCCGCCTCCGGCCTGGCGCGCAGCTTCGCCACCGACTACGCGACCCTGCTGCTCGCGGTCGGGCTGTTCGGGATCGGCGGGCCGATCGTCTCGTCCGGCGCGCCCAAGGCGGTCAGCCAGCTGTTCACCGGCAGCCAGCGCGGCCTGGCCATGGGGATCTACATCACCGGCCCGGCCATGGGCTCGGTGATCGTGCTGTCGCTGACCAACGCGGTCGCCATGCCGGCGCTCGGCCATGACTGGCACCGCGTCCTGCAGCTGTGGTCGCTGTGCGCGTTCGCCGGTGCGGTGGTCTGGCTGCTGCTGTCGCTGCACCCGGTGGCGCGCCGCCTGGACAACCCACCCGAAAGCGGCCCGCGGCCGAGGCAGACCGAGGTGATCGGCAGCCTGCTGAAGCTGCCGGCGGTCCGCATGCTGCTGCTGATGGCGGTCGGCATCTTCAGCTTCAACCATGGCCTCAACAACTGGCTGCCCGAGCTGCTCCGCCATGACGGCATGACCGCCGCGGCCGCCGGCTACTGGGCGACCATCCCCACGGTCGTCGCGATCGTCGGCTCGCTGCTGATCCCGCGGCTGGCGACCCCGGAGCGGCGCTTCGTCCTGCTTGCCGGGCTCGGCCTCGCGGCCATGTTCGCCAGCCTGATGCTCGAGGCCGGCGGCGGCCCGGTGCTGCTGGTCGGACTGATGTTGCAGGGCATCGCGCGCAGCTCGCTGATGACGGTGGCGATCCTGACCCTGGTGGAGATCCGTGGGGTCGGCGAGAAATACGCCGGGACGGCAACCGGCCTGTTCTTCTCGGCGGCCGAGATCGGCGGCGCCGGCGGGCCGATCATGCTCGGCGTGCTGTACGACGCCACCGGCGGATTCGATGCCGGGCTGTTCATGCTGGCCGGGATCGGCGCGCTGCTCGCGGTCGCCGCCCTGCGGCTGCGGAAGGTCAGCGCCTGACCCGCCCGGCTGCCGGCTCGGCTACCGGTCTGGACGCGCGAAGGGGATGCGGCCCAGCTGGCGATGCTGCACCACTGAGCAGACCGCGCGGCGACTCCCGCCGCGTAACGCCCTTCCCGACATTATTGCGATCCCCTCGCAATAATACGGTTGAAACTGCGAAGCGTTCGCAATACGAATGCCGGGTCAGTGGCGCCCGGCCCCCGGTGCGGCACGCCCCATTGCAGTCCAGCACCCGGGAGGGACCGGATGACATCGATGACCCGCGCCGCCGTTCTGGCGGCCACGCTCGCCGCATCGCTCGGCGGGCTGCCGTCGGGAGGCCGCGCCGCATCCCCCGACGCCAAGGCGGTGATCGCCACCTACGAGGCGATCGCCGAGGCCATGTACCAGGACGCCCATGCCGGCGCGGTGGCGCTGCAGCAGGCGGTCGACGCCCTGGTGAAGGGGCCGACCGAGTCGACGCTTAAGGCGGCGCGCAAGGCCTGGATCGACGCCCGGCCGGCCTACCAGCAGACCGAGGGCCTGCGGTTCGGCAACGCCATCGTCGACGACTGGGAAGGCCGGGTGAACGCCTGGCCGCTCGACGAGGGCCTGATCGACTACGTCGACGCCGGCTACGGCAGCGAGGCCGAGCACAACCCGCTCTATACGGCGAACGTGATCGCCAACCGGAAGATCCGGGTCGGCGCGACCATGGTCGACGCCTCGACCATCGACAAGAAGCTGATCGCGTCGCTGCACGAGGCCCAGGAGGTCGAGGCCAACGTCTCGATCGGCTACCACGCGGTCGAGTTCCTGCTGTGGGGCCAGGACCTGAACGGCACCGGCCCGGGCGCCGGCAACCGGCCGCACACCGATTTCGACCCGAAGAACTGCACGAACGGCGACTGCGAGCGGCGCGCCGCCTACCTGGTCGCCGCCACCGACCTGCTGGTCGACGACCTGGCCGAGATGGTCGCCAACTGGGCGCCCGGCGGCGCCGCCCGCAAGGACCTCGAGGGCAAGGGATCGCAGGGCGCGCTGGCCACCATCCTCACCGGCCTCGGCAGCCTGTCCTACGGCGAGTTGGGCGGCGAGCGCATGAAGCTCGGCCTGATCCTGCACGATCCCGAGGAGGAGCATGACTGCTTCTCCGACAATACCCACAACTCGCACTACTACGACCAGGTCGGCATGCAGGCGCTGGCCACCGGACGCTATGTCCGCACCAGCGGCAAGGCGGTCGAAGGCCCCGGGATCCTCGATCTCGCCGCCGCCAAGGACAAGGCGGTCGCCGGCGAGCTGCGCAAGGCCCTGGAGACCACCACCGCCAGGATGCAGGTCATGAAGGACGCCGCCGACAGCGGCAGGATGGCGTACGACCAGATGATCGGCGAGGGCAACGACGCCGGGAACCGGATCGTCCAGGACGCCATCGACGCCCTGGTGGCGCAGACCCGGGCGATCGAACGGGTGGTCGCGGCCCTCGACCTGACGATCCAGATCGAAGGCTCCGACAGCCTCGACAACCCGGCCGCGGTCGGGAAGAACTGAGCGGCCCGAACCCCATGACGATCACCGGCCGCCTGACGGATTTCGACCCGGCGCGGGGCGCGCGCGCCGCCCTGCCCGTGGCCGATCCGCAGGACTCCGCCCCCAGCGAAGCGGTTTCGTCGGGCGGCCGGTTCAAGCTCTGGGAGATCGGCGGCGGCTTCCACTGCTCGATCCTCGGGACCTGCCTGGCCACCCCCGACCTGATGGCGCTGGCCCGCAAGCTGCGGCTGACCCCGCCGGCGCACTCCACCGACTACGAGATCCACGGCTACTTCGTCCAACAGTCGACCCAGGAGGGGCCGGTCGCGCGGGCCCTGCAGCGCCTGCTGGACCATCGCTACGAGGGCGCCCTGCGCCGGGTTGCGCGCCTCGCAGAACCGCCGGCGCTCGACGGGCTCTGGCAGGAGTTCAAGGCGTCCGGCCGGATCGCCGGCGGCTACTGGGCCCTGCTCTCGCACCGCCACGTGCCGCAGGACCTGCGCGCCCGGGTGTTCGGCGAGGTCCACATGATGTCGCACCTGCAGGGCTCGGCGGTGCGCGACCACGCGGCCCGCCTCGACCAGCTCGAGCGCGACAACGCCGAACTCCGCGACCGCCTGACCCGCGCCACCCGCTCGGCCCAGGAAGCCCAGGCCGGCGTCGAGGAACGCGACCGCCGGATCGCCCGGCTGTCCGAGCTGCTGAGTGCTGCCGAGGCCGCGGCCACCCGACCGGAGGCCAGCCGCACCCCGGCCACCGGACTGGAGCGCAAGCTGGCGAAGCGCGAGCGCAGCCTCGCCGGCGCCCGCACCCGGGCCCGCGGGCTCGAGGTCGAGGTCGAGCAGTTGAACCGGCAGCTGGCCCTGCTGCATCGCCAGCGGCGCCCCGAGAGCGACCGGGCGCCGGCGGCCGAGCCGGCCACACCGACCCTGCCGCCACGCATACCCGGCGGGGCCTGCCGGCTGCTCTATGTCGGCGGCCGGCCCGGGCTGCTGCCACATCTGCGCGACGTCGCCGAGCGCCGTCAGGCCAGCCTGCTGCATCACGACGGCGGCAAGGAGGAGACGCTGCAGCGGATCGACGATCTGGTCGAGGGGGTCGACGCGGTGCTATGCCCGGTCGACTGCGTCAGCCATTCCGCCTGCCTGCGGGTCAAGCACCTGTGCCAGCGCCTCGACAAGCCGTTCCTGCCGCTGAAGTCGGCGAGCCGGAGTTGCTTCGCCCGGGCGCTGCTCGAACTGGGACTGAAGCCGGCGCCGGCAGCCGACGGAGGCGGCCGGGTGCTGGCCGTATGAGGTCGCGATGACCGGAATGCACGGAAACCCCGCCTTCACCCGCCGGCGCGTGCTGGTCGGCGGCGCCGCCACCGTGGCGGTGCTGTCGGTCGGCGGGTTCGCCACCGGGGGCCGCCCGCCGAAGCCGCTGCCCGAACCGCCCGCACCGGCGGCGCCGACGACCCATCGCCACAGCCTGACCGCGGCCGAGCGGCCGGTCCACCTGCTCGGCCCCGACCGCCCGGTCTCGCCGCTGTGGACCTATGGCGACGCGCCGCTGACGGTGATCCGGGCGCGGCGGGGCGACGTGCTGGAGGCCCGCCTGGAGAACCGGCTGGCCGAGCACACTTCGGTGCACTGGCACGGGATCCGGCTGCCGAACTCCATGGACGGGGTGCCGTACATGACCCAGCCGCCGGTGCTGCCCGGCGAGGCCTTCGACTACCGGTTCACGCTACCCGACACCGGCACCTTCTTCTTCCACCCGCACTGCAACACGGTCGAGCAGGTCGGGCGCGGCCTGGCCGGCGTTCTGGTGGTCGACGGCGACGCGCCGCAGCCCTACGCCGCCGACCTGCTGTGCCTGCTGAAGGACTGGCGGCTGGACCAGGCGACCGGTCGGTTCCTCGACTTCCAGACCGACGCCGGTGCCGCCAAGGCCGGCACCTTCGGCACCTTGCGCTCCACCAACTTCGCCGACGCCCCGACCGTCCGGGTACCTGCCGGCCACGACGTCCGGGTGCGGATCCTGAACCTGGACGTCACCCGGATCAGCCAGGTCGGGGTCATGGACGCCGAGGCGGCGGTCATCGCGGTCGACGGCAACGCCGTGTCGCCGTTCCCGCTGGTCGCCTGGCGGATGGGCCCGGCGATGCGGCTCGACGTGGTGGTGCGCGCGCCGGCGCCGGGCGCGTCCGCGCGCGTGGTCGACTACTTCGCCAGGGAGCCGGTCACCCTGATGACCCTGGTCGGCGACGCCCCGGCGCCGGACGCGGCGCCCGCCTTCGATCCCACCCCGCTGTTCGCCCCGACATTGCCGGAACCGGACCTGCGCAACGCCGAGACCCTGCCCTTCGTGTTCAGCTCGACCGCGATCAACCAGACGATCGAGACCCCGACCGGCGGGACCATCGACCTCGGGCGGTCGCTGTGCCTGAACACCGCCACCTACTGGGCGATCAACCGGCAGACCTGGCCGGAGCGCGGCCACGAGTACCCGCCGCCGCCGCTGGCCGAACTGAAGCTCGGGAAGACCTATGTCTTCGAGCTCGCCAACGTCACCCCGCACATGCACCCGATCCACCTGCACGGCCACAGCTTCAAGGTACTGGATTCCAACAAGGTCGACCGCCCGGTGCACTGGGCCGACACCGTGCTGCTGACCCCGAAGGAGCGCGCCCGCATCGCCTTCGTCGCCGACAATCCCGGCCGCTGGATGTTCCACTGCCACATCATCGAGCACCAGGACACCGGCATGATGGGCTACGTGACGGTGGCATGATGCGCGCGCTCCCGATCGCCGCGATGGCGCTGCTCTGCCTCGCGCCCCGGCCAACGGCGGCCGATCCGCTGGACGTGGCGGTCGGCAAGGCGCTGTTCGACCGGATGTGGGTGCCGTCGCCGGCCTCGACCCGCGGCAGCGACGGCCTCGGCCCGCTGTACACCGCCCGCTCCTGCGCCGGCTGCCATGCCGGCGGCGGCGGGTCGCGCACCGCGGCGCGTCCCGACGGCACCATCGACCCGAAGGCGCTGGTGGTTCGCCTGGGCAGTGATGCCGGGCCCGGCGACCCGGTCTACGGACTGCAGGTCCAGACCCTCGGCACCGCCGTGGTCGCTCCCGAGGCCGCCGTGGCATTCGACCTGGTCCCTTCGCCCGACCCGGCGCTCGGCCCGCTGGTAACCGGGATCCGCCTGGACGCCCTGGCCTATGGCGCGCTTCCACCGGCGACCCGGACCGAAGCGCGGCGGGCCCCGGCGCTGCACGGCATCGGGCTGCTGGCCGGGGTGCCCGACGACGCACTGAACGCGCTGGCCGATCCCGCCGACCACGACGGCGACGGCATCTCCGGGCGCCTCGGCAGCGGCCGGTTCGGCTGGAAGGCGCTAGAGCCGACGGTCGAAAGCCAGACCACGGCGGCCCTGCTGACGGATCTCGGGCTGTCGACCGTCGACCGGCCGGACCATGCCGGCGACTGCACCGCCGCCGAGGCGGCCTGCCTGCGTGCACCGCATGGCGACGGCGGCCATGCCGACGGAGTCGAGGTTCCGGCCGACGCCCTGCGCACCCTGGTCGCCTATGTCTCGGCCCTGCCGGCACCGGTGGCGGCACCGGACCCGCGGGGCGACGCGCTGTTCCGGTCGGCCGGCTGCGCCGCCTGCCATGTTCCCGAGCTCGCCGGCGCCGGCGGCCGGCCGGTCCGGGCGTTCACCGATCTGCTGCTACACGACATGGGCCCCGGCCTCGAGGGTGGCTTCCCGGAGGGCGACGCATCGCGAGCCGAGTGGCGCACCGCCGCGCTCTGGGGCCTCGGACGGGCGGTGCGCCATGGTGACCGGTTGCTGCATGACGGACGGGCGGCCACCGTCGACGAGGCGATCCGCTGGCACGGCGGCGAAGCGGCCCGGGCGCGCGACCGCTACCGCGACCTGCCGCCGGCCGAGGCCGCCCGCCTGCTCGCCTACCTGGAAGGACTGTGACATGCGCCGGCTGACCGCGGGTCTGGTCCTGCTCCTCGCCTTCGCGACCCCGGCCGCCGCCGACCGGCCGGCCCGCGACACGGCCATCGTGCAGCGTGCGATCGAGGACTACATCCGCCCGGCGACCGGCCGCTTCGCACGGGAGACCGGGGCGTTGCACCGCGCGGTCGCCGGGTTCTGCAAGACCCCCGACACGGCTTCCCGCGCGGCGCTCGACGATGCGTTCCGGACCGCGGTCGAGGGCTGGAGCGGGGTGCAGTTCCTGCGCTTCGGCCCGCTGGTCGACGACCACCGGATGGAGCGCATCGCGTTCTGGCCGGACCCCAAGGGCATCGGCCAGCGCCAGCTCCGTCGGGCACTCGCCGACCGCGACGCCTCCGTCACCGACCCGGAGCAACTGGCCGGCAAGAGCGTCGCCCTGCAGGGTCTGACGGCGATCGAATACCTGCTGTACGGCGACGGCGGCGACGCGCCCGACGACTTCCGCTGCGCCTACGCCGTGGCTGCGTCCAAGACTCTGGCCGGGGTCGCGGCCGCGGTCGCCGACGACTGGGCCGCCGCCGACGGCATCGCCCGGCGGCTGGTGCGACCGGACGCGGACGACCCGCTCTATCGCACGCCGGCGGAAGCCCTGGCCGAGTTGCACCGCGCCCTCGCCACCGGCCTGCAGGTCGTCCAGGACCAGAAGCTGAAGCCGGTGCTCGGCGACGACATGGCGGGCGCCAAGCCGTTCGTCGCGCCGTTCCGGCGCTCGGGGCTGACCATCGAGGTGCTGGCCGCCGACGCCTTCGCGCTGATGGCCTTCGTCGACCTCGGCGGCTTCACGCGCGGGCTGCCCGAGGACTACGGCTGGCTCGCGAACTCCATCGCCTTCGAGTTCGAGAACGCCGTGAAGGCGGCCGAGAGCGTGACGCTGCCGATCGACGAGGCGGTCTACGACGAGGCCGCCCGCGGCCGGCTCGACTACCTGTCCGTGGTGCTGGGCAACCTGCGGACGATGATCCGGCAGGACCTGGCCGCCGCCCTCGGCCTGAAGGTGGGATTCAATGCGCTCGACGGCGACTGACGCGACCGCGATCGGTCGGCGCGCCCTGCTCTGGGGCGCCGCCGTCGGCTTCGGCCTGACGCTGGCTCCCGGCCTGACGCGGGCCCGGACCCGCCTGCTGGTGTCGACCGCACGGCTGCCGGACGGCCGGTTCGGGGTGGTCGCGCTGGAGCCGGACGGCACGCTGCGGTTCGCCACACCGCTGCCGGGCCGCGGCCACGAGCCGGTGGTGGCGCGCGGCCGCGGCGAGATCGTGGTGATGGCCCGCCGACCGGGGCGATTCCTGGCCGTGGTCGGGCTGGCGGACGGTGCGCTGCGCCGCAGCCTGTCGGCGCCGCGGGGTCGGCACTTCTATGGCCACGCGGTGTTCGACGCCGCCGGGCGCCTGCTCTACACCACGGAGAACGACTACGACGGCGGCCGCGGCGTGATCGGCGTCTGGGACGTCGCCGCCGGCTACGTCCGGGTCGGCGAACTGGACGCCCACGGCATCGGGCCGCACGACCTGGCGCTCGGCCGCGACGGTCGCACCCTGGCGATCGCCAACGGCGGCCTGCTGACCCATCCCGGTTCCGGACGCGCCAAGCTGAACCTCGCCAGCATGGAGCCCTGCCTGACGGTGCTCGACCCGACGACCGGTGAGGCGCTGCGTCGGCTGGTACTGCCGAAGGAGTTGCACCAGCTCAGCATCCGTCACCTGGCGATAGCGCCGGACGGCGGCATCGGCTTCGGCATGCAGTACGAGGGTCCGCTCGACCAAGGGGTGCCGCTGGCCGGCATCTGGGCGCCAGACGGCACGGTCACCCTGATGCCGCAGGACTCCGCACCGCCCGCCGTCACCCGCAACTACGTCGGCGACCTGGCGATCGACGCGACCGGCCGCTACCTGGCCGCCAGCTACCCGCGCGGCGACGGGGTCGGGGTGTGGGACCTGCGGCGCAGCCGGACGGTCGGGCTGGTGCGGGCCACCGACGCCTGCGGCCTGGCGGTCGAGGACGGCACCGACCGCCTCTGGATCAGCGACGGCACCGGGGCGATCGGACCCCTGGACGCCGGCCGCTCGCTGATGCGCGACACCCTGGTGCCGGTCCCGGGGCTGGCCTTCGACAATCACTTCGCGCGGATCTGAACACAGCGACCGCCGGATTTCCCCGAATCCGTCGCCGCTTCGCCGCGATTCATGCGCGATTCCGAAAATATTGGACCCGAAGTGATTTTGATGATTGTAGAATTGCCGGAACACGGTTCGGATCGACGGTCCACGTCGGCGTTGAAGCCGTGATCACACAACACCCGAGGGAGGGATGGACATGATACGTCGTGCGTTGCTGAAGGCGTCCGGTGCGGTCGCGGTGCTCGCCACCGTCCTGGCGTGGTCGACCCCGGGCCTGGCCCTCGACTCGCGTTTCAAGGACGAGAACGGCGACCTGACCGCCGACACGCCGAGCGACCCGAGCCAGCAGATCGACCCGAGCACCCTTATCTTCGCCTACACGCCGGTCGAGGATCCGGCGGTCTACGCCAAGGTGTGGGACGGCTTCCTGCGGCACATGGAGAAGGTCACCGGCAAGAAGGTCCAGTTCTTCCCGGTGCAGTCCAACGCCGCGCAGATCGAGGCGATGCGGGCCGGGCGCCTGCACGTCGCCGGCTTCAACACCGGCTCGAACCCGCTGGCGGTCAACTGCGCCGGGTTCGTTTCGTTCACGATCATGGCCAGCAAGGACGGCCACTTCGGCTACGAGATGGAGATCATCACCTATCCGGGCAGCGGCATCACCAAGGTCGAGGACATCAAGGGCAAGAAGATGGCCTTCACCTCGCAGACCTCCAACTCCGGCTTCAAGGCGCCGTCGGCGATCCTGAAGGCGGACTTCGGCATGGAGGCCGGCAAGGATTTCGAGCCGGTGTTCTCGGGCAAGCACGACAACTCGATCCTAGGGGTCGCGAACAAGGACTATCCGGCCGCCTCGATCGCCAACTCGGTCATGCACCGGATGATCGCGCGCGACGTGATCAAGGCCGATCAGGTGGTGTCGATCTACAAGTCGCAGACCTTCCCGACCACCGGCTTCGGCTACGTCTACAACCTGAAGCCGGCCCTGCAGGAGAAGATCAAGGAGGCGTTCTTCACCTTCGACTGGGAAGGCTCGGCCCTGAAGGAGGAGTTCGCCCGCTCCGGCGAGGAGCAGTTCATCCCGATCACCTACAAGACTCACTGGGACGTCATCCGAAAGATCGATACGGCGAACGGCGTCTCGTACGCCTGCAAGTAAACGGCGACGGCGTCGGAGGGCCGCATCGATGCTGCGTCTGGAGAACCTGACGAAGACCTACCGTACCGGCGATCGGGCGCTGACCGGCGTGTCGCTCACCGTCGAGCCGGGGCAGGTGGTCGGGTTGATCGGTCCCTCGGGCGCCGGCAAGTCGACGCTGATCCGCTGCATCAACCGTCTGGTCGAGCCGAGCTCGGGCCAGGTGACGCTCGGGGACACCCGGCTCACCGGGCTCGGGCACGGCGCGCTACGGCGGGCCCGGCGGCGGATCGGGATGATTTTCCAGGAATATGCCCTGGTGGAGCGGCTGACCGTGATGGAGAACGTGCTCTCCGGGCGGCTCGGCTATGTCGGCTTCTGGCGCAGCTTCTTCCGGCGGTTTCCGCCGGATGCCGTCTCCAAGGCCTACGGGCTGCTCGACCGGGTCGGGCTCGGCGCCCATGTCGACAAGCGCGCCGACGCCCTGTCCGGCGGCCAGCGCCAGCGGGTCGGCATCGCCCGCGCCCTGGCGCAGGATCCCGACCTGCTGCTGGTCGACGAGCCGACCGCCTCGCTCGACCCCAAGACGTCCCGGCAGATCATGCGCCTGATCGTCGAGATCTGCGACGAGCGCGGCCTGCCGGCGATCATCAACATCCACGACGTCGCGCTCGCCCAGAGCTTCGTGCGGCGGATCATCGGGCTGAAGGCCGGCGAGGTCGTGTTCGACGGCGCCCCGAACGAGCTCGACGATGAAGTGCTCACCCGGATCTACGGCGAGGAGGACTGGTCGGCGACGATCCGATCGGTCGAGGACGACGCCGAGGAACCGCTCGATGCCCCGGCCCCGCACGACGAGGCGCACGGCCCGGCCGAGGTCCTGGACCGCGAGCGGCTGGCCGGACTGTCATGAGCGCACCCGCCGAGACCACCCCGCTTCCGACGACCTGGCGGCGACCGCCGCCGATCCGCGACCCGCGGCTGCGCTGGGCGATCTACGGCGGCTCCCTGGTCTACCTGGTCCTGGCCTTCGCCTCGATCGACATCAACTGGACCCGGGTCTACGACGGACTCGACCGCGGCCTGCGCTTCGTGAAGGGCTTCCTGGTCCCGGACTTCCTCAGCCGCTGGGGCGACATCGCCCAGGGGATGGAGGAGAGCCTGACCATGACCGTGACGGCGACCGTGGTCGGCATCCTGATCTCGGTGCCGATCGGCATCGGCGGGGCCCGCAACATCGCCCCGATGCCGGTCTATCTGACCTGTCGCGCGATCATCGCGCTGTCGCGCAGCTTCCAGGAGATCATCATCGCCATCCTGTTCGTGGCGATGTTCGGGTTCGGGCCGTTCGCCGGCTTCCTGACCCTGTCCTTCGCCACCATCGGCTTCCTGGCCAAGCTGCTGGCCGAGGACATCGAGGACATCGACGAGGCCCAGGCCGAGGCGATCCGGGCGACCGGCGCCGGCTGGTGGCAGGTGGTGAACTTCGGCATCCAGCCGCAGGTCATGCCGCGGCTGATCGGCCTCAGCCTGTACCGGCTCGACATCAACTTCCGGGAATCCTCGGTGATCGGCATCGTCGGCGCCGGCGGCATCGGCGCCACCCTGAACACCGCCATGGACCGCTACGAGTACGACTCGGCCGCCGCCATCCTGATCCTGATCATCGTCATCGTGATGCTCGCCGAGTACGGCTCCAGCGTCATCCGCCAGCGGATCCAGTGATGACCGACACCTCCCGCAGCTTCCCCCAGGTCTGGCGCAAGCGAACCCCGCGCGCCGATCTGCTGATCTGGCTCGGCTGGTTCGCGCTGGTGGCGCTGTTCGTGTTCTGCTGGCAGGTCATGACGAAGGACACGATCTGGGCCTTCGTCGCGGACGCGCCGAGCCAGGCCGCCGACATCGGCTCGCGGATGGTGCCGCCGCGCTGGGGCTATCTGCCGGAACTGATGGGACCGCTCTGGGACACCATCAACATCGCCACCCTCGGCACCCTGCTGGCGGTCATCATGGCGGTTCCGGTGGCGTTCCTGGCGGCCCGCAACACGACGCCGAGCGTGCGCATCGTGCGGCCGCTGGCGATGCTGGCGATCGTGTCCAGCCGGTCGATCAACGCGCTGATCTGGGCGCTGCTGCTGGTCGCCATCATCGGCCCGGGCGTGCCGGCCGGAATCGTCGCGATCGCGCTGCGCTCGGTCGGGTTCGTCGCCAAGCTGCTGTACGAGGCGATCGAGGAGATCGACGAGAAGCAGGTCGAGGCGGTGACCGCGACCGGGGCCTCGACCGCGCAGGTCATCGACTTCGCGATCGTGCCGCAGATCCTGCCGGCCTTCGCCGGGATCTGCGTGTTCCGCTGGGACATCAACATTCGCGAGTCGGCGGTTCTGGGACTGGTCGGGGCCGGCGGCCTGGGCCTGAAGCTGCAGGACTCGTTGAACATTCTCGCCTGGCCCCAAGTTACAGTGATCTTCGTGCTTATTCTGATGACGGTTCTGATCAGCGAATGGGTTTCGGCCCGGGTGCGGCACGCGATCATCTGACGGCCGGCCCAGCCACCACGCAGTCGAGGACATCGGGTTGGAAATCCTGATCAATATCGCCGGCGGCATCGCGCTGCTGCTCTGGGGAGTCCGGATGGTCCGCACCGGCGTGACCCGGGCCTTCGGCTCGGCGATCCGGCGCGGAATCGCGGTGGCGACCCGGCGCCGCCTGACCGCCTTCGCCACCGGCATGGCGGTCACTGGCGTCCTGCAGAGCAGCACGGCGACCGCGCTGATCGTGTCGTCGTTCGGCGGCCGCGGCATGATCGCGCTGCCGGCGGCTCTCGCCGTCATGCTCGGCGCCGACGTCGGCAGCACATTGGTGGTCCAGGTGCTGTCGCTCGACATCTCCTGGCTGTCGCCGCTGTTCCTGCTGGTCGGCGTGATCGGCTTCCTGACCACCGAGGACAGCAGGCGGCGCAACCTGTCACGCATCCTGATCGGCCTCGGGATGATGCTGCTGGCGATCCGGCTGATCATGCTGGCCTCGCACCCGCTGCGCGACGCCGAGACCCTGTCGGTGCTGCTGCACCCGCTGACCAGCGAACCGCTGCTGGCGATCCTGGTGGCGGCCGTGCTGACCTGGCTGGCGCATTCCAGCCTGACGGTCGTGGTGCTGGTGATGTCGCTGGCGTCGCTGCAGGTCATCAGCATGCAGCTGGCGCTGGTGCTGGTGCTCGGTGCCAATGTCGGCGGCGCGATCACGCCGCTGGTCATGACGCTGGGGCAGCTGCCCAGTGCCCGCCGCGTTCCGCTCGGCAACCTGCTGATGCGGGCCGCCGGGGCCGCCGCCTGCGTGTGGGCGGTTCCCTACGTGATCCCGTATCTGGCGATGATCTCGTTCGACGACGCCCACCGGGTCGCGAACTTCCACACGATCTTCAACCTGGCGCTGGCGGCCGTGTTCCTGCCGCTCGTCAGCCTGGTCGCGGCCCTGGTCATGCGCCTGCTGCCCGAGCGCGAGATCGTCGACGACGACAAGCAGCCGCGCTACCTGGAGCAGTCGGCGCTCGATTCCCCGGCGGTCGCCCTGACCTGCGCCAGCCGCGAGACGTTGCGCATGGGCGACGAGGTCTCGGAGATGCTGACCCGCACCATGGAGGTGTTCCGGCGCGACGACGCCGGCATGGTGAAGGAGGTCGAGCGGTCGGACGACGTGGTCGACGGGCTGCACGAGGCGATCAAGATCTACCTGACCCGGCTGGCCCGCAACGAACTCGACCCGGCGGAGAGCCGCCGGACCGTCGAGATCCTAAGCTTCACCACCAACCTCGAACATGTCGGCGACATCATCGACAAGAACCTGATGGAGCTGGCGGCCAAGAAGATCAAGGCGCGGCTGTCGTTCTCCAAGGAGGGCCTCGGCGAGATCGAGAGCATGCATGCGCAGGTCGTCAGCAACCTGCAGCTGGCGCTGAACGTCTTCATGTCCGGCGACCTGCAGCTGGCGCGCAAGCTGCTCGAGCAGAAGGTGCGGATCCGCGAGATGGAGCAGCGCTACTCCGAGGCACACTACGCCCGCATCGGCGCCGGCCGGCCTGAATCGATGGAGAGCAGCTCGCTGCACCTGGACGTGCTGCGGGATCTCAAACGGATCAACAGTCACGTCACCTCTGTGGCCTACCCGATCCTCGAGGATGCCGGGCAGATCGCATCCAGCCGGCTGCGCACGCCGGACGCCGAGGCCGGCCGCAAGCAGCGTACGGCCCCCGCCAGCGAGGCCGACGCCCAATGAGCCACCCGATCGACCGGCTGTATCACGGCGTCCACCTCGCCCGGGCGGAATCGCCGCCCGAGAGCCGGACCGCCCAGTTGCTGAAGGACGGCAACCCGAAGGTCGCCAAGAAGGTCGCCGAGGAAGCCACCGAGGTGGCGCTCGACGCGGTCGTCGCGGACCGCGACGGCGTGATCCGGGAATCCGCCGACCTGCTCTACAACCTCATGGTGCTGTGGGTCCACA
This sequence comes from Thalassobaculum sp., assembly GCF_040219615.1. GTDB lineage: Bacteria > Pseudomonadota > Alphaproteobacteria > Thalassobaculales > Thalassobaculaceae > Thalassobaculum_A. The sequence continues at coordinate 110,348 of NZ_JAVJSE010000040.1, forward strand.
TGGGCATTACGCCCTCGGAGATCTGGGCCGAGATGGACCATCGCGAGAGCACGCTCGGCCTGGCCGGCAAGATGCCCAAGTCCTGACGGAGCGACGGTCCATGGATGACGACCGGCTGGAAGCGCGGCTGCAGGTCGCGCAGGCGGCCGCCAGGGCGGGCGGCACGCTGGCCCGCGACTACTTCGAACGGCGAGCCGAGCTGGCGGTCGAGACCAAGGGTCCGCACGACCTGGTCAGTATCGCCGACCGGGCCGTGGAGACCGCGATCCGCGAGGCTATCGCCGCCGAGTTTCCGGACGATCCGCTGGTCGGCGAGGAGCATGGCGGCGACGCCGCCGAGACCGGCTGGGTGATCGACCCGATCGACGGCACCCAGAACTTCCTGCGCGGCATCCCGCAGTTCGTGGTGTCGATCGCCTACCGGCATGGCGGCCGGACCGAGATCGGCGTGATCCACGACCCGAACACCGGCGAGACCCATTCCGCCCGGCGCGGCCACGGCGCCCGGCGCGACGGCGTCGCGATCCGGGTCAGCGGAATCGGCAGCTTCGAGCATGCCGTGCTCGGCGTCGGCCACTCGCCGCGACACGCCGCCGAGCTGTACAACGCCACGGTTTCAGCGGTGGTGTCGGCCGGGGCCCAGACCCGCAACTACTGCTGCGCGGCCCTGCAGCTCGCCTATGTCGCCGACGGTCGGCTGGACGCGACCTGGGACCCGTATCTGCTGGACTGGGACGTCGCCGCCGGGATCCTGCTGGTCGAGGAGGCCGGTGGCACCTCCGTGTCGTTCGAGCCGGGCCGCCTCGGCCCCTCGGCCGACCGGCTGATCGCCGGAAACGCGGCATTGGTCGAGGCCCTGAGGGTGCTGCTGCCCTGAGTCCCCGGGATCCCGACCTAGGCCGGGACCGCGATGCTCGCCTCGCCGACCTTGTCCGATTCAACGGCAACCAGCTTCGAGGCACTGCCGGTCGTGCCGTCGGCCTTCGTCCACTCGTAGTGCATCATGTGACCGCCCGGATCCAATGCCTGACTGGTAGCGGTCCCGTCGGGGCCGAGCGGCAGCGGGCGCGACCCGATCCGCACCTTGATGCTGCTCCGGACCGGATCGGCCAGCTTCTCCCAGCCCTCGACCCTGACGTGCACCCGGCCGGGGACGGCGTCGTAGCGGTCGAACTCCTGCTTGCGGTCGAACGACAGCAGGCGGCCCCGTTGCCGAGTGGCCCATTGCGTGGTCTCGGCCTCGACGGCCGCCTCGACGCTGTCCATGAAGCGCCGTTGCAGATCGAGCAGCGCGTACAGCTCGGTACCGTCTGCGCCGGGCTGGTGCGCGGCCAGTCGCGAGGCCCACTCGTAGCGGAAGGCCGCCAGCCGCCGGACCAGCTCCGCCTGGGTCAGGCGGTACCGCATCCAGCTCTCGGAATACCCGAAGAAATTGTCGAGTCCGACAAGGATGCCGGCGATCGTGATCACGATGTAGCCGAGGTGCGAAGTCTCGATATCGCCGATCTTCGGAAGCATCGGCGCCGACAGCGGCACCAGCGCCCCCAGGCCGACCAGAACCAGGGACCAGCGGCGCAGCCGGCGCGCCACCGTGCCCTGCAGTCCGGCCTTGTCGTCATACCAGTCGATCCGGCCCTGAACCGCGGTCACGGTCGCCTGATGGATCGCATCGAGCGACTCCTGCAGCTTGTCCGGAGCCCAGGCGCCCAACGATGCCGGAAACGGCTGGAGATTGGCCGGATAGCCGGGCGGCCGCCCGCTCGCGCCCGCCTCGCCGCCCTTCCGGGAGCCGGAGTCGCTCATGCCATCCTCCCCGCGCAATCGAGCCCACAGGGAATCCGACAGAGAGTCGGCAGTCGAGTCAATCCCGCGTTGTGCAACCCCGGGCGCTGTGCGATCCAGGCGTCCGGCCGGTGGGCGCGGCGCCTACGTCCGCGCCAGCTGGGTCTCGACCAGCTTCGCCCAGAAGCTGGCGCCGACCGGCAGGACCTCGTCGTTGAAGTCGTACATCGGGTGGTGCAGGCCGTAGTCCTTGCCGGGCGCGCCGCCGCCGAGCCACAGGAAGGCACCGGGCCGCTCGCTCAGGAAGAACGCGAAGTCCTCGCTCGCCATGATCGGGGCGGTATCGCGCTCGACCATCTTCGGCCCGACCACCTGGTCGGCGACGTCGGCCACGATCCCGGCGGTCTCGGCCGGGTTGATCACCGCGTTGTAGCCGCGCCGGTACTCGACCTCGACCTCGCAGCCGAAGGCCCGGCCGACACCGTCGCACAGCGCCCGGATGCGCTGCTCGATCAGGTCGCGCACACCGTTGTCGAAGGTGCGGATCGACAGCTTCAGCTCGGCGGTCGCCGGGATCACGTTGTTGGCGGTGCCGGCGTGGAACTGCGCGACGGTAACCACCGCCGACAGCAGCGGGTCGACGTTGCGGCTGACCACGGTCTGGATGCCCTGGTACAGCTGGACGCCGACCGCAATCGGGTCGATCCCGTCATGCGGGCGGGCGGCATGCGCGCCCTTGCCGCGGACCGTGAGGAACGCCTGGTCGGCCGCCGCCATCAGCGGGCCGGGGCGGACGCCGATGGTGCCGGCCGGCATGTGCGGGGCGTTGTGGATGCCCCAGACCGTGTCGCTCGGGAAGCGCTCGAACAGGCCTTCCTCGATCATGACCCGGGCGCCCGCCCCGCCTTCCTCGGCCGGCTGGAAGACGAAGTTGACGGTGCCGTCGAAGTTGCGGGTCTCGGCCAGGTAGCGGGCCGCCCCCAGGAGCATGGTGGTGTGGCCGTCATGGCCGCAGGCATGCATGCGGCCCGGGTTCAGCGAGCGGTAGGGCGGGTTGCCCTCCTCGTCCATCGGCAGCGCGTCCATGTCGGCGCGCAGCGCGATCGAACGGCCGCTGTCGCCCTGGCCGCGCAGCACTCCGACGACACCGGTCCCGGCGATGCCGGTGTGAACCTCGATGCCCCAGGACTTCAGCTTCTCGGCCACCGCCGCCGCCGTGCGGTGCTCCTCGAACTTGATCTCCGGGTGGGCGTGGAAGTCACGTCGCCACTCGGTCATGTCGGCGTGGAACTCCGCAATGCGGTTGTTGACGGGCATCGATCGACTCCGAAGACGGGGCGGCGGCGCGGGCGGCAACGGCGGGCGCACAGGCCCGGCCCGCCCGGTTCACCGGATGAGACTGTGGCGATCATAGGCCGCAACCGGGGCTGTCAGGCAACTGCCAAAGCGAGGGGCCGGCATCGCACCGGCGCGTGCCTGGTCCCGAAGGGGCTTGACGTCATGCCGGACAGGCATCATTGTAAGTGAATGTTTACTAACTAAACAATCGCAGCCCGGGTCGGCGGTTTCCCCGAGGGACCGATCCGCGCCGCCCGTCGGAGTGACCGACCATGAGACAGTCCGAGTTCGCCCTGCTTGGGTCCCGCCGCTTCCTGCCGCTGTTCATCACCCAGTTCCTGGGGGCGATGAACGACAACGTGTTCAAGAACGCGTTCGTCATCTTGGCGCTCTACGGCATGGCCGACATTACGGGGCCCGCCGCCCAGGTGATGGTGACGGCGGCGGCCGGCGTTTTCATCCTGCCCTACTTCCTGTTCTCCGCCACCGCCGGCCAGCTCGCCGACGCCGTCGAGAAATCCAGCCTGATCCGGCGCATCAAGCTCGCCGAGATCGCCATCATGGCGGTCGGCGCGGTCGGCCTGCAGCTCGGCGATCCCTGGATCCTGATGGCGGTGCTGTTCCTGATGGGCGCGCAGTCGGCGTTCTTCGGGCCGGTCAAGTATGGGATCCTGCCGAACCATCTGGCCGAGAACGAGCTGGTCGGCGGCAACGGGCTGATCGAGGCCGGCACCTTCCTGGCCATCCTGGTCGGCACCATCGCCGGCGGGCTGCTAATCCTGCGGGCCGACGGCATCACCCTGGTCTCGGTCGCCCTGTTGGCGGTCGCCGTCGCCGGCTGGCTGGTGAGCCGGGCGATCCCGGTCGCCCCGCCCGAGGTTCCAGGCCTGCGCGTGCGTCGCAACTTCGTGGCCGAGACCGTCCGGATCGTCGCCCATGCCGGCCGCGACCGGACGATCTTCCTGACCATTCTCGGGCTGTCCTGGTTCTGGCTGGTCGGCGCCACCTTCCTGGCGCAGTTCCCGACGCTGGCGCAGGCGGTGCTGGGCGCCGACGAGACCGTGGTGACCCTGTTCCTGGTCGCGTTCGCGGTCGGCATCGCGGTCGGCTCGCTGGCCTGCAACGGCCTGCTGAAGGGCGAGGTCTCGGCCCGCTACGTGCCGCTGGCCGCGATCGCCATGACCGTGTTCATCGCCGACCTCTGCCTGGCGCTCGGCAGCCGGGCGCCCGGAGCGGCGACCGTGGACGCAGTCGCCTTCGTCGCCGCGCCGCAGAACTGGCGGATCCTGGTCGACCTGATCGGCCTGGCGATCGCCGGCGGTCTCTACAGCGTGCCGCTGTTCGCCATCCTGCAGGCCCGCAGCGAGCCCGCGCACCGGGCGCGCAACATCGCCGCCAACAACATCCTGAACGCCCTGTTCATGGTGGCCGGCGCGCTCTGGGCCTCGGTCATGCTGGCGCTCGAACTGGACGTGGTGGCGGTGTTCGCCTCGGTCGCGGCGGTGAATGCCGTGGTCGCCCTGTACATCTGCCGCCTGCTGCCCGACGAGCTGCTGAAGAGCCTGTTCGCGATCCCGCTGCGCCTGCTGTTCCGGGTGCGGGTGCACGGCCTCGCCAACTACCGCAAGGCCGGGCCGCGGGCGATCGTGGTGGCCAACCATGTCTCGTTCCTGGACGGCCTGCTGCTGGCGGTGTTCCTGCCAGGGTCGCCGGTGTTCGCAGTCGACACGCAGATCGCCCGGCGCTGGTGGGCACGCCCGATCCTGGCGCTGGCCCGGGTGTTCACGGTCGACCCGGGCAATCCGTTCGCCACCAAGGCCCTGGTCAAGGAGGTGCGGGCCGGCAATCACCTGGTGATCTTCCCGGAGGGTCGGATCACCGTGACCGGTGCGCTGATGAAGGTCCACGAGGGCCCCGGAATGATCGCCGACAAGGCCGACGCCGAGGTGATCCCGGTCCGCATCGACGGCGCCGAGGCCAGCGTGTTCTCGCGGATGCGGGGCAAGCTGCGGCGGCGGCTGTTCCCACGCATCGCCGTCACGGTGCTGGAGCCGCGCCGTTTCACCATCCCCGGGGAGATCCGGGGGCGGGCCCGCCGCCGGCTCGCCGGCGACCAGCTCTACGACGTCATGTCGGAGATGATGTTCGAGACCCGCAACCGCGACGAGACGCTGTTCGAGGCCCTGCTGGACGCCCGCCGGCTGCACGGCGGCCGGGCCGCGATCCTGGAGGACATCGAGCGCAAGCCGGCGAGCTACGACCGGGTGCTCACGGGTTCGCTGATCCTGGGTGCCAGGCTGGCCCGCCTCGCCGCCCCGGGCGAGCGCGTCGGTGTACTGCTGCCGAACTCGGTCGGCGCGGCGGTCTGCCTGTTCGGGCTGCTGGCCCGCGGCCGGGTCCCGGCGATGCTGAACTTCTCGACCGGGCCGCGCAACGTCGCCGCCGCCTGCCGGACCGCGACCCTCGGGACCGTCGTGACCTCCCGCCGGTTCGTCGAACTCGCCCGCCTGCAGGAACTGGTCGACGCCATCGAGCCGCTGGCACGGGTCGTCTATCTGGAGGACGTGCGCGCCGAAGTGACTGCGCTGGACAAGCTGCTGGGCGTCCTGGCGCGGCCGTTCGCCGGGCTGATCCACCGCCACCACCGGGTCCGCCCTGACGACCCTGCGGTGGTGCTGTTCACCTCCGGCTCCGAGGGCACCCCGAAGGGCGTCGTGCTGAGCCATGCCAACCTGCTGGCCAACCGCCACCAGATGGCGGCCCGGGTCGATTTCAACAGCACCGACCGGGTGTTCAACGCCCTGCCGGTGTTCCACTCCTTCGGCCTGACCGGCGGCCTGATCCTGCCGCTGCTGTCGGGGGTGCGGTCGTTCCTGTACCCGTCGCCGCTGCATTACCGGATCGTCCCGGCACTGGCCTACGACACCAACGCCACCATCCTGTTCGGCACCGACACCTTCCTGGCCGGATACGCCCGGCTGGCGCACCCCTACGACTTCTTCAACGTCCGCTACGTGTTCGCCGGCGCCGAGAAGGTGAAGGACGAGACCCGGCGGCTGTGGGCGGACCGCTTCGGCATCCGCATCCTCGAGGGCTACGGCGCCACCGAGACCGCCCCGGTGATCGCGGTCAACACGCCGATGCACTTCCGCGCCGGCACCGTCGGCCGGGTGGTGCCGGGCATGACGGTGCGGCTCGACCCGGTTCCCGGCGTCGACCGCGGCGGCCGGCTAGTGGTCGACGGGCCGAACGTGATGCTCGGCTACCTGCTGTCCGACAAGCCCGGTGCGCTGCAACCGGTCGAGAGCGGCTACGACACCGGCGACATCGTCGACATCGACCCCGAGGGCTTCGTCCACATCCTCGGCCGGGCCAAGCGCTTCGCCAAGGTGGCCGGCGAGATGGTGTCGCTCGCCGCCGTCGAGGAGCTGGCGTCCCGGACCTGGCCGGAAAGCGCCCACGCGGTCGTCGCCCTGCCGGACCCGCGCAAGGGCGAGCAGCTGGTCCTGGTGACCGAGCGCGGCGACGCCGAGCGCGGGCCGCTGCTGACGGCGGCCAAGGCGGCCGGGGTGGCGGAGCTCGCGGTGCCCCGCCGGATCGTCCCGGTCACCTCCCTGCCCCTGCTGGGGACCGGCAAGACCGACTACCCGGCGGTCGAGCGCATGCTGCGCGACGCCGACCGCGACGCCGGGCCGGCCGCCGTCGAGCCTTCCGGCGCGTCGCCCGCGACATCTTAGTGTTTCGTTAGCGCGTCGCCCGTATCATGCGAGTGGATCCGGCCGTCTGCGACGCAGCGGACGGCCGGACCGCTGGCCCGATGGACGGGTCGGGCGCAGCCCACCTGGAACCGCTCGATGTCGACTCCGGTGTCGCCTTTTCGGTCGTTGACGGCCCGGCTCCTGGCGCAGACCGCCGTGGTATCGCTGGTGCTGTTGCTGGCGGTCCTGGCGATCAACCTGGAGCTGACGATCCGCCAGACCTGGGAGCGCGCCGAGAAGGCGATCGCCGCCAGCGTCGTGTCGGTCGAGGGCGCCGCCGAGGAAGCGCTGTGGCAGTTCAACCTGCAGCAGGCGGAACGGCTCGTCCAAGGACTGACCAACAACCCCCTCATTCGCAGCGCGGTGCTGCGCGACGACTCCGACGATGTGGTCGCGGCATCGCGCCAGGACGCCGCCGGCGAGGACTGGCTGACCACGTCACTGCTGACCGGCGAGCGCCCGGACCTGGACCTGCTGCGGCCGATGGTGCGCCGCGGCGTGCTGCCCGGGGAGGTCAACCAGAAGGTCGGCAGCCTGGAACTGCAGATCGACTACGCCGCCCTGCACGCCCTGGTGCTGGACCAGTTCCTGAAGATCTTCTGGGCCGTCGTCCTGCTGGGCTTCGTGCTGATGGCCTCGGTGTCCGTGATCGGCCTGCTGAACGCCGCGCGACCGTTGCGCCGGCTTGCAGAGACCATCCGGGCCGCCGGCGGATCGCTGGAGCCCGGCAGCCTGACCGCCGACGAACTGGTCCGCCGCAACGACGAGATCGGTCAGGTGTCGCGCGCCTTCGTGTCCACGGTCCGCGACCTCGCCCACCGCACGCGCGAGGCCGAGGACGCCCAGACCAAACTGCGCAACATCCTGCACGGCTCGATCCAGGCGATCATCGTGCATCGCGACCTGAAGCCGATGTTCGTGAACGATGCCGCGGCCGCCATGTTCGGCTACGCCGACCCCAACGAGATGCTCGAGCAGTGCGACCTGCGCGAGACCTTCCCGAAACTGCCGGACGGCACCCTCGAAGGCTTCGTCGACATCCTGGGAAGCAGCGAGCTGGACGAGGTCCGCCTGCTGATCCGCCCACGCCTGCGTCGCGACGGCAGCCGGTTCCTGGCCGAGATCGCCGCCCGCAAGATCCGCTGGGAAGGCGAATGGGCGGTCCAGGTGGCACTGATCGACGTCAGTGCCCGGGTGCGCGCCGAGCAGGAACTGCGCGACCTGGCGACCCGCGATGCCCTGACACACCTGCCCAACAAGTCGCTGTTCCTCGAGCAGCTCGGCTTCGCATTGCGCGACGCCCGTCCCGGACGGCTCGGGATTCTTTTCGTGAACGTCAACCGCATGAAGGGCTTCAACGACGCCCTCGGGCTGGTCGGCGGCGACGAGCTGCTGCGCCAGATCGGCGAGCGGCTGCGCTCGCAGCTCGCCGGGCGGTCGCTGATCGCCAAGTTTCCGGGCGACAAGTTCGCCGTGCTGATGCCGGCCATCGACGACGAGAGCGACCTTATCGCCCTGGCCCAGCGCTTCGACGAGCTGCTGCGCGCCCGGTTCACCATCGCCAGCCAGTCGGTGCAGGCGACGCTGTCCTACGGGGCCGCGGTCTGGCCGTTCGACGGCCGCAACGCCGAGGAGCTCACGCTGGCGGCCGAGCGCGCCTGCGTCAGCGCCAACCTTCGGCGCGCCCGCCAGGTCGTGTTCTCCGACCAGTCGATGAACATCGAGGCGTCGCGCCGATACGACATCGAGCGTCAGCTCGCCGAGGCGCTGACGTCGGGCGGCCTGGAAGTGCACTACCAGCCGAAGGTAAGGGCCCGCGACGGCCGCATCGTCGGCGCCGAGGCCCTGATCCGCTGGCCGACCGCCGACGGCGGCTTCATCTCGCCGGCCGAGTTCATCCCGGTGTCCGAGTCCACCGGCCAGATCATCGATGTCGGACGCTTCGTCGTCCGCCGGGTCTGTGCCGACCAGGAACGGCTGGCCCGCGAGGTCGGGCTGATGGTGCCGGTGGCGGTGAACGTCTCGGCCATCCAGTTCCAGAACGACGACATGCTGCGGACCGCCCGCCAGGCGCTGGAGGCGCACCGGCTGCCGCCGTCGGCCCTGCAGTTCGAAGTGACCGAGAGCGCCACGATGGACCAGATCGACGAGGTGGTCCCGATGCTGGCGGCCCTGCGCACCTACGGCGTGCGGGTGGCGATCGACGACTTCGGCACCGGCTACTCGTCGCTCAGCCACCTCAAGCGGCTGCCGATCGACTACCTGAAACTGGACCGCAGCTTCACCCGCGACGTGCTCGGCGACGACGGCCGCTCGATCGCCTCGGCGATCGTCGGGCTCGGCCACGCCCTCGGTCTGACGGTGATCGCCGAGGGCGTCGAGACCGACGACGAGGCCGCGGTGCTGAGCCATCTCGGATACGACGAGTTCCAGGGCTTCCACTTCGCCCGGCCGATGCCGATCGAGAAGTACCAGGCATGGATCCTGGACCAGCGGGCGGTCGGCAAGGCCTGATGGCTGGGATTGCCTTGCCTGATATCGTCACCGATCGGTGCCGGTCCCTGCTCGGCCACTGGTTTAGCCTGCCGCGACCGCCACACAGCCTGATTCCGCTCAAGAGCGCGCTCGACCCGCTGGCGATCCCGAAACTCCTGCCACGTGTGCTGCTCCACGACCTCCGACAACCGGGCCGGGCGATCCTGCGGCTGGTCGGGACCGGTCTCGTCGAGCAGTACGGCTTCGATCCGACGGGCCACGACTACGAGCGCTATGTGGAGCCGGAGCGCTGGCCGTCGGCGCTCGCCGAGCTGGTGAAGGTGGCCGGGCATCCCTGCGGCATGCGCGTCCTGACCGAGCATGTGCATTCCGACGGACGGGTGCACGAGAACGAGGCGGTCGGCCTCCCGCTCGAAGCCGACGACGGCAGCGGCCGGTTCCTGCTGTTCGTGGACGAGATCGTGAAGGCCCCGGTGGGCATCGATCCGCGGCGGCGGCCGGTCAGGCATCTTGTCGTGAAGCAGCGCGACTACCTCGACATCGGCGGCGGCGCTCCCTCGGCCGGGGCGACCGCCGCGGTTCGATAAGCCGTCCGTCGCGCCGGTGCGTGATCCTTGCTTTCGCCCGGCTCCGCCCGGCACCCTTCCGGCAATGACGCGCCGCTTCCCCGCACCCTGGTTCCGAATCGCGATCGGCGCGCAGGCCACCCTGCTGGTGGGAATGGGCCTCGGGCGATTCTCCTACACGCCGATGGTGCCGGCGCTGATCGAGGGTGGCGGCGTCACGGCGGCCGGGGCGGGCTCGATCGGCGCCGCCAATCTCGGCGGCTACCTGATCGGCGGGCTCGCCGTGCCGTGGTTGCTGGCCCGGGCCCGTCCGGCCGACATCCTGCGGGCCTGCCTGCTGCTGTCCTTCGCCGCGCTCGCCGCCAGCGCCGTCCCGGCCGGCTTCGCCTGGCTGCTGGGCTGCCGCCTGCTGCTCGGAATCGCCGTCGCGGTCATGATGATCCTGGCGATCTCCGCCGTGACCGCCGCCGCCCCCGAACCGCTGCTCGGCCGGGCAACCGCCATCGCCTTCACCGGGGTCGGGCTCGGCATCCTGTTCTCCGCCACCGCGCTGCCGATGCTGCTGGCGCACGGTCTGGTCTGGGCCTGGCTGGGCACCGCCGCCATCGGCGCCGTTGGGGTCGGCGTCGGGCTGTGGGGCTGGTCCGGCGAACCGGTGACGGCACGACCCGCGACGGCGGCCCGGCACCGTCCGGGCCCGGACGCGGTTCGCCTGGTGATCGCCCAGGGGCTGTTCTCGATCGGGCTGGTGCCGCATTCGATCTGGTGGGTCGACTATCTGGTGCGCGGGCTCGGCTGGCCGATGGCGGCGGGCACCGCCCAGTGGTCGCTGTTCGGCCTCGGTGCCGTACTCGGGACCGTCGCCTGGGGCCGGCTGGCCGACCGCATCGGCTTCTCGACCGCCCTCGCGCTGGTGTTCGCCAGCCTGGCAGCCGGCATCGCCCTGCCGATGCTGGCGCCCGGGCCGGTCACGGTGGTGCTGTCCTCGCTGCTGGTCGGGGCCCAGCCCGGGCTGTCGGCGGTGATCGCCGGGCGGGCCCAGCGGGCGATCGGCCCCGGCTCGATGCTCGGGCTGTGGCGCTGGATGGTGCTGGCGGTCGGCACCGGGCAGCTGGTCGGCGGCTACGGACTGGTCGCGCTGTTCGAAGCCAGCGGCAGCTATCCGGCGGTATTCCTGGTCGGGGCCGCCGCGATGGCCGGGGGCGCGGTCCTGGCACTCGGGCTGCGGGCCGGCGACCGAGGCTAGCTCCTGCCCGTCGCCGGGACCGGCAACCGCTCGCGCACCGCATCCGCCAGCAGCGGAGCGAGGTCGATGGCGTTGGACGGATGGGCGATGGTGTTGCAGGTGACGATCCGGCCGGCACCGGCCGCCTGCAGGTCACGCCAGGCGTGGCCGGCGAACACCGCGTGCACGCCGACGCAGACCGGCGCCGCCAGCCCCGCCCGCCGCAGATGGCCGACCGTCTCGATCATGGTCCGGGCGGTCGAGACGATGTCGTCGACAAGCACCGGCGTGCGATCGCGCCAGCGCTCGACCGCCGGGACCGAGACCTCGACCGAGCGGTCGCCGTGCCGCGTCTTCTCGAGCACCAGACAGGGTGCCTCCGCCGCCGCGGCGACCGCCGAGACCCACTGCCCGCTCTCCTCGTCCGGACCGACCAGCAGGGGGGCGGGCACGGCCGCCCGGATCCAGTCCGCGATCGCCGGGGCGGCGTGCAGCACGGTGGCCGGCACCGCGTAGATCTCCGCCAGCGATCGCCGCCGGTGCAGGTGCGGATCGACCGTGATCAGCCAGTCGATCCAGGGGTCGAGCAGGCGCGCGAAGATCGCCGAGGTGACCGCCTCGCCGGACTGGAACCGGGCGTCCTGACGCATGTAGCCGAGATATGGGCAGACCAGTCCGACCGCGGTCGCCCCCAGCTCGCGGGCGGTCGCCGCCGCGAACACCAGCGGCAACAGTCGGTCGTCCGGGCGGTCCAGCGAGCAGACCAGCACCACCGGCCGGCCGGCCACCGGCGACTCAAGCCGGACATGGCTCTCGCCGTCGGGAAACCGATGGACCGTCAGGATCCCGGACTCGGCCCCCAGCCGCGACGCCAGGTCGGCGGCGAGCGCCTCGTTGCCGGGCAGCGGCAGCAGCAACGGGCGCATCACGCCGCCTCGACCCGGACGATCGGCGGGTGGGTGGCGACATAGTCCAGGGCATATTCGAGCTCGCCCGGGCTGTCGGCGTGCAGGGTGAACAGCGGCTGCCCGGGTTCGACCATGCGGTCCAGTCCGGCATGCAGCTCGAGGCCGGCGGCCTTGGCGACCGGTGCGCCGGCCAGCTTGGCCGCCATCGCCAGGGCGCGGTTGTCGATCGCCGCCACCCGCCCGGCCCGGACGGCCGTCACCGGCCGCCGATGGACCGCCTCCGGGGGTGTCCGCATGCCGCCCTGGGCCTCGCAGATCGCCTGGAACTTCCGCCACGCCCGGCCGTCGGCCAGCACCGCGCCGGCGATCGCGATCCCGGTGCCGGCGGCCGCCGCCCCGGCCATCTCCAGCAGCGCGCCGGCCAGCGCCAGCGACCGGGTCCGCAGGTCGGGCGGCGCATCCGGCCGGTTCTGCAGGACGTCCAGCACGTCGCGGGCCTCCAGCGCCGGCCCGATGCCGCGGCCGACCGGCTGGCGCCCGTCGGTCCGGATGCAGGACAGCCGGATGCCCAGGCTGGTCGCAACCACCGTCAGCGCGCCCTCCAGGCGCTCGGCGTCGGCCTCGGTCCGCACCTTCGCGGTCGGCCCCACCGGCAGGTCGAGCACCAGATGGGTCGAGCCGGCCGCCGCCTTCTTCGACAGTACCGAGGCGACCAGCTGGCCCTCGCTGTCGATGTCGAGGGCGCGCTCGACCCGGATCAGGGTGTCGTCGATCGGGCTCAGCCGCACCGCGCCGCCCCACACCACGCAGCCGCCCTCGCGCTCGACCACCCGGCGCATGGCCGGCAGGTCGAGGTCGACCGGCGCCATGGTCTCCATGACGTCGGCGGTGCCGGCCGGCGAGGTGATCGCCCTCGACGAGGTCTTCGGGATCGTCAGCCCGCAGGCCGCCACGATCGCGACCACGATCGGGGTAGTTCGGTTGCCGGGCAGGCCGCCGACGCAGTGCTTGTCGACGATCGGACCGGCGCCCCAGTCGAGCCGGTCGCCGGAGGCCACCATCGCCCGGGTCAGCTCCAGGACCTCGCCGTCGTCGAGTCCGCGCGCCGCGCAGGCGGTGATGAAGGCGGTCAGGTGGACGTCCGAATAGCGCCCGGCGGCGATGTCGCCGACGATCGTCGCGAGCGCGCGGTCGCCGAACCGGTTGCCGTAGATCTTGGCCCGCAGCAGGCTCAGGGAGTCGAGCGGGGCCGGATGGCTGAAATGCACCAGGTCCCCGTCCGACAGCGCCAGCCGCCGCCAGGCCGCCTCCGACAGCCCGACCTCGCCGGGGTCGAGCAGGTCGCCCAGGACCTGGTTCACCGTGGCGATGGTCGAGGCGCTGCCGCTGTGCACGCGAACCCGGGTGCGGGCGACGAAGCCCTCGGCCCGGCAGACCGGGCAGTCCCGGCGCATGTAGACCACCGCCTCCTGCTGGGTGTCGATCCCGAGACGCCGGGCCCGCAGCGCGTGGCGGCTTTCGTCCATCGGCTGCTCCTGTGTCGCCGGCATCGCTCAGTCCAGGGTCACGATGCGCCCGTGCTCCGGCACCTCGCAATCCCAGCCGAGCTCGTCGACGATCCGCCGGCGCAGCGCCTCCGACGCCGGCGGCTCGCCCTGCACCACGAAGGTCCGGCGCGGCGGCCGCCGGAAGCCGGACAGCCAGGCCATGATGTCGTCGGCGTCGGCATGGGCCGACAGCAGGTGCAGGTTCGCCACCTCCGCCCGGATCTGCACCATCCGGCCGTAGATCCTCACGGCCTCCGCGCCGCCGGCGATCGCCGCCCCGCGGGTGCCCTCGGCCTGGAGCCCCCCGAACACGATGGCGTTGCGCGGGTCGGAGGCGAAATGCGCGAGGTGGTCGAGGATCCGCCCGCCGGTCGCGCGGCCGCTCGCCGAGACGATCACCTTCGGGGCCGGGTCCCGGTCCAGGGCCGCCGACTCCCCGGCGTCCTGCACATAGGTCGCGACGTTGCAGGCGGCCCGGCACTCCGCCGCGGTCAGGCGGTGCTCGGCCAGGTACCGGCAGAAGATCTCGGCGGCGTTCAGCGCCATCGGGCTGTCCACGAACACCGGCAGGTCCGGGATCCGGCGCCGGGCCTTGAGGCGGTGCAGGTGGAACAGCAGGGTCTGCGCCCAGCCGACCGCCAGCGCCGGGATCAGCACCGTGCCGCCGCGGGCGGCGGTGCGCGAGATCACCTCGGCCAGCAGTTCCTCCGGATCCTCGGCGGCGTGTCGGCGGTCGCCGTAGACCGACTCCACCAGCAGGAAGTCGGTCTCCTCGACCCGGGCCGGGTCCGGCATGATCGTGCTGTTCCAGCGCCCGAGGTCGCCCGAGAACAGCACGCTGCGCGCCTCCCAGGACAGCGCCGCCAGCGCCGCCCCCAGGATGTGGCCGGAGGGTCGGAACCGCAGCGTCAGGCCGCCGCCGACGTCGAACGGCGCGTCGAACGGCACCGGCGCGAACCGGCGCAGCGCCGCCGCCGCGTCGGCCTCGGTGTAGAGCGGCAGCGCCGGGCGGTGCCGCGAGAACCCGTGGCGGTTGGCCAGTTCGGCGTCGCGTTCCTGTAGCCGCCCGTTGTCGCGCAGCAGGATCTCGCACAGGTCGCGGGTCGCCGGCGTGGCGTGGACCGGGCCGTCGAAGCCGTCACGGACCAGCCGCGGCAGGTAGCCCGAGTGATCCAGATGCGCGTGGGTCAGGACCACCGCGTCGACCGACCGGGGGTCGAACGGCATCGGTTCCCAGTTGTGCCGGCGCAGCGGCTTGGACCCCTGGAACAGCCCGCAGTCGACCAGGACCCGCCGGCCGGGTGCCTCCAGCAGATATTTCGAGCCGGTCACCGTTCCGGCGCCGCCGAAGAACCCGAGGCTGACCGCCATGTACCGTCCTCCCGGCCCGATGGGTGGGGCCCGATGGGTAGGGCATCGCCCATCCTGGCCAGCCGCCGGGGGCGGGCATTGACCTGCGTCAAGCGGATCCAGGCCCCCGTTGAACTGCCCCGCGCGGCCGTGACATCCTCGCCCGAGTGCCCGGGCCAACCGGGCCGAACACCAGGAAACGCCCTTGACCTCCTCGCCTTCGGCCGCCGACGGCGCCCCCGCCCCGCGCTCGCATCTGTTCGCGATTCCCGACTTCCGGCGGCTGTGGCTGGCCGGGCTGACCTCGTTCGTGGTGCGCTGGCTGGAGATGCTGGCGGTCGGCGTGTTCGCCTACCAGGCCACCGGCTCGGCCTTCCTGGTGGCCATGCTGACCATGCTGCGGCTGTTGCCTATGGGGCTGTTCGGGGCGCCGCTCGGCGCCTTCGCCGAGCGCATGGAGCGGCGCAGCGCCCTGATCGTCATCATGGCGTCGATGATGGCGACCTCGGCGGCCATCGCCGTCCTCGCCGGCCTCGACCGGCTCGAGGTCTGGCACCTGGCGGTCGCCGGCTTCCTCAACGGCCTGTGCTGGGCGGCCGACAACCCGGTCCGGCGCATGATGATCGGCGACGCGGTCGGGCCGGAGCGCATGGGCCCGGCGATGTCGCTCGACGTCGGTGCCAACAACGCCAGCCGCATGCTGGGCCCGACCGTCGGCGGGCTGATCCTGGCGACCCTGGGGATCGCCGGGGTGTTCTGGCTGGGCGCGGCGCTGTACGCGGTCGGGCTGGTGGCGTCCCTGCGCATCGGCACCCGCAGCCGTCCGGCCGCGGCCGACGCGGTGTCGGTTCTGACCCGCATGCGCGAGGGCCTGGCCTGGGTGCGCGGCGACCGGCGGATGACCGGCGTGCTGCTGGTCACTGTGATCTTCAACGTCTTCGGCTGGCCGTCGACCAGCATGATCCCGGTGCTCGGCAAGGACGAACTGCTGCTCGGCCCGGAGGGCGTCGGCCTGCTCGCCGGCGTGGATGGGGTCGGTGCCTTCGTCGGCGCGCTGGTCATCGCCTGGCTGACGCGGCCCGAGTGGTATGCCCGCATCTATCTCGGCGGGATCTCCCTCTACCTCGCCTCGATGATCGCCTTCGCGGCGCTTCCGGCGATCGCCGGGCCGGTGCCGGAACTGGCCGCCGCCGCCCTGCTGACCTGCGGCATCGGCGGCGCCGGCTTCAGCGTGATGCAGGCGACCCTGGTCTACCTGCACTCGCCGGCCGAGATGCGCGGCCGGCTGCTCGGCCTGCTGTCGGTCTGCATCGGCGTCGGGCCGATCGGATTCTTCTACCTCGGCTTCATGGCCGAGGCGTTCGGCGCCCAGGCCGCCACCGTGGCCCTGGCCGCCCAGGGCCTGGCGGCCCTGGCGCTGACGGCGCGCTGGTGGCGGGCGGTGTTCTAGCCGGCCTTCAGCAGCTTCGCCGCCTCCGCCCAGGCGTCCATGACGTGCTTCACGTCGGCGGCGTCGTGGGCGACCGAGACGTAGTACTTGCTCTCGCCCTTCAGGATGCCGCGCTCCCGCAACAGGGCGTTGAAGCGGCGCAGCAGCCCGGCGTCGGCGGTGATGGTGGTGCGGTAGTCGGTGACGTCGCGGTCGGTGAACAGAACGTCGAACAGCGGCGGCTCGCCGACCACGCGGACCGCGAAGCCGGCGCCGCGCAGGGTCTCCTCCAGGCCGGCCATCAGCGTCCGGCCGGTCTGGAACACCGCCTCGTAGGTGCCGGGGCGCCGCAGAATCTCCAGGGTGGCGAGGCCGGCGGCGGCGGCCACCGGGTTGCCGCTGAGCGTGCCGATCTGCGGCGCGAATTCGTCCTCGGCCACCCCGTCCTTGTCGAAATGCACCATCAGCTCGTCGCGGCCGGCGACCGCCGCCAGCGGGAAGCCGCCGCCGACGATCTTGCCGAGCGCGCACAGGTCGGGCGTGACCCCGTAATAGGCCTGGGCGCCGCCATAGGCGAACCGGAAGCCGGTCACCACCTCGTCGAAGATCAGCGGGATGCCGAGCTCGGCGGTGACCGCGCGCAGGCCCTCCAGGAAGCCCGGGCGCGGCGGCAGCAGCCGCTGGAACGGCTCGACGATCACGCCGGCCAGCTCGTCCCGGTATTCGCGGATCAGGCCGACCGCGGTCTCCAGGTCGTTGAACGGGGCGATCAGCATCTCGTCGCGCACCTTGGCCGGAATCCCGGCGGAGTCCGGCACCGCCTGCGGGAAGTTGGCCGGTCGCTTCGGCGCCATGCTCATCAGCGCGTAGTCGCTCATGCCGTGGAAGCCGCCCTCGAACTTCAGGATGCGGTCGCGCCTGCGGTGCGCCCGGGCGATCCGCATGGCGTAGAACGTCGCCTCCGAGCCGGTCGACACGAACCGCACCTTGTCGGCGCAGGCGACCGCGTCGCAGATCGCCTCGGCGAGCCGGATGCCGGCGGCGTTGTTGGCGAAGAAGGTCGTGCCCTTCGGCACCTGGGCCAGCACCGCCTCGGTCACCTCGGGACGGGCGTGGCCGACGAACATCGGGCCGGAGCCCAGCAGGAAGTCGACGTATTCGTTGCCGCTCTCGTCCCAGACCCGGCCGCCCCGGCCCTCGCGGATCACCACGTCGGCGGAGAAGTTGCCGAATGTCCCGGCCGGCAGCACCCGCCGGGCGGTTTCGATCAACGCCGTCTCCGCCTCGCTCTTCGCCGGCCCGCTCATTCCACACCTCTGGCTGTCGCTCGATTTCCGCAGGATCGCCCCGCGACCGTAAGCCCTGGCCAAGGCCGCGGGCCGGCGGCAAGCT
This sequence comes from Thalassobaculum sp., assembly GCF_040219615.1. Classification (GTDB taxonomy): domain Bacteria; phylum Pseudomonadota; class Alphaproteobacteria; order Thalassobaculales; family Thalassobaculaceae; genus Thalassobaculum_A. The sequence continues at coordinate 128,139 of NZ_JAVJSE010000040.1, forward strand.
TCGCTCCCACCGGACCCTCCGTACAAGCCTTCAATCGACCAGAGCGCCGCCCATGGAACTGTGGATCCCGATCACCATCGTCGGCGCGTTCATGCAGAACCTGCGCTCGGCGGTGCAGAAGCACCTGAAGGGCCGGCTGACCACGCTGGGCGCGGCCTATGTGCGGTTCCTGTACGCCGCCCCGTTCGCGCTGCTGTACCTGTTCGGCCTGAAGGCCGGCACCGGCCTGCCCTGGCCCGAGCCGAACCTGACCTTCCTGGCCTACTGCATCGCCGGCGGGGTGTCGCAGATCGTGTTCACCGCCCTGCTGGTCTGGCTGTTCTCGTTCCGCAACTTCGCGGTCGGCACCACCTACTCGAAGACCGAGGTGGTGCAGGTCGCGGTCCTCGGCTTCGTGCTGCTGGGCGACACGGTCTCGCTGGTCCCGATGATCGCGATCGCCATCGCAATGGTCGGGGTGATGGCGATGTCGGCCGGCCAGGCGCAGATCTCGGTCGGGCGGCTGCTGGCCGGGATGACCGAGAAGTCGACCCTCATCGGCCTGACCTGCGGCGCCTTCCTGGGTGCCTCGGTGGTGTTCTTCCGCGGCGCCTCGCTGTCCCTCGGCTACGAGCACGGCGCCTGGATGCCGGCGGCGTTCAGCCTGACCGTCGCGGTGGTGCTGCAGACCGTCGGCATGGGCATCTACCTGGCGGTCACCGAGCCGAGGACCCTGCGCGACGTGATCGTGCACTGGCGCTGGTCGTCGGTGGTCGGCATCGCCGGGGTGCTTGCCTCGATCGCCTGGTTCACCGCCTTCACCCTGCAGAACGCCGCCTATGTCAGGGCATTGGGCCAGATCGAGCTGGTGTTCACCTTCTTCGCGTCGGTGGTGGTGTTCCGCGAGAAGACCACCCGCGCCGAGGTGATCGGCATCCTGCTGGTGGTGGTGGCGATCCTGATGCTGGTGCTGGGCCGCTGACCGGAGTCGCGGTTCTTTGCACCGACAGGGGTCGGCGATAGAATAGAACATGTCTAATCGACGGCGCCCTCGAATCCTGGAGAGCGCGCTGGCGGAGGGTGTCTGGGCCTTCCGCCCGCCGCCGGCAGTGGCCGTGCGCACCGCGCTGTGGTTCCTGGTCGTCGCGGTGCTGGTCTCGCTGCTGTACGCCACCGCCCATCGGGTGACCCTGAAGCCCGCCGATCCGCTGACCTCCTATCTGTGGACCGCGATGCTGGCCTCGGCGGCGACCGCGGTGCTGGCGACCCTCGCGGCGTTCGAACTCGGCCAGCGGGAACGTTCTACATGGTGGGTGCTGCTGCCGATGCCGGCCCTGGGACTGTGGTTCGCCGCCACCGGCGTCGGCTGCGTCGATACCCTGTTCGCCCCGGACAGTTGGGGCATCGTCCGGTCCGAGGCACTGCGCTGCCTGATGTTCATCGTCGCCGTCTCGCTGCCGTTGTCGGCCGCGCTGCTGGCGCTGGTCGGCTGGGCTGCGCCGCCGCGTCCCGGGCTGGTCGGCGCGGTCGGCGGACTGGCGATCGCGGCGGCCGCCGTCAGCCTGCTGACCCTGGTCCACCCGCACAACTCGGCCCTGCTCGACATGGTGGCCCACGGTGCCGGGGTGGCCGCGGTGGTAAGCGTCAACCTGATCCTGGCGGGCCCGGCGGCGCGGCACCGGACCGTCGACGCCTGAGCCACAGGAAATTCGTCATCGCGTGGATCTTGTGGCGGCCGGTCAGCACCGCGATATAATGATCGACTAGACGGGCCGGCCTCCACGACGACGTTGCGTTCGCGTGCCGACCCCGCCGGAGCCGACGGTCGACGACCCGGCTGCCGGACCGAGGGAGCGGACGGACCTCCATGACGGGGGCTCACGACAGGAACCAGGGACCGGACGACGGCCGACGGCCGCGGCTAGCCGCGTTGCTGTGGCTGCTGGTCGTGCTGGCGGTCCTGCAGTGGGCGGTTCCCCCGGTCGGCCCGACACTGGCCGCTCGGCCGGCGGCGGAGGCGCTCCAAGCGGCCGGCCTGACCGCCGTCGAACGCCAGATGCCCGCCATCGAGGCTGCGGCCCCGGCCCCCTCCGTCACCTTCGAGAAACGCTCGCCCGGCAGCCGCTCGCTGCCTTCGGGCGGCGACCTGGAACTGCTGGCCGGCGGCCATCCGCCGGTCGACATGGCCGGGCGGACCGCTGCCGGAACCGCCGCCCCGAAGCACGGCCACGGCGGCCTCGCCGGGTTCACCTGCCCGGCTCGCGCTCCCCCGCCGGCCGGATGAGGCCCGGCCGCGCCTGAGCGGCCCCTCCATCGTCTTCGATCCGTGCCGTCGCGCGCTGCCCACTGGCGGTCGGGCGTCGGGCACTCCGTCCGGGCCACGGCTTCCGCGTGATGCCGTTGCACACCGGGTCCGCCTGAAAGGTGTCCACCCCATGTTGTCGTTCCTCGAGCATGCGGCCATCGGGGCCGTACTCATCGCCGTCGCCGCGATCGGCCTGGCCCGCGCCGCCGTCTACTTCCGCCGGACCACGTCGACCGGCGACCGGTTCTTCTCGACCTCGATGACCTCGGTCCTGCTGGTCGCGCTGACCATCGGCGGGGCGTTCTACCTGGGCCGTGCGGCCTTCGAGGCCGACGGCATCGCCGGGATCGCCGTGGCCGTGGCCGGCCTTGCCTATCTGGTCGTGGTGCCGACGGTCGCGTGGCGCGCATTCGGTCCGCGCCCCGAGGCCCTTGCCGTGCCGGTCTCCGCGTGAGTCTGACGTCGGAGGCCGGCTTCCCGGCGCCGGCGGCTGCCGCGATCACCCGGCCGCCCGCCGCAATCGTCACCGCCGCAATCGTCACCGCCGTATCGGTCGGCCTGCTGGTCGCCGGCACCCTCGGGATCGTCGGGGCCGTGATCGTGGGAACGTCCCTGCACCTGCTGGGGCTCCCCGACGACTGGTCGATGGTGGCGGCCGTCGCCACCGCGGCGGCCAGCCTGGTCCCGACCGCCGCCCTCATCCGCCGGGTCTGGCGGATCGAGCGCGACGGACCGGACGCCTGAAACGGACCGGACGCCTGAATACGCCATCACCCTCGTCACCCGTGCCTTGAAAGGACGCGGTTATGCTTACCGGACTTGAGTTCGTCTTCGCCGTCGCCGCCATCGCCGGCGGCATCGCGATGTTCGTCGTCGCCCTGCGCCGGCGCCCGGCCCGCGGAGACATCCCCAACAGCGACACCGGCACCGTCGGGATCATGCAGGCCAACCTGTACTCCCTGACGGTGATCGGCCTGATCTTCTTCGGCACCGCCTTCCTGGTCGACGTGTTCTCGTGACCGTCACCCGGTCATGAAGCCGGGACGCCGGTCGCCGCGGTCGAACCTTCGACCCGGCGGCCGGCGGTTCCCCGCCGGGCCTCCCTGATCATGTCCGCCGCCTTTTCGGCAATCATCAGGGTGGCGGCGTTGGTGTTGGCCGACACCATGGTCGGCATCACCGAGGCATCGACCACCCGCAACCCCTCGAGCCCTCGGACCCGGAGATCGGGCCCCACCACCGCATCGGGATCCGCACCCATCCGGCAGGTGCCGATGGCATGATACACCGTCGCGCCCTTGGCACGGGCGTAGGCCAGAAGCTCGTCGTCGGATCGGGCGGCCGGGCCAGGCAGGGTCTCCGGCCCGCGATACGGCTCCAGCGCCGGGCTCGCCAGCAGCCGGCGTCCCCAGCGCAGGCCGTCGACGATTGCCCGCCGGTCGGTTTCGTCCGCCAGGTAGTTCGGCTGGATCGCCGGTGGTTGGTCGGGATCGGCCGAGCGTGCCCGGACATGGCCGCGGCTTTCCGGCCGCATCTGCCAGACCCCGAGTGTCATGCCGGGCTCGCGCTGCAACTGCCCCACGACCCCGTCGGTGTAGCTGGCCGGCGTGAACACGAACTGCAGGTCCGGCAACTCCAGTTCCGGGCGCGAGCGGGCGAACGCCCCGACATGGGCCGGGCTGAACGCCAGCAGCCCGCCGCCGGTCGCCAGCCAGCGCGCCACCTCCCACCACAGCCGCAGGCCTCGGGCCCGCTCGTTGAGGGTCGCCGACCCGATCACCCGATGGACGACGCGCACCGCGTAGTGGTCCTGCAGGCCCTCGCCGACCCCGGGCAGATCGTGCGCCACCGGGATGCCGAGATCCCGCAGCCGGGCCGCCGGACCGATCCCCGAAAGCTGCAGCAGGTGCGGCGAGTTGACTGCGCCGGCCGCCAGGATCACCTCGGCCGCGGCGGTCGCGTGCTCGACCCGGCCGTGCCGCCGCCAAGTCACGCCGGCTGCCCGCCCGTCCTCGAGCACCACCCGAAGCACATGGGCGTCGGTCTCGACCCGGAGGTTGCGGCGGCCGCGGACCGGATGCAGGAAGCCGGTGGCGGCGCTGTGACGGCGGCCGTTGCGGATGGTGCGCTGGTAGTAGCCGACACCTTCCTGGACGGCACCGTTGTAGTCCGGGTTGCGCGGCACCCCGGCCTCCTCTGCCCCGGCGATGAAGGCCTCGCACACCGGGTGCCGCTCGTGGATGTCGGAGACGTGCAGCGGGCCGCCGGTTCCGTGGAAGTCGTCGGCGCCGGTGGAGCGGTCCTCGGCGCGCCGGAAGTACGGCAGCACGTCGTCGTAGGACCAGCCACGGTTGCCCATCTGCGCCCAGGTGTCGAAGTCCCGGGCTTGACCGCGGACGTAGAGGTGGCCGTTGATCGAGCTTGAGCCCCCCAGCACCTTGCCGCGCGGGAAGAAGATCGCCCGGCCGTCGACCCCCGGTCCCGGCTCGGTCGTGTAGCACCAGTTGAAGCGCGGATCCTGGAAGGTCTTCAGGAACCCGACCGGGGCCCGGACATAGGGATGGGCGTCGGAGCCGCCCGCCTCCAGCACCAGCACGCGGACGCGCGGGTCTTCCGACAGCCGGTTGGCCAGCACGCAGCCGGCCGATCCGGCACCGACGACGATGTAGTCCCAGTCGCCCGACGTGCTTGCTCCCGACATGCTTGGCGCTGACAGGCCGACCTCCCTCACGCCGCGACGTGCGGCACCGCCACGGTCGGTCCGTCGCCGGCGATCGTGGTGCGAACCATGTGCCGGGCCTCGGCGCTGCCGCGGAACGGGGTCGCCCGGTGCAGCACCGCGCGGTTGTCCCACAGGACCAGGTCGTGCGGCCGCCACTGGTGGCTGTAGACGTAGCGCTCCTGGGTCGCGAAGGCCATCAGTTCGTCGATCAGCGCCCGGCCTTCGGCCTCCGGCATGCCCTCGACGCGTGCGGCATGGGCGCCGAGATACAGCGAGCGACCGCAGGCCCCGTGGTCGAGCACCATCGCCTGGCGAACCGGCGGGACCACCCGCTTCTCCTCCTCGGTCACCAGTTCCGGATCGACCCTGCCGCGCGACCAACCGTAGTCGTGGATCGCCACCCGATGCTCGACGGCGTCCTTGAGACGCTGTGGCAGGTCGGCATAGACGGCACGCATGCAGCAATACTGGGTGTCGCCGCCGGCCGACGGGATGATCCGGGCCGACAGCATCGACGCACGCGCCGGCACCGGCTTGAACGAGCTGTCGGCATGCCAGAACTGGTTCGCCCTGTTGTTCAGCATCTGCCGCGAGGTCGGCGGGACGATCGTGCCGTCCGCCCCGAGGTTGGACAGAACGACCAGTTGGCTGCCGGCCCCATTGGTGCCGACCTTGGTGGTCTCAAGCGGCCCGAAGCGACTGCTGAACCGGATCTGCCGCTCGTCGTCGATGTCCTGGTCGCGGAACACCAGCACCGAGAAGCGCTCGAACGCATCGCGGATGCGTTCGAAGGTGGCGCCGTCCGGCCCGGCGACGAGGTCGAGCCCCCTCACCTCGGCGGCGAACAGGTCGTGCAAGGGAGTTATCCTGACCATCGGCGGGTTCCTCGGTACGGAAGGGAGCCCATGGTGCCGGATCGGCATTCACGCAAAAACCGGGAAAATACGGGAAATTCCATCCCGAAAATCGGGATCAACGCATACCGGACGAGGCCAGGAATGTCTGCAGATGCGCCACGAAGGCACGGGTCTTCGCCGGCACCAACGGGGTGCGTGCGTGTACGGCGTAGATCTCCTCTCGATACCCTTCCGGATAGCAGACGGATTCGGCGAGGCACCGCACCAGGGCTCCGTCGCGCAGGTCCCCAGCGACCATCCAGGTCGGCAGCAGCGCCAGGCCCAGCCCGTCGAGGGCGGCTGCCCGCAACGCCTCGCCACTGTTGGACCTCAGCGGGCCCGGCACCTGCACCTCGCGCCGGCCATCGGCGGTCTCGAACACCCACACCGGCGGCTCGAACGCCCGCCGGTAGCCGAGGCAGGCGTGGCGGACCAGGTCGTCGGGCCCGGCCGGCGGCGGGTTGGCGGCGAAATAGCCGGGGCTGGCGCACATCGCCCGCTCGGCCGACGCCAGGCGGTGGGCCTCCAGCGACTTCTCGGCCGGCCGGCCGAGCCGAATCACCAGGTCGACCCCACGGGTCGGGGCGATCTCGACGGTCTCGGTCAGCATCAGATCGACCTCGACATCCGGGCAGGCGGCGCGGAACGACGGCATCGCCGGCATCACATGCAGCATGCCGAAGGAGCGCCGGGCGGTGACACGCAGCACGCCGGTCGGCCGGGCCTGCAGCTCGCCGACCTGCCGCAGGGCCGAGTCGAGATCGTCGAGCAGGTCGGACACCCTCTCGTAGAGGTGCCGGCCGGCCTCGGTCGCCGAGACCGCCCGTGTGGTCCGGTCGAGCAGCCGCACCTTCAGATCGGCCTCGAGATCCTGCATGCGCTTGGACGCGGCGGTGCCGGAGAGACCGAGCGAGCGGCCGGCCCCGGTGATGCTGCCGGTATCGACGATCCGGACGAACAGGCGGAGGGCGGACAGGCGATCCAAGTCGCGATCCCCTTCGGCGGTTGACCGGACCGACTGTAGCGGCAGGCCGGACCGGACCGGAAGCGGCACCCGGCCGGCGCGCCCGATTGACCCCCCGGCAGGGCGGCTCTACCGTTTCGGTCCGTCTGCAGCGGAGGCCGCGATGTCTGGGTCCAACGTCTATGTCGCCGTCGCCCGGACCTTCGGGCGCCCCGACGCGCCGGGCGCGGTCGGCCTGTTCAGCCGCCCGACCGACGGCGGCGACTGGCGCCACGTCATCCAGGACGTCGAGGCACTGTCGATCCTGGTCCACCCGGCCGATCCGGACATCGTGTACGCCGGCACCACCGAGGGCGTGTGGCGCAGCACCGACCGCGGCGCCAGTTTCCAGCCCGCCGCCTCGCCGGACGGCCGCCGGCAGATCTGGAGCCTGCTGGCCAGCGGCGCCGACCCGGACCGGCTGTACGCGGGCGCCTCGCCGATCGGCGTCTACCGCTCGGACGACCGCGGCGAGAGCTGGCGCCTGCTGCCCGATCCCGGCATCGCCGAGCGCTGCGCCGGACCGTTCAAGCCGCGGGTCATGCGCCTGACCCAGCACCCGGAGCGCCCGGACGAGATCTACGCCGCCATGGAGATCGCCGGTGCCATGCGCACCGTCGACGGCGGCGAGACCTGGCAGGACCTGAGCGATCACCTGGTCGAGCTGTCGGCGCTGCCGCATCTGAGCAGCCGCATCGTGCAGGACGTCAGCGACGCCGAGGGCATGCTGGACGGCCACGCCATCACCATCAGCCCGGCCGACCCGGACGCGCCGATCATCGCGCTGCGCACGGGCCTGTTCCGCACCCGCGACGGCGGCACCACCTGGCAGGACATGGAGATCGGGCGGTTCTCGCCGACCACCTACGCCCGCGATGTCAGGGTATCGCCGCATGACCCGAAGACCCTGTACGCCGCCCTGTCGGTGGCCGCCGCCAGCCACGACGGCGGGGTCTACCGCAGCCAGGACGCCGGCGAGACCTGGAGCCGCTTCGACAAGGTGCAGGTGCACGGCACCATCATGTCGGTCGGCCTGCACACCGGCGATCCCGACCAAGTCTACGTCGCCGCCCGCTACGAGGGCGAGGTGTTCGGCACCCGCGACGGCGGGGCCACCTGGGATGCCATCTCCCTGCCCGGCCCGGTGCAGGACATCTACGCCGTCGCCGCCGGCTGACGCCGGACCGGCCAGTAACCGCCTCGCCTGCCCGCCCGCCTGTCGCCTGCCCAACCGAGACCCACCGTCCCGTTCCAGTCAGTCCGGAGGATTCCGATGCCCGCGACCACCGTGATCCGCAACGCCGCCTGGGTGGTCGCCTGGAGCGCGCGCGACAGCCGCCACGTCTATCTGCAGAACGCCGATGTGGCCTTCGCCGACGGCGCGGTCGTGCATGTCGGCGGGCGCTACGCCGGCGAGGCGGCGGTCGAGATCGACGGCAGCGACCGAATGGTCATGCCGGGCATGATCAACGTGCACAGCCATCCGACCAGCGAGCCGCTGCGCAAGGGTATCACCGACGAGATCCGCAGCCCCGGCTTCTACCACTCCTCGCTGTACGAGTTCCTGACGATCTTCGAGAACGACGCCGAGGGGCTGGCGGCCAGCGTGCGGGTCGCGATGGCCGAGCTGCTGAAGAGCGGCGTGACGACCGTGGTCGACTTCTCGGCCCCGTTCGACGCCTGGCTCGACGTGCTGGCGGAGTCCGGCATCCGGGCCTGCGTGGCGCCGGCGTTCCGCGACGCCCGCTGGTTCACCAAGGACGGCCACATGCTCGACTACGAATGGAGCGAGACCTCGGGCCGCGCCGGGTTCGAGAAGGCCCAGCGGGTCATCGACCTCGCCAACCAGCACCCCTCGGGCCGGCTGATGGGCATGATGGCGCCGTCGCAGATCGACACCTGCTCGGCCGACCTGCTGCGCGACGCCTACGACTACGCCGAGGAGAAGAACCTGCCCTGGCAGACCCACGCGGCGCAGTCGGTCAACGAGTTCCAGGAGATGATCCGCCGCCACGGCCGCACCCCGATCCAGTGGATGGAGGACATCGGCGTGCTGGGCGAGCACAGCATCATCGGCCACGGCATCTTCCTCGACCATCACCCCTGGGTGCACTGGTCGACCCGCGACGACCTGCGCCTGCTGGCCGACCGCGGCGCCACGGTCGCGCATTGCCCGACCGTGTTCATGCGCCGGGGCATCGCCCTGCAGACTTTCGGCGGCTATGTCCGCGAGGGCATCAACATGGGCATCGGCACCGACACCTACCCGCACAACTTCCTGGAGGAGATGCGCAACGTCGGCACCATCGCGCGCGCCGTCGCCGAGACCGTCGACGACCTGAACACCTCGGACATCTTCAATGCCGCCACGGTTGGCGGTGCGAGGGCGCTGCGCCGCGACGACATCGGCCGCCTTTCGGTCGGCGCCCGCGCCGACCTGGTGTGCGTCGACCTCACGGCACCTTCGATGATGCCGGTGCGCGAACCGCTGCGCAGCCTGGTATTCGCCGCCTGCGACCGGGCGGTGCGCGACGTGTTCGTCGACGGCAACCAGGTGGTGAAGGACGGCGAGGTCACCACCATCGACCTGCGCTCGGCGCTGGACGAGTTGCAGGCCGCCCAGGCGCGATCCATGCGCAGCATCCCCGACCTGGACTGGGCCGGCCGCAGCGCCGACCAGCTGTCGCCGATGGTGTTCGAGACCCGCGACAGCCTGAACTGAGACCGGTGACGCCCGTCGCCCCGTGGGTCCCGGAGCCGGGCGCTCACGCACCCCCTCCGGGATGACGGCCATCTTCTTTCGTGATCCCGGAGGGGCTGCGCCAGCAGCCGGCTCCGGGACCCACGGAGCGACCGGCACGTGAACGGGAGAACGCTGCCATGAAGACCCTCACCGCCGACGCCCTGCTGTCCGCCGTCCGGGAGTGGGTCGAGATCGAGAGCCCGACACAGGACGCTGCGGCCGTGAACCGGGTCGCCGATCTCGCAGAATCCCAGCTCCGCGCCATGGGGGCGGCGATCGAGCGGGTTCCCGGCACCGACGGCTTCGGCGACATCCTGATCGGCCGGATCCCGGGCGCGACCAACGGCGACGGCATCCTGCTGCTCGGCCACATGGACACCGTGCACCCGGTCGGCACCATGGCCGGCCCACTGCCGTTCCGGGTCGAGGGCGACCGCGCCTACGGGCCGGGGATCTACGACATGAAGGGCGGCAACGTCATGGCCCTGCAGGCCCTGGCGCATATCCACGCCCGGGGCGGCCGCCCCAGGCTGCCGGTCACCGTCATGCTCGTCCCCGACGAGGAGATGGGCAGCCCGAGCTCGCGCGCCCGCATCGAGGCCGAGGCCCGCAAACACCGCATGGCCCTGGTGGTCGAGCCCTCGGGCGACGGCGGGCGGATCACCGTCGCCCGGCACGGCATCGCCCGCTATCACCTGCGCACCGCCGGCCGGCCGGCCCATGCCGGCGCCTACCACGCCAAGGGCCGCAGCGCGATCCGCGAGATGGCGCACCAGGTGATCGCCGTCGAGGCGATGACCGACTACGCCCGCAACATCACGCTGAACGTCGGCACGATCGCAGGCGGCCGGCACGAGAACCAGGTGCCGATCCATTGCGAGGCCAAGGTTCTGGCCATGGTGGCGACCGCCGAGGCCGAGGCCGAGGTGCGCGAACGGCTGCTGGCGCTGCGCCCGGTCGACCCGGACGTCGAGCTGACGGTCACGCCCGGCCTGTTCCGGCCGCCCTTCGCCAAGAGCCCGGAGATCCAGGCGCTGTACGACCACGCCTGCGGGCTGGCCCGCGAGATCGGCTTCGAGATCCCCGGCGAGCGGGTCGCCGGCGGCGGCAGCGACGGCAACTTCACCGGCGCCCTGGGGGTGCCGACCCTGGACGGGCTGGGCGTGGTCGGCGACGGTCCGCACACCCACGAGGAGCACCTGCTGGTATCCTGCCTGGTGCCGCGCACGACCCTGCTGGTGCGGCTGTTCGAGACCCTGGAATAGCGGGGGGCGACGCGCATGTACGAGATCCTGCTGTATGACGGGGTCGAGCCAATCGACGTCGGTGCCGCCTTCGGCGCGCTGTCGATGGCCCGGCGGATCGCCGGCGAGACCGCGCCGCTGGACCAGCTGGCCGAACGCCACGAGACCGACACCGCCGCGATCGTCGACTCCGGCGACGTGGTGACCGGCGGCGTCACCCTCGGCCTCGACCTCATGTTCCACTGCCTGGCGCGCAGCCACGGCGCGGCGGTGGCGGCCGAGGTCGCCCGGGTCATGGAGTATTCGCGGGCCCTGGCGGCGAACCGGGCGGCGCTCGGCTACCGCTAGCCGGGCCCGTCGCGGCCGATCCGACAGTTCCCGGCGCCGGGCGTCTTTGCCAGAAAGGGCGTCGCGCGGCCGGACCGAGCCGCGGCCGGCGCCCGGGAGAGCAATGCGATGCAGCGTGATGCGGCGCTGGCCTACTTCACCCGGGCGATGCCGGGAACCATCGCGGTCGCCGCTGCCGGCTACGCGCTGAACACCCTGCTGTTCATCAGCATGGCGCGGTTTCTCGATCCCGCGAACTTCGGCAGCCTCAAGGTCGCCGGGTCGACGATGCTGATCGCCTCGCTGGTGGTCGGCCTCGGGGGACACCGGGCCGCCGGCCGGTTCCTGCCTGTGCGGCTTTCGGGCTCGCGGCAGGCCGTCGCCTATCTCCGGTTCTTCGGGTTGGCGATCCTCGGTCTCTCGATCCTGCTGGCGGCGGCGATCTGGGCGGTGGTCCTGACCGGCTCGGATCCGCTGCCGGACGACATCCACGGCCACCACCCGGTCTCCTTCGTCGTGATGCTGGTGCCGATCTGGGCCGGGCTGGACCTACTGTCGCAGACCTACATGGCGACCCGCCGCCCGGTGCTGGGAACGTTGCCGGCACGGTTCGTGTTTCCAGCCGTCGGCCTGGTCGTGATCGGCGTCGCGCACTGGAGCGGCTGGCGGCTCTCCGACGTGATGTTCGTGGCACTGCTGACGGCCTCGGGCACGCTGACCCTGTTGGCCTTCGCCGGCCATCTGGCGATCGCCGAGAAGGTCGCACCGCCGGACTCCGGATCGCAAAGCCCGGACACCGGCCGCCGGGCCACCTCCGCGGAGCCGCGCGACTGGCTGGCGCTGTCGCTGCCGATGATGGGGTCGAGTCTGCTGGTCATGCTGGTCGCGGAGACGCCGCTGCTCGCCCTCGCGCTGCTCGACCGGTCGCATTCCGCCGGTCTCTACGGCGCGGCCGCCCTGCTTACCCAGAGCTTCCTGGTGATCGTCGCCTGCCAGCGACAGATCTACGGCCCGGCGGTCGCCGGCGCGCTGGCCGAAGGCCCGGCGGCGGCGCGACGGCTGTACGCACATTCCCAGCGCCAGGCCCTGCTGTTCGTCGTCCCGCTGGCCGCGGCACTGGTCCTCGGAGCCGACCGGCTGCTCGGCCTGTTCGGCCCCGGCTTCGCCGAGGAGCGGGTGATCCTGTGGATCCTGGTTGCCGGGTTGACGGTCCAGGTCCCGATGGCGATGGCCAGCCGGTGGCTGAACTACGCGGGCCTCGCCCGCCAGGTGCTGATCGCGGAGGGGACTGCGGCGGCGGCCATGGTCGTCGGCACCGCCGTCTCGATCCCGCAGTTCGGGCCGGTCGGCGCGGCCGCCACCTATGCCGGCGTGGTCGCCGCGAAGTCGATCGCCCTCGCTCTCCTGGCGCACCGGCGGCTCGGTCTGCCGGTCCTGGCGGCCGGTACCGGGGCCTGACCGCGGCGGCGATCGGGCGCTTCGGGGAACTGGAAATCGCGAGGGGTTCGGTTACCCTGCCGCCATGACCATCGCCCTGCCCGAATGCCGGATCGTCTGGGATCCACTGGACAGTCCGGCCTGGGACGAGGCGTTCGCCGGGATCCGGCGCTCCAACCTGCTGCAGTCCGCCGGCTATGCCCGCGCGGTCTGCCCGCCCAAGGGGCAGCGCCCGCGCCGCGGCCGGATCCTGATCGACGGCGAGCCGGCCGGCCTGTTCCAGATCCAGGAGGCGCAGATCCTGTGGCGGGCGATCCACGCGGTGATCCTCGACCGCGGGCCGTTGTGGCTGGACGGCCATGGCGGCCCCGCTCATGTCGCGGCGTTCTTCCGGGCGTTCGACGCCGCGGTCCCGCGCCGGATCGGCCGGCGCCGGCGGATCCTGCCGGAGGTGTCCGACACGCCCGAGATGCGCGCCGCCCTGGACGGCACCCGGCTGCGGCGGCGCAGCGGGTCGGTCGGCTACCAGACCGTCTGGGTCGACCTGCGGCCCGAGCCGGAGGCCCTGCGGGCCGGCCTGAAGGGCAAATGGCGGGCGGAGCTGGCCAAGGGCGAGAAGTCCGGCCTGGCGACCGACTGGTCGTGGAGCGGCGCCACCCTGCCCAGGTTGCTGAAGGGCTACGAGCGCGATCGGACCGCCCGCGGCTATCCCGGGCCGGAGCCCCGCACCGTCGCCGAACTGTGTCGGGCGCTGCTGCCGGAACGCCGGGTGCTGGCCGGAACCGCGGCCCTGGATGGCCGGCCGGTCGCCGCAGTCCTGCTGTTCGGACACGGCGGCTCGGCGACCTACCAGATCGGCTGGACGACGCCGGACGGCCGTGACGCCCGGGCCGGCCACCTGCTGCTGTGGCAGGCCATGGAGCGGCTCAGGGAGGCCGGCTACCGCGACCTCGACCTGGGCGGCGTGAACGACGCCGAAGCCAGGGGCGTGAAGACCTTCAAGTCCGGCCTGGGCGGCGAGACGGTCACGCTGGTCGGGCAGTACGAGTGAGGGAGCGGCGGTACGCAGCTGCCCGTCGTCCCGTGGGTCCCGGAGCCGGCCGCTGTCGCGGCCCCTCCGAGATGACGACAATCCCCCATTTCGTCATTCCGGAGACGCGCGAGCGGGCTCCGGAACCCACCCGCCGCTCCATCGCCCGGGCCCAAAGGCTCAGTGCGCCTCGGCCCAGCTCCTGGCCCAGCCGGCGTCGGCGACCAGCGGGACCGACAGGTTCAGGGTCGGCGCCGCCGCCCCCTCCATGACCTCGCGGACCAGCGCCGCGGTCGCCTCGACCGCGTCCTCCGGCACCTCGAACACCAGCTCGTCATGGACCTGCAGCAGCATCCGGGCCGGCGAGTTCGCCTTCTCCAGGGCCGGCCGCAGCCGCACCATGGCGCGCTTGATGATGTCGGCGGCGGTGCCCTGGATCGGCGCGTTGATGGCGGCGCGCTCGCCGAAGCTGCGCATCGCCGGGTTCTTGTCGCGGATCGCCTGGATGTGGACCTTGCGGCCGAACTTGGTCTCCACGAAGCCGTGCTCGCGGGCGAACGCCTTCATCTCGTTCATGTAGTCGCGGATCCCCGGGAACCGCTCGAAATAGGCGTTGATGTAGGCCTGCGCCTCGCCCTGCGGGGTCTGCAGCTGGCGCGCCAGCCCGAAGCCCGAGATGCCGTAGATGATGCCGAAGTTGATGGCCTTGGCCTTGCGCCGGATGTCCGGCGTCATCTCGGCCAGCGGCACCCCGAACACCTCGGACGCGGTCTGCGCGTGAATGTCGATGCCGTCCAGGAACGCCTTGCGCAGGCTCTCGATGCCGGCAATGTCCGCGACCAGCCGCAGCTCGATCTGCGAGTAGTCGACCGACAGCAGGACGTTGCCCGGCTCGGCCACGAACGCGGTGCGGATCTTGCGCCCCTCCTCGCTGCGGATCGGGATGTTCTGCAGGTTCGGGTCGTTCGACGACAGCCGGCCGGTGGCGGCCCCGACCATCGAATAGGAGGTGTGGACCCGCCCGGTCTCGGGGTTGATGGTCTCGACCAGGGCGTCGGTGTAGGTCGACTTCAGCTTGGCGATCTGCCGCCAGTCCAGCACCTTGCGGGCCAGTTCCGAGCCCTCGGCGGCCAGGGTCTCCAGCACGTCGGCGCCGGTCCCGTAGGCGCCGGTCTTGCCCTTCTTGCCGCCCGCCAGCCCCATCTTGTCGAACAGGATCTCGCCGAGCTGCTTGGGCGAGCCGACGTTGAACGGCTCGCCCGCCAGGTCCTGGATCTCCTGCTCGAGCGCCACCATACGCTTGGCGAAGTCGGCCGACATGTCGCGCAGGATCGCCGGGTCGACCTTGATGCCGTTGCGCTCCATCGCCACCAGCACCGGGATCAGCGGCCGCTCCAGGGTCTCGTAGACCGTGACCATGCGCTCCGGCACCAGCCGCGGCTTCAGCAGGGCGTGCAGGCGGACCGTGACGTCGGCGTCCTCGGCGGCGTAGTCGCGCGCCTTGTCGACCGCCACCTCGGCGAAGCCGATCTGGGTCTTGCCCTTGCCGCACACCTCCTCGAACTTGATGTTGGTATGGCCGAGATGCAGGGTCGCCAGCTCGTCCAGGCCGTGGCCGTGCAGCCCGCCCTCCAGCACGTAGGACAGGCACATGGTGTCGTCGATCGGCGCCACCGCGATGCCGCCGTTGCGCGCCCGCCCCAGCACCTGGATGTCGTATTTGGCGTTGTGCGCGATCTTCAGCACCGCCGGACTCTCCAGCAGCGGCTTCAGCAGCGAAATCGCCTCGTCGAACGGCACCTGCCGGGGCGCCGCCTCGGCCGGCGCGCCGCCCAGCAGGTCGCCCTGCGGCTGGCGGCCGACATGGCGCAGCGGGATGTAGCAGGCCTTGCCGGGCGACAGCGCCAGCGACACCCCGACCAGGTCGGCCCGCATGGCGTCCAGACCGGAGGTCTCGGTGTCGAACGCTACGAAGCCCTGCTCCTCGGCCGCCGCGATCCAGCGCTTCAGGGCCGCGGCGTCCTGCACCAGCTCGTAGTCGGCAGCCTCGCCGGCGGCTTCCGAGATCGCCACGGTCGCCTGGCTGCGGCCGCCGGAAGCGTCGCCGTTGGACTGCGCCGCCTCGCTCTCGAACCGGGCGATCAGCCGCTTGAAACCCTGTTCCTTCAGGAACGGCAGCACCATCGTCGGGTCGATGTGGCGGACCGCCAGGTCTTCCAGCGGCTCCGGCACCTCGACGTCGTTCCGCAGGGTGACCAGCCGCTTGGAGATCCGCGCCTTCTCGGCATGCTCGATCAGGGATTCCCGGCGCTTCGGCTGCTTGATCTCGCCGGCCCGCGCCAGCAGGGTCTCCAGGTCGCCGTATTCCTCGATCAGCTGGGCCGCGGTCTTGATGCCGATCCCCGGCACCCCCGGCACGTTGTCGACGCTGTCGCCGGCCAGCGACTGCACGTCGACCACCTTCTCCGGCGGCACCCCGAACTTCTCGATCACCTCGGCCCGGCCGATCGGCCGGTTCTTCATCGGATCGAACATGTCGATGCCGTCGGTGACCAGCTGCATCAGGTCCTTGTCCGACGACACCACGGTGACCCGCCAGCCGGCCTCGCTCGCCAGCCGGGCGTAGGTCGCGATCAGGTCGTCGGCCTCGAAGCCCTCCATCTCGATGCAGGGCACGTTGAAGGCGCGCGTCGCGTCGCGGATCAGCGGGAACTGCGGGACCAGGTCCTCCGGCGCCTCCGGGCGCTGGGCCTTGTACTCGGGGTAGATCTCGTTGCGGAAGTTGGTGCGGGCGGCGTCGAAGATCACCGCCATGTGGTCGGCGTCCAGGTCGTCGATCAGCCGCACCAGCATCGACGAGAAGCCGAACACCGCGTTCACCGGGGTGCCGTCCGGACGGTTCATCGGCGGCAGCGCGTGATAGGCCCGGAAGATGTAGCCGGAACCGTCGACCAGGTAGAGGTGGCTCTGGCCTTCCTTGGCGGGCGGCGGGATGTCGACCTGGGCGGTCTCGGTCTTCGGGTCGGACTCGGCCATCGTCGGGCCTTTCTCGGGCGGGTTCGGACGGGCGTCGGACTCTACCCCGCCGGGCGCGAGGGACAAGGGGGCGCGGCCGGGGTTGACCGGCGGTCGTCGGCAGCTAGAGTGTTCCCGTATTGTTCCGATCGGTCAACCGCCCCCGGAGGCCCGGATGGACACCACCGAGACCGACCTCGACCGGCTGCGGCGGGACCTCGCCGACCGCCTGGACGGGCTGCGGCGCAGCACCGCGGCCACGGCGGACGACCGCAGGCCGGTGGCGCTCGACCAGTCGTCGGTCGGCCGGCTGTCGCGGATGGACGCCCTGCAGATGCAGGCCATGGCCCAGGCGACCGAAGGCCGCCGCGCCCTGGAGATCCTGCGGATCGAGGCGACGCTGAAGCGGATCGAGGCGGGCGACTACGGCTGGTGCGTATCCTGCGGCGAGGCGATCGCGCCGAAGCGGCTGGCCGCCGACCCTACCGTTGCGACCTGCATCGACTGTGCGGCCGCCGGCGGCTGACAGCGGCCGCCCCGGCCGGGGCAACCTCAGCCGGGGACACGCTCAGCCGGCGGCGCCGACATTGACCAGGACCACCTGGCCGGACTCCATGGTGATCGGCATGAACGGCTTGCTCTCGGGCGTCCGCATGAACTTGTTGACCGCCACCCGGGCGCCGATCATCGCCCCGGAATGGCCGGCGTCCTCGCAGATGATCACGCCTCTCGGCGCCATGCGGGGCGCCAGCGCGAGCAGCCCCGCATAGACCGCGTCATACATGTCGACATCCAGGTTCGCCACGGCGATCGGGTCGAGATCGCCCGGGAACTCGTCCGAGATGATGTTATGCCGCCGGACGTCCACCGTGACCCCGTCGCCGGCCATGGATCTGAGGCGCTCGGCCACGATGTCCATCGGGTCGCCGTTCACGTGGGTCGCCATCCAGAACGCGTCGGCGCTTTTCAACGCCTCTGCATAGACGAACCCCTCGAACACATCCATGAACACGCAGGACCGCTCGACACCGGTCAGGCGCATGTAGTTCAGCGCGAACATGCCGCTGACCCCATTGAAGACCCCGACCTCCACATACTTGCCCTCGACCTCGCGCGTGACGTCGATGAACTGGGCGATGTTGCAGAAGTCGAAAACGTCGACATGCGCCAGGCCCAGCGCGCCCGCCGTCTCCCGGGTCTGCGTGATCGCCTGCCGCGTCGGCCGGCTCACATGCATGTACAGCGCCGTGTCGGTCACCGACGCGGCGATGTAGGGGATGCCGCGGTCGATCAGATACTCCGCCATGCGAGCGGCGCTGTCGTCGCAGTCGAAAGCCAGCAAGGGCATGACGCCGCCCCGCTTCAGGGTGGCGACGGCGGGCGGGATCGGGTCGCCGGCGACGAAGGCGATCGGGGCCAGGTCCCATCCGAGGCCGGCGGCCTGGACCAGGTCAGGCGCATCGGTGATCACCTGCGCGACACCCTTCGGGTACCGGAGTTCGAAGCGCGTCTTTATGGCCCCCAGGACGTCGTTGTCCAGACGACGTTGCTTCCAGTTGCGTCGCGCCATGGTCCGCCCCTCTGACTTGGAGAACACCCTGACGGACATCTCCCCAACGGGACAACCGCTGCACCCGTCGATCCGGCAAAGCTAGTCCATCGGAATGACGCTGAGAAGCGCGACGCCGCTCGGCCGGCCGGCACGGGCGCGCCGCCCCTGTAACCCGGGCGCCCCCGGCGGCATTGGACGCCCGAGAACCCGACCACGGAGGTCCCATCATGCGGAAAGCCTGTATCGGCCTGCTGCTGGCCGCAGCCGCACTGGTCATGATCGCGGCGGTGCCGGCACGCGCTGGCGAGGCCCCGGTCTACACCGGCTTCCTGTCGAGCCTGGCGGTCAACGGCTACGACCCGGTCGCGTATTTCACCGATGGCGGGCCGGTCGAGGGATCGCCGGCATTCGAGAGCACCTACAGGGGCGCCACCTGGCGGTTCGCGTCGGCGGCTAACAAGGCCACGTTCGACGCCGACCCGGCGGCATTCGCCCCACAATACGGCGGCTACTGCGCCTGGGCGGTTTCCCAAGGCTATACTGCCAAGGGCGACCCGGCGATCTGGCGGATCGTCGACGGCAAACTGTACCTGAACTACAACGCGGCGGTGCAGCAAAACTGGGAGAAGGACGTCGCCGGCAACATCACCGCTGCCGACGCCAACTGGCCGAAGGTCCTGAAGTAGCCGGTCAGGCCGCCCGGTCGTCCTCGCCCGGCGCCACCTGGACATAGGTGCGTGAGCAGTACGGGCACACCACCTGGTGCTCGTCCTCGGGGATCTCCAGGAACACCCGCGGATGGCCGAGCGCGCCGCCGCCGCCGTCGCAGGCGACGGTATGGCTGGTGACCTCGATGGTCTCGAACGGCTGGGCCATCTGATGCTCCCCCGAACTCGGATGCGGTCGCGGCTGGCGGCCGGCTCGCCGGCCGCCACGCCCCATATGCGGGACCGGGCGCCGCTTGTCCAGCGCCACGCCGGATGATACCCAGGGCCGCGCCGACCGCAAGGATCCCAGGGCCCATGGCCGCCTGCGTCACCCCGTTTCCCGGCTCTCCCGCCGCCGTCACGCCCGCCGCCGACAGGCCCGACCGGCATGCGGCCTGACCGCCGCCGCGCCGGCGCCGTCCTGGCCGTCCTGCTGGCCCTGCTGCTGTCGGCCTGCGCGCCGACAGTGGTGTCTCCGGGGCCGGCCGACCGGAAGCCCTGGCTGGTCGACGGTCACGCCGCGCTGATGGCCGACGGCACCCGGCTGCCGCTGCGGGGCTGGCGACCGGCCGGCGAAGCGGTCGCTGCGGTGGTGGCCCTGCACGGCTTCGGCGACTACTCCAACGCCTTCGCGGAGCTCGGGCCGACGCTGTCCGGCGCCGGGGTCGCGGTGTTCGCCGCCGACCAGCGCGGCTTCGGCCGGGCCGGGCGCTGGGGCCGCTGGCACGGCGTCGATACCCTGGTCGACGATGCCCGCACCCTGGTCGCACTGGTGCGGGACGCCTATCCGGGCCGGCCGGTCTACCTGATGGGCGAGAGCATGGGCGGAGCGGTCGCGATGCTGGCCATGGCCGGCGACGATCGCCACGGGCCGGCCGCCGACGGCGCCATCCTGTCGGCCCCGGCGGTCTGGGGCCGCGAGTGGATGCCGTTCTATCAGGTCTGGGCCCTCGAACTGGCCGGCCACACCATCCCATGGTTGCCGCTGAACCCGCGCGGACTGCCGTTCAAGCCGTCCGACAACATCGCGATGCTGCGGCGGCTCGCCCGCGACCCGCTGTTCGTCAAGAACCCGCGGGTCGACGCAGTGTACGGACTGGTCGACCTGATGGACGCCGCCCAGCGGGCGGCACCGATGGTGCACGGGCCCCTGCTGGTGCTGTATGGCGGCAAGGACGACCTGGTGCCGAAGAAGCCGACCTGCGCGGTGCTCGGCAAGCTGCGCGCCCGGCCCGGCGACGGCATGCGGGTCGTGCTGTACCCGGACGGCCACCACATGCTGTTCCGGGATCTCGACGGCGCCCGGGTGGTGGCGGACATCGCCGCCTGGGCCGGCGACCCGCGCGCGGCCCTGCCGTCCGGCGACGAGCGCGATCCCGACGGCGCCTGGCTCGACCGGTTCTGCGAGCCGAAGGACTGACCGTCCCGTTGCGTGAAATGCCGTTTTATTTACTTTCCGCCCGCGACCGCCCTATGCTTCCCGTTCCTGGTTGAGACGGCCCGCAGAAGGCCGGCGCCTCGGCGCCCCGACGCAGGCCCGGCGCAGGGAGGAACCATGGCCCGCCCGCCCAAGCGGCCGCGTATCGCCTCGGTCGACGACTGGCAGACCGGCAGTGCGACCGAGCCCGGCTTCGTGACCGCCCTGGCGCGCGGCCTGGACATCCTGCGCGCCTTCGGACCCCAGGACGAACTGCTCGGCAACGGCGACCTCGCCGACCGCACCGGCATTCCGCGCTCGACCGTCTCCCGGCTGACCCAGACCCTGACCTCGCTCGGCTACCTGCGCCATGTCGGGCGCTACGAGAAGTACCAGCTCGGGGCCGGCATCCTGGCGCTCGGCTACCACCGTCTGGCGGCCTCCGGGGTCCGCGAGGCCGCCCGGCCGCACATGCAGGCGCTGGCCAACGCCGCCGACTGCGCGATCGCCATGGGTGCCGCAGACCGGCTCACCATGATCTACATCGAGGTCTGCCACGGCGCCGGGCCGATGATCCTGCGCCTGGGCGTCGGCTCGCGGGTCCCGATCGCGCTCACCGCCATGGGCCGGGCCTATGTGGCGGCCCTGCCGGAGCGTGAGCGCGACCTGGTGATGCGCCGGCTGCGCGATGCCGACCCGGAGGGCTGGGCCGAGACCCGGCGGGCGCTGGACGAGGCGCAGCGGCAGTGCCGGACCGAGGGCTTCTGCGTCGCGATCGGCGCCTGGCACAACGGCATCTCTTCGGCCGGCGTGGCGCTCCCCATGGACGGCGGCTCGCAGATCCTGGCGTTCAACTGCGGCGGCGCCAGCCACCGGCTGACGCGCCCGCTGCTGGAGCGCAGGCACGGCCCCGCGCTGCTCGACATGGCGGAACGCATCCGGCGCGACCTGTTCACCGCGCCGACGGCGGCGATCCCGCCGGGAGCATCGCACTATGCCGTCTGACGGGCCCATGTTTCCACAATACGGAATATAATTTCATTTTGTTTGACACGGTTTGCGGGCCGGTCAAACTGTCACCCGTGCTCCGCGACCACAGACCGCGGGGCCGATCCGAAACGACGGCGATCAACGACCGTCCGAGGATCAGGGAGGAAAACGATGGTCTGCTGGAACGGGCGTGTCCGACCCGGAGCGGGTGCTCGACACCCGCAGGAGCCGCAATGACAGCGGCGGCAGCTCCCCTGCTCGAGGTCGAGAATGTCCGCGTCACGTTCGGCGGGATCGTCGCCCTCGACGGCGTGTCCTTCTCTGTCCAGCGCGGCTCGATCGCCGGCCTGATCGGGCCGAACGGCGCCGGCAAGACGACGATGTTCAACTGCATCAGCCGGATCTACCAGGTCGACTCCGGCGACATCCGGGTCGACGGCCGTCCGATGCTGGACACCCCGATCCACGGCATCAGCCAGGCCGGGCTGGGCCGGACGTTCCAGAACCTGGCGCTGTTCGGCAAGCTGTCGGTGCTCGACAACGTGATGATCGGCGCCCACCCCCGCACCACCGGCAACTTCGTCAGCGACGCCCTGCGGCTGCTCGGCGTGCGGCCCCGCGAGACCGCGATCCGCGACGAGGCGATGGCGCTGCTCGAGGAGCTGCGGCTCGACGGTGTCGCCAACGACATCGTCTCGTCGCTTCCCTTCGGCACCCAGAAGCGGGTCGAGCTGGCGCGGGCCCTGGCCTCGAGGCCGACCCTGCTGATGCTCGACGAACCGGCCGGCGGCCTGAACCACGACGAGGTCGAGGAGTTCAAGGACGTGGTCCGGCGGATCCGCGACCACCGCCAGATCTCGGTGCTGCTGGTCGAGCACCACATGAACCTGGTGATGAGCGTCTCCGACCAGGTCGTGGTGCTGAACTTCGGCCGCAAGATCGCCGAGGGCACGCCGTCCGAGGTCCAGCAGAACCCCGAGGTGATCGAGGCCTATCTCGGCTCCGGGTCGGAGGTGCACTGAGATGGCGGCGCTTCTCGAAGTCAGCGACCTCTCGGCCTTCTACGGCCCGACCAAGGTCCTCCACGGCATCAGCTTCTCGCTCGACGAGGGGGGCATCACCACCATCCTCGGGGCCAACGGGGCCGGCAAGACCACCACCCTGCGGGCGGTCTGCGGCATGGTGCGGGCGACCGGGCGGATCACGCTCGACGGCGAGGCGATCACCGGGCTCGCCACCGAGTCGGTGGCGCGCCGCGGGGTCGCGCACGTGCCCGAGGGCCGCGGAACCTTCACCCGGCTGAGCACCGAGGAGAACCTCATGCTCGGCACCATGGGCCGCCGCGACCGAAACGGCATCGAGGCCGACATGGAGCGCATGTTCGGCTACTTCCCGGTGCTGCGCGAACGCCGCACCCAGCAGGCCGGCACGCTGAGCGGCGGCGAGCAGCAGATGCTGGCGATCGCCCGCGCCCTGATGCTCCGGCCCCGGCTCATGCTGCTGGACGAGCCGTCGTTCGGCTTGGCGCCGCTGATCGTCCGCGAGATGTTTCGGATCCTGCGCCGGATCAACGAGGAGGAGCGGGTCAGCATGCTGCTGGTCGAGCAGAACGCGGCCCTCGCCCTGGACCTCGCCGACACCGCCTACCTGCTGGAAACCGGCCGCGTCGCGATGACCGGGCCCGCCAAGGAGATCGTCGCCGACGAGCAGGTGCGACGATCCTACCTCGGATACTGAGGACCACCGGATGGAACTGTTCCTGAGTCAGGTGTTTTCCGGCCTCGCGACCGGGGCGATCTATGCGGCGGTCGCGCTCGCCGTGGTCATGATCTTCCTGGCCATCGACCACTTCAATTTCGCCCAGGGCGAGATGGCGATGTTCAGCACCTTCGTATGCTGGGCCATGCTGGATGCCGGGGTACCGTATTGGCTGGCCTTCGTGCTCACCATCGTGTTCGCCTTCGGTTTCGGCGTGGTGGTCGAGCGGGTGCTGTTCCGGCCGCTGCACGCCGCCCCGGTGCTGAGCCACATCATCGCATTCCTCGGACTGTTCTTCATTCTGAACAACGGCGCCGGCTGGGTCTGGGACTTCACCATCAAGCCGATGGCGAGCCCGTTCCCGGAAGGCTCGTTCGGGGGCCTGATGAGCTACCATCAGGTCGGCATGGTCGGCGTGGTGCTGCTGATGCTGGCGCTGCTGTACCTGTTCTTCCGCTTCACATCGGTCGGCCTCGCCATGCGGGCGGCGGCGCAGAACCCGGATTCCGCGCGGCTGTGCGGTATTCCGGTCGGCTGGATGATCGCGCTCGGCTGGGGCATGGCCTCGGCGATCGGCGCGGTCGGCGGCATGCTGATCGCGCCGGTGGTGTTCCTGGAGCCGAACATGATGCTCGGTATCCTGCTCTACGGCTTCGCCGCGGCGATCGTCGGCGGGATCACCAATCCGGCCGGCGCGGTCGCCGGCGGGTTCATGGTCGGCGTGCTGGAGAACCTGGTCGGCACCTACATTCCGTTCGTCGGCAGCGAGCTCAAGCTGACCGTCGCGCTGGTGCTCATCATCGGCGTGCTGATGGTGAAGCCGAGCGGGCTGTTCGGGCGTACAACCGTGACGAGGGTGTAGGGCGATGGCGGCTGAATCCGAAGCCACGGGCCGGGCCGTGGACCCGATGCGGCGGATCGCCGGCCTCACCGCCGGCGGCTGGCGCCTGGCGATCTCGGCGGTGCTGCTGCTCGCCGCGGTCGCGCTGCCCTTCGGGCTGGGCAGCTTCGAGACCTTCCAGATCACCCTGGTGCTGATCTACGCGATCGCCATCCTCGGGCTCAACATCCTGACCGGCTTCAACGGCCAGTTCTCGCTCGGGCACAGTGCGTTCTTCGCGATCGGCGCCTACACCGCGGCGATCATGATCGAGCGTTTCGGCGTCTCGTCCTACCTGACGATCCCGGTCGCCGGCCTGTTCGGCTTCGCGGCCGGCTTCCTGTTCGGGTTCCCGGCACTGCGGCTGAGCGGGCTGTACCTGGCGCTGGCCACCTTCGCGCTGTCGGTCGCGACCCCGCAGCTTCTGAAGTACAACCACTTCGAGGACTTCACCGGCGGCGTCCAGGGCATCAATCTGCTCAAGGACTCGGCCCCGTTCGACCTGCCGCTCAGTGTCGACCAGTGGTGGTACTTCGTCACCCTGGCGGTGGCGCTGTTCTGCTTCTGGATGGCCCACAACCTGATCCGGAGCCGGACCGGCCGGGCGATCATGGCGATTCGCGACAACCCGATCGCGGCCGCGACCATGGGCGTCAACACCGCCCTGTACAAGACACTGACCTTCGGGGTGAGCGCCCTGCTGACGGCGGTCGCCGGCGCGCTCAGCGCGATCGTCGTCGAGTACGTGGCCCCCGACAGCTTCACCTTCCTGCTCTCGGTCTACTTCCTGATCGGGCTGGTGGTCGGGGGCGTCGGCTGGATCCCGGGCGCGGTGATCGGCGGCGCCTTCGTGCTGTACGTGCCGAACCTGGCCGAGGGCATCTCCACCGGCCTGGCCGGGGTGCTGTTCGGCGTGATCATCCTGCTCGTCATCTACCTGATGCCGTCCGGTGCATCCGGGCTCGTCCGCCTCGCGGTCACCCATTTGCAGCGACGGTTCGACCAAGACAACAACAAGGCGTGAAGAATCGCCGATCAGCGCGTCTGGAAGGAGGAAATGCCATGAACAGAAGAACAGCACTCGCCTTGCTTACGGCCGCCAGCCTGTCACTGCCCGCGGCCGCGGTCGCAGCCGGGAAATACGACGACGGTGCCAGCGACACCGAGATCAAGATCGGCAACACCAACCCGTATAGCGGTCCGGCCTCTGCCTACGGGCAGATCGGCAAGACCATCGCCGCCTACTTCAACAAGGTGAACGAGGAAGGCGGCATCAACGGCCGCAAGATCAACTTCGTCTCGCTGGACGACGGCTACAGCCCGCCGAAGACCAAGGAGCAGTTCCGCAAGCTGGTCGAGAGCGAAAAGGTGCTCGCCATCTTCCAGTCGCTCGGCACCCCGACCAACTCGGCCGTGCACGCCTACATGAACCGCGAGAAGGTGCCGCAGCTGTTCGTGGCGACCGGCGCCACCAAGTGGGGCGATCCGGAGAACTTCCCGTGGACCATGGGCTGGCAGCCGAACTACCAGACCGAGGGCCGGATCTACGCGGCCTACATCAAGAAGAACATGCCCAACGCCAAGATCGCGATCCTCTACCAGAACGACGACTACGGTAAGGATTACGTCAAGGGCATGAAGGACGGCCTCGGCAGCATGGCCGGCAAGATGATCGTCGCCGAGGAGAGCTACGAGACCACCGAGCCGACGATCGACTCGCAGATCATCAAGCTGAAGTCCAGCGGCGCCGACGTGTTCTTCAACGTCACCACGCCGAAGTTCGCGGCCCAGGCGATCCGCAAGATCGCCGAGCTCGGCTGGAAGCCGACCCACTTCCTGAACAACGTCTCCAACTCGGTGGGCTCGGTGATGAACCCGGCCGGCGCGGACAACGGCGTCGGCATCATCTCGACCTTCTACACCAAGGACCCGACCGACCCGCAGTGGAAGGACGACGCCGCGTACAAGACGTGGAGCGCCTTCATGGACAAGTACTATCCGGACGGCGACAAGAAGTCCTCGTTCACGGTCTACGGGTATTCGGTGGCCCAGACCATGGTGCAGGCCCTCAAGCAGTGCGGCGACGACCTGACCCGCGCCAACCTCATGAAGCAGGCGGCCAGCATCAAGGACCTCGAGCTCGGCATGCTGCTGCCGGGCATCAAGGTCAACACCGGCCCGAAGGACTTCTTCCCGATCGAGCAGATGCAGCTGGCCAAGTTCAATGGCACCAGCTGGGAGCTGTTCGGGGAGATCCTGAGCGGCGAAGCCGGCAGCTGACGACAGAAGTCCACTCCTGACCTCCAGGGCCGCCGGATCCTTCCGGCGGCCCTTTTCCATGGCTTCGCGAATTGCGCGGCAAGCCGCGGAGTGAAGCCGGCCGTCGCATCGACGACCGTCGCCGGACCGGGCACCCCTGCCCGGCCTGCAACGGGAGACACCGATGTCCGACGCCACCACCCGCACCGATACCGCCGGGGCGCCGCGCCGCGGCGCACTTGCCGGCAAGACCGCCATCGTCACCGGAGCGAGTTCCGGAATCGGCCGGGCATCGGCCCGGCTGTTCGCCCGGGAAGGCGCCAAGGTCGTGGTCGCCGCCCGCCGCCTGCCGGAACTGGAGACCCTGGTCGCCGGGATCGAGGCCGAGGGCGGGACCGCCGTCGCGGTCGCCGGCGACGTCCGCGACGAGGCCTTCGCCGAGGCGCTCGTGCGCATCGCCGTCGAGCGGTTCGGCGGCCTCGACGTGGCGTTCAACAACGCCGGTACGCTCGGCCCGATGGGACCGACACCGACGGTCTCGCGCGCCGACTGGACGAACGCCCTGGACGTCAACCTCACCGGCGCCTTCCTCGGCGCCAAGCACCAGGTTCCGGCGATGCTGGAACGCGGCGGCGGGTCGCTGATCTTCACCTCGTCCTTCGTCGGCCACACCGCCGGGATGCCGGGGGTGGCGGCCTACGCGGCGGCCAAGGCCGGGATGATCGGGTTGACCAAGGCGCTCGCCGTCGAGTTCGGGCCCCGCGGCGTCCGGGTGAACGCCGTCCTGCCCGGCGGCACCGACACCCCGATGGCCCGCGAGATGATCGACACCGAAGAGGGCTGGGCATTCGTGGAGGGGCTGCACGCCCTCAAGCGGACCTCGACCCCGGACGAGATCGCCGGGTCGGTGCTGTTCCTGGCCTCCGCCGCCTCGGGCTTCACCACCGGCAGCGCCCTGCTGGCCGACGGCGGCGTGTCGGTCAACAGGACCTGACGCAACCGGCGGCGGGTCGGGTTGCGCTTGCCCGGCCCGGCCGCCGGCGCCACGCTCCCTCCGGGCGTTCCCGTAGCGGAGGATATGCGATGCCGATCGAGAGACTGATGGTGGCGGGCCAGATGGTGCCGGTCAGCCACTACTGCCACGTGGTGAAGGCCGGCGACTGGATCTGGCTGTCCGGCATGGTCGGCATGCGCGCCGACGGCAGCATCCCGGAGGACACGGTCGGGCAGTTCGAGATCGCGCTGGAGTCCATCGACACCTGCCTGCGCGCCGCCGGCGGCCGGCCGGACCAGATCGTCAAGGTCCAGGTGTTCATGACCGACATCGCCGAGCGGGCCCGCATCAACCCGGTCCGCCAGCGCTATTTCGGCGAGCACCGGCCGGCATCGACCCTGGTCGAGGTCTCGGCCCTGGTCGATCCCCGCATGACGGTGGAGATCGAGGCGGTCGCGTATATCGGCGCGTGAACCGCTCGACGAGGCCGGCCGCGTAGGGCGAGGCGTCCTCGACCCGGCTGCGATCCATGGAATCGGCCGGCCGGGCGCAACGGGCCGCGGCCGGGCGGATCGCCGTTGCCGAGCGGAAGGGTCATCCACCCGCAATCGATGGCACCTTCCACTTTATCAATTACTACATATGGATAGACTCTGGGCTCAGTGTTTTTTGCTTGAAATGTTCTTTATTTGTTCTCATTCTGACTCCCTGCCGCATCGCGCCGACTTCGATGCATTTCCCGACGCGGCCGGTCCATAGCCAGAACTAGAACAGATCATGAATATGAAGCGCCTCAGCTCATCGCCCCCCACCGGCCGTCAGGACCCGCCCCGACGCCCGTCGCCGGCCGCGCGCCGCGGGCCGGTGGCGGTTCCGCTCGGCGAGCCCCGGCTGGACGCCGCCCTGCCCGAGGGCGGGCTGGAACTCGGCGTGGTGCACGAGATCGTCCCCGCCGGCCCCGGCGACATGGCCGCGACCCTCGGCTTCGGGCTCGGCCTGCTGGCCCGCATCGCGGCCGCCCGGCCGGGACCGGTGCTGTGGGCCACGACCCGCGATCCCGGCCGGCACGGCACCGCCTATCCGCCCGGCCTGGCCGCCGCCGGTTTCGACCCGGGCCGGCTGATCCACCTGGCCGTCGGCACCGCGCAGGACGTGCTGTGGGCGCTGGAGGAGGGCCTGGCGACCCCCGGATTCGCCGCCGTCCTCGGCATCCTGGCGCGCGACGGCAGGCGCTACGACTTCACCGCCAGCCGCCGGCTGTCGCTGCGCGCCGCCGCCGGCGGGGGCACCGCGATCGTGCTGCGCGCCGTCGGCGGCGCCACGGATGCCGCCGGCACCACCGCCGCCGCCACCCGATGGGCGGTGGCCGCCCGGCCGAGCGTGCCGGTCCGCCACCCCGGCCATGCGATGCCGGGGCTCGGCCCGCCGCGCTGGCATGTCGAACTGCTGCGCTGCAAGAGGGGCCGGCCGCACGACTGGCTGGTCGAGTGGGATCATGAGACGCTTCGTTTCCATCTGGCTGCCCCGCTGGCCGATCGAGCGCCGGTTCCGCAAACCGCCGTCCGCCCCCAGGCCGCCACGGGATGGCGCGCCGCCTGACGGTTCCCCGTCCCATGCCTACCCGCCCGAACCCCTCCAGGCCCTGGCCGAGCCGTCGCGGCACGGCCTGCGGGTGACCGCCGTCGCAGCGGCGGCCGAGCGCGCCGGGGTGACGCCCGGCATGGCGCTGGCCGATGCCCGCGCGCTGTGCCCGGCGCTGGCGGTCGCGCCCGCCGACCCCGACGGCGATGCCGCCGCCCTCGGCCGCCTGGCGCTCTGGTGCGGCCGCTACAGCCCCTGGACAGCGGTCGATACCCCGACCGCCGACGCTCCCGACGGCATCGTCCTCGACATCACCGGCTGCGCCCATCTGTTCGGCGGCGAGGCCGCCATGCTCGGCGATATCGCCGGCCGGCTCGCCGACTTCGGCCTGACCGCGCGGCTGGCCGCCGCCCCGACCCCGGGGGCGGCCTGGGCGGTCGCGCGCCACGGCGTCGGGACCCGCGCCATCGTTCCCGACGACGCGCTCGCCGAGACCCTGGCGCCGCTGCCGCTGGCCGCCCTCCGGCTCGGCACGAGCGTCGTGGAGGCGATGTCGCGGGTCGGGCTCAAGCGGGTCGGCGACCTGCTGGGCAAGCCGGCGGCGCCGCTGGCCGCCCGCTTCGGGCCCCGGCTCGTCACCCGGCTCGACCAGGCGCTCGGCCGCCAGGCAGAGACCGTGCACGGCCTGGCCCCGCCGCCCCGCCACGAGGCCCGCCGGGTGTTCGCCGAGCCGATCGTGCTGCGCGCCGACGTCGAGCGCACGGTCGCCGAACTGGCCGACGGCCTCGCCGCCCGGCTCGCCGACGCCGGCGTCGGCGCCCGCCGCCTGGACCTGCGGCTGTACCGGGTCGACGGCCGGGTCCGGGAGACGACGGTGCGGACCAGCGCGCTGTGCCGCGAGGCCGCGCACATGGTCAGGCTGTTCCGCGAGCGGCTGGATGCGGAGGTCGAGGAACTCGACGCCGGCTTCGGCTTCGACCTGGCGGTGCTCGGGGCGCTGGCGGTGGAGCCGGCGATCGCCTGCCAGGACGGGCTCGGCATCGCCGACGCCGACCGGGCCGGCGGTCACCCGGACGAGGTCGCCCGCCTGCTCGACCGCTTCGGCAACCGCTTCGGCTTCGACCGGGTGGTGCGCTACGTCCCTCGGGAAAGTACGGTTCCCGAGCGCGCGGTGCGGGCGGTGCCGGTGCTGGATGCGGCCCGCCCGCAGGACTGGCCGGCGCATCTGCGGGCCCTGCAGGGCGGCCGCCAGATCGGCCGGCCGCTGCTGCTGGTCCTGCCGCCGGACCCGGTCACCACGCTCGCCGAGGTGCCGGACGGGCCGCCGATGCTGTTCGAATGGCGCCGCCGTACCCACCGGGTCGCCCGGGCCGACGGGCCTGAGCGGCTGGCCCCGGAATGGTGGCGGCCCTGGGCCGGGACCGGCAGCCGCACCACCCGCGACTATTTCCGGGTCGAGGACACCGAGGGCCACCGCTTCTGGCTGTATCGCGAGGGCCTGTACGACCGGCCGGGCGACAGCCCGCGCTGGTTTCTGCACGGGGTGTACGGGTGAGCGCGCGGATGCATCTTTCCGCACCCGGCCGCTGCGCCCGTCGCTCCGTGGGTTCCGGATGCAACCCGCCTCCGGCGGTTCGCTCCAGAATGACGACGGGGGAAGGGGGGCGAAGTACGCCTTCCCTCCCCTTTTCTTTCGTCATTCCGGACGGCTGCGCTGTGGCGCGGGCGATCCGGACCCCACGAAGCGACGGGCGCAGCGGGACGCACGAACCGCGGTGTCCCCCATGACCGGCTTCGCCGAACTGGCCGTCGCCAGCAACTTCAGCTTCCTGCGCGGTGCCTCGCATCCGTGGGAGCTGGTGGCGACCGCCGCCGCCCTCGGCCTCGCCGCGGTCGGGATCGCCGACCGCAACACGCTCGCCGGCGTGGTGCGCGCGCACAGCGCCGCCAGGGAGCGCGGGATGCGGCTGGTGGTCGGCACCCGGCTGGTGCTGGAGGACGGCTTCGAGACCCTGTGCCTGCCGACCGACCGGGCCGCCTATGGCCGGCTCGCCCGGCTGCTGACCCGCGGCAACCGCCGGGCACCCAAGGGCCAGTGCCGGCTGGGCCTCGACGACGTGCTGGAGTTCCGGGACGGCCAGCTGTTCGTGGTCATGCCGCCCTATGACCGGGTCGACGCCGTCGCGCCCGGCCTCGCCCGCCTGGCCGCCGCCTGCCCCGATGCCGTGTACCTGGCCGCCTCGCTGCCGCGGCGCGGCGACGACCGGCCCCGGCTGGCCCGCCTGCGGGCGCTGGCCGAGGCCCACGGCACGCCGCTGGTGGCGACATCCGACGTGCTGTACCACGCCCCCGAGCGCCGGCCGCTGCAGGACGTGCTGACCTGCATCCGCGAGCACTGCAGCATCGACACGGCCGGCTTCCGGCTCGAGGCCAACGCCGAGCGTCACCTGAAGCCGGCCGACGAGATGCGCCGCCTGTTCGCCGGCTGCGAGGACGCCGTGGCGCGCAGCCTGGAGATCGCCGATCGCTGCCGGTTCTCGCTGGACGAGCTGGCCTACGAATACCCGGACGAACCGGCCGGCGACAGCGCCAGCCCGCAGGCGGAGCTGGAGCGGCTGACCTGGCTGGGTGCCGCCGAACGGCTGCCCGGCATGACCGCCGCCCTGCGCGACACCATCCGGCGCGAGCTCGAGCTGATCGCCGCCAAGAACTACGCCCCGTACTTCCTGACCGTGCACGACATCGTCCGGTTCGCGCGCTCGCTCGATCCGCCGATCCTGTGCCAGGGCCGCGGCTCGGCCGCCAACTCGGCGGTCTGCTTCTGCCTCGGCATCACCGCGGTCAACCCGACCGAGGTCGACCTGCTGTTCGAGCGCTTCATCTCCGAGGACCGCGACGAGCCGCCGGACATCGACGTCGACTTCGAGCACGAGCGCCGCGAGGAGGTGATCCAGTACATCTACGCGAAATACGGCCGGCACCGCGCCGGGCTGACCGCCACCGTGATCAGCTACCGCACCCGCAGCGCGATCCGCGAGGTCGGCAAGGCCATGGGGCTGTCGGCGGACGTGATCGCGGCACTCGCCGGCACCGTCTGGGGCTGGTCGTCCGACGGCATCGGCGCGAAGCAGATCGCCGACGCCGGGCTCGACCCCTCGGATGTCCGGCTCGGCCAGGCCCTGCGGCTGGCGCGCGAGCTGATGGGCTTCCCGCGCCACCTGTCGCAGCATGTCGGCGGCTTCGTCATCACCCGCGGCCCGCTGGAGGAACTGGTGCCGGTCGCCAACGCCGCCATGGCCGACCGCACCATGGTCGAGTGGGACAAGGACGACCTGGACGAGCTCGGCATCCTGAAGATCGACGTGCTGGCGCTCGGCATGCTGACCTGCCTGCGCAAGGGCCTCGACCTGCTGCGCGAGCACTACGGCCGCGACCTCGGCCTCGCCACCGTGCCGCGCGAGGACGCCCGCACCTACGCGATGATCCAGAAGGCCGACACCGTCGGGGTGTTCCAGATCGAGAGCCGGGCCCAGATGTCGATGCTGCCGCGGCTGCGCCCGGCGAATTTCTACGACCTGGTGATCGAGATCGCGATCGTCCGGCCCGGGCCGATCCAGGGCGACATGGTGCATCCCTATCTGCGCCGCCGGCAGGGGCTGGAGCCGGTGCAGACCCTGTCGCCGGAGCTCGACGCGGTGCTGGGCAAGACCATGGGCGTGCCGCTGTTCCAGGAGCAGGCGATGAAGATCGCCATCGTCGGCGCCGGCTTCACGCCGTCGGAATCCGACCGCCTGCGCCGGGCCATGGCGACCTTCAAGCGCAACGGCGACATCGGCCGGTTCCGGGACCGCTTCATCGACGGCATGGTCGGCAACGGCTATCCGCGCGAGTTCGCCGAGGGCTGCTTCCGGCAGATCGAGGGGTTCAGCGACTACGGCTTCCCGGAAAGCCATTCCGCCAGCTTCGCCCTGCTGGCCTATGCCTCGTCCTGGCTGAAATGCCATTACCCGGACGTCTTCACCTGCGCGATCCTGAACGCCCAGCCGATGGGCTTCTACTCCAGTTCGTCGCTGGTCCGCGACCTGCGCGAGCACGGCGGCGAGGTCCGGCCTGTCGACGTCAACCACAGCGGCTGGGACCACTCGCTGGAGCCGGCGGCGCATCGCGGCGGGACCACGCCGGCGGGCGGCGGCCGGCTGGCCCTGCGGCTCGGCCTGCGCCAGGTCGACGGCCTGGGCGAGGCCGCCGGCCGGCGGCTGGCGGCGGTGCGCGGGCGCGGCTTCGACAGCGTGCGCGACGTGTATTTCCGGACCGGCCTGCCGGTGCGGGCGCTGACCCGGCTGGCCGACGCCGACGCCTTCCGGTCGATCGGGCTCGACCGTCGCGCCGCACTCTGGGCGGTGCAGGGGCTGGGAGGAAGCGAAGGCGGGCGCGGCGCCGTCGAGGACCTGCCGCTGTTCGCCTCGCCCGACGACGGGCCGGTGGCGGTGCTGCAGGACGAGGCCGAGATCGCGCTGCCGGCGATGCCGCTCGGCGAGCATGTGGTCGAGGACTACCGGGCGCTCAGCCTGTCACTGAAGGCCCACCCGGTGTCGTTCCTGCGCAGCCGCCTGACCGCCCGCCGGGTGGTGCGCGCCGCCGCCCTGGCGGAGCATCCGGCGGGCCGCCCGGTGCGGGTCGCCGGCCTGGTGCTGGTGCGCCAGCGCCCCGGCACCGCCAGCGGCGTGATCTTCATGACCCTGGAGGACGAGACCGGCATCGCCAACGCCATCGTCTGGCCGACGGTGTTCGAGCAGTGGCGCCGGACCGTGCTGTCCGGCCGGCTGGTGGTCGCCGAGGGCATGCTGCAGAGGGAGCAGGAGGTGATCCACGTGGTGGTCCGGCGCTTCGAGGACCTGAGCGCCGAGCTGTTCGACGTGCTGGCCGACCCGGAGGCCCCGGCGGCGCCCCGGCCGACCGGCCGGTCCACCGACAACCCGCGCCGCCATCCGCGCGACGTGCGCGTGCTGCCGAAGGGCCGGAACTTCCAGTGAACGGGAGGGCAACGGACCACGGCATCGCAAGCGAAGCGCGATCCGGCTCGGCCACGCCGAGGGCGTGCCCGTCCGGAATGACGTCAGGAAGAGGGTGAACGGGGAACCGCTCGCCCCCCTCTTCGTCATTCCGGGCGAGCGAAGCGCGCCCCGGAACCCGACCCCGCCCCGTTCAGGCCGCCTTGACGTCCGACAGGAAGCCGTCGACCAACTGGTTCAGCGTGCCGGTGTTCTCCGACAGCTTGCCGGCCGCCGCCGCGACCTCGCCCGAGGCCGAGCCGGTGCTGCTGGCGGCCCGGGTCATCGCCTCGATGCCGCCGGTCACCTCCTCGGTGCCCTGCGCCGCCTGATGGGCGCTGCGCCCGATCTCCTGGGTCGCCGAGTTCTGCTCCTCGACCGCCGACGCCACCGACGCCGAGATCTCGGTCATCTCGTGGATCAGGCCGACGATCGACTCGATGGCCTGGACGGTCGAGCTGGTCTGCGACTGCACCGCCTGGATCTGGCTGGCGATCTCCTCGGTCGCCCTGGCGGTCTGGGTCGCCAGGGACTTCACCTCGGAGGCCACCACCGCGAAGCCCTTGCCGGCGTCACCGGCACGCGCGGCCTCGATGGTGGCGTTCAGCGCCAGCAGGTTGGTCTGCTCGGCGATGTCGGTGATCAGCTTAACGACCTCGCCGATCCGCTCGGTCTGCTGCGACAGTTCGCGGACCTGCTGCCGGCTGCCCTCGGCCGCGTCCGAGGCGCTGCGGGCCATGCCGGACTGCCGCTGCACCTGCTGGCTGATCTCGCTGATCGAATGGCCGAGCTCCTCGGCCGCCGCCGCCACCGTCTGGACGTTGCCGGACATCTGCTTGGCGGTCGCCGCCATCGACACCGCCTGGGAATTGGTGGCGCCGGCCGCGTCGGTCAGGGTCGCGGAGGTGCTGTTCATGTCGCTCGCGGCAGTCGCCAGGACCTCGAGCAGGTTGCGGACCTTGGCGTCGAAGCCGGCGGTCAGGCGCTCGAGCCGTTCGGCCCGCGCGGTGCGCTCCTTCTGTTCCTCGGCGGCCTGCCGGCTCAGTTCGACGTTGCGGATCATGTTGTCCTTGAAGACCTGGACGGTCCGCGCCATCCGGCCGATCTCGTCGCCGCGGTCGCCGCCGGTGATCTCGGCGTCGGTGTCGCCCTCGGACAGCCGGCTCATGGACTCCGTCAGCGCCAGCGTCGGGCGGGCGATGGCGCGGCCCAGCAGGATCGCGACGCCGACCGACAGCACGGCACCGATGCCGGCGCTCGCCAGCACCGCGATCAGCGTGACGTTGAGCGACGACTTGACCGCCTCCGCGACCGCGGCGTCCTGCCGCACGACCTTGTCGAGCAGCGCCTGGGTCGCCTTGACCAGCTCGCCCTGCCGCAGCTCGGTGTCGTTCAGGAACATCACCGCCATGAACGCGTCGGCGGGAATCGTGTCGAGGGTCTGCTCGGCGGCCTGGCGGTAGGCCGCGAAGAGCTCGGTCACCTTGGCCACCTCGGCCTGTTCTGACCCCGCTTCGCCGGCTGCAAGCGTCGCCAGCCGGGCCTGTACCTGATCCAGGGTCCCGCGCGCCGACTCGATGACCTTGGCGATCAGCTCGTCCTGGACCTGGCTCTGCTTCCAGCTCGTGGCCTTCAGTGTCTCGAGATGCGCCGTGGACAAGCCGAGCACAACGTCCTGCAGGTCGACCCGAAGCGCGGAGATGTGGGCCTGCTTGCCGGTTTCCTCCCGCACTTCCAGATAGGCCCCGGTAAAGACCGCCGCGATCACGACGATCATCACGGTCGCCAGCACCGGCGACACCAGGGACTTGATCAGAATGGACGCGTTGCTTATCGACTTCACGGCTGTGACCTCCCGGTATTCGGACGAAGAAGGGGCGGACACCGCGCCCGCCCCCTTCGCTTCCTTCACTTCACGTAGGCGCCGACACCGACCACCACGTCGCCTTCGCGGATCACATAGGAGCGCTTCGGCTCGACCTTCTTGCTCGCCGGGTTCTGCCAGACGTAGTCGACCCAGCCATTGTCCTTGATCTGGGTCATCTCCTTGACGAACTGCTTGCCCGACGGGTCGCGGACCTCCATCAGGTTCTTGCCGATCAGCCCGGCGTTGGCGCCATGCGCCACGGTGACGCCGGCATTGTCGACCACGAACACGTAGAGATCGCGATCCTTGTATGCGGCGTCGCCGTTGAACGCCGCGAACGCCTTGTCCTTGCCTTCGGCCTTGAGCAGGGCGGCGGCCTTCTCGGCCATCGCCTTCGCCTCGTCGACGCTGCCCTGCTCGGCCGCGGCGACCGGCGCCACGGCAAGGACCAGAGCGAGAAACAGACCGGCAGTGCCGGCGAGCAGCTTGGAGAACATGGTTCCTCCCATCCTGGGTTTGGGCGACTGCTGGAGTCGCGGATCGATCGGATTCCGCTGCGCTCAAGGGAGCGTGCTTGGAGTGGTCAATACTGCAGCAGATATTAACAGTTGGTTTAAGCGAAACCGGTTCAATATCACCGTCATTATTTCATTTTATTTCATTCGTATTTTATCGAATATTGATGAACGCAGCATTAACCAAAATGATCAATCTCACATTGCTGCATTTTTGAGATTTTCTCTCTTTTTGATTGTGATTCCGAGACGGGACGGAACGACCCCTACAGGCGGAGCAACCCTTCGCAGGTGTCGACGAAACTTCACTCCCGGCGGCCAATTTGATCTATCAATGCCGCCATGATCGGACGTCGCAGCATCGTGGTCGCGCTGACGGTCGCGGTGGGCGTCATGGCCCTGTCGGCGGCGGTCTGGCAGATCACCGTGGACGCCGGCCGGGCCCGCCTTTCGCGGGCGCTTGCCGACAAGCTGACGGTGACGGGTCGCGCCGTGCTCAGCGAGGTCGAGCGGTTCCGATACCTGCCCGGCGTGCTGGCGCTGGATCCGCGGGTGACCGCCTTGATCGACCGGGACGGCAGCCCGGACCGGATCGAAGTCGCCAACCGCTTCCTGACCCGGCTGCGCGACCATGCCGGCGCCGACGAACTGTACGTGCTGGACGCCGACGGAACCACGTTGGCCGCCAGCAACTGGGCCGAGGAGACCAGCTTCGTCGGCCGCAACTACCGCTTCCGGTCGTATTTCAAGGACGCGCTCGCCAAGGGCGAGGGCCGCTTCTACGCGGTCGGCGTGACCACCGGGAAGCCCGGCTACTTCCTGGCGTCCCGGATCGCGACCGGGTCCGGCGCGCTGGGGGTCGCGGTGGTGAAGGTCGACATGGCGCCGCTGGAGCTGGCTTGGTCGCGGGCCGGGGAACGGGCCGGCGTGGCAGATCCGGCCGGGGTGATCTTCCTGACCGGCCACCTGCCCTGGAAATACCGTCTGCTCGACCCGCTGCCGGACCAGGCCCTCGCGAACATCCTCGAGGCCCGGCAGTATGACGGCGTCCGGCTGGTCGCCACCCCGCCGCTGACCGCCGGAACGCCCTATGGCGACGAGGCCGAGGCCGTGTCCGACGCCGGCGGGGACTACCTGCTGCGCCGCCGCCGGATCGCCCCGGAGGGCTGGCAGCTGTTCGCGACCGCCTCGCTCGCCCCGGTACTCAGCCAGGCCCGCCTGGCCGCCCTGCTGTCGACGGCCGGGGCGCTGCTGGCGGCCGCGGTGGTGCTGTATCTCCGCCAGCGCCGGCAGATCGTGCGCATGACCCTGGACGCCCATGCGGCGCTGGAGCGCCGGGTCGCCGAACGGACCCGCGAACTGGCCCGCGAGGTCGAGGAACGCCGGCGCGCCGAAGCCGAGCTGCGCGACGCCCAGGAGGACCTGATCCAGGCCGCCAAGCTGGCGGCGCTCGGCCGCATGTCGACCGCCATCGTGCACGAGGTCAGCCAGCCGCTCGCGGCGATGGAGACGACGCTGGCCTCGACCGCCCTGCTGGCCGACCGCGGCACCCCGGACGACGTCAAGCGGACCGTCGGCGCGGCCCGCGACCTGGTGCGCCGGATGCAGCGCACGGTGCGGCACCTCAAGAGCTTCGCCCGCCGCGACCGCGGCGGCGCCGGCCCGGTCGACCCGGCCCGGGCGGTCGAGGCGGCGGTCGAGCTAGCGCAGCACCGGGCCCGCGACCAGGGACTGGAGATCGCGGTCGATGCCGCCGCCGTGCCGGCGGTGCTCGGGCATGCGGTCCGGCTGGAGCAGGTGGTCCTGAATCTGCTGGTCAACGCCCTCGACGCGGTGCAGGCCGCCGCCGAGCCGTCGGTCCGGGTTTCGCTCGCCACGGCCGACGGCACCGTCAGCATTGCCGTCCTGGACAACGGCAGCGGGGTCGACGAGGCCCTGCGCGACCGCATCACCGAGCCGTTCTTCACCACCAAGGAGACCGGCGAGGGCCTGGGCCTCGGCCTGGCGATCTCGCGGGCGATCGTCGAGGACCTGGGCGGCAGCCTCGACTTCGCCGGCAATCCGGGCGGCGGCAGCGTGTTCACGGTGCGCCTGCCTGCGGTCGGCCGGATCGCCGCCGCCGAGACCGCAGCCGAGGCCGCCGAATGACCGGGCGCGGCGCCGTGCTGGTGGTCGACGACGAGGCCGCGGTCCGCAACTCGGCCGCCGAGTGGCTGGCGCTGTCCGGCTTCGCGGTCGCGACCGCCGACGGCGCCGGCACGGCCGAGGCCGAGCTCGCCGGCCGGCCGTTCGACGTGGTGGTCACCGACCTGCGGATGCCCGGTGGCGACGGCATGGCGGTGCTCGACACGGTCGCCCGTCTAGAGCCCGAGCTGCCGGTGGTGCTGCTGACCGGCCATGGCGACGTGGGCGCAGCGGTCGAGGCGATGCGGCGCGGCGCCCACGACTTCCTGGAGAAGCCCTACGACGCCGACCATCTGGTGGCGGTGCTCGACCGGGCGGTGCGGCAGCGAAGGCAGGCGGCCGAGCTCGGCCGCCTGCGCGCCGGGGCCGGCGACCGCCGCGCCATCGAGGACCGGCTGGTCGGGACCTCCGCCGCGATCGCCGAGCTGCGCGAGCGCGTGCTGCAGCTCGCCGGCATCGACGTCGACGTCCTGGTGGTCGGCGAGACCGGAACCGGCAAGGAGATCGTGGCGCGGGCGCTGCACGACCTCGGGCCGCGCTCCGCCGGCAGCTTCGTCGCCATCAACTGCGCGGCGGTGCCGGAATCGGTGTTCGAGAGCGAGATCTTCGGGCATGTCCGGGGCGCCTTCACCGGGGCCGCCGCCGACCGGGTCGGCAAGCTCGCCTTCGCGAGCGGCGGGACGGTGTTCCTGGACGAGATCGAATCGATGCCGCCGGCGCTGCAGGCCAAGGTGCTGCGGGCGATCCAGGAGCGCCTGGTCGAGCCGATCGGCGGCAACCGGCAGGTCGCGCTCGACGTCCGGTTCGTCGCCGCCACCAAGGTCGACCTGCTGGCGGAGAGCCAGGCCGGTCGGTTCCGCGCCGACCTGTACTACCGGCTCGCCACGGTCGAGCTGGCGATCCCGCCGCTGCGCGCGCGCCGCGACGACATCGCCCTGCTGTACCGCAAGTTCCTGGGCGACGCCGAGCGCCGGTTCGGACTCGGCGCGCGCCCGCCGACGGCCGCCGACCTGGCCGAGATCGAGGTCCGGCCGTGGCCCGGCAACGTGCGTGAACTGAAGGCCCAGGCCGAGCGCGCGGCCCTGGCCATGCACCGGCCGCCGCGCCCGGCGGCGCCGGATGCCCGCCTCAGCCTGCCCGACGAGGTCGCCCGGTTCGAGGCCCTGCGGATCCGCGAGGCGCTGGAAGCCGCCGGCTGGTCGACCGCCGAGGCGGCCGAACGTCTCGGCCTGCCGCGCCGCACGCTGAACGAGAAGATTGCGCGCTACGGCCTGAAGCGCGCGGTTTAATGGGGCGGACTTTCGCCCGGCCGGGCGGCGGCGGGGCGGATAGCCGCCCGGCACCACCGGCGGTCACGTCGGATGTCACGACTAAGCCCTTGATAAACAATCCGCCCGGTCCTTCGGCGCGGGTTGGCAAGGCAATTGCCCCTGCGGCCCGTCGGCGGCGGAGACCTGCCGCTCGAACGAGAACCTCGGGAGGATATCAATGACGTTCCGCATGAAGGGCGCGCTGCTCGCCTGCGCCATGGCCGTCACGGTGGGGGCCGGCGCGGCGACCGCCAAGGCCGACCAGTTCATCAACATCCTGACCGGCGGCACCGCCGGCGTGTACTACCCGCTGGGCGTGGCGCTGGCGAAGATCTACGGCGACAAGATCGACGGCGCCCGCACCCAGGTGCAGTCGACCAAGGGCTCAGTCGAGAACCTGAACCTGCTGCAGGCCGGCAAGGGCGAGTTCGCGCTGACCCTCGGCGATTCCCTGAAGCTGGCCTGGGCCGGCGACGCCGATGCCGGCTTCAAGACCAAACTCGACAAGATCCGCGGCATCGCCGCCGTGTACCCGAACTACATCCAGATCGTCGCGTCCAAGGAGTCCGGCATCAAGTCGCTGGCCGACCTGAAGGGCAAGAGCCTGTCGGTCGGGGCGCCGAAGTCCGGCACCGAGCTGAACACCCGGGCGATCATGGCGGCCGCCGGCATGAGCTACAAGGACCTGGCCAAGACCGAGTACCTGCCGTTCGCGGAGTCGGTCGAGCTGATCAAGAACCGCCAGCTCGACGCCACCCTGCAGTCCGCCGGCCTCGGCGTCGCCTCGATCCGCGACCTCGCAAGCTCGGTGCCGATCCAGGTCGTGGCGGTGCCCGCGGACATGGTCGCCAAGCTGGGCGCCCCGTACATCGGCGCCACCATCCCGGCCAACACCTACAGCGGCCAGGACGCCGACGTCGCCACCGTCGCGGTGGTGAACTTCGCGGTCACCCATGAGGGCGTGTCCGAGGAGATGGTCTACCAGATGACCAAGCAGATGTTCGAGAACCTCCCGGACATGGTCGCGGCCCACAAGGCGGCGGCGGCGATCAAGCTGGAGAAGGCGCTCGAGGGCATGCCGGTGCCGCTGCACCCGGGTGCCGCCCGCTACTACAAGGAAAAGGGCCTGATGTAAGGCCCGCACGGACGCCGCCCGCCGGATCGACGAGGTCCGGCGGGCGGAGGATCCGTCGCAGAACGACAAGAAAAGCCATCAAGAAGATCTTCGGGGAAGGAACCGGGCGATGAGCGAGTCCGCCGACCGTCGCGACGTCACGCACGATACCGCCGAACTGCGCCGCCACGAGCCGCTGTCGGCACCGTTTCCGGGCTCCGCCGAGGGCCGGATGCTGTACTGGATCGCCTTCGCGTTCTCGGCCTTCCAGATCGCCACGGCGGCCCACCTGATCGACCTGCCGAGCCAGGTCACCCGGGCGGTCCATGTCGGCTTCCTGGTGTCCCTGACCTTCCCGCTGATCGCGCTCGGCCGCCACTACGCCCCGGGGGCGCGGGCCGCCGCCTGGGCGCTGGGCGTCGCCGGCCTCGGCGTCGCCGTCTACCAGTGGATCGAGTACACGCCCCTGCTGCTGCGCGCCGGCGACCCGCTGCCGCTCGACCTGGCGGTCGGCGTGCTGGCGCTGGTCACGGTGTTCCTGGCGGCCTTGGCGATCATGGGCCCGGCGCTGCCGATCATCGCCGGCGCCTTCCTCGCCTATTGCCTGTTCGGCGAATACCTGCCGGCACCGCTCAACCACCGCGGCTACGACGTCTCCCAGGTGATCGACCACATGGCCTACGGCACCGAGGGCATCTACGGCATCCCGACCTTCGTGTCCTCGACCTACATCTTCCTGTTCATCCTGTTCGGCGCCTTCCTGGAGAAGGCCGGGATGATCGGGCTGTTCACCGACGTGGCCATGGGCCTGGTCGGCCACGCCCGCGGCGGCGGCGCCAAGGTCGCCGTAGTGTCGTCCGGACTGATGGGCACGATCTCCGGCTCCGGGGTCGCCAACGTCGTGGCGACCGGCCAGTTCACGATCCCCCTGATGAAGAAGTTCGGGTATCGCGCGGAATTCGCAGGCGGCGTCGAGGCGACCGCCTCGATGGGCGGCCAGATCATGCCGCCGGTCATGGGGGCGGTCGCCTTCATCATGGCCGAGACCCTGGACGTGCCGTACTACGAGGTCGTCAAGGCCGCGATCATCCCGGCGATCCTGTATTTCGCCAGCGCCTTCTGGGTGGTGCATCTGGAGGCCGGCAAGCACGGCCTGCTGGGCCTGCCGAAGAACGAGCTGCCGTCGGTGACGGCGGCGCTGCGCCGGAACTGGCACCTGCTGCTGCCGCTGGCGGCCCTGGTCTACCTGCTGTTCTCCGGCTACACGCCGCTGTTCGCCGGCACCGTCGGCCTGGCGCTGACCGTGCTGCTCATCCTCGGCGGCTCGATCGCGCTCGGCATGGGATCGGCGGCGCTGCGCTCGGTGTTCTGGGTCTGCCTCGGACTGGTCTCCGCCGCCTTCCTGCAGTGGGGCATCACGGTGATCGTCGCCGCGGTCGCAGTACTGATCGCCGTCAACCTGGCGTCCAGGGGCGGGCGCGAGACCCTGGCGCTGTGCCGCGACAGCCTGGCCGAGGGTGCCAAGACCGCGCTGCCGGTCGGCGTCGCCTGCGCGATCGTCGGCATCATCATCGGCACCATGACCCTGACCGGCGCCGCCAACACCTTCGGCCAGTACATCGTGTCGGTCGGCGACACGAGCCTGTTCCTGTCGCTGCTGCTGACCATGGTCACCTGCCTGATCCTCGGCATGGGGATCCCGACCATCCCGAACTACATCATCACCGCCTCGATCGCCGGCCCGGCACTGCTCAAGCTCGGCGTGCCGCTGATGGTCAGCCACATGTTCGTGTTCTATTTCGGGATCCTGGCCGACCTGACCCCGCCGGTGGCGCTGGCCTGCTTCGCGGCGGCGCCGATCGCCCGGGCCAGCGGCCTGAAGATCTCGTTCGAGGCGATCAAGGTGGCGACCGCCGGATTCGTGATCCCGTTCATGGCGGTCTACACCCCGGCCCTGATGCTGCAGGACGGCGGCCCGTTGTCGGAGGCGCTCGGATACCCGGTGGCGGTCGCCTACATCCTGTTCAAGACCACGCTGGCGATCGGGCTGTGGGGTGCGGCGGTGATCGGCTTCCTGCGCACGCGCATGGCGGCATGGGAGCGGTTGGCGGCGGCGGCCGCGGCGTTCTGCCTGATCGCGGCCCTGCCGATCACCGACGAGATCGGCTTCGCGCTCGCCGCGCTGACCATCGCCGGCCATCTGTGGCGCAGCCGACGCCTGGCCGCGGCACAGGCGTAGACCGGACCACGGACCGCAGGCGGCGGCTGGGTCGACCGGCCGCCGCGTGCTACAACCGGGCCGGTCGGTGGCACGGGAGGGATTGCCGGTTTGAGTCGTCTGTTCGAGGAACTCGCCTTCCAGGCGACGCCGATCGGCGAGCTCAGCCTGCGCCGGCGCCGCGAGCTGTCGCTCGGGGTCGACGTCTACGAGATCAAGCTCGGCGACGAGTTCCTGATGTCCAGCCTGTTCACCGCGTCCGAGATCGAGCTGGCCCGGCTCGGCCTGGCGGCGACCGACGGCAGCGCGCTCGACATCGTGGTCGGCGGCCTCGGCCTCGGATACACGGCGCGGGCGGTCCTGGAGAATACCGGGGTCGGGTCGCTGCTCGTGGTCGATGCCCTCGAGGCCGTGATCGAATGGCACTGCAGCGGACTGCTGCCGCTCGGCCCGGAACTGACCGGTGATCCGCGCTGCCGGTTCGTGCACGGCGACTTCTTCGCCATGTCGGCCTCGGCGGCCGGCTTCGACCCGGAGCAGCCGGGACGGCGGTTCGACGCGATCCTGGTCGACATCGACCATTCGCCCGACGCCCTGCTGGCGCCCGGCAGCGCCGGCTTCTACCGGCCCGACGGCCTGCGCGGCGTGGCGTCGCATCTGCGGCCCGGCGGGGTGTTCGGCCTGTGGTCGAACGAACCGCCGGACGACGCCTTCACCGCTCGCCTCGCGCAGGTGTTCGCAGAGGCCCGCGGCGAAGCCGTGGTGTTCCACAACCCGCTGCAGGACCGGGATTTCACCCAGACCGTCTACCTGGCCCGGACCTGAGCCCGGGCATCAGGCGACCGGGGCGTCCGGATCGTCGAGAACGCGCACGAACACCGGTACGTAGTCGTCGGCGTCGTCGATCCGCCCGAGGCCCGACCCCGACCTGCCCTCGAACACCTGGCAGCCGACATACTCGACGGTCTGGCCATCGCGCCCGAGGATCGGGCAGGTCAGGCGTTCCGTCGTGATCTCGGGTCTCCAG
Organism: Thalassobaculum sp.; assembly: GCF_040219615.1. Taxonomy (GTDB): domain Bacteria; phylum Pseudomonadota; class Alphaproteobacteria; order Thalassobaculales; family Thalassobaculaceae; genus Thalassobaculum_A. The sequence goes on from NZ_JAVJSE010000040.1 coordinate 172,264, forward strand.
TCCGACCACCGGTAGGTACCGCGCGAATGCACCGGCTTCCTGAACCTTCCGGCCGACCGGTAGAGTTCGCGGATGTGCTCGGCATAGGCCTCGCGGGAGCCGTTGATCCGGTTCGGCAGGTCGGCCACGCAGGTGCCCGATATCTCCTTTCCGCGCACGTCGTGGGCCAGGGAGCCGACGAGCACGTAGAAGAAGTCGCCGAGAGCCTCGTCGAAGGTCATCAGGTTGACCTTCGGCAGCAGGCGACGCGGAATCGTCAGCGGATCGACCTGTACCCGCGACGGAAGTTCGCCGCTGCCGCGAATTCCGACCCAGTAGCGCAGAAACTCTGCGATCTCGTCGTGCATGACGGCTCGTACACCTGGGGCCAGCAGATGCGGAAGCCTAGGCGATGCCGCGCATCGTCGCCAGCCTCCCGGCGAAAAGCCCGGCCCGCCGGGGCTGTCGCCGTAAGGTGCGAGGAATCGCGATCGGGGACGGCGCTTCACCGATCGCCGGATCAGGTGATTTCGGTGTCCAGGTCCTCGATGACGCGGACGAACTCCGAGACGTAGTCATCCGCGTCATTGAGCGGAACCGGTCTCGACGGCGCCGCGTGCTCGACGGACTGGAAGCCGGTGAACTCGATCGTCCGGCCGTCGCGTCCCAGGATCGGGCATACGATGCGTTCCGTGATCACGTCACGCTGGCCGGCGATCCAGCGATAGGCGCCGCGTGAATGCACCGGCCGGCGAAGTCGCCGGGCCATTCGGTAGTGGTCGCGGATGTACTCGGCATAGGCCTCGCGCGTGCCGCCCATCCGGTTGGGCAGGTCCGCGGCATATGTCCCGGACAGTTCCATGCCCCGGGCGATGTGGGCATAGGATCCGACCAGCGTGAAACAGACATCGTCCCGGTGGTCGTCGTACACCATCAGGAAGACGTTACTGAGCAGCCGCCGCGGGATCGCGAGAGGATCGATCCGATCCTTGGCCGGGAGGTCCGCACCGTCCCTGAGACCGTCCCAATAACGCAGGAATTCGGAAATCTGCTCGTGCATCATACTTGGACAACCGTGGACAGGGCACGCTGTCTGCGCGGAAACCCTCGGATGCTACTTTACCGCCCCCGGTTTTCGCGCGCAGCGGCTTAATGAACGGTAAAGGAACCCCGTGAGACGCGAAGACATCCCAGCCGGACCAGACCGCGACGGAGTAGTCCGGGAAGGATGCCCGGTCTGCAGAGCCATCGGGTCAAGGCCGTTCCAGCGTGTGGAGGGCCTGACCTACCGGCGTTGCCGGACCTGCGAGGCAAGCTTTCTGATCCCGTCCGAGTTGCCGTCCAGACCGGTCGAGCACGCGCACTACCTGACCCACCGCAACGACCCGGACGACCCCGGATATCGCCGCTTCCTGGACAGGCTGGCCGGCCCGCTGCTCGACCGCCTGGCCCCGGGCTCGAGCGGACTGGACTACGGCTGCGGCCCCGGCCCGGCGCTGGCCGCGATGCTGCGGGAGTCCGGCCATCGGATGGCGCTGTACGACCCGTTCTTCGTGCCCGACCCGGCGATCCTGGAGGCCAGCTACGACTTCGTGACCTGCACGGAGGTGGCCGAGCACTTCCACCGGCCGGCCGAAGAGTTCGACCGGCTGGGCCGCCTGCTGCGGCCGGGCGGCCTGCTGGCGGTGATGACCAGCTTCCTGATCGACGATGCGGGCTTCGCCGACTGGCACTACCGGCGCGATCCGACCCATGTGGTGTTCTATCGCGAGGCCACCTTCCGGACGCTGTCGGCGCAGCGCGGCTGGCACTGCACGATCCCGGCGACGAATGTCGCCCTGATGCGAAAGTCCGGAAACAACGAATGATATAATGCACGCATTGTTTTTGGCATTGAGATCCGCTAGACCGGACGGCAGCGGCGGGACACCCCTGCCGCGAGCGGCTTCGCGGAGGTTCGGCATGCGCAGGCAATTCACCATCGCGGTGTTCGAGGGCGACGGCATCGGCCCCGAGATCATGGCGCCGACGGTCGCCCTGCTGCGCGACCTCGCGCGCGACGCCGGCAGCTTCGCCCTCGACTTCCGTTCGGTCCCGGCCGGGGCCGGCCACTACCGCGACACCGGCGAATCGCTGCCGGCAGCCTCGATGGAGGCGGCGCGGGCGGCCGACGCCATCCTGCTGTCGGCCATGGGCCTGCCGGCGGTGCGCTATCCGGACGGCACCGAGATCTCGCCGCAGATCGAGCTGCGCATGCAACTGGGGTTGTTCGCCGGGGTCCGGCCGGTGTTCGTGCAGCCGGGCCAGGACGTGCCGCTGAAGTCGCCGCGGGTGACCGACATCGACTTCGTGATCGTCCGGGAATCGACCGAAGGCCTGTTCGCCTCGCACGGCAAGGGCGTCGTCGAGGGCGACCGCGAGGCTCGCGAGACCCTGGTCATCACCCGCGCGGTGTCCGAGAAGCTGTTCGACTTCGCGTTCCGGCTGGCGCGGCGGCGCAAGGCGGCGGGCCGCGGCAAGGGCCTGGTGCACTGCGTCGACAAGGCCAACGTGTTCCAGGCCTTCGCGTTCTTCCGCCGGATCTTCCGCGAGCGCGCGGCCGCGTTCCCCGACATCCGGGCCGACGCCGCCTATGTCGACGCGACGGCGCTGGCCATGGTCCGCAACCCCTGGGATCTCGACGTGCTGGTGACCGAGAACATGTTCGGTGACATCCTGTCGGACCTCGGCGCCGGGCTGATGGGCAGCCTCGGCCTGGCACCGTCGGCGGACATCGGGGAGCACCATGCCGTCTTCCAGCCCTGCCACGGCAGCGCGCCGGACATCGCCGGCCGCGGCGTCGCCAACCCGATGGCGATGATCCTGTCGGCCGCCATGATGCTGGACTGGCTCGGCGACCGGCACGGCAACGCCGAGATGGTCCGGCTCGGCGAGGCGCTGCACCGCGCCGTCGCCGACGTGCTCGCCGACGGCCGGGTGCTGACCGCCGACCTCGGCGGCAGCGCCGGCACCGAAGCTGTGGCGGCGGCGGTCGCGACGGCGGTCCGGATCCCGGCCGCCGCATGACCGCGAAGCTGAAGGTCGTCACCGTCGGCGCAGGCTACTTCGCCGGCTTTCACGTCGACGGCTGGCTGCGCAACCCGGACACCGACCTCGCCGGGCTGGCCGACCTGGACCGGGCCAAGGCGGAGCGGCTGCTGGCCGACCGGGCCGGTCGCGACCACTCGGTGCGGGTCGGGACCGATGCGGCGGCCCTGCTCGACGCGGTCCGGCCCGACATCGTCGACATCGCCGCCCCGCCGCCGGCGCATCTCGACCTGATCCGCCTGGCGCTCGCAACCGACGCCCGCGCGATCGTCTGCCAGAAGCCGTTCTGCACCTCGCTCGAGGAGGCCCGGGAGGCGGTCGCGCTGATCGAAGCCAGCGGCAGGCTGGTTGTGGTGCACGAGAACTTCCGGTTCCAGCCCTGGTACCGGGCGATCCGCGACGAGATCGCCGCCGGCCGGGTCGGCGAGTTGTACCAGGTGAGCTTCCGGATGCGACCCGGCGACGGCCAGGGACCGGATGCCTACCTGGCGCGCCAGCCCTATTTCCAGAAGATGCCGCGGTTCCTGATCCACGAGACCGCGGTGCACTGGATCGACACCTTCCGGTTCCTGATGGGCGAGCCGGAGTCGGTTTTCGCCGACCTGCGCCGGCTGAATCCGGCAATCGCCGGCGAGGATGCCGGCACCCTGCTGTTCCGCTACGCCGACGGCCGCCGGGCGCTGTTCGACGGCAACCGGCTGGTCGATCACGTTGCGGCCAACACCCGCTTCACCATGGGCGAATGCCTGGTCGAGGGCTCCGCCGGCTGCATCGCGCTCGACGGCGACGGCACCCTGACCTTCCGCGCCAGGGGCAGCCGCGACTGGCAGCGGATCGCCGGCGACCATCCGACCGCCGGGTTCGGTGGCGATTCCGTCTACGCGCTGCAGAAGCATGTCGGCGACCATCTGCTGCGCGCCACCCCGGTCGAGAACGACGCGGCCGGCTACCTGCGCAACATCGAGATCGAGTACGCGCTGTACGACTCCGCCGAGACCGGCCGGATCGTGGACGTCTCGCGACCATGACCGTGGCCCGGGCGCCATCCCAGACCCAGCGGGCGACCGCGCTGCTGCGCGAGATGATCGTCACGAACCGGCTGCCGGCCGGCTCGAACCACCTGGAGACCGAGCTGGCGGACCTGCTGGGGATGTCCCGCACGCCGGTCCGGGAGGCCGCGATCGCGCTGGAGGCCCAGGGGCTGGTCGAGGTGCGGCCGCGCCACGGCATCCGGGTCCTGCCGATCTCGCCGGCCGACATGGAGGAGATCTACTCGATCCTCACCGAGTTGGAATCGCTGGCGGCATGGAACCTGGCGACGGCGCGGCCGGCGGCCGACCGACTGGACGGGCTTCAGCGGCTGATCGACGAGATGGACGCCGCCCTGGACGCCGGCGACCGCCACCGCTGGGCCGAGGCCGACGACGCGTTCCACGGCGAACTGGTGCGGCTGGCCGGGAACCGCAGGCTGGAGTCGGTGGTGGCAACCATGTCCGACCAGGTCCGCCGGGCCCGAATGGTCACCCTGTTCATGCGGCCGGAGCCACGCACCTCAAATGCCGACCACCGGCTGCTGGTGAAGGCGATCGCCGCCGGCGACGCCGACGCCGCCCGCGAGATCCACCGCTCCCACCGGATCGCTGCCAAGGACATGATGATCCGGCTGCTGGCCCGGCATGGCTTCGCCGCGGTGTGAGGGCCGGGAGCCGCGGATGCTACGTCCCGTCGTGCGCCGCCCGGCTGTCGGCCGGCGCCTGCTCGCGGCGCTCGGTCATGCCGTAGTCGCGGATCACCGAGGCGACCCGCAGCCGATAGTCCTTGAAGACGCCGCCGCGGCCGGCCGCCTGGGTGGCGCGGTGACGCTCCTGGTTGCGCCACTCGGCCACCGCCTGCTCGTCGCGCCAGAACGACAGGGACAGCATCTTGTCGGGGTCGGTGATGCTCTGGAACCGCTCGACCGAGACGAAGCCGTCGATCTTCTGGAGCTCGTCGCGGAGCTTGGCGGCGTGGGCGAGATAGGCGTCGCGCCGGCCGTCGGCCGGCGTGACCTCGAAGATGACGGCGATCATCGCGGTGTCCTCCCGGTTGGCATCGACGGCCGCGTTCAGGCCGCCGGCTCGACTTTGCGCAGGAAGCTCCGCTCCTCGGCAAGGATGAACTGCCCGCGCTCGGCCATCTCGAAGTTGGCGCGGCCGGCGTCGTCGCTGCGCAGCCTTGCCCGGTAGGCCTCGTAGGACGCCAGGCTGTCGAACGAGATCAGCCCGAAGGCGATGTCGTTGGTGCCTTCGTGCGGCATCCAGTAGCCCAGCAGCTCGCCGCCGCAGGCCGGGATGATGGTCAGCCAGTTCCGGGCGTAGGCCTCGAAGGCGGCGCGCTTGAACGGGTCGATCCGGTAGCGGATGAAGACGGTGACGGTCATGGCTGGCTCCTGGCGCCGGTGTGATTGACCGCGGTGGTCTCGCATGCCCGTTCCCCCCGATGCTTCGGCCGGCGCCGTAGCGAACCGCTTCTCAGTCGAGCCGCACCCCGAACGCGTCCCGCAACGCCAGCCGGCCCTTGGGAGTGACCGAGACCGCGCGGGAACCCTCGACCCGGCGGATCCAGCCCCGCTCGAACGAGTGCGTGCAGATCGCCGCCCCGACCGCACCGGCCAGATGCGGCCGGCGCTCGCTCCAGTCCAGGCAGGGCCGGCAGAACACCCGGGTCGACCGCCGCCCGCCGCGGCCGGGCGAGCGGTCGAGGTCGACCCCCAGCGCCGCGAACAGCGCCAGGCCGCTGTCGGTGACTTCCCCGGCATCGCCGTCGATCTCGGCATGGCCGGCGTCCAGCAGCGCGTCGGCCAGGGCCACACCCAGCCGGCCGGCCAGATGGTCGTAGCAGGTCCGCGCCGCCCGCAGCGCCAGGTCGCGCGGCCCGGTCGAGAGATTCCGGCGCGGCGGCTCCAGGGTCGACGCCACTTGCGAGATACTCTCGATCATCTGGGCGATGGCCTGCGACGCCAGCCGGTGATAGCGGTGGCGGCCCTGCTTCTCGACCGCCAGCAGCCCAGCGGTGGTGAGGCGCGCCAGATGCCCGCTGGCGGTCTGCGGGGTGATCCCGGCGACCGACGCCAGCTCGGTCGCGGTCAGGGCGCGGCCGTCCATCAGGGTGTTCAGCATCGCCGCCCGCGCCGGGTCGCCCGCCAGGGCCGCGATCTCCGCGATCATCGCCGTGGACACCATCGCTCGTCCTCCTCATCGGCCGCGGTCGCGCCGGCCCGGCACCCCGACAATGGCAGCCAGCCGGCGGCAATGCTTCGGCGCCGACCGTAGCATCGAAGCCGCCCGCGGCGCGAAACCTCCGGCATCGGGACACACGGATGGGAGGCGACGATGGCGAGCAGCCGGACGTTCTACGGGTGGCGGGTGGTGTCGGCGGCCTTCGTGCTCGCCATGTTCGGCTGGGGCTTCGGGTTCTACGGACCGCCGGTGTTCCTGCACGCGGTGCAGCGCAGCCATGACTGGCCGCTCGCCGTCGTCTCGGGCGCGGTGACCGTGCACTTCCTGTTCGGCGCGCTGGTGGTCGCCAACCTGCCGCGGCTGTACCGCCGGCTCGGCGTCCCGGCGGTGACCATGGCCGGTGCGGCGGCGCTCGCCCTCGGCATGCTGGGCTGGGCGAGCGCGCAGACGCCCTGGCAGCTGTTCGCGGCGGCGCTGCTGAGCGGTTCCGGCTGGGTCGCCATGGGGGCGGCGGCGGTCAACGCGATCATAGCGCCCTGGTTCGTGCGGGCCCGGCCGGCGGCGCTGGCGACCGCCTACAACGGCGCCAGCGTCGGCGGCATCCTGTTCGCGCCCTTGCTGGCCGCGGGGATCGCCCGGTTCGGATTTCCGGCCACCGCCGCCCTGTTCGGGGCCGTGATGGTGATCGTGGTGTGCTGGCTCGCTCACCGGGTGTTCGCCCGCAGCCCGGAGGCGATGGGCCAGGCGCCCGACGGCGACGCACCGGGCGCGCCGGCCCCGCCGGTAGTCGCCGGCGCGCGGCCGCTGCCCGGCCGGCAGGTCTGGCGCGACCGCGGTTTCCTGACCCTCGCCGCCGGCATGGCGCTCGGTCTGTTCGCCCAGGCCGGGCTGCTGGCGCATCTGTTCTCGCTGCTGGTGCCGACGCTCGGCGCCGAGACCGCCGGGCTGGCGATGGGGCTGGCGACCGCGGCGGCGATCGGCGGCCGCACCCTGGTCGGCTGGCTGATGCCGGCCGGTGCCGACCGCCGGCTGGTGGCCTGTGCAAGCTACGGCGTGCAGATCGCCGGCTCGCTGGTGTTCGTGGCGGCGGCCGGCAGCAGCATCCCGCTGCTGCTGCTCGGGGTCGTGCTGTTCGGCGCCGGCATCGGCAACGCCACCTCGCTGCCGCCGTTGATCGCCCAGGTCGAGTTCGCGAAGGAGGACGTCGGCAGGGTCGTCGCCCTGGCGGTGGCGGTCGGGCAGGCGACCTACGCCTTCGCGCCGCTGGCGTTCGGCCTGGTGCGGACGGCGGTCACCGACGGCGCGGCCCCGCAGGTCTTCGTGGCGGCGGCAACGGTCCAGGCCCTGGCGATCGCGGCCTTCCTGCTGGGGCGGCCGTGCCGTACGCGGAGAGCATCGCCGGCCGGTATGCCGGGCTGATTGCCGGCCGTGCCGGCGCATTCACAATGTCTTCACGACCTTCGGGTCGACTGTCCGGCATACTGTGTTGCCCGCCTATACCCCCGCCACGACCCGGACGAGACATTGCCATGAGCCAACCGAGCCCCCTGCCGCTTCTCGGCGCGGCGATGCCGAGCGACGCGCTGCCGACCTACCGCGACTGGCTGGTCGACGGCCAGCGCGACCTGGAGCTGCAGGACTTCTTCAAGGCCGAGGTGCTGAACGGCGACTGGCGCCCGCTGGCCCGGCGGATCCGCGCGGAACTGCAGGGCCATAGCGGCCGGCTCGGCATCCACGGGCCGTTCTGGGGATTCAACATCGACACCCAGGACCCGGACGTCCGGGCGGTGGTGCAGAAGCGGATCGACCAGGGCCTCGACGTCTGCGAGGAGCTCGGCGCCGACCAGATGGTGGTGCACAGCCCGTACACGACATGGTCCTACCACAACCTCGACAACCAGGCCGGCGCCCGCGGGAAGCTGCAGGAGCGGGTGCACGCCTGCCTGGGCGAGGCGGTGGCCCGGGCCGAGCGCATCGGCGTCACCCTGGTGATCGAGAACATCGAGGATATCGACCCGCATGCCCGCGTGCGGCTGGCGCAGTCCTTCGGCAGCGAGCGGGTCCGGGTCTCGATCGACACCGGGCACGCCTACTACGCCCATGTCTCGACCGGCGCGCCGCCGGTCGACTACTACGTGGTGGCGGCCGGCAACCTGCTGGAGCACGTCCACCTGCAGGACGCCGACGGCTATGCCGACCGGCACTGGGCGATCGGCGAGGGCTCGATCCTGTGGCCCGGCGTGTTCCGGGCGCTCGGCGAGCTGACCTCGAACCCGCGGCTGATCCTGGAGTTGCGCGACAACTCCCTGATCGGGCAGGCCGCCGAATACCTGGTGAAGGCCGGGCTGGCGCGCTGAGGCGGCGGCCGCCGCCGGCTCGCCGGGCTTGGTCGACCGGACGGCGGCTGGCACACTGCGCTCTCGGAATATAGAGGCGGGAGACGGCTGTGCGGGGGTGCCACGGAGATCGGGTTGAATGCTGAGCCGGGAGGTCCTCCCGTCGCTGCTCGCGGTCGCCGCGTTCCTGCCGCCGTCGTTCTACCTGTGGTCGGTCGCGTCCTTCGACCGACGGTCCGAGCCGGCCGCGGCCGTGATCGGTACTTTTGTCCTCGGCGCCGTCGCCGCCATTCTGCTGAACAGCCTCATCGCGCCGGTCGCCGACACCGCATTCGGGTCGCGGGACATGCTCGTCGCCACCTGCCTGCGGACCTTCTGGCTGGTGTCGGCGCCTGAGGAGGCGGCGAAGTTCGTCGTGCTGATCGCCGTCGCCAGGCGCTTCATGGCGCCCGACAACCCGATGTCCGGCGTGACGTTCGGTGCCGCCGTCGGTCTCGGCTTCGCAGCCGCCGAAAACGTCGGCTACCTGCTGGTCAATGTCGAGCGGTGGACCAGCGTCGCCTTCGTGCGCTCGGTGGTGACGGTCCCGGTTCACGGTGTCCTCGGGATCATCGCCGGCGTCTACGTCGCGCGGGCCCGCGCCGCGGCCGCGGCGACCGGGCGCCGGGCGACCGGGCACCGGATCGGCAGCTATGCGGCGGCGCTGGTCATACCGGTCCTGCTGCACGCGGCGTACGACTTCCCGTTCGCCCTGACACGGGCCTGCGAGGATCCGGACGGCGCCGCGATCTCCGCCCTGAAGGCGCTCGGTCTCGCGGTCGGACTGGCGATCGTCGCCGTCGGCACATCGATCACTTTCCGCCTGGCTGGCTCGCGGGATCCGGCGTTCGAGCCGCGTTGCCTGAGCCCGTATCTGCTGCGCGCGCCCTGGCGGAAGTTTCTGCTCGGCAGCCTGGCCGCCCTGCTCGGCCTTCTGATCCTGGCGGCGGAGGTTTCGGCGTTGCTGTATGGCGCCGAATTCTCGCGCGACCGCGCACTGGTGCTCCTGGTCGCCCCTGCTCTACTTTTGCTGACCGCCCGCCTTCATTTTCAAGCATGGCGACAGCAAAAATATCACCAGAACAGTGATAAGTCGCAATCACCGAACATTTGATCTATGTCAACGTTAATACGTTGGCAATATCCACGTTGCTTCATAGATCGGCAGTACCACCGTCACCGGCACCGGAAATGCGGAAGAGGGTCATTTGTCTCCGGCCAACAGGACCAAGCTTGGGATCGCGATCGTTGCCGCGGCCGGCATCGGCATCGTCGCCGTCGCCCGACTGGCCGGCTATGACGTGATCGAGGCGGCCAACACCATCGTCCTGCAGGGGACCGTTGCCCAGAACTGTTCGGTCGACGTCACAGTCAACGCCGGCGCCGGCAGCCTCCCGCTCGCCAGCGCCGGCGCCCAGCGCGTGGCGGTCGGCACGGTCCTGCAGAACTGCAACAAGAAGACCGGCTACACGCTCGAGGTCACGTCGCAGAACTGCTCCGGCGCGCCGACCGGCGCCAAGGTCGTCGACCCCGTATCGACCGAGTACCTCGCCTACTCGACCGAGTTCCAGAACCCGACCACCGGCGGCAGCCAGGCCAGCGTCACCGGCCTGCTGGCGGCGACCTGCGGCGGGCAATACGGCCGCAACGTGACCGACGCCAAGGTCTCCGGCGAGACCAGCACCGTCTACGTCAACTTCACCGGGTCCGAGACACTGTCGGCCGGCACTTATCAGGACACGCTGACCATCACGATGAACGTGAAATGACCGCCGGCAACGCCGTGGGCGTTGACGCAAGTCAACGCCGCCGGCCGCGCACCGGACTACTCAGACACCAACCCGTCGCCAGCAGAGGAAAGCGCGATGCCTGGGATGACCCGCAAGAAGTGGCTGCTGGCCGGTGCCGCGGCAGTCGTCGTGATCGGCACCGGCGTCGGCCTGGTGCTGCGCCCGGACGGCTGCGACATCTGCCAGGCCGCCAACGACATCCTGTTGCAGGGCTCGGTCGCGCAGAACTGCACGGTCGACGTCACCACCGAGGCGGCCGCCGGAAGCCTCCCGCTGACCACTGCCGGTGCCCAGCGCGTGCAAGTCGGGACGGTCCTGCAGAACTGCAACAAGAAGGTCGGATACACCCTGGCCGTGACGTCGGCCAACTGCGCCGCCGCACCGACCGGCGCGAAGGTCGTCGATTCCGTGTCGACCGAGTACCTGGCCTACTCCGGGGAGTTCGCGAACCCCACCACCGGCGGCAGCACCGCCAGCGTCACCGGGCTGCTGGCCAGCGCCTGCGCCGGCCAGACCGGGCGCGATGTCACCAATGCCAAGATCATCAGCGAGACCAGCACCGTGTTCGTCAACTTCACCGGCAACACCGGGCTGGCGGCGGGCACCTACCAGGACACGCTGACGATCACCATGAACGTGAAGTGACCGGTGTCGCCGGCCCGGACCAGTGCCGGAGTTGGGACATCGAGCGCCGCGGATGAACTCGGAGCGGAACATCATGCGCCTGCGCGGCGCCGCAGCCACAGCCGTCGCCCTGGCGGTCGCGGGCCTGTTGGCGGCGCCGTTCCTGGTGCGCGAATGCGACGTCTGCGAGGCGGCGACCAGCATCTTCCTGTCCGGCTATGTGGCCGGGAAGTGCACGATCGGCGTCACCCCGGACATCCAGGCCGTGAACCTCGCGGTCGACACCACGGCGCCGCAGCGCGTGCTGATCGGCTCGGTGCTGCAGGACTGCAACGGCACCCGCTCCTACGCGATCGCCGTGACCTCCTGGAACTGCGCAGCACCCCCGACCGGCGGCAAGCTCATGGCCGACGGGACCGACGACTATCTGCCGTACACCGTCGAGTTCAACAATCCCACCACCGGCGGCAGCCAAGGCGTCGTCACCAACCTGCTGGCGACCGCCTGTACCGGCCAGATAGCCCGCACCGTCACCTCGCACAACGTCAGCGACGAGACCAGTACGGTGTACCTGAACTTCACGGGCTCCACGGAGCTGGAAGCGGGCACCTATGAGGACGTCGTCACCATCTCGATCACCATGATGTGAGGCCGACCATGTTATCCACCTTTGCCCCGGCGCTCCGCGCCATGCGTCGTGCCGCCGCCGCCGGCGGCCTGCTCGCCCTGCTGGCAGTGCCGGGCCAGGCCTTCCAGGTCGTGCCGATCACCCAGGACTTCGAGCCCAGCGGCCGCGGCGCCAAGCAGGTGTTCCAGGTCGAGAACGACCGCGACGAGCCGGTGAACGTGACGATCGCCATGGCCAAGCGGATCGTCGACATCGACGGCCGCGAGACCCTCGGGGAGACCGACGACTTCACGGTCTTCCCGACCGAGATCATCCTGCAGCCGAAGACCAGCCGCGCCGTGCGCGTCCAGTGGATCGGCGATCCGGCGCCGGCGGCCGAGCTGGCCTACCGCATCATCGCGGAGGAGACGCCCCTCAACATGCGCCGCGAGACGCCCGGCGCCTCCGTCTTCCTGACCGTCCGCTACATCGGCTCGATCTATATCGTCCCGAAGCGGGCCCGCCACGACGTCGTGGTCGCCTCGGCGGGGCCGGCCGGGCCGGCGCAACTCGAGGTGGTGATCGAAAACCGGGGCACCCTCCATGCCATCCTGGACGCGCCGTCCCTGACCGTCACCGCCGGCGGCGTCACCAAGACGGTCGACGCCGAGGCGCTGAATGCCGTGCTGAACGGCGAGAACATCCTGGCCGGCGCCAAGCGGCGGATCGTCCTGCCGTGGCCGCCGGGCCTGCCCGCCGGCCCGGTCTCCGCCAACCTCGCGTACTCGGCGCTGTAGCCGGCCGGCGGGGCAGCCCGCGGGGGGCGGGACAGGTGACAACGGCGACTCCGCGGACCGCCGTCGGTGCGCGGCAGCGGCTCGGCGGCCGGTGCCGGCGGGCCTGCCTCGTCGCCGCCCTGGCCGGCCTGCTGCCGGTGACGGCCGACGCCCAGGGCGCCGACCGGCCGTCGACCCCGCCTCTCGACCCGACCATCTTCCTGGCGCCTCCGGCCCCGGTCCCGAAGCAGATCGTCCCGGAGACCGTGCAGCTGGAGATCCCGCTGCGGCTCGGCCCCGACGAGCCCAGCGAGATCGGGGCGGTCGTCTCGTCGAGCGACCAGCTGCTGTCGTTCGACGGGGCGGCCTTCGTGGCGCTGGTCGAGACTCACATGCTGCCAGGCCCGCTCGAGGCGGTCCGCCGGCAGATCGATGCGGCGGGACGGCTGGCGGTCAACGACCTCAGGGCCCTGGGACTGAATGTGGCCTACGACGTCGCTCAGGTCGAAGCGCGGGTCGAAATCCCGACCACCATGCAGAAGGTCCGGACCCTCAGCCTGACGCGCGGCTTCTTGTCGGAAGGCGCCGCACCCAGGGGGCCGGCCGAGGTCAGCGGCTACGTGAACCTGCTGGCGGCCCGCGACTTCGTCTCGGGCGGCGACGCCGACGAGCCGACGGTCGTGGACTTCGACGGCGCCGCCGACATCCTGGGCGTGGTGGTCGAGAGCGTGGTCACCTACCGGGACGACGGCCAATCGCGCTGGGAGCGCGGCGACACCCGGCTGGTCCACGACGATCCCGAGGCGCGGACCCGCTACTCCGCCGGCGACCTGAGCTATGGGGTCAACGGCTTCCAGTCGTTCCGGCGCGCCGGCGGGGTGGCGGTGGAGCGCAACTTCGGCCTGCAGCCCGACCGCGCCAGTTCGCCGGCCGGTCAGTCGGAGCTCGACCTGGACCGGGTCTCGCGCGTCGAGGTGATGGTCAACGGCCAGCGGGTCCGCACCCTCGACCTGCCGCCCGGCCGCTACAACGTGCGCGATTTCCCGTTCGTCAGCGGCACCAACGACGTCACCCTGCGCGTCACCGACGAGGTCGGGCGGGTCGAGGTCCTCCGCTTCCCGTTCGTGTTCGACACCACCGTGCTGGGCGAGGGCGAGCACGACTTCGCCTACGCCCTGGGCGTCCCGTCGGAGAGCACGCCGAGCGGCAAGAGCTACGACGAGAGCGACGTCCTGGCCTCGGCCTTCCACTCCTACGGCTTCACCGACCAGTTGACCGTCGGGGCCGGGCTGCAGGCTTCGCGCGACGTCCAGGTGCTCGGTGCCGAAGGTCGGCTGGCGACCCCCCTCGGCACGTTCCGGCTCGACGGCGCCCTGAGCCGTCTGGACTCGGAGCCGGACGACAGCGGCGGCGCCGGGCAGACCGGCACCGGGACGGCGCTGCGCCTGCAGCACCGGTTCGCCGAGAAGCCCGAGATCGGCGGCGCCAACCGCAACCTGTCGACCAGCGTCACCTTCCGCAGTCCGGACTTCTCTGGCCTCGGGCAGCAGACCGCCAGCAATCCGATCGCCCTCGACATCGGCGCGCTCTACGGCCAGCGGATCCACGGCGACCTGTATGGCAGCATCGGCGTCAGCCATCAGTTCGCGCGCTACGACCAGCCGGACGTCACCACCGCCGACCTGAACTTCAGCCTGCCGATCACCGACGACGTGACCGCGTACCTGCAGGTCGGGCGGCGGCAGCTGGACCCCGGCGAGGACGACAACCGGCTGTTCCTGTCGATCGCCTGGTACCCGGGCCGCTCGGGCCACCGGGTCGAGAGCTCCTACGATTCCAGCAGGCAGACCCAGCGTGTCGACTACACCTACACGCCGCTGTCCCGCGTCGACGCGGTCGACGCCGACCTCTCGCTGAGCCGCGACGACAGCAACGACCGGCTGACCGGCGACATCGGCTACACGGGATACCGTTTCGACGGCCGTATCCTGCAGTCCTCGTCGGTCGACCGCGACGGCGAGGGCAGCGAGAATCGAACCACCCTGAACTTCGGAACCGCGCTCGCCTTTGCCGACGGCCATTTCGGTGTGACCCGGCCGATCCGTGACAGTTTCGTGCTGTTCGCGCCGCACCCGGCGATCGCCGACCAGGATCTGGAGATCAACCGCGTCGGCGACACGCCCGCGGCACGGAGCGACCTCCTCGGCGCCCCGGTGCTGCCGGACCTGAACCCCTACTATCAGCACCAGGTCGTGATCGATGCGCCGGACCTGCCGCTGGGATACGAGCTCGGCCGGCAGATCTACGACGTGCGGCCGACCTACCGCAGCGGGATCCTGATCCCGGTCGGCACCGGCGCCACCGTGCTCGGCGACGGCGTCCTGGTCGACGCCCAGGGCCAGCCGCTGCCGCTCGAACTCGGCACCATAACAGCGATCACCGACGCCGAACGCCCGCCGATCGAGTTCTTCACCAGCCGCAAGGGCCGGTTCCGCGTCGAGGGCCTGTCGCCCGGCCGGTGGCGGCTCACGTTGGCCAATGCGCCGGACCGCGCCATCGAGTTCGAGATTCTCGACGGCAGTGCCGGCCGGGTCGATCTCGGCAACCTGACCTACGTGATGGACCAGCGGTGACGCCCCGGGGAGGCCGCATGCGCAACGCCGTACCACATCTTGCCCGACTGCCAGCGATGCTCGTGCTGGCGGCAATGCTCGCGCTGGCGGCGATGCTGCCGGCGGCGCCGGCATGGGCCTGCTCGCTGTCGATCATGGACGTCACCTCGACGACCTGGGTCGGCCGACACGGCAAGGGCTACGAGGTCTTCGACCCCGAGAGCCGGTCGCTGGCAGTCTCGTTCCGGGTGCGCGGCCGGGACGGGTCCTGCCCGTTCTTCGTCACGGTCGCGGCGGCCTCCACCACCGACGGCACGACCGGCGAACTGCGTGGCGGCGGCTCCGCACTGCGCTACGAGGTCCAGAAGGACGCCAGCGGCTCGAAGCCGCTGAAGCCCCTCAACCTGGCCTCGGAGAGCGACGTGTTCATCGGTGCGATCGCCGAGGAGGACGACACCGTCGCGTTCCAGTTCGCGCTGCGGGTGCCACCGCAGCAGGTCGTTGCGCCGGGCCGCTACGGCGGCGACATCGAGATCACAGCCTACGAGGGAACCCTGGGCGACGGCATCCTGCGGGACCGCCGGCGGGTGAGCGTCTCCGTTCCGGTGCCGGCGGTCGCCGAGCTGTCGTTCGCGGAGGGCGCCGGATTCGATCCGAACTACGGCAGCTACACGGTGAGCTTCAACGTCCTGCAGCGCGGCAAGCGTCGGGCCGTCACGCTCAAGGCCCGCAGCAACGGCGGCTACCGGGTCACCCTGGAATCGGAGCACGGCGCCCTGCGCCACGTCGACCCGCGCGAGAACAGCGAGATCCCCTACCAGGCCTCCATCGACGGCGGCAGCGTGACGCTGCCGCGCCGGGTACCGACCCCGGCCATCACCCACGCCGCAGCTACCGACCCGGGCGGCCGCAGCCATTTCATCGAATTCACGGTCGGCGAGATCGGCGACGCCTCGCCGGGCGACTATCGCGACGTCATCACCCTGACGGTGGTCAGCTTGCGGTGAGAGAGCATGTTCATTAGAATTTTCTGTTCAACATGTTGCCAAGGGGCTGCGATGGCCAGGGCTCGACGGCATTTCCGCAGCGCGCACCGGCAGATCCAGGCGGCGGCCCTCGGCGTGCTGGCCGGCCTTCTCTCGGCCGCCCAGCCGGCCGGCGCGGCCGGAGCCTCGGGGTCGATCCGGCTGAGCGGCCATGTGCCGGCGCAGGCGGCCGTCCAGCTGTCGCGCTGGACGCTGACGCCGCTGGCCCCGCATCGGTCCGGGAGCCGGCTCCGCCTGGGCATTGCCGGTCTGTCGATCCTCGCGAACAACCGCAGCTTCACGGTCAGCCTGGTCTCGGCCGGCGCGCGCGGCCGGCCGGGCTTGGTCGAGTCAGCGACCGGCAGGGTGGTGCCCTACGACCTGGCCTATGGCGGCGTCGGGCTGGCGGTCGTCGACGGCGAGGTCCCGCTCGACCGGGTGCTGCAGTCGGCCGCCGCCGGAGCCGGCGGCAACGACATCGAGCTCCGCCTGCGGCCGGACAGCGCACTCGGCCAGGGCCGCTACCAGGACCGGCTGGTGCTGATCATCAGGGCGCGCTGACCGCCGGTCGGACCGCCGTCAGCCTGGCGCAGAGGCGCGCAGCGCATGGCCCTGCGCCCAGCGGCGCAGAGCCGAGATCTCCTCGGCCCGCAACCGCGCCAGCGGCACCGTCCCGTGCGCCGACTCCTCGAAGTCCGGCAGGCCCACGTCCGGAGCCTTCTCCCCCTGCTCCACGCGGCGGTGATAGGCGTTGATCATCGCCTCGTTGATCCAGGCCGCCAGCTCGGCACCGGTCAGGGCGACGTCCGGCCCGTGCACGGCCGGGCCCGACAGCTCGACCAGGCGGTCCAGGTCGATCGCCTGGGGGTCGCGGCCGGCGCGCCGGATGTGGATCGACAGGATCTCCCGGCGCTCCTCCTCGTTCGGCAGGTCGACGAAGAAGATCTCGTCGAAGCGGCCCTTTCGCAGGATCTCCGGCGGCAACAGGTCGATCTGGTTGGCCGTGGCGAACACGAAGACGCTGCTCTGCTTCTCCTGCATCCAGGTCAGGAAGGTGCCAAGGACGCGCAACGACACGCCGCTGTCGCCGATATGGGCACCGGGGCGCGGCAGCCCTTTCTCGATCTCGTCGAGCCACAGGACGCAGGGCGCCACCGCCTCCGCCACCTGCAGGACCTGGCGGATATGCTCCTCCGACGAACCGACCAGGGACGAGTAGATCCGCCCCATGTCGAGCTTCAGCAGCGGCAGCTTCCAGGCCGCGGCGACGCATTTGGCCGACCAGGACTTGCCGCAGCCGGGCACCCCGGTGACCAGCACGCCCTTCGGCGCCTGCACTCCGAACGCCCGGCCGTCCTCCGAGAACGCCAGGCGGCGACGCTTCATCCAGGCCTTCAGGCGGTCCAGCCCGCCGATGTCGTCCAGGGACAGGTCGAGGTTCTCGATGAAGTCGAGCAGCCCGGACTTGCGGACGATCTGCCGCTTCTGCAGGAACACGTGCCGGACGTCGCGGTCGTCGATCCGCAGATCGTCGACCACCGCGTAGGATACCGCGTTCCGGATCTCGGACAGGGTCAGTCCGACCGCCGCCTCGGTGAAACGCTCCTTGAGCCGCTCCCCCTCGGTGACGGCGATGGCCGGCGACAGCGCGAGATGCGCGAACAGCCGGTCCACATGGATTCGGATCTCCTCGCGGGTCGGCAGCGGGAAGTCGAGCAGCGTGATGTCGCGCTCCAGTTCCTTGGGCATCGCGCTGCCCGGGGTGACGATCAGGCAGGTCGCGACCCGGTTCTCGCTGCGGATCCGATGGATCAGGTCGCGCAGCTTGCGGGCATAGATCGGATTGGCGTTGCGGTCGGTCAGGTAGGTCGTGGGATCCAGCAGAACGAATATCAGTCCCTTCTTCTCGGCCTGCTTGGACTGCAGCATCTGCTCGAAGGTCTCGAGCGCCGCCGCCAGGTCCGCCATCGCCAGCTTGCTGTCGATCACGCCGTGGTCGTGATGGTCGATCTCGAACACGCCGTGGCTGGCCGACCAGCCGAAGATCGAGCAGGTCAGGTCGCCCGCCAGGTCCTTCACGACCTCGAGCACCCGTTCCTCCTCGTAGGTGCTGATATGCACCGCCGGGAAATGCGCCCGCAGAAGCCGGTCGAGCTCGGCCTTGAACTCGTCCCTGGTCATGACCTGCCCGTTCATCGCGCTGCGCCCCCGGCCGTCGTTCCTGCCCATCCGCGTCGGACGGGGCCTCCCAGTTCGCTTTCCTATCAACGCGCTATCATGATGGCCGACCGGCGGGATTGACGCACGTCAAACCGCCTCCGCTTGACAGTCCAGGTCCAACCGGCCGATAAATTCAAAAATTCATATATATATTTACGGAGAAAGTCATGGCCACCGGATCGTCGCAGCTTCCGAAGCGCGGCCAGAACTGGTCCCGGCGTGCGGTGCTCGGCGGCGCCGGGCTGACGGCACTCGGCCTCGGGGCGACCGCGCCGGCCGGCCGGCCGCTTGCCGCCTCGACAGGCGCCGCCGCACCCGCCCGGTTGGCGCTCGGCGACACCGAGGTCACGGTGCTGAGCGACGGCGGCCTGGTTCTGCCGATGGACCTCTACCTGCCGGACACGCCGGAACCTGAGATCGCCGCCCTGCTGGCGCCGCACGGCATGCCGACCGACATGGTCCGCCCGGACTGCAACCTGACCCTGCTGCGCAGCGGCGACCGCGTGGTGCTGTTCGACGCCGGCGCCGGACCGCTGTTCCAGGATACCGCCGGCAAGCTGCCGGCCAGCCTCGCCGCCGCCGGGGTCGATCCGGCCGAGGTCACCGACCTGTGCTTCACCCACGCCCACCCCGATCACCTGTGGGGCGTGCTGGACGACTTCGACGAGCCGGTGTTCCCGAACGCCCGCTGCTGGATGGGCCGGGCCGAATGGGACTACTGGCGGGCGCCGGCAACATTGACGACCATATCCGAGGCCCGGCAGAGCTTCGTGGTCGGTGCCCGCAACCGGATGGCGGCGATCGAGGACAGGGTCGAGCTGTTCGACGCCGGCGCCGAGATCCTGCCGGGGATCGAGGCGGTCGGCAGCTTCGGGCATACCCCCGGCCACGTCTGCTTCATGATCCATCGCGGCGACGGGCTGCTGGTGGTCGGCGACGCCATCGGCAATGCGGTGATCTCGTTCGAGCGCCCGGACTGGCACGCCGGCAGCGACCACGACGTCGAGCAGGGGGCCGCCACCCGGCGCCGGCTGCTCGACCGGCTGACCGCCGACCGCACGCGGATCGTCGGCTTCCACCTGCCCTATCCGGGAATCGGCATGGTCGAACGCAGCGGCGCGCACTACCGGTTCGCGGCGACCGGCTGACCTACTCCGCAGGACCCGGGCCCGACTGCCGGCCGCGGAACATCGCCCAGGCGTTGCCCTCGACCATCCAGGACAGCCCGAGCCGGGCGCCCATCAGGATCGACGCGAAGGCGATCGGCGCCGACAGCGCCAGGGTCGAGAAGCCGGTCACGCCCTGCCCGATGGTGCAGCCCATGGCGAACACCCCGCCGACGCCCATCAACGCACCGCCGGCCAGGTGCCGGCTGAGTTCGCGGGCATCGTCGCAGGCCTCCCACTGGGCGTCGTGCCGGTACCAGGCCGCCAGCCCGGCGCCGATCACCGCCCCGACCACCAGCCCGACGCCGTAATCCGGCACCGTCCCGGTGTAGGTGATGACGTGGACGATCACATCGCCGACCGGCACCGAGAACGAGCCGGCCTCGATCTGCACCGGCTCGAACGAGATGGTGGCGAAATAGCTGGTGGCGGCCCAGCCGAACGCGATTACCAGGCCGATCGCCGTGCCGGTGAGGATCAGGGCGCCGCGACGGCGGAACGCGGGGTCGACGAAGATCCAGGCCAGCAGCCCGCCGCCGAGCAGGCCGACGACGGCGACGGTCGCGTCGAATCCAAGCAGCCTCGAGACCAGGGCGGGGATCGACTGGCCGCCGACCGCGGTCAGGTCGATCGCCCAGTCGTCGACCAGCGCGATCCGAACCTGACCCAGCAGGCCGCGCTGGGTCGCGACCGCGACCAGCCCGAGGACCAGCAGCACGATCAGCGAACGCAGGCTGCCGCCGCCGAGCCGGACCACCGCGCCGAACGCGCAGGTCCCGACCATGGCCATCCCGAACCCGAACATCAGGCCGCCGAGGATCGCCCCGCTGAGCCCCAGATAGGGCCGGAGATAGAAGCTGTCGCGGATGTCGGCGAGCCCGAACGCGGCCAGCGCCTGGGTCGCCAGCATCGCCACGGTCGCGGCCAGCACCCAGGTGCGCAGGCCGGTGGCGTCGCTCGAGTACCAGTACCGCTCGAGCGCCGACAGCGTGCAGAATCGGTTCAGGCGGGCGACGAATCCCAGGACGATGCCGGCGGCGACGCCGACCAGGGGAAGCGCCACATGCGCCTCGAGGGTGTCCACGGCGTTTCTCCCCGACGGAGTCTCGCCCGGGCGGGCCGACACCGTTCGTTGTTCTGGACCGCGTCGGGCCCGGGCAGTTCCGTTCGTCCCCTGCGCCGCCGCCGCGCGCCGCCGGTCAGTCGGCCGGCGGTGTGCGGACCTTGCGGCAGAAGATGTCGTAGAGCGCGCCGATCAGGGCGGCCACTTCCTCGTCGGCGATACTGTAGTAGATCGACCGTCCGTCGCGCCGGGTCTTGACCAGCCGGTCGAAGCGCAGCCGTGCCAGCTGCTGGGACACCGCGGCCTGCGACATCGACAGGGTGTCCTCCAGTTCCGAGACCGACTTCTCGCCCTCGGACAGCAGGCACAGGATCAGCAGCCGCGTCTCGTGCGACAGTGCCTTCAGCATCTCGCTGGCCCGGTGCGCCTGCTCCAGCAGTTCCTGCAGGGCCGCAGGATCCGACGGCAGTCGCGTCTTCCAGGCTGTAACAGGCGTATCCACTATCCACTCCGCCTTCGGATGGTCCGGCACCACGGCATCGCCGGGTCGGCGCCGGCGCCAGCAGTCATTCTACATCGCCGGGACCGGCCCGAGCTTCCCCAGCATTTCGGCCAGCAGCGGCCAGAAGAAATTGTCGCCCGGATAGCCGCGCAACCGCGCGACCTCCCGGCCGTCATCGGACAGCAGGATGAAGGTCGGTGTCAGCCGCTCCGGCGCGATCGCCGCCAGGTCGGCGGGCCACGACTCGGTCACGTCGACCCGCCGCAGCGGCGCCCGACGACCCTCCTCGGTGTGCGGGTAGCCGGGCGCGATCTCGTTGTTGAAGCGCGCGCACCAAGCGCAGCCCGGCTGCTCAAGCACGAGCAGTTCGGCTGCCCGCGCCGACTCCGGCACGGCCACGGAAACCATCAGGACGACCGCTGCCGCGGTCATGCTGCGCGCCATGAGCATGGCGAGAACATACCCGTGCAGAGAGCATTTGTCATACATAGAAAAATGTAAATATGATTGAGCGAATGAACGACCGGCCGACCGGCCGGCAACGGGAGCGAAATACCGAGATGCTCGACGTCACCTTCGCGGGCGCCTTCGTGGCGGGGCTGCTGTCCTTTGTGTCGCCCTGCGTACTGCCGATCGTACCGCCCTATCTGTGCTACCTGACCGGACTGAGCTTCGAGCAGCTGGCGGGCGACGACGCGCCGCCGCCCGGCGCGTCGCGGCGCATCGTGCTCTCGGCGGTGGTCTTCGTGCTCGGCTTCGCGACGGTGTTCGTGGCGCTCGGCGCCACCGCCAGCATGGTCGGGCAGACCGTGGCGCGCTACTTCGACGTGCTGTCGATCGTCGCCGGCGCGATCATCGCCGTCCTCGGCCTGCACTTCCTCGGGGTGTTCCGCATTGCGCCGCTATTCCGCGACATGCGGTTCACGGTCGAGCGGCGGCCGGCCGGCCCGCTCGGGGCCTATGTGATCGGCCTCGCCTTCGCGTTCGGCTGGACTCCCTGCGTGGGGCCGGTGCTGGCGGCGATCCTGTTCGTCGCCGGGTCCGCCGACGCCGCTTGGCGCGGCGCCGCGCTGCTGGCGGTATACGCCCTCGGGATCGGCCTGCCGTTCATCCTGGCCGCCGTCTTCGCGCCGCGGTTCGTGGCCTGGGCCAGCCGCTTCCGCCGCCATCTCGCGACCGTCGAGAAGGCCATGGGCGGCCTGCTCGTGGTCACCGGCGTGCTTTTCATGACCGGCCAGATGTCGGCGATCGCCAACTGGATGATCGAGACGTTCCCGGTATTCTCGGAAATCGGCTAGGGAGGAACCCAGTCATGACCGCCCGCTTCGCGCCCATCGCTTCGATCCTGTCGCTGCTCACGGTGGTGCTCGGCCTCGCCGTGGCGTCGGTGCCGGCCGCCGCCGCAACCATGGGCGATGACGGCCTGCACAAGGAGGACTGGTTCGCCATCACCTTCCGCGACATCGCGGAGGACATCCAGGCCGCCAACCAGGCCGGGAAGCGCCTGGCGATCGTGTTCGAGCAGCGCGGCTGCATCTACTGCCGCAAGATGCACGAGGAGCTGCTCGCCGACCCCGAGGTCGCCGGCTACATCAAGGCGAACTTCATGGTCGTCCAATACAACATGTTCGGCGACGAGGAGGTCACCGACCTCGACGGCGAGTCCCTGACCGAGAAGACAGCGGTCCGCAAGTGGGGCTACGTCTTCACGCCGACCGTGGTGTTCCTGCCGGAGACCGCGCCGGCCGGCAAGACCGTCGCCCAGGCGGCCGTCGCCACCATGCCGGGCTCGTTTGGCAAGGGCACGTTCCTGGACATGTTCCGCTGGGTCCGCGAGAAGGGCTACGAGACCGACGAGCACTTCCAGAAATACCACGCCCGCATGATCGAGCAGCGCCGCAAGGCGAGCGGCAAGAGCAACTGAGAGTGTGGGGTCGGAGGCCCCGTCGGCCCGGCGTTACCGGCGTCCCGGCCGAGGGCGGTTGACGTCGACGCTTGCATCAATCTATATATTGCAATAATCATATTTATCGCATGAGCGTCCCGGCTGTCTGTGCAGAGGGCCGCTGTCGAGGTACGAGGCCGGAAAACCGGCTCGCGATGGGAGGATACAGTGCGCGACACCTGCAAGATGGGCCTGATCGGCGCGGCGCTGCTGATGGCGGTGGGATCCAGTGCATGGGCCGCCGGACCGGTGGGGCCGAATGACGTCAAGTTCGACGAGACCGCCGTGAAGGCATCGCTGACCGGCCAGCCGGGCGACCCGGCCGCCGGCCGCAAGACCTTCATCGACAAGAAGCTCGGCAACTGCCTCGCCTGTCACAAGAATTCCGAGATGAGCGAGCAGCAGTTCCATGGCGAGGTCGGCACCCCGCTGGACGGTGTGGCCGACCGCTGGAAGCCGGAGGAGCTGCGGGCGATCCTCGTGAACTCCAAGAGAGTGTTCGGTCCGGAGACCGTCATGCCCGGCTTCTACTCGCTGGAAGTCGGCGCGCATGTCGCGAAGGATTTCGAGGGCCAGACCATCCTGAGCGCACAGCAGGTGGAAGACATCGTCGCCTATCTCGGCACGCTGAAGGATTGAAGCCGGGAAGGCTGGGCGGGAAACCAAGGAGATGACCATGAACCTCACCAGACGGCAGGCGCTCGCGCTGTCGGTCGGTGCGACGACCCTCGCGGTCCTGGGCGTTTCGACGCCCCGGGCATGGGCCAGCGCCGAATCGACCGAGAAGGCGATCAAGGAATTCACCGGCGGCGCCACCCCGGCGACCGGCCGGATCACGCTCGACGCCCCGGAGATCGCGGAGAACGGCAACACCGTGCCGATCTCGGTGTCGGTCGAGAGCCCGATGACCGCCGACGACTATGTCGAGTCGGTGACCTTCCTGGCCGAGGGCAATCCGAACCCGGCGGTGGCCACCTTCCACTTCACGCCGTTGAGCGGTACCGCCACGGCAACCACCCGGATCCGGCTGGCCAAGACCCAGAACGTCGTCGCCGTAGCCAAGATGAGCAACGGTTCGACCTTCGTGGACACCAAGCTGGTCAAGGTCACGATCGGCGGCTGCGGCGGCTGAGCGAACAGGAGGCACTCGAGCAATGGCTACGCCGAAACCCCGCGTAAAGGTCCCCGCCAAGGCGACCAAGGGCGAGATCGTCACCATCAAGACGCTGATCAGCCACGAGATGGAATCCGGTCAGCGCAAGGACAAGGAAGGCAAGGTGATCCCGCGCAAGATCATCAACAAGTTCACCTGCACCTTCAACGGGCAGCCGGTGTTCTCGTGTGACATGGCGCCGGCGATCTCCGCGAACCCGTATCTCGAATTCACCGCCAAGGTGATGGAGAGCGGCACCTTCGTGTTCACCTGGCTGGACGACGACGGCTCGACCTACACCGCCGAAAACAAGATCACGGTGTCGTAAACCGAGTTCGAACTACCCGGCGGACAACGAAGCCGCCGGATTGGGAGGAGGAACGCCGTGAAACTGAATTCGATCCTGCCCGTGGCTCTGGGAGTGCTGGCCGTCGGCTTCGCAAGCTCGACCCTGCGGGCCGAGCCGGTGGACGACAAGCTCGTCATCGACGGCGAGCGCGAGATGATCACCCGGGCGGCCCCGCCGCCGAACCATCCGTTCGACGAGGTGCTGTCGGGCTGGCTGTACCGCACGCCCGAGACCCGGGCGCTGGAGGCCGACAGCTTCCAGAACCCCGGCATGCTGTATGTCGAGCGCGGCCAGGAGATCTGGAACACCGTGGACGGCGCCGCCGGCAAGTCCTGCGCGTCCTGCCACGGCGACGCCGCCCAGTCGATGAAGGACGTCGGCGCCCATTATCCCAAGTGGAATGCCGCGGCCGGCAAGCCGTTCAACCTCGAACTGCAGATCGACGCCTGCCGCAAGGGCAACATGCAGGCCGAGCCCTACAAGTTCGACCATGCCGACCAGAAGGCGCTGGTCACCTATATCAAGAACCAGTCGCTCGGCACGCCGATGGCGGTCGACCTGACCCAGGGCGAGATGCAGAGCTGGTGGGACAAGGGCAAGGACCTTTACTACACCCGGACCGGCCAGCTGAACCTGTCCTGCGCGAACTGCCACGAGCAGAACAACGGCAAGTACATCCGCGCCGACCATCTGAGCCAGGGCAACGTCAACGGCTTCCCGACCTATCGCCTGAAGCAGGCCACCGTCATCTCGCTGCACAACCGCTTCCGCGGCTGCATCCGCGATACCCGGGCGACCCAGCCCAAGGCGTTCTCGGAAGAGCTGATGGCGCTGGAGGTCTACGTCACCTGGCGCGGAACCGGCCTGTCGATCGAGACGCCGGCCGTCCGCCAGTAAACCCCGACGGCGGCGCGGTCCCGAGCGGTCCGCGCCGCCGCCTGAGGACCTGATTGTATCGCAGCCGCGGATGGGGGATCGCCGGTCGATCCCCGAAGCGGGTGAGTGTTGCCGGAGGATCGGATGTTCTCGAGGCGTGAATTCCTGATGGCCGCCACCGCGGTCACCGCCATCCTCGGACCCGGCGCCGCCGGACGCTGGAGCCGGGCCGCCGCGCAGCAGAAGCTGACCGAGGCCGAACTGCTGGACATGGCGCCGCACGGCAACGTCACCCTGGTCCACATCACCGACCTGCACGCCCAGCTGAAGCCGCTGTATTTCCGAGAGCCCTCGATCAATCTCGGGGTCGGGGAAGTGGCCGGCCTACCGCCGCACGTGACCGGCGCGGACTTCCTGAAGCTGTACGGCATCGCGCCCGGCACGCCGCACGCCTATGCGCTGACCTCCGAGGACTTCGAGGGGCTGGCGCGCAGCTACGGCCGGATGGGCGGCATGGACCGGGTGGCCCGGGTCGTCCGGCGGATCCGCGACGAGCGCGGCGACGCCATGCTGCTGCTGGACGGCGGCGACACCTGGCAGGGCAGCTACACCGCCAACAAGACCCTCGGCGCCGACATGGTCGAGGTGATGAACGCCCTCAAGCCGGACGCCATGACCGGGCACTGGGAGTTCACCTACGGCACCGAGCGGGTCAAGGAGCTGGTCGAGGGCCTGCCGTTCCCGTTCCTCGGCGGCAACATCTACGACTCCGAATGGAACGAGCCGGCCTTCGAGGCCTACCGCATGGTCGAGCGCGGCGGCGTCAAGATCGGCGTGATCGGCCAGGCCTTCCCCTATACCCCGATCGCCAACCCGCGCTGGATGTTCCCGAACTGGTCGTTCGGCATCCGCGAGAGCGACGTCGCCAAGAATGTCGCCGCGGTCCGCGAGGAAGGCGCCGAGCTTGTGGTCCTGCTGTCGCACAACGGCTTCGACGTCGACCGCAAGCTGGCCAGCCGGGTGCCCGGAATCGACGTCATCCTGACCGGCCACACCCACGATGCCCTACCGGAACCCGTGCTGGTCGGCGACACCCTGGTGATCGCGTCCGGCTCCAACGGCAAGTTCGTGTCGCGGCTCGACCTCGAGGTCCGCGACGGCAAGGTCAAGGGCTACGCCTTCCGCCTGATCCCGGTGTTCTCCGACGTGATCGCTGCCGACCCGGAAATGACCGCGCTGGTCGACAAGGTGCGCGCGCCCTACGAGGCCGAGCTCGGCCGCAAGCTGGCGACCACCGACTCGCTGCTGTACCGGCGCGGCAACTTCAACGGCACCTTCGACGACCTGATCTGCCAGGCGCTGCTGGCCGAGCGCGACGCCGAGATCGCGCTGTCGCCCGGCTTCCGCTGGGGCACCTCGCTGCTGCCGGGCCAGGCGATCACCGTCGAGGACCTGCACAACGCCTGCGCGATGACCTACCCGGCCGCCTACCGGACGCCGATGACCGGCCAGCTGCTCAAGGACATCCTCGAGGACGTCGCCGACAACCTGTTCAACGCCGACCCCTACTACCAGCAGGGCGGCGACATGGTGCGGGTCGGCGGCATGGGCTACCGGATCGACCCGACGGCGGCGATCGGCAACCGGATCTCGGAGATGACGGTGCTGAAGACCGGCGAGCCGGTGGCCGCCGGCCGCGAATACGTGGTCGCCGGCTGGGCCTCGGTCAACGAGGCCACCGAAGGGCCGCCGATCTGGGACGTCGTCGAGTCCCACCTCGCCCGCAACCCCGTGGTCAGGCTGGAGGAGAACCGGTCGGTGAAGGTGACGTCATGAGCCGTTCGTCCACGTCGAGAAATCCTATGACCGAGAAACCCGAAGCGAAGCAGACGCTCGAGCCGACCAGCCGGCGCCGGTTCCTGTCCGGTGCCGTCGGCGGCGCTGCCGCCGCGGCCGGCCTCGCCGCCGCCCGACCGGCGGTGGCCGAGGGCGAGTCGGTGATCACCGAGGTGCAGGACTGGAACCGCTACCTGGGCGACGGGGTCGTCAGCCGGCCCTACGGCACCCCGTCGCAGTACGAGGCCAACGTGGTCCGCCGCGACGTCGAGTGGCTGACCGCCTCGCGCCAGAGCTCGGTCAGCTTCACGCCGCTGCACGAGCTCGACGGCATCATCACGCCGAACGGCCTGTGCTTCGAGCGTCACCACGGCGGCACCGCCGAGATCGAGCCGTCGCAGCACCGGCTCATGGTCCACGGCCTGGTCGACACCCCGCTGGTGTTCACCATGCCGGACCTGATGCGGTTCCCGCGCGAGAACCACGTCTACTTCCTGGAATGCGCCGCCAACTCAGGCATGGAGTGGCGCGGCGCCCAGCTGAACGGCTGCCAGTACACCCACGGCATGGTGCACTGCGTAGCCTATACCGGCGTCAGGCTGAAGGATCTGCTGGCCGAGGCCGGCATCAAGACCAACGCTAAGTGGCTGCTGGCCGAAGGCGCCGACGCCGCCGCCATGACCCGGTCGATTCCGCTGGAGAAGGCGCTGGACGACTGCCTGGTCGCCTTCAAGATGAACGGCGAGGCGCTGCGCCCCGAGCAGGGCTACCCGCTCCGCCTGGTCGTTCCCGGCTGGGAAGGCAACATGTGGATCAAGTGGCTGCGCCGGATCGAGGTCGGCGACCAGCCCTGGCAGCAGCGCGAGGAGACCTCGAAATACACCGACCTGCTCGCGAACGGGAAGGCCCGGCGCTTCACCTGGGTGATGGACGTGAAGTCGGTCATCACCAGCCCGAGCCCGCAGGCGCCGATCCGGCACGGTCGCGGCCGGGCCGTGATCACCGGCCTCGCCTGGTCCGGCAACGGTCGCATCAAGCGGGTCGACGTGTCGCTCGACGGCGGTCGCAACTGGACCACCGCGCGCATCGACGGGCCGAGCCTGAGCAAGGCCATGCACCGGTTCTACCTGGACATCGACTGGGACGGCTCGGAGCTGCTGCTGCAGTCGCGGGCGATCGACGAGGCCGGCTTCGTGCAGCCGACCAAGAACGAGTTGCGCGCCGCCCGCGGCGAGAACTCGATCTACCACAACAACGGAATCCAGACCTGGTATGTCAAAGCCGACGGGACGGTCGAGAATGTCGAAGTTTCCTAGCGCCGCCCTGCTCCTGGGCGCCACCCTTCTGATCGCCGGGCCGGCCGCCGCCGAGGGCGACGCCGCCCGCGGCGAGACCGTGTTCAAGAAATGCGCGGCCTGCCACCAGGTCGGCCCCGGCGCGAAGAACCGGGTCGGGCCGCACCTCACCGGGGTGATGGGCCGGACCGCCGGGTCCCTCGACGGGTTCAAGTACTCCAAGGCCATGACCGAGGCCGGCAACGGCGGGCTGGTCTGGGATTCCGCGTCCCTCGACGGCTACCTGGAAGCGCCGCGCACCTTCATCAAGGGCAACCGGATGGCGTTCCCGGGCCTGAAGGATGCGAAAGACCGGGCCGACGTCATCGCCTATCTGACGCTGAAGCCCGGGCAGGCCGCCGCCCCCGCCGCCGAACCGGCGGAGACCAAGGCGGCCGACGCCGCCTCCGCCGCAGCTGCGGCGCCGGCCGCCACCGACCAGGCCGCGGCTAGCCACGGCGTCCTGCATCTCGGGCGGGTCGCCACCGCGGACGAGATCGCCGCCTGGGACATCGACGTGCGCCCGGATGGCGCCGGCCTGCCGGCGGGCCGCGGCACGGTCGCCGACGGCGAGGCGCTGTTCACGGAGCGCTGCGCGTCGTGCCATGGCGACTTCGGCGAGGGCACCGGGCGCTGGCCGGTGCTGGCCGGCGGCCGCGACACCCTCACGGCCGACCGGCCGGAGAAGACCATCGGCTCGTACTGGCCGTATCTGTCGACGGTCTACGACTACGTCCGCCGCTCCATGCCGTTCGGCGACGCCCGGTCGCTGAGCGACGACGAGGTGTACGCGATCACCGCCTACCTGCTGTATCTGAACGACGTGGTCACCGACACCGACTTCGAGCTGTCGCGCGACAACTTCGCCGAGGTCCGGCTGCCCAACGAGGCGAACTTCATCGCCGACGACCGGGCCGGGGAAAGCCACTACGCGGCCAAGGGCGAGCCCTGCATGCAGGACTGCAAGCCGGCCGCCAAGATCACCATGCGGGCGCGGGTGCTGGACGTCACACCGGAGGCCGGCAAGGACAACGAGGCGACCACCAAGGTCGATTGAGGACAGGCATGCGGTGTCGCCGGCCTCGCGCTATGCTGGCGGCACACGGACCATTGCCGGCGGACGCGCGGCGGGACTGCCGCCTCGCCGAGCCGGGCGATCGGACTGATAGGGGGCTGGGGATGAAGGGTGTGCCGCGATCGACGGACAGCGAGGCCCGCCGCCCCGCCATCCTCGCGGCCTCGTCCCTGCTGGCGCTGCTTCTGCCGCTGCCGGCTTCCGCTTCCGGCGAGCCGGTGCCGACCGGCGGCGACCCGGCCTATGGTGAATACCTGTCGTCGCAATGCGTCACCTGCCACCGCAAGCCCGGGGCCACCGACGGCAACATCCCGCCGATCGTCGGCCTGCCGCCCGCCGCCTTCGTCGATGCCCTGCTGGCCTACAAGAACGGCGAGCGCGCCAACCAGGTGATGCGCAACGTGACCAGCGCGCTCGGGGTCGAGGAGATTGCCGCACTCGCCGCCTATTTCGCATCCCTTTCAACCGACTGATACGAGGTTCTCGTCAAGGAGGTCCGCCATGCTGCCGCTCACTCGCCGTCGCTTCGCCTTCGCCGCCGGCACCGCTCTCGCCGGACTGACGGCGCCCCGCATCTTGCGTGCCCAGGGCAAGCCCCGGGTGGTCGTCATCGGCGGCGGCGCCGGCGGCGGCACCGCGGCCCATCAGATCGCCAAGGACAGCGCCGGCGCGATCGACGTCACCCTGATCGAGCAGAACAAGCGCTACACGACCTGCTTCTTCTCGAACCTGTATCTCGGCGGCTACCGCGACCTGGAGTCGATCACCCACGGCTACGACAAGCTCGCCTCGGGCTACGGAATCGCCGTCGTGAACGCCCGCGCGGCCGCCATCGACCGGGCCGCCAGGCAGGTCGTCATGGCCGACGGATCGAAGATCCCCTACGACCGGCTGCTGGTGTCGCCCGGGATCGACCTGATCTGGGACTCGGTTCCCGGCTACTCGGAGGCTGCCAGCGAGGTCATGCCGCACGCCTGGAAGGCGGGCCCGCAGACCCGGCTGCTGAAGGCGAGGCTGGACGCCGTCGAGAACGGCCAGCAGATCGTCATGGTGGCCCCGCCGAACCCCTACCGCTGTCCGCCGGGGCCATACGAGCGGGCCTCGATGATGGCCCATGTTCTGAAGGCCAAGGGCCATACCGGGGCCAAGATCGTCATCCTCGACCCGAAGCCGAAGTTCTCCAAGCAGGGGCTGTTCGCCGAGGGCTGGGAGAAGCACTACCCGGGCATGGTGGAGTGGTACGGCCCGGACGTGCATGGCGGCATCAAGGGCGTCGACCCGGCGGCCGGCACGGTCCAGACCGACTTCGACACCTTCAAGGGCGCGTTGGTGAACGTGATCCCGGCACAGCGCGCCGGCGCGATCGCCGCCGAGGCCGGGCTGACCGACGCCAGCGGCTTCTGTCCGATCGACCCGGCGTCGATGCGCTCCAAGGTGGACGAGGCGGTCTTCGTGGTCGGCGACGCCAGCATCGCCGGCGACATGCCGAAGTCGGCGTTCTCGGCGAACAGCCAGGCCAAGGTGGCGGCCATGACGATCCGCGGCGACCTGACCGGCTCGCGGACCTTCCCGGCGCGCTACAGCAACACCTGCTGGAGCCTGATCGAGACCGATGACGGGGTGAAAGTCGGTGCGCAGTACTCACCGGCCGACGGCAAGATCGCGTCGACGACGAGCTTCGTCAGCAAGACCGGTGAGCCGGCCGACCTGCGGCGGGACAACTATGGGGAATCGGTCGGCTGGTACGAGAGCATCACGACCGACATCTTCGGCTGACCGGAACCGACCATCGGTTGCTTCGCGGCACGGCGCATCGCCCGGACCAGGGTCTGGCAATGCGCCGTGCGCAGTCCGATTTCTCATGCAGGTCGTCGGTTTGACCTAGGTCAACGCATCTCAAACAGAACCTCCTAATGTAACGAATACGGGCGTCGGCCGGGCACCGCACGGTGCCCGCGCCGGCCTGTCCCGCTGGCTATGTTCGGAGGAACCGATGTTTAACGTGTCGTTGCGGGACCGGGCGTGGTCCCCGTATCTCGCCGGCGTGGTGATCGGGCTGTTGCAGGTTCCCGCCTTCCTGCTGATCGAGACGGCGCTCGGTGCCTCTTCGTCCTATGTGACGATCGGCGGCCTGCTGGCGTCCACGGTCGATCCGTCGATCGCGAAGATCGACTACGTTGCCAAGCATCTCGCCGCGACCGGAAAGAACTGGTGGCAGGTCGCACTTGTGGTCGGGATCGCGCTCGGCGCCTTCGCCTCGATGCGGCTTTCCGGCGCGCGCCGGCAGCCGGTCTCGCCGATCTGGACTCGGGCGCTGGGCACGGCGAGCGCGCCGGTCCGCTATGCGGTGGCCTTCGCCGGCGGCTTCCTGATGCTTCTCGGCGCCCGCCTCGCCGACGGCTGCACGAGCGGCCACGGCCTCTCCGGGGTCGCACAGCTCGCCGTGAGTTCGACGATCGCCGTCGCCGCGATGTTCGCCGGCGGGATCGTCGTGGCGCTCCTGCTACTCCGCCGCATCTGAGCGGCATCCCGTCGGAGGACCGGACATGTCAATCGCTACGGCAGTGCTGATCGGCTTGGCCATGGGCGCCGTCTTCGGCTTCGCCCTCGAGAAGTCCCGCGTGTTCGAGCCGGGCATGATCGTCGGGCAGATGCAGCTCGGGAACTTCATCATGCTGAAGGTGTTCCTGACGGCGGTCGCGACCGGCGCGGTGGCGATCGCCGCGCTGCACGGCTTCGGGATCGTCAAGCTGCATCCCAAGGCGACGTTCTACCTCGCCGATGTCGTCGGCGGGCTGCTGCTCGGGGGCGGCATCGCCCTGGCCGGCGCGTGCCCGGGGACCGTGCTGGCACAGGTCGGGACCGGATACCGGGACGCTATCTTCACCCTGCTGGGCGGCGTCGCCGGAGCCGTCGCCTTCAGCTACGCGCAACCGGCGCTCCAGCCGGTGCTGCTGGCCGGCGGCCCCGGGAAGCTCACCTTCGCGGAGCTGGCGGGGCTGCCGTACTGGGCGGTGGCCCTGGCATTGGCGGCCGCGCTGATCGCCGGCCTCTACGCCTTGGAGCTCTGGCGTCCCTGGCGCCGCGACCTCGGCCAGGACGTCGACGGCGACACGGGCACCAGTGCCCAAGGCCACGATGCCGGCATCGAGCGGAGCCGCATGGCAGGCTGATCCGATGCATGTCACCGGATGGACGCATCAACGTCACAACCCGGAAGCGGCTTTCGGCTGTACTGTCGGCGGGGACTGCAAGGGGGCATCCGACCAGAAGGAGGACGCCAGATGACGCGCGCGCAATCCTCGACCGCCGATCATGACACACCCGGCGGCGAGCAGCCGGGACCCTGGCCGGTGCCGGCCGCCTCGCTCGCCGCGCTGACCGATCTCGGCATGTCGGACGACGCGATCGGCCGATACTTCGGCGTCGACCCGAAGGCCGTGCACACCGCACGGAACGCCGGTCAGAGCAACTGCTCGGCGTTGATGGCCGCCAATTCAAGGTAGTCGTGGGCCCGGCCGCGCCAGCGGTCGGGATCCCGGCAGTCCGGCTCGTCCAGATGCCACGCGGCCAGCTTGGCGCGCTGCATCGCCCGACAGCCCTTATGGAAGGCGATCAGGTCGCCGGACGGCCAGTCGCCGCTGGCCTCGCCGTAACCCGCGAACAGCCACTCGTGGACATGGGTGGCGCCGATCAGGTCGCATTCCATGGCCAGGTAGCCGAGTTCGTCCGCCGGATCGATCAGCCGGAGATCGCGGTCGAATTCGAGGCAGTCGGTGACCAGCAGGTCCGGTTCCAGATAGACATGCTCCGGCCGCAGGTCGCCATGACCCTCGACGATGCGGTCCGCCCGGGCCCGGGCGTCGAGCCGCTCGCCCTCGACATCGATGAAGCGGGCGAGCCGGTCGACCGCGCGGTCGACCACGTCCAGCGGCAGCGCGAAGGACGGTCGCCGCAGTTCGCGCTGGGTCTCCGCGAGCGTCCGACGAAACCGCCGGCGATAGTCGGCGGGCGCGACCGGCTCGGGCGTGCATCCGGCATAGAAGCCGGCCATCAGCCTCGCGACGGCGCGGGCATGATGCTCCCGCAGGCTCCCGTCCAGCGCCATGGCCTCGAGCGTCCCGTCGGCCGGAAGCCGGCACATCTTCACGATCCACTCGACGGCGTGCCCGGTGCCGCCCAGCGCCAAGGTCCGGTCGGCGGCCGCGGTCAGCGGCACGGTCCCGAGATAGACGTCGGGCGCCAGCCGCCGGTTCAGCCGGACCTCCTCCTCGCAGAAGAACCGCCGCCGCTCGAGCGTCCCGAAGTCGAGGCGCTCCTGGCGCATCGGTTTCTTCATCTTGTAGGCGTGTCGAGCGGTCAGGAAGACCCAGGACATGTGGGTCTCGCGGGTCTCGACCGGCCCGGCCTCGCCGGCATAGGCGTCCGGACGCGACAGGAACGCGACCTTGTCAGCGAGTGTGACGGCGCGACCTGCCGGCATGGTCGGTCTCCGGCCGTTGGTGGGCCCGACCGGGCCGACGGCCACCGGTCGGCAACCAGCCTGACCGCCGCCGGCGAGGTCGTCGTTGACACGGATCAATCGGCGGCGGACGGCCCGGCGCTCTGAAGCGCCGCCGCCGCCGGGTGTCAGCCGATCGCGAGGTACGGGGTCACCGCCAGCCCCGCGAACACCGCGGCCAGCGGCACGTCGCCCTCGCCGTACCAGTTCGCCTCGTGCAGCAGGTTGATGGTGCCGAGCATGGTATCGTTCCACACCACCGGCATGTTCAGCACGGAGTCGCAGCCGAGCGAGGCGATCAACTCGTGGTCGAAGAACACCGATCTGATGTCGCCGGCGTCGTAGCCGATATAGGGCTTGCGGCCGTGGATCACGTGGCCGGCCCAGAAGGTCGGGTTCAGCGCCTTGCGGCCCCCGACCGGATAGCTCGCCGGCTGGTTGGTGTAGACCCTCTCGGATTCGCCGCTGTCGGCATGGAACCGCAGCACGGTGAACAGCTTGTGGCCGATCGCCGCGTCCATGGCGCGGTCGATGGCGGCGAAGGCGGCGGTCGGCTGGCCGCCGGCTGCGAGCGCGCGGGCGGCGGCCTCCAGGTGCGGCAGCGGGTCGACGGTTCCGACGTGGCTCATGTCGCTTTCTTCTCTTCGGTCAGGGTGGCATCCGGCAGGTCGATGCGCGGCATCCGCTCGGGGATCAGCCCGTCCGGCCGCAGGCGGAGGATCACGATGAGGGCGCCGCCGATCATCATTTCGCGCAGCGCCGCCACCTGCACCGCCTGCAGGCCCGGCACCACCTCGGTGATGAAGCGCGTCGACTCCATGAAGAACACCACCAGCAGGCTGCCGATCACCGCCCCGTAGTTGTTGCCGGTGCCGCCGGCGGTCAGCGCCAGCACGATGTAGATGGTGATCAGCGGCACGAAGCCGTCGGGCGCGATGTAGGAGGTGTAGTGGCCGTAAAGCGCGCCGGCGAGGCCGATGACCGAACAGCCCAGCGCGAACGCCTCGACCTTGAAGCGGATCACCGTCTTGCCGGCGACCGCCGCCACCTGGTCGTCGTCGCGCAGCGCCCGCAGCACCCGGCCGTAGGGGGCGTGGCGCACCCGCTGCAGCAGGAACACCACGATCGTCACCACCACCGCGACCAGGGCGAGGAAGATCAGGTTGAAGGCCTCCGGCGTCACCTCGCCGCGCCATGGGCCCGGGATGCCCGAGATGCCGTCGGTGCCGTTGGTCAGCCAGATCTCGTTCGAGGCGGTGATGCGGATAACCTCGGAGAATCCGAGCGTGACGATGGCCAGGTAGTCGCCACGCAGCTTGGCGGTGACCAGCGCCACCACCATGCCGGCCCCGGCCGCCCCGAGGGCGCCGAACAGCACGCCGACCGCGATCGGCATCCCCAGCACCTTGGTGAGCAGCGCCGAGATGTAGGCGCCGACCGCGAAGAAGCCGACCAGGCCGAGATTGATCATCCCGGCCATGCCCCAGACGACGTTGAGGCCGAGCGCCATCAGCCCGTACAGGCCGGCGAACACGAGCATGGCGATCAGGTAGTTTTCCATGCCGCCCTCAGAACGCCCGTTCGCCGAGGATGCCGCGCGGCCTGAGCGTCAGCACCAGCAGGATCGCGAAGAACCCGACCGCCGTGCGGTAGGCCGGGTCGAGCACCAGCAGCGACAGCTCCTCGGCGACGCCGATCGTCAGCGCCCCGACCACCGCCCCCGGGATACTGCCGAGGCCGCCGACCACCGCCGCCGCGAACACCGTCAGCACGGCCCGGAAGCCGGTCAGCGGGTCGATCGAGGTGTCGAGGCCGAGCAGCATGCCGCCGAGCCCGGCCAGCCCCATGCCGACGAAGCTGACCAGCCGGCCGATGGTGACCGAGTCGATGCCCTTGATCGACGCCAGGGTCGGGTTGTCGGCGACCGCCCGCATCGCCTTGCCCATGCGCGAGAACGCCAGGAAGGCGAACAGGCAGGCCATGGCGATGATCGCGATCACCCCGTTCTCGACCTGCTGCGGGCTGACCCTGAGGCCGGCGAAGCGCCAGTCGCGCAGCACCGGCAGGTCGTAGCCCCGCAGGTCGTTGCCGAACCAGAACCGCACGACGTTCTCGAGCACGATGGTCAGCGCCACCGCGGCGATCGCCGCGGCCAGCGGCCCGGTCGGCCGCATCGGCCGCAGCACGAACTCGTCGCAGATCAGCCCGGACAGGCCGGCGACCAGAAACGCGACGGTCACCGCCACCGGCGCCGGCAGGCCGAAGGTGACGTTCGCCACATAGCCGGCGAACGCCCCGATGGTGACCTGCGAGGCGACGCTGAAGTTGGGGAAGCGCAACACCGCGTAGATCGCGGTGAAGCCGATGGCCGGGACCGCGAGAATGGTCCCGGCCATCAGCCCGTTCAGCACGAGCTGGGCGACCTCGGTCAGCATGGGTAGTCCCGTCCGAGCGCGATCACGCGATCTTCAGGGTCTTGAAGGCCCCCTTCTCCACCTGCTCGTACCGGAAGTTGGTGGTCAGGATGTCGCCGATGTCGTCGAAGTCGCAGGCGCCGCTGGCGCCCTCGAAGTTGATCTCCTTGCCGGCCGCCAGCGCCTTCAGGCCGTCGACCACGTCGTCGACCTTCTCGCCCGGGCCCTGCGAGATCTTGCGGATCGTCTCCTTGATCGCGGTGCCGCTGGAATCGCCGGCCTTGGCCATCGCCAGGCACACCAGGCTCGCCTGGTCGTTGCACTGGCAGGAGTACGGATCCAGGTCGTCCTTGCCCAGGAACGCCGCCAGCCGCTTGTAGGCGGCCGAGTTGACCGACGGCGACGGGGCCACGGTGTAGGTGCCCTCGGTCACTTCCGGCGGCAGCGAGGCCAGCAGCTTCTGGTTCACGGCGTAGGCCTGGCCAATCTTTCCGCCCTCGTAGCCGGCCTTGTACAGCTCGCGCAGCACGACCGTGACATCCGGGGTGTAGCCGTTCAGGTAGATCATGTCCGGATTGGCCTTCAGGGCCTGGTCGATCTCCGATCGGAACGAGGTCTTGTCCTTGTCGTAGATCACCCCGCCGATCATCTGCGAGCCGCCGGCCGTCAGCACCTCGGTCAGGCGCTCCTGCGACGGCAGCGCGAACGGGGTCTGGGCGGCCAGTACGAACACCCGCTTGTTGCCGAGCTCGAGCAGGAACTCGCCGAGGCGCCGGATCTGCAGGTGGGTATTCGGCTGGGTGCGGACCAGGTAGCCCTGGTGCGGCAGCTTGGTGATCGTGTCCGAGCCGGAGACCGTGGTGATGAAAACCTTGCTCTCCCAGCACAGCGGGGCGACCGCGGTGGTCACCGACGACGCCCAGGTGCCCATGATCGCCGAGACCTTGTCGACGTCGATCAGCTTGCGGGCGGCGCGCACCGCGGCGTCCGGGTTGGTCTGGGTGTCCTCGCCCGCCAGCTCGACCTTACGGCCGTTGATGCCGCCGGCCTCGTTGACCCGGCTGACCACACCCTCGATGGCCTTGCGCATGGTCGGGCCGTAGGAGCCGCCGGCCCCGGTGAGCGGATTGAGTGCGCCGAGCCTGATCGGCTCGGACTGGGCGCGGACGATGGACGGCATCGCCAGACCGGCGACGACCGCCGCGGTTCCGGTGAGCACCTGACGGCGGGACGGATGCAAGATGATCGACATGACCTCTACCCCCTCTGTTATGCGGCCTCTCCGCCGAGAAACACCCGGCGGACGCTTGGATCGGCCGCTAGTTCGTCCGCGCGTCCGGACATGCTGTTGCGCCCGTCGACCAGGATGTAGCCGCGGGTCGCGATCGACAGGGCCTGCAGGGCGTTCTGCTCGACCATGGCGATCGACAGGCCCTCGGCGTTGATCGCCACGATGGTCTCGAACAGCTGCTCGGCCGCGATCGGCGACAGGCCGGCCGAGGGCTCGTCCAGCAGCAGCACCGCCGGCTCCACCATCAGCGCCATCGCCATCGCCAGGATCTGCCGCTGGCCGCCGGACAGCGTGCGCGCCATCTGGCGACGCTTCTCGGCCAGGATCGGGAAGCGCTCCAGGATCCGCTCGATCCGCGCCGGCGTGTTGGCCGGATCGACGTAGCCGCCCATCTCCAGGTTCTCGCGCACGCTCAGCGTGCCGAACACGTTGTGCTCCTGCGGCACGAAGGCCAGGCCGAGCCGGGCGATCTCGCGCGGCGGCCGGCCCTGGATCGGCTTGCCGTCCAGCATGATGGTCCCGCGGCTCGGCTTCAGGATCCCGGCGATCGCCTTCAGCAGGGTCGACTTGCCGGCACCGTTCGGGCCGATGATGCTGACGATCTCGCCGGGCTGCACCTCCAGGTCGACGCCCTTGAGGATCTCGTCGGCGGCGGTGTAGCCGGCCACGATCCCGGACACGCTCAGGAGGCCCATCGGCGCTTCCCCATGTAGGCGTCCTGGACGCGCTCGTCGGCGGCAACCTCGGCGAAGCTGCCCTGGGCCAGGTGACGGCCCTCGGCCATGACGATCACCGGGTCGCAGAGCCGGGCGATCATGTCCATGTGATGCTCGATCACCAGGAAGGTGATGCCCTCGTCGCACAGCGACCGCAGGTGGTCGGCGATCTGGTTGGCCAACGTCGGGTTGACCCCGGCGATCGGCTCGTCCAGCAGGATCAGCTTCGGCTCGGTCATCAGCGCCCGGCCGATCTCCAGCAGCTTCTTCTGGCCGCCGGACAGGTCGGAGGCCGCGTTGTTCAGCACATGCCCGAGGTTGAGCCGCCGGGCGATGCCGACCGCGCGCTCGCGCACCTCGTCCTCGCGCGCCGCCTGGTCGCCGGTCCACAGCAGCGCCTTCCAGAGCGTCTCGCCGGGCTGCCGGGCGCCGTACAGCATCAGGTTCTCCAGCACCGACAGCCGCGGGAAACCGCGGGCGATCTGGAAGGTCCGCACCAGCCCGGCCTGGGTGATCCGCTCCGGACGCCAGCCGGTGATGTCGTGCCCGTCGAAGGTGACGCTGCCGCTGTCGGGCGGCACCAGGCCGGTGATGCAGTGGAACAGGGTGGTCTTGCCGGCGCCGTTCGGACCGATGAGCCCGGTGATGGTGCCGGCCTCGACGGCAAGGTCCACGCCCGCCAGGGCCTGGACGCCGTAGAAGTTCCGGTGGAGGTCGCGAACCTGGAGAAGCCCCATGACGGGAGAACTCTAGCTGGAACTATTCGAACGGCGATAGGTCAATTCGTATCTCCTCCGGAATGAATGCCAGTGTTACCAGCCGAGGGCGTAGGTCGGGCGGCGATGGTCCGAGGCCGCCACGAGGCTGCCGCCGGGACCCGGCGCGATGGCGCAGACCGACCCGGCGAGATAGGTGCTGTCGGGCCAGCGGCCGACGGTATGGCCGAGCTTCCCGAGCCCGGCGAGCGTGTCCTCGGCGATCCGCCCCTCGGCCTTGACGAGGCCCGGGAAGGCGGTGTGCGGCTCGAAGGTGTCGGGCTGGCTGTAGGTCGCGACCCGCGGCATCTCGACCGCCAGCTGCGGCGGCATCTCCCACACCAGCAGGTTCAGGAGGAACTGGGTCATCGCCTGGATCTGGACGTCGCCGCCCGGCGTGCCGAACGGCATCGCCCGCCCGTCCGGCGCGATCCACATCGCCGGGTTCGGGGTGAGCCGCGGACGCTTGCCCGGCGCGATGCCGCTCGGATGGCTCGGATCGCCCCAGCTCGCCGAGCCGCGCGACGACGGCACCAGGCCGGTGCCGGGGATCACCGGGCTCTGATAGGAGACGTCGCTGGGCGTCGCCGAGAACGTGTTGCCCCAGCGGTCGACCGCGCAGACATAGGAGGTGTCGGGCGGCGGCGGCGGGTCGCCGGCACCGATCGCCGGGGTCCGCCGGCCCGGCGCGTCGAGCCCGGGCGGCGGCAGGTCGGGCCAGGCCCGGTCAAGGTGCAGCTGGCCGCGGCGCTCCTGGGCATAGGCCTCGCTCAACAGCCAGTCGACCGGCACGTCGACGAAGTTCGGGTCGCCGAACATGTGCTCGCGGTCGGCGAACGCCAGCTTGATGCTCTCGAGCAGCAGGTGGAGGTGCTCGGGGCCGTTGTGCGGCAGGCTGGCCAGGTCGTAGCCCTTCAGCAGGTTGACGACCATCGCCAGCACCGGCCCCTGGCACCAGGCGTCGCAGCACAGCAGCGTGCCGCCGGCGAAGCCGGTCTGCACCGGCGGCGCGATGTTCACCCGGTAGGAGGTCAGGTCGGCCTCGCGCAGCAGGCCGCCATTGGCCTCGTGGTAGGCGACGATGCGGCGGCCGAGGTCGCCGCGGTAGAACGCGTCGCGCGCCGCCTGCAGCCCGGCCGCCCGGCCGCCCGAGGCCTTCGCCGCCTCCTGGTCGACCATGTATTGCAGCGATCGGCCGAGATCCTCCTGCCGGAAAATGTCGCCGGCCCGGGGCAGCTTGCCGCCCGGCAGATAGATCGAGGCGTTCTCGTCCCACTCCCGGTATTCGTCGGCGTGCTCGGCGATCACCGAGGCGGTCAGGCGGTGCAGCGGGAAGCCGTCGCGGGCCAGCCGGACAGCACCCTGCGCGACCTCGCCGAACGACATCGTGCCGTAGCGCTGCAGCGCCTCGATCCAGGCGGCGGGCGCGGCCGGTACAACCGTACGCTGAAGCCCCCGGGGAATCCGGCCGCCGTGCTCCCGGCAGAAGCTTTGCGGATCGAGGGCGCTCGGCCAGCCGCCCAGGCCGTCGATGGTGATGGTCTCGCCGGCCGCCGTCCGGATCATGATCGGCGCCACGCCGGCGATGTTCACCAGGTCGCTCTGCACCACGCCGAGGGCCAGTCCGCCGGCGACGCCGGCGTCGATCGCGTTGCCGCCGGCCTCCAGCACGGTGAACGCCGCGTGCGCCGCCAGATAATGCCCAGCAACTACCATGTGGCGAGTTCCGGCGACTTCGGTCTTCCAAGGATCGGTCATGGCGGGGAGGCTCCGGGAGGAAGGCGACCACCCAACGATAGGCCGTCTCCGTGCGGCTACAAAGGGGGCAATGCGGCGGAGCATTTGCCGAATTCGCGGTCACGTTGACGCCGCCGCGTTTCTGACCTTTGCTTCCGGGGTCACGGACATGGATGTGGAGGGGTGCGGTGGGTCAAACGCTGTTCCGGAACTTCCGGATGCTCGACCCCGAGCGGGACGAGACGGTCGGAGGCTTCGAGCTGCTGGTCGAGGGCGAGCGCATCCGCGAGGTGTCCGAGCGCCCGATCAGGGCCGACGGCGCGGCGGTCGTCGACTGCGGCGGCCGGACCCTGATGCCCGGGCTGATCGACAGCCATGTGCACGTGGTGCTGAGCGAGGTGTTCCTGCGCCAGCTCGAGAACGTACCGCTGACGCTCATGACCGCCCGGTCGATGGGCCTGATGCGGGCCATGCTGGACCGCGGATTCACCACCGTGCGCGACACCGGCGGCGCCGACTGGGGGCTGAAGGCGGCGGTCGACCAGGGCCTGTCGCCCGGTCCGCGGCTGTTCATCGCCGGCCGGGCGATCGGCCCGACCGGCGGCCACAGCGACGGTCGCCGCCGCACCGACAACGGACCGAGCTGCTACTGCTGCAACGCCATGGCCTTCACCATGCGGGTCGCGGACGGCGTGTCGGACGTCCGCAAGGCGGTGCGCGAGGAGATGCGCCAGGGCTGCGATCACGTGAAGATCATGATGTCCGGCGGCGTCGCCTCGCCGTTCGATCCGCTCGACAGCATGCAGTACTCGCCGGGCGAAGTGGCCGCGGCGGTCGAGGAGGCGACCAGCTTCGGGCGCTACACCTGCGCCCACGCCTACACCCCCGAGGCGATCACCCGGGCCGCCGAGAGCGGCGTGCGCACCATCGAGCACGGCAACCTGATCGACGAGGCCAGCGCGAAGCTGATGGCCACGAAGGACATGTTCCTGATCGCC
This sequence comes from Thalassobaculum sp., assembly GCF_040219615.1. GTDB lineage: Bacteria > Pseudomonadota > Alphaproteobacteria > Thalassobaculales > Thalassobaculaceae > Thalassobaculum_A. The sequence continues at coordinate 214,288 of NZ_JAVJSE010000040.1, forward strand.
AACCTGGTCGCCTACTACGCCATGCGCGAGCGGGGCGCCGAGTTCAACATGCCGGCGGATATGCTGGAGAAGAACGAGATGGTGATCGACGGCGGGCTGCGGTCGCTGGAGATCTGCAAGCGGGCCGGGGTGCCGGTCGCCTATGGCAGCGACCTGCTCGGCCAGCTCCAGGTCGACCAGGCCCGCGAGTTCGTGATCCGCTCCGAGGTGCTGTCGCCGATCGAGATCATCCGTTCCGCCACGCTGGTAGGCGCCCAGGTGGTGCGCCGCGAGGGCGAGCTCGGCTGCCTGCGGCCGGGCGCCCTCGCCGACCTGCTGGTGATCGACGGCGACCCGTTGAAGAACCTGAGCCTGTTCCTGAACCCCGACGCCAACCTCGCCGCGATCGTGAAGGGCGGCAGTTTCCACAAGAACACCCTGAACTGACGCGCCGGGTATTTCCGTTCGCGCCCGCCTGCCCTAGCCTTGCCGCTCTCCCGCCTTGGGGTCGCACCGCGCCTCTCGCCGACCCGCCCAAGACGCAATACCGAGGACGACCCGCCATGGCCCCGACCGGTAGCTTGCTGTTGTTTCGAAACCTGCGCCTGCTCGACCCGCGTTTCGATGAGGCGCGCGGCGGCTACGAGGTGCTGGTCGAGGGCGATCGCATCCGCGAGGTCACGGACGGGCCGATCAAGGCCGACGGGGCCGCGGCGATCGACTGCGGCGGCCGGGTGCTGATGCCGGGCCTGATCGACAGCCACGTGCACTGCATGCACAGCGAGGTCTACATGCGGCGCATGGAAGACGTGCCGCTGACCCTCGCCACCGCGCGTTGCGCGGTCCGCCTCAAGTCCATGCTGGACCGCGGCTTCACGACGGTGCGCGACACCGGCGGCACCGACTGGGGGGTCAAGACGGCGCTCGAACAGGGCCTGATCGTAGGGCCGCGGCTGTTCATCGCCGGGCGCTCGATCGGCCCGACCGGCGGCCACTCCGACGGCCGCGGCCGCACCAACCAGGGCTATCCCTGCTACTGCTGCAACGCCTTCGCCAACCTGCGCGAGATGGTCGACGGCGAGGAGGACCTGCGCCGGGTGGTGCGCGAGCAAATGCGGCAGGGCGCCGATCACGTGAAGATCATGGTCTCGGGCGGCGTCGCCTCGCCCTTCGATCCGCTCGACTCCCTGCAGTTCTCGGTCGGCGAGATCCAGACCGCGGTCGAGGAGGCCGAGGCCTTCGGCCGCTACGTCTGCGCCCACGCCTACGGCGCCGAGGCAATCGAGCGGGCGGTGGCGAACGGGGTGCGGACCATCGAGCACGGCAACCTGATCGACGACAGCCGGGCCGAGCTGATGGCGCGCGAGGGCGCCTATCTGGTCGCCAACCTGGTGGCCTATGTGGCGATGAAGGAACGCGCCGCCGAATACGGCATGCCGGCGGAGATGCTCGAGAAGAACGACATGGTGCTCGAGGGCGGCTACCGCAGCCTGGAGATCTGCAAGCGCGCCGGCGTGAAGGTCGCCTACGGCTCCGACCTGCTGGGCGCCCTGCTGGACGACCAGAGCCGCGAGTTCTCGATCCGCACCGAGGTGGTCTCGCCGCTCGAGGTGATCCGCTCGGCGACGCTGATCGGCGCCGAGGTGGTGCGCCGGCCCGGCAAGCTCGGGGTCGTCGAACCCGGTGCCTGGGCCGACCTGATCGTGGTCGACGACGATCCGCTGCAGGACATCACCCTGCTCGAGGGCCAGGGCAGGCATCTGGCGGCGATCATGAAGGATGGCAGCTTCCACAAGAACCGGCTGCACTGAGGGAGACGGGGCGGGATGATGGGAACGGTCGGCATCGACACACGGGCAATCGGGCGCTGGGCGCTCCTCGCGGCGGCGGCGCTGACCCTGCTGTACATCCTGCTGCCGCTGTTCTCGGTCACCTGGCTGTCGTTCTACCGCCAGGAGATCCCGTCCTTCCCGCCGGACGGCTACACCCTGCGCTGGTACTCCTCGATCATCGACAATGACCGGTTCGTCGACGGCCTGCTGCTGAGCATCCAGCTCGGCGTCAGCGCGACCGCCATCGGTCTGGCGGTCAGCGTGCCGGCGGCGCTGTGCATCTCCCGGTTCCGGTTCCCCGGCCGCGAGGCCCTGAACAACCTGCTGCTGCTGCCGCTGATGGTGCCGGGGGTGGTGCTGGGCACGGCGCTGTACGTCTTCCACGTCGAGGCGGAGATCGCGACCGGCGGCGAGTACGGGATCCTGGGCTCGACCATGGGCCTGCTGTCCGGCCACGTGCTGGTGGTGATCCCGTGGGTGGTCCGGCTGGTGCTGGCCAGCCTCGCGGGCTTCGACCGCACGCTCGAGGAGGCCGCCCACAACCTGGGCGCCGACCGCCTGACCACGTTCCGCCGGATCACCCTGCCGGGGATCCTGCCGGGCGTGGTGGCCGGCGCGATGTTCGGGTTCGTGGCGTCGTTCGGCAACCTCGAGATGAGCCTGTTCCTGGTCGGCCCCGGCCGCACGACCCTGCCGATCGCCATCCTGCAGTACCTGGAATGGAAGATCGACCCGTCGATCGCGGCAGTGTCGGTGGTGCAGATCGCCCTGATCGGCGCCGCCATGCTCATTACCGACCGTTTCGTGAAGATCAGCCGCGTGGTGTGAGAGAACTATGGCCCGTCTCGAACTGAACCAGCTCTCGAAGCGCTACGGCGACTTCTTCGCCGCCCGTGACGTCACCCTGGACGTCGCCGACGGCGAGTTCCTGGTGCTGCTCGGCCCGTCGGGCTGCGGCAAGACCACGACCCTGCGGATGATCGCCGGTTTCATCGAGCCGACCGCCGGGACCGTCCGGCTCGGCGACAACGACGTCACCCGGCTGCCGGCCTGGAAGCGCAACACCGGCCTGGTGTTCCAGAGCTATGCGCTGTTCCCGCACCTGACGGTCGCCCAGAACGTCGCCTTCGGGCTGGAGATGCGGAAGGTCCCGAAGCCGGATGCCGACCGCCAGGTCGCCGAGGCCCTCGAGCTGGTCCGGCTCGGCCATCTCGGCGACCGGCTGCCGCGGCAGCTGTCCGGCGGCCAGCAGCAGCGCGTCGCCCTGGCGCGCGCGCTGGTGTTCCGCCCGGACGTGCTGCTGCTTGACGAGCCGCTGTCGAACCTGGACGCCAAACTGCGCCAGGAGGTCCGGGTCGAGATCCGCAAGCTGCAGCAGTCGCTGAACCTGACCACCGTCATGGTGACCCACGACCAGGAGGAGGCGCTGACCATGGCCGACCGCCTGGTGGTGATGAGCGAGGGCTCGGTCAAGCAGGTCGGCACCCAGCGCGACCTTTACGAACGACCGGCCGACCGCTTCGTCGCCGGCTTCGTCGGCCGCAGCAGCTTCGTGTCCGGCACGCTCGAGACGCCGCAGCTGTTCCGGACCGCGGGCGGCGTCCCGGTGGCCTGCAACACCACGCTCATGCCCGGGCCGGCGACCGTCGCCCTGCGGCCGGAGCGGGTGATGGTGGCGCCGGTGCCGCTGTCCGAGATGGACAACGATTTCCCCGGCGCGGTCGAGTTCGTCTCCTACCTCGGCGGCCTGATCGACCTGCATATCCGTCTGTCGCCGAAGGATCTGGTGATCGCCCAGATCCCGAACCGCGAGGACGGCTTCATGCCGGCGGTCGGCGACAGGGTTCACGTGGGATGGACGGCGGCCTCGGCCGCGGTGTTTCCGGGAGCCGGCGACGCCGCCGGCTCCGACGAGCTTCAGCCGGACTAGCTGGACCGGCCGAGGAGTATGGAACGACAGACTGGCAACCAGGAACAGGGAGTGCGGAACATGGACAAGATCAGGCAAGGCTCGGGGATCTCGCGCCGCAGCGTGATGAAGGGCGCGGCCGCCGTCGCCGGCACCGCGGCGCTCGGCCGCGCCGGCGGTGCGCTGGCGCAGTCGAAGGGCAAGATCGTCGTCGGAACCTGGGGCGGCGACTACGCCCGGCTGCTGAACAAGAACATCGAGCAGCCCCACCTCATCTCGCAGGGCTGGGAGGTCATCCAGGACCAGGCCGGCGACCCGCAGCGGCGCAGCAAGATGCTGGCCGAGCGCCGGCTGCCGCGCGGCACCAGCGACGTGCAGGGCCTGTCGGCCCTGAACATGTACCAGATGTTCGAAGTCGGGGTGACCGACGAGATCGACTACTCGCGGCTCAAGAACGCCAAGAACCTGCTGCCGTCGATGAAGTACAAGTACGGCATCGGCCACATCTATTCCGGGAAGGTCGCGGTCTACAACGCCAACCTCGTGAAGACCCCGCCGACCAGCTACAAGGACGTCTTCGATCCGAAGCACGGCAGCAAGCTGGCGATCATCGACATCCAGTACCAGTACACGCTGGTCGCGGCGGCCCTGGCGGCCGGCGGCGGCGTCACCGACATGGACGGCGCCAAGAAGCTGCTGCTCGAGGTCCGCAAGGCCGGGGCCCGCATCTACCCGACCAACGAGGCGTTCGCCCAGGGCCTGGCCGCCGACGAGTTCGAGGTCGGCATCATGTGGAAGGCCCGGACCGTGCAGTGGCAGGATAAGAACATCAACGTGAAGTCGGTGGCCCCCTCCGAGGGCACGCTGGCCTATACGTCCGGCTTCGTGATCCCGAAGAACGCCCCGAACAAGGACGGCGCCTACGCCTACCTCGACGCCATGATGGAGCCGTCGGCCCAGGAGGCCTTCGCGATCGACATGGGCTACAACCCGACCGTCACCAACGCCAACGTGCCGGCGGAACGGAACGAGCGGATCGGCTTCACGCCGGAGCAGATCGCCAAGCTGGTCGACATGGACTACGGCTTCATGACCGACCACGACGTCGAGCTGAAGGAGTGGTGGGACAAGGAGTTCAAGGCCTGATCGCGGGCCTGGACCCTAGACCTTCCGGTCGGACGGACGCCTGCCGCGATGCGGCGGGCGTCCACGGCCACGCCGCAGTGACCGCCGCAGTGCAGGGGAACTAGCCAGATGGCCGCAGGGACGACCTCCGCCGGGAAGACCGCCGCCGGAACCGTCGAGGAACGGGGCGGCTCCGCCTGGTCGGCGGCGGCACTGATCGGCCCGGCGACCTTCATCGTCGCCGCCGGCCTGCTGATCCCGATCGTCATCCTGTTCCGCTACAGCCTGAACCAGTACGTGCCCAGGCTGCTGATGGTCGACGCCCTGACCATCGAGAACTACGTCAAGTTCTTCACCGACGCCTACTACATCGGCGTGTTCATGACGACGGTCCAGGTCGCCTTCGCCTGCACGGTGATCTGTCTGATCCTGGGCTTCCCGCTGGCCTATGTGCTGGCCCGCACGCGCACCCGGTTCAAGAACATCCTGGTCATGCTGGTGGTGCTGCCGCTGTTCGTCGGCAACGCGGTGCGCGCGGCCGGCTGGATGACCCTGTTCGGCAGCAAGGGCATCATCAGCGTCGGCCTGATGGGTATCGGCATCACCTCCGAGCCGACCGAGATCATGTTCACCACCGGCGCGGTCATCGTCGGCATCATCGCCGTCAACCTGCCCTTCATGGTGCTGACCCTGCAGAGCGTGATCGAGAGCATCGACCGCTCGGTCGAGGAGGCGGCGTTCAGCATGGGGGCCGGCCCCTGGCACATGTTCTGGCGGGTGCTGTGGCCGCTGGCGCTGCCGGGCATCGCCGCCGGCGTGATCCTGACCTTCATCCTCGGCATGAACGCCTATGCCACCCCGGTGCTGCTCGGCGGCCCGGAGTTCAAGATGCTGGCGCCCCTGGTGTTCGGGCAGATGCAGCTCGGCAACTGGCCGTTCGGCGCCGCGGTGTCGTTCATCCTGATGATCACCACCCTGGTGCTCACGGTGATCGCCAGCCTCCGCCTGCAGAAGCGCTACCGGCGCTGAGTCGCGGGAGGGGAACCGACGGGCCCTCCTCCGCGCAGCACCCGGAGCCAGGGCGCGGCGTGGAACACGCACATCAGCCCGTACATCAGCACCATGCCGCCCAGAGGCGCGCCCGCCGCTCCTGACGTGCAAGGACCGGGCTGGGTGGTATCGACGACCGGCGACAGCGCCGCCATCAGCGCGAAGGTCGGCGCCGCCGCCAGCGACAGGATATCGGCGGCGACAGCGGCGTGGCGGATCCGGGGCATGGCCGCCGCCTCAGTACCGGTCGTGGCGGCGCAGCCACGCCATCGTGAAGCTCAGCCACTCCTCGCGCGAAGCCACTTGATTCTGCATCCTCTGTCTCCTGATCTGCCGAACTGCCGGTTGTCGGCGCAGCCCAGGATCGCGAGGCGCGGCATCGACCGGGAGTGACAAGTCTGTCGGGATTCGCATGGACTCGCTGATCACCGCCGCCGCCCGCGCCCTGGCCATGGGCGACCCGCTCGGCGCCCTGAACCGGGTCGCGTTGCGCGGCGACGCGCCGGCGCTGGCGTTGCGCGGCATCGCGATGGCCCAGCTCGGCGGCCTGGCGCGGGCCCGCGAACTGTTGCGCGAGGCCAGGCGGGCCTTCGGCCCGGACGAGACCGTGGCGCGCGCCCGCTGCACGGTGGCCGAGGCCGAGATCGCACTGGTCTCGCGCGACCTCGGCCGGGCGCCGACCGCGCTCGGCGCGGCGCGCACGACGCTGGAGCGGGCCGGCGACCGGGCCAACGCCGCGCATGCCGGCTACCTGCAGGCCCGGATGCTGCTCCTGGTCGGGCGGCTGGACGACGCCGAGCGGGTCGCCGCCGGGATCGACGCCACCGCCCTGCCACCCGCGGCGGTCGTCGGCTACGAACTCGTCGCCGCCGGCATCGCCACGCGGCGGCTGCGCATACGCGACGCCGGCGCGGCGGTCGCCCGGGCCCGGCTCGCCGCCGAGCGGACCGGCATCGCATCGCTGACCGCCGAGGTCGAGGATGCCGCCCGACTCCTCGACGTCCCGGCGGCACGCCTGGCCGGGGGCAGCCGCGACCGCCTGCTGACGCTGGAGGAGGTCGAGGCATTGCTGGCCTCCGACGCACTGGTCGTCGACGCCTGTCGCCACACGGTCCGCCATGCCGGCACCACGGTCCCGCTCGCCACCCGCCCGGTCCTGTTCGCGCTCGCCCGCGCTCTGGGCGAGGCATGGCCGGCCGACGTCTCCCGGGAGGCCCTGCTGGCCGGCGCCTTCGGCGCCCGCCACGCCGACGAGTCGCACCGGGCTCGCCTGCGGGTCGAGATCGGGCGGCTGCGCAGCGCGCTATTGCCGGTCGCCGGGGTCGACGCCACCAAGCGGGGCTTCGTTCTGGCGCCGCGCCGGACCGACAAGATCGCGGTCATCGCGCCGCCGGTCGAGCAGTCCCACGGCACGGTCCTCGCCTTGCTCGCCGACGGCGAGGCGTGGTCGAGCTCCGCGCTGGCGCTGGCGCTCGGGACCAGCCAGCGGACCGTGCAGCGGGCGCTCGACGCGCTGGCCGCCGCCGGCAAGGTGCAGGCCGTCGGCCGCGGCCGGGCCCGCCGCTGGAGCGCCCCGACGCTGCCCGGTTTCCCGACAACCTTGTTACTCCCGGCCATGCCGCCGGGCGGCTAGCATCGCGCCATGAAAAACGCATCGGCAGAGATCGTCGGCGAATACGGGCCGTTCCCGGGCGTCGACAGCATAGGCGGCGTCTCCTATGACGGGCGGCACGTCTGGTTCGCGTCGGGCGACAGGCTGAACGCCCTCGATCCGGCGGAGAAGCAAGTCCAACGGACGATCGATGTCCCGGCCCATGCCGGCACCGCCTTCGACGGTCGGCACCTGTTCCAGATCGCCGAGGACCGCATCCAGCGGATCGACCCGGGGACCGGCAAGGTGCTGGACAGCATCCCGGCACCGGGCGGCGGCGGCGACTCCGGGCTGGCCTGGGCCGAGGGATCGCTGTGGGTCGGGCAGTACCGCGAGCGCCGGATCCACCAGGTGGATCCCAGCACTGGGACGGTCCTGCGTACGATCGAGAGCAACCGCTTCGTCACCGGCGTGACCTGGGTCGACGACGAGCTGTGGCACGCCACCTGGGAGAACGACGAAAGCGAGCTGCGCCGGATCGACCCGGCCACCGGCGAAGTCCGGGAGCGCCTGGAAATGCCGGCCGGCACCGGGATTTCCGGATTGGAATCCGACGGCGGCGACCGCTTCTTCTGCGGCGGCGGCAACAGCGGCAAGGTGCGGGTGGTCCGCCGGCCGGGCCGGGGCGTCCCGGCAGCCTGACCCGGCCCCTCGGGCGCCGGGCCTCAGGAAACCGCGACGCAGCCTTCCAGCAGGGCGGTCAGCGCCTCGGCGTCGAGCGAGCCGGTGCGGGCGATCGCCACCAGCACGGTTTCCGACGGCGCCGCGCCGGCCGCCGCCGCCAGGCTGTGGCGCTTGCCGACCATCTGGAACACCGCCCGCTCGCCCGGCCGGTCGGCGAAGGCCAGCACGCCCTTCATGCGCAGCAGGCCGGCCGGCAGGCGGCGGGCGGCGTTGCGGAAGGCGGCGCGGTCGAGCGGCGCCGTACTGCGCCAGGACCAGGCCCGGAACTCCTCGCCGTGATCGTGGTGACCGTGATCGTGCGCATGATCGTGGTCGTGGTGATGGCCATGCGCCGCCGGCCGCCCGGGCGCGACATGCGCGGTCCCGAACAGCACCTCGCGCGGCACCTCGCTGAACCGGGCCGGCAGGAGGCGAATGTTCGGCATCGGCCCGCGCAGGGTGGTCTCGACCGCCGCCAGGTCCTCGGCGCTGGCGATGTCGATCTTGTTCAGCACCACCACGTCGGCCGAGCCGGCCTGCTCGATCGCCAGCTCGGTCGACGCGAAGTCGAGGTCGCGGAACCCGGCGGCGTCGACCAGGCAGAACACCCCGTCGACCGCCGCCCGGCCGCCGAGCGCCGGGTCGAGCACCGCGTCCATCACCGCGATCGGCCGCGACACCCCGCTGGTCTCGATCAGCAGGTGCTCGGGCGCCGGGTCCTGGTCCATCAGTCGGCCGATCGCCTCGACCAGGTCGTCGCGGATCGTGCAGCACACGCAGCCATTGGCCAGCGACACCTGGTCGGCACCGGTCTCGACCACCAGCTCGGCGTCGATGTTGATGGCGCCGAAGTCGTTGACCAGCACCCCGTAGCGCACGCCGCGCGGGTCCTCGAGGATGCGCTTCAGCAGGGTGGTCTTGCCGGCGCCGAGGAAGCCGGCCAGCACGGTCACCGGCGTCGGCACGGCGCCGGTCACGACGGCGTCTCCGGCAGCCGGGTGACGTGGCGCGCGCGGTTCCAGCCGGCGGCGGCCGCGACCGCCCGCTCGGCGTCCTCGGCCAGCATCCGGCCCTCGGCGACCAGCGCCTCGGCGGCCTTGCGAATGGCGGCCTGATACGCCGCGGCGTCGGCATAGCGCTCCAGGATCGCCGGGCGCGGGTCGCCGGTCTGGGCGCGCTCCTCGGCGGTGTCCGGGAACGGGAGGTAGCAGCCGGTGATGCCGACCATCGCCCCCTCACCCAGCTCCGGGCGCCGCAGGCTCCAGCCGGCATAGGTGCCGAGCGGGGCCTGCACCATCGGCGCGCGCTGGCCGGCGCGGTCCAGGCCGTCGGCGTCGGTCGCCGGCACCAGCACCGGGTACTCCTCGCCCTCGATCACACGCGGCGGCTCGTGCTCGATCACCCCGGTCGCGTCCACGTCGGCGCCGAAGTCGAGCTGCTCCAGCCGGCTCGGGCCGCGCGGCAGGGCGATGCCGGGGATCGCCGGGAACCCGGCCCGCCAGGCATCCGCCGTCACCAGGGTACCGTCGGCGACGCTGGGCGCCGTGCTCGGCGGCGGCGGCGTGCCGTCGGTCGCCCAGCGGTCGAGGGCGTCCAGGTTGGCCCGGAAGAACGCCGAGGTGGCGACGGTGTTGTGGAACTGAGCGGCGATCCCGCGCTCGGGCTTCGCCACCAGCGGCGAGGCGTAGTGCTGCGAGCTCGACCACAGCTGCACCCGCACCCCGTCCGGTTGCGGCAGGTCGCGTCCCCGGGAGTCGGTCACCACCAGCGACGCGCGGCGGTGCCAGTACTCGGACGCGCTGTCGGTGTGGATCACCAGCGGGTCGGTGTCCGGCCGCTTCAGGATGGCGTCCTCGCGGCCGGTCAGGTGGTCGGTCGAGCGGGCGTAGGAGAACGGGAAGCGGTCGACCAGGGTGTAGTGGTTCTCGTGCTCCTGGCCCGGCAGCACGGTCAGCTGGGCGAACCGGTGGTTCATCCACATCTTGCCGCCGCCGGCGACATGCGGCAGCACGCCGTCGAACACCCGCCGCCCCTCGGCGTCGGCGTTGAAGCCGAGATAGACGAAGTCGCGGATGCAGCGGCCGGTCTGCGAGCGTCCCCAGGCATAGGCCTTCTCGATCCGCCCGCCACCCTCGCGCAACGGGTTCGGGGTGCCGGCCGCGTCGGCCTCGGCGTGCTTGAGGAAGCTGACGAAGTCGCGCACCGCCAAGTGGCCGAGGCCGAGCACCCGCGGATCGCGGGCCTCGTAGATCAGCTCGTAGATCCAGCCGGTCTCGAAGCCGGCATGCAGGTGCAGGTGACTGTCGGACGGGATCACCGCGCGGTCGCGCCCCAGGCCGTCGACCGCCGGGGATTCCTCGATCCGCGAGAACGACCAGGCGTCGGCCGGGATCGACTCGCGCCGGCTGGCGGCGTAGCGGCGGCGGGTCAGCGCCGCCCCGGCGGTGTCGAGCGTGGCCGCCGGGTAGCTGCGGGACGGCGCCAGGCCGCTCAGCGGCAGCACATGGGTCCCGGGCGCGTTGACGATGTATTCGACCCGCACCGTCCCGGTGATCGGCCGGCCGGCGTCGGTCGCCACCGGCACGTCCAGCAGCATGCGGCCGTCGCCGGGCAGCAGGTCGCCCTGCCAGGCCAGCCAGGCCACCGTGTAGCCGCGCCGCATCAGGAAACCGTTGCCGGCGTGCTCGATGGCCGAGGGGCTGTTCGACCCGACGGCGTCGTTGAAGAACTGCAGGGCGCGCTTGTTGCCGCGGTTGCCGTAGTCGAAGAACACCCGGCCGTTGCCGCGCGCCGCCTCGACCGGCTTCAACAGGCAGAAGTCGGCGCTGTATTCGACCAGCCCGTCGCCGTCGCGTGGGGCCTTGTCCAGGTCGACGATGCGCGGCTGCCCGCCGTTCGGGTCGGCCCGCAGCCGGACCCGGCCGGTCAGCCGCTCATAGGCGCCGGCGTCGCCGAAATCGTGGCCGGCGGCGAACGGGACGCGCTCGTCGATCGACAGGGTGGGGGGCACGCTCATGACGGCCGGCCTTTCGGGCTTGGGGGCGGCGGCAGCGATGCCGCGGGAAGGATCTAGACGATACGGCGTCGGCGCCCCCGGGTTCAATCGGCACGCCGCCGCCCTTGACGGCTGCCGGGCGCGCTTCCGACACTGGCGCCGCGCGCGCTTCCCAGGAGACCCCCGATGGCCGACCCCGATTCCTTCGCCGCCGGTGCGGCCTTCGTCGACGGCGGCTTCGTGCCGATCGGCCGGGCCGCGGTCTCGGTGCTCGACTGGGGCTTCACCAAGTCGGACGTGACCTACGACGTGGTGCATGTCTGGCGCGGATCGTTCTTCCGCCTGGACGACCATCTGGCGCGCTTCGCCCGCTCGATGGCGGCGCTGCACATGAGCATTCCCTACGGCGTCGACGAGCAGGCCGGGATCCTGGCCGAGTGCGTGCGGCGGGCCGGGCTGCGGGATTCCTACATGGCGATGGTCACCACCCGCGGCGTCCCGCTGCCCGGCATGCCGCGCCGCCCGAGCCTGATGAGCAACCGCTATATTGCCTACGCGATCCCGTGGATCGACGTGATCCCGGTCGACGTCCAGGAGCGGGGCGCCCACCTGATCGTGGCAAAGACCCCGCGGATCGCGAGCGAGAGCGTCGATCCGACGGTCAAGAACTACCACTGGGGCGACCTGGTGCAGGCGATGTTCGAGGCCGAGGCCGCCGGCGCCGACAACGCGGTGCTGCTGGACGCCGACGGCTACGTCACAGAGGGCCCGGGCTTCAACGTATTCGCGGTGCGCGACGGCAGCGTGGTGACGCCCGACCGCGGCGCCCTGGAGGGCGTGACCCGGCAGACCGTGATCGACATCTGCGGCGAACTCGGCCTGCCGGTGCGGATCGCGCCGATGACCCGCGACGACCTGCTGGCGGCCGACGAGATCTTCACCTCGACCACCGCCGGCGGCGTCATGCCGGCCGCCCGCATCGACGGCCGGATCCTGCAGAACGACCGGCCGGGCCCGGTGTCCCGGCGGATCCGCGAGACCTACTGGCGCTGGCACGAGGAGGGCCGCCACCTGACCCCGGTCGCCGACCTCGCCTGGACGCCGGCGAGGGCGTCGTGACGGCGCGGCGGGTCCGACCGATCGGCTGGTTCAGTTGAATTTCGCGAGGAATGCGGTCGGCATCAGCTCGACGTGACTGGCGAGCGGCGGACGCAGCTCGAAGGCCCGCGCCTGCCGCGAAAAGTTCCAGAGCCTGAGGAGACACCAAGCGTCGCGCCGTTCCTCGGAAACCGCCAGCTCGTTCCGCGAGATATGAAACGGCGTCCGCTCCCAGCCGTTCGTGGTCTTGACCTCGATCAGACGCTCACGCCCGTCCGGCTCGAAGCTGGCGATGTCGTAGCCGGCGCCATCCCCTTCCTCCGCCGCCGCCCATCGAACCCGCCGGGCCAGATCGTTCCGCCCCACCTGGATCAACGTGGACCGCTCGTGCAGGAACACTCGCTCCTCGCCGGCACGACCGAGCGCCCTGTTGCGCTCGTCACGGCCGGCCGCATCGAGCCTCATGGCGACCATCCTCGCCTTCTCGATATCCGTTGGCGGTGCCTCGTTGCGCATCGTCGGAGCGGGGCCGATCCAGAGGCTCGGCGCTTCCGCGAACGCGGTCCCGGCAGGGTCAAGAACGCGAGGCGGCCGTAGCGACCACTCGGGGTGCCGCGCGGTCCAGCGAGCCACGGCCTCCACCAGATCCATCTGGAAGTTGGACCGGGGCTTGTACCCCGCAATCCACTCCTCTCCGTAACACCGGAGCACCGCCGAGATGTTCTGATGCTTGAACTCTATGGAACCGCGCCCTCGGCCGATCAGCTGCTGCAGATCCCGGTTGTTCGCCGCCTTGTTGTAGGGGCGTCCAGCCAGGTCGTCCGCGAGCATCGAGAAGTACCGCGCCACGATGGCGTCGTTCTCCTGGTCGCTCCAGTCTTCTCCCGGCATTCATCCGCCCCGGCAATGCCCGGGTATCCTGCCACGATTCGTGGAATGGGTGTCGAAATGACGGCGGGAACTCCCGTGTTGCCCCCTTATCCCGCCCGCGCGAAGCTGGCGGCCTGGGCCTCGGCCCAGGGCAGGGCGAAGGGCTGCAGGCAGTCGGGCCGGGACAGCTGCCCCGGGGTCAGCCGGGAATGCAACAGGCTGGCCGGGTCCGACGTGCGCAGGTGCAGCAGGTCGACGGTGATCCCGTCCGGCCGGTCGAGGCCCATGGCGCCCAGCATCTCGCCGAAGCCGACCAGCGTGTTGCGGTGGAAGTTGGCGACCCGGACCGCCTTGTCCGGCACCACCAGCGCGCGCTGCCGGGTCGGGTCCTGGGTCGCCACCCCGGTCGGGCAGCGGTTGGTGTGGCAGGACCGCGCCTGGATGCAGCCGATCGCGAACATGAAGCCGCGCGCCGAGTTGCACCAGTCGGCGCCGAGCGCCAGCGCGGTGGCGATGTCGGCGCCCGAGATGATCTTGCCGCTGGCGCCGATCCGGATGCGGTCGCGGATGCCGGCCCCGACCAGGGTCATGTTCACGAAGTGCAGGCCCTCGCGCAGCGGCATGCCGACGCTGTTGGTGAACTCGACCGGCGCCGCCCCGGTGCCGCCCTCGCTGCCGTCCACCACGATGAAGTCCGGGTAGATGTCCTCCTGGGTCATGGCCTTCACGATCGCCATGAACTCGTGCGGGTGGCCGACACACAGCTTGAAGCCGACCGGCTTGCCCGCGCTCAGCTCGCGCAGGCGCCGCAGGAAGTGCACGAACTCCACCGGCGTCGAGAACGCCGGATGCGCCGCCGGCGACACGCAGTCGACGCCCATCGGGATGCCGCGGGCCTCGACGATCTCCGGGGTGATCTTGGAGGCCGGCAGCACGCCGCCATGGCCGGGCTTGGCGCCCTGCGACAGCTTGACCTCGATCATCCTGATCTGCGGGTCGGCGGCCTGCTTCGCGAACTTGTCGGGATCGAAGCCGCCGTCGTCGGCGCGGCAGCCGAAATAGCCGGAGCCGAGTTCCCAGATCAGGTCGCCGCCATGCTGGCGGTGGTAGCGCGAGATGCCGCCCTCGCCGGTGTCGTGGGCGAAGCCACCCAGCTTGGCGCCCTTGTTCAGGGCCTGGATGGCGTTGCCGCTGAGCGCGCCGAAGCTCATCGCCGACACGTTGAACAGCGAGATCGCGTAGGGCTGCCGGCAGGCCGCGCCGCCGACCGTGATCCGGAAGTCGAAGCTTTCCGGGTGGCGCGGCGCCAGCGAGTGGGTGAAATAGGCGTATTCCGGCTTGTAGACGTCCTGCTGGGTGCCGAACGGCACGGTCTGCACCGCCTGCTTGGCGCGCTGGTAGACCAGCGACCGCTGCTCGCGGTTGAACGGGAAGGCGTCGGCGTCGCTCTCGATCAGGTACTGCCGGATCTCCGGCCGGATGCCCTCGAACAGCCAGCGCATATGCGCGATGACCGGATAGTTGCGCAGCAGGCTGTGGCGGGTCTGCCGGAGGTCGTACAGGCCGAGCGCCGACAGCGGCCCGGCGACGGCGAGAGCGACCCAGCCGTACCAGACGCCCGCGGCACCGAGCACCGCCCCGATCGCCGCCACCGCGATCAGGACCGCGAAGACCGAATAGCGCATGTTCCCTCCCCGAGGGCGGCCTTCGGTCCCGCCCCGCGCCGATCGCGGTTGCCGGGGCCGTGACGCCCTGTTTGAAGAAGAGCGTATTCCCGGGACATGAAAAGGATATTAAGAGCGGCCGGGGCGGCGCCCGGCCCCGGACGGCGCCTTTCGCGCTCGACGAGCGCTGCCGATCGCGCAGAGGCTGACCACGTGGCCGGCGACTCGCATGACGAACAAGCCTCCCGGCAGTATTCCAGCGCCCGGATCCTTGCATCGGACAGGGATCGCCGGCAGCGATGTCCTCGGCGGTCTCCGAACAATCCAGCCCTTTCCGAGAGACTATCGGATCGAGTGGTCCTCTTTCGTACCCACTGGTCCCTGCCGAGTCAGTTCGTTCAGAGTCGATAGCAGATCGACGATCCGGAACGGCTTTCGGATGATCCGCGTGTCGATCCCCGTGAAGGACAGATCGTTCATCTCCGAGCCGACGTAACCGGAGATGAACAGGGCCGGCAGGTTCGGTCGAGTTCTGCGAACCGCCCTAACGAATTCAAGGCCGTCCATGGGGCCCGGCAACCTGACATCGCTCAGAATCGCGGCCACGTCCTCGGTCGAGCCCTGCAGGTGCTCGAGCGCTTCCGTCGGCAACGGGAACGCAGTGACCTTCAAGCCGAGTTGGGAGAGCCCTTCCTCAAGGAATGAACGGACTTTGTCATTGTCTTCGACCAGCAATATCGCCTGGCCTGACCCGTATGGGATGGACAGCGGCACAGACTGCCGGTCAGTGCTCGCGCCCGTTTCCCGCCTGGGGAGAAAGAGGCTCAGGACCGTTCCCACCCCTTGCTCGGACTGAATCGTCACGGAGCCCCCCGAATCTTCGGCGAAGTCGCGAATGATCGCGAGCCCGAGGCCCGTACCGCCTCGGGTCGATTTGGTCGTGACGAACGGATCGAAGACCCGCCCCAGGATCTCCGAGTGGATGCCGGTACCGGTGTCGGAGATGGCGAGCCGCATCATCGGGTTCGAGTGCCCCGCCCGGCCGACGTCGGAGAGCGACAGCACGATCTGGCCTCCGTCGGGCATCGCGTCCCGCGCGTTCAACGCAGCGTTCAACACCGCCGTCTCCAGACGGACCTTGTCCAGCCGACCCACCGCCTGGTCGAGTTCCGGCCGGAACTCGATCTCAACCTGCGTCCCGACCACCCGCGAAAGCGTCGGCAGGAACTCCCGGATAGTGGAAACCAGATCGATATCGATCGGTGACCTGAGTTGCCGATTGAAGAAGGCGAGCAGCCTCTCCGCCAACGCCGCCCCGTTCTCCACGGACAGATGCGCCCGCTCGATCAATCGACTGGCATCGGGCGTACTGCCGTATCTGAGCTTCAGGATGTCCAGATTTCCGGAGACGACCGACAGTAGGTTGTTGAAGTCGTGCGCGACTTCGACCAGCACTCGGGACAATGTGGCTTCCCGTTCCGCGCGAATCAGCCGTTCGCGTATATCGTTGACGGCTGAGATGTCCTGCACGGTTCCGCGAAAGCGGATCGGTCGACCGCCCTCGTCGAACTCGTGGCGTCCATGCTCAAGAACGTGACGGACCGTCGCGTCCGGCAGGACGATTCGATGCTCGATCTGGTATGGCATGCCGGTTTTCCGCGAGCCGTGGATGGCGGCGTGGACCGTCTCCAGGTCATCCGGATGTATTAAACGATCAAATCCATCCAATGACGGCCGGAAGACCTCCGGATCGACGCCGAATACTATGTAGGTCGCGCTCGACCAGCGCAGCGCCCGGTCCGTAAGGTCGACTTCCCAATAGCCGATTCCGGTCAATTGCTCGATCAGGGTGAGCCTCTGCCGTACTTCGTTGTCCGGTAGCGCCCCGGGCGGATTCTTGTCCATTTACGTCTGACCTGTCTGAATTCTCGCCTCTCAGACGACCGACTTGCGGAGCGCAGACGCAACCGCGTCGGCTCGGTTCCGGACCCCAAGAACATCGAAGATCCGAGAAACGTGCTCCTTCACCGTAGCCTCCGAAATGCCGAGATCCCTGGCGATCTCCTTGTTCGTCCTCCCGTCGACGATCTGGCGGAGGATCTGCATCTGGCGGGCGGTCAGCACGGGCGGCGGCGGACCGGACCGAGCTTGCTCATGCAGACTCAGCGTCCGTGCGATCGCTCCCGACAACGGCGGAAAATAGGACCCGTTGCGAAACACCTTGAGAACGATATCGAGAACGGATCGGGCGCCGAAACTCTTCGGGACGTAGCCTGCCACCCCGATAGACCGAGCGGCCTCCAGTTCTGCTTCCGTGACCGCGCCGGAGAACAGGACGACCGGAACGCCCGGGTACCGCTCTACGACCCGCTTGATGCCGTCGACGCCCGTACCGCCGGGCATCCTGAAATCGATGAGGATCAGATCCGGGACATCATTGGACTCCAGAACCGACAATGCCTCTGAATAGTTCCCGGATTCCAGCACAATCAACCCTGGTACGGACTCTCGAAAAAACTCGGCAAGAGTTTCTCGGAGAACGGCATGATCGTCGACAATCAAAAGGCGTTTCATTCGATTCTCTCGGACTTGACGGCAAAGCTCTCGTTCGCGGCACTCGACCCTACCCTACTATCGTAGGGGGCCCGATCCTTCAAAACTCAACGAAATGCACATCGATTGCCGCCAATGCTCCCGGGTACGGCCACCACAGGAGCTTTGATATGTCTCAGGCGTCAGGCGTTGACAGTACCGACCTCGCAAATCGTCTCCACTTCATGCGGACGAACGATGAGACGACGAAGATCCTGCGCGATACGTGGGGGCTCATAGAGCCGGCGCTTCCCGGCATCCTCGAGCGATTCTATCGGCATGTCCTGACGGTTCCCGCCCTGGCCGCCCTCATCGGCGGCAAGTCGGCATCCCTCACCGCTGCCCAGAGCGCCCACTGGAAGAGGCTGTTCACCAGCGGCTTCGACGCAGGGTATGTCGAGAGCGTCCGCCGCATCGGTTCGGCCCACAACCGCATCGGCCTGGAGCCCCGTTGGTACATCGGCGGTTACAGCTACGTCATCTGCGAGCTGATCCACGTCATCGTAAGACACAATCGCTGGTCGCCCTCGAAGGCCTCGTCCGCGATCGCCGCCGCCACCAAGGCCGTCATGATCGACATGGACTTTGCGATCTCCGTCTATCAGGAGGAGATGCTGGCCGAACGCCAGACACGCCAACGACATGTCGACCAATCCATCCAGGAATTCAGAGGCGAGAGCGAAGAAGCGCTGCGGCTCGTCGGCGACGCGGTCGCGGAGATGCGCGGTGTGGCGCAATCGATGATCAGCATCGCGCAGCGGACCACGGACCATTCCCTCAGCGTCGCGGCCGCGTCCGAACAAGCGTCCAGCAATGTCCAGACCGTCGCCTCCGCAGCGGAGGAGCTGTCTTCCTCCATCGTCGAGATCGATCGACAGGTCGGAGAATCCACGCAGATCACGACGACCGCGGTTGCGAACGCCGAGCGCACCAACGACCAGATCCGGGGCCTCGCGCAAGCGGCGCAGAAGATCGGCGAGGTCGTGAAGCTCATCAACGACATCGCCAGCCAGACGAACCTGCTCGCGCTGAACGCGACGATCGAGGCGGCCCGGGCCGGTGAAGCCGGCAAGGGCTTCGCGGTGGTCGCATCCGAGGTGAAGTCCCTCGCCACCCAGACCGCTCGGGCCACCGAGGAGATCTCGGGCAAGGTTTCCGAGATGCAGTCCGCAACGACCGGCGCGGTCGATGCCATCCAGGAGATCACGGATACCATCCGCCGGATCGACCAGATATCGACCTCGATCGCATCCGCGATCGAGCAGCAGCGAACCGCGACGGCGGAGATCGCCCAGAACGTCCAACAGGCGGCCGTCGGGACTCAGGAGGTGTCGAGCACGATCGTCGAGGTGACATCCGGCACCCGCGAGGTCAGTGAACGCGGGAGCGGGGTGGCCGACTCCGCAACGGTGGTGACCGAGCGTACGGACCGGCTGCGGGCGGACATCGAGGCCTTCTTCGAACGGATCCGGGCGGCGTGATGAGCCGCCCCCTCTCGAAGCAGCCGACACCCGGCGCTCCTGCCGAATCCGCCGAGGCTCGGAACAATCGAAAGCCGACCCGAGAACTCCCGCCATGGACGCTAATATGAGCCTGGCTCTGTTCGACACGCTCGAGGAAGCGGTCGTCGCCGTGAACGATCAAGCTGAGATCATCTTCGTGAACTCGAGCGCCACAAGGCTCTTCGGCTACAAACGATCGGAACTCCTCGGTCAATCTCTGGATGTCCTGCTTCCTGAGCACCATCGCTCGAAGCATGCCGACTATTTCGCCGGGTTCCGGGAAAGCGGCGTAGCGGCCCGGATGAAGAGCGAACGAGCCGCCGTGCGCGGTAGGCGAACGGACGGATCGGAATTCGACGCCGAAGCTTCGATCTGCCGGTCCGAGTTCGGCGGGCAACAGGTCTTCATCGCCGTGCTGCGGGACGTTACGAGGCGCAAGGCCCACGAGCATGAACTGATCGAGGCTCGGAAGGCCGCCGAGGAGGCGAACCGGCACAAGTCGATGTTCCTGGCCGGGGTCAGCCACGAGCTACGTACGCCGCTGAACGCCATCATCGGGTTCGCCGAAATCATCCGGGACGAGGCGT
This sequence comes from Thalassobaculum sp., assembly GCF_040219615.1. Classification (GTDB taxonomy): domain Bacteria; phylum Pseudomonadota; class Alphaproteobacteria; order Thalassobaculales; family Thalassobaculaceae; genus Thalassobaculum_A. The sequence goes on from NZ_JAVJSE010000040.1 coordinate 233,805, forward strand.
TGGGCCCCGAGGCCGTCAGGAAGTACCGGGAGTATGCGGGTGACATCGCGAGCAGCGGTGTCCATCTCGCGGCGGTAATCAACGATCTGATCGATCTATCGCGTGCGGAATCGGGCATGCAGGCCGTCGACCCCGATCTGATCGACCTTCGCGACCTCGCAGAGCAGTGCATCCGAAGTCTTCGTCCATTGATCGAGGAGAAGGCGATCCGTTGCAGCACGCACATCCCCGAGACGGCGCGATCGCTGAGGGCCGACCGCAAGGCCGTCCGTCAGATGCTGATAAACCTGCTGTCGAACGCGATACGGCACACGCCGGCCGGGGGTTCGATCGATATCGTCGCCGCTCTCGATTCCGATGAAGAGCTGGTTCTGCGCGTTCGGGACAATGGCGCCGGCATCCCGGACACCAAACTGCCCTGGGTTACGATACCGTTCAACAGCGACCGCAACTATGTCGCGTCCCAACGCGTCGGGACGGGGCTCGGGCTCGCAATAACCAAACGGCTACTGGAGCTTCACGATGGCAGGATGACGATCCGTAGCACGGTTGGTGCAGGCACGACCGTGGATCTGATTTTCCCGAGGCGTATGAAATAAGGGGGGGGGGGGGCAATTCCAGATATTGAAGTTCTCTTCTCGGCAAGAGTGAAAAGGAAACAAGACACCCAAGAGAATATGATTCGCTACTCTATTCAATCCTTGCCATCGTTGCTTGCCGAAGAACGGTTCACCCGAACCAGCGAGGCATTCGTCCGTCACATGCCACTGACCGGCACCCGAGGCAGACAGGGTTCAAGTTATTCCGATTGTTGCTGGCTCACTTCCTGGAGGGCGACGGGTCCGTCGCGTCGGGCCTGAAGAACCTCGTGAAGCGGAGTTGGCTGTCCATCTCCCAGAACCAGTCCGACGAGGCCGTCGCAAAGTCGCGAACACGCTCCTCGTTGGTCAGCGCCAGGCTCAGCGCCTCCTGCAGCCGCAACTCGTCCCGTTTGAGCTCGGTGACGTCGACGCCGGTGCTGAGGACCCCGGTGACCTCGCCATCCCGGCCCCGGATCAGGACGTTGCGCCAGGTTATAGTGAGCCTGCCGCCGGCTTTCGTGGTCACCTCGCTGATGGACGTGACGTCGAACCCGCTGACGCCGATCACTCTTTGGCTGAACCGACGCTTCAACTCCTCGCGTGTGTCGGCGGCGATCAGGACGTCGTAGCAGTTCCGGCCGATCACCTCATCGGCCTCGAAGCCGAACAACTCCAGCGCCACGCGGTTGATCGCGACGACCGTGCCGTCGACGGCAAGCTCGAGGACGATCGTCTGCGAGGCTTCGAGAAGCAGCTCGGCGCGCTGCCGACCGGACTCGACCACCTGCAGGGCCCGCTCCCGATCGCGCACCGCGCCGCGCAGGTGAGCGAGCATCCGATTGAAGGACTCGGCCAGACCGCCGATCTCGTCGCGCCGGGCGAATTCGATGTCCGGTTGCGAGGCTATGTTGCCCGCGGCAACCGCCCCCGCGGCCTCGCGGAGTTCGTCGAGGGGCACGATCACCGACCTGCCATACACCAGGGCGACCAAGGCAACGGCGATCAGGGCACCGACGATCACGGCGAGATTGCTCTGCCGCGCCTTGATGAACTCGGGCATGTAGGTCTTCTTGGATACCGTCGTGACCACGATCCAATGGAGCCCCCATTCGTCGCGGAACGGCGCGACGCCGAAGTCTTCGGCCTCCCCGCCGACCTCCACCGACTGGGTATGTCTGCCGGTCAGTGCCGCGAGCTGAGGGAACCGCGCTTCGATGGCCCTGGCGGCCGCGGCGATGGCCGGCGACGCGCTGTCGCGGGCAAGGCGGCGGACCCCGGTCGGCCTCCCACCGTCGTCGACCAGGAACGGTCGCTCGTCGAAACCGGAAGCGACGAGGAAGCCCTTCGTGTCCATGATGAAGGTCGATGCCTTTGCGGAGCCGTCGGAATCCCGCAGGAAGCGATCCAGGGAAGCGACGAAATGGTCCGCCCCGAGCACGCCTCGCGGGGTGCCGTCCGGCCCCGACAGCGGCATGCTTGCCGGGAGCGACATGTCGTGGCCGGTACTGAGCACGTAGATGTCGCCCCATGTCGGTCGACCGGCCTGTTCCGCCGCTTCGAACCAGGGCCGCCGCCGGCTGTCGAAATCCTCCAGCGTGAGCAGTTCGGCACCTCGCTCGGCGTTCTTCGTCGCCGCGAACTTCCGCAGCGTCCCGGCCGCGGAAGCGTCGGTCGCCATGAAGTAGGGGTCCTGTTTTCGGCCGTCGTGCCCACCGGCGACGAGCCCGCCGTCCAGACCGCCCAGATACATGCTCGACACGACATCGGACGCGAGCGCGGCTTCGAGGAGCAGCCTCTCCGGAACGCCCGCCTCCGGTCGGTCGGCGCCGAGCCGCTCGATCGTCCGACCCGTCTTCAGAAGGTCGCCGCGCGCCGCCGCGAAACGGTGCTCCAGGTGATCGAGCGTGTGCGTCAGCCGCTCCAACTGAAGCCTCTCTGCCAGCGTGGCGGCAGCGTGACGGCCCGCGGTTTCCGACAGATACGCCATCGCCGCGCCGGCGATGACGACCAGCAGCGAGACCGTGACCGCGAACGTAGTTACGAGAGAGGAACGCCACATGGGATCCTGCTGCGCTGGAATGCGTAGGAGTCGGCGACCCCGGACACATGCCGCATGTTCCGACTGAACGGTCAGGGGGAGTCTACGCGGGCCGTATCGGCTCCACAAACCGGCATCCGGCCGCCGCCGTCCACGCGGAGCGGGACGCTCCTGGCGCGGCGCTGCCGGGTTCGCTGGGCCCCCACGACGACGCCCCGCGCGACGTTCTTCGCTTTCCGCCAGGGCAAGGATGGCGCACTGTCGCCAGCTCGAAGAACCGCCGGGCCCCGGAAAGTCCTCGCCGAATGTCGCGACTTGGCGATCAGAATGGAAGAATATGTAATTAGCTATTGAGTTTAATTTACCCTATTGGTTGATCTAAGTGTGAGCCGTGCCCCCGGTCCCAGCGGATTGGACCGGAGGCAACGAAGGTCGCTCGAATGTCTGACGCAGTCGTGCTTGTGGTCGATGACGACCCCGACATACGCAGCACTGTCTGCGCGATCCTGGAGCGCGACGGCCTCTCGGTGATCGAGGCTGCGACCGGCACCGACGTGGATGACGCCCTGAGCCGCCGAGCACTGTCGGCAGTGGTGCTCGATCTCCGCCTCAACGGCGAGGACGGCATGGAGATCGCCAAGCGCATCCGGAGTCGGTCGGGCGTTCCGATCGTGATCCTGTCCGCCAACGACGATGTGATCGACAAGGTGGTCTGCCTCGAGATCGGAGTCGACGACTACGTCACCAAGCCGTTTCACGCCCGGGAATTCAGCGCTCGCGTCCGCAACGCCATCCGGCGGAACCCGCAACAGGGCAGGAACGATCCCCCCGTTCCGCCCGCACCGTCGAACGCAATCACCTTCGGGGACTGGCGCTATGATCTCGAGTTCGGGACGCTGCATTCCCAGGAGACCGGCGAGGTCATCCTGACGACCTACGAGCACAAGATTCTCAGGGCCTTCGTCGAGCAACCCAGGAAGGTGTTCTCCCGCGACGCGTTGCTCGATCTCACCGCCGGCCGCGACTGGAGTCCATTCGATCGCAGCATCGACGTCCTGGTGGCGAAACTGCGGAAGAAGCTCGGCGACGACATGAAACAACCGCGATATATCAAGACCATACGCGGCGAGGGCTATAGCTGGTTGGTGAATGTGTCGACCGCCCGGCTCGACCTGTAACCGCCATAAAATCCGATGGCGGCATCCGACCGGTGAGGTTCTTCCACTGTCACTGTGCCTGTGAACGCAAATAGCCCCGCCGTAACGGCGAGGCTAGGGGTTCGGTACATTTGGTTGCGGGGGCTCGATGCCAGCTTGGTTTGCGGGTGGATTGGGCGATCGTATAGCCATGTGAGGTCGGCTCGGCTCCGGCAGGGTCGCGGATTGTCGGGTTGTCGTCGCCGTTCAGCAGGAACGCTCCAAGCGCTACGGCACCGTGACTCCCGCCAGCACTTCAGCTTCCTCCGCTCCCCTGCCAAGCCAACCCGCCCGCCGCGTGGCGTATTCGGCTCCCCACGCAGATCGCCAATCGGAATCCAATTCAAGGTTGGCATCAGAACGAAATCGTTAACAAAATTTAAATCTGAGATTGACATATTTCGTCCGTCGCCGATAACGTCAACCGTAAGTTGGGTGCATAAGGCGAGGACGAGATGGCAACAGTGCCGGGCGGCATTTTCGATCCAGGGACGAATGTCGGGATCGACGACACCCAAGGAAACTTGATCTCCGGGTTTCTGGACACGCTGGGCATCGCCGAGACCCAGATCACGACGGTGACGATCGACCCCACGACGACCAACACGATCGACGACACCACGCCGGTCGTAACGTTCTCGGCCCCTACCGGACAGACCACGAATGTCGTGCTGTCCGGGACCGGCGGCAAGACCGTCGTACTCACCGGCAGCGGCAATGCCAGCATCGTCGGCGGCCAAGGTAGTGACAGCGTTCTCGGAGCGGCGGGCTCCGACAGCATCACCGGCGGCCTCGGCGACGACCAGGTCCTCGGCGGCGCCGGCAACGACGTGCTGTTCGGTGGCGAGGGCACCGACCTACTGTACGGCAACCTCGGCAACGACGCGATCGGATCGGACCAGGGCAACGACACGTTCTACGGCGGCCAGGGCAACGACACGATCACCGGCGGACTCGACGACGATATCCTGTTCGGCAACCGCGATGCGGACGTGCTCTACGGCAACCAGGCGAGCGATATCGTCTACGGCAACCAGGAAGCGGATACGCTCTATGGCGGTCAAGGCAACGACGTCGTCTACGGCGGCCAGGGCGACGATATCCTGTACGGCAACAAGGGCGACGACAGCCTGTTCGGCAACCTCGGCGGCGACGTGTTCTCATTCCAGTCCGCCGACGGGACCGATGTCATCTACGACTTCCAGTCGGGTCAGGACGTCATCCAGATCGCCAGCAACATCAACGGCCTGAGCGTGGCCACGGCGGCCGATCTGGTTTCGCGGGTCAGCAGCGACGCCAGCGGCAACGCGGTCATCGACCTCGGCGATGGCCATCAGGTGACGGTCGTCGGGGTCTCGGCCGACGATCTGCAGGCCAACATAAGCACGATCATCCAGATCGTCTGAATGCCCCTACAGACCTAACGATCGGGGTGACTGGCAACGGTCACCCCGACTTTTTTTGCGTGATCGCGATGTCTCCCCTGCGACTCGACGTATACGACCTGCCATGCGGAATCGTCATGGTCGCCGCCGGCCTTCCCGCGGACGCTGACCCGACGATGCCAGGGCCCACAGCCCCGGACCTGCGGATCGATGGTCGCCCCGCCACCGGCGGCTGGCTGTTCCACCGCGGCAACACCGCCGACGGCGGCGTGCGGTTCACCTGGATCGGGCGCACCGGCGAAGCCGGCCGGCGAGCCGTCGGCTTGGCGGTCGGCACGGACAAGGGCGCGCGCGACCCTTTGCCGGCGGCGCCGGCCGGGTTGCTCTCAATCACCGACTATCTGTCCGGATACGCAGCAATCGGCGACCGGATCGGCCTGGTCCGGCAGCTGGTCGAGAGTGCACCGTCGGTCCTGCATGTCAAAGGGCACGAAGCGTTCGAGGCGCTGCGGATCGAAGCTCTGAGAACAATTCTGGCGGAGGCCACACAGCAGTCGCCCGCCACACTGTTCACGCTGCCGGGAAACATGAAGCTGGCATTGATCGGGGAGCCGTCCGAGCCGGTCGAGGCCGTGGCGGTCCTGGACGCCGGCAGGGTCACGCGCTCGCCCTTCCGGCCGGTCGGTTTCACCGTCAACGGGCGCCGCCAAACGGCGCTACTGGTACCGGCCGGCGGTCGCGCGGTCGCAGCCTTGCTCGGCCGACACTCGATCGTCTCGGTACGTCTCGGCCGCGCCGTATCGCGCCAGGGCCCAGGCGACCTTAGCGCGCTCCTGCGCGGCCAGCCGGGGTGGGGCGCGGACCTGATCCGCTACCTGCTCACCGTGCTGGCCCCGTATGCCTCCGGACAGCCCGAGATCGCGGGGCTCCTCGACGAACTGGCGGCATTGATGCCTCCCACGCCGGTACCGGCGCCCGTCGCCGACGGTGCGCCAGCCGTGTCGCTGTCGACCGCCTTTGCAGCGCCTGGAGGCTCGCTGGTGGTGACCGGCACGCTGCACGATCCGGACGGCCTGATCGCGCGCCTGGAGTGGACGGCCGGCGGCGCTATGACCGTGGCGATCGACCGCGCGGCGCTGCTGTGTACGCCTTCACCGGGCCCGGCCAGCGGCCACCGCCTGGGCTTCGTAGCAACCGCTGCAGTACCGTCGGCGGCGCAGCGGTTCAGGCAGCACCGCTTCGACGTCGTGCTGCGCAGCGGCGCCCGCGTGGAGACGGTCGCACCGCCGGTCCCGTCCGGCAGCGCGGCCGCCCGGGACGTGCTGCTGCGGTTCCTTCATGAACATCCCGCCGACGACCGGCTGTTTGCGCGGCTGCAGCCGCTGGTTGCCGAGTTGCACGCCGCGCATCTGGCGCGCCCGCGGATCGCCGAGGACCTGGCGGTCGGCGAGCTGCCGCCGGACCCGCCGGTGACGGTGGTGATCCCATTGTACCGGACGCTGACCTTTCTGCGTCATCAGGCCATCGCCTTCGCGCTCGATCCGGCGATGCGCGAGGCCGAAGTGATCCTGGTATTGGATTCACCGGAGCAGCGCGACGAGCTGCTGGCGATCCTCGACGGCCTCGGTGCGACATACGGCTTCAGCGCACGGGTACTGGTGCATTCCGCCAATCTGGGATACGCCCCTGCCGTCAATACCGGCGCCGCCGCGGCGCGCGCGCCGAAACTGGTCCTGATGAACTCCGACGTGGTGCCGGCCGACGACCGCTGGTTGCCGGCGCTGCTGCGGCGGTTCCGGCGCTCAAGGCGCGTCGGGGCCGCCGGGCCGAAGCTGCTGTACGGCGACGACTCGCTGCAGCATGCCGGCCTGACCTTCGCCCGCGACCGCGAGGGCCGCTATTACAACACGCATTTCTACAAGGGCTATCCGCGCAACTACCCGGAGGCCAGACGGGCCCGGGCCGTGCCGGCGCTGACCGGCGCGTGCCTGATGCTCGACACGGCCGTGTACCGGTCGCTCGGCGGCATGTGCGAGGACTACGTCGTCGGCGACTTCGAGGATTCGGACCTGTCGCTGCGGCTGGCGGCCGAGGGTCTGCGCCTCTGGTACGAGCCTGCGGCGGAACTCTACCACTATGAGCGGGAATCCATCGTCCGAAACGCCAGCTACACCGACACGGCCGCCTGCAGATACAACCAGTACATCCACACAACCCGCTGGAAATCACAACTCCAGAGGGTTATTAATTTAAATCTGAGGTTATCATCAAGCGTGGCCATGGGGAGAGGCTAGCAGGATGAGGGACGGTACGCCGGGGACGCGTGAACTGCGTCTGCAGCAGGCCCTGCGCCGCTGCTGGCCCGGGGTGTTGTTGGCGCTCGCCCTCAGCTTCGTGATCAGCCTGGCGATGCTGATCCCGCCGATCTACATGCTCAACATCTTCAGCAAGGTCCTGGACAGCGGCAGCATCGGTACCCTGCTCGGGCTGTCCGGCCTGGCCCTTGGCGGCATCGTTCTGTATGCGGTGTTCAGCTTCCTGCGCGACCGGCTGTACATGGTGCTCGGGCGCTGGCTGGAACGCCAGCTCGGCGAGGAACTGATCGAGGCGGTTGTCGGACAGTCGCTGCGCGGCGGCGGCAATCCGGCGCAGTCGCTGCGCGACATCGCCGATCTGCGGAGTTTCGTCTCGGGGGCGGCGCTGACCGCCGGCCTGGAGTTGATCTGGAGCCCGCTGTTCGTCGGCTTCCTGTTCCTGCTGCACCCGGCCTACGGGCTGCTCTGCCTGGGCGGCGGCGCTGTGCTGATGGTGCTCGCCGTGCTGAATGAGTTGCTGACCCGCGAGCCGGTGCGCGAGGCCAACAGCCGAGGCGTCGAGGCGCATGCGCGGATCGGCAACGCCCTGCGCAACGCGGAGGTGATCCGCGCCATGGGCATGATGCCGGCGGTGATGCGGCTGTGGCGCACCGACAACGCCCAGGTGCTCGAACTCGGCGACCGGGCCGGTCTGATCGCCTCCGCCATGCGGTCGATCTCCCGCGGGGTCCGGCTGGTGCTGCAGATCGCGACCTTCGGCCTCGGCGCCTATCTGGTGCTGGCGCATGAGGCAGCGCTGGGGACGCTGATCGCCGCCTCCATGCTGACGGCCCGCGCTCTGGCGCCGATCGATGCGCTGATCGGCGGGTGGCGGCAGTTCGTCACCGCCCGTCTCGCACTGCGGCGATTGGGGGAGATGGCACGCCTCGACGAGGACAGCCGCGAGGGACGCACCGAGCTCGGCCGGCCGGAGGGCCGGCTGGAACTGGACCGGACTGTGTTCATCCCGCCGGGACAGTCGCGGGCGGTGATCAAGGGCGTGCGCCTGGAGATCGCCGCCGGCGAGACGGTGGCGCTGATCGGTCCGTCGGGCGCCGGCAAGTCCACGCTGGCGCGGCTGATCGTTGGAGTCTGGCAGCCGACCGGCGGTGCGGTCCGCCTGGACGGCCACGACGTCGCCACCTGGAGCCGCACCGAGTTCGGCCGCCATATCGGCTACATGCCGCAGTCGGTCGAGCTGTTCCCGGCCACCATCCGGCAGAACATCGCACGGCTGGAGGACGGCGAGCCGGCGCGGGTCATTGACGCCGCCCGCCAGGCCGGCATTCACGCCCTGATCGGCCGCATGCCGAACGGCTACGACACCGATCTCGGCGACAACCTGCACCTGCTGACCGGCGGCCAGCGCCAGCGCCTGGGGCTGGCCCGGGCGCTGTACGGCGACCCGGCGCTGCTCGTGCTCGACGAGCCCGACGCCAACCTGGACACGGAGGGGCAGGACGCCCTTCTGGAGGCGCTGCGCCACGCCAAGCGCCGCGGCTGCACGGTGGTGCTGGTGACGCACCGTCCGGCGCTGCTGGCCAGCAGCGACCGCGTCGTGGTGATGAAGGAGGGGGCGATCGAGCGCATCACGACCGCCGAGGCAGTGCTGCGTGGCCCGCCGCCGGTGGCGGCCGCACCGACCGTCCTGGCGGCGGCCCCGGCCATGCCGCCGGGCCAGGCCCAGGGCGCGGGCTGAGGCGATGGCGGCGCGCTCCGACCTCGTGGTTTCGACCGGGTTTCCCGCCCGCTACGCCCCGGCGTCGTCGCCGGAGTCCCTCACCCTCGACGATCTGCCGGCGCACCCGGCCTGCGGCACGATTGTCCGCTCGGCCCTGCTATGGACGGTCGCCGGCATCGGCTTCGTCATGGCCTGGAGCTCGCTGGTGCCGCTGCAGAGCGCCGTCGTCGCCTCCGCCGTGGTCGCCGTCGAGAGCAGCCGCAAGCCGGTGCAGAGCCAGACCGGCGGCACCATCAAGCGACTGCTGGTCAAGGAAGGGGCGACGGTGCAGTCCGGCGACGTGCTGCTGGAGTTCGACCGGGTGCAGACCGCGGTCGAGCATGACGCGCTCGACAAGCAGTACCTGAAGGGCCTGGTGCGGCGTGCCCGGCTGCAGGCCGAGGCCGCTGGCTTGACGGCGATCGTGTGGCCGCCGGAGATCGAAGCGCGCCGCGACGAGCCCGTGGTCGCCGACCTGATGGCCATCGAGGAGCCGCTGTTCGAGGCCCGCAGCCGCGAGTACCAGGGCCGCCGTGACATCACCGAGCGCCGTATCGCCGAACTGCGCGAGGAGATCGCCGCCTACGACAGCAGCCTGAAGGCCGTAGTCGAGCAGGTGGCGCTGATACGCGAAGAGCAGGAGAGCGTGCGGATCCTCCTGGACAAGGGACTGGAGCGTAAGCCGCGAATGCTGGCGCTTCAGCGCACCGCGGCGGCCCTGTTGGGCGAGCGCGGGCAGCTGCGCGCCAACGAGCGTCGCAGCCGGCAGTCGCTGGAGGCGGCGATCCTGGAATTCGCCAACCTGGAATACGAGCGCCGCAGCCGGGTGATCGAAGAGCTCACCACCGTAGAAGCGACGCTCAACGAGTTAGCCGAGCGCCGCAAGGGCGCACGCCAGATCCTGGAGAACACCGTGGTCCGGGCCGGCGAGGACGGCTTCGTGGTCGACCTGAAGTTCTTCGGACCCGGCGCGGTAGTGGCGCCGGGCGAGCCGATCCTGGACATCGTGCCGCGGGGCGACAGCAAGATACTGATCGCCCAGATCCGCCCCAGCGACATCGACATGGTGCGCGTCGGCCAGGCCGCCGAGGTGCGGCTGCTGGCCTACGACATGCGCAACGTCGAGCCGCTCGACGGCAGGGTGCTGACGGTGTCGGCCGATCGCCTGATCGATGAGAGCACCCGCCAGGCCTATTTCGAGACCCGTGTGGCGGTCGACGAACAGTCGCTGGCCCGCCAGCCCGACATCGAGCTCTACCCGGGCATGCCGGCCGACGTGGTCATCAAGACCGGCGAGCGCACCGTCCTTGAGTACCTGACCAAGCCGGTCACCCGCTACCTGTTCACCTCGTTCCGGGAAGAATGACGATGGAACGCGAACTGACTACCGAGGATCCTCACGAAGACGACGGCGCCGTGGACGCCGCCCTGTTCGAGGGCCATGTCGACGCCATCGAGGCCGGTCGGATCTACGGCTGGGCGCTGAATCCGGACGACCCGTCGCAGCGACTGCAGGTCACCATCCACCATGGCTCCGAGGAGCTCGGCACCGTGGTAGCCGACCGCTTCCGCGAGGATCTGCGGGGCTACGGCGACGGCTCCGGCCGACACGCCTTCGTGTTCACCCTGCCGAAATCGCTTTGGGACGCCGAACCGGCGAGCTTCCACGTCGTCCATGCCGGTTCGCCGGTGCCCCTGATGCGCTCCTCGGCCGACCTGCGCTCGGTACCGGTGGACCCGGAGGCGGTGCCGGCCTGGCTGGCCCCGGTCAACTCCCGCCTGGCGCATCTGGAGAACGCCCTGGTCGCCACCGCCCGGGCCGCCGCCCTCGCCCAGATTAGCCTGCGCCGGCTCGGAACCGAGCAGCGCGGCGACGACCGCATCGAGACCGTCGAGGCGGCGCAGCTGCGGCTCGACCAGACGACCAAGGCCCATGGAGCGCTGCTGTCCGGCCTGCGCGTCGACTTGGTGACGGCGCGGCACCGCGGCCGGATGCACCTGGCGCTGACCGTCGCCCTGGCGATGGCGCTCGGCGGCACACTTGTGGTGCTGCTGTCATGAGGATCCTGACGATCTGCCACAACCACCCGGCCCTGCATCCCGGCGGCGCCGAGATCCTGGCGCACGACCTGTTCCGCGACTTTGCGACATGGCCGGGGGTGACCAGCTACTTCCTGGCGGCCATCGAGCGGCACTACCGTTCGCCGCATCCCGGCACCTCGATCCAGGCCCGGCCCGGCGAGCCCAACGTGTTCCTGTACCGCGGCCCCGGCTTCGAGCCGATGGCGATGCTGTCGCGCGACCTCGGCCGGTTCGCGCGGGAGATCGGCGGGCTGCTGCGCGACCTGGCGCCGGACGTGGTGGTGGTGCACCACCTGAACGGCTTCGGCGTCGAGCTGCTGGCGCTGCTGCGCCGCTCCCTGCCGCGGGCGAAGCTGCTGTTCGTGGCGCACGACCTGTACCTGGTCTGCCCCAATGACGGGCTGATGGTGTCGCCGCGCGACGACCGGCTGTGCGAGCGGCAGTCGCACGACGCCTGCCGGCAATGCTTTCCGGAGCGGCCGGTGGCGTTCTTCCAGGCGCGCCGGGCCGACCTGCTGCGGCACCTGGAGCTGGTCGACTGGGTGATCGCCCCCAGCCGCTTCCTGGCCGCGCGCCTGCGGGACTGGGGGGTGCCGGCGGCGAAGCTGCGGGTGATCGGCAACGGCCTGCCGGGCGGCGAGGTCCCGGACGCCGCCGCCTCCAGCCCGGCCTGCGACCGCTTCGCGGTGTTCGGCAACCAGCGCCGCACCAAGGGCACGCTGGTGATCCTGGAGGCGGCGCGGCGGCTGCTGGCCGGCGGCTTCGACCGCTTCAGCCTTCACCTCTACGGCGAGCCGCTGTTCCAGCCCCCCGAATTCGTCGAGCGGCTGGAGGAGCTGTGCGCCGGGCTCGCCGGCGTGGTGGTCCGGCACGGCCGCTACGACCGGGCCCGGGCGACGGCGCTGATGGCCGCCAACGACTGGATCGCCATGCCGTCGACCTGGTGGGAGAACGCGCCGCTGACCATCCGCGAGGCGCAGGCCGCCGGCCGGCCGGTGCTGGTGAGCGACGTAGGCGGCATGGCCGAGTCGGTGGCCGACGGCGTGACCGGCCGCCACGTCGCGGTCGGCGACCCGCAGGCCTGGGCCGACGCCATCGCCGAATGCACCGGCAACACGGAACTCTGGGACCGGCTGGCGGCCAACCTGCCCGCACCGCGCGGAATCGCCGCGGTGGCCGCCGAATACCGCACCCTGTTCGGGGCGGCGGCATGAGCGGCGGCGCCATCATAGCGACCGCCGCCGCGGACCGGGGTACCCCGCCACGGCCCACCGGTCCGTCCGCCGCCGCCCCGGGCACCATCCCCGACGGCGGTCCGAACGGGGCCCCGCTCGAGCATGCCGGGCGGGTGGCCGCCGCCTACCTGGCCTCCGCCGACCCGCTGCCGGCCGGCGCCGTTCACGACATCGGCGACGGCGACTTCCGTGCGATCGGCGCCGAGTTCCTGCGCCACTTCGTGACCCTCGGCGGCCTGGCGCCGGGCGACGACGTGCTCGACATCGGCTGCGGCTTCGGCCGCATGGCGCTGCCGCTGGCCCGCTTCCTGGCCCCGCAGGCCCGCTATCTCGGCTTCGACATCGTGCCGGAGCCGGTGGAATGGTGCCGGACGCATGTGGCGCCGCTGCACCCCGGCTTCGGCTTCGAGCACCTGGACCTGCGCCACCCGCTGTACAACCCGGCCGGCTCCCTGCCCGCCGACGCCGGCTTCCTCGGCCGCATCCCGGCGCCGCTCGGCTGGCGGCCGAGCTTCGTCGCCGCCGTGTCGGTGTTCACGCATCTCGAGAGCGCCGCGATGACCCGGCTGCTGGCCGAGGCGCGCGCCGTGCTGCGGCCGGGCGGGAGGGTGTTCCTGACCGCCTTCCTGACCGGCGACGGCACGCCGCCGGCGGACGCCGCCACCCGCTTTCCGGCCGCCGCCTGGTGCCGCGAGGGGCCGCTGCTGGCGCTGCAGGGGGCGCCGGCCACGGCGGCGGTGGGGGTGCCGTGGGACTGGCTGGGCGAGGTGATGGCCGGGGTCGGCCTGCGTCCCGAGCGGGTGGCGTTCGGCCACTGGCGCGGCGCCGGCGAGCTCGGCGGCCCATTCGGCGGCGCATTGGGCGGCGCGGCCGGCGACCGGCCGTTCCAGGATGTGGTGGTGGCCCGGTGAAACGGCAGAGACGGGGCGGCAAGCGAATGAAGATCCTGATCGCGAACGACAAGGGCGGCGTCGGCAAGAGCACCCTCGCCCAGTATTTCGTGGTGCGGCTGCGCCGGGCGGTCGGGCCGGTGCGCATCGTCGAATGGGACTTCCAGCCGAAGCTGCACCGGTTCTTCGGGCGCGACGCGGTGCAGACCTTCGGGCTGCAGATCCCGACCAGCAGCGACGAGCACCTGGGCGAGGTGCTGGAGCATTTCGACCCGATCGTGAAGTGGCTGCAGGTCACCCGGCCCTGCGTCGTCGACTTCGGCGCCCAGGGCTGGCACCAGTTCGCGTTCTGGGCCGAGCTGACCGGGCTCAGGGACCTGGTGCGGACCTCGGGCCTGACGATCGTCAGCCCGCTGACCGCCGACATCGAGTCGCTGGACGGCGTGTCCTACGTGGTCGACGCGGCCTCGCGGGTGCTGCCCGGCGCCCGCGTCGTGGTGCCGGTGGTGCTGAAGGACGGCGACGTCGCCTGCTTCAAGGGCCTGCCGGCCTATGAGCGGCTGCAGGACCTGGCCCGCGCCGGCGCCCTGCGCTTCGCCACGGTGCCGCGGCTGCCGTCCGAGGGCTATGCCGCGCTGGCCAGCCGCGGCCTGACCTTCGACGAGATCGAGGCGTCCGACGCCAAGGCCCTGCTGGCCCGGGCGCCGCTCAACCCGATGGCGGCGGCGCGGGCGCTGAAGGGCGTGCGCGACTGGCTGGCGGCGGTCGACGGGGAACTGGGCAAGCTGCTGCCGATGCCGGCCGCGGAGCCGGTGGTGGCGGGTCCGGCGGTCATGGGGGCCGACTGAGGTGGATGGACGAGATCGTGTTTCCGATCCTGCGAAGTCTGGTCTGGCTGCTGGTGATGGCGCCGGCGGTGCTGGTGATCCTGGGGCGCTCGCCGCAGCGAAGGCTGCTGCGCCAGGTCGCGCTGGCGGTGCTGGTCGGCGGAATGGGCGGGGCGCTCGGCGCGACCGTGCTGTGGATCCTGGGGGTGGGAGCGGGATGACCCGATGTTCCCGTGAAAGCAACCAACCCACCAGCACGCGTTCACGACACCGTGGTGCTCCTCAAAGACCGAGGGTGGTCCCCACCCGCAGACTTGGTCAGGAACGAGGTGCCAGCCTCAGATACGTCAACCGAACCACAAACTGCCCACCCCGGCGCAGGCGGGACTGTCAGGCGATTACCATCTATGTTCATACAGATCATCGCCTCACGTTAACCGCGGTGCCTACCCACCCAGCATCACCTTCCGGGCATTCGCCAGTACAGCATGTACCTCGCTGCGAAATCCAAGTAGCCGAGCATCGGACTCGTGCACGGCGACAAAATTCCAACAGACCTCCCGCCCCACCCGATCCCATACCGCAGGACTCACCGGGGTTCCGAAGACGTCATACAACTTGTACCTTTGGTCACCAAAAAACTGAAAAAATTCCTCTATATCATACCCAAATGCTCGCGCCGCACGTTCAAGCGAATTCTCGAAAACTATAAAAGGCTGATCCCGTGCTAGAATCCCTGCCGCTCCACGAAGCGCAGAGAACTCCGCGCCTTCAATATCCAATTTGATAAACGAAACCCGCGGTCGAACGCCACGAAACTGATCTGAAAGAGCAACATCTAAGGTTGTGACGGGGACCCTGATATCCTCGACGTCATATGCCTCAAGATTATCGGGCGACAGGGAACTAATCCATCGGCGGTCCTTCACATAGAAAAACGGAATCTCGTCCTGAACACGATCGGAGACACACGCCCTCAGAACAAGAACGTTCCGCCACTTCTTGAAGGCCTCCTCTAACCGCTCAAAAATATGCAGAATCGGCTCAAATGCAACAACATTACCTTCCGAACCCACGGCCCGCAGCATCACTTTTACCATCCGCCCATCAGCTGCTCCGCAATCGACGGCCATTTCGCCCCACCGAGTGTACCGCAAGATCAGCAACTCAACTACAACCTCAGCAAACTCACCGGGTTTCAGGCCATTCTCACCGTTGTTCAGGCGGATCCACTGGTTGTCAGACATAGCGGCACCCCTTCACCTTACGCAAATTACGCCAAGGACGTTACTGATTCATTTACCGGGACCCCACAGTATCGATTCAACTCCATCTCGCCCAAGCACCAGTCATCCATTGTCCGCATAACGCGGATACCGGGACCGCCTGATGAACTCTCCGCCCAGAAGGTAGGAACGCACTATAACATGTGGATCCGCGCAAGAGCCCATCTCGCTCAATATTCCAGCGAACGACTCGATAAATCTAACTCTCAGCAAGTTCGACAGCTTAACGTGCTCAGCTCGAATACTCGACGGACTGAACGCTCCCTTCTCCAAACATTCAATCGCACCCTTAACTCCTGCAAGTACTCCCTCAACCGTGGGCTCACAAATAATCGAATTTCTCTCTGAATACCAAAACTCCCTGCCGCCAGAACACGGAGTTGAGACGACCGGCAATCCAGCCAGCAGGTACTCGCTCGACGCATAGCACGCGCCCTCCGCCGCACTAAATATTCCGCCCACTCGCGACATGTTAAGAAGATCATTTACCTCTACCGGCGAAATATATTCCTT
The DNA here is from genome assembly GCF_040219615.1 of Thalassobaculum sp. Classification (GTDB taxonomy): domain Bacteria; phylum Pseudomonadota; class Alphaproteobacteria; order Thalassobaculales; family Thalassobaculaceae; genus Thalassobaculum_A. Next base: position 249,912 of record NZ_JAVJSE010000040.1, read on the forward strand.
ATTAATATACCTTGGACGAAGCTCCTCCAGTTCAAAGTAGTCCTCCTTGCGATGGAGAGCACCCTTAATAACGCAGAGATTATCGACCGCCGCCGCCAGATGCGGACGCTTCAGAGAACGTTCTGGCCGCGTATTGAGAACAAGGTCAAATCTCTTCTGCTTCCATTCGCCCATAATACAAAACACACTATAATCGATCCAGCAATTTTGATTACAACAAAAGCTCCGCGTCATACCGAGATCGCAAGCAAGGCGCGCTTGTGCCTCGTCATTGGCGAGATGCACAAGACGCTCAACAGGAAATCTACCTTCCGTCGCCTCCATAAAGAACGATACATGCTGCGCTAGTTCTTCTCGCCTATACGGGTACATCGGGTTAGTAAAATAAAACCAACTATTCGCCGGAATATTTTCAGAAGACCACACGCGTAAACTATTCGCGAGACCCTCCATCACCACCACAGTGACCCGATCGTCGGACCATAGAACCCCTCCGTTCCGCACCGTGCCGTGCACTGTGATGTGCTCATATCGGTCCTTAAAGCGCAGTATCTCGCGCTCAGTAACTCTAGACCGGCCAAGTTCAAAATTCCCAAGACCACACACGCGCATCGTCCACCATCTTTCCGACGCAATACTCCGGTTTACTCTCGGTAGAATGCCGCCTACTCCTGAAAAAGCCCATCAAACAACTCCCTCGACCAGCCCCTCTCAGTACACACGCGCAGACTCTTGCGACCTAGATCGCTGAACTTGGACCGCCCCATGCGACGAAGCTGGCTCGCTATTTTTATCGCTTGCTCTTCTGGTTCATCCGGTGGGTAGTACAAAAAGGTTCCACACACGTCCTCTTCACGAATCGTGTTTAAGTCCGGTGCCACGATAACCATCCCATATGTGCAATATAATTTCAACGTTCCGGAGGTCAGAACCTGCCGATAACATAGCAACCCAATATCATGACTGCTGCACATCTCATGCACTTCCGCCTCAGTAAGCCTCCTAAGGACGAGATTAAGATTTGGGTGGTTCAGGTTCCGCAGTTTTGATTCCAGTTTACCATCTAACGGCATACCTGCTACTGTAACCGGAAACCCTTTGGCGCAAATTTCCTGGACCAAACGGCACAAAACATCTATTGCCTTGTAACCCCTAATCATCCCCAGAAATAGTACGCGGCGCTCCCCCTCTTCGGAACGCTGCGCGCGCTCCTTCCAACTAACCTCCCCATAGTACCCCTCATATCCGCCATGATAACCTATAACGACCTTCGCCCGGTCGATTGGGAGATGAGCAAGGCAACCTAAGTGGGACTCGGCGTGCAGATGGATCCGGTCGGCCATTCTACACAAGAAGTATCTCACCCGTGTGTCACACTCGATGAAACACTCCTCGTGCGGGCGAGCGTTGTGGACCGTCCATACGATTCTTCCGCCAGCCTGCCGCAGTAACGAAAGTCCAGTAAGGAACTCGCCTGCCGACCGCCATGCCTCTTCGTCTGATGCACAGGTTGCAAACAGGGCATTCAGCCAGTGAACATGAAAAATTGTCCGCACCCCCGAGGCCGCCAACTTGACCGCCGCATCTACGGTACCTGCCTGCGTCGAGTAACGCCCAGTAGCTGCGAGGGGAGCGTACAGGAGTTTCTGATATGGGTTGCCGCCTGAATAATCGGGAAAGTACATCACCTGCGTTCTCGACGGCGAAAGCGATTCGCTGTGCGGATTTGCGGTCACTGTAAATCCCCCCATTTTTCGAGGTACTGATCCATCCGCAGATCCATGATATCCGCAAACTCCGGCACGATATAAGGTATTGTTAAGCGACCTATTTTCCGGGAGATCCACAGTGCCTCTGACTTAATCGCGAGGAACACCTCGTCCCGTTCACGACGGTTTGCCGATAAGAGAGGGCGTAATCTTAGTTGGAAACTCTCGTCCTGTAAAAATAGCAAGTACCGGTGCCCCTGACTGACCCACAGATTGTTTTTTTCGTAATAAGCTCGCAATGTATCTAAGTGTTGCTCGACGTACCTAGGTAAGTTGATCGGATCCTTCTTCACCGCGTGAAATGTCGAATCGCCGCGGACATTATACACGTACTCAGCGCCTATAGCCACGCCAGCCGATTTTACTCTAGTCAGAAGCATGTTGGAAAAGACACCATCCTGACCACTCGGAATGTCCGGCTGACGGAGTCCAGTCTTTTCCAGGAACCTACGGTGCACGAAGCAGCACCAGGCTGGGAGCGCTGAAACATACTTCAGAGGGCGGTCCCTTAGAAACGCCCTGTCAACGGTGCATAGATCAAGCCGCCTCACACTTGCAGTCTCGTACATCCTGTATAGCGCATTGTTCTCTACGTAGTCGTCTGCGTCCGCAAAGAACACGTACTCTCCGGTAGCACGATCCAGAGCATGATTACGGGCCACGCCTTGCCCAGTGTTCCGTTGATTGACGAGAATTACGCGCGGATCGCGCTCACATACGCTTTCGACAATCTCCTCCGTGCGATCTGTGGACCCGTCGTTCACCACGATCACCTCGATGTTGCTAAGCGCGTCTCGTAGGAGGCTATCCAAACACACCCTAACGTGGTCTTCTGCGTTAAACGCCGGCACCAAGACCGATACAAGCGGACTGTTCGAAGGCCGGTGTTGCAGCAACGGTCGCCCTGGATTGTCCAGCCGAGCATCGACGACCGGACGGATCTTACTCGGCTCCGATAACGGTGCCCGACCTTTATCGTGCAGAGCGCGACGCAAACACGATGCCAGTTGCTGGATCTCCACTTCTTGCCGACGTTCAAGCGCCTTTCTAATTTGGAAAGTCTCGTGCCGCATAAACTCCAACGACCGCCACTTTTCATCGAAAGTACGTTCGGTGATCCAATGCTTTAACCAAGTCGCCATTTCCTCAACTGACGGGAACGAATGCATAATCGACCGGCACGGCAAACCTTGAGATCCTGATGCGGTTGTCAATAGCGGCAATCCGTACGCGATCGCCTCTACAGATTTTATTTTCATTCCGGTCGACTGTACTGCGGGTGAAACGATCAAATTACAGTTTTCGTAGAAGCGCCGAATATCTACGACATGACCCTTTTTATAAGCGGCGCAACTCCCCAGGTTACCGATATGGGCGCATACACCTCCCGCGATATCGAAGTGCACGTTATACTTACGGGTGTTGACGTCTGAAAGTATACTGAACAGCGTAGCTGCAGATACTTTGTTCACAGCGTTATCGGACGCAACGTATCCGATGCATATTTGCTGTCCATTTTTCTTTTCACAAAGCACATCTTCGGTGATGCCGTGTGATAGTTCAAGAACATGAACATCCTGTCGGCCTTCAAGCAGTAGCTCGAAATACGCCCTTTCTTCAGAGGTGATCGCTAGAACTATATCGGCTCGAGCTAATCCAAACTCCTCAGCCGCCGCCGTGGTGTAGAACCAACTCGGTCGGAGACCCTGACGCAACATGATGTGGTCACGATCGGTGAAGACGTCATGCGTATTGAGTACCTTAACGGAAGTCGACTCGACGACCTCAAACACCTTGCTCAGCCACACGTAGTCGACCACAACCACGTCATAGGATTTGGTACGGGAGCGTCGCTTTGCCACGGAAAGTATGCTGTCATCCAACCAATCGTCGATTCCCCACTTGTCCCCGGCTGGATTACTTTTGTCTTCACGGAGCACGTGCTCATACGTGGTGATATAACGTTTCGCATCGTGCCAACTTGGCACTGTCGCCGGGCTTCCGTAATATATATAGTCCAAGCGTTTGGCACTGCGCCCTAAGCGCTCTAATAAATACTGGGCGTGCTGCGCGTTTCCGGCGAACGTCCGGAATGGGAATATTGGACTTATCCATAGAATACTGAGGTTAGATAATGACACGCGCTGTACTCCGGGTAATTGTATTACTGTGATTTTAAGTTCGATGTGATCGCTCCAATTGCAAAAGATGCAACTTGGTTCCATGACTCCGCACCTCGCGATAGCTTTTCGTTTCTCGCGTCTAGTGTGGCCAGAACCATTGATATTCGGAGTAGAATTCCTATAACGAGCACTTTATCGTTCTTTGACAATCTCGACCATACTTCGTTGTCCATGCTATTTGGCGCAGAGAATCTTAGTTCGAGTTTTGGACCATGGTCATCTTCCGATTCCGGGTACCATTGATCTAGTACGTGCTTCATTGGCTGTTCCGGAAACTCTATCTTTATATTCTTGCCGAACTCGCCTTTGTTCGCAAAGTAGCTAGATAGACGAAATTCAATAACTGGATATTTCAGATGCGCTAACTCGGCGCCCTCTATTCTGATCCATATGTGTTCATAGTCCGGATTTTTTTGCTCGTTGACTAAGAAGACGTCCGTGTATATCAGCATCTTGTTTCGTAGCGCGACGCATTTCGCCGCGAAATTCCGCATCTCTGCGCGAATACGTCCTCGATCCGCGTCCGTCATGCACCGTGATTCTTCCGGCACCTGCAACGTATAACCGATGGCGTCAAGCATACCCTGGATAGCGTCCCAGCCGGCGGTCGACAGCAACTCAAGATGCTGCGATACTTCGACAACTGTGGTATCGCGCGATTGATGCGAATATTCTCTATTTTGCTCCGAGATCTCTGGTATTCTCGAGATAAAAACTACCTGTAGTGCGGATTTGCTGTTTGTTTCGAAATGTATACTTAGTTTTTTATTGATATTGACGGTAATGAGGAATTCATTTTCCGATATATCTTTCTGACATGTGAATTTCGATGTCTTTCCTTGGATACTCCATGTGGTACGTATTGCGTTTGGGGCGCTCAAGTTATTTTGGTCGTGTAGTGTAGAGGACGTGCTGGGTACGATTTTTGCGGATAACTTTCTTCTCTGACTTTCTGCTCTCGGGTCATCGAGCTTCATACCGTCGCCGCACCAGTTTCCGCTGGTTTCTTCGAGTATGCGTTGGGCCTCATGCGCGGCCTGTGACCACCGCTGTGCGCTTTCAGCCCGTCTACGGAGCGTCTGGAATGCCGAGATTACTTCAGTGGTTGTTGGGCATGTGAACGTTTGTTCCTGGGCGTCTTCGTCGGGGAGAGCTCCGAGCTGCGACAAATCGCGTGCTAGCTCGTTGGTTCCACTGTGACTGGAGTACTTTGCAGCAGCTATTTGTAGCGCTACCTGCTGTTCTGGTGTTTGTTCGACGGTTTCAAACTCCTCACCAGGGCCTAATTCCACTCGCCACGCTTTGTTTATTGCACGGATCAGAACCATTGGGCGCCTTGCAAACATTCCCCCCTCGCATACCAAGCAACGTCCGGGAAATTTTTGCAGCAAACTCCTCACTTGTAACGCATTGGACGTCCATTTTTTGTGTATTTGCTCTATTGTTGTTTTGCTCGGCTCTATCCCTTGCATTATTAGTTCGGAGTAGACCAGATTTTCATGTTTTGTAATTATTATTAATTTTATATCATGATGAAATGTCAACCAAAATTCAGCTATACTGAGAGAACGATGGTCGTTCCATCCCCAATTTTGTTGTATTTCGTTTTTTTCGAATATTTTGTATGCCAAATACTTCATGTATTCCGGGATTTCAACTGATCTTTCCGAAGACTCGGAGAAACTTTGTTCGTATGACAACAGTCTATCATGCCAGGATTTTATTGATTCAGGTGAGGATATTGGTCTACTTAGACCGCAACTTCGCAGGATCTGTGCCACTTTGTTGACAGAAGTGATGTCAAATCCTGTCGTTATTAGTATTGACATTGGTTGGTTCTCAGTTGTTCCGTCGCTTATCCTGGTTCCGGCACGTATTCGCTCGACAGCCTCCCGTAGCCATCCTCAAGGCGTACAATGTCGTCCTCCCCCAGATACCCCCCCGACTGCACCTCGATCAGGTGCAGCGGCAGCATGCCGGGGTTCTCCAAGCGGTGCGTCTCGCCGGCCGGGATGTAGGTCGACTGATTCTCGCCGAGCAGGAAGCTCTCGTCACCGCGGGTCACCCGGGCGGTCCCGCTGACCACCACCCAGTGTTCGGCCCGGTGGTGGTGCATCTGCAGCGACAGCTTCTCGCCCGGGCGCACGGTGATACGCTTAACCTGAAAGCGGTCGCCGCGGTCGATGCCGCGATAGCTGCCCCAGGGCCGGTGCACGGTGCTGTGCAGCACCTGTTCCGGCCGGCCCTTGGCCCGGAGTTGCTCGACCAGGAGCTTGACGTCCTGGGCGCGCCGGCGGTCGGCGACCAGCACGGCGTCGTCGGTCGCCACCACCACCACGTCCTCCAGGCCGGCGACGCCGACCAGGCCGTGCTCGGCCCGGACATAGCAGTTGCGCGCTTCGTGCAGCACCACATCGCCCGCGGCCACGTTGCCGGCGGCGTCGCGGTCGCCGATCTCCCACAGCGCCGACCAGGCGCCGACGTCGCTCCACCCCATGTCGACCGGCACCACCGCCGCCCGGGGCGTGGTCTCCATCACCGCGGTGTCGATCGCTTCGGCGGGCGCCGACGCGAAGGCTTCGGCGTCGAGACGGCAGAAGGTGAGGTCGGGTTCCGCACCGGCCAACGCCCGGCGGCACGCGGCGACGATCTCCGGCCGGCTGCGCTCGAGCTCCAGCAGATAGGCGCCGGCGGCGAACAGGAAGATGCCGCTGTTCCAGTAGTGGCCGCCTTCCGCCAGATAGCCCTCGACCGCGGCGCCCGACGGTTTCTCCACGAAGCGCTCGACCGCTCTCACGCCGTCGCCGTACGCCCCGCCCTCCAGCGGCCCGCCGGCCCTGATGTAGCCATAGCCGGTCTCCGGCCCCGTCGGCGTCACCCCGAAGGTCACCAGCCGGCCGTCCAGGGCCGCCGGCGCGGCCCGGGCCACCGCCTCGTGCAGGCGCTCGGGCGACGCCACCACATGGTCCGACGGCATCACCAGCATCAGGCCGTCGCCGCCGTCGGCGGTCAGCCGCAGCGCCGCCGCGCAGACCGCCGGCGCGGTGTTGCGGCCGACCGGTTCGAGCAGGATCGCGGCCGGCTGCAGGGCCGAAGCCCGCAGCTGCTCGGCGACGATGAAGCGATGCTCCTCGTTGCACACCACGACCGGCGGCGCATATCCCTCGCCGGCCGTCCGCAGCGCGGTCTCCTGGATCATCGTCAGCTCGCTCGCCAATGGCAGGAACTGCTTCGGATAACCGGCGCGCGACAGCGGCCACAGCCGCGATCCGGATCCGCCGGACAGAATCACCGGGGTGATGGTGCCGGTCTTGTCAGCCTTCGCCATGTCTCTCCCCATCCCTCAAACATCAGCCGCGTCCCCTATGCGGCCAGCGAACTCAGTCTGCCGGCGTAGCGGCGCCCCGCTGCCGCCGGCAAATGCCTCCCGCTCACGAACTGCCGACCGGCCGCGGACAGCCGCTGGCGCAGCAGTTCGTCTTCCGCCATCCGCCGCATCCACCAGGCGGCGTGCGATACGTCGGCATCGGCCCAGAGCTGCCCCTCGGCGAACGGGTAGTCCCCCTCGCCGACCGGCACCAGGCGGTGCTCGACCAGCGCCGCCGTGTCCGGCGTCGTGAAGTCCATGTTCCCCGACCAGCCGGTCACGATCACCGGCTTGCCCAGCAGCATCGCCTCGGCGATGCCGCGCCCGAAGCCCTCGGCCCGGTGCAGCGAGACGTAGCAGTCGCAGGCCCGGTACAGGTCGAGCACCGCGCCGCGCTCGAGGGTGCGGTTGATCATCCGGATGCGGCGGTCGCCGGCGGCGACGGCGCGGAACGCCTCCCAGTCGGCGTCGCCGCGGCGTGCCCGCATGACCTTGACCACCAGGCCGACCGGCTCGTCGCCGCGCGGGAAGGCCTCCCGGAAGGCCGCCACGCAGGCCAGCGGGTTCTTGCGCGCGAAGCCGGACAGCGCGTCGAAGGAGAAGGCGAACAGGAAGCGCCGCTTCGGGAGGCGGAAGTCGCGCCGGGTCAGGCCGGCGGTGGCCTGCGCCGTCACCGCCATCGGCATGTGATGCGGGGGCTTGAGGCTGCTCCGGGCGTAGGCGCGGCGGCTGTAGTCGCTGGAGGCCCAGACCTCGTCCACCAGGTCGTAGGCGTGCCGCCAGGCGCGCGGCCATTCCGGCAGCTCCCACGGCCAGTAGCCGATGCTGCGGCGGCCGTCGAACAGCCGCGACCCCTCGACCGCGGCGATCCGCGCGGTCTCGATGCCGGTGGTGCAGAACAGGTTGGTGTCGTAGGGCAGCCGGTCGGAGACGAAGGCCACGGCGCTGTCGTCGCCCTGGCACACCTCTCGCCCCGGCTCGATGTTGTAGATCGAGAACGGTACGCCGGCCGCCTGCATGGCCAGCGCCGCCATGCGCACGTCCTCGCCGATACCGAGCTGGCCGCGGGCATAGCCGATCAGGTTGTAGCCGGGCATAAGTCCCCGGCGGCCGGCACGCACTTTGCGGGTCGCGGGACGGGGACCAAGCCGCCGGATGCGGTCGAGGACCGGAAATGTCTCGCCGGCGTCGTCGCGCCCGGCCCACGCGGCGTAGGCGTCGGCGCGCGGATCCGGGAACCGGGCACGCAGGCGGTCGTCGCCGAGCCACAACAGCGCCAGGATACGGCTGAGCCGGTCACCGGGAACGAGCGGTGCCGCCAGGACCTCGGCGGCGCCGACGTCGATCAGCCCGAGTAGGCCGAGTTCGGCGATGCCATGCGCGTAGAACCAGCCGACATAGCGCATTCGGCCGGCCGCGTTGTCGAGCGGCCAGGCCCCCTGCAGGTCCTCGCGGGACGACCAGATCCGCGCCATCAGCCGGCTGACCGGTACCACGTCGGCCTGCGGCAGCCGCGGGTCCGGCGCTCCCAGGAACCGAAGCTGAGCAGCGGTCAGGTAGCGGTCGAGGCCCAGTTCGGCGGGGCCATGGAGGAAGCACCACCAGACGAGGTCTCGGCGGCCGGCGGCGGAGGCGATGTCGAAGACAGCCTGAAGGTCCGGCCGCATGTCCCAGACCAGACGCATCAGCCGCGTCATGCGCGGCTCCGGATCTTCCGCGGCCCCCTCCGCCAACGCCTCCAGCAGTCCATCGCCGGCGCAGGCGGCCAGGGCCGCACGCTCGAAGGCGCCGTGCTCGCGGGCGCCGTCGACCAGCAGCCACCATGCCAGGCCCTGTTGTCCGGCGGCGGTGGCGAGATCGAAGCGCCGGCGCAGATCGGGCCGCAGCCGGTGCACGGACGCCATGAACCGGGTCAGCCTCGGCCGGACCCCGGGCAGGGCACCGGGCGCCGGGGCAGTGAAGTCGTCGGCCGGGTCGCCGCCGGCCTCGTCATGGCCGCGATACTCGCCACGACCGACGATCTCCATCCACCAACCGAAGCCCTCAATATCGTCACGGAACTGCCGCTGCAGATCTGGCCGGGTCAACCAGACGGTGCGACGGATGGCCTCGGCCGACAGCGGCCCGGTCGCCGCCCCTACGGTCGGCGCACTTGCCCGTGCAAATGCGACCATCGCGCGTTCCTTCCCCACCCTTGTCACGCCCCCGCAGTCGAGAACCGCCCATCAAAGTGCAAGGCCCTCGTGGCCGAACCGTCGTCGATACGCGACTGCGCCCTGCACCCACTCCATCCCCTGTCTCGACACTACGATTCAGGTTTTCCACGAGAATTTCAATCTCAAATTTATCAATTAATAACCAAACTCACATCTCAAGCTTTATACATCGCTCCCATCTGTCTCACAGCGGGCTTCAGACAACCTCAGATACACCGCATCGCCGACAACGCATGCCGCACCATGTCGGCCAGCTCCGGAAAGTGCGGCCGCCAGCCCAGCGCGTCGCGGGCCAGCCGGGCGTCGGCCACCAGCCGCGGTGGATCGCCCGGGCGCCGGCCGCGGGCCCGCAGCGGCACCGGTCGGCCGGTCGCGGCGCGCACGGCGTCGACCACCGCCAGCACCGAGGCGCCGCGGCCGGTGCCGAGATTGGCAACCAGCGGCTCGCCACCGGCCAGCAACCGGCGCAGCGCCAGTACGTGGGCGTCGGCCAGGTCGCTCACATGCACGTAGTCGCGGATGCAGGTACCATCAGGCGTAGCGTAGTCGATGCCGTGGACCTCGAGATACGGGCGGTGACCGAGCGCGACCCGCAGGGCCAGCGGAATCAGGTGGGTCTCCAACCGGTGGTTCTCCGCCAGTTCGGCGTCCGGGTCGGCCCCCGCGGCATTGAAATACCGCAGCGCCACCCAGCGTGGGCCGCCGATGGCGGCGGACTCTGCCAGCATCCGCTCGGCCAGCAGCTTGCTGCCGCCATAGGGGCTGAGCGGCCGCAGAGCGTGCGCCTCGGGCACCGGCAGCATGGCGGGAGCGCCGTACACCGCGGCCGACGAGGAGAACACCAGGTGCCGCACGCCGGCCTGACGCATCGCCCGCAGCAACTGCCAGGTGCCGTCCGCATTGGCGGCGAGGTAGACGGCCGGGTCACGCAGCGATTCGGCGGCCTCGATACGGGCCGCGAAATGCATCGCGGCAACCGCCCGGTGGCGGGCCAGCACCGTCGCCAGTTGCCGGTGATCGGCCACGTCGCCGACCTCGAGCGGCCCCCATCGCACTGCGCATCTCGAGCCGTTCGACAGGTCGTCATAGGCCACCGGCAGGAAGCCGGCGGCGGCCAGCGCCTTGCAGGCATGGCTGCCGACGAAGCCGGCACCGCCGGTTACCAGTACCGCCGGCACCTGCGGCGCCGGCCCGGCCGCGTGGCCCGGCGCCCGCATCCATTCCCGCATGTCCGGCTCTCGATTGCATTGAATCAACCTGAAGTTTACACCACTATCATCTCCGGCACACATCCTCGGCAACTCCGGGCCACCAGGTTGCCGGACCATCTCCACGCCGACCGTCGTCGCGGACAACAGGAAGGAACGCCGCAGCATGGCCCGCAGATGGTGGCACGCCACGCCGACCGGACGCCGACGGGTTCCGGACGTCCGGGATCCGATCGCCAGCGCCGCCTTCCGCAATCACTGCTGGGCCGGGGCGATCCTTATCGCCGAGGCGGAGGACGAGCCGACGCGGGTGTTCCTCGACCCGGTAGTGCAGGCCGGGCGGCGGCGATGGCGGGCCGCGCTAGGCGCCTCTCTCACCGGCGAGGACTTCCCGGCGGTGCTGCATCTCCTGTGCACCGCCGACTGGCACCTTCGTCCGGTGGAATCGCCGGAGGAACTGTCAGCCGCCACCGCCGCCTGGGTCGGCCTCGCCGACGGCGCCGCCTGGGCGACCATCCGGATCGCCTGCCGGGCCGCCCCCGGCATCCGGGATGGGGAGACCGGGGCTTGCGGTGCGATGGCGGCCAACGATACCGCCGGGCCGACGGATACCATCCGGGTTCCCGCAACGGTGCGCGAGGGTATCGCGCCGCTGGCCTCCGGGCGCTACCGCACGGCGGCGACGCTCCTGGTGGCCGCGCAGCGCCGCATCGGGGCGCGGGAAGCGATGCTCGTGACCCCAGGCGGTGACGACGAGGGAACAGTGACCCGCCTGGACCATCACCTGCAGGACGGGTTCGGTCCGCCGCGCATCGACCTTACGGAGGTCATGGACTGGGTCATCGAGGCGGACCGGAGCGGGACAGCGATCGTCGCGCACGATGCGCTGGCGAGAGCCGAGACTTCGACGCTGCTGGCCGTCATCCCGACCTCCACGCTCGACGCCGCCGGCGCGGCGATCGCCGCCGTCGCCGTCCTGCGGATCCCGCCGCGGCGGACCGCCGCCGCCGTCGAGTGCAGCGCCGACGGCGCCTGACACACGGGTCGCCAAGGTGCCGACGGCACTCGCGCCGCCGCCGGCCGCCTACCAGCTGGTGGCGATCAGCGCCATCCCGGCGCCAAGCGGCAGGGTCAGCCGGTGGTAGTCCGTGAACCGGTAGCCGTTCTCGACCTGGACCAGCCCGGAAACCTGCTCGATCACTTGCTGACCGCTGCCGTGGGCCTGGGCGACCGACTGCAGCAGGCTGCGCGCCAGGCGGCGGTCGATCACCGCCCGCAGGTCGCCTCCGTGCATGATCCTCTCCTGATCGCGGATCCAGCGGTGCCCGATCGCCATGCGATAAGCCTCGAACCGCAGATTGCCGCCGAACCGGCGAACGACCTTGAGCCCTTCATGCATGGTCTCGCCTCCAGGCCGGAACAGCCGGGCCAGCGGGCCGGCCCCCAGCGATCGGTCGACTGTCCATGCTGCCATGAGGCGATCGAACCAGGCGCGCTGCGCCTTCGGCAACTGGTCGCTGCCGACCGGCGATATGCGGAGCGTCGTCACCCGTTCGGCGCCGGTCGCCACCGCCGCCAGCTTGCGCACGAAGCGCGCAGCCGCGTCGCAGCTCGCGAACGAAGCCTCGAGCCAGCTGGCGGTCACGGCAAGACCGCCACTCCAAACCGCCACGTCGACTCCGTCTACCCGGCCGTCGAACCGGGCCAGGGCGGTGACCAGTCGCTCGCCCTGCCCGCTGTCGAACTGCCGGCCGTCGAGCCGGACCGACAGCCGGCGGCCACGGCGAACCAGATGAACATGGCCCAGCCCGTGGACCCGCCACTCGGGCCCCAGCTCCGGCGCGTAGAGTTCCGGCGCGGCAGGGCGCGGCATGGGCAGGGGCGGCACGGGCGGGAGCGACATGCGCTGGAGCGGCGCGCCGGTGCTCGGCTCGGCGGCGATCCACTCGTTCTCCACGGCCAGCCACGGCGACCGCCCCGGGAGCCGTGCCGCAGTCACCGGAAAGCCTCGCCTGCGCGGCCGGAGCCCGGATCCAGAACATCGGCTCCACCGTCGCCCGGCCTGCCCCCGCCGACCGTGCGACGGTCGGCGGCCTGCACCCGCCGCCAGATCTCCGTCCGCACCCGCCCATCCAGCGCGTCGAACGAGAGCTGAGCCAGATGCAGGTCGAGCGGATTGTCGCTGGCCGAGGCGCGGAGCAGATTCCGGTATGCCTCGGTTCGTATGCCGAGCACCTCGCCGATGCAGTTGGCGAGCACCTGCAGGGCGCGTCGGTCTCCGGCGATAGGCGGGACGTCCTCGGAATCCGGTTGCCTTGACACCGCTACCCTCCGAACCAAGATACTCAACGTGAGTTCATCTTAGATTACCAGTCACACGACAGCGATCAACCTTAAGATGGCGAACAGAATCTGGCTGGCCACCGAAGCGGGTTGTATCCCGGCGCAGGATCTGGCGTCGGTGCCCGACCGGATGGCGGCGATTCAGGACTGCTGTCGCGCCGGGGCTATCGTCGTCACCGCCCGCGGCTGGCGGGCCGAGTTGTATGTCGACCCGATTGCGCAGGTGCCTGGCTACGAGTGGCGGATGCCGATCGAAGCGTCACTGACCGGCCTCGGATCGACCTTCGTGCTGCACATCCTTAGCGGCGACGCATGGCACGCTAGCCCCCACGACTCGACGGCCGACCTGCTCGCCGGTCTGGCTCCATGGATCCAGTTGGCCGGGCACCGGCTCGGATCGACATACCGCTACCCCGCGCCCGGCAGTGCGGCTGCCACGGAAACGGCCGGCGCCACCGCGGCCCTGGCGCGCCACCGTTGGCTAGCCCCGCTACTGGCCGATCTTGCGGGCTATGTCGTGGGCTCGGCTCGTGACTTGCTCGACTTGGCCGGCCGGCACGGCGACGCCCGCGAAGCGCTGGTGATTCGTTTCGGACTGCCATCTCCCGACCAACTCGCGATGATCGAGCATGTCGATCATGCCTGCAGCAGGGGCACCAATGCGGTTCTCAGCCCCCTTAATATCGAGCACTGGTTGCGCGAAACTGTCAGAACGGGTAAACGCATAGTCTCAGAGGCGACCGTCCCCGGTGCGTCCGTATCCGAACTCACGGTTGTTTTCTCAACGATTCAGAACAGTCTAAATTCGAACGTTCACATGAACGCAGGCGCGATACAGTTTCAACTGAAGGCCAATTCGGTACTAATACTGAGTTGACAGTCTGCGCCAGTAGCACGATTTTAGTTTTTCGCCGCAAACAAAATAAGGCGTACGCGCATGTCGCCAAGAGGGAGGAGTGCTTCCTCCGATACCGCAAAAGCGGCCGATGACGAATCCGTCGCGAAGAAGGCTGTAAAGACAACCAGTGGGCGAAAGGGCACCTACGAGCACGTGACCACCAACAATCCGGTGGACCAGCACGTCGGGCGGCGCGTCCGGGAACGTCGCCTGGCGCTTGGCCTGTCACAGAGCGCGATCGCGCAGCAGATCGGCGTCACCGGGCAGCAGTATCAGAAGTATGAGAAGGGCGAGAACCGGATCTCGGCATCCCGTTTGTTCGACTTGGCAAATTGCCTGAGGGTGCCGGTGTCGCACTTCTTTGACGAGATGGCCGATGAGACCCGGGTCGCCTCGCCGGCGCATATGCTGTCGAGCGAGCCTATCGCCGAGTTCGATGCCCCGATTACGGCAAACAGCTACGAGCGCCGACAGACACACGAGCTCCTGCGCCTTTGGCAACAACTGCCGGATCATGCCCGGGGTCGGGTGGTCGACCTGGTACGGTCAATGGTCGATCTCAGTTCCGAAAGCTCGGGAACGGCCAAGGCGGACGCATCGGAACTCCCGTGAGGTAGGGCTGGCGGCGCCGCGCGGGTTCGCGGCTTGAGTGGGCATTGTCGCCAAAGTTGTTTCAACTTTACTGTTTTACATGCAAAAATCCTCACTGCACAACGGTGGGTGGGGACTCACTTGGCACACAGTGATATCAGGATTGTCGTAGACAATCTCTGGATACGGCCGGATGGTGCGCTGCAGCAGGGGCGGCCGCAAGCCCTTCTCTCGCCGGCTTTTCTGCCCGGCTGGATGATCCGTACCGAGGGTTGGGCATTCGTCGGCCGCACCCGGGACCACATGCAGATCCGCTTCGATCCACGCTGCATCGGGCTGCCCGCCCTGAAGGGCCTGCTCGACGGAATCAGGCGCCTCGGTGACGGCGGCGAGGTTCGCGAGGTCGAAGTCCGCTACCACCATGCCGACGTACCGACTTGCTGGACGATGGAATCGATGCTTGCGGCGTGTCGTCGCATCCTCGAGGTCTACGATGAGGCCCAGAAGCTGGAGTATGCCAACTTCTCGCTCGTTCAGAACGCGTCCGGACGGGTCGAAACGCAGCACATCGGCTGCGGTTCCGCCGCTACCCGCGCATTCCTGCGTCCGCGTCTCCGAACGTTCATCGAGCGCTGGAAGGATGCGCGGGGTCTGGAAGCCCTGATCGATCAACTCGACGACACCGGCCAGTACGTCTCGATCTTTCGGATGGAGGATGGCGACCCTCGTGCATGCCGCCTGGGTGGCGGGCTGATCTTCAGCACCCCAAGCCCGGAGGGTGCCCGCCTGCCGGACATACTGCCAGCCCCCCAAATCGAGGCTTCGCGAGACCGGATCACGACGGCGATCGCCTCCGGTGAACCGGTGGCACGCCGGCATCGCTCGGAATTCTATGACGTGATCGCGCTCACACTGCCGGTCCGGACCCGAAGCGGCGTCCTCGCCGTCACCATGTCGCAGGGCGACCTTTCAATGCCGCCAACCATCCGGGAACACCACCTGCCGCCCCTGCCGATCGCTCCGGAAGCCGGGCTGCGCAAGCAGCAGCGCTGACCGCGGAGAAGGATCCGGCGGGATGCTTCCTTGGCAACAGGCATCGAAAGAGTTCCCACGCCCGCCCGCATTCAATATAATCAATCTGCGATTGATTCTTGAAGGACTCCATGGATGAAGGGCATCGTGCTCGCCGGCGGATCCGGCACCCGGCTGTATCCGCTGACCTTGGTCGCCAGCAAGCAGCTGCTGCCGGTCTACGACAAGCCGATGATCTACTACCCGCTGACCACGCTGATGCTGGCCGGCATCCG
>NZ_JAVJSE010000041.1:0-622219 GCF_040219615.1 Thalassobaculum sp.
GCGACGGCGCCCAGTGCGGCTTCAGCGACGACACCACCAGGATGTAGGCGAAGTACAGGCACGACAGCAGCAGGCCCGGCAGGATCGCGCCGAGGAACAGGTTGCCGACCGAGATCGCCAGCAGGTCGGCCATGATCACCAACATGATGCTGGGGGGGATCAGGATGCCCAGCGTCGCCGATGCCGCCAATGTGCCGGTCGCCAGTTCCTTCTGGTAGCGCTGGCGCAGCATGGTCGGCAGCGCCATCAGCGTCATCATCACGACCGAGGCCCCGATGATGCCGGTGGTGGCCGCCATGATGGTGCCCATCACGGTGACCGACAGGGCCAGGCCGCCGGGAACCCGGCGCAACAGGATCTCCAGGATGTCGAGCAGGTCGTTCGCCACGCCCGACCGCTCGAGCATGGTACCCATGAAGATGAAGCAGGGGACGGCGACAAGCACCAGGTTAGCGGCGGCGCCGCCCCAGATGCGCGGCAGGATGTTGTAGAACTCGATCAGCGAGAAGTAGTCGACGGCGGCACCGATGAAACCGAACGCCAGCCCGATCCCGCCGACCACGAACGCCACGGGAAACCCGGAGAACAGTCCGAGCGCCAACGCCGCGAACATGTAGACGGAGAGATAGTCCTCCCAATAGAACTCCACGGCTCAACCTCCCCGGGCGATCTCGGGGTCGTCGTAGTGACCCTCGAGCTTCGCGATATCATTGTCTTCGTCGGTGTCTGCGATCTTCGGCAGGTGTTCCGCCTCGGCGCTGGTCAGCATGTTCATCTTGATCTCCGGCCGCAGCTCCTCCGGCCCGAACAGGTAGACCAGTTGTCGCAGCAGGGTGGAGATGCCGGCCATCAATGCCAGCAGCAGTCCGAGCAGCACGAAGGACTTGATGACCCAGCGGTGCGACAGGCCGGTCATGGCGTCCGACGACTCGTTGGATTCCCAGGCCTGGTGCACGAAGGTCCAGCCGTAATACATCACCACGACGATGTAGGGGATCATCAGCAGGCAGATCCCGCCCAGCTCGACCCAGGCCTGCCCGCGGTCGCTGAGTTTCTCGCGCATCAGGTCGACGCGGACATGGGCGTTGACCGTGTAGGCATAGCCCAGCGCCAGCAGGAACAGGGCGGCGTGCAGGTGCCACTCGAGCTCCTGCAGCTTGGTCGGCGACATGAAGTCGTACAGCGGCGTGGACATGATCCACTGCTGCATGAATTGGAACTTCCGGGTAATCACGTCGAACATGATGATCCCGATCAGCGGAAGGATCAGCCAGGACCCCAGCTTCCCAAACCTCTGCGGTATCCCTTCGAGCCGGTCCGCGACCGTCAAAAGACTTCGCATTGAGCGTCCCCAGGTAGTGGTTTTTTGTTATCAACGACTAAACGAACCGGTCGTCTTTCAAAATAACACCCGACTCCATCGGCGATCTGCCGACAAGGCCGGGTTCTGCAAAAAAGCCGCGGTACCGGCCCATGCCATCGGCCTGAGCCGATACCGCGATTACGCGTACTGCAATCCGGAACGTCGTCCGGCGACGGTTACTTCAGGTAGCCGTTGTCCTTCCAGATCGCATAGTCCTTGCGGAACGAAGACAGCGAAGCCCAGATCTTCTTGGAGTCCTCGTTGTCCTTGATCTCGTCGGCGATCACCTCGTTCCAGGCGGCCTCGAACTTGTCGAGCATGTCATCCGACCAGCGGTGGATGTTCACACCCTTCTCCTGGTGGAACTTCATCGCGGCGAACTGGATCGCCTCGCCACGGACGAACATGAACATCACGTTGGCGTCGCAGGAGGCCTTGATCACGGCCTTCTGGGTGTCGTCCAGCGCGTCATAGGCCGGCTGATGGATCAGCAGCTCGTTCAGGGTCGACTGCTGGTGCCAGCCCGGGAAGTAGTTGTGCTTGGCGATCTGGTAGAAACCCAGGTCCTTGTCGATCGCCGGCATCGAGAACTCGGTGGCGTCGATCGAGCCGAGCTCCAGGGCCGGGTAGATGTCGCCGCCGGCCAGCAGCTGGGTGGAGACACCGAACTTCTCCATGACCTTGGCGCCAAGCCCGAAGAACCGCATCTTCAGGCCCTTGAGATCATTGAGACTCTTGATCTCGTTGCGGAACCAGCCCGAGGACTCCGGTGCGATAACGCCACAGAGGTTGTAGCGGATCTTGTCGCGGCCATACATCTCGGTGGCCATCTCCTCGCCACCGCCGTACCGCATCCACGCCAGATACTCACCGCCGCTCGGCCCGAACGGAACCGCCGAGAAGAAGGCGTAGGCGTTGTTCTTGTTGACGTTGTAGCCCGGGGTGCCGAACGCCGCGTCGAGCGCGCCGCTGGAAACCGGATCATAATACTGGGTACCCGGAACCAGGGCGCCCGGCTCGAACATCTTCAGGGTGACGTCGCCGCCCGAAGCCTTGGTGATGGTGTCGGATGCGTTCACCGCACCTTCACCGATCACGGCGATTTTCGAACCGAAGGCCGAGTGCATCTTCCAGCGGACCCGCTTGGCGTCTGCTTCCCCGGTCGACGCCACCATGACGCCGGCGGCCAACCCCATCAAGGCGGCCGTTCTAACGAACTTCCTAAATGCCATTCCTGTTACCTCCCAGTCGAAGACCGACCCTGGCGGATCGGTTCCGTTTCGCCGATCCGTCGCTTTGTTGTTTGTTTTTGTTGATTAAACCCCGATCTGTCAGTGCCGGAGCCGCGACGGCTGGCGCAATTGTTACCGTCGCACCTACGGAATTCAAGAAGGTTCGGTACACAATCCCGCCGATCGGCGTCGATTTCCATCGATGCATTCCGAAATATGATGAATCTATGGGCAGTTACTTGGCGGCTCGCGATAAATTCAGCGAGCAGAACACGCATATCGCGAGAACGCCCGGCCGACACCGACCGTTCCCGCCGGTGGGCGGGTCGGGGAATGTCGATTCGACCGGTACCGGCGCGCCGAGGCGTCAGCCGCGGTGCGATTCCCGGTCTCGTCCGGCACGCGGGGTGACGGACGGGTCGTGTTTGCGAATCCGCTGCTCGATGTTTTCGATATGATCGAAATCGTAGCTGCGGCCGCGGACCTCGGCGGTGCGCTCGTCGATCCAGTCCCGGTCCAGGTCGTAGGAACTGGCGACGAAGTAGTGGATCACGAGTGCCGCCGCCCACAGCCCGACCGGCCAGAACAGCGGCCAGTCCGAACCGGACGCGGCCTCGGCCGCCAGGATGATCGACGCGGTGATTGCGAATACCGCGAAATGGGCCACGAAATGCAAGCGACGCGGCAGGCGGTGGCCCGGCCGGGACGGGTCGTCGCTCACTTGAACAGGCGCCGCCGAGGCGGCAGGGCGTCGCCTTCCGGCATCTGCGGATAGCCGCGCGCGAGATTGACCAGTCGGACCGAATACCAGAGCAGCAGCAGCAGGACGACGGCGACCATCGAGGTGTCGATCGGTTCGCGCGGGGTCCCGCTGCCCGCCAGGGTCGCGGCCAGGTAGACCAGCCCGGCGAGCGGCGCCGTACCCAGATAGACCGCGGCCGGGACCGCCTTGGTGTAGTTCAGCAGCAGGCAGGCGCAAACCACGGTGAACCCGTAAAGGGTGGTGAACGGCGAACGCCCGGTCGGCGACAACTCGCTCATCGCGCCGAGCGCGACCACGGTGAACAGCACGCCCATGAACAGGCAGTAGGCCAGCACCTCGCTGTCGGCCTGACGGCGGTTCAGCTTCGCGACCGGCACCAGATAGGGGGTGGTCCGGTCATCCCAGACGTAACGCTTGAACAGACCTTCCCAGTCGAGCACGGTCATTCCGTCCTGTTCCAGGCCCTGGACCTGCATTCAGTCCGAGGCCATCGCTTCCGCTTCCCGGCGCTTGCGTTCCATGGCCCGACGCTCGAGCTCGTCGGCGGCCTCGTCGAGGGCGATCCGCTCCTTGCCCTCGATGGTCGAGCCGGCTTCCTCCGGCCACTCCACCGTGCTGAGCGGGAACCGCCAGTGCTTCGGCCCGAACAGGGCCACCGCCATCTCCAGCCAGACCGCGATCCCGGCGATGAGCACCACGATCAGCCCGAAGGCGAGGGTCAGCTTGATGACCCAGCGATGGCTGAGCCCGACCAGGGAAGCCGATACCTCGCCGCACTCGTACCACGCGCAGCCCGCCTCGCGGTTGATCGCCCACGAATCGTAGGCATAGACCAGGGCGAAGTAGGTCACCACCAGGGTGAACGGAATCAGGAAGATGTTCAGCCCGATGAACTCGATCCAGGCCTTCTTCCGGAATGCCAGGTTCTCGCGCACCAGGTCGACCCGCACATGGGTGTTCCAGATGTAGCCGAATCCGAGCACCAGGCAGAACAGCACGGTGTGGGCGTGCCACTCCAGCTCCTGCAGCAGGGTCGATCCGAAATAGGGGCTGACGTTCTCGACCAGCCAGATCTGTATCCAGCCGGTCTTGCGGATCGCCAGGTCGAAGGCGGTCACCAGGATCAGCGGCATCGCGAACCACGACCCGAACCGGCCGACCAGATCGACGAAGTTCCTGAGCTTCTGGCTCACCTGGAGGATCGTCGGCATCTGATCCGGCTTCAGGTGGGTCAACTCGGCGGCGGCATCCACCGTCTTTGCCGGCGCGATGTCTGCGGTTGCTTGCGTCACTGCACTGTCTCCAGCTTTCCGGGCCGCATCGTCAGTAGTCGTAGACCGATTTCATCAGCCACAGGGCAAGGTTCGGCTGCCAGATCACCAGCAGCAGGCCGATCAGCTGCAGGATGACGAACGGCACGATGCCCTTGTAGATCGACTGGATCTTCACTTCCTTCGGCGCGATCCCCTTCATGTAGAACAGCGCGAAGCCGAACGGCGGGGTCAGGAACGAGGTCTGCAGGTTGATCGCCATCAGGATCAGGAACCAGAACACCACGTCCTTGGCGGCGACGTGGTCGCCGAAGTCGAGCGACGCCACCAGCGGCGCGAATACCGGCAGGACGATCAGCGTGATCTCGATCCAGTCGAGGAAGAAGCCGAGGAAGAAGGTGATGGCCATCAGCAGGAACAGCAGTTCCCAGGACCCGAGTCCGGCCGACTTGATGAGGTGCTCGACGATGTCGTCGCCGCCGAGCGACCGGTAGACATAGGCGAAGCAGGTCGCGCTGATGATGATGAAGAAGATCATCGCGATCGTGCGGGCCGAGGTGTTGCACACCCCCTGCAGCAGCGGGAAGGTCAGCCGCCGGTTACCGGCCGCCAGCACCAGGGTTCCGAAGGCGCCGACCGCACCGGCCTCGCTCGGCGTGGCGACGCCGAACAGGATCGAGCCCTTGATCATCGAGATCAGCAGGACCGGCGGCAGGAAGCTCTTGAAGATCATCTTCGGGTATTCGTTCTTCGGTACGTAGAGCAGGTCGGGCGGCAGCGGCGGGGCGGCGGCCGGCGACAGCTTCGCGAAGATGCCGACGAACAGCAGATAGAACAGCGCCAGCAGCAGGCCCGGCAGGATCGCCGCCATGAACATGTTTCCGACCGACACCGCCATCAGGTCGGCCATGATGATCAGCATGATGCTCGGCGGGATCAGGATCCCGAGGGTGCCCGACGCGGCGATGCAGCCGGTGGCCAGCGCGTGACTGTAGCCCTGGCGGAGCATGGTCGGCAGCGCGAGCGCGGTCATCATGGTGACCGACGCGCCGATGATGCCGGTCATCGCCGCCAGCACGGTGCCCATCACCACGACGGCCAGCGCCAGCGACCCGGCGACCTTCTTCAGCAGCACCTGCACGCAGTAGAGCAGGTCGTTGGCGACCCCGCTGCGCTCCATCATCACGCCCATGAAGACGAAGGCCGGGACCGACACCAGGACGAGGTTCTCCGCGCCCTGGAACCAGATCCGGGGCATGAAGTTGAAGAACTCGATCAGCGAGAACATGTCGAGGTAGTAGCCGATCAGCCCGAACAGCAGGGCGAGGCCACCAAGGATGAAGGCGACCGGAAAGCCCGAGAACAGCAGGGTCGCGAGCGAAACGAACATGATGATCGGCAGGTAGTCCTGGATCAGCCAGAGCAGTTCGTTCTGCTCGTCGGCGGTCATGCCCAGGATCCGCGCGTAGGCGATTCCGATCACCGCGAGCGCGACGATCGCCACGACCAGGGCCGGGTTGCGGCCGAACGTCCTCAGTGCAGGCGCCAGATATTGCATCTACCGGATCCCTCGAGCGCGAAGTGGGAATGGCCGACCGCGCCGCGCAGGCTCGGGAGATGCCACCGCCCTGTCGGGTCGGCGGCACCCCCCGGGTCCCCCCGCAAACGAACGGTCGTCCGTGTGTGAGACGCGTTCTCAGTCCAGATAGGTCGGCTTGAGCGCCTGGGCGTTGCCCCACTTCGAGTAGACCTTGCGGAACGCCAGGTAGCTGTCGGCGACCTTCTTGAAGAGCGGATCCGTCTTGGAATCCTCCTCCATCACCTCGAGCCAGGCCTTCTCGAAGGTCCCGATCTGGGCGTCGGTCCAGCGCTTGGTGATCACGCCGTATTTCTCGCCCATTTCGGTCATCGCGGACGGGTTGACGTATTCCGTCTCGGCGAAGGTGTAGTGGATGCTTTCGCCGGCCGCGATCTCGACGATGGCCTTGTACTTGTCCGGCAGGGCGTTCCACTTGTCCATGTTGATTAGCAGGTGGCTCACCGACACCTGCTGGTGCCAGCCCGGGAAGTAGTTGTACTTGGCGATCTGGTAGAAGCCGTACTTGATGTCCATGGCGGGCATCGAGAACTCGGTGGCGTCGATCACGCCCTTCTCCAGCGCCGGGAAGATGTCGCCGCCGGCCAGCAACTGGGTCGACACGCCGAGCTTCTGCATGACCCGGGCGCCGAGGCCGAAGAACCGCATCTTCAGGCCGCGAAGCTGCTCGAGATCGTTGACCTCGTTCTTGAACCAGCCCGAGGTCTCCGGGCCGATCGCGAAGCAGTCGATCTTCTTCACGTTGTGCTGGCCGTAGATCTCCTGCTCCAGCACGTCGCCGCCGCCGAACTTCTTCCAGGCGAAATACTCGCCCATGGTCGGGCCGAACGGCACCGCGGTGAAGAACGCCAGGGCCGGATATTTGCCTACATCGTAGCCGGCAGTGGTCCAGGCCGCCTCGATGGAACCCTTGGAGGTAGCGTCGAAGCCTTCGTTCGCCGGAATCAGCGCGCCCGGCTCGAAGAACTTCATCGTGAAGTCCCCGCCGGTCATCCGGTCGATGTTCTCGGAGTAGCGGACCGCCGAGGTGCCCAGATGCGGGACGCTGGATCCCCAGGCGCTGTGCAGCTTCCAGCGGACCCGCTGCGCTTCCGCTGACGTCGCCGCCAGCGTCACGACCGCGACAGCTGCGGCCAGCACGAACTTGTTGGTGAGATGCATGAGTACTCTCCTCCCAGTAGAGCCCGGTTGGATTGGCGTCGGTGGCTTGTCGCCACTCGGATCTCTGTCGAAACAGCCAATCGCTCTGGTCGTTCAGCTAGAACATTCGTCCGATCGCCCCCCGACTTCGTTCGAATGGACGGTCCATTCGATTACCGGATGCTCGGATCATATCTCATAGGATGGGTGGAGAGAAGTATCGAGGTCAAATATGTAGAGTCCAATGACAGATAAGCTAGGCAATAATCAGGGTGAATACTTTTGTCTTACATAACCTAAGCGTGACAACCGGAAGTGGCCTGGGCAACGATTGCCCATGCAACGTCACGAGGACTCGAAACGGACTCGTATGTTGTTCAGCGGGTTATTGCGGTCATGCATCGCCGATGCGACGCGCTGATCCCGCCCCGGGCGCGACCGGCCGGCGACGCGCCACCGGGGGCGGGCCGCTATGACGGGCCGTGCGAGCGGCGCTCGATGAGGCGCGCCAGAGCCTCCAGACCGAACCGGTAGGAGTCGATTCCAAGGCCGACCACGATGCCGTCGGCCTCGCCGGCCAGCACCGATCGCATGTCGCGACGTTCGATGTTGGTCATGTGCACCTCGACATAGGGCAGACGGACCCCGCGCAGGCAGTCTCGCAGCGCATAGCCGGCGTACAGGAAGCCGGCCGGGTTCATCAGCAGGCCGTCGACACCGCTGCGGGCGGCCTCGTAGATGCGGTCGATCGCGATGCCCTCGAGGTTCGTGTAGGCGATCTCCAGATCGACCCCCAGGCGCTCCGCCTCGGCCGTCACGATCGCGTCGAGTTCGGCGGCCGTAGTGGTGCCGTAGAGTTCCGGCTGGCGGAATCCGAGCCACCCCATGTTGGCTCCCTGGATCAGCAAGATGCGCATGGTCGGTCTCCGTTCAGGCGGTCCGAAAGTCGGGGCAGGGGCGTTGCAACGGGCGGGCGGCTGCCCGACAGTCGCGGCGGTGATCCGAGCATGCCGCATCCGGGGCGGCAAACGACAGCTGGAGGGAGGATTCGATGTCCGACGCGGCGATGGCGGTCTGGGGCGACGTCGAGCCCGGGGCCGAACCCGAGTTCAACGAGTGGTACCACCGTCAGCACGTACCGGAGCGGGTCGGCATGCCGGGTTGGCGTGCCGGCCGGCGCTATCGGCGGGTCGACCGCGGCCGGCATCGCTATCTGGCGCTCTACGAGGTCGATTCGCTGACCTGCTTCGACGACCCGGTGTACCGGCACGCACTCGACCATCCGACCGACTGGACCACCCGGATGATGCCGTCGTTCCGCAACTTCGTTCGCGCGACCTGCCGGGTCCGGCTGGTGGCCGGCGAGGTCGTGGGCGGCTACCTGGCGTCGGTCCGGTTCGATCCGCCGGAGCCGGAGCGCGAGGCGGTGGTGCGCTGGATCGGCGGCGAGGCCCTGCACGACCTGCGGGAGCGGCCGGGTATCACGCGCGTGCAGCTCTGGGAGGCCGACAGCGGGCGCAGCCTGGCGCCGACCGCCGAACAGACGATGCGGACCGGGCCGGACGGACGGGCGGCGTTCGCGGCGATCATCGAAGGGACCGACCGGGCGGCGGTCGAGGCGGCGCTCGTCGCGTCGGCCATCGGGCCCGGGCTGGCCGCGCGGAACGCCCGCGACGTCGAGACTGGGGTCTACCAGCTGATGTTCGCGCTGACCCGCTGAACTCGACGCCGGCAGGGCAACGCAGCCGTGCCGCGGAACGGCTGCCACGGGGGTTGCGGGACGCCGCGCATCCCTGCGGTAATGCCCGCCGCGAAATCGTGACCGACGTCAGGAGAGCGTGCCCATGGCCGACGATATCAGGCGCTTCGAAACCATCCTCTACGAGGAGGACGGCCCGATCGGCTGGATCACCATCAACCGGCCCGACGACGGCAACATGTTCACCGCCGTCACCTGCCACGAGATCCGCGACTGCATCGAGGGGATCCGGCGCGAGACCCGGACCCGGGTGGTCGTGCTGACCGGGGCCGGCGACAAGTTCTTCTGCATCGGCGGCCGCAAGGACGCCATGGAGGACACCAATCTCTATGCCGGGGTGCTGCCGACCCTGGAGATGTACGACGCCATCGACCGGCTGCAGAAGCCGGTGATCGCCATGGTCAACGGCTTCGCGGTCGGCGGCGGCAACGTGCTGCAGGTGGTCTGCGACCTGACCATCGCCAAGGAGAGCGCGGTGTTCCGCCAGGTCGGGCCGATGATGGGCAGCTTCGACGCCGGCTACGGCACCTGGTACCTGGAGGACGCGATCGGCAAGAAGCGCGCCAAGGAGCTCTGGTACACCAACCGCAAGGTATCGGCGGCCGAGGCGGTCGAGATGGGCCTGATCAACCGGATGGTGCCGGACGCCGAACTGCGCGCCGAGACCCGCAAGTGGGCGCTGGAGATCGCCGAGCGCGGCCCGATGGCGCTGGCCGGCATCAAGAGCGCGTTCCTGGCCCGCCACGGCGGCGTCGCCGGCCTGGGCCGGGTCAGCCACGACATGCTGCTGAAGCTGTACCTCAAGACCGACGAGTCCAAGGAGCTCTCGGCGGCCTTCGGCGAGCGCCGGACCCCCGACGCCGACAAGTTCGGGCATTGAGGCCACTCGCATGTCGCGGCTGCTGACCCTGCACGACCCGGCCGAGGCGAGGGCGCACTACGACGCCGGGCTGTGGCACGACGAAACTTTCTACGCACTGCTGGCGAAGCACGCCGCGGCCCGTCCGGACGCCAGGGCGATGCGCGATTCGGCCCGGCACCTGAGCTGGGCGGAGCTGAAGGACTGGGTCGACGCCATCGCCGACGCCTTCCACGAGTCCGGCCTGCGCACCGGCGAACGGGTCGCCCTGTGGGCCTCGAACCGGGTCGAGGTGGTGGCGGCCTTCCTGGCCTGCTCGCGCCAGGGCTATGTCTGCAACCCGTCCCTGCACCGCAACTACACGGTCGAGGAGATCGCCGGCCTGCTGACCCGGGTGCGCGCCGCCGCGGCGGTGGTCGAGGACGGCTGGGGCGCCGATACCGACCGCCACGACCCGGTCGCGGCGGTGTCCGATCTGCCCGACATGCGCCGGGTGTTCCGGCTGCCGAAGGCGCGGGCCTGCGGCGACCTGCCGGCGATCGGCGCCTCGCCGCGCAACCTGCGCGAGCCCGACCCGAACCCGGACAGCGTCTGCTACCTGGCGTTCACCAGCGGCACCACCGGGCGCCCGAAGGGCGTCATGCATTCCGACAACTCGCTGCTGGCGAACTGCCGCGACCTGGTGCGCGACTGGGGCCACGACCACTCGACGGTGCTGCTGACCCTGTCGCCGCTCAGCCACCACATCGCCTGGGTGGCGGTCGGGCAGTGGCTGGTCGCGGGGATGGAACTGGTGGTCGACGACCCGGCGCCCGGCCTGTCGCGGCTCGACTGGATGATCGAGACCGGGGCGACCTACGTGATGGGGGTGCCGACCCACGCCATGGACATCCAGGCCGAGCAGGCGCGCCGCGGCATCGCTCGTCTGGGCGCGGTGAACCTGTTCTACATGGCCGGCGCGCCGATTCCGCCGGCGGTCGCCGAGCGGTTCGTGGCCCAGGGGGTCAGGCCGCAGAACATCTACGGCATGACCGAGAACTCGTCGCACCAGTACACCCACCCGACCGACGACGAGGCGACGATCTGCACCACCTGCGGGCGCGGCGGCGCCGGCTACACCGTGCGGATCTTCGCCCAGGACGACCCGGACCGCGAAGTGCCGGCGGGCACGGTCGGCCAGATCGGCGGCAAGGGGGCGGCCCTGATGCTCGGCTATTTCGACAACCAGGAGGCCACCGAGACCTCGTTCAACCGCGACGGCTGGTTCCTGTCGGGCGACCTCGGCGTGCTGGACGAGCGTGGCAACCTGTCGATCGTCGGCCGGCTGAAGGACGTGGTGATCCGCGGCGGCCACAACATCTTCCCGGCGCGCGTCGAGGACCTCGCGATCAAGCACCCGGCGGTCGCCCGGGCGGCGGCCTTCGCGGTGCCGGACGAGCGGCTCGGCGAGAAACTGTGCCTGGCGGTGCTGCCGGCCGGGCCGGACCGGCCGGCGGCCGACGAGGTGCTGGCCCACCTGTTCGCCGTCGGGCTGTCGAAATACGACATGCCGGAATACTTCCTGGCCATGGACGCGTTCCCGCTGACCGCCAGCGGCAAGATCCTGAAGCGCGAGCTGGCGGAGTGGGCGAAAGCCGGCCGGATCGCGCCGCAGCCCTGCCGGTTCCGGGCCCCGGAGACGGCGGGATGAGGGATCGCCGGAACACGGTCAGCCAAGGCGGCGGCGGGTGGGTTCCGGCTCGATCCGGCACGCTCGCGCGTTCCGGCTCGTCCGGAATGACGATGAGAATGTTTGTCGTCATTCCGGACGGACGCGCCGCCGCGGCGCGACCGAGCCGGAACCCACGTGCACCGAGCGGCACCACATGAGGAGCGGCGGATGAGTCTTGCTCTCACCACCCGTGACGGCGTCGCGGTCCTGACGATCGACCGGCAGGACGCGCTGAACGCCCTGAACTTCGGGCTGATCGCCGAGCTGTCGCGGCTGCTGGACACCGTGCCGGGCATGGGCGTTCGAGCCCTGCTGATCACCGGGGCCGGCGACAAGGCGTTCTGCGCCGGCGCCGACATCAAGGAGCTGATGGACCGCGGCCTGATGGCCCAGCGGCGCGGCGCCGAGGCCGGCCAGCGGGCGTTCGCCAGGATCGCCGACCTGGAGATCCCGTCGGTCGCGCTGATCAACGGCTACGCCTTCGGCGGCGGGCTGGAGATGGCGCTGGCCTGCAGCTTCCGGCTGGCGGTTCCGACCGCGAAGATGGGGCTGCCGGAGATCAAGCTCGGGCTGATCCCGGGCTATGGCGGCACCCAGCGGCTGCCGCGGCTGGTCGGCGAGGGCCGGGCGCTCGAGATGATCATGACCGGCCGCACCGTCGATGCCGCCGAGGCCGAGCGTATCGGGCTGGTGAACCGGGTCCTGGCGGGCGACGCCCCGATGGCGGAAGCCCTGGCCTTCCTGGGCGAGATGACGTGCTACGGCTTGCCGGCGCTGGCCCTGGCCAAGCAGGCGGTGAGCCGGGCGCTCGACCTGCCGGTGCACGAGGGGCTGAAGGTCGAGGCCGACCTGTCGACCCTGGCCTACCGCACCGAGGATGCCGCCGAGGGCCTGGCGGCCTTCGTCGAGAAGCGCAAGCCGAGCTTCAGGGACCGCTGACCATGACGACCGTCTTCGACCGCCTGGACGCGGAACTGGCGCTGCCCGAGCACGAGGCCCAGGTGCTGGAGTCGGTGCGCCGACTGGCGGCCGAGGTGATCGCGCCGCGCGCCGCCGACTACGACCGCCGCGAGGCCTACCCGGCCGAGAACATGGCCGCCATCAACGACCTCGGCCTGAACGCCATGTTCGTGCCCGAGGAGTACGGCGGCATCGGCCTCAGCTACTCGGTCTACCTCGCCTGCGTGCGCGAGGTGTCGAAGGCCTGCGCCTCGACCGGGATCATCTGGGCGACCACCTTCCACGGCATGAAGCCGGTGATGGACTTCGGCTCCGAGGAGCTCAAGCGCCGGGTGCTCGGCAGCGTCGCCGAGGGCGGGATCGGCGCGCTGTGCATCACCGAGCCGACGGCCGGATCCGACGCCACCGGCATGAAGACCCGGTTCACCCCGGACGGCGACCACGTGGTGGTCGACGGCGGCAAGACCTTCATCTCCAACGGCGACGTCGCCGACCACCTGCTGGTGTTCGGCAAGTGGGCCGGGATCGACGACCCCAAGGGCGCCATCACCGCGCTGGTGGTCGACCGGGGCACGCCCGGCCTGTCGGTGCTCCGCAAGGAGGAGAAGATGGGGCACCGCGCCGCCCCGACCGTGGCGCTGTCGTTCGACGGCATGCGGGTGCCGCGCGGCAACGTCCTGGGCGGGCCGGGCGAGGGGCTGCGGATCCTGCTCGCCTCGCTGAACAAGTCGCGGCCCAGCGTGGCGGCCCACGCGCTCGGCATCGCCCGCGCCGCCTTCGAGGACGCGGTCGGCTACATCAACGACCGCCGCCAGTCCGGCCGCCGGATCGTCGAGTTCCAGGGCATCCAGTTCACGCTCGCCGACCTCGCGACCGACCTGGCGATGTGCGAGAACTGGCTGTGGCGGGTCGCCAGGATGGTCGAGGCCGGGGCCACCGACTTCGGGGTCGAGGCGTCGATGCTGAAGATGCGGGCCTCCGACCTCGCCATGCGGATCGCCGAGGAGGCGGTGCAGCTGCACGGCGGCTACGGCTACATCCGCGACTACCGGGTCGAGCGGCTGATGCGCGACGCCAAGATTACCCAGATCTGGGAAGGCACCAACCAGATCCACCGCCAGCTGATCGGCCGCAGTTTCGTTCGCAAGTAGGAGGCAAGCCTTGTCCGAGATCCGCACCGTCGGCGTCTGCGGCGCCGGCACCATGGGCGCCGGGATCGCGATCGTCGCGGCCCGCGCCGGCCATCGGGTGGTGCTGTACGACACCCACGACTCCAGCCTGGAACGGGCACGCCGGCAGACCGAGGGGTTCTTCGGCAAGTCGGTGGAGCGCGGCAAGATGACCCGCGAGCAGGCCGACGCCGCGCTGGCCGCCTGCAGCACGACCGGTTTCCTCGCCGACCTCGCCGAGTGCGACATCGTCATCGAGGCGGTTTTCGAGAACCTCGAAGTGAAAAGATCGCTTTTCGCCCAGCTCAACGAGATCTGCCCGGCCCGCACGATCCTCGCGTCCAACACCTCGACCCTGTCGATCACCGAGATCGCCGGCGGCTGCGGCCGCGAGGACCGCGTCGTCGGCATGCATTTCTGCCTGCCGGCCCAGCTCATGAAGCTGGTCGAGATGTCGCCCGGGCTCAACACCTCGGACGAGACCTTCCGGTCGGCCTGGGCGTTCTGCGAGGCCATGGGGCAGCGGCCGGTGAAAACCCAGGACACGCCGGGCTTCGTGCTCAACTACTTCCTGGTGCCGTTCAACAACGACGCGATCCGGTTGATCGAGGCCGGCGTGGCCGAGCCGGCCGACGTCGACCGGGCGATCAAGGCCGGGCTCGGCTACAAGATGGGACCCTGCGAACTGCTCGACCTGATCGGCCTGGACACCCAGGTGCTGCTCTGCGAGGCGTTCTACGGGGTCACCCACGATCCGCGCTGCGCGGCCCCGCCGCTGCTCAAGCGCATGGTCGCCGCCGGCCATCTCGGGCGGAAGTCCGGCCGCGGCTTCTTCACCTACGACCGCGACGCGATGTTCGGAGGCTGACATGACGAGCCATGCCATCGTCGACACCGGCGGCAGCCGGTCGTTCCCCGTCCCGCACGCCTTCCTCGACGGCGCGGCGCCGCACGGAGAAGTCACGGTCTACGTCGGCGCCGGAGCGGTCGCCGCCTACCGGCCCGATCCGACCCGCAAGGCGATCCTGGTCGAACTCGGCACCGAATGCCTGGGCGAGGCGACCGGCGAGGGTGCCGGGCTGGAGGGCTCCAACACCCTCGGCTTCGCGCGCTTCCGGCTGGGCGACGGCGAGCCCTCCGACCTGGTCGAGCTGGTCCGCCAGCCGGCCACCGACCCGGCGGCAATCGAGGCCGCCAGGGCGATGTTCGAGGCCGCCGGCCTGCAGGTGTCGGTGTGCGCCGACTTTGCCGGCCGCATCCTCGACCGGCTGATCCGGCCCTACTACAACGAGGCGCTGACCCGGCTCGACGAGGGCCTGGCGACCGCCGCCGATATGGACCTGACGGTCAAGCTCGGCCTCGGCTATCCCGAGGGGCCGATCGAGCTGCTGGAGCGCACCGGCCTGCATCATCATCACGACGTCACCCGCGCACTGTTCGAAACCTACGGCACCCGCCACTACGCGCCGGCCCGGCGGGCGGTGGTGGCCAGGCGCCGGGCCGACCGGGAGGCCGGCGAGTGAGTGCACCGCGCAAGCCGCTGACGGGCGTCCGCGTCCTGGACTTCTCGACCCTGCTGCCGGGGCCGATGGCCACCCTGATCCTGGCCGAGGCCGGCGCCGAGGTGATCAAGGTCGAGCGCCCGGGCAGCGGCGAGGAGATGCGCCACTATCCCCCGATGGTGACGGCCGACAGCGGCGTGAACTTCGCCCTGCTGAACCGCGGCAAGCGATCCCTGGCGCTGGACCTGAAAAATGAAGAATCAATACGTATTATCAAATCATTGATGACCGATATTGATGTTGTAGTCGAGCAATTTCGGCCCGGCGTGATGGACCGGCTCGGGCTCGGCTGGGAGGCGCTGAAGGCGATCAACCCGGCGCTGGTCTACTGCTCGATCACCGGCTGGGGCCAGGACGGCCCGAAGGCCCAGCTGGCGGCCCACGACCTGAACTATATGGCCGAGACCGGGGTGCTGAACCTGGGCGCCGACCGGGCCGGCGACCCGGTGGTGCCGCCGGTGCTGGTGGCCGACATAGGCGGCGGCACCATGCCGGCGGTGATCTCGATCCTGCTGGCCCTGCGCGAGGCCGAGAAGACCGGCGCGGGGGCCCATCTCGACGTCGCCATGGGCGACAACCTGTTCGCCTGGGCCTACTGGGCGCTCGGCGAGCGGGCGGTCGGCCGGCCCGACCCGCGGCCCGGCGGCGAACTGGTGACCGGCGGGTCGCCGCGCTACCAGGTGTACCGCTGCGCCGACGGCCGCTGGCTGGCCTGCGCGCCGCTGGAGCAGAAGTTCTGGATGAACTTCTGCGCGGTCATCGGCCTGCCGAAAGCCCTTCGCGACGATTCCGGGGACCCGGCCGCAACGATGGCGGCGGTTCGCGACATCGTCGCCGCGAAACCGAGTGCCGACTGGCTGTCCGCGTTCGAGGGCGTCGACGCCTGCGTTACCCTGGTGAAGTCGATCGGCGAGGCGGCCGACGATCCGCATTTCCGGGCGCGCGGCCTGTTCCGCGGCGCCATGCCCGCCGGCGAGGTCACCCTGACGCCGCTGCCACCGCCGATCGCCCCGATCTACCGCGACCCCGAGGGCGGGCAGGGCTTCCCGGCGCTCGGCGACGCCAACGCCGACCTGACAGGAGGCTGACATGCGCGCGATGGTGATGCGCGGGTTCGGTCCGCCCGAGACCGCCGAGAGCGTGGAACTGCCGGACCCGGAGCCGGGCCCCGGCGAGGTGGTGGTCCGGATGCGGGCCGCCGGCGTGAACTACCCCGACCTGCTGGTGGTCGAGGGCCGCTACCAGCACAAGCCGCCGCTGCCGTTCACCCCGGGCAAGGAGTTGGCCGGCGAGGTGCTGGCGATCGGCTGGGAGGTGACCAACTTCGTCGCCGGCGACCGGGTGATGGTGCAGGTCGAGCATGGCGCCTTCGCCGAGCGGGTGGTCGCCCGCCAGGAGCAGTGCCTGGAGATCCCCGACGAGATGCCGTTCGACGACGCGGCGTCGATGGGGCTGGTCTACCAGACCGCCTGGTTCGCCCTGCGCGAGCGGGCGCGGTTCCAACCCGGCGAGACCGTGCTGGTCAACGGCGCCACCGGCGGGGTCGGGCTGGCGGCGGTCCAGCTGGTCAAGGCGCTGGGCGGCACCGCGCTGGCCGGGGTGACCACGCCGGCCAAGGCGCAGGCCGCGGTCGACGCCGGCGCCGACCACGTGATCGACCTGTCGGTCGCCGACCTGCGGGACGGCCTGCGCGCGCAGGTCCACGCGGTGACCGAGGGCAAGGGCGCCGACGTCTGCATCGACATGCTGGGCGGCGATCCGTTCGACGCGGCGATGCGGGCGCTGGCCTGGTGCGGCCGGATGGTGGTGGTCGGCTTCGCCGCCGGCCGGATCCCGGAGATCAAGGCCAACTACCTGCTGGTCAAGAACATCGAGGTCTCCGGGCTGCAGTGGTCGGACTACCGCGACCGCACCCCGGCGGTGATGGCGAAGGCGCAGGCCGAGATCTTCCGGCTGTACGGCGAGGGCAAGCTGAAGCCGGCGATCATGGCGCGGCTGCCGCTCGACCGCATGGCCGAGGCGCTGGCGCTGATCCGGGACCGGAAAGTGATCGGCAAGATCGTCCTGGAGGCCTAGCGGCGGCGCGCCGCATGGCTATGCTGCCGCCACGGGACCGGCCCATGTCCCGAGCCAGGGAGGCACCCAGCATGAGTACCCTCGATCCGAACCGCCTGATCATGACAGGCGAGAACCCGTTCATCCGGCTGTCCCAAAAGGACGGCGACCCGCTGTCGACTGACGCCAGCTTCTGGCGGGTAATCACCTGCCCGGGCGGCCCCGGCCACGTGCTGTACGTGAAGAGCGAGCTGACCGACGGCGCCTGGCGGATCTACTCCGACAACATCGCCATGGCCCGTTGGCTGCAGCAGACCGTGCAGGGGATGCTTAACCCGGAACTCGCAGACACCTCGATCCCGGTGATCGGCGCCGAGTTCTCCAAGGAGGGCGACCCGCGCTACTTCTGGACCGAACGGCTGGTGTCCTACGACGACGTGGTCGAACTGACCTGGCACGACTGCGGCGATCCGCTGCTGATCCACACCCAGCCGAATCAGACGCCGGGCCGGCCGTACGGCGTGTGCACGGTGCTGATCCCGGCGCATGGCGCCCGGCTGACCATCAACGGCGAGCAGGCGGCCGGCACCCCGTTCCCGCGCGACCGCGAGGGCAAGCCGTTCAGCACCTGCGCGCTGGCGTTCTCGGAGAGCTGGACCGAATAGCCGCTACCCGCCGCCGCCGAGACCCTGCAGGCCGTCGACCACGGCCCGCAGGCCCCGGGTCAGCGGCTTGTCGTGGCGCAGCACGACCGCGAGCTTGCGGATCAGCGGCGGTGCCAGCGGCCGCACGGTCAGCCGCGGGTCGGTGCGGTCGCCGCGCAGCGCCATGCCCGGCAGCACCCCGCAGCCGAGGCCGGCGGCGACGATCTCCTTGATCGCCTCGACGCTCCCGAGCTGCATGATCGGCCGCAGGGTCAGGCCGCCGCGCGCCGCCCAGTCGTCGACGATGCGCCGGGTGTTGGCGCCCGGCTCGTACAGCACCGTCGGCCAGGCGGCCAGCACGTCCGGGGCGACCGCGTCCGGGATCGGGGCCTGTTCCGGCGGGAAGATCGCCATGAACTCGTCGTCCATCACCGGCGTGACCTGGAATCCGCGGCCCGGGATCGGCAGGGTGGCAAAGGCGACGTCCAGCCCGTTGTTCTCCAGCAGCCGCAGCATCTCCGCGGTGTTGCCGGTACTGACCACGATCTCCAGGCCCGGGAAACGGGTGCGGAGCGCGCGCAGCAGCGGCGGCAGCAGGTAGGTGCAGGCGGTGGCGCCGGTGCCGAGCCGGACCCGGCCGGCGACCCCGCTGGCGTGCTCGGCCAGCGCGTCGAACGCCCCGATCACGGCGGCGTCGATGCGCCGGGCGTGTTCCAGCAGCACCAGCCCGGCGGCGGTCGGGGTCGAGCGTCTTCCGGTGCGCTCGAGCAGCTTGACCCGCAGCCGCTGCTCGAGCTGGCGGACCTGCAGGCTGACCGCCGGCTGGGTCAGGTTAAGGCGCTCGGCGGCGGCCGAGAAGGAGCCGAGCTCCGCCACGTCGGCGAAGGCGCGCAGGTGGTCGAGGTTGAGGCCGCGCATCCAAAGATTTCCTGATCCGGAAAATAAGAAGTCTAAATTTCACTTATCCGGCGGTCGAGCATCAGGATGGCGGCAACGATCCGACCGGAGCCGCCGATGACCCTGCTCGCCCCCGATCCCGTCCCCGAATCCGCCCCCGATCCCGCCGTTGCCGTCGGTGCGCCGCCGACCGTGCGGGATTCCCGTGACGGCGACGTCGCGGCGATCCACGGGATCTACGCCTTCCACGTGCTGCACGGGCTGGCGAGCTTCGAGGAGCAGCCGCCGGCGGTCGACGAGATGGCGCGCCGCCGGGCCGCGGTGATCGCCGCCGGCTACCCGCATCTGGTGGCCGAGCTCGACGGCGCGGTGGTCGGCTACAGCTACGCCTCGGCCTACCGGCCGCGCCCGGCCTACCGGTTCACGGTCGAGAACTCGGTCTATGTCCGCGACGGGCTGCATGGCCGCGGGGTCGGGCGGGCGCTGCTCGGCGCGCTGATCGACCGCTGCGAGGCCGGGCCGTGGCGGCAGATGATCGCGGTGATCGGCGACACCGGGAACGAGCCGTCGATCGGCCTGCACGCCGCCTTCGGGTTCCGCAGAGTCGGCACCCTGCAGGCGGTCGGCTTCAAGTTCGGGCGCTGGGTCGACAGCGTGCTGATGCAGCGCGAACTGGGCCCGGGCGACGCGGCCGACCCGGTGTGAGCGCTCAGCCGGCGACCGCCTCGTAGCTGACGATCGGGCGGGTCGACAGGTCGGCCGGCAGCGGAACGCCGAGATCGCAGTAGGTGGTGTCCTCGCTGGCCAGGATCGCGGCGAGCGACGAGCCCTCGATCTCGGCGGCGCAGTCGACGTCCTGCGGGAAGCCCATGTCGATCAGCTCGCGGCCGGACGCGCTGGCGCGCAGCCGGTCGGGGAGCGCCGGACGGGCCACCAGGAAGGCGGCGCGGGCCGCCTCGGCCTCCGGCGACGCCGCCAGGTCCAGTGCCGCGACGATTGCACCGGCGCCGATCTGGTCCTCGACGGCGACCCTGAGCCGGCCGTCCGGCCAGCGCTCGCCGGCCGGCACCACCAGAATCCGTTGGCCGAGGTCGCACGCCGCCCGGGCCACCGCGCCGGCGTTGCGCAGGCAGCCGCACAGCACCGCCGGGCCGTCGGGGATCAGCGACAGGGTCGAGCCGTTCGGGGAGGGCAGCAGCACCCTATCGCCGGCCGACAGGGCTGCGAGGCTGGGCGGCGACAGCGACAGGCCGCCGGCCGAGCGGGGGCCGGCAGGACGGGCGCCCAGGGCCGCCGCGACGGCCGTCGCCGCCTGCGGGTCGCGGAACGGGAACGGGTAGACCGTGGCGCCGCGCCCGACCGCAACGCTGACGCAGGTCGAGAACGACAGCACGTCGACGATGATCACGACATCGAAGCCGGGCAGCGCCGCCCCGTGCTCGCCCCACTCGACATGGACGCGCGGGCTCACCCGAGCGCGCGCTCCAGGTCGGCGATGATGTCGTCGGCGTTCTCCAGGCCGATCGACAGCCGGATCACGTCGTCGCCGGCGCCGGCGGCGGTGCGCTGCTCCTCGGTCAGCTGGCGGTGGGTGGTGCTGGCCGGGTGCAGGATCAGCGAGCGGGTGTCGCCGATGTTGGCGAGGTGCGACAGCAGCCGGCAGCGCTCGACCGCCCGCACCCCGGCCTCGAAGCCGCCCTTTATCCCGAAGGTGAACACCGATCCCGCGCCCTTCGGCAGGTAGCGCTGGGCAAGGCCGTGGTAGCGGTTGCCCGGCAGCCCGGCATAGGACACCCAGGCGACCTTCGGGTTG
The DNA here is from genome assembly GCF_040219615.1 of Thalassobaculum sp. Classification (GTDB taxonomy): domain Bacteria; phylum Pseudomonadota; class Alphaproteobacteria; order Thalassobaculales; family Thalassobaculaceae; genus Thalassobaculum_A. Next base: position 20,796 of record NZ_JAVJSE010000041.1, read on the forward strand.
CCGTTCAGCCACTCGGCGACCTTCGCGGCGTTGGCGACGTGGCGCTCCATGCGGACCGGCAGGGTCTCGATGCCGGTGATCGTCAGGTAGGCGTTCATCGGCGCCATGGTCGGGCCCAGGTCGCGCAGGCCGATGGCGTGGCCGTAGATGGTGTAGGCGAGGTCGCCGAAGGTCTCGTAGAAGGTCAGGCCGTGATAGGCCGGCTCCGGCTTGGACAGCGACGGGAACTTGTCGTTCTTGTCCCAGGCGAACTTGCCGCCGTCGACCACCGCCCCGCCCATGGCGTTGCCATGCCCAGACAGGAACTTGGTGGTCGAGTGCACGACGATGTCGGCACCGTGCTCCAGCGGCCGGCAGAGATACGGCGTGGCCATGGTGTTGTCGATGATCAGCGGCACCCCGGCCTCGTCGGCGATCCGCGCCAGCGCCTGGATGTCGGTGATCACGCCGCCGGGGTTGGCCAGCGACTCCGCGAAGATCGCCTTGCATTTCGGGTGCAGGGCGGCCTGCCGGACGATCTCCGGCTCCTCGACGTCGACGAAGTCGCAATGCCAGTCGAACTTCTGGAAGGTCCGGCCGAACTGGGTGATCGAGCCGCCATACAGCTTCTTCGAGGCCACGAACCGGTCGCCCGGGCCCATCAGCGCGAACAGCGCCAGCAGCTGGGCGGAGTGGCCGGACGCCGTGCAGGTGGTGCCGTGGCCGCCCTCCAGGGCCGCGATCCGCTCCTCCAGTACCGCGACCGTGGGGTTCGACAGGCGCGAGTAGATGTTGCCGAAGGTCTGCAGGTTGAACAGCGACGCGGCGTGGTCGACGTCGTCGAACACATAGGCGGTGGTCTGGTAGATCGGCGTCGAGCGGGCGCCGGTGGTCGGATCGGGGGCCGCGCCGGCATGCACCGCCAGGGTCTCGAAGCCCTTGGCGACGAAGCCGTCGCCGACGTCGCTGTCGCGGCTGACGGTATCGCTCTTGCCCGGGGTGCGGCGCTTGGAGGAGATCACCCGGCTGTTGAAGCCGTGCCAGCCGAGCTCGCCGAAAAGCCGCGAGAACTCGATCTTCGGGCAGCGGTTCATGACGACCTTGATTCCGGCCTTCTCGGCCCGGGCCGCCGCTTCGTCGTTGCGCACGCCGAGCTGCATCCACACCACCCGGGTGCCGTGGGCGATGGCGGCGTCGGTCACCGGCCCGGCGGCCTCGGAGTTGCGGAACACGTCGACCATGTCGACGGTCTCGGGCAGCGAGTCCAGGTCGGCATAGGCCTTCTCGCCGAGGATCTCGCCGCCGGCCGCCGCCACCTTCGGGTTCACCGGATAGACCCGGTAGCCCTTCTGCTGCAGGTACTTCATGGCGAAGTAGCTGGGCCGGTTCCAGTTGTCCGACGCCCCGACCATGGCGATGGTCTTCACGTCCCGCAGGATCCCGCGGATGAAGTCGTCGGAATAGGCGTCGTGGACGACCGGCGCGGTCGGATCGTTCTCGGCCATGGGTTCAGGTGTCCGTTTCTTCGAGGTCTGAAATGACGGAGAGGTGGGTGGGTCCCGGCTCTGGCCCACCTGCGGCGATCCCGTCCGGGATGACGTCAGAGGAGGGCGCTCCTCCCCCTGTCGTCATCCCGGACGAGGCGGCCCGAAGGGCGTCTCGATCCGGGACCCACGGAGCGACGGGCGCTAGTGTCCCCATCACTCCCCCCGCCACACCGGCTCGCGTCTGGCGATGAAGGCGTCGATGCCCTCCCGGGCGTCGCGGGCCAGCATGTTGCGGGTCATCACCGCGCTGGCGTAGCCGTAGGCCTCGGCCATCGGCATCTCCAGCTGGGCGTAGAACGCCTGCTTGCCGATCGCCAGGGTCAGCGGCGACTTCGAGACGATCTTGCCGGCCAGCTCGGCGACCGCGGCGTCCAGCGCGTCGGCCGGCACCACCCGGTTCACCAGTCCCAGGGTCTCGGCCGTCCGGGCGTCGATCGCCTCGCCGGTGACCAGCATCTCCATCATCTTCTTGCGTCCGACATTGCGGCTGATCGCAACCATCGGGGTCGAGCAGAACAGCCCGATGTTCACCCCCGGCGTGGCGAACCTGGCGTCCTCGGACGCCACCGCGAGGTCGCAGCTGGCCACCAGCTGGCAGCCGGCGGCGGTCGCCATGGCGTGCACCCTGGCGATCACCAGCTGCGGGATCCGGGTGATCGTCAGCATCAGCTCGGAGCACTGCTCGAACAGCGCCTTGAAGAACGGCTCGTCGCTGCGCGAGCGCACCTCCTTGAGGTCGTGGCCGGCGCAGAACGCCGGGCCGGCGGCCGCCAGCACCACCACCTTGACCGAGCGGTCGTCGCCGATCGCCTCCAGCTCGGCCTGCAGCGCCGCCATCAGCTCGCGCGACAGGGCGTTGCGGGCGCCCGGGCGGTTCAGGGTCAGGGTGGCGACCCCGCCGCCTTCCTGGCGCAGCAGGATCGGCTCGGGCTCGGCAGCGTGGGCGATCGACATCGGCTTCTCCTTCCCTGGCGGTCACTTTGCCCCGCGGCGGCGGGATTGCAAGCTCACCGCACCTCGAGCAGGGTCAGAACCCCGGCCACCGTCAGCACCGACAGCCCGGTCGAGATCAGGATCGCGGTCACCGTCGGGGCGATGCCGGCCTGGTAGCGCTGGGCCATCAGGTAGACGTTGATGCCGACCGGCAGCGACGCCAGGATCACCGCCACGTCGCGCCACAGCGGGTCGACCGCGAACACATGGGTCGCCAGCAGCCAGACCAGCACCGGGTGCAGTGCCAGCTTGAGGGCCACGCCGATGCCGGCCTCGCCGATCGAGCCGGCCAGACGGTAGCCGGCCAGCGAGGCGCCCATGGCGAACACCGCGCAGGGCAGGGCGGCCCGCCCCAGGGTGCCGGTCAGGGTGTCGACCACCGGCGGCAGCTGCAGCCCGGCCAGGTTCCACAGCACGCCGGCCAGCAGGGCGATGATGATCGGGTTGCGGACCAGGCCCTTGATCACGTTGACCGGCAGCCGGCGCATGTCCTCGCGGGCGCCGATGCCGGCCTCGGCCTGGACCGTCACGACCGACAGCAGCTGCCAGGAATGGCAGGCGATGATCAGGAACAGCGGCAGGGTGGCCTGGTCGCCGAGCGCCGTCAGCACAAGCGGCACGCCGAGCATGACGGTGTTGGAGAAGCCGCCGGTCATGCCGGCGATCGCCGGCTCGGCGCCGCCGCGCCGGAACACGAAGTGGCTGAGCAGGCTGCCGATCAGCCAGGCGCCGTAGCCGCCGCCGAAGTAGGAGATCAGGTAGGCCCACTCGATCTCCGCCGGCAGTGCGGTGGTCGCCATGGTGCGGAACAGCATGGCGGGAATCGCGAAGTCGAAGACGAAGGCCGACAGGCCCTTGTTGGCCTCCTGCCGGAACACCCCGAGGCGCGCGGCGGCGTAGCCGATTCCGACGATGCCGAACACCGGCACGATGATCTCGAGGATGATCTCCATCAGCGAGCCTTACGGGGCGGTCGCCGGTCCGACAAGCGCCATTGCCGCAACACGGTCTTGCGGCGGCCGGGCGGGTCGGCTGTCATCGGGGGCGAGATTGACGCGGCCGACGTGCCGTCGTACCGACAAGTCCAATCCCCGGGAGGAAGACCGATGCCGCACCTCGAGATCGCCGACGGTGAGAGCCTGTACTACGAGTACGTGGCGCCCGGTTCGGCCGGCAAGACCTTCGTGTTCGTGAACGCGCTGACCGGCAGCTACCAGATGTGGGAGGCCGTGATCGGCCCGAAGCTGCGGGAGGCCGGCTACGGCACCCTGGTCTACAATTTCCGCGGCCAGGCAGAGAGCCGGACGAAGCCGACCACGCCGCCCACTCCGACCCAGATCGTCGACGACCTGGTTCGGCTGTGCCGGGCGATCGACCCGCCGAAGCCGGTCCTGGTCGGCCTGTCGATCGGCGGCCTGTTCGCCGCCCAGGCCTTCGCCAAGGGCGTGCCGGCGGCCGGGCTGGTGCTGATCAACACCCTGCGCAAGCCGACCGAGCGGCTGGCCTGGATCAACCAGGCGATGGCCCACGGCGTGGCGGCCGGCGGATTCCGGCTGATCATGGAGCTGTCGCTGCCTATGCTGGTGAACCCGGACAAGCTGGCCGAGATGAAGGCGACGGTGCAGACCGGCGAGCCCTATGCGCCGATCGACCCGGCCGACGGCGGCTACCGGCTGATGGTGGAATCGACCGCGACCGACTGGGACTTCCCGTGGCAGAGCCTGACCCCGCCGGTGTTGCTGACGGTCGGTGCCCACGACCGGGTGTTCTACGTGGCCGACGACGTCGACGAGCTGGCGGCGCGGATTCCGAACCACACCCGCATCGACTTCCCGGACGCCGGCCACCTGATCCCCGCCGAGCGGCCGGAAACCTTCACCGCGGCGCTGCTCGACTTCGCCGGCCGGATCTGAGGGCGGACCGATGGCATGGACGCCGGCCCTGGTGATCTTCGACTGCGACGGGGTGCTGGTCGATTCGGAGCCGATCGCCAACCGGCTGATCGCCGAGGCGCTGAGCAAGGCCGGCCTGCCGATGTCCGGCGACGAGGCGCTGGAGCGGTATCGTGGCGGCAAGCTGACCCGCATCAAGCTCAGGGTCGAGGAGGACCTCGGCATCGACCTCGGCGAGCACTGGGTCGACGACATCTACCAGCGCCAGTTCGACATCTTCCGGCGCGAGCTGCAGCTGATCCCGGGAATCCTGGACGTCCTGGACGCTCTCGATCGGGCGGGCGTGCCGTACTGCGTCGGCTCCAACGGCCCGCTCTACAAGATGCGGGTGTCGCTCGGGGTGACCGGGCTGTACGAGCGGCTGGAGAGCCGGATCTTCTCGGCCGACATGGTGCCGGAGCCGAAGCCGGCTCCCGACCTGTTCCTGCATGCGGCCGCCGCCTTCGACATCCCACCCGAGGATGTGGCGGTGGTCGAGGACAGCGCCCCCGGCGTCACCGCCGGCGTCGCCGCCGGCATGCGGGTGTTCGGCTATGCCCACGATTCCGGCGAGGCGCCGCTGGTGCAGGCCGGGGCCACCGCCACCTTCCTGCGCATGCCGGCGCTGCCCGGCCTGCTCGGGCTCGGATAGCCGTGGCCGTAACAGACCGTAGCCATTCGTGACGTGACGGCGGCCGGCCGGCCGGGTAATCAGCGCCCATGAACTATGACGCGATCATCTTCGACTGCGACGGCGTCCTGATCGATTCCGAGCCGATCGCGGTGGCCATCCTGACCGAGGACCTTCTGGAGCTCGGCCTTCGGACCACCGAGGAGGAGGCCCATCACCGGTTCACCGGCTGGGCGTCGAGCGAGATCGCCGCCGCCGTGTCAGCCGAGACCGGGATCCCGGTGCCGGACGGCTGGGTGACCCGGCACAACGCCAGCGTGCGCGAAGCGGTCGCCGCGGCCGTCGAACCGATCGCCGGCGTGCTAGACGTGCTGGATGCCCTCGACGCGGCCGGCGTCCGCTGGGGCGTCGCCAGCCAGAGCGGCCTGAGCTACCTGGAGCGCGCGCTCGGCCGGGTCGGCATCTGGCAGCGCGCCCGGGGCCGGGTGGCGTCGTCGCAGATGGTCGCCAGGCCGAAGCCGGCGCCCGACGTCTACCTGAAGGCGATGGAACTGGTCGGGGTGCGTCCGGACCGCGTGATCGTGGTCGAGGACAGCCCGACCGGGGTGCGCGCCGGCGTGGCGGCCGGCGGGCGGGTGATCGGCTATGCCGTCGACCGGGCGCCGGCGTTGCTGCTGTCGGCGGGGGCCTCGCACGCGGTCACGGCGATGGCCGATCTCGGCCCGATCCTGGGCCTCAGGCTGCAGGCAGGCGCGTGAACAGCAGGTTCTTGGCGTCGTCGGCGATCGCGACCGAATAGCCCTGGTCGACGATGCTGTCGACCAGCTTGCGGCGCTCGGCCTCGTGCCAGCGGATCTCCATCCGCAGCGACTTGAAACGGGGGTCCGCCAGGATGCCGCGCATCCCCTCGATCACCTGTTCCTCGAAGCCGTCGACATCGATCTTCACATGGCTTGGGAACGGGATCTCGCCGCGCGCCACAAGGACGTCGATCGGCACGCCGCGAACCTCCTCGCGGTCGGCGTCGCGGTCGTCGTACTGCTCGCTGATGTCGTCCCGGCCGAAGGACTGGTTGGCGGCGCCCGCATAGTCCTGGCCGAAATACAGGGTGTCGATCCGCTCGCGGTCGCTGGCGGCGGCATGCATCACCGTGACGCGGTCCTGCAGGCCGTTGACGGCCACGTTGTGATCGAGGTCGGCGACGTTGAGCGAGAACGGCTCGAGCGCGATCACCCGGCACCCCGACAGGCCGGCGGCCAGCACCGTGAACATCCCGATGTTGGCGCCGATGTCGACCAGTACGTCGTCGGGCGAGAAGCCGGCGAACCAGAGCAGCATCCCGGGTTCGAGGGCATACAGGATGCCGGCCGAGCTGCGGATCTGCGGCGAGGTCAGGCGCAGGCGGAGATGGCGGCCGGCGACGGCGATGTGAGCATGGGTGGCGCCCCGGCGGACCGCAACGTTGCCGCCGAACGTGGCCCCGGCGGCCAGGGCGCCCAGCGCGTGGGCCAGCCGCAGCCCGTGGCCGCTGGTCCGGAGCGACATGTCGTTCTTCAGCCGCACGCACTCGGCGAACGCCATGTCGGGTCCCGGCGTCAGGCCGGTGCCCAGCAGCCAGGCGGCACGGCGCGCCAGCCGCAGGATCTCCGCGCGGTCGTGGTCGGCCGAATGCAGCAGCATGGTCAGAAGGACGAGTATCGCGTCCGGCGCATCGGGAGCTTCCAGCAGCCGGCTGCGGGCGGTGGCGAGGGCACGCGCCGCCGAGCGCGCGTCGCCCAGCTCGAGCGCGATCTCGTGGCGCAGCTCTGCGCCTGAAGGATCGCGGCCCTGGACGGCGTCGAGCAAGGCTGCGGCCCGCTCGACCTGGCCGACGTGGAAGGCGGCGGCGGCCGCGACATGGGCGAGCTTCAGCCGGCGCAGTAGTGCCGGATCGAGGCCCCCGGCGAGGCGATTGACGCTCGCGATCCCGTTCGGCCTGTCGTGCATCAGGTTCGCGACCATCGACACCGCGGAGTCGACGTCGTGGTTCAGGCTGGCGGCCAAGCCGACCAGGTCGACCGCCTCGCGGTAGCGCTCGAGCTCCACGAGCGCCCGCAGCTTGGTCGTCAGCAATCCCTCGGGCCGGGCGCCGAGCATCTGTGCCTGCGCCGCCAGTCCGAGCGCGGTCGCCGGATCCGCGACCATCCCGGCCGCTTCGGCGACTGCCGCGGCGGCCACCGGGGCGGCGGGATCGCCGACCAGGATCCGCCGGAAGCGGTCGAACGCGATGCCGGCGCCGCCGCAGGTCATAAGCAGCCGCCCGACGGCGATCGACACCGACGGCTCGAGGCGCGTCGGGATCTTGCGCAGCGTCGCCAGCGCGCCCGGAAGGTCGACGTCGATCAGCTGGCTGTAGCCGACCAGCATCTCGATCGGGCCGACGATCGCCGGTATGCCCCGATAGGGAGCCAGCGCGGCGCGGGCTTCCTTGGTCCTGCGCTGCGCGATCAGGGTTCGCGCCTGTTCGATTGTCCTGGATACGTCGGTGGCGGACATCGGGCTCCCGCAGGAAATCTCGTCGTTTGCCCAGGTCCTGGGCCCTGCCGTCAGGGTAACGGCAAGGCCCGCGGCCGCGCCAGCGTCCGTTTCCCGGGCGCCGGCGCGGACCGGTCTATTCGGCGGCCGGCGCCATGACCGCCGGGGCCGCCCGCCAGGAGTCCGGCCGGCAGCGGATGTACTGCGGCGGATACTCGGTCTCGGCGCCGAGCGCCCGGGCCGCGTGCCAGGCCCAGCGCGGGTTGTCCATGGCGCCGCGGGCGATTGCCACGAAGTCGGCCTTGCCGGAGCTCACGATGGCCTCGGCCTGATGCGGATCGGTGATCAGCCCGACCGCCATCACCGGGATGCCGGCCTCCTGCCGCACGCGCTCGGCGAACGGCACCTGATAGCCCGGGCCGAGCGTGATCTTCTGGCCCGGGTCGTTGCCGCCGGACGAGACGTCGACATAGTCGCAGCCCTTCTCCTTCAGGGCTTTGGCGAACTCGACGATCTCGTCGACGGTGAGGCCGCCGTCGACCCAGTCGCTCGCCGATACGCGCACGCCGAGGGGCAGGTTCTCCGGCCAGGCCGCGCGGCAGGCCTCGAACACCTCCAGCGGGAAGCGCATGCGGCCTTCGATCGTGCCGCCGTAGCCGTCGTTGCGCCGGTTCGACAGTGGCGACAGGAACTGGTGCATCAGGTAGCCGTGGGCGCAGTGGAGCTGGGCTGTGTCGAAGCCGAGCCGGGCGGACCGCTCGGTCGCCGTCACGAACTGCTGCTTGACCATCGCGAGGCCGGCGTCGTCGAGGGCGCGCGGCGCCGGCCAGTCCCCGTAGGCCACGGCCGACGGCCCGAGGGTCTGCCAGGCGCCGTCGTTCGCGGCCAGCGGGCCGGCGCCGTTCAGCGGCGTGCGGTTGGACGCCTTGCGCCCGGCATGCGCCAGCTGGATGCCCATCCGGGCGACCCCGTGGGTCTTGCAGAAGTCGACGACACGCTTGAGGGTCCGCTCGTTGTCGTCCGACCACAGGCCCAGGCATTTCGGGGTGATCCGGCCTTCGGGCGAGACATGGGTCGCCTCGGTGAACACCAGCCCGCCGGCGCCCATCGACATCTGGCCCAGATGCATCAGGTGCCAGTCGTTGGCATTGCCGTCCTCGGCGAGGTATTGGCACATGGGGGCGACGACGAGTCGGTTGTTGAATGTTACGTCACGCAAGGTGATCGGCGAGAACAGCTGGCTCATCGGTCGCTCCGTCGGTCTAGAATTCGCGGCCGACCCTAACGGCGACCGTGACGGAAGGAAATGTGCGATGACGGCAAGGGTGTCGGTCGACGAGATGAACCGGATCATGCGCGAGGAGGTGCCGATGGCCGGCAACCTCGGGATCCTGTTCGAGTCGATCGAGGACGGCCGCGCCACCGCCCGCCTGCCGTTCCGCGACGATCTGCTGCGGCCCGGCGGTACCGTGACCGGTCCGGCGATGATGGCGATGGCGGATGTGGTGATGTACGGCGTCGTGCTGTCGCGCATCGGCCCCGTGAAGCTGGCGGTGACCACCAACCTGAACGCCAACTTCCTGCGCCGCCCGCGACCGGGCGACCTGCTGGCCGACGGCCGCCTGATCAAGTGCGGGCGGCGGCTGGCCTATGGCGAGGTCACGCTGGTGTCCGCCGATGCACCCGACGACCCGGTCTGCCACGTCACCTGCACCTATTCGATCCCGCCGGAGGAGGCCCGATGACCCCGCCACCGATTCAGTTGTCCGCCGGCGAGCTCGAGGCGACCGTCGAGCCCGCCCTCGGGGGCCGGATCACCGCGTTCCGGCGGTCCGGGGTGGACCTGTTCGTGCCGGTCGCCGGCGACCGGGACGAGCCGGCCCGGGTCGGGGCCGGTGGCTGCTTCCCGCTGGTGCCCTGGTCGAACCGCATCCGGGACGGTCGCCTGGGCATGGGCGGCCGGACGCTCGAGCTGGCCGCCACCGAGACCGGTGCGGGGCACGCGATCCACGGGCACGGGCGACGGCGGGCGTGGACGGTGTCGGCGGACGGCAGCCCGTTGTCGGTGCGGATGCGCTATGCCCATCCGGCGGGCGAGGAGGGCTGGCCGTTCGCCTATACCGCCGACCAGACCGTGAGCCTCGGCGACGACGCGCTGAGCATCACCCTGTCGGTCGAGAATACGTCGTCGGACGCGATGCCGGTCGGGCTCGGGCTGCACCCCTATCTGGCACGCACCCCCGAGATGGGCCTGTGGTTCGAAGCCGCCAGCGCCTGGCCGCCGATCGACGGCAAGCTCCCGGCCGGCCCGCAGCCGGTGCCGGCGGAGCTCGACTTCTCCGAACCGCGCGCGGTGGTGTCCGGCCTGGACCAGGGCTTCGGCGGCTGGAACGGCAGCGTCCACGCGATCTGGCCGGAGCGGGGACTGGCGCTGGCGATCCACGGGGGCGCCGCGCTCAACCACCTGATCGTGTTCACGCCGCCGGATCGGGACTACCTCTGCCTGGAGCCGGTAACCCACTGCATCGACGCCGCCAACCTCGCCGCGCGCGGCGTCGGGGGCACCGGGCACCGGATGCTCCAGGCCAAGGAAAGGCTGGCCGTCACGGTCCGGTTTCAGATCGAGGTATTCTGATACCCTATCTGTAATCTCACTGATTTTTTTGACGCTTTTCGGCTTGACCGGGCGAAATCGTTCCGTCATATAGCCGCCCGTCGCCGGTCCGTTCGGGGCCGGTGGTTTGTTTTTCTCGTGTCCTCGGGTGATCGCGATGCGGACCTACTCGGCCAAGCCGAGCGAGATTGAGAAGAAGTGGTACGTGGTCGACGCCGAAGGCGTTGTTCTCGGCCGCCTCGCCTCGATCATCGCCAACTACCTTCGCGGCAAGCACAAGCCGACCTTCACCCCCCACATGGACTGCGGTGACAACATCATCGTGGTGAATGCGGAGAAGGTGAAGCTGACCGGCAACAAGCTGTCGCAGAAGCACTACTACTGGCACACCGGCTATCCGGGCGGCATCAAGTCGCGTCGGGCCGACCACCTGCTGGCCGGCGCTCATCCGGAGCGGGTGATCACCAAGGCGGTGCAGCGCATGATCGCGCGCGGCCCGCTCGGCCGTACCCAGATGGGCAACCTTCGGGTCTATGCGGGCGGCGCGCATCCCCACGAGGCGCAGCAGCCCCAGGTGCTGGACGTCGCGGGCATGAACCCGAAGAACGCGAGGTAAGCGATGTCGATCGATACCGATACCGCCGAGCCGTCGGGCCTCGGCAAGCTTGCGGAGCTCCAGGCCGAAGCCGCCGCCGAGGCGAAGCCGGTCGAGCCGCAAATCGATGCGCAGGGTCGCTCCTATGCGACCGGCAAGCGCAAGAACGCGATCGCGCGGGTCTGGCTGAAGCGCGGCCAGGGCCGGATCACCGTGAACGGCAAGGACCAGTCCGAGTACTTCGCTCGCCCGGTTCTGCAGATGATCATCGGCCAGCCGTTCCATGTCGCCGAGCGCACCGGCCAGTTCGACATCGTCTGCACCGTCAAGGGCGGCGGTCTGTCCGGCCAGGCCGGGGCGGTCCGCCACGGCATCAGCAAGGCGCTGATCCTGTTCGAGCCGGACCTGCGCCCGGTACTCAAGAAGGGCGGCTTCCTGACCCGCGACCCGCGCGTGGTCGAGCGCAAGAAGTACGGCCGGGCCAAGGCGCGCCGGAGCTTCCAGTTCTCCAAGCGCTGACGTCTCGCCAAACCGCATACGGGAGGCCGGCTCGCGAGAGCCGGCCTTTCGCGTTTCGGACGCTGCTTCCGCCGGCCCGCCGCGTTACTATCGTCACTGGTCCGGCCGCGCACCGTGGACGGAAACCGGGGAAACCGATGCCGACGTCGTCGAACAGAGCCGAGGCGCTGCCGTGGCGGCGCTGATCCGCCCGCACCATGGCGTCGCGCCGACGTTGAGCCCGGACGCCTTCGTCGCCGAGACGGCGGTGCTGGTCGGCGACGTCGCGATCGGGGCGGGCGCGTCGATCTGGTACGGCTGCGTGCTGCGGGGCGACGGCAACTACATCCGCGTCGGCGATCGCACCAACGTCCAGGACGGCACCGTGGTGCATATCGCCACCGATCGGTACCCGACGCTGATCGGCGCCGGCGTGACCATCGGCCATGCCGCGGTGATCCACGCCTGCACGCTGGAGGATGACAGCTTCGTGGGCATGTCGGCGACCGTGATGGACGGCGCGGTGGTACAGCGCCATGCCATGGTGGCGGCCGGGGCGCTGGTGACCCCGGGCAAGATCGTACGCTCGGGCGAGCTTTGGGCCGGCTTGCCGGCGAAGAAGATGCGCGACTTGACCACCGCGGAGATCGACAATATCCACGCCTCGGCGGTGCATTACTGGGAGCTGGCGCAATCCTACCGATGACAACGCAGGACGGCGGCATGGTTGCGGGCGTCGCCGATCGCCTGACCTGCGAGAGTTCCCGCAGGCTGCTGGCCGCGCTTGAGCGGTTTCGCGGCCCCGACGGGATCATCCGGCGCCATGCGTTCGGCCCGGAGGACCTCTGGCCCTGGCTCGGCGGAATTGCCATCAACCAGTGGAGCGAGCAGCGGGGCGACTACGTCTACCGGCTGTTCGGAACCCACCTGGCGGAGAACCTCGGCCGCGACCTCACCGGCCTGACCTTCGGCGAGTGGCCGGATCCGGTGGCCCGGATAATGCGGGACCAGGCGGACCTCGTCCGCCGGACCGGGGCGGTGGTGGTGTCGCACTACCGCCTCAAGGTGATCGAGCGGGACGGTCGGATCGAGGATCGTGTGCAGACCCAGGAGAAGGTCGTGGTGGCGATCGCCTATGCGGCCGAGGGTCCCCCCGACGCGGTGCTGGTGCATGTCGACCAGACCCGCGGTGACCTGTCGGTGCTGCACGCCCACATGAATGCGACCGATGGATCGTGCTGGTGCGTCGCCGGCGGGCCGGTCGACGAGGGATGCCCGATCGCGCCCCGGCCCCGGTCCGCGTAGGGCGGCTACCGGAACTCCGACCAGGGTTCCGACCGCGGCCGTTTCTCGAAGACGATGATCGAATCGTAGAACTGGATGCTGAAGGTCGACGCGGCGAACCGGGACGCGGTCAGGCTGCCCTCGCGCTCGTCCAGCGGTTGGGTGAAGTAGGCCTTCGGGCGCTCCCGGTAGATCGAGTGCATGTCGTCCACGGTCTTCTTGGCGTGCTCCATCATGGTGATGCCGGGGCCGGCATCCTGGAACTTCGACCAGTAGCTGGTATGGGTGTCCTCGCAGATGTACAGCCCGCGCTCGGCGACGCTGCCGTAGATCCGGTTGAAGGTGCTGATCTGCTGGCGCGCGGTGTGGCCGCCGTCGTCGATCACGATGTCGAACGGACCGTGGCTGGCGATCCGGTCGAGCACAGCCACATCCGACTGGTCGCCGATCATCACCGAGACGTTCGGCCGGATCCCGTCGAAGCACTTGGTCTTCGGGTCGATGTCGACGCCGATGATCCTCGCCTTCGGGCCGAGATACTCGCTCCACATGACCAGCGATCCGCCGTCCAGCACGCCGAATTCGAGCATCAGGCAGTCGGTTCCCCGGTACCGTTCCAGGTGCCGCTCGTAGATGTCGAAATAGTGGTGCCATTTGTGCAGCACGCGCGGCCGGGTCTCGCGGCTCCAGGCCAGGAACATGTCGTAGAGCACGCCGCTGGACTGCCGCGGGTCGCGGGCGAGCGGAACCTTCTCGTCCAATGGCGGCCGTGGAGGTGTCGTCATGGGGCCTCGGAATGGAGGTCGGCGGCGGTCCCGGGAGTCACTCTCCCGTCCGGACCGCGACATAGCGGCCGGGAGCGTCTTCAATCGGTGTCAGGGCGTGGTCTCCGGGAACCCGGGCCGGTATCTCGCCGCCGGAGAACCGGGCCAGCCAGTCCCGCCATTCCGGCCACCAGGACCCTTCGACATGGGTGGCGCCCTGCAGCCACTTTTCGGGGTCCTTGGGGGCCTTGCCCTTGCGGGTCCAGTAGCCGTATTTCGGCGGGTCCGCCGGCGGGTTCACCACACCGGCGATGTGTCCCGACATCGCCAGCACGAACTTCACCGGACCGCCATAGACCTGGGTGGCGGCATAGGTCGACTTCCAGGGGGCGATATGGTCCTCCTTGGTCGACAGCACGAAGGTCGGCAGCCGGTTCTGCGACAGGTCGATCGGTACGCCGGCCAGGGTCAGGCAGCCCGGCTTCACCAGGTCGTTCTGCTGGTACATGCGGCGCAGGTAGAAGCTGTGCATCGCCGCCGGCATCCGGGTGGAATCGGAATTCCAGTACAGCAGGTCGAACGGGAACGGTTCCTTGCCCATCAGGTAGTTGTTGATGACGAACGACCAGATCAGGTCGTTGGCGCGCAGCATGTTGAAGGTGCTCGCCATCGCCCGGCCGTCGAGATAGCCGGTCTTGTTCATCCGGTCCTCGAGGGCGGCCAGCTGCTCCTCGTCGATGAACACCGAGAGCTCGCCGGCCTCGGCGAAGTCGATCATCGTGGTGAAGAAGGTGATCGACTTGATCCGGTCGTCGCCGGTCGCCGCCATCCGGGCGATCGTGGCCGCCATCAGAGTGCCGCCGATGCAGTAGCCGATGGCGTTGATCTCGCGCTCGCCGGTGGCCTGTTCGATGGCGTCGAGCGCCGCCAGCGGGCCTTCCAGCAGGTAGTCGTCGAAGCTCTTCTGCGCGAGCCGCTCGTCCGGGTTGACCCAGGACACCACAAAAACCGTCAGGCCCTGGGAGACCGCCCAGCGGATGAACGAGTTCTTCGGGCGCAGGTCGAGGATATAGAACTTGTTGATCCAGGGCGGCACGATCAGCAGCGGCCGGCGCATCACCGTCTCGGTGGTCGGCGCGTACTGGATGAGCTGCATCAGCTCGTTCTCGAAGATCACCTTTCCGGGCGTGGTCGCGACGTTGACACCGACCTGGAAGGCGTCCTGGTCGGTCATGCTGATGTCGAGCTTGCCGTGGCCGCGCTCGAGGTCGGTGACCAGGTTCTGCAGCCCCTTGACCAGGTTCTCGCCACCGCTCTCCAGGGTGGTGCGCAGCACCTCGGGATTGCTCATCGCGAAGTTCGACGGCGCCATCGCATCGACGAACTGGCGGGTATAGAAGTCGACCTTGCGGCGGGTCTTGTCGTCCAGCCCTTCGACCTCCTGGACGGTCTTCTGCATCCAGCGCGCGGTCAGCAGATAGGTCTGCTTGATGTAGTCGAAGAGGTAGCTGTCCTCCCAGGCCTGGTCCTTGAAACGCCGGTCGCCATGCTCGGGGGCCGCCACCGGGTCGGCCTTGCCGCCGAACATCCGCGAGGTGGTGGCCTGCCACAGCGACATGTAGTCCTGCCAGAGACCCATCTGGGCCTGAAACAGGCGGGCCGGGTCGGCCATCATCTTGGTGGTCATCTCGATGAAGGCGTTGCCGATGTTCAGCGGGTCCGACATGCCCATCGCATCGCGGTCGCCCTCGGCGGCCGGCTGGCTCTCGATGAACTCCTGCACGATTCGCTGACTGCGCTCGGCGATGCTTGCCATCGTCCGGGACAGTTCCACCGGGTCTGGCAGCTTGCTCTGGGTATCCTGCGGCTCGGTCATGACAGTGCTGTAGCACCTCCGGACGGTATCGGGTCCGCCTTCTGCGGTCGGTTGTAGCAGAATTTGGTGATGCCTGGCCATTGCGGTACCGGCACTCTGTCTCTAAGCGTGTCCGTCTGTTGAAAACCGTGTTATTTTCGCGGCTTGACGGGTAAGGCTAAGGGGCTTCGGCGCGGCGTGCCGCGAAGGCCGGAGAGACCGCAAGGGCGAGGTCGGGAGAGCGGGATGGCGCAGCAATCGCGGGTCACGAAGGTGTCGGCAGGGCGACGGGCGACGACCGCGCTCGTGATCGCCGGGGCATTGGGTCTGGCCGGTTGCTCATCGGTGCCGGACGCGATCAATCCGGTCGAGTGGTACCGCGGCGCCTCGGATACCGTCGGGGGGTGGTTCGGCGACGACGAGCCGATCCCCGCCGAGCCCGGCAGAGCCACGGCCGGCGACCCCGGCAGCAGCCCCGGAACCGCGTATCCGAATCTGGCGACGGTACCGCCGCGTCCGACCCCGTCGACGACGGCGGCCGAGCGGGACGCGCTTCGCCAGGGTCTGGTCGCCGACCGCACCAACGCCCGCTATACCGACCAGCCGGCACAGGCTTCGGCGCCCGCCGCCACAGCGCCGCAGCCCGGCGCCCAGGCGAGCGTTGCGCCGGCACCCGAGCGGCAGGCCGCGGTGCCGCCGCCGGCCGCCGAACCGGCGGCACCCGCGGCGGCGCCGTCGCGCGCCAGCTCCTCGGGCGAGGGCTCAAATCTGTGGCCGAACCGGCCACCGCCGGAGACGCCGGGCCTGCGGGCGTCGACCAGCGGCCGGGTCGGAGGCGGGATCGTCCACAATGCCACGCCGGCGCCGGCGGCTGCGCCGGTGCCCGAGCGACGGGCACCGCAGGCCGAGCAGACCGCCTCGCGTACGACCCTGGATTCCGCCGGCAGCGCGGCCCGGACGCAGCCGCCGGCCAGCCGGGAGGCGGGGTCGATACGGGCCCCGGCGCCCGAAGTTTCCAACCAGCCCAGCAGGCAGGAGCCCAGCGCATCCAGCCAGAGCGTGATCGTCAACGAGGACGCGATCGGTGGATCGGCGCCGGCCACGGTTTCGTTCTCGGGACGCCGCTACCTGGCCTCGACGATCTATTTCGGGCACGGCTCGGCCCGGCTGACCGACGCCGAGCGGCAGACGATCGCCGAGATCGCGCGGACCGCCGCCGCCAACGGCGCCGCGGTGCAGGTGATCGGGCATGCCTCCGCCCGGACCGCGGAACTCGCCCTGCGCGACCACGAACTGGCGAACTTCACGATCTCGCTCAAACGGGCGCAGGCGGTGGCGGACGTCCTGGTTCGCGGCGGCCTGCCGGCCGACCGGCTGCAGGTCGAGGCGCTCGGTGACGCGCAGCCGGAGTTCTACGAGGTGATGCCGTCCGGGGAGGCCGGCAACCGGCGCGTGGAGATTGTCCTGATCTACTGATTCGCAAGGCTTAATACAAATCGTGCTTTCAACGCTCTACGGGGCGTTTTTAATGTGATTTGAGAGGATGAGATGAGCGAAGTTCTGCGGGTTGCGGTCGCCGGCCTGGGCACGGTCGGGGCCGAGACCGTGCGGTTGCTGCAGCTGCGGCGGGAGGACCTCGGACGCCGGGCCGGCCGGCCGATCGAGCTGGTGGCGGTATCGGCGCGCGACCGCGCCAGGAACCGTGGCATCGACCTGTCGGGCGTGGCCTGGGAAGACGATGCGGTGGCGCTCGCCCGCCGGGACGACGTCGACCTGGTCTGCGAGCTGATCGGCGGGTCCGAGGGCCCGGCGCGGACGCTGGTGGAAACCGCGCTGGCCGCCGGCAAGCAGGTGGTGACCGCCAACAAGGCCCTGCTCGCCCATCACGGTACCGCCCTCGCCAAGACGGCCGAGGCCGGCGGCGTCACGCTGGGCTACGAGGCCGCGGTGGCGGGCGGCATCCCGATCATCCGGGCCCTGCGCCAGGGGCTGGTGGCCAACAGCATCGGCCGCGTCTACGGCATCCTGAACGGCACCTGCAACTACATCCTCACGGCGATGCGCGAGAGCGGGCGGGCGTTCGACGACGTGCTCGCGGAGGCCCAGGAACTGGGCTACGCCGAGGCCGACCCGTCGTTCGACGTCGACGGCATCGACGCCGCCCACAAGCTGTCGCTGCTGGCGGCCCTGGTGTTCGGCCGCGAGGTCGACTTCGACGGCGTGCATGTGGAGGGCATCCGGCCGGTCTCGCCGCTCGACATCGCCTATGCCGAGGAGTTCGGCTTCCGCATCAAGCTGCTGGGCATCGCCGAGGAGGCCCCGGAGGGGGTGCGCCAGCGGGTGCACCCGTGCATGGTCCGCAAGGATGCCCCGATCGCCCAGGTCGAAGGCGTGTTCAACGCGGTGGTCGCCGAGGGCGACGCGGTCGGCACCACCCTGTATCTCGGTCGCGGCGCCGGTGCCGGGCCGACGGCCTCGGCGGTCATCGGCGACATCGTCGACGTCGCCGCCGGCCGGCGCGCGCCGGTGTTCGGGATCGCCGCCGCCGAGTTGCGGGCGGCCGAGCCGGCGCCGATGGAGGCCCTCGAGGGCCGCTACTATGTCCGCCTGATGGTGATCGACCGGCCCGGCGTGCTGGCCGACGTCACGGCGATCCTGCGCGACGAGCATGTCTCGATGGAGTCCATGCTGCAGCAGGGTCGCGATCCGATGGAGAAGGTCCCGGTCGCGCTCACCACCCACGAGGTGGACGAGGCTTCGATGCGACGGGCCCTCGAGAAGATCGGCCGGCTTGACGCGGTGCAGGAACCGCCGGCGATGATCCGGATTGTCGAGCTGTGACTCTCCAATAGGCCCTCGCGACGGGGGCCGGTTTGGGCTAAAAGCCCGGCTGGGTGGGGCTCGTCGCTCGGACGGGTCGATCGACCTGCAAAGATCATAATCAAGGGATCGGGAGCGACCGATGTCGGAAGAGGGCGCCGAAGTTTTCACCATGGACCGGAACCTCGCGCTGGAAGCGGTGCGGGTGACCGAGGCCGCGGCTTTGGCCGCATCGCGGCTGATGGGCCGGGGCGACGAGAAGGCGGCGGACCAGGCGGCGGTCGACGCCATGCGGACCGCGCTGAACAACCTCGAGATCGACGGCACGGTGGTGATCGGCGAGGGCGAGCGCGACGAGGCGCCGATGCTCTACATCGGCGAGAAGGTTGGCCGCGGCGGCCCGAAGATCGACATCGCGCTCGACCCGCTGGAAGGCACCACCATCACCGCCAAGGGTGGGCAGAACGCGCTGGCCGTGGTCGCCCTGGCGTCCGAGGGCGGCTTCCTGAACGCCCCCGACGTCTACATGGACAAGATCGCGATCGGCGGCGGGCTGCCCGAGGATCTGGTCGACCTGGACGCCTCGGTGGTGGAGAACCTCACCAATCTCGCCAAGGCCAAGAAGGCCGAGGTCTCGGACATCGTCGCCTGCATCCTCGACCGGCCGCGCCACGCCGAGCTGATCGCCAAGGTCCGCGAGGCCGGCGCCCGCATCATGCTGATCTCCGACGGCGACGTGTCCGGCGTGATCGCGACCTCGCAGCCGACCAGCGGAGTAGACATCTACATGGGCTCCGGCGGCGCCCCCGAGGGCGTGCTGGCGGCCGCCGCGCTGCGCTGCATCGGCGGCCAGATCCAGGGCCGCCTGCTGTTCCGCAACGACGACGAGCGGGCGCGGGCCAAGCGCTGGGGCATCGAGGACCTGGACCGCAAATACGGGCTGATGGAACTGGCCGGCGGCGACGTCATGTTCGCCGCCACCGGCGTCACCAACGGCGCCATGCTGAAGGGCGTGCGGCGGTACCCGGGCGGGGCCTACACGCACTCGATCATCATGCGGTCGAAGACCGGGACGGTCCGGACCGTCGAGGCGACCCACGACTTCACTCGCAAGCCCTCGGTCCGCGATTGAGCCGTCGGGCATGACCGCCACCGTTCTCGGTGTCGAGCGGTCGGCGACGGGCAGGCGCTGGGTGGAGCGCGGGATGGGCGGCGTCGAGGCGGAGCGCCTCGGCCTCGCCATCGCCCAGCGGCACGGGCTGCCGGAGATCGTCGGCCGGCTGATCGCCGGCCGCGGCATCGACCTCGACGCGGTCGAGCGTTTCCTCGATCCGACCCTCAAGACAGAGCTGCCCGATCCTAGCGTTCTCAAGGACATGGACGCCGCGGCGACGCGCCTGGCCGACGCGGTCGAGGCGGGCGGGGCGATCGGCCTGTTCGCCGACTACGACGTCGACGGGGCGACCTCGGCGGCGCTGATGTCGCGCTATCTGCGGGCGGTCGGCACCGAGACCGTCGTCCATATCCCGGACCGGATCGACGAGGGCTACGGACCGAACCTGCCGGCCCTGCAGGGCCTGGCGGACCGCGGGGCCGGCGTGGTCGCCTGCCTCGACTGCGGCATCCTGGCGGTCGACACCCTGGGCGAGGCCCGGGCCGCCGGCATCGACGTGATCGTGATCGACCACCATCTGGCCGGGCCGGAACTGCCGCCGGCGGTCGCCGTGGTGAACCCGAACCGGCTCGACGAGGACGGCCGGTTCGGCCAGCTGGCGGCCTGCGGGGTCACCTTCCTGGTGCTGGTGGCGCTGAACCGCGAGCTCCGGCGGCGCGGCCGTTTCCGCGCCGGGGCCGAACCGGACCTGCGGGCCCTGCTCGACGTGGTCGCCCTCGGCACGGTGTGCGACGTGGTGCCGCTGGCCGGGCTGAACCGCGCCTTCGTGGCCCAGGGCCTGAAGGTGATGGCCGGCCGGGGCAATCCCGGGCTGGCTGCGCTCGGCGACATCGCCCGGCTCGACCGCCGGCCCGACCCCTATCATCTCGGCTTCGTGCTGGGGCCGCGGATCAATGCCGGCGGGCGGGTCGGCCGGGCCGATCTCGGTGCCCGGCTGCTGTCGACCGACGATCCGGCGGAGGCGGCCGCGCTGTCCGCCGAGCTCGACCGCTACAACGACGAACGCCGGGTGATCGAGGCGCAGGTGCTGGAGGCGGCGATCGAGCAGGCCGAAGGGCAGGGCGACGCGCCGGCGCTGGTCGTGGTCGGCGACGGCTGGCATCCCGGGGTGGTCGGCATCGTCGCCAGCCGCCTGAAGGACCGCTTCAACCGGCCGGCCTGCGTGGTCGGGGTCGAGGACGGCCAGGGAAAGGGCTCCGGCCGCTCGGTACCGGGCGTGCAACTCGGCGCCGCCGTGATCGCGGCCCAGCAGTCCGGGCTGCTGCTGAAGGGCGGCGGCCACGCGATGGCAGCCGGCTTCACCGTGGCGCTCGACCGGGTCGACGCCTTCCGCGCCTTCCTGTGCGACCGGGTGACGGGCGAACTGGCCGGGGCGGCGGCGACCGCGACGCTCTCGATCGACGCCGCCCTGGCCACGGCCGGCGCCACCGGCGACCTGGTGCGCACGGTCGGCCGGATCGGACCGTTCGGGACCGGCAACCCGGAGCCGCGATTCGTGTTCCCGGCGGCCCGCGTGGTCGGCGCCGGCGTGGTCGGCGAGAACCATGTGCGCTGCACCCTGGCCGGCGCCGACGGCGGCCGGCTCAAGGCGATCGCCTTCCGGGCGCTCGACGGCGATCTCGGGCCGGCCCTGCTGAAGGCCGGTTCCAGCCCGCTGCACGTCGCTGGGCATCTGCGCGCCGACGACTTCCGGGGCGGCGACCAGGTGCAGCTGATCGTCGACGACGCCGCCCCGGTCGGGGGCTGATCACATGGCCGCGTCGTCGGGGTTGATTTCCGCACGGCGCGAGGCTACACCCCCGTTCGCGACGAGACCCCTTCGTCTAGAGGCCTAGGACACCGCCCTTTCACGGCGGCGACACGGGTTCGAATCCCGTAGGGGTCGCCACGCTTCCGGTTCCGGGTTTCCGGCCGGAGGGCGGCGCGGCTACAGCACCCGGTACAGCCCGATCTCGACGGCCGACGCGTGCCGGGCCCCGGTGCCCACGAACACCATCCGGTTCACCCAGTCGTATCGCGGGTCGCCTGTCTCCAGGCGGGCGGTGGTCCGCATGTAGTATTCCGCCGGGTCGCAGTCCTCGCCGCGGCGCAGCCGCTCGATGACCTCGGGCGGGCCGTGGCGGTAGCCGTGATTGGCGACCTCGATCAGCGCGCCGTCGCCGGTTTCGAAGGCGTAGCGGGCGTCGAGTTCGGCGACGCCGTCGTGGAAGATCGTCTGCCAGTCGGCGCCGAGGTTCAGGATCCGGCCGGAGATCCGGGGGCCGGTCACCGTCCCGCCGACGATCGGGATGATCCGGCGGGCCCCGGCACGGCCCCGGCCGAGTTCCCGGACCGGGTCGAGCTCGACCAGCAGGTCGCAGACATGTTCGAGCGTCGGCGGCGTCAGCATCTGCTTCATCCTCCCTTGGCGATACCGAGCAGCAGCCGGAGCATCCGCAGCAGTTCGGCGCGCTCGTCGGCGGTCAGGCTCTCGGTCAGGTCGTCCTCGCTCCGCATGATTGCCGGGCGGATCCGCTCGAACCATCGCAGGCCCTCGGCGGTCGCCTCGTAGACCCGTTGTCGGGTGTCCCCGGCCTTCGCGGCGCTGGCGATCCTGCCGTCCTTCAGCATCGGCTTCAGGGTCGTGGTGACGACCGAGGGCGCGGTGCCCATGGCCCGGGTGACGTCGCCGTGGGTGACCCCCGGGTTGTTCTGGATCAGCTCGAAGATCATGAACTGCAGCGGCGAGATGTCCTCGTCGCCGAAGGCGGCCTCGAACGCCGCGAAGGCGCGGTTGTAGGAGTGCCGCAGCAGATGCCCGACGAGGTCGTGGAGGATTCCGTAGCGGAGCGGCGGGAACGCCGGGGGCGGCCGGTCGGTCATCGGGAAGGTCCAGTGGGTCCGGGTGGAATCGCGGGAACGGGGCACTGTTCGTGGCTTCGTTCGTTTACGGGATAAACGAAATCGTTTACGATCTGAACGGAATTCGCAATGACAAGAAACCACGAACGGGAGGGTAGAATGGCACAGAATCGGTTTGGTTTCCTCGCGGCGGCGGCCGTCTGCCTCGCGCTCGGCGCGACGCCGGGCCAGGCCCAGGAGGTCACGCTTCGCCTGCACCAGTTCCTGCCGCCGCCGGCGACGCTGCCGGCCAAGGTCATCAAGCCGTGGGCGGCCTCGGTCGAGGCGGCGTCCGGCGGCCGCATCAAGTTCGAGCATTACGACGCCATGTCGCTCGGCGGGCGCCCGCCGGAGCTGTACGACCAGGCGCGCGACGGTGTCGCCGACATCGTCATGACCGTCACCGGCTACACGCCGAACCGCTTCCCGAAGTCCGAGGTGTTCGAGCTGCCGTTCATGATGCGCGGCTCGGTGGCGACCTCGAAGGCGTTCTGGGACCTGGTGGAGACCGAGCTGCAGGCCACCGAGTACCGCGACGTGAAGATGCTGGGGGCCTGGGTGCACGGCCCGGGGGTGATCCACACCGCCGATGGCGTGGCGAAGCTCGAGGACATGCAGGGCCTGAAGCTGCGCGGCCCGACCCGGGTCATCAACTCGCTGCTCGGCACGCTCGGCGCGGTGCCGGTCGGCATGCCGCTGCCGGCGATCCCCGAGGCGCTGTCGAAGGGCGTGGTCAGCGGCACCGTGATCCCGTGGGAGGTCACGCCGGCGATCAAGCTCAGCGAGCTGGTGCACAACGCCACCGAATTCTCCGGCAAGGAGGCGCTGTACACCGCGACCATCATCATGGCGATGAACAAGGCGCGCTATGAGGGCCTGCCGGCCGACCTGAAGGCGATCCTGGACGCCAAGTCCGGCATGGCACTGACCACGCTGGCGGCCGACGAGATGCTGGCGGGCGACGCCCCGGGCCGGGCGATCGCGGTCAAGAACGGCACCAAGGTGGTGGTGCTGGACGACAAGGAGGTGGCCCGCTGGAAGGCGGCGGCGCAGCCGGTGATCGAGCAGTGGACCGCCGACGTCGCCAAGCGCGGCATCGACGGCAAGGCGGCGATCGCCCAGGCCAACGCGCTGATCGACAAGTACCAGCAGTAACCCCTTCGAGGCGTGCCTGCGGCGCACGCCTCAGGATGATAGAAAGGGGTATGCGACGCCCACACCCCAACCCTGTCGCCCCGAGGTGCCCTCCGCGCAAGCGGGGGGCCGCCAGGGGCGGGGAGCGCCTGCGACCATGACCGTGATCATCGCCGGGGCCGGCATCGCCGGCCTGACGCTGGGCCTGACCCTGCACCAGATCGGCGTGCCGTTCCGGATCTTCGAGGCGGCGTCCGAACTCAAGCCGCTGGGCGTCGGCATCAACCTGCAGCCCAACGCGGTCCGCGAGTTGTTCGACCTCGGGCTCGAGGCCGAACTGGACCGGATCGGGATCCGCACCCGGGACTACGGCTTCTACACCAGGACCGGGCTGGAGATCTGGACCGAGCCGCGCGGGCTCGACGCCGGCTACCGCTGGCCGCAGTACTCGGTCCATCGCGGCAAGCTGCAGATGGCGCTGTACGACGCCCTCGTCGCGCGGGCCGGCCGCGACTGCGTGACACCGGCAGCCCGGGCGACCGGATTCGACAACGTCGACGGCGCCGCCGTCCTCCACCTCGACACCGGGGCCGGGGCGACCGACGTCCACGGCGACCTGGTGGTCGCCGCCGACGGCATCCACTCGGCGATCCGCCGGCAGATGTACCCGCAGGAGGGGGCGCCGATCTGGGGCGGCGCCGTGCTCTGGCGCGCCACCACAGAGGCGGCCCCCTACAAGAGCGGCGCCTCGATGATCCTCGCCGGCCACCGGACCCAGCGGATCGTGGCCTATCCGATCACCCCGCCCGACCCGGCCACCGGGCTGGCGACGATCAACTGGATCGCCGAGCTCACAATCGACCCGTCGCGCGGCTGGCGCCGGGAGGACTGGAACCGCCGGGCCGATCTCGGCGACTTCCTGCCGGCGTTCGATGACTGGCGGTTCGACTGGCTCGACGTGCCGGCGCTGATCTGCGGCGCGAAGGAGGTCTTCGAGTATCCGATGGTCGATCGCGACCCGATCGACCGCTGGACCGACGGCCGCGTCACCCTGATGGGCGATGCCGCGCACCCGACCTACCCGGTCGGCTCGAACGGCGCCAGCCAGGCGATCGTCGACGCCCGGGTGATCGGCGCGGCGTTTCTCGAGCACGGCGTCGGCGCGGCGGCCCTGCAGGCCTACGAGGACGTGGTGCGGCCGCAGACCGAGCGGGTCATCCTCGCCAACCGCGGCAGCGGGCCGGACGCGATCATGCAACTGGTGGAAAGCCGCTGCGGCGGTGTTTTCGATCGGATCGAGGACGTCGTCCCGCGCGCCGAACTGGCCGCCCACGCCGAGAAGTACAAGAAGATCGCCGGCTTCAGCATCGCCGAGCTGAACGCCCGGCCGCCCCTGATCCCGGCAGGGGGTAGGGTCGGATGATGAGGCGCGCGCGCGCATCGGCCGCCGCAGCCACGAATCGCTGCCCGTCACCGCGTGGGTTCCGGATCGTTCGCGCCGAAGGCGGCGCGCCCGTCCGGAATGACGAGGGAGGAGGATGCCCTCGGAGTTCCGATCTCGGAAGGCTCCCTCTATGTCGTCACTCCGGACCAGACCGCCGAAGGCGGGACGGATCCGGAACCCACCCGCCGCTTCGGCAACCGACATGAAGAGCGCGGTCGAACGCCTGGCGGTCTGGACCGCGCTCGCCGGCGGGCTGGTCCTGGTGGCGCTGGTCGGCCTGACCTGCGTCAGTATCGCCGGGCGGGCGCTCAGCGGCATCGGGCTGGGCCCGGTCCCCGGGGACTACGAACTGGTCGAGATCGGCATCGGCTTCGCGGTGTTCGCTGCGCTGCCGTGGTGTCACCTCAACCGGGGGAACGCGACGGTCGAGCTGTTCGCGCCGCTGCTCGGCGACCGGCTCAACCGCGCGCTCGACGCCCTGATCGACCTCGCGGTCCTGGCGATGGCCGCCTTGCT
Organism: Thalassobaculum sp.; assembly: GCF_040219615.1. Classification (GTDB taxonomy): domain Bacteria; phylum Pseudomonadota; class Alphaproteobacteria; order Thalassobaculales; family Thalassobaculaceae; genus Thalassobaculum_A. The sequence continues at coordinate 45,969 of NZ_JAVJSE010000041.1, forward strand.
GGCCTGGCGGCTGGCGGTCGGGATGCTGGACAAGAAGGCGTTCTTCGAGACCACCTTCATTCTCGGGTTCGAGATCTGGCAGGCCTACACGCTGTGCCTGGCCGGCGCCGTGGTGTTCTGCGTGGTGGCGCTGTGGCGCGCGGGCGAAAGCCTCGCGGCCCTGCGCGGCGCCCGGGCATGAGCAACCTGGAGATCGGGATCTGGTCCTTCCCGGTGCTGCTCGCGCTGATTTTCCTGCGGGTCCCGATCGGCGTCGCGATGTTCGGCGTCGGGGTGGTGGGAAGCGTGATCGTCAACGGCACGCCGCTGATGATGCTGGCTCAGCTCAAGCACCTGACCTACGGGACGTTCTCGAACTACTCGTTCTCGATCGTCCCGCTGTTCCTGCTGATGGGGCAGTTCGCGACGGTCGGCGGGCTGTCGAAGGCGCTGTTCAAGGCGGCGGAGGCCTGGATGGGGCACCGGCCCGGCGGCGTCGCCATGGCCGCGATCGGGGCCTGCGCCGGCTTCGGGGCGATCTGCGGCTCGTCGCTCGCCACCGCTGCGACCATGGGCCAGGTGGCGCTGCCGGAACTCCGTCGTTTCGGCTGCTCCGGCAGCCTGGCGACCGGCGCGCTGGCGGCCGGCGGAACCCTCGGGATCCTGATCCCGCCCTCGGTGATCCTGGTGATCTACGCGATCCTGACCGAGCAGAACATCGCCAAGCTGTTCTCCGCGGCGCTGCTGCCCGGCCTGCTGGCGGCGGCCGGCTACGTCCTGGCGATCTACGTCATCGCCCGCCTGAGCGGCGCCGCCGGCAGCCCGACCGAACGCATGCCCTATGGCGACCGGTTCCGGATGCTGCTGCGGATCTGGCCGGTGATCGCGATCTTCGCCGCGGTGATCGGCGGGATCTATGTCGGGGTCTTCACGCCGACCGAGGCCGCCGCCGTCGGCGCCGCCGGCACCGGGCTCGTCGCGCTCCTGAACCGCGGCCTGAACCGCCAGAGCTTCCGGGCCTGCATTCTCGGGACGATGTCCTCGACCGGGATGATCTTCCTGATCATCCTCGGCGCGGCGGTGTTCAACACCTTCCTGGCGACTACCCGGCTGCCGCAGGAACTGTCGGTCTTCGTCGCCACGCAGGCCCTGAACCCATGGCTGGTGCTGGTGCTGGTCCTGGTGCTGTACCTGGTGTTCGGCTGCGTGATGGACAGCCTGTCGATGGTGCTGCTGACCGTGCCGATCCTGTTCCCGGTCATGAGCGCGCTCGACTTCGGGCTGACGCCGGAGGAGTTCGCCCTGTGGTTCGGCGTGCTGGTGCTGATCGTCGTTGAGGTCGGGCTCATCACCCCGCCGGTCGGGCTGAACCTGTTCGTCATCAACTCGATGGCCGGCGACGTGCCGATCGGCGAGACGTTTCGCGGCGTGATGCCCTTCGTGGCCACCGATCTCGCCCGGGTCGTCGTCCTGGTGCTTTTCCCGGTAATATCGCTGGCACTCGTGCGGGCGCTCTACTGACCGCCGCCGCAGGGCGAATTCCGGTTCGTCCGGCATCGCGGCGATTGACCAGCATCAAGGATCACTTGCCGTGGCGCCCGCATCGTGCATCTTCGTGGCCCGCACGGCGATCAGCGCCGAGAGCAGGACGACCTTGAAACCATGATGTTCTCGCGGCGCAAGCTCCTGAAGATGTTGACCGTCCTCGCCGCCGGAACGGCTGGCGGAAACGCCGTCCGCGCGGCGCCGGCGGGGCTGAACTTCGGCGCCGTGCTCGGCGAGGCCGAGGAACTGTCGAAGCGTGCCTATGCCGAGCCCGGCACCGCTGACCGCTACGGTTTCAACGACCTGACCTACGACCAGTACCGCGACATCCGGTTCCACCGGGACCGAGGTCTTTGGGCCGGGCAGGGGCTGAACTTCCAGGTCGACTTCTTCCACCCGGGGTTCCGGTTCAGGACACCGGTCGAGATCCTGGCGGTGGAGGGCGGGCAAGCGCAGCCGGTGGCCTTCACGCCCGAGATGTTCGAGTACGGTCCGCTGGTGACCGCGCCGACCGACCCGGCCGGGCTGGGGTTCTCCGGCTTCCGGGTGCGGGCGCCGATCAACACCGCCGACGTGATGGACGAGTTCGCGGTGTTCCAGGGCGCCAGCTATTTCCGCTCGGTCGCCAAGGGGCAGCGCTACGGGCTGTCGGCCCGCGGTCTGGCGATCAACACTGCCGACCCTGAAGGCGAGGAGTTTCCGCATTTCCGGAAGTTCTGGCTGATGCGGCCGGAACCCGGTGCGACGTCCCTGGTCGTCCTGGCGCTGCTCGACAGCCCGTCGACCACCGGCGCCTACCGGTTCGCCATCCGTCCCGGCTCGCCGACCGCGGTCGATATCGAACTGGTGCTGTTCCCGCGCGTCGAGATGCCGCGGGTCGGCTTTGGCGCCCTGTCTTCGATGTTCCTGTTCGGCCCATCGGGCCGGGCCGGCTACGACGACTTCCGCAACGCGGTCCACGATTCCGAGGGGCTGCAGATCGTCACCGGCGCCGGCGAGCGGGTGTACCGGCCGCTGGCCAACCCGTCGCGGCTGCAGGTCTCGGCCTTCCTGGACCGCGGGCCGCGCGGCTTCGGCCTGGTGCAGCGGACCCGGTCGTTCTCCGACTACCAGGACCTCGAGACCCGCTTCGAACTCCGGCCGTCGGCCTGGATCGAGCCGATCGGCGACTGGGGAGCCGGCGCGGTCGTGCTGGTCGAGATCCCGGCTGAGACCGAGACCAACGACAATATCGTCGCGTACTGGCGGCCGAGCGACCCGATCCCGGCGGGCCGGCCCTATGCGCTGACCTATCGCCTGACCTGGTGCGAGACACCCCCGGTGGACCCGGCACCGGCCCGGGTGGTCGCCAGCCGCGGCGGCCTCAGCTTCGACCGCAAGCGCCGGCTGTTCGTCGTCGATTTCGACGGCCTGGCGCGCGACGACCCGGCACCGACCGTGGATGTGAGCGCGACCCGCGGTACCGTCGGCAACGTGTCGGCCCGCTGGAACCCGCCGTCGGGCGGCTATCGGGTCAGCTTCGAGCTCGATACCGGTCGCGAGACGCTGATCGAGCTTCGCCTTGTGCTGGTGCGTGACGCGATGCCGGTCAGCGAAACCTGGTTGTACCGATGGACACCGGCCTAGAGGGTCGCGACCGGGTGCTGCGGATCGCCGGCGCCACACCGCCGCCGGAACCGCTGGACATGCCGGATCAGGACCTGCGGTCGCCACCGTTGCGCCGCATGACGCCCGGCGTCCAGGGCTGGCGGACCCGGCTCGCCCGTTTCGTGGCCTTCGGCGGCGCCGCCGCCCTGACCGTGGTGGCGATCGACCAGATGATCCGCACGGTGGCGGTCGGCGATCCGACGGTCATGCAGATCGTCCTGATCGGCATGTTCGCGCTGAACTTCGCCTGGATCGCCCTGTCGGCGACCTCGGCGGTCGCCGGCCTGCTGCCGCTCGAGGCCGGGCCGTCCGGGCGACCGGAGGGAGAGCCGGGGCGCTGCGCGCTGGCCATGCCGGTCTACAACGAGGATCCGGCGCGTACCACCGCGGCGCTGCTGGCGATGGCGCGCGACCTGGTCGATCTCGGCGAGGGCGAGCGGTTCGAGATCTTCGTGCTGTCGGACACCACCGACCCGATGGTCTGGGCGCGCGAGACCGCGGCGATGGCGCGGCTGCGCGACCGGCTCGACGGCCGCATGGCGGTCTGGTACCGGCACCGGCAGCGCAACGTGGACCGCAAGGCCGGCAACGTCCGTGACTTCGTCGAGCGCTGGGGCGGACGCTACGAGACCATGCTGGTGCTCGACGCCGACAGCCTGATGTCGGCCGAGACGATCCGGGCGCTGCGCGACGGCATGGCCGCCGATCCGGCACTGGGGCTGCTGCAGAGCGTGCCGGCCCTGGCCGGCATGGACAGCCTGTTCGCCCGCCTCCAGCAGTTCGCCGCCCGCATCGCCGGTCCCGTGGTCTCGCGCGGGCTGGCGGCCTGGCAGGGCGACGACGGCAACTACTGGGGCCACAACGCCATCATCCGGACCCGCGCCTTCGCCGAGGCCTGCGGATTGCCGCGGCTGCCCGGCCGGCTGCCGTTCGGCGGATCGATCCTCAGCCACGACTTCGTCGAGGCCGCCCTGATGCGGCGCGCCGGCTGGAAGGTCCGCATGGCGGCCGAGCTCGGCGGGTCGTGGGAGACGTCGCCGGCCTCGCTCTTGGACTCCGGCGCCCGCGACCGACGCTGGGCCCAGGGCAACATGCAGCACCTCGCGGTGATCGGCGCGCGCGGCCTGGGATGGTGCAGCCGGGCGCACCTGGCGACCGGGGTGATGAGCTACCTGTCGTCGCTGCTGTGGCTCGGCTTCATCGTGGTAGGGCTGGTGCTGCTGGTCCAGGCGCAGGCGCTGCGGCCGAAGTACTTCACCGAGGCGTTCCAGCTGTTCCCGACCTGGCCGCGGTTCGACAGCGAGCGGATGGTCTGGCTGTTCGTGTTCACCATGGCGACCCTGCTGGTGCCCAAGACCATCGGGCTGCTGCGGGCCATGCTGTCCCGCGCCCATGTGCGATCGGTCGGCGACGCGGTGCGGCTGCTGGCCGGCTGGCTGGTTGAGATCCTGGTGTCGGCGCTGTTCGCGCCGATCATGATGCTGATCCACTCGCGTCATGTGTGGGAGATCCTGCTCGGCCAGGACACCGGCTGGAAACTGCAGCGCCGCGACGACGGTGCGATCCCGCTGCGCGAGGCGGCGGCCAGGCACGCCGGGCACACCGTCGTCGGGATCGCGGTCGCCGGGGCGTTGCTGCCGATCTCGATGATCGCGTTGGCGTGGCTCGCGCCGATCCTGATCGGCTGGACGCTCGCGATCCCGCTGTCGATCGCCAGCGGCAGCGTTGGCCTGGGCCTGGCGCTCAGGCGGTTCGGCCTGCTGCTGATCCCCGAGGAGCGCGATCTGCCGCCGCTGCTGAAAGCGGCCGCCGAGGAGCGCGACGCAGTGACCGACGACCTGGCCGGGGTTTCGCTGGTCGGGCTGCTGGACACCCCGGAGGGGGCGGAGCGGCATTTCCTGTTCGCCGGCCAGCGCTGGCACTGGACCCGGGGCAGCCCGGACACCGACTACCTGACCCTGAACGCCAAGCTGGCGGATGCCGAGACCCGCGAGCAGGCGCTCGGCTGGCTGCGCCCGACCGAGCTGCTCCGGCTGCTCGGCGACCGCCGCGCCTTCGACACCCTGCGCGGCCTGCCGTCGGTGGTTTCCGGGGCCGCGATCGCGGGTTCCGGCGAGCGCTCCGCCGGCCCCCGCACTTCTTGATGTCGCCGTCGCATTCCGCCCCTTGCATTCGATCGGGAGGCTTGCTATCTGACGCGTCTCGTCGACGACCCCTTCGTCTAGAGGCCTAGGACACCGCCCTCTCACGGCGGCAACACGGGTTCGAATCCCGTAGGGGTCGCCATCGACGGACAATCCCAGAACCCACCGGTTTACCCTGCCGCCCCGGCGTCGCATGATGCGTCGGGGGTGTGTCCGGAGGCGGCGATGGTCAGCGATGACAATCTGCGCGTCGATCTGCAGGCGCCGGATATCGCGGACTGGCGGCACGGCAATACCGGCGTCGAATACGCGCACTGCCTGGACAGCGGCCGATCCGGTCCGGACGCCCTGATCAATGCCCTGATGCATGGCAATGAACTGTGCGGCGCGATCGCGGTCGACCGCCTGCTGCGCAGCGGCTTCCGGCCGACCCGCGGCCGGCTGACGCTGTGCTTCGCCAATACCGAGGCCTATCGCCGGTTCGACCCGTCGGCACCCGCCCGCTCGCGCTTCGTCGACGAGGACATGAACCGGCTTTGGTCGGCCGACCGCCTGGACGCGCCGCCGGTCACCGCCGAGGCCCGGCGGGCGCGGGCGCTGCGGCCGCTGTTCGACCGGGCCGACCGGCTGCTGGATATCCACTCCATGGGCACCCGGTCGGCGCCGGTCCTGCTGATCCACGGCCTGGCGAAGGAACGCCGGTTCGCCCGCGCGATGCGGGTGCCGGCGACGGTCGCCTGCGGCGGCGGCCACGTGCAGGGCCGCCGGCTGATCGAGTACGCGCCGTTCAACGATCCGGACAGCGACAAGGTCGCGCTGCTGGTGGAGTGCGGCCATCACTGGTCGCCGGAGTCCGCGGTGGTGGCGATGGACGCCGCCCTGTACTTCCTTCGGGCGCTGGACATGGTCGACCCGGGCTATTTCCGGGAGCATGTCGGCGATCCGGCGCCGCCGCCGCAGATCGTCCTGGACGTCACCCACGGCTACACCATCCGGACCGACGACTTCTACTTCACCGCGCAGTTCGCCGGGCTGGAACGGTTCCCGCGGGCCGGCGAGGTATTCGCGGTCGACGGCGGCGAGGAGAACCGGACCCCCTATGACGACTGCGTGCTGGTGATGCCGAACCATCGCGCGGTGAAAGGCCAGCGGGCGTTCCGGCTGGCGAGGGCGGCCGCGGACTGACCGTCCCGGAAACACGGCTCGAGCCATGCATGCCGCGCAGGTCGGCCGCGTGCCGGCCGCGCTGGTGCGGGCCCGGTGAAATCCCTACATCCGCGACAGTTCAGAGTCCCGGTCGCAGGAGGCCGCCATGACCCGTTCCGATCTCCGCCTCGGCGCCAACCAGACCCCGGCCGCCGCCGTCACGCTCGCTCAGTCCGAGGTGCTCGCCCCGGTCGCATTGGCGATCGCCGGCCTGGTCCTGGCCGGGATCGACCGCATCGCCCGGCTGTTTGGCCGCGGCTGATCGGGCGCCGGTCGCCCGGCCGCTCAAGGCACCACCCATTCGGCCTGACGGCTGCCGTCCGCGTCCCACCGGAAGCGGGCCCGCCAGTGGCTGTCGGGCCCGAGCCATATCCAGTCCCAGCGCCGCCACACGACGGTGACCAGCGCGAAGGCGCTGCGGTCGCCGTCGGCGGCCGGTCTGGCCGGCGTTCCCGGTCGGCCGATCGGCGTGCCGGGAGCCGCGCCGTGGCGGTAGATCGACCGGCCTTCCGGGGGCAGGGCCGACCAGGCGGCATCGGCGGCCGGGCCGGCGTCCTCGACCCGCGCATCGCCGGCAATCCGAACCTGCTGGGCGGTCGCGGGATTCCAGAAGCACAGCTCGACCTGCCGCTGCCGGTCGATCTGTCCGGCCTTGTCCGAGCGGATGTCGGTGTTCACCCGCAGCGCCCGGTCGGCCGGCCGAACCGACCGCAGCACGACGGTGCGCAGCGTCGGCTCGCCGTCGGCCGTGAGCGAGGCCAGCATCGGCGTGCGCCAGGGCGAGGCCGGGGCCGATACCGCATCGGAGAGCTGGCCGAGAATGTGCTCGGCGAGGGTGTTCAGGTCGTCGGGCGGCGTCACGGCGGCTACTCCGTCCGCGCGGTACGGGCCAGCAGGTAGCAGAGATAGGAGCCGACGCAGGCGAACAGGATCATGCCGGCCATGGCGCCGTGGTCCGTCTGGTTCTGCAGCACGCCGACAACGACGGTGAACACCGCGCCGACCGCCATCTGGCCGAAGCCCATCAGGCCGGACGCGGCCCCGGCGATCCGCGGGTTGACGCTGATCGCCCCGGCGATGCCGTTGGGCTGGCTGAGGCCGTTGCCGACCGCCACCAGCATCATCGGCACGAACACGCTGGCGGTGGTCACGATCCCGGCCAGCAGCAGGCCGACGCCGGCCAGCCCGCCCAGCGTCGACACGCCGATCCCGAGCGCGATCATCCGGTCGACACCGAGCCGCTGGGACAGCCGGCTGGCGAGGAAGTTGCCGGTCATGTAGCCGCCCGAGATCAGCACGAAATACAGGCCGTATTCGCTCGGATCCTTGTGCAGGATCTCGATCACGACATAGGGACCGCCGGCCAGGAACGCGAAGAAGGCGCCGACCGACATGGCGGTATTGCCGGCATAGCCGAGGAAGGCGCGCGAGCGCAGCAGCTCGCCGTAGCTTCGCAGCATTGACAGCAGGTCGATGCGCGGGATCGGCGTGAGGTTGGTCTCGTTCAGGCGGGGGATCGCGGCCGCCAGTACGACCAGCCCCAGCGCCATCGGCACCAGGAAGGTCGAGTGCCAGCCGAAGCTGGCCTCCAGCAGCCCGCCGAGCGCAGGGGCGATCGCCGGCGCCACCGCCATCGCCATGGTGACCAGCGCGATGACGCTGGCGGCACGGTCGCGCTCGAACACGTCGCGCACGATCGCCCGGCCGAGCACCATGCCGGCGCAGCCGCCGACCGCCTGCAGCACGCGCCCGGCGATCAGCGCTTCGACCGACCAGGCGAAGGCGCACATCAGACTGGCGGCAACGTAGATCGCCAGGCCGGTGAGCAGGGCCGGTCGTCGCCCGAAACGGTCGGACAGGGGGCCGTAGGCGAGCTGCGCCACCGCGACGCCCGCCAGATAGAGCGTCAGGGTCAGCTGGATGGTGGCGTAGTCGGTTCCGAACACCCGCGTCAGCCCGGGCATCGAAGGCACGAAGATGTTGAGCGCCAGCGGTCCGGTGGCGGTGGCCACGACCAGGATCCAGATCGGCGGGGAGATCGGCTTGTCGGACATCGCGCTGCGGCCGGCGGGCCGTCCCAGGTGATAGGCGGGACACCCTAAGGGCGGGACGGTCGGTGGCCAAGGGCCCCTGAGGAAAGCCTCCTCCGACAGGTATGTCGGCCTTGGCGACCGGGCCGCGCCATCGGGCTTGCGGAGTGCGTCCCGCACACCGTCCTGCCGTTGGCGGCCGGCCGATCCCTCGCGTTAACACCTTGGCGACGTTTGTATGGTAAAAACCGCGACGGAGAGGGGCGCACACCCGCCAACGCGGAGACCGAGCCGGGGATGACGAGCGCCGCGCAGATCGGAGCGACAGGGATCGGAGGCGTGCCGGGATACGGCGCGCCCGGGATCTATGGCCGCCCGCCTGCCGGCCCCGACCAGGGCGAGGACGAGCGCAACGCCACCACGCTTCCCGGCCAGGACGATACCGAGCAGAGCGAGGCGCTGCCGGGCCGCCGGCCGCCGCCGCCGCCGGGCACCGCGCCCTCGACATCCGATGTCGTGCGGCTGCCCGGCCAGGAGACGGTCGGCGAGAGCGGACCGCGAAACCCCTTGATCGCCGGCGGTGCCTTCACCCTCGCCGTCGCCATCGGCCTGTCGCTCGACCAGCGGACGCAGCCGCAGGGGCTGGAGCCGGCGACGCCGTCCACGACGGCCGCCGCCGACGACGAGGACCAGGCCCAGGCGGAAGGCGAGGAGGACATCGAAGGCCTCACCGAGGAAGAGCGCGAACTGGTCAGGGAACTGCAGCAGAGCGACGCCGAGGTGCGGCGGCACGAAGCCGCTCACGCGGCCGCCGGCGGCGAGTTCGCCGGCGCTCCGACCTTCACCTACCAGACCGGTCCGGACGGCAAGCGCTATGCGGTCGGCGGCGAGGTCTCGATCGACACCTCGCCGGTCAGGGGCGATCCCGAGGCGACCATCCGCAAGGCCCAGCGTATCCGGGCCGCGGCCAACGCACCCGCCGACCCGTCGTCGCAGGACCGGCGCGTCGCCGCCCAGGCAGACTCCCTGCGGCAGCAGGCACAGGCCGAACTGCAGGCCGAGCGCCGCGAGGAGCGGCAGGCGGAAGACGCGGAATCCGCGGGCGGGGGCACGCCGGTCGGCCAGGCCGGATCGCAGGACGCCCCCGGGGCCGAGGCGGCTGCCGTGCCGGGCGTTGCCCCGCCGGCCTCGCCGCCGCCGGCGCCGGCGGAAGAACCGGGCTTCGGCGCGCGAAGTGCCGGGGCCGGTGGCGGCTTTGCGCCGGCTGGGGAAGACACCGATACCGCCGCGGGTTCCCGACCGCCGAACGGACCGCAGGATCGCGACGACGATTCGGCGGGTCCGTTCACGCCGGGCGCCTTCAGTGCCGCCGCCGCGAGCTACCGCGGCCCGACAGCCAGGCAGAGCCTGGTTTCTCTCGCCGTCTGAACGGACACCAGCGTCTTCAGCTCTTCGGGGCCGCCGCCTTGTCGCCGCCTCCGGCCGGGGTGGCCGGCTGTAGGCGCCGCGGCTCGAAGCCGAGGCATTTCTTGAAGCTGTCGGCGGTCTGGCCCGGTGTCTCGGAGCATGTGAAGAACAGGTCGCGGCAGCGGGTGTAGTCGGTGTCGTTGCCGGTGAAGCGAAGGTCGTCGCAGAGTTCCTGGAACCGCTTTGCGATCAGGGAGAAGCTCTCGGCCGGCTCCTCGAATGCGTCGGCCTCGGGATCGAGCGGCTTCACCTTCAGGAACTGCGCGATCGCCTGGTTGGCGCGCCGCAGCGTGAGTTCCGCCCGAAGCTGCTCGCCGAGGATGGTGTAGTAGGTCACGTGGATATTCTCGCCGAGCATCATCTGGCGGAGCACCGGCGGAATGAATCCCCGCCGTGCGTCGCCCCAGATGATGAACTGGATGGCGCGACCGGCGATCTTGTAGAGGGTCGGCTCGCTGCCGACCTCCAGTTTCTTGAGTTCATCGAGGTCGATCGGGTCGTTGCCGTCGATCTGGTAGGTCGGCAACCGGTCGGAAGTCAGCATCGCCTGGCTGGAGCGTGGCAGGTTGAACTCGCCCCAGATAGAATTATCGTTCAATCTCATAAGTTTGAAGCTGTATCCCTCCTGCGTCAGGATGCGCGCTTCGAGGATCGGCTGTTTGCTGATCGGGTCGGTGAGGACCTCGACGTACCACTGCACGCGCGCTGCGCTCGCGGATGTGATCCCGGTCATGCATCCAAGTGCGAGGATCATGACGAACAGGGAGGCGCGGATGGATTGCGGGATGCTCTGCATGGACGCGCATTATAGGCGAATCGGGACTGGGTCGATAGGACGCGGCGATGGGAATGGTGGCCGGACTTGCGATGACGGCGGTAGCCGGATGGGGGCTGCTGGCGACGGTGCTGTACGTCATGCAGCGCAGCATCCTGTTCGTTCCGGACGTCGCCCGGCCAGACCCGGCGGAGAGCCGGGCACCGACGATGCAGCGCGTGCAGGCCGAGACCGGGGATGGACTGCGGCTCGAGGGTTGGTGGCAGCCGCCGGCGCCCGGCCGGCCGACGGTCGCCTATTTCCACGGCAACGGCGGCAACGTCGGCGGCCGCGACGAGAAGGCGCGCCGCTTCATCGAACGCGGCTACGGGCTGCTGCTTGCGGGTTACCGCGGCTATGGCGGCAATCCCGGCTCGCCGAGTGAACTCGGGCTGATCGAGGACGGTCGCGCCTGGATGGACCGGCTGGAGCAGTTCGGGGTGCCGGCGCAGGGCGTGCTGCTGTACGGCGAGTCCCTCGGATCGGGGGTTGCGACCGCACTGGCGCTCGAACGGTCGGTGGCCGGACTGGTGCTGGAGGCACCCTATACGTCGATCGTCGACATCGCCGCCGCGCGCTACTGGTTCGTGCCCGTGCGGCTGCTGCTGCTCGACCGGTTCGACACCCGCAGCCGGCTGCCCGGGGTCGGGATGCCGGTGCTGATCGTCCATGGCACCGACGACCGGGTGATCCCGGCGTCCCACGGCGAAGCGCTGTTCGCGGTCGCGCCGGAGCCGAAGCGCCTGGTGCAGATCGAAGGCGGCGGCCATACCGACCTGTTCGAGCACGGCGCCCTGGATGCGGTCGACCGCTTCGTCCGCGAGGTCCTGGGCCCCGGTCCCTGGTCGGCGGCGCGGTTATGAGTTATTTAACGGGTGTCGGAGGAAGATGACGCGATGGCTATCGGCAACGCGATCTCCAGCGCCCTGAGCGGCGTACTGGCCGCCGAACGGCGGGTCGGGAACTCGGCGAACAACGTCGCCAACCTGCGCAGCGTGGCGGCGCCCGGCGTCGACGGCCCGGCGACCGATGCCGAGGGCAACCCGCTGTTCCGCCCGGGCCGCACCGCCGACGTGACGGCACCGACCGGCGGCGTGCGGTCCAACCAACTGCTGGTCGATCCCTCGGCCGTGCGGGAATACGATCCGTCGGCGCCCGACGCCGATGCCGAGGGCCTGGTCAACCGCCCGAATGTCGACCTGGCCCGGGAAACCGCAGACCGGATCGCCGGTCAGCGGCAGTTCGAGGCCAACCTGGCGACGATCCGCGCGGCCGACGAACTCCTGCAGGCGACCTTAGACATCAAGAGCTGACGGCTTCGCGCTGGCTCAGGGCCTTGCTGGCCGCCTTGAACGGCAGCAGCACGCAGTCGTGTCGCGGCCGCGCGCCCCGGACCGGCGCGAAGCTGCCCAGCTGCGCCCACGGAAGCCCGTCCTCGGCGACCTGCCCGGCCAGATAGGCCGCGACCGCGGCGCCGGCGTGCTCCAGCGTCGCCACCGGCGCGCCGACGGCTTCCCCGGCGATGATGGCGGTGGCGGCCTGGCAGAGCGCGCAGCCCTGGACCTTGGCCCCCACGGCGATGATCCGACCGTCCTCGATGCGCAGGTCGACGGTGACCCGGTCGCCGCAGATCGGGTTGTCGATCCGGGCCGAGACCGTGGGCTCCTCGAGCCGGCCGATCGCGCGGCCCAGCCTGGCGAGAGCGAGGATCTCGGCCTGGTAGAGCGGATCGCTCATGGCTCGGCACCGCCGGTGAGGGCGGCCAGCGCCGCCGGCGTATCGACGTCGAGCAGCACCGCCTCGTCCTCGACCTCGACCTCGGCGACCACCTCGTCGTGTTCGCCGATGATGTGACGGGCGCCGACGTCGCCGGACACCGCCCCCATCTCCTCGAAGAACCGCCGGGCGAACAGCACCGGGTTGCCGCGCTTGCCGCGCCGCGTGGGCACGATGATCGCGCGGCCCTCGACCGGGTCGAAGGCGGCGATCATGCGGTCAAGGATGGCGGCGCTGACCTTCGGCATGTCGGCCAGGCAGACGATCGCCCCGTCGGTTTCCGCCGGCAGGGCGGCGAGGCCGGTCTTCAGCGAGGTCGACAGGCCGTCGGCGAAATCCGGGTTCTCCGCGAAGGTCACCGGGCAGCCGCCGAGCGCGCTCCGGACCCGGTCGGCCTCGTGTCCGGTCACGACGACCACCGGGTCGGCCCCGGACTCCAGTACGTGGTCGACCACGTGGCGGACCATGGGGCGCCCGTCGATGTCGGCCAGCAGCTTGTTCAGTTCCCCCATGCGGCGGGACTGGCCGCCGGCGAGGACCAGGGCGGCGACCGTGGGCCGGCGGGCCGGGGCCTTGTGGGCCTGGACCGGGGCCTTGCCTTCCTTGGCGCGGGTACGGGGCATCGGGCGGCTCGGTATGTCCTTCAGCAGGCCGCCGGGTCCCATGCGCATGACCTCCTCGCGGCCGATCGGCAGTCGGGCGACCGCGCGCTGCAGCACCCAGTCGAAACCGTTCAGCTTGGGCGAGCGCGCGCAGCCCGGCAGGCCGATCACCGTGGCGTCGCCGATCCGCCCCATCAGCATCAGGTTGCCCGGATCGACCGGCATGCCGAAATGGGTGACGGCACCGCCGGCGGCGACGATGGCGGCCGGCACCACGTCGCGGCGGTCGACCACCGCCGAGGCGCCGGACACCAGAACCATCTGGGCGCCGTTCTGCAGGGTGGTCTCGATCGCCTTGGCGATGGCCGCGGTGGCATGCTCGCAACGGGCCTCGTGGCAGATCTCGCTGTTCATCGGGTGCAGGCGGGTGCGGGTGACCTCCAGCGTGGAGTCCAGCACGCTTTCCTTGGTCCCGGGCAGCCGCGACTGCACCAGGCCGACCCGCGTCGGCCGGTACAGTGCCACCCGGACCATCGGCGTGTCGCGCCGGGCGATCGCCTCGGTCAGCAGCACGGTGTCGTCGGGGACCGCGAAGGCGATGATCTTCAGGGTGGCGATCATCTGGCCGGCCTCGACCGACAGGTAGGGCGGCACCATCGCCAGGGTCACGGCCTCGTCGATCAGGTTGAAGGCGTCCAGCCGGGCGGGGTCGTAGACCACGACGCCGGCACTCTCGGCGTACAGGTTGGCGCGGCCGGTGAAGGCGGCCCCGGCGGTCACCGCATCGCCGACCAGGGCACGGGCGAGCCGGTTCGCGGCATCGTCCTCGCCGACGTCGCCGGGCTCCAGGCGGGCGGCGACGACCTGGGCGTAGCCGGCGTCGCGCAGCACCGTCAGGTCGTCCGGCCCGAGCACCGTGCCCTTCTTCAGGGTCTTGGCTTCGAGTCGCAGCGAATGGGCGAGGATGGCGCCCTCGGCCTCATCGGTCGGAATGTCGCCGAACTGCAATCCAGTCTCCTCAGGCGGCCTTGGCTACGGCCGGCGCCTCGTGCAGTACCGCGGTAAGCTCGGCCAGGATAGACAACGCGATCTCGGCCGGCGAGACCGCCCCGATCGGCAGTCCGGCCGGCCCGTGGATACGGGCAAGGGTAGCGTCGTCGAAGCCGAGCTCGCGCAGCCGGTCGAGCCGGCGCGCGTGGGTGCGGCGGCTGCCCAGGCAGGCGATGTAGAAGGCGTCGGACTTCAGCGCGATCTCGAGCGCCGGATCGTCCAGCTTGGGGTCGTGGGTGAGGGTGACCACCGCGGTCCGGTTGTCGGGGGCGAGCGCCTCCATCGCCTCGTCCGGCCAGTCGTCGACCAACTGTACGTTCGGGAAGCGCTCGGCGGTGGCGAAGCTGGCGCGCGGGTCGATGACGATCACCTCGTAGCCGGCGATCGCCGCCATCGGCACCAGGGTCTGGGAGATGTGGACGGCGCCGACCACGACGATCCGCAGCGGCGGGTTGTGGCAGTCCACGAAATACCGGGCGTCGCCGTGCTCGACGGTGCCGCCGGCGTTGTCGCGCAACCGCCGCCGCGCCTCGGCGACCACCGCATCCGGCAGCGTTCCGTCGACCCGATCGTGGAATACCAGGACCTGGGCGCCGTCGGTCAGCGCCGTGACCAGGGCCACCGGGGTCTTGGCCGCCCGGGCGGCCTGCAATGCGTTCAACAGTACCGCCTTCATGACCTCAGGCCTCCAGCCGCTCGACCCAAACCTCGACCTTGCCGCCGCAGGCCAGCCCGACCTCCCAGGCCTGCTCGTCGCTGACCCCGAAGTCCAGCAGGCGCGGGGCGGCGCCGGCCATCACGTCGAAAGCCTCCTTGATGACGGCGCCCTCGATGCAGCCGCCGGAGACCGACCCGACCATCGCGCCCTCGCCGTCGACGACAAGCCGCGAGCCGACGGGCCGCGGCGAGCTGCCCCAGGTCTTCACAACCGTGGCGACCGCGACCTTGCGACCCTCGGCCAGCCAGGCGCCGGCGGTGGCGAGAACGTCGTCCTGGGTGGCGAATGCGCTGGTGTCGGTCATCGTCAGGTTCCCCTCACACGGTTTCCCGGGTCTCGCGCTGCTCGTCCTCGACGCGGCGCAGGGCCGCCAGCCAGCCTTCCATGCCCTCGCGCCGGCGCAGTGCCGGCCGGCCGATAGCATCCGCAAGTTGCTCCAGGCTGTCGAGCGAGTGAACGGTCCGGAAATCGTCGACATGCGGAAGGATCGCCCGCACTCCCAGAGATTTGGGCGCGAAGCCGTCGAAGCGCAACAGCGGATTGAGCCAGATCAGGCGGCGGCAGGACTTGTGCAGCCGTTCCATCTCCTCGGCCAGCCCGGCGCCGACCTCGCGGTCCAGGCCGTCGGTGATCAGCAGCACGACGGCGCCCTGGGTCAGCACCCGGCGCCCCCAGTAGCGGTTGAATTCGTGCAGGCAGTGGCCGATGCGGGTGCCGCCCGACCAGTCGTCGACATTGGCGCCGACCTTGGCCAGGGCATCGTCCACGTCGCGCGAGCGCAGGTAGCGGGTGACGTTGGTCAGCCGGGTGCCGAACAGGAAGGTGTGGACCCGGTCGCGGTCGCTGGTCACCGCGTGCATGAAATGCAGCAGCATCCGGGAATACCGGCTCATCGAGCCGGAGATGTCGCACAGCGCCACCAGCGGCGGGTGCCGCATCCGGCGCTTCTTGTGCTGCAGCGGGATCTCGTCGCCGCCGGACCGCAGGGTCGCCTGAAGGGTGCGGCGCAGGTCGACGCGGTTGCCGAACTCGGCCGGCCGGAACCGGCGGGTCGGGACCTCCATGATCGGCAGCCGCATGGTCCGCACCGCTTGCGTCGCGCGCGCGACCTCCTCGGCCGACATCTTCTCGAAATCCATGGCGCGCAACAGCTCTCGGTCCGACCAGGTCATGGCGGCGTCGAACTCGATGTTCTCCTCGTCGGGTTCGCGGCCTTCGTCCTCGCGCGGGGTCTTCGGCGGCTGCAGCGCCTCGGCGACGCGGCGGTTGATCTCCTCACGCTGCTTGTCGTCGGGCACGTCGGCCCGGAATTCCGGCAGGATCACCTGCAGCATGCGCTCCAGGATCCGCGGGTTGCGCCAGAACACGTGGAAAGCCTGGTCGAACACCGTCCGCTGGTCGCGGCGGTTCACGAACACCGCGTGCAGCGTCCAATAGAAGTCGCGGCGGTTGGTGATTCCGGCGACCTCGACCGCCTTGATCGCATCGATCACCGTGCCCGGCCCGACCGGCAGGCCGGCCGCCCGCAGGGCACGGCCGAAATACATGATGTTGTCGACCAGCTTGCCGCCGCCGGGTCCTTCGGCGTCCGGCAGCCCGCGTTCGGGAGGGGCGGCGTCGTTCACGGTGCCTCCGGCGTGTTCCGGATCACGCCACCGCCGCGGCGCCGGCCAGCTCGGACTTGATCTGGTTCAGGATGCGGGTCGCCTCGCTGCCCTGGATCTTGGCGATGTCGTCCTGGTACTTCAGCAGCACGCCCAGCGTATTGTCGATGGCAGCCGGGTCGAGTGCCAGATGGTCGAGCTGGACCAGGGCGTGAACCCAGTCGATGGTCTCGGCCACGCCGGGCAGCTTGAACAGGTCCATCTTGCGCAACGCGTGCACGAAGGCGACGACCTGGCGCGTCAGTTCGGCCGGCGCCTCCGGTGCCTTGACCCGCAGGATCTCGCGCTCGCGCGCGGCACTCGGATAGTCGACCCAGTAGTAGAAGCAGCGGCGCTTCAGGGCGTCGTGGATCTCGCGGGTCCGGTTCGAGGTGATGACCACGATCGGCGGCGTCGCCGCCTTCATCGGGCCGAGTTCCGGGATCGTCACCTGGAAGTCCGAGAGCACCTCCAGCAGGAACGCCTCGAACGGCTCGTCGGTGCGGTCGAGCTCGTCGATCAGCAGCACCGGGGCGCCGCGCTCGTCGGCCTCGAGGGCCTGCAGGATCGGGCGCTTGATCAGGAACCGGTCGTCGAAGATGTCGCGCGCCAGCGCCTCGCGGTCGGCCCCGCCGGATGCCTCGGCCAGCCGGATCTCGACCATCTGCCGGGCGTAGTTCCACTCGTAGACCGCGGAGGAGACGTCCAGGCCCTCGTAGCACTGCAGCCGGATCAGCCGGCGGTCGAGCTGCTCGGCCAGCACCTTGGCGATCTCGGTCTTGCCGACCCCGGCCTCGCCCTCCAGGAAGATCGGTCGCTGCAGGCTGAGCGACAGATGCAGGGCGGTGGCCAGCGACCGGTCGGCGACGTAGTTGCCGCCGGTCAGCAGCGCCAAGGTGGCGTCGACGGACTCGGGGATCGAGACGGCCATGGGATCTCCGGGTGGGATCGAGGTCGAAGGGGAAGTCGTGGGCGACATAACATGCAGTGCCGGTTAAGGCCAATAACGGCCCGAGGCGCCGATCGCCACGACGACCAGGCCGAGCGCGAGATTGAGCGCGACGATCCGGCGGATACCGGCGAGCGCCGGCCCGGCGGCCTGCAGGTCGCCGGCGTCGACGGCCCGGCGGAACCGGGCCCATGACGCGAAGTACAGGTGCCCGTACAGCAGGAACATGATCCAGCCGAGGCCCTGCATGACGTGGATGTGCAGGCCGACCCCGGCCATGCCGCCGAAATGCCCGAACACCAGGGCGTAGCCGGTGACGATCAGGACCAGGACGGCGGCCGAGACCCAGGGGAAGAACCGGGCGAACACCCGGCGCCACAGGCGCGGGCGCTCCGCCGCCGGCTCGATCCCGCCGACCGACGGCCGCAGGACGACGTAGGCGAAGAACATCCCGCCGACCCAGATCACGGCGGCGACGATGTGCAGGGCGACAAGCAGGGCGGTCATGAACGGGGCCTTCTCACGCGGTTGCCCAACAGATTGGTGTTTGTGGCACGAATGCCAGCCCCGGGTAAGCCCGGCACGGGTGCGGTGCCCCGACGGCGCCGGTCCCCGCCGCCTGGGAGCCGAAACCCGCCCCGGGGGTTGTCCGGGGCGAGGGCGCGCCACCACCGGGCGGGGCCGCAAGACATCGATGGGAGTACCCAATGCCGGACGCAGGAACCGTCCCGCCGCCGGAGGCGGTGAGCCGACTGCCCAGCATCGACTATGCCGTCTGGGTCCTGGCGGCCTGCGTCTTCGGGGCCGCCATGTTCGCGGCCAGCGCCGTGGTGATCCCGATCGTCGGGGCGGCGGTGCTCTCGGTGATCGTCGCACCGATCGCACGGTGGCTGATGCGTCGCCTGCACCTGCCGAACGGCCTGGCCTCGCTGGCGGCCTTCCTGCTGGCCGTCGTGGTCATCCTGTCGGTCGCGCTGATCGCGGTTCCCACGGTTCAGCGTATCGCAAACGACTTCCCGCTGCTGTCGTACCGGGTCGAGTACAAGCTGCGCAGCCTGGCGCTGCCGATCGATGCCGTGAAAAGCTGGTCGGAGACCGTCGAGAAGGTCGCGTCGTTCGGCCAGGAGACCGACAACGAGAAGGTGGTGGTGCGCGAGGGCGGGGGCACCATTGGCCAGCTGATGAGTTCGGCCCCCGGTTTCGCCGCCCAGCTTCTGCTGATGGTGGTGCTGGTGTTCTTCTTCGTACGGGACCGCCGTACGATAAACCGGACGGTCCTGGCGCTGGCGCCGACCCATCAGGCGCGGTTGCGGATCGGCCGGGTATCCCGCCTGGTCCAGCGCAACGCGGTATCCTATCTGGCCGCCGTCACCATGATCAACGTCACCCTCGGCGTCGCGACCGGCACCGCGTTCTGGATCATCGGCATGCCGGAGCCCTGGGCCTGGGGGGCCGCGATGGCGGTCCTGAACTATCTGCCGTTCATCGGCCCGTTCACCCTCCAGGTGATCTCGTTCCTGGCCGGACTGATCGTGTTCCCGTCGGTCGAGGCGGCACTGGTGCCGCCGATCGTGCTGCTGGCGCTGAACATCGCCGAGTCGAACTTCGGGATGCCGCTGGTGATGGAGCGCCGGTTCATGACCAGCCCGCTGGCGATCCTGATCGGGATCGCCTTCGGGGCCTGGCTGTGGGGTGTGGCGGGCGCGATCCTGGCGGTGCCGCTGGTGGTGATGGTGGCGACCGGGATGCGGGCGTTCTACGATCGCGGGAGCGGCGCGCCGGTGACCGCCAGGAAGCGGGTGGCGGCGGTCCGCGGTTAGCGGCGACCGCCGCTGCGGGCGACCAGGGTTCCGACGATGAAGGCCGCCGCAACCAGGCCGAGCGGCGGCAGGGCGTTGCTGGCGCTCATGCCGGCCCGGAACCCGATGTCGGACATCAGCGCGGCGCCGGGGTCGGGGACCGGCGCCGCGCCGGCCCGCTCGATCTCCCGCAGGCGCCGCCGCCGTCGTCCCGCCATCTGGACGTGCAGGGCGGACAGGGTCACCAGGGCAAGTCCGCCCGACCACGCCAGCAACGCTTCGACCAGGCCGATGCGGTCGGCGGTCGCGATCACCCCGGCGGCGACCGCGAGGCCGACCGCCAGGGTGCCGGCGAACAGCAGCACGACGGCCCCCGCGACGCTCCAGGCGGCCTGTCGCAGGCGGGCCCGGAGCAGTTGCCGCAGGACGACGACGGATGGCAGCGCCATGTCAGGAGCGGCGCGCGAAGGTACCGAACAGCAGGCCGACGCCGAAAGCGATCAGCAGCGAGGTGGTCGGCTTCTCCTCGACGAAGTCGGTGACGCGGGTGCCGGCGGAACTGGCAGCCTGCTGGGCGGCGGTGGCGGTCTTCTGGACGCGATCGCGGGTGCGGTCGCGGACATCGTCGGCGGTTTCGCCCAGGAGCCGGCTGACGGCGTCGGTCAGGCTCGAGATGTCGCGGCGCAGCGCGTCGAACTCGGCCTGAACGTCGGCGCCCGCGGTCTTGGTGGTTTCGGCCATTGTCATGCTCCTGTGATGGTTGCCGGTAAGGGAACCGTCAGGACGGCGGAGCGGTTCCGCGCAGGCAGGTCGACGCACCGGACATTGCCGCACCGGTTGAACTCCGCCGGAAACCGCCGGAGACTGCAGCTTCCGAGAACCCCCATACGAGGCCGCGATGCGCCCGAGTGCCGGCAGTTTCCCCTACACCGACCAGAACGGCACGGTCTGGCTCGCCTTCATGGACTTCGGCGAGCGTTCGCGCGACCGGGTGGTGATCTGTGTCCACGGCCTGACCCGCAACGGCCGCGATTTCGACCGGCTGGCGACCGCCATGGCCAGGGACTTCAGGGTCATCGAGGTCGACGTCGCCGGGCGCGGGCGGTCGGGCTGGCTGGCCGACAAGGCCAGCTACGGCTACCCCACCTACCTCAAGCACATGGAGGCGCTGCTGGCCTATCGCGGCCTCGAGCAGGTCGACTGGATCGGCACCTCGATGGGCGGGCTGATCGGCATGCTGATGGCGGCCCAGCCCGAGAGCCCGATCCGCCGGCTCGTCCTGAACGATGTCGGTCCGTTCATTCCGAAGGCGGCGCTCGAGCGGATCGGCGAGCGGGTCGGCAAGGATCCGCGGTTCCGGAACCACCAGGAGGCCGCGGACTACTTCCACGAGGCCTATGCCGACTTCGGCATCCCGGACGAGGTCGCCTGGTCCGACCTGACCCTGCACTCGACCGTCCGCCAGGAGAACGGCACCTACGCGCTGCATTACGATCCGGCGATCGGCGACGCCTTCAAGGAACCGATGGAAGACGTCGACCTGTGGGCGGTCTGGGATGCCATCCAGTGCCCGGTCCTGGTGCTGCGCGGCGCCGACTCCGACCTGCTGACCCGGGACACCGCCCGCGAGATGACGCAACGCGGGCCCAAGGCCGACCTGGTGGAGTTCCCGGGCTGCGGCCACGCGCCGGCGCTGATGAGCGAGGACCAGATCCAGGTCGTGCACGAGTGGCTGCTGTCGTTCGAGGAAGACGAGGAGGACACGGCGGCCGATGCCGTCTGACGACGTCGCGAAGGATTTCTGGCCGCTGCGGCCCGAACGCCCGGGTGGGCGTCCGGCGGATCGCGGGCTGCCCCCCGTTGCTCCCGGGTTTCCGGAATTCCGGCCGCGCTGGCCCTGGTGGGGTAGCGACCTGCAGACCCTGCGCGACGTCCTGGTCCCGGCCGCCGACCCGCACGACCCGGCGAGCGCCACGCTCCTGCAGTTCGAGATGCCGGACGGCACCGGCGACCGGCTGACGGCTGTGCTGGAACGGCCCCGCCATCCGGTCGCCGGGCGGCCGCTCGCGGTGCTGGTGCACGGCCTGACCGGCTGCGCCGACAGTCGCTACCTGCTGCGCGCGGCCGGCCGGTTGCTGGATGCGGGCTTTCCGGTCCTGCGCCTCAACCTGCGAGGGGCCGGGGCGTGTCGTTCCTTGTGCCGGGAGCAGTACCATTCCGGCCGCTCGGAGGACCTCGACGCGGTCCTGCAGCGTCTGCCGGACGGCCTGACGGCCGATGGCCTGGTGCTGGTCGGCTGGTCGCTCGGCGCCAACCTGCTGCTGAAGGGGCTATCCGAGTTCGGGGCGGCACACCCGATCCGCGCCGCCGTTGCGGTGTCTGCGCCGATCGACCTGGCCGCTGCCGCCGAGCGGATCCGGTCACCGCGCAACCGGCTGTACCATCGCTGGCTTCTGCGGCGCATGAAGCTGGATGCGGCCGCCGCCCCGGAACCGGTGTCCGGCGACCTGCTGGCGGCTCTCCGGTCGGTGCGCGACATCGTCGATTTCGACCAGCGGATCACCGCGCCGCGCAACGGCTACGACAGCGCCGCCGACTACTACGCCCGGTGCTCCGCGACCGGCTTCCTGGCCGACATACCGGTCCCGACCCTGGTGCTGCACGCCCTCGACGATCCGTGGATCCCGGCAGCGGCCTACAGGGGCTACGACTGGGACGCCAACCGCAACCTGATACCGTTGCTGCCGGCACAGGGCGGGCATGTCGGATTCCATGCGCCGGGCGGGCGGGTGTGGTCCGACGACTGCATGCTCGGCTTCCTGGAAGCGGCCTGCGACGGCGCCGTCAGCCGGCCTTGAGCTTGCGGGCGACCTCGACCGCGAAATAGGTCAGCACGCCGTCGGCGCCGGCCCGCTTGAAGCCCAGCAGGGACTCCATGATCACCCGGTCGCCGTCCAGCCAGCCGCGCTCGTCGGCGGCGCGCAGCATCGCGTACTCGCCGGAGACCTGGTAGGCGAAGGTCGGGACGCCGAAGCTGTCCTTCACCCGGCGCACGATGTCGAGATAGGGCATGCCCGGCTTCACCATCACCATGTCGGCGCCCTCGGCGAGATCGAGGGCGACCTCGCGCAGCGCCTCGTCGCTGTTCGACGGCTGCATCTGGTAGGTCGCCTTGGAGCCCTTGCCGAGGGTCGAGGCCGAGCCGACCGCGTCGCGGAACGGCCCGTAGAACCCGGAGGCGTATTTCGCGGCATAGGCCATGATCTGGACGTGACCATGGCCGGCGGCGTCGAGCGACGACCGGATCGCCCCGATCCGCCCGTCCATCATGTCCGAGGGCGAGATCACGTCGCAGCCGGCCTCGGCCTGGATCAGCGACTGCCGCACCAGCACCTCGACCGTCTCGTCGTTCAGGATCTCCTCGCCGCGCATCAGGCCGTCGTGGCCGTGCGAGGTGAACGGGTCGAGCGCGGCGTCGCACATTACCCCGATCTCGGTGCCGGCCGCCCGGATCGCCCGCACCGCCCGGCACACCACATTGTCGGGATCGACGGCGTTGCTGCCCTCGGCGTCCTTCAGCGCGGGCTCGACATACGGGAACACCGCGACCATCGGGATGCCGAGCGCGGCGGCGTCGCCGACCGCGTCGACCAGCGCGTCCACGGAATGCCGCACCACCCCCGGCATCGACGGGATCGGCACCTGCGGCTCGTCGCCGGCATGGACGAACACCGGCCAGATCAGGTCGTCGACGCCGAGCCGGGTTTCCGCGACCAGACGACGGGACCATTCGGTACGGCGGTTGCGGCGCATCCTGGTGGTCGGAAAGCCCGGCGTCACGGTCGGAACCTTCGGCCCGGTCGGGTGTCCATTGAACGGCATCGTCGTCTCCCTCGTCCCCCGTCGGCGCGAGGGTCTCGCGCGATCATAGGCCGCGTGGCCGGGCATGCAATTTCCGCGTCCGCGGCCTGTCGCCACGGGGTTCCGGCGGCGATTGACGCGGGGGCAGCGTTGACAGCGGCGACGGCCCGCCCGCATATCCGGCGGATCGCGACCACGGTGGAGTCGACCCATGGATTTCGCGCTCAGCGAGGAGCAGCAGGCGATCCGGGATATGGCGCGGGCCTTCTCGCAGGAGAAGCTCGCCCCGAACGCGGCGGCCTGGGACGAGGACGAGGTGTTTCCGGTCGACGTGCTGAAGGAAGCGGCGGCCCTCGGCCTCGCCGGCATCTACGTGCGCGACGACGTCGGCGGGTCCGGGCTCGGCCGGCTCGACGCGGCGCTGATCTTCGAGGAGCTGTCGGCCGGCTGCGTGTCGACGGCGGCGTTCCTGTCGATCCACAACATGGTCTCGTGGATGGTCGACCGGTTCGGCACCGAGGAGGTGCGCCGGCGCTTCCTGCCGAAGCTGGCGTCGATGGAGACCGTCGCCAGCTACTGCCTGACCGAGCCGGGCTCGGGCTCCGACGCGGCGGCCCTGAAGACCCGGGCCGACAAGGTCGGCAACTCCCACTACGTGCTGAACGGCACCAAGGCGTTCATCTCCGGCAGCGGCAGCAGCGACCTCTACGCCGTGATGTGCCGCACCGGCGGCGACGGCCCGAAGGGCGTGTCCTGCATCCTGGTCGAGAACGGCACGCCGGGCCTGAGCTTCGGCAAGAAGGAGCGCAAGCTCGGCTGGAACAGCCAGCCCACCGCCATGGTGAACTTCGAGGACTGCAAGGTCCCGGCCGAGAACCTGGTCGGCGGCGAGGGCGAGGGATTCCGCATCGCCATGGCCGGGCTGGACGGCGGCCGCATCAACATCGCCGCCTGTTCGCTCGGCGGGGCCCGGGCGGCACTCGAGCAGGCCCTCGGCTACGTGAAGGACCGCAAGCAGTTCGGCAAGCCGATCGCCGACTTCCAGGCCACCCAGTTCCGGCTCGCCGACATGGCGACCGAGCTGGACGCCGCCCGGCTGATGGTGCACCGCGCGGCCGCCAGCCTGGACGCCCGGTCGCCGGACGCCACCCAGCACGCCGCCATGGCCAAGCGCTTCGCCACCGATGTCGGCTTCAAGGTGGTCGACGAGGCGCTGCAGCTGCACGGCGGCTACGGCTATCTCCGGGACTTCCCGGTCGAGCGGCTGCTGCGCGACCTGCGGGTGCACCGGATCCTGGAGGGGACCAACGAGATCATGCGCGTGATCATTGCGCGCAAGCTGCTGGCCGACTGAGGCCGGCTCCGCCAACCCTGTCGAGTTCTGGAGACGCCGGTGTCCGACGAGATCCGTTTCACCGTCGAGGGTGGCCTGGCCACCGTCGAGCTGACCCGCCCGAAGGCGCTCAATGCACTGACCCTGGGCATGATCCGCAAGATGCATCCGCAGCTCGAGGCCTGGGAGGATGACGATTCGGTCAAGGCCGTGCTGATCAAGGGCGAGGGCGAGAAGGCGTTCTGCGCCGGTGGCGACGTGCGTGCGGTCTACCGCTCGATCGTCGACGACCTGGGCGGCAAGGGGCCGTCGGAGCTGTCGAAGACCTTCTTCCTGGAGGAATACCGGCTCAACCACACAATCCATGCGTTCTCCAAGCCCTATGTGGCGCTGCTGGACGGCGTCACCATGGGCGGCGGCGTCGGCCTGTCGGTCCACGGCTCGCACCGGATCGTCACCGAGCGCCTGATGTTCGCCATGCCGGAGACCGGGATCGGCCTGTTCCCGGACGTCGGCGGTGGCTGGTTCCTGCCGCGGCTGCCCGGCGAGTTCGGGACCTATCTGGCGCTCACCGGCGCCCGGCTCGACGCCGCCGGCGCGGTCGCCCTCGGGGTGGCGACGCACTACGTCCCGAGCACCCGGCTGCAGGGGCTGGAAGCCGCGCTGGCGACCACGATCGCGGAGGCCAGCGACGGCCGGACCGCGATCAACGACGTGCTCGACCGGTTCGCCGAGGCGCCCGACGACGATCCGACGGCCGGTCACCGCGAGCTGATCGACCGCTGCTTCGCGGAATCGTCGGTGGAAGGCATCCTGGAGGCGCTCGACCGGGCGGCCGCGGACGGCTCCGGCTTCGCCGCCGAGACCGCCGCGACGCTTCGTCACAAGTGCCCGACCAGCCTGAAGATCAGCCTCGAGCAGCTGCGCCGCGGACGGTCCATGTCGAATCTCGCCGAGGTGCTGGCCATGGAGTACCGGATGTCGCAGCACTGCATCGCCGGGACCGAGTTCTTCGAAGGCGTCCGGGCGATACTGGTCGACAAGGACCACGCCCCGAAATGGCGGCCGGACAGCATCGAGGGGGTGTCCGCGGCGCTGGTGGCGAGCTTCTTCGATCCGGTTCCAGGCCGTGAGTTCTCGCTGTAGCCCCGGCTTGACCGGCACGGTTCCCGGCACGAGCATCGCTGAAACCACCGGCAGCAACCGGATCTGAGGGAGAGACCACCATGGCAACCATCGGCTTCATCGGCCTCGGCAATATGGGCCTGCCCATGGCCCGCAACCTGGTCAAGGCCGGCCACACCGTGCAGGGCTTCGACATGGCGACCGAGCAGGTCGAGGCGCTGGCCGCCGACGGCGGCGTGGCGGTCGACACCGCGGCCGGCGCGGTCGACGGGGCGGAGGTGGTGGTCACCATGCTGCCGGCCGGAGAGCATGTGCGGACGGTCTACGGCGAATCGGTCATCGGCCGGGTGCCGTCGGGGACCCTGCTAATCGACTGCTCGACCATCGACGTCGAGAGCGCGCGCGCGGTCGCCGCCGACGCTGCCGAGGCCGGGCTGGCTATGGTCGATGCCCCGGTGTCCGGCGGTGTCGCGGGCGCCGCCGGCGGCACGCTGACCTTCATGGTCGGCGGCCCCGACGACGCGTTCGCCCGGGCCGAGCCGTTCCTGCAGAAGATGGGCAAGACGATCGTGCATGCGGGCGGCGCCGGCAACGGCCAGGCGGCCAAGATCTGCAACAACATGATCCTCGGGATCTCCATGATCGCCGTGAGCGAGGCGTTCACCATGGCCGAAAAGCTCGGCCTCGATACCGCCCGGCTGTTCGCCATCTCGTCGAAGGCCTCGGGCCAGTGCTGGTCGATGACGAACTACTGCCCGGTGCCCGGCCTGGTCGAGTCGGCGCCCTCGAATCGGGACTTCAAACCGGGCTTCACCGCCTCGATGATGCTGAAGGACCTGACGCTGGCGGAGGACGCCGCCGAGGCGGTTCATGCGGCCACTCCGCTGGGCCGCGAGGCCGCGCGACTCTACAGGGACTATGTGGAATCGGGCCACGGAGCGGTGGACTTCTCGGGCATCATTCAGATGCTGCGCGCGAACTGACGCATCCGACAATTCGAAACTCGTTGATTTAAAGGGAGGTTGTGGGCTAGATGCGATCAGGTTTCCAGAGGTTGAGATGATCGGTTAAACTGCGACCATGTCGACGCCCGATCCAAGCATCGCTCCGACTGACGTCGGATCAGCCGTAAAGCGCGAGTACCTCGAGGCTATCAAGCTTATCGAGCGGCTGCACCGTCAGTTCCTGGAGGTCGTTAAGACCGAACTCGACCGCATCGGCGTCGAGGACATCAACAACATCCAGGCGCTGATCCTCTTCAACATCGGCGAGGAGGAGCTGACGGTCGGCGAGTTGACCAACCGCGGCTACTATCTCGGCTCCAACGTGTCGTACAACGTCCGCAAGATGGTCGAGAACGGCTATCTGGTGCAGGAGCGCTCGACCCATGACCGGCGCTCGATCCGGGTGCGCCTGTCGGACAAGGGGCTCGCGCTTTGTGGGCAGATCGGCGACATGTTCGAGCGTCATGCCGGTTCACTGGCCGAATCGAACATCGCGCCGGAACACCTGAACGCGGCCAGCGTGTCCTACCGGCAGCTGGAGCGTTTCTGGATCTCGATGCTGAACTTCAACCTGCGCGGCACGATCCTCTGATCCGGCGCCGTGGCGGTCGACAGGCCGGGCGCTGCGCCCGGCATTTCCCTTGGACAGCCCCGACCCCCTTTCATAGAGTGCGCGCCTCGCCGCGACGACGTGAGAAGGGTCCATGCGACTTTCCCGCTATTTCCTGCCGACTCTGAAGGACACGCCCCGAGAGGCCGAGATCGTCTCGCACCGCCTGATGCTGCGGGCCGGGATGATCCAGCAGGCGAGTGCCGGGATCTATTCCTGGCTGCCGCTGGGCTTCCGGGTGCTCAAGAAGATCGAGCAGATCGTCCGCGAGGAGCAGGACGCCGCCGGCTGGCACGAGATCCTGATGCCGACCATCCAGTCGGCCGACCTGTGGCGCGAGAGCGGGCGGTACGAGGACTACGGCAAGGAGATGCTCCGCATCCGGGACCGGCACGACCGCGACATGCTGTACGGGCCGACCAACGAGGAGGTGGTGACCGACATCTTCCGGACCCACGTGCGCAGCTACCGCGAACTGCCGGGCCGGCTCTACCACATCCAGTGGAAGTTCCGCGACGAGGTCCGCCCACGCTTCGGCGTGATGCGCGGCCGCGAGTTCCTGATGAAGGACGCATACTCCTTCGATCTCGATTTCGAGGCGGCGAAACGCGCCTACAACCGGCAGTTCGTCGCGTATCTCAGGACTTTCGACCGGCTCGGCCTGAAGGCGATCCCGATGGCCGCGGATTCCGGGCCGATCGGCGGCGATCTGAGCCATGAGTTCATCATCCTGGCGGAGACCGGCGAGAGCGAGGTGTTCTGCCACAAGGACTGGCTGAGCGTCGATGCGGTGCCGGCGGATGTCGATTACGACTCGGACCTGCAGCCGATCGTCGACGCCTGCCTGGGGCGCTATGCGGCGACCGACGAGAAGCACGACCAGGCCACCTGCCCGGTGGCCGATGGGGACCTCGTGCGGACCCGCGGCATCGAGGTCGGGCACATCTTCTATTTCGGCACCAAGTACTCCGACCCGCTGGGTGCCAAGGTGGCCGGTACGGACGGCAAGGAAGTCACCGTCCACATGGGGTCGTACGGGGTCGGCGTCTCGCGGCTGGTGGGCGGCATCATCGAGGCCAGCCACGACGATGCCGGGATCGTCTGGCCGGAGCCGGTGGCGCCGTTCAAGGTCGGCCTGGTCAACCTCAAGGTCGGCGACGCCGGCTGCGACGCCACCACCGAGGACCTTTACGCCAGGCTCGAGAGCGCCGGGGTCGAGGTGCTGCTGGACGACCGCGAGGAGCGGCCGGGGCCGAAGCTGGCGAACATGGACCTGATCGGCCTGCCGTGGCAGGTGATCGTCGGCCCGCGCGGCATCGCCAACGGGGTCGTCGAGGTCAAGAACCGCAGGACGGGCGAGCGCGAGGAGATGACTCCCGAAGCTGCCCTCAACCGGCTGACCGGGTGATCGGGCGCGCCCCGATTTCGCCGTCGTCCCCGAGGAGACTGCCCGAATGATCTTCGGAGCCTTCGAGCGGATGCTGGCGATGCGCTACCTGCGGGCCCGCCGGCAGGAGGGGTTCATCTCGGTGATCGCCGCGTTCTCGCTGCTTGGCATCGGCCTGGGCGTGGCGACCCTGATCATCGTCATGAGCGTGATGAACGGCTTCCGGGGCGAGCTTATGGGCCGCATCCTCGGGCTGAACGGCCATGCGGCCGTGTACTCGCGCACCGGCTATATCGAGAACTTCGACCAAGCCGCCGTGCAGGTCGCCTCGATTCCCGGAATCTTCAGCGTGACCCCGCAGGTCGAGGGTCAGGCGATGCTGACCGTCAACGGCGCCGCCTCCGGCGCGGTCGTGCGCGGCATCCGGCCGAGCGACCTCAAGGCCAAGCGGCTGATCGCGGAGCATGTCGACGCCGGATCGCTCGACCGCTTCCAGGGCGACGACGCGGTGATCCTGGGCGCCCGGCTGGCGCAGCGCCTGCGGGTCGGGGTCGGCGACCGGGTCACGCTGATCTCGCCGACCAGTTCGGTCACGGTGATGGGCAGCGTGCCGCGGATGAAGGCCTACGAGATCGTCGGCCTCTTCAACGTCGGCATGTTCGAATACGACAACACCTTCGTGTACATGCCCCTGGAGGCCGCCCAGACCTTCTTCAAGATAGGGGCGACCGTGAACGCCCTGGAGGTCTTCACGCTCGACCCGGAGGACATCAGGCGGTTCCGGCTCCCGTTGCTGGAAAGCCTGCCGCCGGAGCTGTATCCGGTCGACTGGCAGCAGCAGAACTCGAGCTTCTTCAACGCGCTCCAGGTGGAGCGCAACGTCATGTTCCTGATCCTGACGCTGATCATCCTGGTGGCGGCCTTCAACATCATCAGCTCGCTGATCATGCTGGTGAAGGACAAGAACCGGGACATCGCTGTGCTGCGCACCATGGGGGCGACGCGGGGCATGATCACCCGGGTTTTCTTCATGACCGGGGCCAGCGTCGGCGTGCTCGGCACCGCGTTCGGCAGCGCGCTCGGCCTGCTGTTCTGCGAGAACATCGAGGCGATCAGGCAGGGCCTGCAGAACCTGCTCGGCGTGAAGCTGTTCGACCCGGTGATCTACTTCCTGAGCAAGATGCCGGCCGAGGTCGATCCCTGGGAGGTCGGCTCGGTCATCCTGATGGCGCTGCTGCTCAGTTTCGCCGCCACGATCTATCCGGCATGGCGGGCCGCCCGCGTCGATCCGGTCGAGGCGTTGCGCTATGAATAGCGAGCCGGTGCTGCGGCTGGAGGGTGTCACCCGCCGGTTCGGGTCCGGCGACGGCGCGCTCGACATCCTGCGCGGCGTCGATTTCGAGCTGCGCCCGGGCGAACTGGTCGCCCTGGTCGGCCCGTCGGGCGCCGGCAAGTCGACCCTGCTGCATATCGCCGGCCTGCTGGAGGCGCCGACCTCGGGCAAGGTTCTCGTCGACGGCAAGGACTGCGCCGGGCTCGGCGACGCCGGCCGGACCCGGCTGCGGCGCGACACCATCGGCTTCGTCTACCAGTTCCACCATCTGCTGCCGGAGTTCTCGGCCCGCGAGAACGTCATGATCCCGCAGATGGTGGCCGGCCTGTCGCGGGCCGAGGCCGGCCAGCGCGCCGACCAGCTTCTCAAGATGGTCGGGCTGGAGCGGCGGGCGTCGCATCGACCGGCGAAGCTGTCGGGCGGCGAGCAGCAGCGGGTGGCGATCGTGCGTGCGATCGCCAACGTGCCGCAGGTCCTGCTGGCCGACGAGCCGACCGGCAACCTCGACCCGCAGACCGCCGCGGAAGTGTTCGCGCAGCTCACCCGAATCGTCCGCGCAACCGGCCTGGCGGCACTGATCGCCACCCACAACCTGGATCTGGCGGCCACCATGGACCGGACGCTGGAGCTGAAGGACGGGACGGTTGTGGAGCAGGCGCGACGACCGCGGTCGTGAAGCCGGCCCCAGGGGCTGGGGGCGGGCGGTCTGGTTCAGTTCTTCTCGAGTCCCGACGCGTTCTTGATCGTCGCCTGGTCGAGCCGGGATCCGGCGTGGTTGGCGCCGGTAAGGTCGACCCCGTCGAGGATCGCCCCGACGAAGTTCGCGTCCTGCAGGTCGGCACTGCGGAACCGGACCGGCAGGCTCTTGCCGGTGCGGTGCCCGGCCGGATCGAGGATCTCGGCGCCTTCGATGCGGGCGCCCACGAAGCTCGCGTTGGACAGCCGGCACTCCGTGAAGTTCGTGCCGGCGAGCCGCGCCAGCGAGAAGTCGGCGCCCTCGAGGTTGGACTTCCGGAACGAGGTCAGGAACAGCTCGGAGCGGACGAAGGCCGAGCCGCTCAGGTCGGTTTCCTCGAACGACACGCCGCGCACGTCGCAGCTCGAGAAGTCCAGGCCGCGCAGATCCTTGCCGGTCAGGACCGCGCGCATGCCGAGCCGGCCGTTGCTGGCGATCCAGGTGCTGTGGAACCGCAGGGCCTGCTCGATCTCCTCGGGCAGACTGTGTTCCGCGTCCCGGTGGATCGCGCCCATCAGGTTGGTGTTGTCGAGGATCGCCTTGGACAGGTCGACGTTGCGGAGATTGGCGTCGGCGAGGTTGGCGCCCTTGAGGTTGGCGCCGTCCAGGTTGGTGCCGGTCAGGTTGGCGTTCTTGAGGTTGCAGCCGGACAGGTCGGCGCCCGAGAGGTTGGCCCCGGCGAGGTTGACCGCATGCAGCACCACATCCCGGAACACCGCGCCGCGCGCGCTGCTGACCGACAGGTTCGCCTCCGACATGTCGGAGCCGGTGAAGTCGGCGCCGTCCAGGTTGGCGTCGGTGAAGCTGGTGCTGCGCTTCTCCTCCTCGCCCCACTGCACGACATGGCCCGGGCGCATGTCGGCACCGCGCAGGACGGCGCCGGAGAGGTTGGCCATGGCGAAGTTGGCGCCGCGCAGGTCGGCCTTCTCGAAATTCGCCGACTGCAGGTCGGCCTGCGAGAAGTCGACCCCGAACAGGTCGGCGTCCGAGAAGTCGGTGACCCGGGCGTTCGCCTTGACGAAGCTGGCGCCGGTCAGGATCGCGCGCCGGAGGTCGAGAGTGTCGACGGTCTTGCCGTTGAGATTCGAACCCTTCAGCACCAGCCGTCGGCCGTTCGGCCGGCCGTTCAGGTAAGCCTCGTGCGCCTTGATCGCCTTCGCGGTCTCGAAGGGAACATCGATTGGGCGGGTGAGAACGGCTGGGGGCATCTTTCTGACGCGTCGGTTGTGGCAGGTCCGGTTTCCCCCCGGCTGGGTTCGCGCAGAATGCGGGTGAGTCGGTAAAGACTCGGTAAACACGTACCCACGATATCGGTTAAGAGGGCGAAACCGAGTCGTGTCCGGCCCGGTCTCCGCGAACGCCCGCAGACCCGCACGAACCTTGACCCGAGCCGCTGACCGTGACCGGCCGCGGCCGGCATGAAATGATGAACGATCCGCCGCCGGAGCCGAAAATGAGCCACGCCGACTTCGTCCATCTTCGCGTCCACTCCGCCTATTCGCTGGCGGAAGGGGCGATTCACGCGAAGCAGCTGGTGAAGCTGGCGAAGTCCAATGGGATGCCCGCCGTCGCCATCACCGACAGCGGCAACCTGTTCGGAGCATTGGAGTTTTCGGTCGCGGCATCGGACGAGGGGGTGCAGCCGATCGTCGGTGTCCAGCTGAAGGTCCGGCGGCCGGCGGAACCGGACCGGCGCGGGCTGCGCGTCGTGGGCGGCCGCGACGTGCAGCCGGACCAGTTGCTGCTGCTGGTGCAGTCCGAGGCCGGCTACCGCAATCTCATGGAGGTGGTCAGCCGGGCCTACATGGAATCTTCCGGCGAGGAAGAGCCGCAGGTCGCGCTCGACGAGCTGGACGGTGCGACCGAGGGGCTGATCGCGCTGACGGCGGGGCCGCGGGGCGCGGTCGGGAGGATGCTCCTGGAAGGGCGCGACGTCGACGCCGAGGCCATGCTCCTGCATCTCAACCGGCTGTTCCCGGGACGGCTGTATGTCGAGCTGCAGCGGCATTTCGAGGAGGAGGAGAACCGGATCGAGGGGCGGCTGGTCGACCTGGCCTATGCCCACGACATCCCGCTGGTCGCGACCAACGAGGTGTTCTTCGCCGACGAGGCGATGTCGGAGGCGCATGACGCGTTGCTGTGCATCGCCCAGAGCACGACGGTCGGCAACCCCAAGCGCCGCCGGGTGACGCCGCATCACCGCTTCAAGTCGGCCGAGGAGATGCGCGAGCTGTTCGCCGACCTGCCGGAGGCGGTCGACAACACGATCGTCATCGCCCGACGATGCTCCTACATGCCGCGCAAGCTCGACCCGATCCTGCCGCGCTTCGAGACCGAGGCCGGCCGCACCGAGGCGGAGGAGCTCAGGGCCCAGGCCGAGGAAGGACTGCTGGCGCGGCTGGAAGCGCATGTGTTCACGGCCGACATGGACGCCGGACGTCGCGAGGAGGTCGCCCGGCCTTACCATGCCCGGCTCGACATGGAACTCGGGGTCATCGAGCAGATGGGCTTCCCGGGCTACTTCCTGATCGTCTCGGACTTCATCAAGTGGGCCAAGGCGCACGACATCCCGGTCGGACCGGGCCGCGGTTCCGGCGCCGGCTCCCTGGTCGCCTACTCGCTGCTGATCACCGACCTGGACCCGCTGCGCTGGGGCCTCCTGTTCGAGCGCTTCCTGAACCCGGAGCGCGTGTCGATGCCCGACTTCGACATCGACTTCTGCCAGGACCGCCGCGACGAGGTGATCCGCTACGTTCAGGAGAAGTACGGCCGCGACCGGGTCGCCCAGATCATCACCTTCGGCAAGCTGCAGGCGCGCGCCGCGCTGCGCGACGTCGGCCGGGTGCTGGAGATGCCCTACGGCCAGGTCGATCGGATCTGCAAGCTGGTCCCGAACAACCCGGCCAACCCGGTCACCCTGGCGCAGGCCCTGACCTCGGAGGAGGAGCTGCGTCGCCAGCGCGATTCCGACGAGAACGTCGCCAGCCTGATCCGGGTCGCCCTCAAGATCGAGGGCCTGTACCGCAACTCCTCGACCCACGCCGCCGGGGTGGTGATCGGCGACCGGCCGCTTTCGCAGCTGGTGCCGCTGTACCGCGATCCGCGCTCGGACATGCCGGTCACCCAGTTCAACATGAAGTGGGTGGAGCCGGCCGGCCTGGTGAAGTTCGACTTCCTGGGCCTGAAGACGCTGACGGTGCTGCAGCGGGCGATCGACCTGCTGAGGGAGCGCGACATCCCGCTCGAGCTGTCGAAGATCCCGCTCGACGACGAACCGACCTACGCGATGCTGGCGCGCGGCGAGAGCACCGGGGTGTTCCAGCTTGAAAGCTCAGGCATGCGCGACGTGCTGCGCCGCCTGAGGCCCGACCGCTTCGAGGACATCATCGCGCTGGTGGCGTTGTATCGCCCGGGCCCGATGGCCAACATCCCGAAATACATCGCCTGCAAGCACGGCGATGAGAAGCCGGACTACATGCACCCGCGGCTGGAGCCGGTGCTGACCGAGACCTTCGGGATCATGATCTACCAGGAACAGGTGCAGCAGGCCGCCCAGCGGCTGTCGGGCTACACCCTCGGCGGCGCCGACCTGCTGCGCCGGGCCATGGGCAAGAAGATCAAGGAGGAGATGGACGCCCAGCGCGAGAGGTTCGTGTCGGGCGCGGTCGACAACGGGGTCGACGAGGCACAGGCCAGCGGGATCTTCGACCAGATCGCGGCGTTCGCCGGCTACGGCTTCAACAAGAGCCACGCCGCCGCCTATGCGCTGGTCGCCTATCACACCGCCTACCTGAAGGCCAACCACCCGGTCGAGTTCCTGGCGGCGTCCATGACCTACGACATGGGCAACACCGACAAGCTCAACACCTTCCGCCAGGAACTGCAGAAGCTGAAGATCCCGCTGCTACCGCCGGACATCAACCGCTCGCGCCGCGATTTCGCGGTCGAGCGCCTGGCCGACGGCCGCATGGGTATCCGCTACGCCCTGGCCGCCATCAAGAACGTCGGCGGGGCGGCGATGGATGCGCTGGCGACGGCTCGCGACGAGGGCGGGCCGTTCCGCAGCCTCGGCGACTTCGCGGACCGTGCCGACCCGCAGCACGTCAACAAGCGCCTGCTCGAGAACCTGGTGAAGGCCGGCGCCTTCGACGCCCTGCACCCGAACCGGGCCGAGCTGTTCGAGAGCCTGGAGACCGTGGTCCGGCACGTCAGCGCGGCGGCCAGCGAGCGCGATTCCACCCAGGTCAATCTGTTCGCGGTCGACGGTGGCCGCGAGCCGACGCGGCTGCGCCTCAAGGACCGCCCGGACTGGCCGCCGATGGAGCGGCTGAAGGAGGAGTTCGACGCGCTCGGCTTCTATCTCTCGGCGCATCCGCTCGACGCCTATGAGGAGTCGCTCGGCCGCCTGAAGGTGGTGCCGTCCGACCGCGCCCTCGCCGAGACCCGCGCGAAGGGTGGCACGACCCGGCTGACGATGGCCGGCATCGTCGTGGGCAAGCAGATCCGCACCTCGAAGTCGGGCAACCGCTTCGCCTTCGTGCAGCTGACCGACCGCACCGGGGTGTTCGAGGTGACGCTGTTCTCCGAGGTGCTGGCGGTCAGCCGCGAACTGCTGGATTCCGGCGAGCCGCTGCTGGTGAAGGCCGACGCCCGGGTCGAGGACGACGCCATGCGGCTGCTCGCCTCGCGGTTGGAGCCGCTCGACAAGGCGGTCGAGCAGACCGCGGCCGGGCTGGAGATCCATGTGCGCGATACCCGGGCGCTGGAGCCGCTGCGGTCGCTGATCGCCAACGAGGGCCGCGGCCGTGGCCGCATCCGGGTGGTGGTGCCGACCGGCGAAGGCGACGTCGGCATCGTCCTGCCCGACGCCTACAAGGTGTCGAGCCAGCTGCGCGGGGCGGTGAAGGCGATCCCCGGAATCGATCTGGTGCGCGATCTCTGAGCGGCTGCCGATGGCGGAGGTGGGTTTCGCGCCGTCGCCTTGAGTGGCAGGCTGGGCGTCTTCGATCGACCGGAGAGATCCGATGAAACGCATCGCCGTCCTCGGCTTCGCGCTCGAGAGCAACGCCTTCGCGCCACCCTGCGGGCGGGCCGACTTCGAGCAGCGCGGCACCTATCGCGGGGCCGAGATCGACCGCGAGGCGCGGGCCGAGCATCCCGCGATCTATTCCGGGATCTCCGGGTTCTATGCCGAGATGGACCGGCGTTACGGCCGGTCCGGCTGGCAGCCGGTGCCGGTCGTCCATGCCGCCTCGCAGCCGGCCGGACCGGTCGAGGAGGACTATTTCAAGGGGCTGCTGGCCGAGTTCGAGGCTGGGCTGGCCGCGGCCGGGCCGCTGGACGGGGTGTATATCGCCGAGCATGGCGGCGCGACCGCGACCCATACCCACGATCCCGACGGCGAGGTGTTCGCGCTGGTGCGGCGGGCCGTCGGGCCGGATGTCCCGGTGGTGGCGACCCTCGACCTGCACGCCAATGTCTCGGACGTCATGATGGACAGCGTCGACGTCCTGGTCGGCTATCGCACCAACCCGCATGTCGACATCTTCGAGCGCGGCGCGGAGGCGGCGCGGCTGCTGGAGGAGCTGATGGCCGGCGTGCGGCCGACGGCGTTCCGGGTCCGGCTGCCGCTGGTCGGACCCTCGGTCACGCTGCTGACCGCCGACGGTCATCCCTACGGCGATCTGATCCGGCTCGGGCAGTCGAAGCTCGACGACCGGGTGATGAACGTCACCATCCTGGCCGGCTTCGCCTTCGCCGACACGCCGAAGAACGGCATGACGGTGATCGTGACGACCCGGGACGACCCGGCGCTCGCGAAGCGTCTGGCGGTCGAGCTCGCGGCGGCCGGCTGGGCCGACCGCGGGCGCTACGTGCCCCGCATGATCGGGCTCGACGACGCGGTCGCGCAGGCCCTGGCGGCCGGTGCCGACCCGATGAGCCCGTCGCTTCTGTTCGCGGATCCGGCCGACAACCCCGGCGGCGGCGGCCGCGGCAACACCACCTACATCCTGGCGGCCTTCCTGGCGGCCGGCGTGCACGGCTGCATCGCCGGCGTGTTCTTCGATCCCGCCCTGGTCGAGCAGGCCTTTGCGGCCGGCGAGGGCAACGGCTTCCGGGCCGACCTGAACACCCGCGAGACCGCGCGGTTCTCCGATCCGCTGTCCTGGGACGCGCGCGTCGTGCACCTGCACGACGGCCGGTTCGTCGGCCGCCACGGCATGGTCGAGGGCAAGTCCGTGGATCTCGGCCGGACTGCCGTGCTGGCGCTCGACGGCGTCACCCTGGTGGCGATCAGCAAGCGCCAGCAATGTCTGTCGAGCGACTTCTTCGAGGCGTTCGGGATCGACGTTGCCGGTGCGCGGTCGATCGTCGTGAAGTCGCGGGGCCATTTCCGTGCCGGCTTCCAGCACCTGTTTCCGCCGGAGCGGATCCGCGAGGTCGACGTACCGGGGCTGACCTCGCCGAACCTCGCGAACTTCGACTGGCAGGGCCTGCCGCGCCCGGTGTTTCCGCTCGATTCGGACGCGGGCTGGGCGCTGCCGTCCTAGCGGTCACGGGCAAAGCCGGGCGCGGTCCTTGGTCAGGACGCCGCCGGCATGGCTCACGGCGGCGCAGAAGAACAGGGTCAGCCCGCTGTCGGCCGGGGTGCGGCAGACGGCACCGCCCGGCGACTTCTCGAACCAGGCGCGGGCGTCGGCACCCTGGATGTCCCGGTAGTCGCCGGACAGGCGGTCGGATTGCCGGTAGCTCGCGCCGTCGTCGTCCGACAGGGCGAGCCGCGTGGCGCTCGGCGGGTAGCACAGGGTCTCGGCGATCCGGTCGCCCAGCTCGCCGGCACGGGCGTCGCCGACACCCGCCGCGAGGACCGCCACGGCAAGGCCTGTTGCCGTGAAAGCGCTGCCCGACGCTTGCAAAATCCGGCCGGGGAGAGTAGATAGGCGCCCGCTCAATCCCGCACACGGGCCCGCGGTGGCGGACGGCCGAAACCCTTCGGTCGCCTGTCGTCGCTCCGGTGTCGAGGCGTCGCCTCGACCAAGACCCGTGGAGGCGAAACCGGAGAATGTGAGGAAAATTATGGCTGTCCCGACGTTTACCATGCGCCAGCTCCTTGAAGCCGGCGTGCACTTCGGCCACCACACCCGCCGTTGGAACCCGAAGATGGAACCGTACATCTTCGGCGTCCGGAACAACATCCACATCCTGGACCTGCGCCTCACGGTGCCGATGCTGCATCGGGCGCTCGAGGCGGTCCGCGACACCACCGCGAAGGGTGGCCGGGTGCTGTTCGTGGGCACCAAGCGCCAGGCGGCCGACATGATTTCGGAGGCGGCCAAGCGCTCCGGCCAGTACTTCGTCAACCACCGCTGGCTCGGCGGCATGCTGACCAACTGGAAGACGATCTCGCACTCGATCAAGCGTCTGCGCGATCTCGAGGAGCAGCTCGACGGCTCCGAGGCCCTCGGCCTCACCAAGAAGGAGACCCTCGGCCTGACCCGCGAGCGCGAGAAGCTCGAGCGGGCGCTCGGCGGCATCAAGGAGATGGGCGGCCTGCCGGACATCCTGTTCGTGATCGACACGAACAAGGAGAGCCTGGCGATCCAGGAAGCCAACAAGCTCGGCATCCCGGTGGTGGCGGTGCTCGACAGCAACTGCGACCCGCACGGCGTGCAGTTCCCGATCCCGGGCAACGACGACGCCATGCGCGCGGTGTCGA
Organism: Thalassobaculum sp.; assembly: GCF_040219615.1. Lineage (GTDB taxonomy): Bacteria > Pseudomonadota > Alphaproteobacteria > Thalassobaculales > Thalassobaculaceae > Thalassobaculum_A. Next base: position 84,444 of record NZ_JAVJSE010000041.1, read on the forward strand.
TGTATTGCGAGCTGGTGGCGAATGCCGTGCTCGCCGGTCTGCAGGCCGAGATGATGGCCTCGGGTTCCGACGTCGGGGAGAGCGCCGAGGCGCCGTCCGAGCCGGCGCTGGCGGCCGAGGTCGCCGAAGCGGCGGCCGAGGGTGCTCCGGCCGAGGGTGCTTCGGCCGAGGGTGCTGCGGCAGAGGGCGAGGCCGTCGCCGAGGAGAAGGTCGCCGAGCAGGCCCAGGCCTGATCGCGACCGACTGACTGGCGGATGAGAGCGGCGCCGGCCCCGGGGGTCGGCGCCGGCGTCCATATCGAACGACGAGGATGAGAACGATGGCGGTTACGGCAGCCCTGGTGAAGGAACTGCGCGACAAGACCGGCGCCGGCATGATGGATTGCAAGAAGGCGCTGAGCGAGACTGACGGCAACCTGGAGGCGGCGGTCGACTGGCTGCGGACCAAGGGCTTGGCGGCGGCGGCCAAGAAGTCCGGCCGGGTCGCGGCCGAGGGACTGGTCGGCGTCGCCGTCGACGGCACCAAGGGCGCGGTGGTCGAGGTCAACTCCGAGACCGACTTCGTGGCCCGCAACGAGGGCTTCCAGTCCTTCGTCGAGACCGTGACGTCGCTGGCGCTCGCCAACGGGACCGATGTCGAGGCCCTGAAGGGCATCGCCTATCCGGGCACCGGCCGAAGCGTCGGCGAGGAGCTGACCAACAACATCGCGACGATCGGCGAGAACATGTCGATCCGGCGCGCGGCCTCGGTCGCGGTGTCGGACGGCGTGATCGTCCCCTACGTCCACAATGCGGTGAAGCCCGGTCTCGGCAAGATCGGCGTGCTGGTGGCCCTGGAGTCGACCGGCGACAAGGCCAAGCTGGCCGATCTCGGCAAGCAGATCGCCATGCACATCGCGGCGGCGGCGCCGCAGAGCCTGTCCACCGACGACCTCGACCCGACGGCGGTCGAGCGCGAGCGGGCGGTGCTGGTCGAGCAGGCGCGCGCGTCGGGCAAGCCGGACAACATCATCGACAAGATGATCGAAGGCCGGATCCGCAAGTTCTATCAGGAGGTCGTGCTGCTCGAGCAGACCTTCGTGATCGACGGCGAGACCCAGATCCGCAAGGTCGTCGAGGCGGCAGCCAAGGACGCCGGTGCACCGGTGGCCCTGACGGGCTTCGTCCGGATGCAGCTCGGCGAGGGCATCGAGAAAGAGCAGTCGGACTTCGCTGCGGAAGTGGCAGCGCTCGCCGGTTGATGTAGAACAGGAGCGGCCGCCGGCGACCGGAGGGACAAGGGCGATGGGCTCCGAAACCGACCAATCAGAGACCGACCATAGGGCAGCACCCGGGCCGTATTCCCGGGTGCTGCTCAAGATTTCCGGCGAGGCCCTGATGGGCAACCTCGCCTACGGCATCGACCCGGAGATGGTCGACCGGGTGGCCGGCGAGATCGAGTCGGTGCACTCGATCGGCATCGAGGTCTGCCTCGTCATCGGCGGCGGCAACATCTTCCGCGGCATGTCGGCGGCCGCTTCGGGCATGGAGCGCACGACCGGCGACTACATGGGCATGCTGGCGACGGTCATGAACTCGCTCGCCATGCAGAGCGCGCTCGAGCGGCGCGGCATCCCGACCCGGGTGCTCTCGGCACTGCCGATCGCGGCGGTCTGCGAACCCTACATCCGTCGCCGCGCGATGCGGCACATGGAGAAGGGCCGGGTGGTGATCTTCGCCTCCGGGACCGGCAACCCGTTCTTCACGACCGATACGGCGGCCGCGCTGCGGGCCTCCGAGATGGGCTGCAGGGCGCTCCTGAAGGCGACCAAGGTCGACGGCGTGTACGACGCGGATCCCATGAAGGTGCCGGACGCCAAGCGTTACGAGCAACTCACCTATATGGACGTCCTGCGCCACGACCTTAAGGTAATGGACGCGTCGGCGATTTCGCTGGCGCGCGAGAACGACATTCCGATTCTGGTGTTCTCGATCCACAATAACGGCGCGTTCGCCGACGTGGTCCAGGGTAAGGGACGGTTCACGATAATCACGGAGTAGGGGACATGGCGGACCTCGATCTCGACGACATCGAACGGCGCATGGACGGAGCCGTCAGCGCGCTGAAGAGCGAGTTCGCCGGACTGCGGACCGGGCGCGCCTCGGTCAGCCTGCTGGAGCCGATCCATGTGGAGGCGTACGGGGCCCGTATGCCGCTGAACCAGGTGGGCACCATCAGCGTGCCCGAGCCGAGGATGATCTCGGTCCAGGTGTGGGACCGTTCGATGACCAAGGCGGTGGAGAAGGCGATCCGCGAGTCGGACCTGGGGCTGAACCCGCAGTCCGATGGCCAGCTGATCCGGGTGCCGCTGCCGGACCTCTCGGAGGAGCGGCGGGCCGAGCTGGTGAAGGTCGCCTCGAAATACGCCGAGAGCGCCCGGGTGGCGGTCCGCAACGTGCGCCGTGACGGCATGGACCATCTGAAGAAGATGGAGAAGGACAGCGAGATCAGCCAGGACGACAAGCGCCTCTACGAGGATGAGATCCAGGAGCTGACCGACAAGCACGTCAAGGCCATCGACGAGGCCTTGGCATCCAAGGAAAAGGACATCATGCAGGTCTGACCGATGGTCGATGCCGCGCCGCAGCTTGGGGAGAGCGACCGGCCGCTGCATGTTGCCGTCATAATGGACGGCAATGGGCGGTGGGCCAGGGCGCGCGGAATGCCAAGGACCTTCGGTCACCGCGAGGGGGCCAAGGCGGTCCGGCGCGCCGTCGAGGCGGCGTCCAGTCTGGGCGTCGGCCACCTGACGCTGTTCGGCTTCTCTTCGGAGAACTGGAGCCGGCCGGTCCAGGAGGTCGTCGACCTGATGGATCTGCTGCGGTTCTATCTGCGTCGCGAGATCGCCGATCTGCACAAGGACGGCATCCGTTTCCGGGTCATTGGCGACCGCAGCCGGCTGTCCGACGACATCGTGACCCTGATCGAGAACGGTGAGCGGCTGACCGCCGGCAACAGCCGGATGGTGCTGACGGTGGCGCTGAGCTACGGCGGCCGACGGGAGCTGACGGGCGCGGTCCGGCGGATCGCCGAGGAAGTCGCCGCCGGTCGCCTGAACCCCGCCGACATCGACGAGGCGGCGGTGGCGTCCTGGCTGGACACCGCCGACATGCCGGACCCGGATCTGCTGATCCGGACCAGCGGCGAGAAGCGGATATCGAACTTCCTGCTGTGGCAGATCGCCTATTCGGAGTTCATCTTCATGGATGTGCTGTGGCCGGACTTCGACCGCTCGCATCTGGAGGCGGCGCTCGACGAGTACGCCCGCCGAGACCGGCGCTACGGGCGGGCGACGGGGCAGGGCAGCGGATGACCGACGGGGCCGGCAAGCCACCGCCGAGAAGCGGCCGCAGCGACCTGCGACTCCGGGTGGTTTCCTCCCTGGTCATGATTCCGGCCGCCGCCGCCACCGTATTCGCCGGCGGGCCCGCCTTTCAGCTCGGTGTCGCACTGGTGTGCGGGCTGATGGCCTGGGAGTGGGGCAGCCTGGTCGCCGCGCAGCCGGGCAGGGTGGTGGCCCGGAGCCTGGTGTTCGCGGTGTCGGCGCTGTCGCTCGGCTGGATGCTGCTGCGCGGCCCCTACGAGGGGGTCGCGGCGGCCGTCGTCGGTGCGCTCGCGATCATCGTCCTCGGACGGGTCACCAAGCTGCCCAGCGCGCCCTGGCTGGCCGTCGCGATCATCAGCATCGCCATGCCGGCGATCGCGATCCTTTGGCTGCGCGACGGTGCGCCGCTCGGCCTGGAAACCCTGATCTGGGCGTTGGCCACGGTCGTCCTGACCGATATCGGCGCCTATGCGGCGGGTCGGGCGATCGGCGGCCCGAAGCTCATGCCGTCGGTCAGCCCGTCGAAGACCTGGGCCGGCCTGGCCGGCGGGGTCGCCGCCGCGGTCGCCGGCGCCCTGGTCGCCGCCAGCCTGGTCGACGGTGCCAACCCCTGGATTCTGGCTCCGATCGCGGCGCTGCTCGCGGTCGTGGCCCAGATCGGAGACCTCATGGAATCGGCGGTGAAACGGGTCTTCCGGGTCAAGGACTCGAGCAGGCTGATCCCCGGGCACGGTGGCGTGCTCGATCGCGTCGACGGACAGGTCGCGGTGCTGCCGCTGGTTGCCCTGCTGGTGCATCTCACCGGCCGCAGCGTGCTGCAGTGGTGAGCGACGGGCGGCCGCGGCGCGTCAGCGTCCTCGGCTCGACCGGGTCGGTCGGCTGCAACACCCTGGACCTGGTGGAGCGACACCCCGAGCGGTTCGCCGTCGCCGCGCTGGCGGCCGGATCGAATGCCGGGCTGCTGGCCGAGCAGGCGAGGCGGACCCGGGCCGGTTTCGTCGCGATTGCCGACGAGAAGGCCTGGCCGGCCCTGAAGGACGCGCTCAGCGGGTCCGGGATCGAGGCCGCTGCCGGCCCGGCGGCGGTCGACGAGGCGGCACGCCGCGACACCGACTGGACGATGGCGGCGATCGTCGGGGCCGCCGGTCTGGCGCCGACCCTGACCGCGCTCCGCCAGGGCCGGGTGGTGGCGCTCGCCAACAAGGAGGCGCTGGTCTGCGCCGGCGACCTGTTCGTCGCCGAGGCGCGGGCCGCCGGCGCGACCATCCTGCCGGTCGATTCCGAGCACAACGCGATCTTCCAGGTGTTCGAGGCCGACCGCCCGGCGGCGATCGAGAAGATCATCCTGACCGCGTCCGGCGGGCCGTTCCGGACCCTGTCGCGCGACGCCATGCGGGCGAAGAGCGTCGAGGACGCTCTGGCCCACCCGAACTGGTCGATGGGGCCGAAGATCTCGATCGACTCCGCCACCATGATGAACAAGGGGCTGGAACTCATCGAGGCGCACCATCTGTTCGGCCTGCCGGAGGACCGCATCGACATCCTGGTGCACCCGCAGTCGGTGGTGCACAGCCTGGTCGCCTATGTCGACGGCTCGGTGCTTGCACAGCTCGGGTCGCCCGACATGCGCACGCCGATCGCCTACGCACTGGCGTGGCCCGACCGGATGCCGTCGCCGACGCCGCGGCTGGACCTGGCGGCTCTGGCACAGCTGTCCTTCGAGGCACCGGACCCGGTCCGCTTCCCGGCGCTCCGGCTGGCGCGCGAGGCGCTGCGCGCCGGCGGATCCGCGCCGGTGGTCCTGAACGCCGCCAACGAGGCGGCGGTCTCCGCCTTCGTGGCGCACCGGATCGGCTTCACCGAGATCGCCGAGGTGGTGGAGGCGGTGCTGGAGGCCATGCCGGTGTCGAGTGTCGCCGATCTCGACGCCGTGACCGGGTTCGACCGCGCGGCGCGTGAATGTGCGGCCGGCATCATCGCCGGCATATTGACGCACCGGCCGCGCGTTGCTTCCGCGGGCGGCGCGGACTAAGTTCCCTCCGCAAGCGGGCGGGGACAGGCCAAACCAAGGGGACCCGAAGGCATGTGGGCCGGGCTCGTCGAATACGTCATTCCGTTCCTCGTCATTCTGACCGTGCTCGTGTTCGTGCACGAGATGGGGCATTACCTCGTGGCCCGGCGCGCCGGCGTCAGGGTCGAGGTGTTCTCGGTCGGATTCGGCCGGGAGCTGTTCGGCTGGACCGCGCGGTCCGGTACGCGCTGGAAGATCTCGCTGCTGCCGCTCGGCGGCTATGTGAAGATGTTCGGCGAGGCCGACCCGACCAGCACCGGCGGCTCCGGCGTCGATGCAATGTCCGAGGACGAACGGTCGGTCTCGTTCCATCACAAGCCGTTGAAGTCCCGCGCCGCGATCGTGGCCGCCGGACCGGCGGCGAACTTCCTGTTCGCGATCCTGCTGCTGGCCGGACTGTACACCTTCGTGGGCCGGACCTACGCGCCGCCGGTCGCCGACGAAGTCGTTGCCGGTTCCGCGGCGGAGCAGGGCGGGGTCAAGGTCGGCGACACCTTCGTGACGGTCGACGGCGCGGCGATCGAGCGCTTCGACGACCTGCGGCGTGCGGTGTTCGAGCGCCCGGGGCAGCCGATCGAGCTGGTGGTCGAGCGCGACGGCAGCCGGATCCCGCTCACGGTGACGCCCGCGACGGTGACCGAGACCGATCGTTTCGGCACCCAGCACACTTTCGGCCAGCTCGGCGTGCGAACCAACCGGGTCAGCATCCAGCAGCTCGATCCGGTCTCGGCGATCGGGGCGGCCGGCGCGGAAACCTGGTCGATCGTCGGGCAGACCCTCAACGCGGTCGGCCAGATCATCGCCGGGACCCGCGGGACCGAGGAGTTGGGCGGACCGCTGCGGATCGCCCAGTTGTCGGGCGACGTCGCGCAGCGTGGCTGGGTGACGACGATCTGGTTCATGGCCATGCTGTCGATCAACCTCGGTCTCATCAACCTGTTCCCGATCCCGGTCCTCGACGGCGGACACCTGCTGTTCTACGGAGTCGAGGCGCTGCGCGGGCGGCCGCTTGGCGAGCGTGCCCAGGAATGGGCGTCGATGGCCGGACTCACCCTGGTCATCGCGCTCATGCTGTTCGTGACCTGGAACGATCTCATCCACCTCAAAGTGGTCGAGTACATCGGGTCGCTGCTCGGGTAATTGGTTGTGATTTCTTCGGTTTGCGCCGCGTAGCCCGAACGCTATAGTCGCCGCCGCGCGTGCCAGCGCGACCGTGTTCGCCGATAGGGGGCCGGCTCTTGCCGTCATCGATCAAGATTTTGGTACAGGCGGTCGCGGTTGCGGTCGTATTGCTCCTGGGCGGGCCAGCGTCCGCGCAGAGCGGTTCCGGCCGTGTCTCGGACATCGAGGTCCAGGGCACGCAACGGATCGATCCCGGCACCGTGCGTTCCTACATGCTGATCCAGCCGGGCGACCTGTTCGATCCGGAACGCCTGGACCGTTCGCTGAAGGCGCTGTTCGGGACCGGCCTGTTCGCCGACGTCACGATTCGCCGCCGCGGCGACGCGCTGCTGGTGACCGTGGTCGAGAACCCGATCATCAACCGGATCGCCTTCGAGGGTAACCAGCGGATCGACGACGAGGAACTGACCCGCGAGGTCGAGCTTCGGCCGCGCGTGGTGTTCACCCGTACCCGGGTGCAGCAGGACGTGCAGCGGATCGTCGAGATCTACCGGCGCTCAGGGCGCTACGGCGTGGCCGTCGAACCGAAGGTGATCCAGCAGGAGCAGAACCGGGTCGATCTGGTGTTCGAGATCGACGAGGGCGAACAGACCCCGGTGCAGACGATCTCGTTCATCGGCAACAAGCGGTTCAGCGATTCGACCCTGCGCGGGGTGATCCAGACCAAGGAATACGCCTTCTACCGCTTCCTGAGCTCCTCCGATACCTACGACCCCGACCGGTTGAGCTTCGATCGCGAACTGCTGCGCCGGTTCTACCTCGAGAGCGGCTACGCCGACTTCCGTGTGCTCTCCGCGGTGGCCGAACTGACCCCGAACCGCGAGGCCTTCGTGGTCACCTTCACGGTGGAGGAGGGGCAGCCCTACGACTTCGGCAAGATCAGCTTCGACATCGGGCTGCCGCGCATCACCGATCAGGACCTCGCGGGGCTGGCGGTGACCGAGACCGGCGATCGCTACGACTCGACCAAGGTGGACGACACGGTCGATGCGATCTCCGACAAGCTGGGCAACCAGGGCTACGCCTTCGTCGACATCCGGCCGCGGGTCGATCGGCACCCGGAGACCCAGACCGTCGACATCACCTATCAGATCGGCGAAGCCAGCAAGGTGTTCGTCGAGCGGATCGATATCGTCGGCAACGTCCGGACGCTCGACCGGGTGATCCGGCGCGAGATGAACCTGGTCGAGGGCGACGCCTTCAACGTCTCAAACATGCGGCGATCCGAGCGTCGGATCCGCAACCTGGGCTTCTTCAAGTCGGTGAAGGTCTCAAACTCCGAAGGCTCGGCGCCGGACCGTACCAACATCCTGGTCGAGGTCGAGGAGCAGCCCACCGGCGAGATCTCGTTCGGCATCGGCTATTCCTCGGTCGACGCGGTGATCGGCGACGTCGGGATTCGCGAACGCAACCTTCTCGGCCGCGGCCAGGACCTGCGCTTCGGCGTCTCGGGGTCGGCGAGCTCGACCGAGTACGACATCTCGTTCACCGAGCCTTACTTCCTCGGGCGCGACGTCTCGGCCGGCTTCGACCTGTTCCGCGTCGAGCGCGAATACGACGAGAGTTCCTACTCCGAGGTGCGGACCGGCGGTTCGCTGCGCGCCGGCTACGAGCTCGCCCCGGACCTCCGGCAGACCGTCAACTACACGCTGAAGAACACCGAGATCAAAGACGTCGAGGCCGATGCCTCGCGCTTCGTCACCGAGCAGGAAGGCGAGACCCTGGTGTCGCAGTTCGGCCAGACCCTGACCTACGACAAGCGCGACAGCCGCGTCGACCCGCGCGACGGCTACATCGCCCAGTTCACCTCGGAGATCGCCGGCGCCGGCGGCGACGAGCGGTTCCTGCGCCTGAAGACCAAGGGGGCCTACTACGTCCCGTTCGATACGGTCTGGGGCCTGGCGTTCCTCGGCCAGGCCGGCTACATCGTCGGCCTCAGCCAGGACGTGTCCATCGCCGAGCGCTTCTTCATCGGCGGCAACAGTTTCCGTGGCTTCGAGAAGGCCGGTATCGGGCCGCGCGACGTCGATTCGGACGACGCGCTGGGCGGCAACCAATACTATGTCGGATCGGTCGAGTTGACCTTCCCGACCGGTCTGCCCGAGGATCTCGGCATGCGCGCCTACGTGTTCAGCGATGTCGGCAGTCTGTGGAACGTCGATGCCACCGGCCCGGAGGTCCGCGACGTGAACTCGATCCGGGCATCGTTGGGCATCGGCGTGGAGTTCGTGACGGCATTCGGGCGGATCCGGGTCGACGCCGCCGAACCGGTGCTGAAGGAAGACTTCGACAAGACCGAGCTGTTCCGCTTCAGCTTCGGCACACGCTTCTGAGGAGGCCGCATATGTCGGCCCGAATGGCGGCGGCCATGCTGGCCGCGCTGATGTCCATTGCGGCGCCGGGCGGATCGGCGATCGCGCAGACCGCTGCACCGTCCGTCGCGCAGGCCGAACTGCCGATCGCCGTGGTCGACGTCCAGGGGATCATGCGGGCGGCGAAGGCCGCCAAGGCGATCCACGACCAGATCGAGACCCGGCGCAGCGCCTACCAGGAAGAGGTTGCGGCGGAGGAGCGGCGGTTGCGGGTCGCCGAGCAGGATCTCTCGCAGCAGCGCGCGGTGCTGGCGCCCGATGCCTATCAGCAGAAGGTCCGGGAGTTCCAGACGAAGGTGGCGGAGGTCCAGCGCCAGGTGCAGATGCGCAAGCGGGAGCTGGACGAGACCTTCGCCCGGGCCATGAACGAGGTCCGGAAATCGCTGGTCGCGGTGGTGGCGGAGATCGCCGAGCAGCGCGGCATCAAGCTGGTGCTCTTCAAGAGCCAGATCGTGATCGCCGAGAAGTCCCTGGACGTCTCCGACGAGACGCTGCAGCGTCTGAACGAGCGGCTGCCGACGGTGAAGGTCGAGCTGCCGGCCCTGAAATAGGATCCGCGCGATGACCGATCCACGGTTCTTTCGCTCCAGAGGCCCGTTTTCGCTAGCCGAGCTGGCGGCCATGACCGGGGCCGAACTGGTCGGCGCAACGGACCCCGAGCGACGGGTGGCCGATCTGGCGTCGCTCGACAGCGCCGGAGAGAGCGACATCAGCTTTCTCGAGAACCGCCGCTACCTCGCCGGTTTCCGGACCAGTCGGGCCGGAGCCTGTCTGGTGGCGCCGGACTTCGTCGACCAGGCACCGGCCGGGATGGCCCTGCTGGTGACCAAGCGTCCGCGCCGGAACTTCGCCCGGATCGGCCAGACCTTCTATCCGACCGAGCCGGCGTCGCCGGGCGTGCATGCGGCGGCCTTCGTGGACCCGAGCGCCGAACTGGGCGACGCGGTGTCGGTCGCTCCCGGAGCGGTGATCGGGGCCGGAGTCAGGATCGGCGCGCGCAGCGAGATCGGCCCGAACGCGGTGATCGGCGAAGCGGTCGAGATCGGCGAGTCGACGCGGGTCGGGGTCGGGGCCTCGGTCAGCCACGCACGCATCGGGTCCCGGGTGTTCCTGTATCCCGGGGTCCGGATCGGTCAGCCGGGCTTCGGGTTCGAGATGGATGGCGACGGCCCCTTCGTGGTGCCGCAGCTCGGCCGGGTCATTGTCGAGGACGACGTCGAGATCGGTGCGAACACCACCGTCGATCGCGGCAGTGGCCCGGACACCGTGATCGGGCGCGGTACCATGATTGATAATCTTGTGCAGATAGGCCACAACGTCGTGGTCGGTCGCGGCTGCATCATTGTCGCGCAGGTCGGCATCTCGGGAAGCACGCGGCTGGGCGATCGGGTGGTTCTGGCCGGTCAGGTCGGGGTCGCCGGGCATCTGGAAATCGGCGACGGAGTCCAGATCGCGGCCAAGTCCGGAGTAACCCGAAGCGTGCCTGCCGGCGTGGCGGTGGGGGGCGCGCCGGCCGTTCCGGTTCGTGAGTTCCGCCGCCAGATCGCGGCCATCAAGCGATTGGGACGACGCAGCGAAGACGAGACGTGAGGCGTCGAGAAATGAGTCAGGCGGAATCGGCCCCGGCAGCGGAAGCCGGATTTGATATCGACGTGATGCGGGTCATGGAATTGATCCCGCATCGCTATCCGTTCCTGATGGTGGATCGCGTCGCGTCGATCATTCCGAACGTCAGCTGCATCGGGATCAAGAACGTTTCCATCAACGAGCCGTTCTTCGCCGGCCACTTCCCGCAGCGCCCGGTGATGCCGGGGGTGCTGATCATCGAGTCGATGGCGCAGACCGCCGGCTGCCTGGTCGTCGCCACCCTCGGCGCGGAGTCGGAGGGCAAGCTGGTGTACTTCATGACCGTGGACGACGCCCGGTTCCGCAAGCCGGTTGTGCCCGGCGACCAGATGAAGGTCCATGTCAGCAAGCTGCGTAACCGCGGCGCCGTCTGGAAGTTCCGGGGAGAGGCACGGGTGAACGGGACGCTGGTCGCGGAGGCGACCTACTCCGCGATGATCCTCGACGCCTGAACCGGAGAGGCAGAGTGGCGCGCGAGATCCATTCGACAGCTGTCGTCGACCCCGGCGCCGAACTGGCGGACGGTGTAAAGGTCGGCCCCTTTTCCGTGATCGGTCCGCAGGTCGTCCTGGCCGAGGGCTGCGTGGTCCACAGCCACGCGGTCATCGGCGGCCGCACCAGGATCGGCGCCCGCAGCGAGGTGTTTCCGTTCGCCAGCGTCGGGCTGCGCCCGCAGGACCTGAAGTACCGCGGCGAACCGTCGGAGCTGGTGATCGGCAGCGAGACCGTGATCCGCGAGCACGTGACGCTGAATCCCGGCACCGAGGGCGGCGGCATGGTGACCAGGGTCGGCGACCGCTGCCTGCTGATGGTCGGGACCCACGTAGGTCACGACTGCGAGGTCGGCGACGGGGTGATCATGGCCAACAACGCCACGCTGGCCGGCCATGTCCGGGTCGGCGACTTCGCCGTGCTGGGCGGGCTGTCCGCCGTCCACCAGTTCGTCCGGATCGGTCGCAACGCCATGGTCGGCGGCGTCACCGGCGTCGAGCGCGATGTCATTCCGTACGGGTCGGTCATGGGCGACCGGGCCCGGCTCTCCGGAATCAACATCATCGGCATGAAGCGTCGCGGCCACAGCCGCGAGGACATCAACAGCGTACGCAAGGCCTACCGTCTGCTGTTCGCCAGCGAGGGGACGTTCATGGAGCGTCTGCAGGAAGTGGCCGAGGAGTTTGCCGATTGCGCGCCGGTGATGGAGATCGTCGGCTTCATCCGCGAGGATTCGTCGCGGAAGATCTGCCAGCCGGGGGACGGCGGCGAAGTCTGAGGCGGACATGAGCGGTCTCGGGATTGTCGCGGGAGGGGGAGTCCTGCCCCGGCGCATTGCGGAAACCGCCGCCGCGGCCGGCCGGCCGGTATTCGTGGTGGCTTTCGAAGGCCATACCGACGCGGAGACGGTGGCCGGCCTGCCCCATGTCTGGCTCAAGCTGGGACAGACCAACGCGGCGCTGCGCGCCCTGCGCGAGGCGGACTGTGCCGACGTGGTCATGGCCGGACCGATGCGGCGGCCGACGCTCTCGTCGCTGTCGCTCGACTTCCGCTCGATGACCGCGCTCGCCAGGGCCGGCAGCCGGGTGTTCGGGGACGACGGGCTGCTTTCGGTCATCGTCGAGGAGATCGAGCGCGAGGGGTTCCAGGTGGTCGGCGTGGAGGATGTGATCGGCGGCTACCTGGCCCCGGAGGGGATGCAGGCCGGAAGATCGCTCGACGCGGCCGACGAACGCGACGTCGCGCGCGGCATCGCCGCCCTTCACGCCGTAGGCGGTGCCGATATCGGCCAGGCGGTGGCGGTCCAGGAGGGCCTGGTGCTGGCGGTTGAGGCCATCGAGGGAACCGACGCCATGATCGCGCGGGCCGGCGCACTGCGCAGGCCGGGCCCGGGCCCCGTGCTGGTCAAGGGGGCCAAGCCGGGCCAGGAGCAGCGTGCCGACCGCCCGACCGTGGGCGAGGCGACCGTGGCTGCGGCGAAGGCCGCCGGGTTCCGCGGCATCGTCGTCGAGGCCGGGGCGACGCTGGTGATCGACCGCGAGGCCACGGTCGGCGCGGTCGAGGCCGCCGGGCTGTTCCTGCTGGCGCGGCGCTTCGCGGGCCCGACATGATCGACGACGATGCGCCGCTGATCTACCTGATGGCCGGCGAGGCTTCGGGAGACGTCCTTGGCGCCGGCCTGATGCGGGCACTCCGGATCCGCACCGACGGTCGCGTCCGGTTCGCCGGCCTGGGCGGCGACACCATGGCGGCCGAGGGGCTGGACAGCCTGTTTCCGATCTCCGAGATGGCGGTGATGGGGATCGTCGAGATCCTGCCGAAGGCGCCGATGCTGCTGCGCCGGGTCTGGCAGACCGCCGACGACGCCTGGGCCCGCCGGCCGGCGGCGGTTGTATCCATCGATTCCAAGGCCTTCACCATGCGGGTCCAGAAGATCCTGCACCGGCGCCGGGCCAAGGCCGGCGGCGAGGGCCCGAAGCTGATCCACTGGGTGCCGCCGACGGTCTGGGCCTGGCGGCCGGGGCGGGCCAAGGCGATCGCCCGCCACCTCGACCACCTGATGACGCTGTTCCCGTTCGAGCCGCCGTATTTCGAGGCGCACGGGCTGGAGACCACCTTCGTCGGGCATCCCGCGGCCGGTCAGCCGGCCGGCAACGGCGCGGCGTTCCGCGGCCGGTTCCGGCTTCCCAAGGGCGCGCCGGTGCTCGGCGTGATGCCGGGCAGCCGGCCCGGCGAGGTCCGGCGGCTGCTGCCGGTGTTCCGCGAGGTGGTGGCGCGGCTGGCCGGCCGCTACCAGTCGCTGCAGGTGGTGATCCCGACGGTGCCGCTGGTCGCCGAGGCGATCCGCGAAGAGACCCGGAGCTGGCGGGCGCCGGTCACGGTGGTCGAGGATCCGCGCTACAAATACGACGCCTTCGCGGCCTGCACGGTGGCGCTGGCGGCGTCCGGCACGGTGACGCTGGAGCTGACCCTGGCCGGCGTGCCGACGGTGGTCGCCTACCGGGTGAACGCGGTCTCGGCGGCGATCGCCCGGCGCCTGATCGACCCCGAGGCGATCGTCCTGACCAACAAGCTGCTGGGGCGGCGGGTGATCCCGCAGTTCATCCAGGAGGACTGCACGCCCGACCGGCTGACCGTCGCGGTCGAACGGCTGTTCGACGACCCACGGGCCCGGGCCGAGCAGGGAGCTGCCAGCGAGGCCGTGCGCCGCCTGCTGACCGCCGACGGCGAGGCGCCGTCGATGCGGGCCGCCGACACCGTGCTGCGGGTCGCCGGCGTCGTCGCCTGAGCGGAGCGACGGTCCTCGACTGACGGATTCCCACGCAGGCAGCGGAAATGCGAAGGGGCGGCCCGAAAGCCGCCCCCGAGATGCCGAAGCCGCGGGACGCGGTCGGTCAGCGCTGGCCCACCGGCACGTAGGCCCGCTTCTCCGGGCCGGTGTAGAGCTGCCGCGGCCGGCCGATCTTCTGGCCCGGTTCCTCGATCATCTCCTTCCACTGCGCGACCCAGCCGACGGTGCGGGCGACCGCGAACAGCACGGTGAACATCGAGGTCGGGAAGCCGAGCGCCTTCAGCACGATTCCCGAATAGAAGTCGACGTTCGGAAACAGCTTGCGGTCGACGAAGTATTCGTCCTCCAGGGCGATCTTCTCGAGCGCCATGGCCAGCTCGAGCAGCGGATCGTCCAGGTCGAGCTCCGCCAGAACCTCGTGGCAGGACTTCTGCATCACCTTGGCGCGCGGGTCGTAGTTCTTGTAGACACGGTGCCCGAAGCCCATCAGGCGGAACGGATCGTCCTTGTCCTTGGCGCGCTTGATGAACTCGTTGATGTTGTCCTTGTGGCCGATCTCCTGAAGCATGTTCAGGACTGCCTCGTTCGCGCCGCCATGCGCCGGGCCCCACAGCGAGGCGATGCCGGCGGCGATGCAGGCGAACGGGTTGGCGCCGGACGAGCCCGACAGCCGGACCGTCGAGGTCGAGGCATTCTGCTCGTGGTCGGCGTGCAGGATCAGGATCCGGTCCATCGCGCGGGCGACGGTCGGGCTGATCTTGTACGGCTCCGCCGGCACCGCGAACATCATGTGCAGGAAGTTCTCGGCATAGGACAGGTCGTTGCGCGGGTAGTTGAACGGCTGGCCGACCGAGTACTTGTAGGCCATGGCGGCGATGGTCGGCATCTTGGCGACCAGCCGGAACGAGGCGACCATCCGCTGGTGTTCGTCATGGATGTCGGTCGAGTCGTGATAGAACGCCGACAGGGCCCCTATCACGCCGCACAGAACCGCCATCGGATGAGCGTCTCGCCGGAAGCCGCGGTAGAAGTTGCTCAACTGCTCGTGGACCATCGTGTGATAGGTCACGTCGCGGTCGAACTTCTTCTTCTGGTCCCTGTTGGGCAGGTCGCCGTAGAGCAGCAGGTAGGCGACATCCAGGAAGTCGGAGTTCTCGGCGAGGTCCTCGATCGAGTATCCGCGGTGCAGCAGGATGCCTTCGTCGCCGTCGATATAGGTCAGCGCCGACTCGCATGAGCCCGTCGAGGTGAAGCCAGGGTCGTAGGTGAAGTGCCCGGTCTCGGCGTACAGCTTTCGCACGTCGATCACGCTCGGGCCCATCGTGCCGTCGATGACCGGCAGCTTGTAGGACTTGCCGGTGGCATCGTCGGTGAGCGTAAAGGTACCGGCGTTGCTCTGAGTCATAGTTGTCCGTCCCCTGTGTCTCGTGCGGCCTCTGGCGCGGTACCGTCGGGGGTCCCGCCGGGCCGGGCGTGGATCTTAGCCGTTAGTGTGCACTGCGCAAACCGCCTCGATGCGGCGCAGCGTCTCGGCCTTTCCGAGCACTGCGAGAACCTCGAAGATCCCGGGCGAAGCGGCGGATCCGGTGATGGCCGCGCGCAGAGGCTGCGCCACTTTCCCGAGCTTCAGGCCGTATTCCTCTGCAAATCTGCGCACAGCGTCTTCGATGCCATGCTCGTCGAATGACGTAAGTGCCGTTAGGTGCGGTGCAAGAGCGGCGAGCGCTGCCCGGCCCGCGTCGTCGAGCAGGGTGGCGGCCTTCTCTTCCATCGGAATCGGGGTGTCGACCACATAGAAGCGCGCGTTTGCGGCGAGTTCGACCAGGGTCTTTGCGCGCGACTTGAGCCCCGGCATGCCGGCACGCAGGCGGCGTCTTGCCTCGTCGTCGACGGTCAGCGCCGGATCGTCCGCCAACCGCTCGGCCACCAGTTCGGCCAGCCGGTCGTCGTCGGTCTCGCGGATGTAGTGGCCGTTCAGGCTCTCCAGCCTGGCGTAGTCGAAGCGCGCCGCCGACTGACCGACCTTGTCCAGGTCGAACCACGCGACCGCGTGCTCGGTCGAGATGATCTCGTCGTCGCCATGGCTCCAGCCGAGCCGGAGCAGGTAGTTCCGCAGCGCCTCGGGCAGGTATCCCATGTCCCGGTAGGCGTCGACGCCGAGAGCGCCGTGGCGCTTGGAGAACTTGGCGCCGTCCGGTCCGTGGATCAGCGGCAGGTGCGCGAACACCGGCAGGTCCCAGCCCATCGCCTGGAATATCAGGGCCTGCCGGAAGGCGTTGTTCAGGTGGTCGTCGCCGCGGATCACGTGGGTGACCCCCATGTCGTGGTCGTCGACCACCACCGAGTGCATGTAGGTCGGCGTGCCGTCGGCGCGCAGCAGGATCATGTCGTCGAGCTGGGCGTGCGGGACCGTGACCGCGCCCTGCACGGCGTCCTGGATGGTCATCTCGCCGTCGAGCGGCGCCTTGATGCGGATCACCGGGTCGACGCCGGCCGGTGCCTCCGACGGGTCGCGGTCGCGCCAGCGGCCGTCGTAGCGGACCGACCGGCCCTCGGCGCGCGCGCGCTCGCGCATCTCCGTCAGTTCCTCCGGCGTGCAGTAGCAGCGGTAGGCCTTGCCCTGCTCCAGCAGGGTCCGGGCGACCTCGGCGTGGCGTGCCGCGCGCGCCGACTGGAACACGACCTCGCCGTCGCCCTCCAGGCCGAGCCAGGACAGCCCGTCGAGGATCGCGTCTACGGCTTCCTTAGTGGAGCGCTGGCGGTCGGTGTCCTCGATGCGCAGGCGATAGGTGCCGCCGTGGTGCCGGGCGAACAGCCAGTTGAACAGGGCGGTCCGGGCCCCGCCGATATGCAGGAAGCCGGTCGGCGACGGCGCGAAGCGGGTGACGACGGTCATGGGCGCGGCTCGTGTCGCGTTTCGGGTGCGTGCGATCGGCGTCGATCGCGCCCGCCCGGCGGGAGGGCGGGTGGTGAATAGCACAACGTCCGTTGCGAGGCGACCGACCGCCGATCCGGCCGTCGCGGTGCGTCGGCGCCTGGGATTGCAGGCCGGGTCGTCGCCCGGTCCGATGTCTCGGCTGGCCGGCCTCGTGCGGCGCGAGGCTCCCCGACGCCTGCTGTGGCTGCCGGTCGCGATGGCGGGCGGGATCGGCGGCTACTTCGCCCTGACCGTCGAGCCGGCGGCGGCGGCCGGCCCGGCGGCGGTGGCTGCCGCCGTGGCGGGGGCCCTGCTGCTGCGCCGCAACCCGATCGCGGTCTGGCTCGCGCTGCTGCTGGTCGCGGCCGGGCTCGGTTTCGCGGCGGCGCAGATTCGGACCCGGTCCGTCGCCACCGTGATGCTGGAGCGCGAGACCTGGGCGATCGTCGAGGGGCGCGTGGCGGCGATCGAGCGGCGGCCGACGGGCTGGCGTCTGACCCTGGTCGAACTCGCCTCACTGGCCGCGACCGGCGGAGCGACCACACCCAGCGGCGTGCGGATCTCGCTCGCGGGGCGGCGGGCCGCCACCGCTCTGGAGACCCTGCGCATCGGCGACCGGGCGAGGGTCCGGGCGCGGATCCGACCACCGTCGCCGCCGGTGGCGCCGGGCGCCTTCGACTTCCAGCGCCACGCCTTTTTCCGGGGGATCGGTGCGGTCGGTTTTGCCGTGGGGCCGCTCGAGCCGGTGGCCGGTGGCGAAACCGGGCATTGGAGCGGTGTCCGCGAAGCGGTCGATCGCGTGCGGGCGGCCACGGCTCGCCGGATCCGGGCGGCGCTGCCGGACCCGGCCGGGTCGGTGGCGGCGGCCATGCTGGTCGGCGACCGTGCCGGCATCGACGAACCGACGGCGGAAACGTTCCGCGAGACCGGGCTGGCTCACCTGCTGGCAATCTCCGGGCTGCACATGGGGTTGGTGGCCGGCACCGTCTACGGTTCAGTGAGGTTGGCGCTGGCGACCTGGCCCGCGGTGGCCCTGCGCCGGCCGGTCAAGAAATGGGCGGCGACGACGGCCCTGGGGGCGGCCGCCCTCTATCTGCTGCTGGCCGGGGCTCCGGTGCCCACCCAGCGGGCTTTCCTGATGACCGGCCTGATCCTCACGGCGGTGCTGCTCGACCGCGAGGCGATCAGCCTGCACCTGGTGGCCTGGGCGGCGGCGGTGGTCCTGCTGATCGCTCCGGAGACGCTGATCGGCCCGAGCTTCCAGCTGTCCTTCGCCGCCGTCACGGCGCTGATCGCGGTGTGGGAGACGCTGTCCCGGCGCCGCCGCCGCCGAACATCGGGGCCCGTCGGAGTGCTGTGGCGGTCGGCCGGCTATGTCGGCCGGGTCGCCGCCACCTCGCTGGTCGCATCGCTGGTGACGGCACCGGTGGTCGCGCATCACTTCCAGCAGGTGCCGCTGCTGGGGGCGGTTGCGAACCTGGTCGCGGTGCCGCTGACCGCGTTCGTGACCATGCCGGCCGGTGTGGTGGCGCTGGCGGTCATGCCGGTCGGGGCGGAGGTCCTGCCGCTCAGGGTGATGGGGTGGGGGATCGAGGCGACGCTGTGGTCCGCGGATCTCGCTGCCCGGGCACCGCTGACCGCCGTCGGCGTGCCGGCGCTCGGGAGCGCAGCGCTGCTGTCGCTGGCGATCGGAGGCCTCTGGCTGGCGCTATGGCGCAGCGCGCTGCGATGGTTCGGGCTCTGCGGGATTGCCGCCGGGTTGCTCGTCGCGGTCATGGACCGGCCGCCGGACGCCTTGTTCGCCGCCGATGGCAGCCTGGCCGCCGTCCGGATTCCCGGGGCCGGCTGGGCGGTGTCCGCCGGGACCGGCAACCGGTTCACGCGGGCGGCCTGGGAGCGTCGCTGGGGCGGCGAGCCGGCGACCGCCTTCCTGGCGGCCGACGGGGTCGCCGACGGCTTCGGATGTGACGGGCTCGGCTGCGTGCTCCGCCTCGGCGGACGGGTCCTGGCGATGCCGACGTCGCCGGAGGCGGCGCGGGAGGACTGCCGGCGGGCCGACATCGTGGTCACCGCCGTCGGGCTTCGGCAAGGCTGCGGCGAGGGTGCCGCGCTGGCGTTCGATCGCCGTGCGCTGCACCGTGGCGGTGCCCTGGCGGTCTGGATGGCGGCCGACGGGATCCGGACCCGTTCGGTCGAGGAGTCCCGCGGCGTCAGGCCGTGGGTCGTGGCGACCGACCCATAGCCGGAAGGTAAACAAATCGTGAATCACCTTGGCAAATAGATCGAAAGCGATGTAAAAGCCGGGATCCACCTCCGGGGGGCGGCGGATGAGACCGGATTAGGGGAGGTCTACGGATGTCGGATTCGCTTCGTCAGCGTTGCTTCATGATTCTCGGGGATGCCGTGGCCGACGTCGTCGGACGTCGGAACCTCGCCTATGTCGCGGTGGCTCAGGCGGCAAAGTCGGAAGATCACAGCAAGGATCGCTGGGCGAGCACGATGTTTCAGCAGATCTCGGTGACCAACCGGAAGCAGATCCGTAGCAACGCAATCGAGCGCGCTCATGTCGAGCGTTCAAGGGCGATCGAAGCGGCCCGTCGCAAGCAGCCGGAAGTCGTCCTGGCCGATCTGAGCAAGCTGTTCGGGCGCCCGCAACTGGCCTGACGATCTCCGCTCCCGGTCGGCCGGCACTGTCCCGGTCGCGATCAGTACTGTCTGAGTAGACCGACCAGCTTGCCCTGCACCTTGACCCGGTCGGGGCCGAAGATCCGCGTCTCGTAGGCCGGGTTCGCCGGTTCCAGCGCGATCGAATGGCCCTTGCGCCGCAGCCGCTTCAGGGTCGCTTCCTGGTCATCCACCAGGGCGACCACGATCGAACCGTTCTCGGCGTTGTCGCACTGCCTGATGATGACGGTGTCGCCGTCCAGGATGCCGGCGTCGACCATCGAGTCGCCGGCGACCTCGAGGGCGTAGTGGTCGCCCCCGGTCAGCATCGAGGCCGGCACCGCGATCGAGTTGGACGGGTCGCGCAGGGCCTCGATCGGCGTGCCGGCGGCGATCCGACCGTACAGCGGGAGGTCGACGCTCTCCGGACCTTCACCGGGGGCCGGGGCGGGCACCGGCGGATCGCCGCGGAACGGGAAGTTCCCGGGAATGACGTTCGGCGCGAAGCCGCGGGCCGCCGGGCGATCGGGACGGGCCGACCGGACCGACAACTGGTCGGCGGTGCGCAGGACCTCGAGGGCGCGGGCGCGGTGGGCGAGGCGGCGGATGAAGCCGCGCTCCTCCAGCGCCGTGATCAGCCGGTGGATGCCGGACTTCGACTTGAGGTCGAGGGCGTCCTTCATCTCGTCGAAGGACGGCGACACGCCGGTCTCCTCGATCCGCTTCTGAATGAACGCCAGCAATTCGTGCTGCTTCTTGGTGAGCATCGCCCCTGCCTCCAGACCGGTCGCGCCGAACTTTCGCGCGAACAAAAACGGTACATGGACCGATGTTCTACTTTTGGTCCCATCGCGGGTCAAGCAGAATCAAGACCCTGGCAGTAAGTCCGGGGAGTTCGTCTCAGATCGAGAGGAACCCGGCGTCGAGCGGCAGGATCTCGACCCGGTCGCCGGCGCTGCGCGCCGGGTCGTGCGGCGGCCGGACCACCAGGCAGTCGGCCTCGGCGAGCCGGGACATCATCGAGCTGTCCTGCTTCACGAAGGGGGTGACCAGCCGGCGGCCGTCCGGCCCGGGCTCCGAGGTGGCCCGCATGTAGTCCTGGCGCCGGTCGTTCGGCTTCAGGTCGACCGCGAGAACCGCCTCGGCGGGTGCCGACGGGCCGGCGGCGAGGCCGAGCATCCGCTCCAGCGCCGGCCGCAGGAACACGGTCGCGCAGACCACGGTCGACACCGGGTTGCCCGGCAGGCCGAGCATCGGGACCGCCCCCAGATGTCCGAAGATCAGCGGCTTGCCCGGGCGCATGGCGATCTTCCAGAACCCGACCCTGAGGGCGTCTGCGCCGAGCGAGCCGTCGCCCAGCGCTTCCTGCACCAGGTCGTGCCGGCCGACCGAGGCGCCGCCGCTGGTGACCAGCAGGTCGGCACCGCGGGCGCCGGCCGCCAGCGCCCGCAGCGCGTCCCGGTCGTCCGGCGCGATGCCGAGATCGACGGCCTCGCCGCCGACCGCCCGGACCACGGCGGCCAGGGCATAGGCGTTGGACGACACGATGCTGGTCGACTCGACCAGTTCGCCGGGCCGGACGATCTCGTCGCCGGTCGACAGGATCGCCACCCGCGGGCGCCGGGTGACGGCGATCCACGGCACGTTCATGGCGGCGGCCAGGCCGATGTCGCGGGCGGTGAGCCGGCGGCCGGCCGGCACCCCGACGTCGCCGGTCCTGAAGTCCAGCCCGGCGCGCCGCACGAAGGTGCCGGCCGGCGCGCCCTCGCGGACCGTGATCGCGGCGCCGTCGGCCTCGGCCGAGGCGTCGACGTCCTCCTGCAGCACGATGGCGTCGGCGCCGTCCGGCACCGGGCCGCCGGTGAAGATCCGGACCGCCTCGCCGGGGCCGAGAATTCCGGGGTAGCGGCCACCGGCCGGGGCCGAGCCCACCCGCCGCAGCGTTGCCGGGACGGTGGCGACGTCGGCCGCCCGCACCGCGTAGCCGTCCATTGCCGAGACGTCGACCGGCGGCTGGGTCCGGCGCGCCCGGATCGGCTCGGCCGTGACCCGGCCGAGGGCATGGGACACCGGCACCATCTCGGCCGGCAGCGGCGCCAGCGCGCTCAGGATGCGCTCCAGCGCCTGCTCGACCGGCAGCAGGTCACTCGCCACGGAAGTCCCCCGACTTGCCGCCGGCCTTGTGCACCAGCCGGACGTCGCCGATCCGCATGGTGCGGTCGACCGCCTTGACCATGTCGTAGACCGTCAGCGCCGCCACCGACACCGCGGTCAGCGCCTCCATCTCGACCCCGGTCCGGCCCTTCAGGCGGCAGGTCGCCTCGATGTCGACGGCGTTGCGGGCGCCGTCGATCGCCAGGTCGACCGCCACCGAGGTGAGGGCGAGGGGATGGCACAGCGGGACCAGGTCGGGCGTCCGCTTGGCGCCCATGATGCCGGCCAGCCGGGCGACCGATAGCACGTCGCCCTTCTTCACGCCGCCGCTGCGGATCAGCGCGATGGTGTCGGCCGAGCAGTAGACAGAGCCGCGCGCGGTCGCGGTCCGCTCGGTCTCCTGCTTGCCGCCGACGTCGACCATCCTCGCGTGGCCGGCATCGTCGAAATGGGTCAGGTCGCTCATGGTGCCGGCACCGGGTCGGGGGTCAGGCCACGGCGCCGACCGGATCGGCCAGCAGCGCGCGGGTGGCGGCGGTGACGTCGGGCTGCCGCATCAGCGACTCGCCGACCAGGAAGCAGCGGGCCCCGACCTTCGCCATGCGGGCCAGGTCGGCCGGGTGGTTCAGGCCGCTCTCGGCCACCAGCATGCGGTCGGCGGGCACCCGCGGCGCCAGCGCCTCGGTGGTGGCGAGGTCGGTCTTCATGGTCTTCAGGTTGCGGTTGTTGACCCCGAGCAGCGGCGACTTCAGGGCGAGCGCCCGGTCGAGCTCGGCGGCGTCGTGCACCTCGACCAGCACGTCCATGCCCCAGGCGACGGCGGCATCCTCCAACTCCAGCGCCTGGGCGTCGGACAACGCCGCCATGATCACCAGGATGCAGTCGGCGCCCAGCGCCCGGGCCTCGGCGACTTGCCAGGGGTCCAGCATGAAGTCCTTGCGCAGGGCGGGCAGGGCGGTCGCGGCGCGGGCGGCGACCAGATAGGAATCGGCGCCCTGGAAGTACTTCTCGTCGGTCAGGACCGACAGGCAGGTTGCGCCGCCGGCGGCATAGGCCCGCGCCAGCCAGGGCGGGTCGAAGTCGGCGCGGATCAGGCCCTTCGACGGCGACGCCTTCTTGATCTCGGCGATCAGGCCGTAGCCGCCGCCGGAGGCCCGGCGGAGCGCCGCCGCGAAGCCGCGCGGGGCATCCGCGGCGCGGGCCGCCGCCTCGACCTCGGCGAGCGGGCGGGCGGCCTTGCGCGCCGCGATCTCGGTGCGCTTGTGCGCGCAGATCTCCGCCAGCACGTCGCTCATGGGGGCCGGGCTCACGTCGCCGGGCTCCGGTTGGTGATCGCCACCAGGGCTTCCAGCTTGGCCTTCGCCCTGCCGCCGTCGATGATCTCCGCGGCCATCGCCACGCCGCCCTTCATGTCCGCCGCCCTGCCGGCGACGATCAGCGCGCCGGCGGCGTTCATCAGCACGATGTCGCGATACGGGCCGGGCACGCCGTCCAGCACGGCCCTGAGCGCGGTGGCGTTGTGCTCCGGGTCGCCGCCGCGCACCTGGTCGAGGGTCGCGCGCGGCAGGCCGGCGTCCTCCGGGCTGATCTCGAAAGTCTCGATCCGGCCGTCCTGCAGCGAGGCGACGGTGGTGATACCGGTGGTGGTGATCTCGTCCAGGCCGTCGCCGTGCATCACCCAGGCCCGCTCGGAGCCGAGCTTCAGCAGGGTCTCGGCCATCGGCACCACCCAGTCCTTGGAGAACACGCCGATCAGCTGGTGCCGGACCCCGCCGGGGTTGGAGAGCGGGCCGAGGATGTTGAAGATCGTGCGGGTGCCGAGCTCGACCCGGGTGCCGCCGACATGGCGCATGGCGCTGTGGTGGCGCGGCGCCATGAAGAAGCAGATGCCGGCCTCGTCGAGGGCGGCCTTCACCAGGCTCATGTCGCAGTCGATGTTGACGCCCAGATGGGTCAGCACGTCGGCCGCCCCGGCCCGCGACGACAGCGCCCGGTTGCCGTGCTTCGCCACCACCACGCCGGCCCCGGCCACCACGAACGCCGCCGCGGTCGAGATGTTGTAGGTCTTGGTGCCGTCGCCGCCTGTGCCGACGGTGTCGATCGCGCCGACCGGGGTCGGGATCCGCAGCATCTTGGCCCGCATGGTGCGGGCGGCCCCGGTGATTTCCGCCACCGTCTCGCCGCGCACCCTGAGCGCCATCAGGAAGCCGCCCATCTGCGACGGGGTGGCGTTGCCCGACATGATGATGTCGAAGGCCAGCTCGGCCTCGGTCTCGGTCAGCGTCGTGCCGTCCGCCACGCGGGCGAGCAGCGCCTTCATATCCTGGATGTCACCGGTCATTTTCGTCTTCAGCCGTCGGTCCCGGTCCGTTTCAGGCGCGCCTCGATCTCCTCGACGGGCTGGATCGGGGTGCCGTTGAAGCCGGCGAGACGCAGGAAGTTGGCAAGCAGTCGATGGCCATGCTCGGAGGCGATGCTCTCCGGATGGAACTGGACGCCCCAGCACGGGTAGTCACGGTGCTTCAGCCCCATGATCACCCCGTCGTCGGTCCAGGCCGTCTTGTCCAGCACGCTCGGCCATCGCTCGTCGCCCACGACCAGCGAGTGATACCGGGTCACGTCGAAACTGCGCGGCAGGCCCTCGAACAGGCCCTGGCCGTCGGTGTGCACCGTCGAGACCTTGCCGTGCATCGGCACCGGGCCTCGCCGCACCACGCCGCCGAACACCTGGCCCATGGTCTGGTGGCCCAGGCAGACGCCCAGCATCGGCACCTTCGGCGCCAGCCGCTCGACCAGCTCGACGCAGATGCCGGCCCGGTCCGGATCGCAGGGGCCCGGCGAGATCACGATGCCCTGCGGGTCCATGGCCTCGATCTGGTCGACGGTGATCCGGTCGTTGCGATGCACCTCGAACCGCGCACCGAGCTCCCCGAGGAAGTGGTACAGGTTGTAGGTGAAGCTGTCGTAGTTATCGATCAGAAGAAACATTTCAGCGGCTTGTCAAAGTTTGTTAACATTGCGGCGCAACGAGATCACGCTACCTTATCAACCCGATCACCGGCACGGAAGCGACAAGGATGGCGAGGCGACAGCGCCCGCAGAGCGGTCATCGGCGGTCGAAGCCGGCGCGTCCCGCGTGGCGACGCGCGGCGTTCGCGTTGTCCGGGGCCGTCGTCCTGTTCGGGGCCGGAATCGGTCTCGGCGCCTGGATCGCCCGGCCGTCCACGGAACCGGCGCGCACCGCCGTGTCGCCGGGCCCGTCGGCCGTCCGGTCGACGACCGTGGCCACGGCTCCGCAGCGACCCGCACCGGCAGTCGCGACACCGGTCGCGCCGGCGGTTCCGCTGCCGCGTCTGGCCGCCGTCGCCCCCGCCGTCCCGTTGCCGGTGACGCCGGCCGTGCCCGAGGGCGCGGCCGCCGCGCCCCGGCTGCAGGCTCCGGCCGCTTCCGGCGAGGCGGCCGATTCCCGCGAGGCGCCGGCCTGGCAGCGCTACGCGGCGGCGGCCGAGCCGGCCGAGGGCCGCCCGATGATCGCCATCGTCCTGGACGACCTCGGAATCGACAAGCGTCGCGGCCGGCGGGCGATCGAGCTGCCGGCGCCGGTGACGCTCGCCTTCCTGCCCTACGCCACCGAGCTTGAGGAGCAGACCGTGCTGGCCCGCCAGCGCGGCCACGAACTGCTGGTTCACGTGCCGATGCAGCCGCACGGCCACAACTCGGATCCCGGCCCGAACGTGCTCGACGTCGACCTCGGCGTCGCCGAGCTGCGCGGCCGCATCGCCTGGAACCTGAAGCAGTTCGACGGCTATGTCGGCGTGAATAACCACATGGGCAGCCGCTTCACCGAGAGCGAGGACGGCATGCGGTTGGTCGCGGAGGCCATGCGCGACCGCGGCCTGCTGTTCCTGGACTCGCTGACCTCGGGCCGGAGCGTCGGCGAGCAGGAGGCGCGCGCCGCCGGGGTTCCGACCACCCGCCGCGACGTGTTCCTGGACAACACCGACACCGCCGCCGAGGTCGAATTGCGGCTGGCGCAGACCGAGCGAGTCGCCCGCGAGACCGGCAGCGCGATCGCCATCGGCCATCCCCGCGACGCCACCCTGAATGTGCTGGAGGCCTGGATCCCGAAAGCCCGCGCCGCCGGTTTCGTGATCGTGCCGCTGACCGCGGTCGTCGCGGCCCGGGCCGCCGCAGGCCTGCAGCAGGCCAGACGCTAGGGAGGGGGCCTTGGCTGCGAACGACACCGTTGCCTGGCACTGGTACCGCTGGGACGACCTGGACCGCGACCTGCTGTACGAGCTGCTGCGCGCCCGCCAGGACGTGTTCGTGGTCGAGCAGGACTGTGCGTATCCCGACCTCGACGGCAAGGATGCCATGGCCTGGCACCTGATCGGCCGCGACCGGCCGGATGCCACCGCACCGCTGCTGGCCTCGGCCCGGGTGTTCGCGCCCGGCGACTACTATCCAGAGGCGGCGATCGGCCGGATCCTGACGTCGCGGGAGGGCCGAGGCCGCGGGCTCGGCCGGGCGATCATGGTCGAGTGCCACCGCTTCGTCGCCGAGCGCTTCGATGCCGGGGTCCGGCTCAACGGCCAAGCCTACCTCAAGGATTTCTACGAGGGCCTCGGCTACCGGGTAGTGAAGGGCCCCTACGACGAGGACGGCATCCCGCACTACGAGATGCTGAGGCCGCGTTGACCCGGCCGGACAGTTCGGCCGACGCCGAAGCATCGGCGCCTGGCCGGGCATAGTCTCGGCCTCATGGACAGCGTTTCCCTGATCGATCCAGCGACCCTGGCCCTGGTGGTCGGCGTTCTCCTCCTGGCCGGCACCGTCAAGGGCGTCGTCGGGCTCGGCCTGCCGACGGTGACCTTGGCGCTGCTGACCGCCACCATCGGGCTGGAGGCGGCGGTCGCGATCATGCTGCTGCCGTCGCTGGTCACCAATCTCTGGCAGGCGCTGGCCGGCGACGGCTTCGCGGTGCTGCTGCGGCGGCTGTGGCCGTTCCTGGCGGCGCTCGCCGCCGGCACCGTGCTGGCCAGCGCCGCGCCCACGCTGATCGCGATTCCGATCCTGACCATGGTGCTGGGGTTGTCGATCGCGGCGTACGGCGCGCTCGGCCTGGCGACCCCGCCCTGGTCGGTGCCGCCGCGCTGGGAGCGGCCGCTGTCGCCGCCGATGGGGCTTGCCACCGGGATCCTCACCGGCATGACCGGGTCGTTCGTGATCCCCGCGGTGCCCTATCTGCAGGCCCTCGGCCTGCCGCGCGACCGCCTGGTGCAGGCCATGGGCATGACCTTCCTGGTCGCGACCGTCTCGCTCGGCGTCGGACTCGGCGGCCACGGGCTGCTTCCGGGTAGCCTGGCATTGCTGTCGGCCGTTGCGGTGCTGCCGGCGCTGCTCGGCATGGAGATGGGGCGCCGGTTGCGCGGCCGTCTGTCGGAACGCCGCTTCCGGCAGGCGCTGTTCACGGCGCTGCTGCTGCTCGGCCTGTGGATCCTGGCGAAGCCCTGGATATGAGCGGCGCGAGGCGCTAGCCTCCGCCGCCATGGACGCATCGACCCCGCCTGCCGCCCCCCGGATCCCGCTGCCCGTCGAGCCCGCGAACGCGGTCGAGGAGGCGGTGTCCCAGCGTCGCTCGGTGCGCGCCTTCCTGGACACCCCGGTGCCGCGGGAAACCATCGAGCGGATCCTGGCGCTGGCGGCACGGGCGCCGTCCGGCACCAACATGCAGCCCTGGAAGGTGCATGTGCTGACCGGGGCGGCCCGCGACCGGCTGTGCGACGCCGTGGTCGCCGCCTTCGACGGGCCCGAGAAGCACGACAACGAATGGGCCTACTATCCCAAGGAGTTCCGCGAGCCGTATTTGGCGCGCCGCCGCAAGGTCGGCTGGGACCTGTACGGGCTGCTCGGCATCGCCCGCGGCGAGGCGGAACGCATGCACGCCCAGCACGGCCGCAACTTCCGGTTCTTCGACGCGTCGGTCGGGATGATCTTCACGATCGACCGGCACCTGGAGATCGGCTCCTGGCTGGACTACGGCATGTTCCTGCAGAACGTCATGATCCTGGCCCGCAGCCATGGCCTGGAGACCTGTCCGCAGGCCGCCTTCGCCGCCTACCACAAGGTGATCCGCGCCGAGTTGGCCCTCGACGACGAGCAGGTGGTGGTCGGCGGCCTTTCGCTCGGATACGCCGACTGGTCGGCGGTAGAGAACACCCTGGTCACCGAGCGCGTCCCGCTCGAGGACTTCGTGACGTTCCGGGAGTAGGGCCCGGCGTCTACATCAGTCCGGGTCGTTGCGCGCCAGGTCCTTCGCCAGCCGTTCCGCCGCCGCCTGCAGCGGTTCCAGCAGCGTCGCGACCGCGCGTTCCGGGGTCAGGGCGTTCAGCAGGTACAGGGTGTTCATGGCGGCGTAGACCCGGCCGTCGCGCATGATCGGCACGCCGATGCTGGAGATCATGTCGTCGTATTCCCGCGACGCGTAGCTCGGCGACATCTCGGCATAGCCGCGCTCGCGGATTCCGGCGAATGCCCGCTCCGCCTCGGCCGGGTTGCGGGCCAGGTCGTTCCATGGCGCCGGGTCGTCGGCCATGCGGGCCAGGAACGCCTCGCGCTCGGCCGTCCCGCAATGCGCCATGTAGGACAGCCCGAGGCTGGTGCCGAGCACCGGCGCCCGGTAGCCGGGCCGGCGGTTCAGGAACATCGGCCCGGGCTCGCGCGAGGTCTCCACCACCAGCATGGAATCGTGGTCGAACAGGGCCACGTCCGACGGCCAGCCGACCGTCGTGCGGAACGCCGCCAGCGCCGGCGCGACGATGGTCCCGACCGCCCGGTGGCGATCGTAGCCGGCGCTGAGCTGCAGGGTCTTGCCGGTGACCTGCCAGCTGCGGCGGTCGTCGTCGCGCACCACGAAGCCGGCATGCTCCAGGGTCTCCAGCATCCGCAGGATCGTGGACTTGTCGAAGCCGGTGAGGCGGTGGATCTCGGCCAGCGACGCGCGGCTGCCGAGCCGGCTGGTCGCCGCCAGCACCTCGAGGCCGCGCAGGGTGGCGGTGACCGGGCGATAGCTGGGCATGCGCGCACCGTGCCGTTGCCAGACAGGGTGGCTCTACGATATTTCAACAGATGAGAAAAGCTTTCATTTACTTGGATCGGTGCGGCGCTAAGGTGCGGGCGCATTCCGGCTCGGGAGGAGACCACCGTGGATTTCAGGCTGACCGACGACCAGCAGCGCCTGCGCGACACCGCGCGCGCCTTCGCGACCGGCGAGATGACCGAGGTCGCCAAGCGGTTGGAGGCCGAGGACGAGGCGCTGCCGAAGGAGTGGATCCAGCGCTACGCCGAAATGGGCTTCCTCGGCATCAACGTCGCCGAGCAGTATGGCGGGCTGGGCCTCGGCAACCTTGAGGCGCTGATCGTGCTCGAGGAGTTCGCCAAGGTGTCGCCGGCGGTGGCGTTCCCGATCTTCGAGAGCGCCGTCGGCCCGGTGCGGGCGGTCGAGCACTTCGCCGGGTCGGCGCTGGCGAAGCGGGTAGTCCCGCAGGTCTGTTCCGGCGACCTGGTGTGCGCCGTCGCGATGTCGGAGCCGGACGCCGGCACCGCGCTGACCGACCTGAAGACCAAGGCGGTCGAGGACGGCGACCACTTCGTCCTGAACGGCCAGAAGCGCTGGTGCTCGGGCGGCGGCCATGCCGACGCCTATGTGGTCTACACCAAGCTGTCGGACGCGCCGGGCGCAAAGGGCATCGGCGCGCTGTACGTAGAGAAGGGCATGGCCGGCGTGTCG
Organism: Thalassobaculum sp.; assembly: GCF_040219615.1. Classification (GTDB taxonomy): domain Bacteria; phylum Pseudomonadota; class Alphaproteobacteria; order Thalassobaculales; family Thalassobaculaceae; genus Thalassobaculum_A. The sequence goes on from NZ_JAVJSE010000041.1 coordinate 113,866, forward strand.
TTCGGCGAGCGCGAGCGGCTGATGGGGTTCCGCGGTATCCCGTCGGCCGACATCTTCTTCGACGACGTGCGGGTCCCGAAGGACAACCTGATCGTCCCGGCCGGCGGCTTCCGCCAGCTGATGGAGGCGTTCGACCTGGAGCGCTGCGGCAACGCCACCATGTGCCTGGCGATCGCCCAGGCCGCCCTCGACCAGGCGCTGGCCTATGTCCAGGAGCGCAAGGCGTTCGGCAAGGCGCTGGTCGAGTTCCAGGCGGTGCAGATGAAGCTGGCCGAGATGGCGATGCGGGTCGAGGCCTCGCGGCTGCTGATCTGGCGGGCCGCCAAGAACGCCGAGGACGGCCTGCCGAGCGTTCTCGACAGCTCGCTCGCCAAGTGCTTCGCTAATGAGATGGTGCGCGACGTCGCCGGGGCCGGGCTGCAGGTGATGGGCGCCTACGGCTACGCGAAGGAGTACGGCATGGAGCAGAAACTTCGCGACGCCTGGGGCTGGGGCATCGCCGGCGGCGCCATCGACATCCAGAAGACCAACATCGCGGCGGCGCTGGTCGGCCGGCGCTTCGACCAGCGGCGGTGACCGGGAGCGCGTCCATGTTCCTGCCGCTGTCCGGGCTGCGGGTGATCGACATCACGTCGATCATCTACGGGCCCTATGCCACCCAGATCCTGGGCGACCTGGGCGCCGACGTGATCAAGGTCGAGCCACCCGAAGGCGACGCCACCCGGGTGCTCGGCCCGGCCCGCAACCCGGGCATGGCGGCGGTCTATCTCGGCTCCAACCGGAACAAGCGCAGCCTGGTGCTGGACCTGAAGAAGCCGGCTGCCAAGGAGGCGTTGTGGCGGCTGGTCGACGGCGCCGACGCCCTGGTCCACAACATGCGGCCGCAGAAGATGGCGGCGTTCGGCTTCGACCCGGACGCCGTGATGGCGCGCAACCCGAAGATCGTCTACGGCGGGCTGCACGGCTACCGAGAGGACGGACCCTATGCCGGGCGGCCGGCCTATGACGACGTGATCCAGGGCGAGTCCGGCTTCGCCGGCACCTTCACCGCCCGCGACGGCGCGCCGGTCCTGGCCCCGACCATCGTCGCCGACAAGAGCGCGGCGCTGCTGGCCAGCACCGGGCTGGTGGCGGCGCTGTTCCAGAAGTTCCGCACCGGCAAGGGCGTCTACGTCGAGATCTCGATGTTCGAGAGCATGGTCGGCTACACCCTGGTCGAGCACCAGTCCGGCGCCACCTTCTCGCCGCCCGAGGGGCCGATGGGCTACGCCCGCGCGCTGTCGCGGCAGCGCCGACCGCACGCCACCAGCGACGGCTTCATCTGCATGCTGCCCTACACCGACAAGCAGTGGGGCCGGTTCTGGGAGATGGTCGGGACGCCGGAGCGCTCGGCTGAACCGCGCTTCGAGAGCATCGCCGCCCGGTCGCGCAACATCGACGAGCTGTACGCCATCGCCGGCGCCGAGGTGATCAAGCGGACCACCGCGGAATGGCTCGACGCGCTGCGCGCCGCCGAGATCCCCTGCGGCCCGGTGAATACCCTGGAGGCCCTGCGCGACGACCCGCAGCTCCGGGCCATCGGGTTCTTCCGGCCGTTCCAGCACCCCAGCGAGGGCGCGCTGGAGATCCCGGACAGCGCGTTCCGCTTCGACCGCCAGTCGCTGCCGGTGCGGCACCACCAGCCGCGGCTCGGCGAGCAGAGCCGCGAGGTGCTGCGCGAGGCCGGGCTGAGCGAGGCCGAGATCGACGCGGCGTTGTAGGATCCAGGAAGAGACCTTCGGGAGAGAACGCATGAGCAAGGGACGCATCGCCGTCGTGACCGGTGGCGCCAGCGGGATCGGGCAGGCGACCGCCGAGAAGCTGGCGGCCGCCGGCGAGGTAGTGGTGATCGCCGACCGCAACGCCGAGGCCGCGGAGAAGGTGGCCGAGGACCTGCGGCGGACCGGTGCTGTCGCCCACGCCCGCGTCGTCGACGTGGCCGACGACAAGGCGGTCGAGGACCTGTTCGACGACGTCGAGCACGCGATCGGGCCGGTCGGCGCGGTGGTGCACTCCGCCGGCATCCTGCAGAACGCGGTGACCACCGAGCGCATGGACCGGGCCGAGGCCGACCGGGTGATGGACGTGAACTACCGCGGCACCTGGTCGGTCAACGTTGCCGCCGCCCGCCGCATGAAGGCGCGGCAGGCCGGCGCCATCGTCAATCTCGCCTCGATCAACAGCTTCGCGGTGATGCCGATCCCGGCCTACAACATCTCCAAGGTGGCGGTCCGGCACCTGACCGAGATCCTGGCCTGCGAGTACGGCATCCACGGCATCCGGGTGAACGCGGTGGCGCCGACCTACACCATCACCCCGGCGATCCAGGCGCGCATCGACAGCGGCCACCGCGACCCCGAGAAGATCAAGGATTCCGGGGCGCTCAAGATGCTGGTGTACCCGCGCCACATCGCCGACGGCATCGTCTTCCTGCTGTCCGACCAGGCCGCCGCGATCACCGGCGTCACGCTTCCGATCGACGCCGGCTGGACCGTCGCCCAGGCCTACAACGGCTATCCGGCGGCGATCGAGGGCTTCGGGCAGTAGGCGGCATCTCCCGGCGGCGAACGGTGTCGCCACGTCCCGGGCGGTTGCCGCGCCGGTCGCCGGGGCGCAGAATTCGGACGATCTTCGGGAGGATCCTGCCATGACCGACCTGCTGCCGAGCGTCGACGCCCTGGCCGCCCGGATTCCGGACGGTGCCAAGGTTGCGGTGCCGCCGGACTACACGCCCGGCGCCAACGCGCTGTGGCGCGCCGCGATCCGGCGTGGCGTGCGCGGCCTGCATCTGGTCGGCGTGCCGGTGTTCGGCTACCAGGGCGACCTGCTGATCGGCGCCGGCTGCGTGGCGGCCGCCGAGACCTCGGCGGTAACCCTCGGCGAGCACGGCCTGGCGCCGCGCTTCACCGCCGCCGTGAAGGCCGGGAGCATCAGGGTGCTCGACGCCACCTGCCCGGCGGTCCATGCCGGGCTGCAGGCGGCCGAGCGCGGCGCCCCGTTCAGCACCATGCGCGGCCTGATCGGCTCCGACATCCTGGCCCGTCGCGCCGACTGGAAGGTCATCGACAACCCGTTCGGCGAGAACGACCCGGTGGTCGCGATCCCGGCGCTGGCGCCCGACTTCGCGGTGTTCCACGCCCGCAAGGCCGACCGCCATGGCAACGTCTGGATCGGCGTGCGGCGCGAATGCATGCTGATGGCGCATGCCGCGCGCGACACCTTGGTGACGGTCGAGGAGATCGTCGACGGCGACCTGATCGCCGACGAGACCACGGCCGCCGGAACCATCCCGGCGCTGTACGTCACGGCGATGGCCGAGGCCAAGCAGGGGGCCTGGCCGCAGGCGGTGCCGGGCCACTACGGCGCCGACGACGATCATCTCGCGCATTACGCCGAGCTGGCGCGCACCGAGGAGGGGTTCCAGCGCTACCTCGCCGAGGTCGTACTCGGCCGGGAGGCGGCGGAATGACGGACGTCCGGCCCGAGGAGATCCTGATCGGGGCGATCGCCGGGATGCTGGCGGGGCTGCGCCATGTCGCGGTCGGCGCCTCGTCGCCGGTGCCGGGGGCGGCGGCGCTGCTCGCCAGTGCCAAGGGCGGCGGCGCGCCGCGTGTGTCGGTGCTGGGCTCGCGCGACAACAACTTCTTCACCGACGGCGGCAAGGAGCTGTTCGACTGCGCCGGGCAGGGGCGGATCGACGCGTTCTTCCTGAGCGGCGCCCAGATCGACGGCAGGGCCAACATCAACCTGGTGTCGATCGGCGACCCGGACCGCCCGAAGGCGCGGTTCCCTGGCTCTTTCGGCTCGGGTTATCTGTACTACGTGGTGCCGCGGGTGATCCTGTTCCGCCTCGAGCACACCGCGCGGACCCTGGTCGAGAAGGTCGACTTCGTGTCGGCGCCCGGCACCTCGGAGCCCAACGTCCATCGCCCGGGCGGCCCCTACAAGCTGATCACCGACCGCTGCCTGTTCGGCTTCGACAAGGCGCGCGCCCGCTTCACCCTGGAGAGCGTGCATCCCGGCCACAGCGTCGGGGAGATCGCCGAGAACACCGGCTTCGACTACGACGTGCCGGCCTCGGTGCCGGAGACCCCGGTGCCGGACGCCGCGACACTGGCGCTGATCCGCGGCCCCGTGGCCGAGCAGATCGCCGAGATCTACCCGGCCTTCGCGGAGCGGGTGTTCGGCGTCGCCAGGGCCGCATGACCTATCGGATCGCGTCGCGCTTGCCCGGCCCGGCCGCAGGCGCCACGATCCGCGTTCCGTAAGCCGTTCCTGCCTGCCAATCCACTCGGAGGACACCGTGGCCGACGCCACAGCATCCGGCGGCGCGCTCGCCGGTCTCAAGGTCATCGACTGCACCCGCGTGCTGGGCGGGCCGTACTGCACCCAGCTCCTGGGCGACCACGGGGCCGACATCGTGAAGATCGAGCCGCCGCAGGGCGACGAGGTGCGCGACTGGGGTCCGCCCTTCGACGACGGCGGCGACGCCAGCTACTTCCTGGGCGTCAACCGCAACAAGCGCTCGCTCGGCCTGGACCTCTCGACCGACAAGGGCAAGGAGGTGCTGCTGCGGCTGCTCGACGGCGCCGACGTGCTGATCGAGAACTACAAGCCGGGCTCGATGGAGCGCTGGGGGCTGGGCTACGAGGCGGTGCTGCGCGAGCGCTTCCCGAAGCTCGTCCACTGCCGGATCTCCGGCTTCGGCGAGGACGGGCCGTATGGTGGCTTTCCCGGCTACGACGGGATCATCCAGGCGATGGTCGGGCATTTCTCGGTGAACGGCGCGCCGGACGGCGGGCCGACCCGGCTGGGCCTCGCCATGGTCGACATCGGCACCGGCCTGTTCGCCTGCAACGCCATCATGATGGCGCTGTACGAGCGCCAGAAATCCGGCATCGGCCAGTATATCGACATGACCCTCTACGACTGCGGCTTGGCGCTGATGCACCCGCATGTCGCCAACTACTACCTGTCCGGCAAGGTGCCGAAGCAGACCGGCAACCAGCACCCGAACATCAGCCCCTACGACCTGTTCCCGACCAGGACCGTCGACGTGTTCGTCGCCGGCGGCAACGACCGGGCATTTCAGCGGCTGTGCAAGGAACTCGGCAAGCCCGAGCTGGGCGACGACCCGCGCTTCAGGTCGAACGGCGACCGGCTGACCAACCGCGACGAGCTGCGGGCCGAGCTCGAGGTGCTGCTGGCCGACGTCGACGGCAACGAGCTGACCGACCGGCTGCTGGCGGCCGGCCTGCCGATCGGGCCGGTGCGCAACACCGAGGAGGTGATGACGCACCCGCACACCATCCACCGGGAGATGGCGGTCGAGAAGGACGGCTACCGGTCCTGGGGCATCCCGATCAAGTTCCGGCGCACCCCGGGCTCGATCAAGAGCCGGCCGCCGCGCTTCGCCGAGCACGGCCGCAAGATCCTGGCCGAGCACGGTTTCTCGCCGGAGGAGATCGCCGGCCTGGCCGCCGAGGGTGTGGTGGTAGAGAAGCGTAGAAAGTAGCGTTAACAATAAAATATGGGGTTTCTTTAACCTCGATAGGGAGGCAGGTATGCCGAAGATCGCGATCCTGGACGACTATGCGAAGTCCGCGCTGGACATGGCCGACTGGGGCAGCCTGGCGGGGTTCCAGCCGGTTTCGTTCGACGACAACCTGGTCGAGCACGACGCCCTGGTCGACCGGCTCAAGGACTTCGAGGTGGTGTGCGCCATGCGCGAGCGCACGCCGTTCCCGGCGGCGGTGTTCGAGCGTCTGCCGAAGCTGAAGCTGTTCATCACCAGCGGCATGCGGAACAAGTCGGTCGACTTCGCGGCGGCCCGACGGCAGGGCGTGGTGTGCTGCGGCACCGAGACCTCCGGAACCAGCACCACGGAGCACACCTGGGCGCTGATCCTGGCGACCGCCCGGCACGTGCCGCACGACCACATGGTGATGCGCCAGGGCGGCTGGCAGACCCGCATGGCCTTCGACCTGGCCGGCAAGACCCTGGGCTGCGTCGGCCTCGGCCGGCTCGGCTCGGCGGTCGCGAAGATCGGCGCCAGCGCCTTCGGCATGAAGGTTATCGCCTGGAGCCAGAACCTGACCGCCGAGCGCTGCGCCGAGGTCGGGGCCGAACTGGTGTCCAAGGAGGAGCTGTTCGCGCGCTCCGACGTGGTGACCATCCACCTGCTGCTCTCGGACCGCACCACCGGCCTGGTCGGCGCCGGCGACCTGGCGCGGATGAAGCCTGGCGCGATCCTGGTCAACACCTCGCGCGGGCCGATCGTCGACGAGGCTGCGCTGCTGGAGACCCTGCGGGCCCGGCGGATCCGCGCCGCGGCCATCGACGTGTTCTCCAAGGAGCCGCTGCCGGCCGACGACCCGGTCCGCAGCCTCGACAACGTCGTCCTGACCCCGCACATCGGCTACGCCACCGAGGACACCTTCCGGCTGTTCTACGGCCAGATGGTCGAGGACATCGCGGCCTGGGCGAATGGCAGCCCGGTTCGTACAATCGACGGCTGAATAATCGCAACGCCGACCCGGAACCGGGCGGACAGTCGACCACGGGAGGCGACGATGGCTGAGCGCGTACTGGTGACCGGGGGCGCCCGCTCGATCGGGCGCGGCATCGTCGCCCGGCTGCTGCACGAGGAATACGAGGTGACGATCCTCGACCGCGAGGCCCCGGAGCCGTCGACCACCGCGCACTGGATCCAGGTCGACCTGATGGACGGCGAGGCGACCGACGCGGCGGTCCGCGAGGCGCTGGCCGACGGCCCGATCACCCGGGTGGTTCACAATGTCGGCCATGTCCGGCCGAACCAGGTGGACGAGACCCGGCTGGCGGATTTCGACGACGTCATGACCCTGAACGTCAAGACCGTGATCCGCATCACCCAGGCGCTGCTGCCCGGGATGCGGGCGGCGCATTCCGGGCGGGTCGTCGCGATCTCCTCGCGGGCGGCTCTCGGCAAGGAACTGCGATCCAGCTACGCGGCGTCCAAGGCGGCGCTGCACGGGCTGATGAAGACCTGGGCACTGGAACTGGCGCGCGACGGCATCACCGCCAACGCGGTCGCCCCCGGCAGCATCGAGACGCCGCTGTGGCACGCCGCCAACCCGTCGCAGGACCCGCGGACCCAGAAGATCCTGGAGTCGATCCCGGTCGGGCGGCTCGGGCAGCCCGAGGACATCGCCAATGCGGTGGCATTTTTTCTGGACCGCCGCTCGGGCTTCGTGACCGGGCAGGTTCTCTATGTCTGCGGCGGCCTGACGGTCGGCAGCGCCCGGGCATAGGCGGTCGCTATCGCTGTGATTGAAACTTTGGACTCATTCTAAAAGGCGCTTTCTGCCACCATATCGATCGTGCCCGGGATGGCACCCGGCAGTTGTCGATGGAGGCAGCCATGAATCTGCGCCCGAAGACTACCGCTTCCCCGAAGTCCCGCGAGGGCGAGGTCGTTCTGGACGCCGCGGACGGCCCGCGGGCGCCGTCGGGCACCCGCGGCTGGCAGGCTGTGGCCGCGCCGGACGGCTCGACGACCCTGTGGCGACGGCGTGGCCGGGTGGCGCGGGCACGCCTCGACCGGCTCGCCAATACATAGGCTGTCGTTATCGATCGCATAGAACGATCGGCATTCCTTTGACCGATCGGCTGTGCGACCAACGACAGGCCCGATCCCAGGCGCCGGCATCGGCCGCCTGCACGGACCCCAGTTCACTTGATCGCAACGGGAGGAAGACATGGACGGAAACGATCCTCGCAACGCCGGAAAATGCCCGGTGATGCATGCGCCCAACGTATCGGCGTGGGCGACCAACCGCGACTGGTGGCCGAACCAGCTGAACGTCAGGCTGCTGCGGCAGAACTCCCCGAAGTCGGATCCGATGGGCAAGGGCTTCAACTACGCCGAGGCGTTCAAGAAGCTCGACTATGCCGCCCTGAAGAAGGACCTCACCGCGCTGATGACGGAGTCGCAGGAGTGGTGGCCGGCCGACTACGGTCACTACGGCGGCCTGTTCATCCGCATGGCATGGCACGCGGCGGGAACCTACCGCACGGGCGACGGGCGCGGCGGTGCCGGCACCGGCCAGCAGCGCTACGCGCCGTTGAACAGCTGGCCCGACAACGGCAACCTGGACAAGGCGCGGCGGCTGCTCTGGCCGGTCAAGCAGAAGTACGGCAACAAGATCTCCTGGGCCGATCTCTACGTGCTGGCCGGCAACGTCGCGCTGGAGTCGATGGGCTTCAAGACCTTCGGGTTCGGCGGCGGCCGGGCCGACGTCTGGGAGCCGGAAGAGGACGTGTACTGGGGCGGCGAGAAGGAGTGGCTGGCGACCAGCGACAAGGCCGACAGCCGCTACTCCGGCGAACGTGATCTCGAGAACCCGCTTGCCGCCGTGCAGATGGGGCTGATCTACGTCAACCCCGAGGGCCCCGACGGCAAGCCGGATCCTCTGGCCTCGGCCAGGGATATCCGCGAGACCTTCGCGCGGATGGCCATGAACGACGAGGAGACCGTGGCGCTGACTGCCGGCGGCCACACCTTCGGCAAGGCCCATGGGGCCGGTCCGGCCTCGCATGTCGGCCCGGAGCCGGAGGGCGCGCCGATCGAGGCCCAGGGCTTCGGCTGGCTCAGCAGCTACAAGTCGGGCAAGCTCGACGACGCGATCACCAGCGGCATCGAGGGGGCGTGGACGCCGAACCCCACGAAGTGGGACAACGGCTACTTCGACATGCTGTTCGGCTACGAATGGGAGCTGGTGAAGAGCCCCGCCGGCGCCTGGCAGTGGCATCCGAAGGACGTCGACGAGGCGCACATGGCCCCGTCGGCCGGTGACCCCTCGAAGAAGGTCACCACCATGATGACCACCGCCGACATGGCGATGCGCATGGACCCGGCCTACGAGAAGATCTCGCGACGCTTCCATGCCAATCCGGACGAGTTCTCCGACGCCTTCGCCCGCGCCTGGTTCAAGCTGACCCACCGCGACATGGGGCCGGTCGCCCGCTACCTCGGCCCGGAGGTCCCGTCCGAGGAGCTGATCTGGCAGGATCCCGTGCCGGCGGTCGACCACAAGCTGGTCGACGCGAACGACGTCAAGAAGCTCAAGGCCGATATCCTGGCCTCGGGCCTGTCGGTAGCCGAGTTGGTCTCGACCGCCTGGTGCTCGGCCTCGACCTTCCGCGGCTCCGACATGCGGGGTGGCGCCAACGGCGCGCGTATCCGCCTGGCCCCGCAGAAGGACTGGGAGTCGAGCGAGCCCGAGCAGCTCCAGAAGGTGCTCGGCGTGCTCGACGGCATCCGGAAGTCGTTCAACGGCGCCCAGTCCGGCGGCAAGAAGGTCTCGCTCGCCGACCTGATCGTCCTGGCCGGCTCCGCCGGCATCGAGAAGGCCGCGACGGCCGCCGGGCACAGCGTGGAGGTTCCTTTCGCGCCCGGCCGCACCGACGCGACCCAGGAGCAGACCGACGTCGAGGCCTTCGGCGTGCTCGAGCCGATCGCCGATGCCTTCCGCAACTACGCGAAGGGCCAGTACACGGTGTCGCCCGAGGAACTGATGGTCGACAAGTCCCAGCTGCTGGGGCTGACCGCGCCCGAAATGACCGTACTGCTCGGCGGCATGCGGGCGCTGAACGCCAACTTCCAACGGTCGCAGGACGGGGTGTTCACCGACCGTCCGGAAAGCCTGACCAACGACTTCTTCGTCAATCTGCTCGACATGGGCACGGAGTGGTCGCCGGCACCGGGAAGCGAGGGCGTGTACCAGGGTCGCGACCGCAAGACCGGCGACGTCAAGTGGACCGGTACCCGCGTCGACCTGATCTTCGGCTCGAACTCGGAACTCCGGGCCCTGGCCGAGGTCTACGCCGCGGCCGACGCGAAGGACAAGTTCGTTGCCGACTTCGTGGCGGCCTGGACCAAGGTGATGAACGCCGACCGATTCGATCTCGCCTGAACGTCGGATCCTGAGACTGTCGCGAAGGGCCGCCCATCCGGGCGGCCCTTCGTCGTTCGGGCGCGTTGACAACCGGTGCGCGGCGATATTGAATTCAGAATTCCACAGGAGAGGCCTTTTGGAACTTCGCGCCCTCGACTCCCGGCCCGTGCTGATCGACCAGGTATACGAACGGCTGGTCGACGCGATCTCGGTCGGCTCGCTGCCGCCCGGTCATCGGTTGCGGCAGGAGCATCTGGCGGCGGATCTGGGCGTGTCGCGTCAGCCGGTAAGCCACGCACTGGCCATGCTGAAGAATGCCGGCCTCGCTGTCGAGCGCGGTGTGCGCGGCCTGGTGGTCGCCCCCGTCGATCCGGAGCGTCTGAACCAGCTGTTCCAGGTCCGTGCGGCGCTCGACGGCCTCGCCGCCGGGCTGGCGGCCGGACGGGTCGCCGCCGACCCGAGCCTGGACACCGCCGAGCTGCGGACCTGCATCGAGCATGGCCTGAGGGCCGAACTGGAGCGCGACATCGCCACCGCGGTCGACTGGGACATGCGGTTCCATAGCGCGGTCAACGCGCTGTCGGGCAACCCCGTGCTGTCGGAGGTCACGGAAGCCCAGCGGCCGCAGATCCGCCGGGTGATGGTGGTCATCAAGTTCGACCCGGCGATCGCCGAGCGGATCTGGCAGGAACATGCGGCGATCGCCGACGCGATCTGCCGCGGCGACTCCGAACGGGCCGGGATCCTGGCCCGCGACCATGCCTTGAAGGCGGGCGAAGAGACCCGCCAACGGCTCATCGACCAGGCGCGCGCGAACGCCGCCAAGGTCAAGCGAGGGACGAAACGCGATGAAACTCGATCAAAGCCAGCTCGAACGGTTTCATAAGGAAGGCTATCTCTTCCTGCCGAACACCTTCACCGCCGACGAGGTCGCGGTGCTGCGCCGGCGCGCCGATGCGATCTTCAGGATGGACCGCGAGGAGGTCTGGCGCGAGACCAGCGGCGTCGCCCGCACGGCGTTCGCCGCCCATACCTACGACGACGGCTTCCGCAGGCTGGGCGCGCATCCGCGGCTGGTCGAGCCGGTCATGCAGCTGCTGGACGGCCCGGTCTACATGCACCAGTTCAAGATCAACGCCAAGGCGGCGTTCGACGGCGAGGTCTGGCAGTGGCACCAGGACTTCGGCACCTGGCACCGCGACGACGAGATGCCGGAGCCGCGCGCCATGAACATCGCGCTGTTCCTGGACGAGGTCTCGGCGGTCAACGGCCCGCTGATGTTCATTCCCGGCAGCCATTCCGCCGGCACGCTGGCCGCCGGCCACGACCTGGAAAGCACCAGCTATCCGCTGTGGACCCTGTCGCGCGATGAGGTCACCCGGCTGGCGAACGAGGGCGGCTGCGTGGCGCCGACCGGAGCGCCCGGGTCGGTCATCATGTTCCACGGCAACCTGGTGCATGCCAGCCCGCCGAACATCAGCCCGTTCCCGCGCACGATCGTCTATCTGAGCCTGTGCCACGTGGACAACCACATCCGCGCCTTCAAGCGCAAGGAGTGGATCGCCCACCGCGACTTCACGCCGATCGAGCCGCTGCCGGACGACTGCCTGGCCGAACTCGCCGCCAAGGAACGCCAGGCCGCCTGAGCCGGGTACGGAGGAAGACATGAACCTGTCCCGCATGCTCGCCAAGCGGGCCGAGGACGGCAATCCGGTCCGGGTCGGGATCATCGGGGCCGGCAAGTTCGGCGCCATGTACCTGTCCCAGGCCCGGCTGACCAAGGGCACCCACATCCTCGGCATTGCCGACCTGGACGTCGCCCGGGCCAGGGACCAGCTGCGCCACATCGGCTGGGAGGCCGAGCGTTATGCCGCCACCGGTTTCGACGACGCCCGCCGGAACGGCAGCACCTTCGTCACCGACAATGCCGAGGCGCTGATCCGGGCCGACGGACTGGAGGTGCTGATCGACGCCACCGGCGACCCGGCGGTCGGCATCAAGCACTGCCTGCTGGCGATCGAGAACGGCCGCCACGTGGTGATGGTCAACGTCGAGGCCGACGTGGTGGCGGGGCCGCTGCTGGCCGCCGAGGCCGAGGCCGCCGGCGTGGTCTACTCCATGGCCTGGGGCGACCAGCCGGCGCTGATCAGCGAGCATGTCGACTGGGCGCGTTCGGTCGGCTTCAAGGTGGTGTGCGCCGGCAAGGGCACGCGCTACCTGCCGCGCTACCACCAGTCGACGCCGGACACGGTGTGGGAGAATTTCGGCTTCGACCTGGAGATGGTGAAGCGCGGCCGGATGAACCCGAAGATGTTCAACAGTTTCATCGACGGCACCAAGTCCGGCATCGAGATGGCGGCGGTCTGCAACGCCACCGGCCTGCGGCCGCAGGCCGACGGCCTGCACTTCCCGCCGTCGTCGCGGCTCGAACTGGCCGAGGTCTGCAAGCCGCGGTCGGCGGGCGGCCAGGTCGACTTCGCGGGCACCACCGAGGTGGTGTCGTCGCTGTACCGCGACGGCTCGGAGGTCCCGGTGCACCTGCAGTTCGGCACCTATGTGGTGATCGAGGCCGAGACCGACTACGCGACCTACTGTTTCGAGGAGTACCGGATGCTCCACGACAGCTCGTACCGCTACGCCGCCCTGTATCGCCCGACCCACATGATCGGGCTGGAACTCGGCGTGTCGGTGGCGTCGGCGGCGCTGCGCAACGAGCCGACCGGCAGCCCGATCGGGTTCTTCGCGGACGTGGTGGCGACCGCCAAGCGCGACCTGAAGGCCGGCGAGATGCTGGACGGCGAGGGCGGCTACTGCGTGTGGGGCCGGCAGACCCCGGCCGACACCTCGCTGCAGAACGGCTACCTGCCGCTCGGCCTGGCCCACAACGTCAAGCTGCTGCGCGACATCAGGCAGGGCGAGCCGCTGGCCTGGGCCGACGTGGTGGTCGACGAGACCAGCCAGGCGGTCAGGGTCCGGCGCGCGATGGAGGCCCGCTTCGCCCGCCCGAACGCGCGGGCGGCGGAGTAGGGGCAGGCGCGTGGCTCCGTGGGTTCCGGATCTGCCGCGCCGAGGCGGCGCGCCCGTCCGGAATGACGAAGTTGGAGAACATGCAGACCATACCCCGTCATTCCGGACCGGATCGCCGCAGGCGAGACGGAGCCGGAACCCACCCACCGTCTTGATGCTAAAGGATGTGCAGCACCGCCTCCGGCGGGCGGCCGAGGGCGACCCGGTCGCCGTTCACGACGATCGGCCGCTCGATCAGGATCGGGTGCTCGACCATCGCCATGACCAGTTCGCCGCGGGTGAGCGCCGGATCGTCCAGGTTCAGTTCCTTGAACGGCGCCTCCTTTCGGCGCATCAGGTCGCGCGGTTGCATGCCCATGGCGCGCAGCAGCCCGTCGAGCACGACCGCCGACGGCGGGTGCTTCAGGTATTCGACGATCTCCGGGTCGAGCCCGCGGTCGCGCAGCAGCTGCAGGGTCTGGCGCGATTTCGAGCAGCGCGGGTTGTGGTAGATGCGGAGGGTCATCGGTGGCGCTCCCGGCAACGGTTTCGGTCAATCTAGCAAGGCCGGCGCCGCCGGCCTATGGTCGGCTCGCCATGACCGAGGTCATTCCCATCCAGACCGACCGGCTGGTCCTGCGCGCCTGGCGCGACGAGGACCGGGCCCCGTTCGCAGCGCTGAATGCCGACCCGGAAGTGATGCGCTACTTCCCGAAGCCGCTTAGCCGTGCGGAGAGCGACGACCTGGTCGACCGGATCGCCGCGCGGATGTCGGAGAACGGCTGGGGCTGGTACGCGGTCGAGGTCAAGGGCGGGCCGGCCTGCATCGGCATGGTCGGCCTGAACGTGCCGCATTACCCGGTCCCGGGCGGCCCCAGCGTGGAGGTCGGATGGCGGCTATCGCGCGAGAGTTGGGGCAAGGGCTATGCCACCGAGGCGGCGGCGGGCTGCCTCGACTACGGGTTCGGCCGGCTCGGCCTGCCGGAGATCGTCGCCTTCACCGCGGTCGCCAATACCCCGTCGCGCGCCGTGATGGAACGGCTCGGCATGGTCCGGGACCCGGATGCCGACTTCGACCACCCGCTGCTGGCGGAAGGCCATCCGCTGCGCCGGCACGTGCTGTACCGGCAGACGGCCGAGCGCTGGGCGGGACTCAGCGCCCGGTGAACTTCGCCGGCCGCTTCTCCAGGAAGGCGTTCACGCCCTCGCCGTAGTCCTGCGAGAACCCGCATTCGCGCTGCAGGTCGCGCTCCATGGCGAGCTGCGTGTTCAGGTCGTTGCCGAGGGCCGAGCGCATCAGCCGGCGGGTGCCGACCACCGCCTTCGGCGGCAGCGCTGCCAGCCGCTCGGCCAGGGCCAGGCTGGCTGCCGGCAGCTCGGCGAATTCCACCACCTGCCAGGCCACGCCCCAGGCCTGCAGCTTCTCGGCGTCGATCGGCTCCATGGTCAGGGCGGCGGCCAGCGCGCGGCCCTCGCCGATCAGGCGCGGCAGGTGGTGGGTGACGCCGGCGTCCGGCACCAGGCCGATGCGCGCGAACGAGATCACCATCGAGGCCGAGCGGGCCGCCACCATGACGTCGCCGGCCAGCGCCAGGCCGGCCCCGGCGCCGGCCGCCACGCCGTTCAGGGCGGTAACGATCGGCATCGGCAGGTCGCGCAGCCGGCGGACCAGCGCGTTGTAGCTCTTCTCCAGGCCGGCGCCGAGATCGCGCACCGGCCGGCCGTCCTTCGGCGGCGTGCGCGCCGACAGGTCCTGGCCGGAGCAGAACGCGCGGTCGCCGGTCCCGGTCAGGATCAGACCGCGGGCGCCGTCGTCGCGCTCCAGGGCGGCCAGGGCCTCGCGCAGCTCGGCATGCACCTGGTCGTTGACGGCGTTGCGCTTCTCCGGCCGGTCGAGCGCGATCCGGGTGATCGCGCCGATCCGCTCGACGGTGATGGTCTCGTAGCTCATGGCTGCCTCGGGTTCGGTTACCGGTCGAGCGTAGCCCGCCGGAAGTTCAGACGCACGAAGGTGACGCCGGGGGTCGCCTGGTCGGCGTCGTGGGTGCTGCGGGCGATCTCCTCGAAGCCGTGACGTGCCATCTCGGCGCTGACCCGGTCCGGATCGCAGTCGTGCATCGGCCGGTCGGCCGGTGACGGGCCCTGGCGCAACGCCATCGACACCGCGGCACCGGGGGCGGCCAGTTCTCCCAGCGCGGCACAGGCGCGGTCGCGATCGGCCGGCGGCACGTGCATCCAGACCGCGTTCACCAGGATGAAGGCGAAGCGCTCATCGCGGGCCCGCACCGCCGCCAGATCCGGCAGCCGGTCGTCGACCCACTCCACCGGTGCGTCCGGGAACAGCCGGGCCGCCTCGGCCCGCATCCCGGCGGACGGCTCGACCGCCACGACCCGGTAGCCGCGCTCGGCCAGGCCGGCCGCATGCACGCCACTGCCGGCCCCGACGTCGAGCACCGGGCCGGGCGGCGCCGGCAGGATGTCGGCATGCCGCCTTATGAATCGCTCGGCCCCGAGGCTGGCATAGCGGGGCGCCAGCACCGCGGCGGCGCGGTCGTAGTCGGCGATCGCATCCTCGACGGTCGGCCCGCTCATGCGTCGATCCCTTCGGTCCATGTTGCTTCCGAGCCACGGTGGCAGCGTGCTACGAATTCCGGCATGAGGGGAGCCTAGCCGAAGTGGCGTCGATGCCCATTACCGAAGCGGACCTCGCGCATGTCGAGGACGACCGGTTCCGCCGGTTGGCGGCCTACTGGCTGGCGGCGCGCGACGGTGCCCTGCTGCCGACGGTCGAGGCGATCGATCCGAGCCGGTTTGCCAACCTGCTGGAGCAGGTCTGGCTGTGCGCGGTCGAGGACAATCCGCGCGCGTTCCGCTATCGAATCGCCGGCGACCACATCCGTGCCGCCTATTCGGGCCCTCTGGTCGGCCGTACCCTGGCCGAGATCACCGAGGCGGCCGTCATCGACCGGGTGATGGCGTATTTCAACCGGGTGGCCGACCTGCCGGCGATCGCCCACATCGTCGGCCGGATCTACACCGAGGACACCCGCCCGGCGCGCGGCGAGCGGCTTATGCTGCCGTTCGCCGACTCGCAGACCGGCCGCGTCACCAGGATCCTCGGGGCCACCGTGCATTCCTGGGAGTCGCGCGGCATCGGGCCGGGCGAGGTGCCGATCCGCCAGGTGCGGACCTTCACCCCGGTCGACGGTTCCCCGGCCTGGTGCGAAAGCTGGCTGTAGCGCGGCCTCGGCGGTTCGTGACCGGGACGCGTCGGGGCGGCGGGTGGATTCCGGAGCCGGACGCTCACGCGTCCCCTCCGGAATGACGGAAGGAAGGAGAACCGGGCCGATCACCCCACTCTTCGTCATCCCGGAGAGTCCCGGACTTGATCCGGGGCGGCTCCGGGAGCCACGAAGCGACGGGCGCTCCGGAGTCCCGACACACGCCCAGACCGCCTACCGTGTCTTGCGCCATTCCTCGTAGCGGGCCCTGGTCTCGGCATCCGGGGGATAGGTGCCGCGCAGCGGCTTGCCGGCCCGCACCTCGCCGATGATGAACTCCTCGAGGATCTCCTGCTCGAAGGCGTCCTGTGCCACCTCGTCGGCCAGGTGGCGGGGGATCACCACCACCCCCTCCAGGTCTCCGACCATGATGTCGCCCGGATAGACCGCGACCCCGCCGCAGGCGACCGGCTGGTTCAGGGTCTCGACGGCGTGGTGCTTGATCAGGTTGGTCGGCGCCGACGGCGCGCCGATATAGGCCGGGATCTCGAAGTCGCCGATCTCCGGCGAGTCCCGAAGGCCGCCGTCGGTGACGATTCCGGCGGCGCCGCGCTGCATCAGCCGGGTGACCAGGATCGAGCCGGCGGAGGCCGCGCTGGCGTCGCCGCGGCAGTCCATCACCAGCACGTGGCCTTCCGGGCAGGTCTCGATCGCCTTGCGCTGCGGGTGGTCGTAGTCCTGGAACACGTCGAGGGTGTCGATGTCCTCGCGCGCCGGGATGTAGCGAAGCGTGAAGGCCGGGCCGACCATCGAGCGGTCGTGCGCGGCGGTCAGCCGGCTGACGCTTTGCAGGAACACGTTGCGCAGGCCGCGTTTGAACAGCTGGGTCGTCAGGGTGGCGGTGCTGACCGAGGCGAGCTTCTCGCGGGTCTCGGTCGAGAGGGGTTCGGTCATGACGGCGGTTCGCTCCCGGCTTGCATCGGTGTTTTGGTTGTATGATGACTCGATCCGAGCATGAGGATGGGCAGGATACAAGCGCCAACGGGTCCCGGGAGGACAACTAGATGGATTACCGCACGCTGGGTCGTTCCGGCCTGAAGGTCTCGCCGCTCTGCCTCGGCGCCATGATGTTCGGCGGGCCGACCTCGGAGGCCGACAGCCGGGAGATCGTCGCCGCCGCCCGCGACGTCGGGCTCAACTTCATCGACACCGCCGACGCCTACAATGGCGGCGAATCCGAGCGGGTGGTCGGCCGCGCCATCGCCCCGGAGCGCGACCGCTGGGTGCTGGCCACCAAGCTCGCCAACAAGCTCGGCGACGACCCGAATTCCGGCGGCCTGTCGCGGCGCTGGGTGCAGATGGCCTGCGACGCCAGCCTGCAGCGGCTCGGCACCGACGTCATCGACATCTACTACCTTCACAAGGAGGACCACTCGACGGCGCTGCCGGAGACCGTCATGGCCCTTGGCGACCTGATGAGGGCCGGCAAGATCCGGTACTTCGGGGTGTCGAACTACCGGTCCTGGCGGGTCGCGGAGATCTGCAACATCTGCGACCGGCTGGGCATCGACCGGCCGATCGTCAGCCAGCCCTACTACAACGCCATGAACCGGATGCCGGAGGTCGAGCACCTGCCGGCTTGCGGCTACTACGGTCTCGGCGTGGTGCCCTACAGTCCGCTGGCACGTGGCATCCTGACCGGGAAATACGCGCCGAACGTGGCCCCGGAGGAGGGCAGCCGGGCGGCCCGCCAGGACAAGCGCATGATGCAGACCGAATGGCGGCACGAGAGCCTGGTAATCGCCCGGACGATCAAGGAGCACGCCGAGGCCAAGGGCGCGACGCCGATCGACCTGGCGGTGCAGTGGGTGCTGAACAACCGCCTGGTCACCGCCAGCATCGTCGGGCCGCGCACGATGGAGCAGTGGCAGAGCTATGCCAGGGCGCTGGACTACGGCTTCACCGCCGAGGACGAGGCGCTGATCGATGGCCTGGTGGTGACCGGCCATCCCTCGACGCCCGGCTACAACGATCCGCAGTATCCGATCGAGGGGCGCAGGCCGCGAATCGGTGGATAGCACTGCGATCCGGCGGGCCGGCGCCGACGACGTGCCGGCGATGGTGCGGATCCGGGCGGCGGTCCGCGAGAACGTGCTGAGCGACCCTGCCAGGGTGCCGGCGGAGGCCTATCACGGCTTCATCGACCACGCCGGCATCTGGCTGTGGGAGGAGGCGGGGCGGGTCCTGGGCTTCACCGCCGCCGATCCGGCCGACGGCACGGTGTGGGCGTTGTTCGTCGACCCGGAAGCCGAGGGGCGGGGGATCGGCCGGGCGCTGCTGCCGCGGGCCCTGGACGACCTGCGCGCCGCCGGCTGGGAGCGCGCCCGGCTGACGACGCAGCCGGGATCGCGGGCCGAGCGGTTCTACCGCCTCGGCGGCTGGAAGGACGCCGGCACGGCGCCGAACGGCGACCTGGTCCTCGAGAAGCTGCTATGACCGGGCGCGGATGCGGAATCGGCGCTCACAACGAGGGAGCACGGATGCCGTTTCAGATCCACGTCGGACCGAACATCAGGAAGTCGCCCTATTTCGACGCCACGGTGGCGGACGGCGTCCGGTCGTTCTCGGTCTACAACCACATGTACATCCCGGGGAATTTCGGTGACCCGGAGGGCGAGTACCGCCGGCTGCTGAACGGGGTCGCCATGTGGGACGTCGGCGCCCAGCGGCAGGTCGAGATCGCCGGCCCGGACGCCGAGGTGCTGGTTCGCTACCTGACTACGCGCGACCTGTCGAGGACCCGGGCCGGTCAGGGCCGGTATGTGCCGATCTGCAACCACGACGGCATCCTGATCAATGACCCGGTGTTGCTGAAGCTGTCGCCGACCCGGTACTGGCTGTCGATCGCGGACAGCGACATCGCGCTGTGGGCCGAGGGCATCGCCCGCGAGCGCGGCCTGGACCTACGGGTGTTCGAGCCTGACGTCTCGCCGATGGCGATCCAAGGGCCGAAGGCCCGGGACCTGGCGCGTGATTTGTTCGGCGACTGGATTCTGGACCTCAAGCATTTCTGGTTCCGGGAGGTCGAATTCGACGGCATCCCGCTGGTGGTCGCACGGTCCGGCTGGTCGAAGCAGGGCGGGTTCGAGCTGTACCTGATGGACGGAACCCGCGGCAGCGAGTTGTGGGGCCGGGTCAAGCGGGCGGGCAGGGCATACGGCATCGGCCCCGGCGCCCCCAACGACCAGGAACGGCTGGAGAGCGGCCTGCTGTCCTACGGTGCGGATGCCCGATACCAGCAGTTTCCCGCCAACCCGTTCGAGCTGGGCCTCGGCGCCATGGTGAATCTCGACCGACCGGACGAGTTCGTCGGCCGGGCCGCCCTGCGGCAGATCCTGGAGCGGGGCGTCAGGCGCCGCCGGGTCGGACTGTTCATCGACGGCGAGCCGGTGGCGTCGAACGGCCATCCGCTCGACCTGACCCTGGCGGGCGAGGCGGTCGGAGTGGTCTGCGAGGTCGGCTTTTCGCCGCGCCTCCGTCGGAGCATCGCGATAGCGCTTCTGGACAACGCCGTCGGCGACGACGAGGCCGGCCTCTCGGTCGATCTCGGACATGACCGGCGGCGCGCGTCGGTCGCCAGGCTGCCGTTCGCCTGACGGTCGGCAGCCGCGGGATTCAGCGCTCCCAGACGACCGTGCCGCCCAGGATCGTCGCGTCGACCTGGATCTCGCGGATCTCCTGCGGCGGGACCGTGAAGTAGTCCCGGTCCAACACCGCCACGTCGGCCAGCTTGCCGACCTCGAGCGAGCCCTTGAGGTGCTCCTCGCGGCCGGAATGGGCGCCGAGCCAGGTGTAGGCCCTGAGCGCCTCGGTGGCGGTGATCGTCTGGCTGGCGTCGAGATCTCCGCCGGTGTCGGACCTGCGGTTCACCATCGACCACAGGGCCAGGAACGGGTTGGCCTGGCAGACCATGGCGTCGGAATGGCCGGGTGCGGGGATGCCGGCGTCGATCAGCGAGCGGTGCGGCCACATCCGGGCCATCGCCGCCTGGCCGCGGTTCGCGGCATAGGCGTCGCCCAGGTCGTACATGAAGCCCGTGGCCGAGCTGTCGATCGCCCCGATCCGCTTCAACCTGGCTTCGATCTCAGGTGTCACGTAGCAGCAGTGCTCGACCCGCATCCGGTGGTCGTCGACCGGATGCTGCGCCAGACAGTGCTCGATCGCGTCCAGCGCGAAGTCGATGCCGCGGTCGCCGACCCCCTCGATCATCACCTGCAGTCCAGCCTCGTGCGCGGCCAGGGCGCGGGCCTTCAGGTCCTCCAGCTCGTACAGCAGCACGCCGGTGTTCGGCTCCGGCTCGCCTTCGACCTGCCGGCCGACATAGGGCTCGTAGTAGGCGGCGGTGCGCCCGGAGGTCGAGCAGTCCGGGCACCATTCGACGCCGATCACCCGCACCATGTCGTCGCCGAAGCCGGAGCGGATGCCGGCCCTGACATGGGCCTCGACCAGCCCGTCCTCGCGGCCCGAGACGATGATGCCGACCCGCATGCCGAGCCGGCCCTGGTCCTTCAGCATCTGGTATGCCCGGATGGCGTTCGAGGAGGTCAGGGAGTTGTAGACCGAGGTGATGCCGAAGGCGGTCCACTCGGCGAACACCCGCTCCAGGCCGTCGGCGATGCGGTCCGCGGTGTCGCCGGCGTGGATCCGCTCCAGGAACAGATGCGCCGCGGTCTCGCGCACCACGCCGGTCAGCCGGCCGGTCGACGGGTGCCTGTCGAAGGCGCCGAACTCCGGCGGCGGCGTGCGCTCGTCGATCCCAAGTTCCGCGAACGCCCGGCTGTTGGCGAGTCCGATATGGCCGTCGGTGCGAAGGATGAACAACGGCCGACCGCCGGCGGCGGCGTCCATCTCCTCCATCGTCGGATAGCCGCCGGACTTGTTCTCGTTCAGCCGGTAGGCGGCGATCCAGTCGTCGGGCCCCCGGCTCCCGGCCACCTGGGCGATGCGGGCCAAGAGCGCCTCGCGGCTCTGGATGCGGTCCGGGCTGACCAACTCCCAGGATGACAGCCGGGCGGCGTAGGAGTCCGGGTGGCAGTGGCTGTCGACGATGCCGGGGATGGCGGTCCGGCCGGCCAGGTCGATCACCCGGGTTCCGGGGCCGGCGAGGTCCGCCACGTCGCCGTCGGAGCCGAGCGCCACGATCTTTCCGTCACGGGCGGCAAGGGCGGTGACGAAGCGGTCCAGGCCGTTGCCGACGGCGATCTTGCCCGACTTCAGGATCAGGTCGGCGGTCAGGGCAGGCATCGGGGAGGCTCCGGGCGGGAAGACGGGCACACAGCGTGGCACAGCCTTCCCGGCGAAGTCTCGCGGTCAGTCGTCTCAGGCGCTCTCGGCGGCCGCGCGCTTGGCCATGCGCTTGCGCTCGTGCGGGTCCAGGTAGCGCTTGCGCAGGCGAACCGACTTCGGCGTCACCTCGACCAGCTCGTCGTCCTCGATATACGGGATCGCCTTCTCCAGGGTCATCCGAATGGGCGGCGTCAGGACCACGTTCTCGTCCTTGCCGGCAGCCCGGAAGTTGGTGAGCTGCTTGGCCTTCAGGGGGTTGACGTCGAGGTCGTTGCCCTTGTTGTGCTCGCCCAGGATCATGCCGGAGTAGACCTTGTCGCCCGGCCCGACCATCAGCGGCCCGCGATCCTCGAGGTTGATCAGCGCGTAGGCCTGGGCCTCGCCCTGCTCGGTCGAGATCAGCACGCCGACGCGGCGGCCGGGAATCGTGCCCTTGTACGGCGCATAGGCGTGGAACACCCGGTTCATGATGCCGGTGCCGCGGGTCGCGGTCAGGAACTCGCCGTGATAGCCGATCAGGCCGCGCGCCGGTGCATGGAACACCAGGCGGGTCTTGCCGGCACCGGCGGGCTTCATCTCCAGCAGATCGCCCTTGCGCTGGGTGATCGCCTCGATCACCGCGCCTGTGTAGTCGTCGTCGACGTCGACCACGACCTCGTCGATCGGCTCCTGGCGCTGGCCGGTCTCGGGATCGGAGCGCATCAGCACCCGCGGCCGGCTGATCGACATCTCGAAGCCTTCGCGCCGCATCTGCTCGATCAGCACCGCGAGCTGCAGCTCGCCGCGGCCGGCCACCTCGTAGGCGTCCTTGTCGTCGGTCTCACGCACCCGGACGGCGACGTTGCCCTCGGCCTCGCGGAACAGCCGGTCGTGGATCATGCGCGAAGTGACCTTGTCGCCCTCGCGGCCGGCCAGCGGGCTGTCGTTCACCGAGAAGGTGACGGCGATGGTCGAGGGGTCGATCGGCGACGACGCGATCGCGTCCAGGGCTTCCGGCGCGCACAGAGTATCGGCGACCGTGGCATCGGAGAAGCCGGCGATCGCGACGATGTCGCCGGCATGCGCCTCTTCGAGCGGAGTCCGCTCCAGGCCGCGATAGGCCAGCAGCTTCGAGACGCGACCGCGCTCGATCTCCTTGCCATCTCGATTCAGGGCCTTGAGGTTGGTGCCGGGTTTGATCGACCCGCTCATGATCCGCCCGGTCAGCAGGCGGCCGAGATACGGGTCGGCCTCCAGCGTGGTCGCCAGCATGCGGAACGGCTTGTTCTCCTCGACCGTCGGCGGCGGCACATGCGCCACGATGCGCTCGAACAACACCGCCATATCGGTGCCGGTCGCGTCGGGGGTTTCCGACGCCCAGCCCTGCTTGGCGGACGCGAAGATGGTCGGAAAGTCGAGCTGCCGATCGTCGGCGCCGAGGGCCCCGAACAGGTCGAACACCTCGTTCTGGACCTCGTAGGCGCGCTGCTCGGGCTTGTCGACCTTGTTGATCACGACGATCGGGCGCAGTCCGAGCGCCAGCGCCTTGCCGAGCACGAACTTGGTCTGCGGCATCGGGCCTTCAGATGCGTCGACCAGCAGGAGGGCCCCGTCGACCATCGACAGGATGCGCTCGACCTCGCCGCCGAAATCAGCGTGGCCGGGGGTGTCGACGATGTTGATCCGCGTGTCCTTCCACTGCACCGAGGTGCACTTGGCGAGGATGGTGATCCCGCGCTCGCGCTCGATGTCGTTGGAATCCATCGCGCGTTCCGCCACCTGCTGGTTGGCGCGGAAGGTGCCGGACTGGCGGAGGAGGACGTCGACCAGGGTGGTCTTGCCATGGTCGACGTGCGCGATGATCGCGACGTTGCGCAGCTGCATCTAAGTTTCCGATCGGGAAATTCGCGCGGAATGTACTCACGTTTTGCTGCATTGCAAGATCCGTCCTGCGCAAGAGCTTCGGATCCGGTCGATTTTCGGTGCTAAAGTTCAAGTATCGGAAGGAACGGCACCACTTTCTCGGGAGCGAAGCATGTTGCGTGCGGCTTGGTTCGCCTCGGCTTTCTTGCTGGCGTCGCTGCCGGCCCAAGCCCGCGACACGCTGACGATCGGACTGAACGACCGCGGAGCCTACCCCTACGTGGCCGGCGAGGGGGCCGCGATCGCCGAGCCGCCGGGCCTGGCGATCGACCTCATGCGGGCGGTCGGCGAGCGTCTGCGGATCGACCTCCGGTTCGTGCGGATGCCGGGGTTGCGTGTGCTCTCGGAACTGCAGGACGGCGACCTCGATGCCGCATTGCTGTACTCGCACTCGACCGATCGCGAGGCGTTCGGTGCCTATCCGATGCGCGACGGCCGGCCGGATCCGGCGCGCCGGATCGCGACACTGTCCTATGTGCTGTACCGCCCGGTGGGCAGCAGGCTGGAGTGGACCGGCGAGCGCTTCCTGAACCTGGACGGCCGCATCGGGGCGAACCTGAACTACTCGATCGTCGAGGACCTGCGGAATCTGGGGGCGCCGGTCGTGGAGGTGCGCTCGACCGCGGACAGTTTTCGAATGCTGCTTGCCGGCCGTATCGCCGGTGTCGCCGACCATGCCGTGGTGGCGGACGCCTACCTGGCCGCGGCCGGCCTGACCGGAATCGAAAAGGCGCGGCCACCGCTGCGGGAGAAGGCCTACTACCTGATGCTGAGCCGGCAGTATGCGGCGGCGCATGCCGAGCGCGCCGCGGCGATCTGGGAGGCGATCGGGGAACTGCGCGACCCGACCACCGACCGGTTGCTGCCGCGCTACCTCGGTCCGCCCTGACCGGGCCCCGTGCGATCCGGCCGCCGGTTCAGTCCTTGACCACCAGCGGGCGGGGGAAGTCGCACAGGCACTCGGCGCCGGACTCGGTGATCAGGAAGCATTCCGAGATCTCGATCCCGCAGTCGTCCAGCATCAGGCCGGGGATCATGTGGAACGCCATGTTGGCCTGGATGACGGTCCGGTCGCCGGCCCGCAGGCTCATGGTGTGCTCGCCCCAGTCCGGCGGGTAGTTGAGGCCGACCGAATAGCCGATCCGGCTGTCCTTGACGAAGCCGGACTTCGCGAGCTCGCGGCGCCAGGCCTGCTCGACCTCCTCGCAGGTCGCACCCGGCCTGGCCGCCTCCAGCGCCGCGGCGATGCCGTCGCAGATCACGCTGCTGGCGTCGGCCAGCTTCTGCGGCGGCTTGCCGAGCGATACCGTGCGGGCCATCGGGCAGTGGTAGCGCCGCCGGGTGCCGGCCAGTTCCAGGATGGTCGCCTCGCCGGTCCTGAACGGCTCGTCCGACCAGGTCAGGTGCGGGGTCGATGCGCCGACGCCGGTCGGCAGCATCGGCACGATTGCCGGATAGTCGCCGCCGACGCCGCCGGCACCGCGGATCTGGGCGTCGTAGATGGCGGCGACCGCGTCGCACTGCCGGGTGCCAGGGCTGACGTGCTCGATGCCGACCGCCATCGACTTCTCGACGATACGGGCGGCCTGGCGCATGTAGGCGATCTCGGCCGGCGACTTGATGCTGCGGCACCAGTTGACCAGGTTGTTGGCGTTCGCCGCCCGGCAGTTCGGCAGCGCCTTCTTCAGGTGCTCGTAGGCCATCGGCGAGAAGTAGTAGCTGTCCATCTCCAGGCCGAGCGCACCCCTGGCGATGCCGCGCCGGCCCATCTCCTCGGCCACCCAGTCCATCGGGTGGCGGTCCGGCTGCTGCACGTAGTGGTCCGGGTAGCCCAGGATGTTGCAATGGTCGAGATAGGTGGTGACCTTGCCGGCGTTGGCGTCCATGCCGCGCACGATCAGCACCGGCTCGGTCAGCGACTGGGCGACGAGCAGGCATTGCGGGGTGTAGAACGACCAGCCGTCATAGCCGGTCAGCCAGCACATGTTGGCCGGCTCGGTAACCACCAGCACGTCGATGCCGGCAGCCGCCATCCGGGCCTTGGCGGCGGCGACCCGTGCCTCGTACTCGGACTTCTCGAAAGCGGGCCCGGTCATCGGATCAGGCCAGTCCGAGGTCGGGCAGCGGCACCACCGACACGCCGGCGGCCTCCAGCCCGCGGCGGACGGCGGTGGCGACCTCGACCGCCGTCGGGCCGTCGCCGTGCACGCAGATGCTGTGGACGCCGGCCGGGATCCGCTTGCCGCTGGTCGACACCACCTCCTGGTCCTCGACCATGCGCAGCACCCGCTCGACCGCCTCTGCCGGGTCGTGGACCATGGCGTTCGGCAGCCGCCGCGGCGTCAGCTCGCCGTCGTCGGTGTAGGTGCGGTCGGCGAACACCTCGGAGGCGTAGGTCATGCCGGCCTTCTCGGCGGCCTTCAGCAGCTCCGAGCCGGTCGGGACCAGCAGGATCAGCGAGGGATCGACCGCCTTGGTGCCGCGCACGACCGCCGCCGCCAGCTCGGGATCGACCGCCGCCATGTTGCCGAGCGCGCCGTGGGTCTTCATGTGGGTGACCTTCATGCCGTTGGCGGCGGCGATGCCCTGCAGCGCGCCGATCTGGTAGATCACCATGCGCTCGACGTCGCCGGCCGGCATCGGGATCGCCCGCCGGCCGAAGCCCCACAGGTCGTTGAAGCCGGGATGCGCGCCGATCGACACGCCCTTGGCCTTGGCCTGCTTGCAGACCCGGTCCATCACGTTCGGATCGCCGGCGTGGAAGCCGCAGGCGACGTTGGCCGAGGTGACGATGTCGAGCAGGGCGGTGTCGTTGCCGATGTCGTAGGCACCGAAGCCCTCCGCCATGTCCGCGTTCAGATTGACCTTGCGTGCCATGCGTTGCTCAGCCTAGGGATCGTGGAGCCGGTGCCGCGTCGCGACCGGACAAGTTAACACCCAACCCCCGGCCCAGGTCCATGACCGAGGATACCGCAGACACCGATCGGCCCCCGCGCTTCCTGTCGGCCGGCGACACCGCCCTGGTGGTCGAGTTCGGCGAGACCGTCGATCCGGCCCTGAACCGCCGGGTGATGCGGCTCGGCGAGGCCGCCCGTCGGGCCGGGGTCGCCGGCGTGGTCGACCTGGTCCCGACCTTCCGGTCGCTGATGGTGCACTACGACCCGACCGCGACCACCCGGCACGCGCTGGAGGAGACCCTTCGGGGCCTGCTCGGCGAGGCCGGCACGGCGAGCGCCGCCGGCCGGGTCTGGGAGTTCCCGACGCTGTACGGCGGCGAGGCCGGCCCCGACCTCGAGGACGTGGCGAAGCGGACGGGTCTGACCCCCGAGCGGGTGGTCGAGCTGCACGCCGGCACCGAGTACGAGGCCTACATGATGGGCTTCATGCCGGGCCTCGCCTATCTCGGCATCATCCCGCCGGAGCTGGAGCTGCCGCGCCGCAGCGAGCCGCGGGTCCGGGTGCCGTCCGGATCGGTCGCGATCGCCACCAACCTGACCAACGTCTACTCGCTGGAATCGCCGGGCGGCTGGCACCTGCTGGGGCGCACGCCGGTGGCGCTGTTCGACCTGCACCGCGACCCGCCGGTGCTGCTGCAGGCCGGCGACAAGGTGCGGTTCAAGCCGGTCGACCGGGCCGCCTACGACGACCTGAAGCGCCGGGTCGACGCCGGCGACACCGGCTTCGCCCCGATCCAGGGGCCGGTCCAGGGGGAGGCCGGGCGATGAGCGGGCTGCGGATCGTCTCGGCCGGCTTCGCGCCGACCCTGCAGGATTTCGGGCGCCCGCATGTCCAGCATCTGGGGGTGCCGCCGGCCGGCGCCCTCGACCCGGTGGCCCTGCGGATCGCCAACGCCCTGGTCGGCAACCCGCCGGACAGCGCGGCGATCGAGCTCCGGGTGATGGGCCCGACCCTCGAGATCGCGGCCGAGGCGACGCGCGTGGCCCTGGTCGGCACCGGCGCGCCGGTCGAGATCGTCGGCGACCGCAAGGTCGAGGCGCCGTCGCACCAGTCGATCCGCCTGACCCGCGGGCGGCGGCTGCGCATCGGCAGCCTGGCCGACACCGGTGTCGCCTATCTGGCGGTCGAGGGCGGCTTCGCGCTCGACCCGGTCTACGACAGCCTGTCGACCTACACCAGAGCCCGGATCGGCGGGCTGGACGGCCGGGCGCTGCGCGACGGCGACCTGCTGCCGCTGCGTGTCGACGAGGCGGGAGAACGCGCCGAGCGGCGCTGCGCCGACCGTTCCTGGGCGCGCGAGGCCGGACCGGCACGGGTGATGCTGGGCCCGCAGGACGACTATTTCACCGCCGACAGCATCGCCGCATTCTTCGATACCGAGTACCGCATCACCCGCGAGGCCGACCGCATGGGCATGCGGCTCGACGGCCCGGCGCTGACCCACGCGCGCGGCCACGACATCGTGTCCGACGGCATCGCCACCGGCGCCATCCAGGTGCCCGGCAACGGCCGCCCGATCGTGCTGCTGGCCGACCACCAGACCACCGGCGGCTATCCGAAGCTCGGCACCGTGATCTCGGCCGACGTGCCGCGGCTCGGCCGGCTGCGGCCGGGCGATGCCCTGCGGTTCGCCCGGGTCGAGGTCGAGGAGGCGGAGGCGGCGCGGCGGGCGCTGGAGGAGCGGATCGCGCGGGTGGTCGACCGGTTCGTCCCGGCCGAGCCCTGGCTCGACGAGGACGCGCTGTACCGCCGAAACCTGGTCAGCGGCCTGGCCGAGCCGGACTGACCCTTCGTGGCCCGGCGCCGACCGGGCCTCAACCCCCCGGGTCGTCATTCCGGCCGTAGCGACGAAGTCGCGAAGAGCCGGAACCTACCGGCCGCTTCGGCTTTGCCGTGGCGACTGCGGCGGCGGGTGGGTTCCGGATGCATGCCGCCTGCGGCGACCCGCTCCGGAATGACGGCAAGGAGGCATGACGGCCGTGTGGAAACGTCGTTGCCGCTTTCGACTTGAGGCGCCTCGCTTCAATGGAGCCGCGAAGGGCGTGCCTACGCCGCGACGTAGCGCCAGGCGCCGTCGTCGCCGAGATGCCGGATCACCCGCCCCTGGTCGATCAGCAGGTTCAGGTGGGCGAGCGACTCGCCGACCGCGAAGCGGACCTGGTGGGCGTCCATCTTGCGCTGGAACATGGCGTTCATGACGTCGATCGCGGTCGACGGCACGGCGCAGACCTGGGCCGCCAGGTCGAGCCGCTTGTCGTGGTGCTCGGACAGGTCGACGGCGCGCGGCTTCACGCCGCGGTAGGGCCGATCGTGCGACGGCAGGATCAGGGTGTCGTCGGCGATCGGGTCCAGCGAGTCGAGGAACCGCAGATAGTCCTGCAGCGGGTTGCCGTCCGGCTCGTTCCACCACACCGAGATGTTCGGCGAGATTCGCGGCAGCAGGAAGTCGCCGCCGATCATCAGCTCGGCCTCCGGGCAGTACAGGCAGGCATGCTCCGGCGAGTGGCCGGAGGCGATCACCACGACCCAGCGGCGGCCGCCGATCTCCAGCACCGTGTCCGGCGCCAGCCGGTTGAAGGTCAGCGGGATCGGCCCGACCATCCGGCGGTAGGAGTTGCCGAGCTTGCGCATGTCGGCGACGTCGCCGTCGCCGAGGCCGGCGCGCTTGTAGAAGGCGACGATGCCGTCCAGCAGTTCCTCGGTGTCGTCCAGGCGGATGGCGCGCGCCGACAGCCACTCGGAGCGGGTCATCCAGAGCTGCGCCGGGGTGCGCTCCAGCAGCCAGCTGCATCCGCCCATGTGGTCGGGATGGTAGTGGGTGACGATGATCTGGGTGATCGGCCGGCCGTCGAGATGGTTCTCCAGGACCCTGGTCCAGAGCTCCTGGGTGACGGTGTCGCCAAGCCCGCAGTCGACCAGGACCCAGCCGTCGCCGTCGTCGATCAGGAACAGGTTCACATGGTTCAGGGCGAAGGGCAGGGGCATCCGCACCCAGCGCACGCCGTCAGCCACCTCGATGGCCGTTCCCGGCTCCGGCAGCACGTCTCCGAGGACGTAGTCGATCTGGTTCGTCATGGCCGGCGAACTTAAACGGTTCGACCCGCCGCGCAAGCCTCAATGAAACGCCGGTTCAACGACTGAGCCCGGATGCCGCCCGGTCTCAGAGCGTGCGCGTGCCGATGATGTTCATGCGGATCCACTTCGAGGCGGTGTCGATGAGCCCGACGGTCACCAGGATCAGCAGGATGATGAAGCAGGCCTGGTCCCAGTACTGCACCTTCATCCGCTCGGACAACTGCATGCCGATGCCGCCGGCGCCGACGATGCCCAGGATCGTGGCCGAGCGGGTGTTGCTCTCGAACCAGTACAGCGAGGTCGACAGGAATACCGGAAGCACCTGCGGCAGGTAGCCGAAGCGGTAGGTCTTCAGCCGGCCCGCGCCGGTCGAGCGGACGCCCTCGATCGGCCGGCGGTCGACGTTCTCGACCGCTTCCGAGTAGAGCTTCGACAGGGTGCCGGTGTCGCTGACCATGATCGACAGCACGCCGGCCAGCGGGCCGAGGCCGACCGCGCGCACGAAGACCAGCGCCCAGATCAGGGTGTCGACCCCGCGCAGCAGGTCCAGGAAGCGCCGCAGCAGGTGGTGCAGGATCCGGTTCGGCATCACGTTGCGGGCGGCGGCGAAGCCGATGACGACGGCGAACAGCGAGGCGACCAGGGTGCCCAGGAACGCCATGCCGAGGGTCTCGGCCAGGCCCTGGAGGATCCCGAGGTAGTCCCAGCTCGCCATGTCCTTCCAGACCAGCATCGAGCGCAGGACGATCCACATCTTGCCGAGGCCGCCGAACAGGCGCTCGAAGGTGATCTCGAACACCCAGCAGCAGAACGCCAGATAGCCGACGACTCCGGCGACGATCGCGCGCTGCAGCCAGATCCGGCGCAGGTCTACCGACAGGACCTGCGGGAAGCGCGCCCGCAGGGCGGCCATCTCGCTCTCGGTCATGGTTGCGACGGTCGCACTCATGCCAGGTGCTCCTTGCCGATGAAGCGGTGTCGGACCCGGGCCGACAGCAGGTCGACGCAGGTCACCGTGGCGACGATCAGCAGCACCAGCGCGCTGACCTCTTCGTAGAAGTTGAAGTTGATGACGTAGTACAGCTCCTGCCCGATGCCGCCGGCCCCGACGAAGCCGATGATCGACGACGCCCGGATGTTGATCTCGAAGCGCAGCAGGGCATAGCTGACGAAGTTCGGCAGCACCTGCGGCACCACGCCGAAGCGGATCTCGTCGAACCAGGTGCCGCCGGCGGACCGGATGCCGTCCATCGGCTTGTGGTCGACGTTCTCGTTGACCTCGGAGAACAGCTTGCCGAGTGCGCCCGTGGAGTGGATGGCGATGGCCGCGACGCCCGCCAGCGGCCCGATCCCGACCGCCCACACGAACAGGATCGCGAAGATCACCTCGGGCACCGCCCGGCAGAACTCCATGACCCGGCGGAAGCCGAAGTAGATCCAGCTGTTCGGCATCAGGTTGCGGCTGGCCGGGAAGCACATGAGGAAGCCGCCGAAGGTCCCCAGGATCGTCGCGAACAGCGCCATGTTCACGGTCTCGAGCAGCAGCTGCAGATACTTCGGCAGGTTGAAGTACCAGTAGGCGATCGAGCCTTCGGTCTTGGTGCCGGCGAACAGGTGCTCGGCGCTCAGCACCGGCAGGATGTCGTAGAGGTAGTCGCCGACCTTCGGCGCCCCGGCCGCCAGCCGGTCCGGGAAGAAGTTGCTGATGTAGACCGAGCCGGCCAACGCCGCCAGGAACAGCGCCCCGTAGACCAGGGTCGCGCGCTGCCGGCCGCGCTGCAGTTCGGCGCGATGGCGCTCGAAGCGGTCCACCGGCGAGGTCGCCGCGCCGCCGTCGGCGGTCGACATGGTCTGGCTGCTCACGCGGCCCTCCGGGAATGTTGGGGAGAATGGCGACGGGCCGGTTTGCCCGACCCGTCGCCGTTCGGATCAGCCGCGGCGCGCCTTCAGGAGCTCGCGGCGCATGTCGATGATGGTCTTGTAGAACTCGTGGTTGATCGGCTGGAACGAGTTGAACTCGCCGCCGGCGATCGCTTCCGCACACTGCCGGTTCTCGATCGGCATGTTCACCAGGATGCCGCGGACCAGGTCCTTGAGCTCCTGCGGGACGTCCTTGCGGATCACCCGCGGGCCGTTGGTGATCAGGTTGGACTTCCAGACGACCCGGATGTCCTTCATGTCCAGGCCGCCCTTGTCGACCATCTTGCGCAGGTTGCCGCGCGAGTAGCCTTCCGCGTATTCGCCGACCCCGGAGGTCCAGGTGACGCCGGCGTCGTACTGCTTGTTGAGGACCGCGACCACGGCCTGCTCATGCCCGCCGCCGAAGCCGGTCTGCGAGAAGAAGGTCTTCGGGTCGTAGCCCTGGGCCTTCAGCTCGTGGGCCGGTACCAGGTAGCCGGAGGTCGAGTTCGGGTCGGCGAAGGCAAGGGTCTTGCCCTTGAGGTCGTCGAGCGTCTTGTAGGGGCTGTCGGCGCGGACGTAGAGCACCGAGTAGTAGCCGAGAGAGCCGTCGACCTGCTCGGTGGTCACGAGCGGCTCGACCGCCTCCGGGTCCTGGATGTGAATGCCGGCATAGCCCGCCGAGCCGAGCCCGGCATACTCCAGGTTCTTGGAGATCAGCCCCTGCATCACGCCGGCATAGTCGGAGGCCGGATAGAGTTCGACCGGCACGCCGAGACGGGTTTCCAGCAACTCCTTGAAGCAGGCGTTGTCCTTCAGCCGGTCGGCCTCGTTCTCGCCGCCGAGGATGCCGACGCGGAACACCGGCACCTGCTTGCGCCAGTCCTCGGCGGCCTGCGCGACGGTGGTGAGGGCCGCAAACGCCGTAATGCCGGCGAGGGCGACGCCAAGTGTGCGACGTCCGATCATGAGGTCATCTCCCTGAGTGGGGCGGTGGGTCCGCGGCGCGCTCAGGCGGCCGCGGTTCGGGACAGTCCGGCGGCCCCCGTTGCCGGACCGATCGAGGTGGACGTGACGCTCTCGCTGAGCGCCTCGTCGAGGCCGTCGACGCCGTAGATCCCGCGGGCCGCCTCGGCGGACAGCTGCTCCGGCGTGCCGTCGAACACCACGGCGCCGGCCGCCATCCCGATGATGCGGTCGCAGTAGCTGCGGGCGGTGTCGAGGGTGTGCAGGTTGCAGACGACGGTGATGCCTTCCTCGCGGTTGATGGCGCGCAGCGCGTCCATCACCACGGTGGCGTTGCGCGGGTCGAGCGAGGCGATGGGTTCGTCGGCGAGGAGGATCCGCGGCTCCTGCATCAGGGCGCGGGCGATCGCCACGCGCTGCTGCTGGCCGCCGGACAGGGTGTCGGCGCGCTGCAGGGCGGCCTGCGCCATGTCCAGTCGATCGAGGGCCCGGATCGCGAAGGCGCGTTCGGCCGGCGTGAACCGCTTCAGCATCGCGGCCGCGAAGCCGTGGTAGTTCAGCCGGCCGAGCAGCACGTTGGTGATGACGTCGAGCCGGTTCACCAGGTTGAACTGCTGGAAGATCATTGCGCAACGGGCCCGCCAGGCCATCAGCTCGCGGCCGCGCAGCGCCGAGACGTCGTCGCCGGCGAACAGGATCTGGCCACTGGTCGGCTCGGCCAGCCGGTTGATCAGCCGCAACAGGGTCGACTTGCCGGCGCCGGAGCGGCCGATGATGCCGACCATCTGGCCGTCGGGGATCTTCAGCGACACCTGGTCGACGGCGACCACGGCGCCGAACCGCTTCTCCAGGCTTTGGATTTCCAGCATCGCCGCGTTCCGCAGTTGGGCGCGCGACCTTCGGGAGCCGGCCCCCGGGGCCGCTCGACGCGCGCGTTTTGCACTGCGGTAGGTATCGACGGAGGGTAACGATGCGGTGACGGTGCGGTGAAGTTTCGGCGACGGCCGAATGTCAGTTCGATGACTCGGCCGGCCTGCCTGGGTCCGTGCGGATTGCGTCGAGGATCCGCGCCAGGGCGGCATCGACCGACCCGTCGTTCACGACCGTCACGACGTCGCGGCCGGTCACCGAAAACGCCTCGGCGCGGGCGACTCGGGCCTCGATGTCGGCGGCGGCCTCCCGGCCGCGCGCCGCCAGCCGCCGCAGCAGCACGTCGGCCGGGACGGTCAGGCTGAGGACCCGGACCCGGGCCAGCCTGCGGGCCTCGTCGAGCATCCCGCGCGAGACGTTCACCACCACGGTACGGCCCTGGGCCAGGTCGTCGAGCACGCCGGCCGGGACGCCGTAGCCGAGGCCGTGGGCCTCCCAGCTCAGGGCGTAGGCGCCGGCCGCCCGGCGCGCCCGGAACTCGTCGGGGGCGACCGGGGCGTGGTCCTCGCCGCCGGCCTCCGCCGGCCGGGTGATGTCGCGGCGCGGGAATATCACGCCCGGATCGTCCGCCAGCGCCCGGCGCGCGGCGTCGATCAGGGTGTCCTTGCCCGACCCGGACGGCCCGACGACCAGGACGAGCAGGCCCGGGCCGGTGGCGACGGTCATGCGTATTTGGCCGCGAAGGCGTCGGCGTCGAGGCCGCGGAAGTCGGCCATGCGCTCGCGCAGCGTGTCGTGGCTCCAGTCCCACCAGGCGATTGCCATCAGCCTGGTCTCGGTCGCCGGCGAGACCCGTCGGCGGATCACCTTGGCCGGGACCCCGCCGACGATGGTGTAGGGCTCCACGTCCCTGGTGACCACCGCGCCGGAACCGACTATCGCGCCGGTACCGACGGTCACACCCGGCATCACCACCGCGCCGTGGCCGATCCAGACGTCGTGCCCCATCGCCACCGGCGTCGACCGCCGCCAGTCGAAGAAAGTGTCGTCGTCCGGTCCCAGGGCGTAGTTCTCGGATCGGTACTGGAAGTGATGCAGGCAGGCCCGCCAGTGCGGGTGGTTGCCGGGGTTGATCCGGGTGTGGGCGGCGATGTTCGCGAACTTGCCGATGGTCGCGTAGATGATCTGGCTGTCGTTCACCACGTAGCTGTAGTCGCCCATGGTGGTCTCGACCACCGAGCTGCGGGCGCCGACCTCGGTCCAGGCCCCGAAGGTCGAGGCCACCACATGGGCTTCCGGGTGGATCCAGGGCCCGTCCGGCGACAGCTGCTTGGTGATCGTCGCGCTCGCCGACATCACAGCACCTGTTCGCCCTGGCGCCAGGCCCGCCGGACCACCGGCACCCCGTCGTCCAGGCGCTTCACGCGGATCAGGTCGGCCCGGGCGCCGGCCTCGATTCGGCCGCGGTCGTCCAGGCCGACCATGGCGGCCGGGTTGCGGGTGACCGTGGCGATCGCGCCGGGCAGGGTCATGCCGTGGCGCTCGTGCAGCAGCAGGGCGCCGTGCAGGAGGCTGGCCGGCACATAGTCCGACGACAGCGCGTCGAGCACGTCGGCCTCGGCCAGGTCGGCGGCCGAGACGTTGCCGGAATGCGAGCCGCCGCGCACCACGTTCGGCCCGCCCATGATGGTGCGCAGGCCCTTGGCGCGGGCCGCCCGGGCCGCCGTCATGGTGGTCGGGAACTCGCTGATGGTCAGCCCGAGTCCGGCGGCCTCGTCGACATGCTCCTCGGTGGCGTCGTCGTGGCTGGCCAGGACATGGCCGGCCTCGCGCGCCAGCTCGACCAGGATCCGGCGATGCCGGTCGGAGTACAGCTTCTGCGACTCCTTGCGGTCGAGGATCAGCTGCTGGAACGCCGCCTCGCTCATGGCGTGCTTGCCTTGGTAGTAGATCCGCAGCTTGTCGATGTCGACGAACTGCCGCTGCCCGGGCGTGTGGTCCATCAGCGAGACCAGCCGGACCAGGGGATCGTCCTTGAACGGCTCGAACAGCCGCAGCACGTCCTTGTTCGCGACCTCGCAGCGCATGTGCAGGTGGTGGTCGGCGCGCAGCAGGCCGGCGGCGCGGAAGCTGCGGATCGCCTCGGCCGACTCGCGCACGATGTGGTCGCGGATGTCGTCGTTCAGCGTGCCGCCCACCGCGATCGCGTCCAGCACCGTGGTGATGCCGGCGGCCACCACCTGGGTGTCGTGCGCCAGCAGGGCCGACGAGGTCGGCCAGTGCACCTTGGGGCGCGGCTGGATGTGCTTCTCCAGGTTGTCGGTATGCAGTTCCACCAGGCCCGGCATCAGGTAGTCGCCGCCGAAGTCCTGGGCCGACGGCACCGCCGTGCCGCCGGTGTCGACCGCGGCGATCCGCCCGTCCGCGACATGCACCGTCCCGAGCACCACCTCGTCGGCCAGCACCATGCGGGCGTTGCTGAGGATCAAGTCGGCGGTCATGCGGCCTGCCTTTCGGTGAGATCGTAGGAACGGGTGCCGACGGCGGCGCGCACCTCGGCGTCGTGGAAGATCCCGACCACGGCGGCGCCGCGGCCCCGGGCCTCGGCGATCAGGTCGGTGACGGTGCGGCGGTTGTCCAGGTCGAGCGACGCCGTCGGCTCGTCCAGCAGCAGGATCGGATAGTCCTGCACGAAGGTCATGGCGATGTTCACGCGCTGCTGCTCGCCGCCGGAGAAGGTGGCGGGCGGCAGGCCCCACAGCGCCTCGGGGATGCGCAGCCGGGCCAGCAGGTCGCCGGCCCGCCGGCGCGCCTCGGCCGGATCGACGCCGCGGGTCGCCAGCGGCTCGACCACCAGGTCGAGGGTCGGCACCCGCGGGATCACCCGCAGGAACTGGCTGACATAGCCGAGGGTGCGGCGCCGGACCTCCAGGATCTCGTAGGGCTCGGCCGTGCACAGGTCGACCACGGCGTCGCCGTGGCGGACCAGCACCGAGCCGGCCTGCGGCTTGTAGTTGGCGTACAGCGAGCGCAGCAGGCTGGACTTCCCGGCGCCGGACGGGCCGGCCAGGATCAGGCACTCGCCGCGCCGAACCTCCAGCGCCAGGTCGGCGAACACGTCCAGGCGCACGCCGCCCTGGTTGTGCAGCACGAAGGACTTGGCCAGGCCCTCGGCCTTCAGCATCACGTCCGGTTCGAGGCTCATGGTCATGGGATCACACCGGCAGGATCGAGGAGACGAGGAGCTGGGTGTAGGGGTGCTGCGGGTCGTCCAGCACCTGGTCGGTCAGGCCCTGCTCGACGACCTCGCCGCCCTTCATCACCATCAGCCGGTGCGACAGCAGCCGCACCACGCCGAGGTCGTGGGTCACCACGACGCAGGCGATGCCGAGCGAGCCGACGAGCCCGCGGATCAGGTCGAGCAGTCGGGCCTGCACCGAGACGTCCAGCCCGCTGGTCGGCTCGTCCATGAACACCAGCCGCGGCTTGGTCACCAGGTTGCGGGCGATCTGCAGGCGCTGCTGCATGCCGCCGGAGAAGGTGCCCGGCAGGTCGTCGATCCGGCCGATGTCCATCTCGACGCGCTCCAGCCAGTCGACAGCCTCGGACCGGATGTTGCCGTAGTGCCGGTCGCCGATCGCCATCAGCCGCTCGCCGACATTGGCGCCGGCCGACACCTTCATGCGCAGGCCGTCGCGGGCGTTCTGGTAGACGATGCCCCAGTCGGTCCGCATCAGCAGGCGGCGCCGGGCCTCGGACATGGCGTAGATGTCGACCGCGCCGATGTCGCGGGTCCGGTAGCTGACCTCGCCCTCGCTCGGCTGCAGCTGGCCGGACACGCATTTCAGCAGCGTGGTCTTGCCGGAGCCCGATTCGCCGACGATGCCCAGGACCTCGCCCGGATGCAGGTCGAAGGACACGTCGCGGCAACCGAGGTGGCGGCCGTAGCGGTGGGTCAGGCCGCGGACCTGTAGGAGCGCCTGCCGGCCGGTCATCGCGGCCCCCCGCTGTTCGGTCCGCCGTCACCCTGAAAGCCTGCTTCCCGCCGTTCCCGGCAGTGGTCGCTGTCCGAGCACACGTACATCTTGGTCCCCTGGTCGTCGACGATCACCTCGTCGAGGTAGCTGTCCTCGGCCCCGCACAGCGCGCAGTTCTCTTCCCAGGTCTCGATCTCGAAGGGATGGTCCTCGAAATCGAGCGACTTCACCTCGGTGTAGGGCGGCACCGCGTAGATTCGCTTCTCGCGGCCGGCGCCGAACAGCTGCAGGGCCGGCATGCGGTCCATCTTCGGGTTGTCGAACTTCGGGATCGGGCTCGGGGCCATGACGTAGCGGCCGTTGACCCGGACCGGGTAGTTGTAGGACCGGGTGATGCGGCCGTACCGGGCGATGTCCTCGTACAGGCTGACATGCATCACGCCGTATTCCTGGAGCGCGTGCATCTTGCGGGTCTCGGCCTCGCGCGGCTCGAGCTGGCGCAGCGGCTCGGGGATCGGCACCTGGTAGACCAGGATCTGCTGCTCGGTGAGCGGCTTCTCCGGGATCCGGTGGCGGGTCTGGATGATGCTGGCGTCGACCGTGCGGTCGGTGGTCGCGACCCCAGCGGTCTTGGCGAAGAACCGGCGGATGTTGACCGCGTTGGTGGTGTCGTCGGCGCCCTGGTCGATCACCTTCAGGGTGTCGTCCGGGCCGATCACCGCGGCGGTGACCTGGATGCCGCCGGTGCCCCAGCCATAGGGCAGCGGCATCTCGCGCGAGCCGAACGGCACCTGGTAGCCCGGCACCGCCACCCCCTTCAGGATGGCGCGTCGGATCATCCGCTTGGTCTGCTCGTCCAGGTAGGCGAAGTTGTAGCCTTCGAGCCGGGTCGGTGCGGCCGTGGTGGCGGCGCTGGCGGTCGGGTGCGGGATCACGGTGGTCATCGGGGGCTCACTCGGCGGCGTCGGATATGGCGGAATCGGCGGCGTAGCCGGCCTTGCGCCGCAGCGCCCGGACGGTGACCAACTCGGCCTGGAAGTCGACGTAGTGCGGCAGCTTGAGGTGCTGGACGAAGCCCGACGCCTCGACGTTGTCGGAGTGCGCCATGACGAATTCCTCGTCCTGGGCCGGCGCCTCGATCGGCTCCTCGAACTCGCGGGCCCTGAGCGCCCGGTCGACCAGGGCCATCGCCATCGCCTTGCGCTCGCAGTGCCCGAAGGTCAGGCCATAGCCGCGGGTGAACTGCGGCGGCACGCTGGCCGAGCCCTTGAACTGGTTGACCATCTGGCACTCGGTGACGGTGATCTCGCCGATCTCGATCGGGAAGCCGAGCTCCTCCGGCGCGAACTCGACCGCGACCTCGCCGACCCGGATCTCGCCGGCGAACGGGTGGTTGTTGCCGTAGCCGCGCTGGGTCGAGTAGCCGAGGGCCAGCAGCCAGCCCTCGTCGCCGCGCGCCAGGTTCTGCAGCCGGGCCGCCCGGTCCGCCGGATAGCGTGGCGATTCCCGGGTCAGGTCGAATACCGGGGCGTCGTCGTCGCCCGGCTCCTCGCGCTCGATCAGGCCCTCGTGGTCGAGGATGTCCGCGATCCGCGGCATGCCCGGCTCCACGCCCTCCGGGGCGATCTCCGCGACCGGGCGGTCGTCGCCGGCGGCCAGCGCGAAGTCGAGCAGGCGATGGGTGTAGTCGAAGCTGGCGCCCAGCAGCTGGCCGCCCGGCAGGTCCTTGTAGGTCGCCGAGATCCGTCGCCGCACCGCCATCGTGGCAGTGTCCACCGGCTCGCCGGCGCCGAAGCGCGGCAGGGTGGTGCGGTAGGCGCGAAGCAGGAAGATCGCCTCCACGAGGTCGCCGCGCGCCTGCTTGATCGCCAGGGCCGCCAGCTCGGGGTCGTAGAGCGAGCCCTCGGTCATCACTCGGTCGACCGCCAGCGACATCTGCTCGCGGATCTGGTCGAGCGACAGCTCCGGCACCCGCGGGTCGCCGCGGCGCTCCTCGTCCAGCAGCTTCTGGGAGTTCTCGATGGCCTGGTCGCCACCCTTGACGGCAACGTACATGGCTCAGTCCTCCGGGCGGGTGCGGACGGCGGTGGTACGGGGCAGGGCGGCGAGGCGGCTGCCGGCGACCAGGACCAGGTCGATGCCGCACGGGAACAGCGCCCGGTTGGCCTCCCACTCGTCCCAGATCCCCTCGCGCAGGCCGGCGGCCGCCAGCCGGTGCTCGGTTTCGATGCCGGGACCGGCCAGGCGAAGGCCGTCGCCGGCGGCCAGGTCGTCGACCTGGACGATCAGCGTGGTCGAGGTCTCCGGCCAGGCGTCGTCGCCGATAGCGAACCGGTCGAGGGCCGGGACACCCGCCGCGCCGGCGATCGCGAAGGCTGCCTGCGCCGGGTCGTCGACGATCGGGCTGCCGCAGTGGAACCGCAGGAACGCCGCGGTGGCCGGGTTGCGGATCTCGGGGGCCAGCCAGAGCGGGGTGTCGTGGTCGGCGAGTGCCAGGCAGAGCGCCGCGGTGCCGACCGCCAGCGGGGCCGGCGGGTCGAGGGTCTCGGCGACACTGCCGATCCGCCCGGGGCGCGCCATGGCGTCGAGGATCACCCGGAAAACCCGCTGCGCGCCGATCACCGGGTCGCCGAAGCCGGGGCGGATGTCGATCGTGTCGGCCATCGTTCAGCTCCCCCTGACCATCGCGAAGAACTCGACCTTGGTGGCGGCCGCCTTGCGGCTGCGATTCAGCCGCTTTTCCTCGATCCGCAGGGTCAGGGGCGCGATGATCGCCCGTTCCAGGGCGTCGCGGCGCGACGGGGTCTGCAGCATCGCGTCGACCGCGGCGGCCAGTTCGGCATGGCGCCGGTTCCGCCCCATCACGTAGCCGAAGCCGACGGCGCCGTATTCGAGCTGCACGGCGCAGCGTGTCACCGCGACCTCGCCGAGGTTGAAGCGCTGGCCGTCGCCGCCGGCGCGGCCCCGGGTCATGACCATGCCGACCTCCGGCGCGCGCACCACGGTCCAGGCCGGCTTGGCCGGCAGGTTGTTCCACAGTGTGTCGAGATCGTCGAAGTCGGCCTTGGCGAGAACCGACATCCAGCGCTGGCGGGCCCGTTGTTCGGCAGACTGCTCGGAGGTCGGGGCAGAGGAGCGTCTTGTGGACATGGACGACTTCCAAAGTTGTCTAGACATCCATACGAATTTCCGGCAATATGCCGCGTAATCACTGGGCTGTAAAGCGCGGCAGCGTGAAGCTTTGATGACGGGGAGGGCGTCGTGGCGGTAATCGACCGGGACTCCGGCGTGGCGGTCTGGCGACAGATCGAGGAGACCCTGGCGGGGGAAATCCGGAGCGGCCACTGGGCCGAGGGCGTGCGGCTTCCGACCGAGGCGGACCTGGCGTCGCGTTTCCGGGTCAATCGGCACACCCTGCGCCGGGCGATCGGCGGGCTGGTGGACCGTGGCCTGGTGCGGGTCGAGCAGGGGCGCGGGATCTTCGTGCGCGAGAACGTGCTGGAATACCTGATCGGCCGGCGGACGCGGTTCACCGAGAACGTCCGCCGGGTCAACCGGGCCCCGGGGGGCCACGCCATCGCGGTCGACCGGCAGCGGGCCGGCCGCGAGATCGCCGGCGCGCTCGGGATCCGGACCGGCACCCAGGTCGTCTATCTCCAGACCGTCGGCAAGGTCGACGATCGGCCGGTGTCGTTCGGCGAGCACTGGTTCCCGGCCCGGCTGTTCCCGCGATTCGATTCGGAGTACCGAACGATCGGCAACGGCTCGATCACCCGGCTGATGGAGGCGCATGGATTCGGCGACTACGAACGGGCGGTGACCAAGGTCACGGCGCGGATGCCCGACGCGACCGAGGCGGAACTGCTTGAGCAGCCGCGGGCACGGCCGATTCTCTATGTCGAATCGCTCAACGTCGCCGCCGACGGAACGCCGCTGCAGGCCTCGCATGTCCGCCATGCGGCGGATCGCTTTCAGATGGTGTTCGAGACCCGCCCGGCGGCCACGGGCGGTTTTGGAGAGACGGGCTGATATCTGCTATGCTCGGATGTCACGATTTGTCACGAATCGGTCGCCGCGCGTCTCGCCGGAGCTGAAGGGGTGAGAGAGTGTCCTTCGACCCGAACAACGTCGACTGGAAGACGGCGGATCTGATCCGC
Source organism: Thalassobaculum sp. (assembly GCF_040219615.1). Lineage (GTDB taxonomy): Bacteria > Pseudomonadota > Alphaproteobacteria > Thalassobaculales > Thalassobaculaceae > Thalassobaculum_A. Next base: position 155,219 of record NZ_JAVJSE010000041.1, read on the forward strand.
AAGCATGGCAATTTCCTGAACAACTACCCGGGCGGCCAACGCGCCGACATGCGCGGCGGCCGCTACAACGGTTCGTTGCTGAACGGTGTCGACCTGCGGCGTGCGCTGATGTCGGCCGCCGATTTCCGGGGCGCGCAGTTCGTCGGGGCGAACCTGTCGGAGGCGACGCTCGCCGGTTCCCAGCTGCGCGCCGCCGACCTGAGCGGGGCCAAGCTGGTAAAGGCCGACCTGCGGGGCGCCGACCTGGAGCAGGCCAAGCTGTCCTCGGCCGACATCACCGATGCCGACTTCCGCTCGACCACGGTCGGCTCGACCGACGGCAACGACATTGCCACCAAGCTGGACGGCGCCGACCTCGACAACGTCAAGGCGGTCCGGACCAACCTGCAGCGCGCCAGCCTGATGGGCGCGACCGCCCGCGGCTCGCATTTCGACGGCGCCAACCTCGACCGCGCCAACCTGAAGGGCGCCAATCTCCAGAACGCGACCTTCTCCAGTTCCAGCCTGCGGGGCGCCAACCTGCAGGAGGTGAACTTCGCCGATGCGCGGCTCGCCAATACCGACCTGACCGGCGCCGATCTGCGATCCTGCCATCTCGACGGCGCGGACATGTCCGGCGCCACCCTGACCGACTGCGTGATCGCCTCGGGCATGGACGAGTTGGAGCCGGACATCCGGGCCTTGGTGATCGAGCATTTCACCTGGATCAGTTCCGGCGGCCGCAAGGGGACGCCGGCCAGCTTCGCCGGGCTGGACCTGAGCGGCGTGAACCTGTCGGGCGCCGACCTGTCGGCCGCCGACTTCACGGGCACCAATCTGTCGGGCGCGAACCTGAGGCGGTGCTCGTTCCGGTTCGCCAAGTTCGGCGGCGCGACGCTGGTCTCGGTGCAGATGGGACGCTGCGATCTCAGGGGCGCCAGTTTCCGCGGCGCCGTGATGGACAATGCCGACCTGCAGGGAAGTTCGCTGGTTGCCATGCAGCTGGTCGATCCGCGTACCGGCGACAGCAAGGGGGATTGGCCCGCCGACCTGTCGGGTGTGCACGCGGCCGGTGCCAGCTTCAGCCGTGTCGACTTCGGCGGCGCCAACCTGGCCGACGCGGTGTTCGACGGCGCCGATCTCAGCCATGCCCGCCTGGTCGACTGCGCCGTGCGCGGCGCCAGCTTCGCCGACGCCAAGATGGAAAAGGCCCGCCTCCCCGAGGGCATGCCGAGCAACGGGGAGGCGGCCTGATCCGGTCTACGGACCCTCAGCCGGTCACGGCTGGGTGTAGGCGGTCTTCACGACGGTGTAGAACTCGGCGGCGTAGCGGCCCTGCTCGCGCGGGCCGTAGCTGGAGCCCTTCCGGCCACCGAACGGCACGTGGTAGTCGACGCCCGCCGTCGGCAGGTTGACCATCACCATCCCGGCCTCGGCGTTGCGCTTGAAGTCGCTGGCGTATTTCAGCGAGGTGGTGGCGATGCCGGCCGACAGCCCGAAGCTGGTGTCGTTGGCCACCGCCAGGGCCTCGTCATAGCCCTTCACGCGGATCACCGACGCCACCGGGCCGAAGATCTCCTCGCGGTTGATGCGCATGTCGTTGGTGGTCTCGGTGAACAGCGCCGGCTGCAGGTAGAAGCCCTCCTTGCCGCGGTTCAGCCGCTCGCCGCCGACCGCAAGCTTGGCGCCTTCGCCCTTGCCGATCTCCAGGTACTTCATGTCCTGGGCGAGCTGCGACTCGTCGACCACCGGGCCGATCTCGGTGCCGGCGGCCAGCGCGTCGTCGACCTTGAGGGTCTTGATCCGCTCGACCATGGCCTCGACGAACCGGTCGTGGATGCCCTCGGTCACGATCAGGCGGGAGGACGCGGTGCAGCGCTGACCGGTCGAGAAGAACGCGCTGTTCACCGCGGCGCCGACGGCGACGCCCAGGTCGGCGTCGTCCAGCACCACCATCGGGTTCTTGCCGCCCATCTCGAGCTGGACCTTGGCGAGGCGTGCGGCGCAGGTCGCCGCCACGTGCTTGCCGGTGTCGACCGAGCCGGTGAACGACACCGCGCCGATCGCCGGGTTGGTCAGGATCGCCTCGCCGACCACCGAGCCGCGGCCCATCACCAGGTTGAAGGCGCCGGCCGGCAGGCCGGAGCGCGACAGGATCTCGGCGATCGCCCAGGCACAGCCCGGCACCAGGTCGGCCGGCTTGAACACCACGCAGTTGCCGTAGGCCAGCGCCGGCGCGATCTTCCAGGCCGGGATCGCGATCGGGAAGTTCCACGGGGTGATGATGCCGACGATGCCGACCGGCTCGCGGGTGATCTCGACGTCGATCCCGGGGCGCACGCTCTGCAGCTTCTCGCCCTGGATCCGCAGGGCCTCGCCGGCGAAGAACTTGAAGATCTGCGCGGCCCGGGTGGCCTCGCCGATGCCCTCGGGCAGGGTCTTGCCCTCCTCGCGCGACAGCAGCCGGCCGAGTTCCTCGCGGCGCGCCATGATCTCGTTGCCGACGAATTCGAGCGCGTCGTAGCGCTGCTGCGGGGTCGAGCGGTTCCAGGCCGGGGCCGCCGCCCGGGCGGCGTCGACCGCGCTGGCCACCGCCGCCGCGTCGGCGTGCGCGTAGGTGCCGACCACGTCGGACAGATCCGACGGGTTGATGTTGTCGCGCTCGGCCGCACCGTCGACCCATTCGCCGCCGATATAGTTCTTCTGCACACCCATGGCGCGTCTCCCTCGGTTAATTCATGTGACTTTGGAAACTGAGTAACCCCCGCCTACCGCCCTGGCAAGCGGTCCCCCGCGTTGCATGTTCCCCCCGGTCATGGTTCCATTCCGGCCCGCATTCAAGCGGGCAAGTCGGGCGGATCAACCGTCCAGGCGAACAGGGCAAGATTTCGCGGTACCGGACCACGGGAAAGGGGACGGAGATGACGACGAAGACTTGGATGGGACTGGCCGGCGTGTCGGTCGCGGCGGCGATGGCCGTGGCCGCGCCGGCAACGGCGAAGGACAGCGTGACGATCGCCGTGCCGGCGTTCCTGTCGGGACCGGCGGCCGGGCCGTTCGGCGTGCCGGCGCGGAATGGCGCCGAGATGGTGATCGACGCGATCAACGCCGGCAAGCTGCCGGCTCCGTATGATTCGAAGGGTTTCGCGGGCGCGACCGTGACCGCCGACTTCATCGACGAGAGCGGCGGCAACACCAAGCAGGTCGCCGAGTACCGCAACCTGGTGCAGAAGCGCGGCGTCGATGCCGTCGTCGGCTACATCTCGTCCGGCTCCTGCGCGGCGCTGGCGCCGGTGGTCGAGGAACTCAAGACGCTGACGGTGTTCGCGGTCTGCGGCACGCCGCGCGTGTTCGAGGACGGCGCACGCCAGTACATCTTCCGGACCATGAGCCACGCGACCGCGGACAACGTGGCGGCGGCGCACTACATCAAGGACATGTTCCCGGACATCAAGACCTACACCGGGATCAATCAGAACTACGCCTGGGGCCAGGACAGCTGGCGCGACTTCGAGCTGTCGATGAAGGTCCTGATGCCCGGGTCCAAGCAGTCGGACAAGATCCAGTTCCCGAAGATCTTCGCCGGCCAGTACGGCTCCGAGATCTCGGCGCTGTCGCTCGACGAGGCGGAACTGGTGCATTCGTCGTTCTGGGACGGCGACCTCGAGGGCTTCATCTTCCAGGCGACGCCGCGCGGGCTGTTCAAGCAGAAGAAGGTCGTGTTCACGGTCGGCGGCACGGCGGCCTACCGGCTCGGCAAGAAGATGCCCGACGGGCTGATCCTCGGGGCCCGCGGCCCCTACGGCATCCTGGTCCGCGACCGCAAGACGGCGCTGAACGAGTGGTTCATCAACACCTATTTCGACCGCTACGGCACCTATCCGTCGGGCCCGGCCTACCAGTACGCCCAGGCGGTGCTGGCGACCAAGATCGCCTATGACAAGGCGGGCGCGGCGGCCGGCGGGTTCCCGACCCAGGACCAGGTGATCGCGTCGTTCAAGGGCATGGAGTTCGAGAGCTTCTCCACCACGGTGAAGCTGGCTCTGGCCGGCGGCCATCAGGCCGTCACCGAGAACGTTTACGGGATCACCAAGTGGAACGCCGAAGCGGCGGAGCCGGGCGTGACCGACGTCAAGTTCTACCCGGCCGAGTGCGTCATGCCGCCGGACGGCCAGACCAGCGTCGAATGGATCGAGAAGGGCATGCCGGGCGCCAAGTGCTGATCTGAGCACTCGGACCACGCGTCGGGGTGACGGCGCGCGACGCCGTCACCCTCTTCCCTGTGCCCGGCGGCCCGCCGGGCACACACGGCCGGGAATGACCGAATGAATCTCGCTCTGACGATCCTGGTCGAGGGACTGGGGTATGCCTCGTATCTCTTCATCGTCTCGCTCGGCCTGACGATCATCTTCGGGGTGCTGAAGATCCTGAACGTCGCGCACGGGGCGTTCTATGCCTGGGGCGCCTATCTCTGCGCCTTCCTGATTGGCCAGTTCTCGGTCATGGGTGTCTCGGACATCGGGACGATGATCGCCATTCCGATCGCCGCGCTGGTCGTGGGGGTGGTGCTCGGCTCGGCGATCGAGCGCACCATCATCGCCAACCTCTACGGGCGCGACGAGGTGCTGATCGTGCTCGCCACATTCGGCCTGTTCCTGGTGCTCGAGGACATCATCCTCCTGGTGTTCGGCGTCGACCCGTACTTCGCCTACCAGCCGACCTACGCCATGCCGGGCGTGCAGATCGGCGGTATCCACCAGGACGGCTACAAGCTCTCGATGATCGCGCTGAGCATCGTGGTCGGCGCGACCTCCTGGGCCGTCCTCAACCTGACCCACTGGGGAAAGCTGGTCACCGCCATCATCTTCGACAGCGAACTCGCGGTCGCCATGGGCATCAACGTACGCCGGGTGTTCTACGCGGTGTTCGTCGCCGGCGCGGTGCTCGGCGCGCTCGGCGGCGCCTATGTGGCGCCGACGATCTCGGTGGCGCCGGGCTTCGGCGTCGAGGTGATCGTGCTGTCGTTCGCGGTCGTCGTGATCGGCGGCATGGGCAGCATCGCCGGGGCGGCCATAGGCGCGCTGCTGGTCGGCACGCTGCGCGCCTATGCGGTGCTGCAGTGGCCGGAGATCGAGCTCTTCGTGGTCTACGCGGTCATGGCGGCGGTGCTGATCTTCCGGCCGGAGGGCCTGTTCGCGCCCACCAAGGCCCGCAGGATCTGAGGGGCGGACGATGGAGAACAGGAAAGACCACACCGTCCTCGCCCTGACGATCGGCTTCGCGGCGGTCATGCTGCTGGGGGTCTTCGTCCTGCCGGACTGGCTGCTGAACCAGTTTCTGATTGCGTTCTCGCGCGCGCTGGCTGTGCTGGGGCTGCTGGTGCTGTGGCGCACCGGCCTCGTCTCGTTCGGCCATGCGCTGTATTTCGGCCTCGGCGCCTACACGGTGGCGCTGCTCGGCAAGGACTTCGGCATCTCCGAGGCGCTGATCACGCTGCCGGCGGCGGCGCTGGTCGCGGCCGTGATCGGCTTCGGGCTCGGCTTCATCGTCCGCCGGTACCGCGAGATCTTCTTCGCCATGCTGAACCTGGCGTTCTCGATGGTGCTGTTCGGCATCCTGGTCAAGACCGAGGCGCTGGGCTCGACGGACGGGTTCAACGTTGAGCCGCCGACCTTGTTCGGCGTCGGCACTGACGAGGCCGGCACCAAGCTGATCACCCTGTTCCTGGGGGTCTGCACGATCGGCTGGCTGGCGGCGATCCTGGTGCACAGGTATCTCGGATCGGTCCTCGGCAGCCTGACGACGGCCGTGCGCGACAACGAGATCCGGGTGGAGTTCCTCGGCTACTCGGTGGCCGAGGCGATCCACGGCAAGTACGTCATGTCGGCGGCCCTGACGGGGCTCGGCGGCGGGTTCATGGCGATCTCGCTCGGCCAGGTCGATCCGGAGTCCATGGTGAACTGGACGGTCTCGGGGGAACTGGTGTTCGTCACCATCCTGTCCGGACCCGGCAGCGTCGCGGCGCCGTTCATCGGGTCGCTGATCTTCGAGTTGCTTCGCACCTACGCCTTCGAGCTGGCGCCGCATGCCTGGCAACTGATCGTCGGCGGCACGCTGCTGCTGATCATCTTCTTCCTGCCCGGCGGCGTATGGTCGGTGATCAGCCGGCTCGCGGGACGGCGGGAGGCCCGGCCATGACCGCGATCCTGGAGGCGGTTCGCGTCAACAAGACCTTCGGGGCGGTAACCGCGGCCAAGGACATCAACGTCGCGATCGAGAAGGACGAGATCGTCGGCATCATCGGCGCCAACGGGGCCGGCAAGACGACCTTCGTGAACATGGTCACCGGCTGGCTGCAGCCGAGTTCGGGCGCCATCCGGTTCGACGGCCGCGACATCACCGGGATGGCCCCGCGCAGGCTCACGCGGATGGGGATCTGCCGCTCGTTCCAGGTGGCCCAGGTGTTCATGACCGCTACCGTGTTCGACAATCTCATGATCGCGCTCGGCATCGCCGACTCCCGCGGGCTCGGGGCGCTGCTGCCGCTCCGGTCGAGATCGCGCGAGGCGCGGGCCGACGCGATCCTGGCGCGCTACCAGATGCAGGCCTACCGCGACCAGGCGGCCAGCACGCTGCCGCAGGGCGTCCGCAAGCTGCTGGACATCGCCATGGCGATGGTCGCCGGGCCGCAGGTGCTCCTGCTCGACGAGCCGACCAGCGGCATCTCCAGCGAGGAGAAGTTCGAGCTCATGGACATCGTGATGGGGGTCCTCAGGGAGGAGGGCGTCACGGTGCTGTTCGTCGAGCACGACATGGAGATCGTCAGCCGCTACGTCAGCCGCGTCCTGGCGTTCTACCAGGGCGAGATCATCTGCGACGCGCCGCCGGCCGAGGCGCTGGCCGACGCGAAGGTGAAGGAGTTCGTGATCGGCGAGGATCTCCACAACCAGTCGCTCTCGCGGACCGGCGCGCTCGGGGCGACTGTCGTGCAGGCCGGCGTGCCGGAGGGGGTAGGCGATGCTCGCGGTTGAAGGGCTCGAGGTGGCGATCGGCGCGGTGCCGATCCTGCGCGGCGTCGGCCTGCAGGTGCCGACCGGCGCGATGTGCGGGCTGATCGGCCGGAACGGCGCCGGCAAGACCACCCTGATGCGGGCCGTCATGGGGTTGCTGAAGGCGCATGCCGGCAAGGCGGATTTCGACGGCGCCGACGTGCTTCGGCAGCCCGGCTACGAGCGGGCCAGGCTCGGCTTCGGTTACATGCCCGAGGACCGCAAGCTGGTGCCGGCGCTGACCGCCGAGGAGAACATCATGCTGCCGGTGTGGTCGACCGGCATCGCCGACCCGGCCGAGCGCCTGGCGTGGATCTATCGGCTGATGCCCGAGGTGCAGGAGTTCCGCGGCCGGCCGTCGACCAGCCTTTCCGGCGGGCAGCAGAAGCTGGTGGCCCTGGCCAGGGCCCTGATGGCCGGCCGCCGCCTGCTGCTGCTGGACGAGCCGACCGAGGGCATCGCGCCGGTCCTGGCGCGGCGTATCGTCGACGTGCTCGCCGACCTCAAGCGCGAGGGCCTGTCGGTGCTGGTGGCGGAGTCGAATGACACGCACCTGCAGGGATTGCTCGACCGGACCTATGTGATCGAGCGGGGCAGCGTCCAACTTCGAGGGGAGGCTGCCGCCGCCTGAAACGCCGCCGGCTCCCGCCTCGGTGGGAGAACGGCGGGACAAGAACGAAGAATCGGGAGGTGCTGACATGTCCGCAACGGGGTACCTGCTCCGGCAGATGGTGGACCGACTGGAGCCGGGGGCCACCCTGGCAGAGCCGCTGCCGGCCCTGAACCGTGTATTGTACTGCCATCGCGGCAGCTTCGAGACCGACGACGGAGCCCGCTGCGCCGAGGACGCCGCCTGGTACGGCGCCGGCGAGGTGACGGTTACCGCCGGTCCCGAAGGTGCCGTGATCTGGCGCTGGGAGCTTTCGCCGGCCGAGAGCGAGGCGGTCAGGGTCCAGGGCGACGGCGTGACCTCGACCGAGAACCTGTCGGCCCCGCTGGACGGCCCGGACCCGGGCGCCGAGTGGATCATGCGCTGCGACAGCGTGAAGTTCCCGATCGGCGGCTGCGCCCTGACCCATACCCACCAGGGTCCGGGAATCCGCTGTCTGCGGCAGGGCCAGATCCGCATCGACACGCGCGGCAAGTCGACCCATTATCTCCCCGGCCAGGCTTGGTTCGAGCCGGGTGCCGATCCCGTCTTTGCGCAGGCCAGCGAGCTGGAGTGCACCCGTTTCGTGCGGGTCATGATCCTGCCCGCCGAACTGCGCGGAAAGTCCTCCATCCAGTACGTGAATCCCGAAGACCTCGAGAAGCCCAAGTCCCAACGGTATACAGGCTATGTCGACGAACCCATCGAGCACTGACCGCACCAACGCCGGCCGCATCGGCGGCCATATCCTGGTCGACTGCCTGCGCGCGCACGGCGTCGACCTGGCCTTCGCCGTGCCGGGGGAGAGCTATCTGGCCGTGCTCGACGGCCTGGTCGATGCGCCGGAGATCCGGACCGTCGTGTGCCGCCAGGAGGGCGGTGCGGCGATGATGGCCGAGGCCTACGGCAAGCTGACCGGCAAGCCCGGGATCTGCATGGTGACCCGCGGCCCGGGCGCGACCAACGCCAGCGCCGGGGTGCACATCGCCTACCAGGACTCCACGCCGATGATCCTGCTGGTCGGACAGGTCGGCCGCGACATGTTCGACCGCGAGGCGTTCCAGGAGATCGACTACCGCCGGATGTTCGGCCAGATGGCCAAGTGGGTCGCCCAGATCGACGATCCGGCCCGCATCCCGGAATATGTCAGCCGGGCGTTCCACACCGCGACCTCGGGCCGGCCCGGACCGGTGGTGCTGGCGCTGCCCGAGGACATGCTGGTCGAGCGCGCCGCGGTCGTCGACTTCGACCCCTACAAGCGCACCGAGCCGCATCCGGGCCCGGCCGACCTCGCCCGGTTCCGAGAGATCCTGGCGGCCGCCAAGCGGCCGCTGGTGATCGTCGGCGGCGGCGGCTGGGATGCCGGGACCTCGGCCTCGCTGGCCAGATTCGCCGAGACCAACAAGCTGCCGGTCGGCGCCTCGTTCCGCTGCCAGGACTACCTGGACAACCGGCACCCGAACTATGTCGGCCATGTCGGCATCGGGATCGACCCGAAGCTGGCGACCCGGGTGCGCGACAGCGACCTGCTGATCGTGGTCGGCGCGCGGCTCGGCGAGATGACCACCAGCGGCTATTCGCTGCTCGACATCCCGCGCCCGCGCCAGGGGCTGGTGCATGTGCATGCCGGCGCCGAGGAACTCGGCCGGGTGTATCAGGCCGACCTGCCGATCCACGCCAGCCAGCGCGCCTTCCTGCAGGCGGTGGCGGCGATGGAGCCGGTGGACTCCGCGGCCTGGGCGGCCGAGACGCCGCTGGCGCGCCGCGAATACGAGGCGCTGCTGACCCCGTTGACGACCCCGGGCAACGTCCAGATGGCGGAGATCGTCAACTGGCTGGACGCCAACCTGCCGGCCGACGCGATCGTCACCAACGGCGCCGGCAACTACGCCACCTGGGTGCATCGCTTCTACCGCTACAAGGGCTTCCGCGGCTGCCTGGCGCCGACCTGCGGGTCGATGGGCTACGGCGTGCCGTCGGGGGTCGCCGCCAAGCTGGTGCACCCGGACCGCACGGTGGTCTCGGTCAACGGCGACGGCTGCTACATGATGCACGGCCAGGAACTGGCGACCGCGGTGCAGTACGGCGCCAACACCATCTTCCTGGTGGTGAACAACGGCATGTTCGGCACCATCCGGATGCACCAGGAGCGCGAGTACCCGAACCGGATCAGCGCCACCGAGCTGCACAACCCGGACTTCGCGGCGCTCGCCAAGGCCTACGGCGCCCATGGCGAGGTGGTGACGAAGACCGCCGAGTTCGCGGGGGCGTTCGAGCGCGCCCAGGCCTCCGGCAGGCCGGCCGTGATCGAGATCCGGGTCGACCCGGAGGCGCTGACCCCGGCGCGGTCCCTGACCCAGATCCGCGAGGCGGCGCTGGCGAGCGGGCGCTGACGAGAGCGGGGCGTCGCCCTTCCGAAAGTTCTTTATACCGCACAGTATCCGGTATAGTGGATGGGGCGGCCGCAGGGCCGCCCCATCTGTCGTTACACCGAAGGCCGAGACCCTATGACCGACCGATCCGACTGGCGTCCCGCCACCCGTCTGGTGCGCGGCGGCCAGCGCCGCTCCGAGTTCCGCGAGACCAGCGAGGCGCTGTTCCTGAACTCGGGCTTCGTCTACGACGACGCGGCCCAGGCCGAGGCGGCGTTCAACGGCGAGGCCGACGTCTTCATCTACTCGCGCTACGGCAACCCCACGGTCGCGACCTTCGAGGAGCGGCTGGCGCTGCTGGAGGGCGCCGACCAGTGCCGCGCCACCGCCACCGGGATGGCCGCGGTGTTCGCTGCCATGCTCTGCCAGGTCAAGGCCGGCGACCGGGTGGTGGCGGCCAGCGAGCTGTTCGGCTCCTGCCACTACATCGTCTCGAAGCTGCTGCCGCGCTGGGGCGTGGAGATCGAGTTCGTGAAGGGTACCGACCTCGGCGCCTGGGACAAGGCGCTGTCGCGGCCGGCGACGGTGACCTTCCTGGAGAGCCCGTCGAACCCGATGCTCGACCTGGTCGACATCCAGGCGGTCGCCGAGCTGTCGCACCGGGCCGGCGCCCGGCTGATGGTCGACAACGTGTTCTCGACGCCGATGTACCAGCGGCCGCTGGAACTCGGCGCCGATATCGTCGTGTATTCGGCGACCAAGCACATCGACGGGCAGGGGCGCTGCCTGGGCGGCGCGGTGCTGGGGTCCAAGGACTTCATCGACGAGGTGTTCCAGCCGTTCTACCGGAACACCGGACCGTCGATGAGCCCGTTCAACGCCTGGGTCATGCTGAAGTCGCTGGAGACCCTGGAGCTGCGGGTCGAGCGCCACACCCGCAACGCCGCCGGGATCGCCGAGTGGCTGCAGGGGCGGCGCGACGTCAGCCAGGTCCGCTATCCCGGCCTGCCGAGCCACCCGCAGCACGCGCTGGCGAAGCGCCAGATGTCCGGCTACGGCAGTCTGGTTACCCTGGAGTTGCCGGGCGGCAAGGCGGCGGCGTTCCGGTTCCTCGACGCCCTGCAGCTGATCGACATCTCCAACAACCTCGGGGACGCCAAGTCGCTGGTCTGCCATCCGGCGACCACCACCCATTCGCGGCTGACCGAGCAGGAGCGCGCCGCCATCGGCGTGACGCCCGGCGTGGTCCGGCTGTCGATCGGCCTGGAGGATCCCCAGGACCTGCTGGAGGACATCGAGCGGGCGCTGGCGGCGGCCGCCGGCTGACCGGCCGGCGCCGCCACGGCCCCGTCAGTTCATGCTGACGATCCGCCAGGACCCGTCCGGCTGCATGCAGGCGGTGCCGTAGGTCTCGACCGGCCGGCCGCCGACCATCATCGTCGTGGTGTATTCGCGGCAGTATGCCTGCGGCGGGGCCCGGTACACCACCGGCGGCGGCGCCTGGTACAGCACGGGCGGCGGCGCCTGGTAGATCACCGGTGGCGGCTGCACGTAGACCCGTCGTGGCGGTGGGGGCGGCGGGCCGAAATCGAAGACGAACAGCCCGGAAAGTCCGCTCCCGTGATACCGGCGGTGACGGTGATGGCGGTCGTAGTGGCGATGGTGGTCGTGACGGCGGCCGTACCAGTCGTCGTGCCGTCGGCCGGCCGCCGCCGGATCGGCCGCGACGACCAGCGGGCCCGACAGCGCAGCGGCAAGGATCAGGCGGCAGAACCACCCAAGGCGTGACATCGGTCTCTCCTTCGCACCGGGCCCGCTCTATTCACGACCGGCCTTGCGGCGCTCCCATTCCCGACCGCGTTCGACCACCTGCCGGCGCTGTTCGGGCGTCAGCCGCGTGACCACCTCGGTCATAACCTCGTTGATGATCGGATAAAGGCGGCTGCGCAGGTCCTGCATCTCCTGCAGCGCCACGGCATAGGCCTGGGGGTCGAACGGCTCGGCCTCCATCGCCGCCCCGACCGCGTCGCGCGAGCGGTCGAGGGCCTCGCGGATCGGCTCGATCTCGGCGGCGCGCGACCGCCAGGTCTCGTCCAGCATCGGGCCGGCCTCCGGGCCGAGGGCCCGCCGCATCCAGCCCGGCGCCGCGCCCTCGCGCTCGGCACGCTCCATGTGCGGGCGCGGTCCGTGCGGCGGCGGGTGGTCGAGCAGGCGGCCGGCCATCAGACCGCCGAGGAACAGGTTGAGCGCCAGCGAGGCGAACAGCAGGAGCGACACCAGTCGCAGGCGGTTGCTCATCGCAGGGTCTCCAGCGAACCGGCCCCGGACGCCACGGCGGCGACGGATGCGATCGGGTCGTCGTCATAGGTGAAGGCGGTCGCGACCGCGGAATCGGCGGTGGTCGGCTCCGGGGTGGCGATGCCGACGACGATGCCCAGCACCGCCGCCGCCACCAGCCCGGCGGCCGGGCGCCAGGGCGCGCCAAACGGCCACAGCCACGCCAGCGGCGCCGACCAGTCGAACCGCGCGCGGTCCGGGATATCCTTCAGCGCGACCCGCAGGGCCCGGCTCGGGGCCGGGGCCGGCAGTTCGTCGAGCAGGTTGTCGAAGGCGCGCGCCTCGGCGAGTTCGGCGGCCAGCGCCTGATCCTCGGCCAGCAGGCGTTCGGCCGCCGCCCGCTCGGCCGCCGGCCAGCGCCCGGTATCGGCGCCGTAGGCTGCGAGCAGGGCGCGCACCCGGTCCGTGGTCATGTCAGTCATGGCTCACCTCCGATCAGATCGGCGCGCCGGCCCTCCAGGGCTGCACGCAGGGCCCGCCGACCACGGGCCAGCAGCGATTCCAGCGCCTCGACCGAGACGCCGAGGATGTCTGCCGCCTCGCTGCCGGAGCGCCGCTCATAATGCACCAGCACGATCGCGGCCCGCTGCCGTTCCGGCAAGGCGTCGATGGCCCGGCGGACGGCGGCGCTGGTCTGGCTGCGCGACAGGCCGCGTTCCGGGCCGTCGGCGGGATCGATCAGGGTCACCATCTCCGGGTCCACGGTCGGTCGTCGGCGGCGCAGCCGGTCGAGCGCGGCGTTGCGGGCGATCCGGTACAGCCAGGTCGAGACCTTGGCGGCCGGGGTCCAGCGCGCCGCCGTGCGCCAGACCGCCAGATAGGCGTCCTGCACCACGTCCTCGGCGCTGGCCCGGTCGCCGACCAGTCGCTCGGCGAAAGCGAGCAACCGGTCGGCGTGACGGTCCACCAGCGCCCGGTAGGCGAGCGGGTCGCCCTCGGCGATGCGCGGCATGAGCGACGCATCCGGGTCGTCCTCGGGCGTTCCCGTCATCGGCTGGCCTGGGGCCGGTCAGTTCTTCGGCCGGTCCTGGTCCGGGGCGCCGTGGCCGCCGTGATGGCCGCCCTTGCCGTGGCGGTAGCGCTTGCCGGCCTCACGCATCTCCTCCTGCGACAGGGCGCCGTCGCCGTCGCGGTCCATGCGCGAGAGCATGTGGCCCCGGCGCGGATCGAACTCGTCGACCGACAGCATGCCGTCGCCGTCGGCGTCGAGCCAGACCACCATGCGGTTCAGGCGCTCCATGCGCTCGGCCTTGCGGGCCTCGTCGAGTTCGTCGACCGACAGCTTGCCGTCGCCGTTGGCGTCGGCCTTGGCGAAACGGGCCTTGTGGGCCGCCTGCATCTCGGCGGCGGTCAGCTTGCCGTCGCCGTCGGCGTCGGCGGCGGCGAAACGCTGCTCCATGCGCTCGCCGCGCATCGTCATGCCGTCCTTGCCGTGGGCGAAGGCGCCCTCGCTGGCGGCGACGGCGATGCCGGCGGCGGCCAGGGTCAGGGCGGCGGCCAGGGTGACTCGGGTACGGGTCATTTCGGAAGTCTCCGTTGGGGGGCGGAAGCGGCCGGCACCTGCCGACCTCATCAGCTTCAACGGGGCACCGGGGGAGTTCCGTCGCGGCTTTCATCAGAATGGTGTTGAGGTCGGCAGCCCGTCGCTTCGTGGCTCCCGGAGCCGCCCGCTGACGCGGACTCTCCGGGATGACGATGGAAAGGGCGGAGCAAGTCACTGCAGTCGGCGGGTTCCCCCCACTCTCGTCATTCCGGAGGGGGCGCGGGAGCGCCCGGCTCCGAAACCCACCCGCCGCTCCTATGCTTCACCCGATTGCCTTGCGGTTTTATTCCCGCCGTCTTTTCATCCTGTCGCCGAACCGGCTAGGCTCACGCCGACGGCAAATCGGCGAACAAGCCCATCCGGAGGAAACGAGTCATGGCTGCCCCCCAGAACAAGGTCATCATCACCTGCGCGGTCACCGGCTCGATCCATACGCCGACCATGAGCCCGTACCTGCCGATCACCGGCGACGAGGTCGCCGAGCAGGCGATCGGCGCGGCCGAGGCGGGCGCGTCGATCCTGCACCTGCACGCCCGCAATCCCGACGGCAGCCCGACGCCGGACCCCAAGGCGTTCATGGAGTTCCTGCCGCGCATCAAGCAGAACACCGACGCGGTGGTGAACATCACCACCGGCGGCGGCCACGGCATGAGCCTGGAGGAGCGGCTGGCGGCGGCGGTCGCGGCCAGCCCGGAGATGACCTCGCTGAACATGGGGTCGATGAACTTCGGGCTGTTCCCGATCCTGGACAAGATGAAGGACTTCCAGCACGACTGGGAGCCGAAGTTCCTGGAAAACTCCCGCGATTTCATTTTCCGCAACACGTTCAAGGATATCGAGTACGTCCTTAAGGAGTTGGGCGAGGGTCATGGCGTGCGCTTCGAGTACGAGTGCTACGACGTCGGCCACCTCTACACCCTGGCGCACTTCCTGGAACGCGGCCTGGTGAAGCCGCCGCTGTTCGTGCAGACCATCTTCGGGATCCTCGGCGGCATCGGCGCCGACACCGAGAACCTGATGCACATGAAGCGGATCGCCGACAAGCTGTTCGGCGACAAGTACCACTGGAGCGTCCTGGCGGCCGGCCGCCACCAGATGGCGTTCACCACCATGGCCGCGCTGAACGGCGGCAACGTCCGGGTCGGGCTCGAGGACAGCCTGTTCCTCGGCAAGGGCCAGCTGGCCAAGAGCAACGCCGAGCAGGTCTCGAAGATCCGCCGGATCATCGAGGACATGAGCCTGGAGGTCGCGTCGCCGACCGAGGCCCGCCAGATGCTGGCCCTCAAGGGCGGCGACCTGGTGAAGTTCTGAGCCGATGCCCAGCCTGACGATCACCGGCACGACCCGCGTGTTCGGCACGCTGGCGCACCCGATCGACCATGTCCGGGTGCCCAGCGTGATGAACCCGCTGTACGAGAAGCACGGGATCGACGCCGTCATGGTGCCGATCCACGTGCTGCCGGAGGATCTGGAGGATGCGGTCCGCGGCATGCGGGCCAACCGCAGCCTGGGCGGGCTGTGCGTGACCGTGCCGCACAAGGTGACGATCGCCGCGTTCTGCGAGGAGGTCGGGGCCAGCGGGCGGCGGGTCGGGGCGGTCAACGCCGTGCGCTTCGACGCGGAGCGCCGCATGCACGGCGACAACTTCGACGGCCAGGGCTATGTCGCCGGCATGAGGGCAGGCGGCTTCGATTTCGCCGGCAAGCACGTCCTGCAGCTCGGTGCAGGCGGTGCCGGCATGGCGATCGCCTTCGCGGTCGCCGAGGCCGGGGCCGCCAGCCTCAGCATCGCCAACCGCACGCTCGCCCGCGGCGAGGAACTGGCGCACCGGGTGCACAAGGCGTTCCCCGGCTGCATCACCCGCGGGGTCGCGGCCGACGCCGACCCGGCCGGCTACGACGTGGCGATCAACACCACGTCGCTCGGCCTGCACGCCGGCGACCCGCTGCCGGTCGACGTCGGGCGCCTGGACCCGGCCACCGTGGTCAGCGAGATCATCATGATCCCGGAGGAGACCGCGCTGCTGAAGGCCGCCCGGGCGCGCGGCCATGCGGTGCATTACGGCCGGCCGATGCTGGAGGAGCAGATCAAGCTGATCGCGGCCTTCATCGGCACCCCGTTTCCCTCCTTCGAGGCCTGCTCCGCAGGCACCTCAGGATGATGGCCGGGGCGGCACGGTCGCCCCATTCTCTATCGCCCTGAGGTGCCGCGCGGCGCGCGGCCGCGAAGGGCCGGCAAGGATTGGACCAGGTGACCGACTTCGTGCTCCGCGAGACCAAGGACCTGGCGCGCGCCGACGTGCTGGGGCTTTACCGGGCCAACAAGTGGTCGTCGGCGGCCAAGCCGGACCTGCTGATGACCGCGCTTGCCAACAGCGACACCGTGGTGACGGCCTGGGCCGACGACGCCCTCGTCGGCCTCGGCAACGCGCTGTCTGACGGCGCCCTGGTGGTCTACTACCCGCATCTGCTGGTGCACCCGGACTGGCACGGCAAGGGGGTGGGGCGGGCGATCATCCGGCACCTGCAGGCGCGCTACGCCGGCTTCCACCAGCACGCCCTGATCGCCGACGCGCCGGCGGTCGGCTTCTACGAGCGCTGCGGCTTCACCCGGGCCGGCGACTGCCAGCCCATGTGGATCTACGCCGGCGGCGACGGATAGCGCCGCCGCCCCGTTCATTCCCGGATCCTGCCCTTTCCCGACCGTAATTCCCGGCCAGCGTCGCCTCCGTAGCGTGTGGAAGTGGACGCAGGAGGTCGAGACGATGACGGTGCATCGCAACCCGGCGGAACGCCGGCGGGCCCGCTGGATGGGGCCGGTGATGGTGGTGCTCGCCGGGATGGCCGCGGGAACGCCGGCCGCCGCCGACGTCGTGGAGATCCCGGAGTGGCGCAATGCCTTCGCCGCCCAGGGCGTGTCCGGCACCGTCGCGGTGCGGCGCCTGGGCGACGCGCGCAGCTTCGTGTCCGACCTGGACGGCGCCGGGCGCGGGCTGACCCCGGCCTCGACCTTCAAGATTCCGCATCTGCTGATCGCGCTGGAGACCGGGGTGGTGCGCGACCTGGGCCAGGTCTACCGCTGGGACGGGCAGCCGCGGCCGATCGCCGCCTGGAACGGCGACCACAGCGTGCGCCGGGCGGTCGAGATCTCGTCGGTGCCGGTGTTCCAGACGATCGCCCGCGAGATCGGCGAAGAGCGCATGGCGACGTGGCTCGGCAGGCTGGGCTACGGCAACGCCTCGGTCGCCGGCGGGATCGACCGGTTCTGGCTGGACGGCGGGCTCAAGGTGTCCCCGGTCCAGCAGATCGACTTCGTCGAGCGCCTGCTGCTCGGCACCCTGCCGGCCAGCACCCGGGCGCAGACGGTGGCGCGCGACGCGGTGCCGGCCGAGCGGCTGGGCTGCGGCGTCGTGCTGCGCGGCAAGTCGGGCTGGGCGCACCCGCATGGCGACGAGGGCCCGGACGTCGGCTGGTGGGTCGGGTGGATCGAGCGGCCGCGCGAAGTCTGGCTGTTCGCGGCGGCGGTCGAGGGACACCCCGAACGGATCCGCGAGGCCCGGCGCGCCGTCACCCTGAACGTGCTGGACCGGCTGGCGATCGGCCACGACGCGTCCCGCGGGGCGATCGCCGCGGCGCTGCCGGTCACCCGTGTGGCGGTGTCCCGACCGGAATAGGCCCGGCGGCGACTCGCGGTGCCCGCGCGAGTCGCAGGGATCCGGGGGCTTGTTGTGTTATCCACAACAAAATCCGCGACATGTTGTGGTGCGACTTGCCGGTTCGGTCCATATCCCGTAGCCTCTTGCCATCCGAACACTAGATGTGGGTGACAACGAGTCGGTCGCCCACCGAACCGGATCGATGGAGGCTAACCATGTCGGACATCCAGCCGAGCGTGTGGACCGAAGATCGCCTGACCGACCTGACCAGGCTGTGGGGCGAAGGGCTTTCGATCACCCAGATCGGCCTGGTGCTCGGGGTATCGCGGAACGCGGTGGTCGGCAAGGTGCATCGCATGGGTCTGCCGAAGCGGCAGTCGCCGATCGTCAAGTCGGACAAGCCGCGGATGCCCAAGGCGCCGATCCAGCGCCGCCGTGCCGTGCCGCTGTCGCTCGAGCAGTGGGACCGCAACACCTGCAGCTGGCCGACCGGCGACCCGAAGACCGACAACTTCAGCTTCTGCGGCGACACCGTGGAGCCGGGCCGGCCGTACTGCACCGCGCATTGCGCCAAGGCCTACACCACCCAGCGCGAGCACGCCGCCTGAACGGCCGCGGTTCGTGCGCCTGAAGGGCCGGACCGCGGTCGTCACCGGAGCCGCGTCGGGCATCGGCAAGGCGATCGCGCTCCGGCTGGCCGCCGAGGGCGCCTTCGTCGTGGTGGCCGACCTGACCGAGACCCCGCGCGAGGGCGGCACCGGCACGGTCGAGGCCATCCGTGCGGCCGGCGGGGCGGCGGTGTTCCGGTCCTGCGACGTCACCCGGGCCGACGACCTGGCGGCCGCCGTCGCGGCGGCGGCCGAGCCGACCGGCCGGCTCGACGTCATGGTCAACAACGCCGCCATCGGCACCGACACCCCCCTGCACGAGACCTCCGAGGCCGACTGGGACCGGGTCATGGCGGTCAACGCCAAGGGCGTGTTCCTGGGCTGTCGCGAGGCGGTGCGCCGGATGCTGGGGCAGGACCCGCTCGGCGAGGTACGGGGGCGGATCGTCAACATCTCGTCGCAGCACGGCATGATCCGGGCGCCGAACGACTTCGCCTACGGCGTCGGCAAGGCGGCGGTGGTCTACATGACCCGGCAGATCGCCGGCGACTATGCGGCCGATGGAATCGTCTGCAACGCGGTGGCGCCCGGGAAGGTTCTCACCGGCAAGACCGGCCGCGCGGTCGATCCGGAGATGCTGGCCTACTCGCGGGCCAGGACCCCCTGGCCACGCCTCGGCAGGCCCGAGGACGTCGCCAACGCAGTGTTGTTTCTCGCCAGCGACGAGGCGAGCTATATCACGGGCGAGAATCTGATGGTCGACGGCGGCTGGATGGCCAACTGACACCGTCAGGACCCGCGACTTGAAAGGACTTCCCCGATGGACCGCGCCGCCGCAGAGGCCTTGCCGCAGCCCGTCCGCCTGCAGGACTACGCGCCGCCCGCCCACCTGATCGACACCGTCGACCTGACGGTCGAACTGGGCGACGACTGGACCAGGGTGACCGCCGTGCTGTCCGGCCGTCGCAATCCGGCCGCCGGCTCCGGCCCGGCGCCGATCGTGCTGGACGGCCAGGACCAGCAACTGCTGTCGGTCACCCTGGACGGTCGCCGGCTCTCCGAGGCGGACTACCGGCTGGAGGCCGAGCGGCTGGTCCTGCCGGCGGTCGACGGCGAGTTCGTGGCGGTGATCGAGGGCCGGATCCGGCCGCAGGACAACACCGCGCTCGAGGGGCTCTACCGGTCCGGCGACCTGTACTGCACCCAGTGCGAGGCCGAGGGCTTCCGGCGCATCACCTATTATCCGGACCGGCCGGACGTGATGGCCGTGTTCACGGTCCGCATCGAGGCCGAGAAGGAGCGGTTCCCGGTGCTGCTGGCGAACGGCAACTGCGTCGAGACCGGGGACCTGCCGTTCGACCGGCACTTCGCGGTCTGGCACGACCCGTTCCGCAAGCCGGCCTACCTGTTCGCCATGGTCGCCGGCAACCTCGGCTGGCGCGAGGACAGCTTCACGACCCGCTCCGGCCGCGAGGTCGCGCTGCGGATCTACGTCGATCCCGGCAACGAGGACCGCACCGGTCACGCCATGGAGTCGCTCAAGCGCTCGATGCGCTGGGACGAGGAGGTGTACGGCTTCGAGTACGACCTGGACATCTTCATGATCGTCGCGGTCTCGGCGTTCAACATGGGGGCGATGGAGAACAAGGGCCTCAACATCTTCAACGACAAGTTCATCCTGGCCGACCCGGCGAGCGCCACCGACGGCGATTTCCAGCGCATCGAGGGCATCGTCGCGCACGAGTACTTCCACAACTGGACCGGCAACCGCATCACCTGCCGCGACTGGTTCCAGCTGTCGCTGAAGGAGGGCCTGACGGTCTTCCGCGACCAGGAGTTCTCGGCCGACATGCACGATCGCGGGGTCAAGCGGGTGGCCGACGCCCGGCTGCTGCGCACCGTGCAGTTTCCGGAGGACGCCGGCCCGACCGCGCATCCGGTCCGCCCCGAGACCTATATCGAGATCAACAACTTCTACACCGTCACGGTCTATGAGAAGGGCTCCGAGGTGGTGCGGATGATCCACACCCTTCTTGGCCCGGAGAACTACCGCAAGGGCATCGACCTGTATGTCGAGCGCCATGACGGCCAGGCGGTGACCTGCGACGACTTCGTGGCCGCCATGGAGGATGCCTCGGGCGTCGACCTGACGCGCTTCCGGCTGTGGTACTCGCAGGCCGGCACGCCGACCGTGAAGGCGCGCTGGCAGCACGATCCGGCCAGCCGGCGCCTGGAGCTGACGCTGTCGCAGTCCGTGCCGTCGACCCCGGGGCAGGCGTCCAAGCTGCCGATGCCGATCCCGGTGCGAACCGCGCTGATCGGCCGGAACGGCGAGCCGGTGCCGCTGCGGCTGGACGGCGAGGCCGGGGCCGGCGACACCGAGCGCGTGCTGCTGCTCGAGCAGGCGTCCGAGACCGTGACCTTCGCCGATGTGCCGCCGGGAACCGTGCCGTCGCTGCTGCGCGGCTTCAGCGCCCCGGTGAAGCTCGACGCGAGCTGGAGCGAGGCGGACCTGGCGTTCCTGGCCGGCGCCGACAGCGACCCGTTCGGCCGCTGGGAGGCGCTGCAGTCGCTGTCGACGCGGGCCCTGCTGGCCATGGTCTCCGCGTTGCGCGAGGGCAGGGCGGCCGGGTTCGACCCGCGGGTGGTCGCGGCCTTCCGGACGAGCCTGGCCGACGACCGGCTGGAGCCGGCATTCCTGGCCGAGCTGCTGTCGCTGCCCGGCGAGTCGCTGCTCGGCCAGGCGCTCGACACCTGGCATGTCGACGAAGTCCATGCGGCCCGCCGGGAGGCGCGCCGAACCCTCGGCGAGGCCCTGTTCGACCTGTGGACCGGGCTTTACGACCGGCTGTCGGCGGCCGAGCCGGCCGGCGGCGAGGTCGACCTGTCGACCGCCGCGATGGGGCGCCGGGCGCTCGCCAACGCGGCACTCGGCTACCTGGTCGCCAGCGGCCGCGAGGCGGGGATCGCACGGGCGGTCGCCCAGGCCCGCCCGGACGGCACCATGACCCGGGTGATGGGGGCGCTGGTCGCGCTCAACGACCTGGAGCGCGGCGAGCGCGACCAGGCGCTGGCGGCCTTCCACGACCGCTGGCAGCACGACCCGCTGGTGCTCGACAAGTGGTTCGCGCTGAAGGCCGGCTCGTCGCGGCGCGGGACGCTCGACGAGGTCAGGGCGCTGTTCGACCACCCGGGCTTCAGCCTGCGCAACCCGAACCGGGTGCGGGCCCTGATCGGCGGCTTCACCGCCGGCAACCCGGTGCGGTTCCACGAGGCCGACGGGTCCGGCTATGCCTTCCTGGCCGACCAGGTGCTGGCGCTCGACCCGATCAACCCGCAGGTGGCGGCGCGGATGACCCAGCCGCTGGTGCGCTGGCGCAAGTTCGACCGCGGCCGTGCCCAGGCGATGACGGACGCCTTGCGCCGGATCGTGGCCCAGCCCACTCTGTCGAAGGACGTCTACGAGATCGCGTCCAAGGCGCTGTCATCGGCGCCGGACAGCCCGCAGTCAGGCTAAGGAGACCGCGTTGACCGGCCGTATCGTCGTCATCAATCCGAACTCGACCGAGGCGGTGACCGCCGCCATGGACCGGGCGCTCGACCCGCTGCGCATCCCCGGCGGGCCGGAGATCGTCAGCGTGACCAACCCGGACGGCCCGCCGGGCATCGAATGCCAGGCGCATGTCGACGACGTCTCGGCGCATATCCGCGGAATCGTCCGGGCGCACGACGCCTCCGCCTCGGCCTATGTGATCGCCTGTTTCTCCGATCCCGGCATCCACGCCGCGCGCGAGAGCACGACCAGGCCGGTGTTCGGGATCGCCGAGAGCGGCCTGCTGACCGCGCTGGCGCTCGGCAACAAGGCCGGGATCATCGCGATCCTCAGCCGGTCGGTGCCGCGCCACCTGCGCTACGTCCGTTCCCTCGGCCTGGAGGCCCGGCTGGCCGGCGACCGGGCGATCGAGCTGGGGGTGGTCGAGCTGTCGGACGAGGCCAAGACCTTCGGCCGCATGGTCGAGGTCGGCAAGACCCTGCGCGACCGCGACGGCGCCGACGTGCTGGTGATGGGCTGCGCCGGCATGGCCCGCTACCGCGACCGCCTGGCTGACGCCGTCGGCGCGCCGGTGGTCGATCCGACCCAGGCGGCGGTCGGCATGGCGATCACGGCGATCCGCCTGGCGCGCCCGGCGCAGCAGATGGCGGCGGAATGAGCCGGTGAGGGGGTGACCCTGTGAGCCTGGCCGGTCACGGGCGCTACCCGTACAGCCCGATCGAGGACCGGTCGGCCGGCGAGTGGCCGGGCGGCAGGCGGCTGGCGGTGTATATCGCGCTGAACGTCGAGGTGTTCGCCTTCGGCGAGGGGCTGGGGGCCGAGCTGGCGCCGGGCGGCCCGCAGCCCGACGTGCTGAACTACGCGTGGCGCGACTACGGCAACCGGGTCGGGGTGTGGCGGCTGCTCGAGGAGTTCTACCGGCTCGAGCTGCCGGTCACGGTGCTGGCCAACGCCGCTGCCTATGACGAGTGCCCGGCGGTGATGGAGGCGTTCCGCCGGCGCGGCGACGAGGTCGTCGGGCACGGCCGGACCAACTCGGAGCGCCAGGGCATGCTCGACGAGGCCGGCGAGCGGGCGCTGATCGCCGAGACCACGGACGTCATCGCGCAGGCAGAGGGACGCCGGCCGCAGGGCTGGCTCGGGCCCTGGATCTCGCAGAGCCGGCACACGCCGGACCTGCTGGCCGAGGCCGGCTACGGCTACCTGCTCGACTGGTGCCACGACGACCAGCCGGTCCGGATGGCCACGCGCGGCGGCGGCGGCATCCTGTCGGTACCGTATCCCCAGGAACTCAACGACATTCCGGCGGTGATCGCGCGCAAGGTCGAGGGCCGGGCGTTCGCCGAGATGATCGTCGACGGCTTCGACGAGCAGCTGGCGCAGGCGACCCGGCAGCCCCTGGTGTTCGGCATCGCCCTGCATCCCTACATCGTCGGCCAGCCGCACCGCCTCAGGCCGCTGCGGCAGGCGCTGGAGCATATCGCGGCGCACCGCGACCAGGTGTGGCTTTGCCATGCCGGCGAGATTGCCCGGCACTGGACCGGCAGCGACTCTTAACGGTTCGTTAAGAGGCTCCGTCTACGGTTTCTCGATGTGGCGCGCGATCGCAGATTCGCTGTCTGCTCTCCCGCAAGCGTTCCGAAATTGTCGGCGAGAGCGATGGCGCGTGAGTCCGAACCAGGGATCGTCGGTCGGCTCGCCGAGAGCCTGATCGCTGCCGATCTGGATCCGGTCCATCAGTTCTTCCAAATCAACGGGGTGGCGCCACCGCTGGTGACCTGGGACCCGACCGGCGGCGACATGAGCTCGAAGTCGTTCGACTTCCTCATCGACCACTGGCGCCGGACTCTCGGTGACCGTTCCTGGCCGTCGGAAGACTGCATCGACCCGGTCGATCTGCGACCGGCCCTCGGCAACCTGCTGGTCTGCGAGCCGCTCGAGGACCTGAGCGACTTCCGGATCCGGCTGTATGGCAGTCGTCTGGCCCTCGAGATGGGCCGCGACCTCACCGGCTCCTATATCTCCGACGTCGACCCCGGATCCTATGTCACTACCTTCTACCTGGCCTGCTATCGGGCCGTGGCGATCCGGGGACGGCCGCTGTTCACCCGGCATCTCCCATCCTCGAGATCATTTGCGACGGACATCAGGCGGCTGCTGCTGCCGTTCGGGTCCGGATCGAGGGTGACCCGGATCCTGGTCGGCGTGGAATCGATTCCCCGGCGCCCGCTTGGGCGCCCGAACTGGACCCGCAGAAACTGAGGCGGGTCGCGGGCGTCCCCGGCGCTTGCTTTTGGTTTCACTTGAAACTAATTTCCGCCTGGACGATGGTCCGAGGAGCTGAGTGGGGACTGAGACGATGTCCGAGGCGCGCCCCCGGTTTCGCTACCGCCGGCCGGTGGAGTTGGACCGGACCGAGATCCGCCGGGTGCCGATCGTCATCGTCGGTGCCGGGCCGGTGGGGCTGACCGCCGCCGCCGAACTCGCCGTCCTCGGGCACGAGAGCGTCCTGCTGGACGAGGACGACACCGTCTCGGTCGGCAGCCGGGCGATCTGCTGGGCCAAGCGCACGCTGGAGATCTTCGACCGGATCGGCGCCGGTGACCGCATGGTTGCCAAGGGCGTGGTGTGGAACCGCGGCCGCCTGTTCCATCGCGACCGCGAGGTCTACGGCTTCGACCTGCTGCCGGAGCCGGGGCACCAGCGCCCGGCCTTCATCAACCTCCAGCAGTACTATGTCGAGGAATACCTGGTCGACCGGGTGGTCGCGCTCGGCCGCACCGACCTGCGCTGGCGCAACCGGGTGACCGGCATCGAGGTGCTGCCCGGCGGCGGCGCCCGGCTGACGGTGGAGACTCCCGACGGGAGCTATCGCCTGGACGCCGACCACGTACTGGCGGCCGACGGGGTGCGCAGCCCGATCCGCCGGATGATGGGGCTCGACTTCAAGGGCAAGGTGTTCGAGGACCGTTTCCTGATCGCCGACGTCGTCATGAAGGCGGATTTCCCGAGCGAGCGCTGGTTCTGGTTCGAGCCGCCGTTCCACACCGGCCAGTCGGTGCTGCTGCACCGCCAGCCGGACGACGTGTACCGCATCGACTTCCAGCTCGACCCGAGCGCCGATCCGGACGAAGAGCGCAAGCCCGCCAACGTGATCCCGCGGCTGCAGCAGATGCTCGGCCCGGATGCCGAATTCGACCTGGAATGGGTCAGTGTCTACACCTTCACCTGCCGGCGGATGGACCGTTTCCGGCACGGCCCGGTGTTCTTCGTCGGCGACAGCGCCCATGTGGTCAGCCCGTTCGGCGCGCGCGGCGGCAACGGCGGCATCCAGGACGTCGACGCGCTGTGCTGGAAGCTGGCCGCCGTGCTCGACGGTACGGCCCCGGCAACACTGCTGGACAGCTACGACGCCGAACGGGTGCCGGCGGCCGACGAGAACCTGCTGAACTCGACCCGGTCGACCGACTTCATGACCCCCAAGACCGAGGCCAGCATCGCGTTCCGCGAAGCCGCCCTCGACATGGCCGCCGACCTGCCGTTCGCGCGGCGTATCGTGAATTCCGGGCGCCTGTCGCTGCCGCACCGCTATGCCGCTACCCCGCTGTCCACGCCGGACTGCGATGCCTGGCCGGGCGGCCCGCCGCCGGGCGCGCCGGCGATCGACGCGCCGGTCCGGGTTGCGGATGGCGAACCGTGGCTGCTGCGGCGGCTGGGAGGCGGCTTCACCCTGCTGCGGTTCGAAGCGGATGCCGGTGCTGCCACGATCGGTCTGCCCGCCGGGATCGCGACGCTGACCGTCATGCGGCGGGGAGAGCCCGGCGCCGACACCGTGGTCGACCCGGACGGCACGGCATTCCGACGCTGGGCGGCCGAGCCGGGCGCCGCCTACCTGATCCGGCCGGACCAGCATGTGGCGGCGCGCTGGATGGCGCCGCAGGCGTCGGCGGTGCGTGCCGCGCATGCCCGCGCTCTCGGTTGCGCGCCGGGGGCGGATGAGCTTCGCGCGGCGGGAGGGTGAGGCGATGAGCGTTCTGAACACCGAGCCGAACCTGGCCGACGCCGACGGCTTCTACGAGCGGCTGATCGAGGCGCATCGCGGGCTCGACGGACCGGCCAGCCGGCGCCTGAACGCCAAGCTGATCCTGCTGCTGGCCAACCATGTCGGCGATCCGCAGGTACTGGAGGAGGCGCTCCGGATCGCCCGCGGGGACACCGCGGGCGAGGCTATCCGAACGCCTTGAACGTTATCAGGGTGAAGGTGTCCTTGACGCCCGGCAGGGTCTGCACGCGCTCGGTCACGAAATGGCCGATGTCGGCGGCGTCCGGCAGGTAGCACTTCATCAGCAGGTCGTACTGGCCCGAGGTCGAGTAGACCTCGGAGACTTCCTCGACCCCCAGGACCGCCTGGTCGGCGACCTCGTAGGCCTTGCCGAGATCGCATTTGACCTGGATGAAGATGGTCTGCATGGCCTCACCGGGGGTGTCGTCGGAGCGTCCGCATGGTCCCGCACAGGGCGCCGGAAATCAACCGGCCGGAATGCGGCCGGTCCGAACTCCGTTGACGGAAGTCAGCCGGTCGCCTTCTTCGGAACCGGACGCAGCAGGAAGGCAGGCACCTCGTCGCCGAACCCGGTCACCCGCGGTCCGCCGTCGTCGCGATCGCGCCGGCCGCGTCCGCGGCGGTTCTCGTCGCGATCCGGGAAGCGCTCGACCACGCCACCGCCGGTCAGCGAAGGCTCGCGCTCGACGGCCTCGGCGATCGGCTCGGCGCTATCGGCCTCGACCGGGCGCTTCTCGCCCCGCTTGCGCTCGGGGCGGCGCGACCGCTCGGCCGGCGCTGCGGCGGGTTCCTCGGAACGTGCCGGCTTGTCGGCTGGCTTGTCGGCCGGCTTCGGCCCCCGGCCACGGCCGCCACGGCGCCCGCGCTTCTCGCCGGCATCCGCTTCGACCTCGGCCTTCTCGGGGGCCGCGGACTCGACTGGGTCGCCGTCGATCCTCCCGCTCAGGTCCAGGACCGGGATCTTCTTGCCGATCAGCCGCTCGACGGCGGCCACCAGCTTCGAATCTTCGGGTGTCGACAGGGTGAAGGCGCGACCGCTCAGCCCGGCGCGGCCGGTGCGGCCGATACGGTGCACGTAGTCCTCGGCATGGCTCGGCACGTCGAAATTGAAGACGTGGCTGAGCCCCTTGATGTCGAGGCCCCGGGCGGCGACGTCGCTGCACACCACCATGCGCGCCTCGCCATTCTTGAACTTCTGCAGGGTCTCGGTACGGGCCGGCTGCGACATGTCGCCGTGCAACTGGACGGCATCGAAACCGTGGCGCTGCAGCGACCGGTGCAGCACGCCGATGTCGCGCTTGCGGTTGCAGAAGATCAGCGCGCTGTCGACGGTCTCGCTGTTCAGCAGCGAGCGCAGCGCCGCGCGCTTGTCCTTGCCGGAGCAGCGGATGAGGTGCTGGGCGACGGTCTCGGCCGGCGACGCCGGCGGCGCCACCGAGACCTCTTTCGGGTTCATCAGGAACTTCTCGGCCAGCCGCCGGATCTCCGGCGCCATGGTGGCCGAGAAGAACAGGGTCTGCCGGATGGTCGGGAGCAGCGACACGATGCGCTCAACGTCGGGGATGAACCCCATGTCGAGCATCCGGTCGGCCTCGTCGATCACCAGGATCTTGACGTCGTTCAGCAGCACCTTGCCGCGCTCGATATGGTCGAGCAGGCGGCCGGGCGTGGCGATCAGGACGTCGACGCCGCGGTCCAGCTTGGTCTCCTGATCGTCGAACGACACGCCGCCGATCAGCAGCGCCATCGTCAGCCGGGTGTTCTTCCCGTAGGTGACGAAGTTCTCGGAGACCTGTGCGGCGAGTTCGCGGGTCGGCGCGATGATCAGCGACCGGGGCATGCGCGCCTTGGCGCGCCCGGCCGACAGGATATCGATCATCGGCAGCGTGAAGGACGCGGTCTTGCCGGTCCCGGTCTGCGCGCAGCCGAGCACGTCGCGCCCCATCAGGACGTACGGGATCGCCTTTTCCTGGATCGGTGTCGGCTTCGTGTAGCCGGCCGAGGAGACGGCGGTGACGACCTCGTCAGAGAGACCAAGGTCGACGAAAGTTACTTGTGTATCAGCCATGTCTTCTTGAGTTGTACAGCCCTCGCGATCGGCGACCGCCAAGTGGCGCGCGGACTATAGGCATTCATTCTGAACTGTCAATCGCAGACGGCCCGAAAGCCCCGGAATCTCTGGTGTTTTGACAATACGGTCACATTTCCTGCGCCGATACTGCCGGATTTGCCGCGGCACCGGTGGCGACGATGACCGGACTACGCCCGCAACCGCTCCAGTCCGGCCCAGTCGAGAGCGACGCCGTGACCGGGCCGATCCGGTGCGGTGACCAGGCCGTTCTCGATCGTCAGCGGCTGCTCGAGGAACGCGTCCAGCCCGAATCCGTGCCACTCCAGATAGGAGGCGTTGGGAACGGCGGCCAGCAGGTGGACGTGCAGGTCGTGGACGCCGTGCGAGGTGACCGGCAGGTGATGGGCCTCGGCAAGGCGGGCGATCTTCATCCACGGCGTGATGCCCCCGCAGCAGGCCAGGTCCGGTTCCGGGAACTGCACCCCGCCGGCCTCGATCAGCGGCTTGAACTCGGCCGGGTTGTGGAAGTTCTCGCCGGCGGCGATCGGAATGCCCTGAGCCGCGACCAGGGCGTGGCCGGCGACGTCCTCCGGTTCCAGCGGCTCCTCCAGCCAGCCGAGGTCGTAGGGCCGCAGCGCCCGGGCGGCGGCGACCGCCCGGTCGCGGTTCCAGCCCATGTTGGCGTCGACCATCAGCGGGAAGCCGTCGCCGAGGGTCCGGCGCATGGCGGCGACCCGTTCGACGTCCTCGGCCAGCGAAGCCCGTCCGACCTTCATCTTGATCGCCCGGAAGCCGCGCTCGAGGTTGTTCCGGGTCTGTTCCATCAGCTCGTCGAGCGGGAAATAGAGGTCGATCCCGCCGGCATAGACCGGCACCTGCGGTTTGTTGCCGCCGAGCAGGCGCCAGAGCGGCCGGCCCGCGCGCTTGCCCTGGATGTCCCAGAGCGCCACGTCGATCGCCGCCATGGCGAAGGCGGCCGCGCCGCCGCGGCCGACCCAGTGCAGGGCCCACCACATGCGCTGCCAGCATGCCTCGATCCGGCCTTCGTCGGCTCCGGAGAGGACCTCCGCTAGCTCGTCGACCAGCGCACAGATCGCCCTGCCGCCGCGGCCGACGGTGTAGGTGTAGCCCAGGCCCTCGATGCCGTCGGCCGTCGTCACGCGGACGGTGATCAGCTCGAACCCGGCGATCTCATGGTGGGTGGAGTCCGACAGCGGGCGCGGCAGCGGAATGCGGTAGTGATCGGTCTGGATGCGCTCGATTGCCATGGCGTCCTCTTTCCCCGCGGGCCCGGGCATTGTAGAGCAGGGCCGATACCGGCGTCATCCGCCGCCCCCGCCGGCACCGCGAGGAGATCGAACTTGCCCGATACCCTGGTCCTCTTGCCGGGTCTGCTGAACGATGCCGCGCTGTGGAGCCATCAGCTCCGTCACCTGGACGACCTGGTCGAGCGGATCGTGGTCCCCGACATCACCCGTCACGCCGACATCGGCGAGATCGCCGGGGCGGTGCTGGCGGAGGTTCCGGGGACCTTCGCCCTGGCGGGGCTGTCGATGGGCGGTTACGTCGCGCTGGAGATGTTGCGGCAGGCGCCGGACCGGGTCGAGCGGCTGGCGTTGCTCGACACCTCGGCGCGGGCCGACAGCGACGAGCAGCGCCGCCGCCGCACCGGACTGCTGCAACTGGCGGACATGGGACGGTTCAAGGGCGTGACGCCACGGCTGCTGCCGATGCTGGTGCATCCGGACCGGCTCGACGATCCGGCGGTGACCGGGCCGATCTTCGAGATGGCCGCCCGGGTCGGGCGCGACGGCTTCATCCGGCAGCAGAGGGCGATCCTGTCGCGCGCCGACAGCCGGGAGCTGCTGCCGCGGATCGCCTGTCCGACCCTGGTCGTCTGCGGTCGCCAGGACCAGCTGACGCCGCCGTCGCTATCCGAGGAGATGGCCGCGGCCGTTCCCGGAGCCACGCTGGAGTTCGTGGAGCACTGCGGCCATCTTCCGGCGCTGGAGCATCCGGAGGCGACCACCGCGCTGCTGCGCCGCTGGCTGACGGCCTGACGATGGCGCGCGTGCTCTTCGGCATGATCGACAACCACACCCGCCCGATCGGCGGTGTCAAGGTCGTCTATCAGGCGGTCGGCGGGCTGCGGCGACGCGGCATCGACGCCTATGTCGCAACCGCCAGGCCGCGTCCGACGTGGCTGGCCGGCAGCCGGGCATTGGAGGACGTGGAACTCGTCGACATGAGCCAGCCGCAGCGGCTCTCGCCGATGGATCTCTACATCGCGACCGACGCGATCGGCCCGCACCGGATGCCGTTGCTGCTGAACCGACCGGACCGGCGGGTCATCTTCGTCCAGAACCACCATGCGCTGACGCAGCAGCCGCTCGTCGACTGGTCCCAGCTCAGCCACATCCGGTGCCTGACCGTCTCCGAGTACAGCCGGCGTGTCCTGCTGGAGGGCGGCTGGTTCAGTGACGTGGCGATGGTGCCGCCCGGCGTCGACACCTCGATGTTCCGGCCCTCCACGGGGCCTCGCCATCACCGCATCGCCTACATGCCGCGCAAGTGGCCGGCACTCGCCGAGCGTTTGCGTGCGCACCATGAGGGCATCGTCGACTGGATCGCCATCGACGGTGCGACAGAGACTGAAACTGCTGAAATATTAGCGGGTTCCACGATTTTTTTGAACCTTGGACGAAATGAGGGCTTCGGCCTTCCGCCGCTTGAGGCGATGGCGTCCGGCTGCCTGGTCTGCGGGTTTGCCGGGCAGGGCACCGGCGACTACGCGACATCGGAGAACGGCTTCTGGGCCGCCGAGGGCGACATCGCGGGATGCCTCGACGCGATCGCGGCTGCGGTGGCGGCGATCGCCGAACCCGACCGGGCGGAGCGGATGATCCGGGCCGGTATCGCGACCGCGCAACGGTACTCGCTGACCGCCTTCGAGGGCGCAATGGCGGCCTATGTCCGCAGTGTGCTGTAGGCGGGCCGTCCTGCCGCTCAGACGTCCACGTCGCGGACGAACCGGGCGTTCTCCTGGATGAAGGCGAAGCGCAGTTCCGGCTTCTTTCCCATCAGGGTCTCGACGGTCTCGCGGGTGCGCCGGGTCTCGGCCTCCAGCTCCGGCTCGACCATCAACTCGGGCCCGCCGGCCGGCGGGATCTTCACCCGCAGCATCTGCCGGGTCGCCCGGTTCATGGTGGTCTCCTTGAGCTGCATCGGCGGCATCTCGCCGAGGCCCTTGAAGCGGCTGATCTCGACCTTCCCCTTGCCGCCGAAGGCGGTGGTCATCAGCTCGTCCTTGTGGGCGTCGTCGCGGGCGTAGACGGTCTTGCCGCCCTGGGTGAGGCGGTACAGCGGCGGCATCGCCAGGAACAGGTGGCCGTCCTCGATCAGCCGCGGCATCTCGCGATAGAAGAATGTCATCAGCAGCGAGGCGATGTGGGCGCCGTCGACGTCGGCGTCGGTCATGATCACGACCTTCTCGTAACGCAGCTGGTCGACCTTGAAGGACGAGCCGGTGCCGCAGCCGAGCGCCTGCACCAGGTCGCTCAGTTCCTGGTTCTGCCGCAGCTTGTCGGCGGAGGCGCTGGCGACGTTCAGGATCTTGCCGCGCAGCGGCAGCACCGCCTGGGTCGCCCGGTCGCGGGCCTGCTTGGCGGAGCCGCCGGCGCTGTCGCCCTCGACCAGGAAGATCTCGGTGTCCTCGGCGCCGGAGCGCGAGCAGTCGGCCAGCTTGCCGGGCAGCCGCAGCTTGCGGGTCGCGGTCTTGCGGCTGACCTCCTTCTGCTGGCGCCGGCGCAGCCGGTCCTCGGCGCGCTCGATCAGCCGTTCCAGCAGCAGGTTGGAGGTTTCGGGCGCGCCCGACAGCCAGTGGTCGAAGTGGTCCTTGACCGCCTGGTCGACCATCCGGGTGGCGTGCGCGCTGACCAGCCGTTCCTTGGTCTGGCCCTGGAACTGCGGATCGCGGATGAACACCGACAGCATGATGCAGGCGCCGACCATCAGGTCGTCGGCGGTGATCTGCGCGGCCTTCTTGTTCCCGACCATCTCGCCATAGGCCTTGACCCCGCGCAGCAGGGCGGTGCGCAGCCCGGCCTCGTGGGTGCCGCCGAGCGGCGTCGGGATGGTGTTGCAGTAGGCGTGCAAAAAGCCGTCGTCCTGGTCGTCCGGCCAGGTCAGCGCCCATTCCACCCGGCCCTGGCCGTCCGGCGCCTCGACGTCGCCGGCGAACGGTCGGCCGGAGACCGTGCGGCGGCCCTCGATCGCGCTCGCCAGGAAGTCGGCGAGGCCGCCGGGATAGTGCAGCACCGCCTCGGCCGGAGTCTGGTCGCCGTCGCGCAGCAGTTCCGGGTCGACCTTCCAGCGGATCTCGACGCCCTTGAACAGATAGGCCTTGGAGCGCGCCATCCGATACAGGGTGGCCGGCCGGAAGCGGGTGTTCTGGCCGAAGATCTCGGCGTCCGGGTGGAACCGCACGGTGGTGCCGCGGCGGTTCGGGGCGGCCCCGATGGTCTGGATCGGGCCCTGCGGAGCGCCGCGCACGAAGCTCTGGGCGTACAGCCGGCGGTCGCGCGCGACCTCGACCTCCAGCAGGTCGGACAGTGCGTTCACCACCGAGACGCCGACGCCGTGCAGGCCACCGGCGGTGGCGTAGACCTTGTCGGAGAACTTGCCGCCCGAGTGCAGGGTGGTGAGAATCACCTCGAGCGCCGACTTGTTCGGGAACTTCGGATGCGGGTCGACCGGGATGCCGCGGCCGTTGTCGCGCACGGTCACGGTGTGGTCGGCCGCCAGTTCGAGCTCGATGCGGCTGGCATGGCCGGCGACCGCCTCGTCCATCGCATTGTCGAGCACCTCGGCGACCAGGTGGTGCAGGGCGCGCTCGTCCACGCCGCCGATATACATGCCGGGCCGGCGGCGCACCGGCTCGAGCCCCTCCAGGACCTCGATGTCCTTGGCGGAATAGTCGTCGGCGCGCGCGGCGGAGCTTGCGAAGAGGTCGGCCATGTCCGGTCGTCTGTGGGTGTCGGAAGGGCTATCGGCCCATGAATCGTGAGTTTATCCTGTGGGTGCGTTCAACGCGAGTGCAAGATATGGTGTTCAGATGGTGACCTCCCGACAGGCCGACACGGACCGCGCGCCGCGCGGCGAGATGCAGATCCGCACCATTGCCATGCCGGCCGATACCAACCCGAACGGCGACATCTTCGGCGGCTGGGTGCTCAGCCAGATGGACATCGCCGGCGGCCTGGCCGCCGCCCGCCGGGCCCGCGGCCGGGTCGCGACCGTCGCCATCGACGCCATGACCTTCGTGCGGCCGGTCGGGGTCGGCGACGTGCTGTGCTGCTACGGCGACATCGAGCGGGTCGGCACCACCTCCATATCCGTGGCGATCGAGGCCTGGAAGATCCGCTGGTTCGACCGCCGCGAGGAACGCCTGCTGGTGACCGAGGGCCGGTTCACCTACGTGGCGATCGACGACTCGGGACGCAAGCGGCCGGTCGAGGGATAGCGTCGAGCGGCTCCGTGGCCGTCACGATCGCGTGCGGCCGGATGCGGGGGGCGCGGGATCGGGCTACACCGGCCGGGTCCGCTCCGTCAGCACGCGAGGTTCGACCATGCCTGTGAGGGTAGCCACCGTCGTCCTGTGGGCGGCGATCGCGGCCTCCGCGCCGATGGCCGCGGCCACGGCCGGCGAGGCCGACGTGGTCGGCGTCGAGATCCGTGCCGAGGGCCCGGGGCTGTGGCGCTTCGACGTCGCGGTGCGGCACGACGACACCGGCTGGGACCACTACGCCGACAGGTGGGACGTGGTCGGGCCGGACGGCGCCGTGCTGGGCACCCGGGTGTTGCTGCATCCGCACGAGACCGAGCAGCCCTTCACCCGGAGCCTGTCCGGGGTGGCGGTGCCGGACGGCGTCGCCGAGGTGACGGTCCGCGCCCACGACAAGGTGCACGGCTACGGCGGCAAGGTGATGACGGTCAGGCTGCCGCGGTGAGCCTCGGATGGCTCGAATGCAGGTCCCGAAACGGCAACGGGCCGTCCCGAGGGACGGCCCGCGCCATGTCCGATCCCGGAAGGATCAGCTCGAGTAGTACATCTGGAACTCGACCGGATGCGGGGTGTGCTCGAACCGGTACACCTCCTCCATCTTGAGCTCGATGTAGGCGTCGATCTGGTCGTCGGTGAACACGCCGCCCTGGGTCAGGAACGCGCGGTCCTTGTCCAGGTTCTCGAGCGCGTCGCGCAGCGAGCCGCAGACGGTCGGGATGTCGGCCAACTCTTCCGGCGGCAGGTCGTACAGGTTCTTGTCCATCGGGTCGCCCGGATGGATCTTGTTCTGGATGCCGTCCAGGCCGGCCATCAGCATCGCCGAGAAGCCGAGATAGGGGTTGCCCGCCGGATCCGGGAACCGGACCTCGACGCGCTTGCCCTTCGGGCTGTTGACATGCGGGATGCGGCACGACGCCGAGCGGTTGCGCGACGAGTAGGCAAGCAGCACCGGCGCCTCGAAACCCGGGATCAACCGCTTGTAGCTGTTGGTCGTCGAGTTGGTGAAGGCGTTCAGCGCGCGGGCGTGCTTGATGATGCCGCCGATGTAGTACAGCGCCATGTCCGACAGGTCGGCATAGCCCGAGCCGGCGAACAGCGGCTTGCCGTCCTTCCAGATCGACTGGTGCACGTGCATGCCCGAGCCGTTGTCGCCGGAGATCGGCTTCGGCATGAAGGTCGCGGTCTTGCCGTAGGCGGCGGCGACCTGATGGATCACGTACTTGTAGATCTGCAGGTGGTCGGCGGTCTGGATCAGGGTGCCGAACTCCATGCCGAGCTCGTGCTGCGAGGGCGCCACCTCGTGGTGGTGCTTCTCGACCTTGACGCCCATCTCCTCCATGACCGACAGCATCTCGCCGCGGATGTCCTGGCCGGAGTCGACCGGCGGCACCGGGAAGTAGCCGCCCTTCACGCCCGGGCGGTGGCCGAGGTTGCCTTCCTCGTAGGCCCGCGCGGTGTTGTACGAGCCTTCCTCGCTGTCGAGCTCGTAGTAGCCCTTGTTGCCCTTGACGTCGTACTTGACGTCGTCGAACACGAAGAACTCGGCTTCCGGGCCGAAGAAGGCGGTGTCGCCGACGCCCAGGCTCTGCATGTACTTCAGCGCCGCCTTGGCGGTCGACCGCGGATCGCGCTCGTAGGGCTGGCCGGTGGAGGGCTCCACGATGTCGCAGATGATGGCCAGCGTCGGCTGTGCGAAGAACGGATCCATGACGGCAGTCGACAGGTCCAGCTTCAGGCCCATGTCCGACTCGTTGATCGCCTTCCAGCCGGCGATGGACGACCCGTCGAACATGAAGCCCTCAACGAGCGAGTCCTCGTCGATGGTGCGCACGTGCTGTGTCACGTGCTGCATCTTGCCCCGCGGATCGGTGAACCGGAGATCGACGTACTTCACGTCGTTCTCCTCGATCATTTCCATTACGCGCTTAACGTCGTCCGACATGGTTTCCTTCCTGTCTGCCAGTTGCCGGGACGGGTAAACCCCTCGGCACCCGTCTCGTGCGCCCCATCCCGGATGGTCCGGGAAATCCCTGCGAACCGGGGCGGTGCCCGGCCGCGCCTTCAGATCGCGTCCGAGCCGGTCTCGCCGGTTCGGATGCGGATGATCTCGTCCACGCTGGACACGAAGATCTTGCCGTCACCGATGCGGCCGGTATGCGCCGCCGTCTGGATCGCCTCGACCGCGCGCGCGACCTGGCTGTCCTCCATGACGATCTCGACCTTCACCTTGGGCAGGAAGTCCACGACGTATTCGGCGCCGCGATACAGTTCCGTGTGCCCCTTCTGCCGGCCGAAGCCCTTCGCCTCCGTGACCGTGATCCCCTGGATCCCGACCTCGTGCAGCGCTTCCTTCACCTCGTCCAGCTTGAACGGCTTGATGATCGCTTCGACCTTCTTCATTGGGCCCGTGCCTTCGGATTGCGTACGGATGGGTGGCCGCGCGGCCTGATCCCCGGGCGGCATAGCACGCGATATGCCAACCGACCGGGAGCCCGCTCGACCGCGGAAACCCTCGGTTTCGCCGAAGTGTCCCCGAGGGGGGTCTCCATCAGGATGCTCATTTTATGGGCTGATGGGCAAGTTATGTGCACCGTCCCGCCTTCAAGACAGGCAGGCCTTGATGCGCTTGATCGCCTCGCGGATGTTCTCGGTCGAGTTGGCGTAGGAGAACCGCAGGTAGCCCTCGCCATAGGCGCCGAAGCTGGTGCCGGCGATCACCGCCACGCCGGCCTCCTCCAGCAGCCTGGTCTGCAGCGCCTTCGAGGTCATGCCGGTGCCCTCGATGTTCGGGAAGGCGTAGAACGCGCCGCCCGGCTCGACGCAGCGGAAGCCCGGGATCTGGTTCAGCTCCGATACGATCACCCGGCGCCGCTCGTCGAACGCCCTGACCATCGCGTGCACCGCGTCCTGCGGGCCGGTGAGGGCGGCCAGGCCGGCGAACTGGGTCGGCGCATTGACGCAGGAGTGGCAGTTCACCGCGAGCTTCTCGGCATGGCCGAACACGCTCTTCGGCCACAGCGAGTAGCCGAGCCGCCAGCCGGTCATGGCGTAGGTCTTCGACCAGCCGTCCAGCAGGATCAGCCGGTCGCGGATCTCCGGATAGGACAGCAGCGTGGTGTGCTCGCGGCCGTCGTACAGCATCTGGCCGTAGATCTCGTCGGACATGACCATCACGTCGGGCCAGTCGGCGAGGCCGGCGACCAGGGCGTCGAATTCTTCCTTCGGGACGGCGCCGCCGGTCGGGTTGGCCGGGCTGTTCAGGATGATCAGCCGGGTGTTCGCTGTGATCTTCGACAGCAGCTCCGTCGCCGAGAACGCGAAGCCGTTCGCCTCGCTCAGGCGATAGGGCACCGGGGTGGCGCCGGAGAACTTCACCGAGCTCTCGTAGATCGGGAAGCCCGGGTTCGGGTACAGGATCTCGGCACCCGGCTGCCCGAACATCAGGCAGGCGAAGAACATGGTCGGCTTGCCACCCGGCATGATCATGATCAGGCTCGGGTCGACCTCGGCGCCGTGCCGCTTCTTCAGGTCGGCCGCCACGCCCTCGCGCAGCTGCGGGATGCCGGCCGCCGGGGTGTAGCCGTGATGGCCGTCGCGCATCGCCTTGATGCCGGCCTCGACGATGTGCTCCGGGGTTTTGAAGTCGGGCTGGCCGATGCCGAGGTTGATGATGCTCTTGCCGGCCGCCGCCAGGGCGTTGGCACGGGCCAGCACCTCGAACGCGGTCTCGGTGCCGAGTTGGGACATCCGGTCGGCCAGGATGGGCATGGTGATTTCCTCTCGCGTGACGGCCCGCGCCATTCGGTCGGCGCGTCGTTAGGGCGGCGGCATTCTAGCGATGCGCGGCGGCGGTGAAAGGGACTCCTGATGCGATATCCCGGTGCCTGGCCCGGCACCGGGCTTGCCTACGCTTCTGCACCGCGCTAATCGAGCCGTCCCCAGGTCCCCGCGTCGAGGGACCGGGACCGGAGGATCCGCCCATGAAGCCCGCGAATTCCCTGCTGTCGAGCTACGGCACCACGGTGTTCGAGGTGATGTCGCGGCTGGCGATCCAGCACCAGGCGATCAACCTCGGCCAGGGGTTCCCGGACGACCGCGGCCCGGACCCGGTGCTCGATGCCGCGTCCAGGGCGCTGTACGACCCGCCGAACCAGTATCCGCCGATGCTCGGCGTGCCGGAGCTGCGCCAGGCGGTGGCCGCCCACAACAGGCGGTTCTACGGCATCGAGGTCGACTGGCAGACCGAGACCATGGTGTCGACCGGCGCCACCGAGGGCCTGGCCGCCTGCTTCCTGGCGCTGATCGAGCCGGGCGACGAGGTAGTGGTCATCGAGCCGCTGTACGACTGCTACCTGCCGATGATCCGCCGCGCCGGTGGCATCCCGCGCACCGTGCGCCTGACCCCGCCGCACTGGAAACTCGATCTGGATGCGCTGGCGGCGGCGTTCAGCGACCGGACCAAGCTGATCGTCCTGAACAACCCGCAGAACCCGGCCTCCAAGGTTTTCGACCGCGCCGAGCTGGAGGCGATCGCCGAGCTGGTCCGGAAGCACGACGCCTATGCGGTGTGCGACGAGGTGTACGAGCACCTGGCGTTCGACGGCCGGGCCCACATCCCGCTGACGACCTTGCCGGGCATGCGCGAGCGCTGCGTGCGGATCGGCTCGGCCGGCAAGACCTTCTCGCTGACCGGCTGGAAGGTCGGGTACCTGACCGGTCCGGAGCACCTGCTGCAGCCGATCTCCAAGGCCCACCAGTTCCTGGTGTTCACCACCGCGCCGAACCTGCAGCGCGCCGTGGCCTTCGGGCTCGGCCAGGACGACTCGTATTTCGACGGCCTACGCGACTCGATGCAGGCCAAGCGCGACCGGCTGTCCGGGGCGCTCGCCGGGATCGGGCTGGAGCCGGCGGTCTGCCAGGGCAGCTACTTCCTGTTCGTCGACGCCAGGCGGTTCCTGAAGCCGGGCGAGGACGACGAGGGCTTCTGCCGGCGGCTGGTCACCGAGGCCGGGGTGGCGGCGGTGCCGGTGTCGGCGTTCTACCTGGACCGGGCGACCGCGCCGACCGACTTCATCCGGTTCTGCTTCGCCAAGCGCGACGAGGTGCTCGACGGCGCCGTCGAGCGGCTGGCGGGCTATCTCGGCTGATACCGAGTTTCCGTCGGCGCACGGCATTTCTGTTGACGGGGCCGGGACGCTGGGATAGCAAACCGGCCTCGCGTGGCTGCGGCCGCGCCGAGGGTATGGCGGGTGTAGCTCAGTTGGTTAGAGCGCCAGATTGTGGCTCTGGAGGTCGCCGGTTCGAGACCGGTCACTCGCCCCATCCCTCCCTTTCGCGCACGGGCCGAGGATCGAATTTCGACCCTGGTCGCGGCGATCAGCGCAGGCAACACTTCTTGTACTTCTTGCCGCTGCCGCACGGGCAGGGGTCGTTGCGCCCGACATGCCGCATGGGATCGACATAAGGCTGGTCGGTCGCCCGCCAGGGCGGGAGGCCGTCGTCGAACCCGTCCTCGCCCGGATACCCGTCGTCCTCGCCCGAGAAGCTCGCCCAGGACGACAGCGTGCCGATGGCGTCCTCGAACGGCCCGATATGGTCTTCGGCGAAGCCGGCGAGGCCTTCCGGGTCGCCGCGCACGAGGCGCACCCGTTCGCGGAACCAATCCATGTCCGTCGCGATGGGCTCGATGTAGCCCTGCTCCAGCAGAGTCGCGACTTCAGCCTCGAATTCCGCATAGCCGAGATTGGCGACGGCGCCGGCCCACCCGTCCCACACCGGGCTGTCGGCCCGCGGTTCCATGACCTGGCGCAGATGTCCTAGATAGGCGCGGGTCTCGTCTTCCGGAATCCGTCCGGTCCGGGTCAGGTATGCCATCGCATCGAGTGCGGCATAGCGGACGAACGGCTCGGCATCGGCAGCCTCGACGACCCGCCGCAGCGCCAACCGGTCGCCGTCGAAGGTGGAGACCAGGATGCGGCTCAGGTTCTCGGTGATGGCATCGCCGAGCAAATCTTCCGCGACGTCGGGCTCCATCAGCACTCTGCACAGCGATGGGAACGCCGCGGTTTCCTGCTTCTCCCCCAGGAGATGGACGGCCAGGAACAGGGCGTTGACCGTGCCGTCCGTCCGATCCGCGCCTGCGACGTAGTCCTCCAGCATCCGGAGGAAGCGGGGGGCAGCCTGGTCCCAGTTGTCCAGCGCCCACTGCATGGAACCCGTGGGCAAGCGGTCGCTGTCTCGACCTAGCTCGGCGATGGCGGCGTCGATATTCGGCGGACGCGTCTCGTCATCGCTGTCGCCATCGTCGAAGGAGGCGCGCCAGCCGTCCGCGGTGAGCCTCTCGACCGCCGCCTTGTACCGGGCCAGCGCGACCGCCTCCTGGTGTCCGTCGGCCTTCGGATGCGCCTGGTCGGCGGATCGCATGAGATCCTGAATGTACTGCAGAGCCTCACCGCCGACGGCGTGGAGGGCTTCGTGCCGGTCCAGCCCCTCCCGCATCAGGCGTTCGACCGTCCGCCGCACCGGCAGTTCGTTCCCCGCCGCGATCTGGTTCTCGACGGTCGTGTGGATGGCGGCGTGAAGCGGCAGATCGGGTACCCGGATACGCGCTCGTCGGTGATAGGCCTCGACGAGATCCGTTCGCAGGACCTCGTCCAGCGCCAGCCAGACTTCCGGCTTCGGTGCCGAGTGCGGGTCGTAGCGTTCCATCGGAGGCTCCGCTTCCGTTCGTAGCGACGATGCGAAACGCCCGAACCTAAGGCCGAACGGAGCGGCCCGCCAAGCCCGGCGTTCACGGCCCCGCGCTTTCGCGGCCGGGCGTGCCGGGCTAGGGTCGCGGTCATGCGACGAGGTCCATTTTGATGGCGTTCCCCGACGGTACCGAACACCTGCTGACCTGCGCCGAGATGGGCCGGGCCGATCGCCATGCCATCGACGGCGGGGTGCCGGGCGCGACTCTCATGGCGGCGGCCGGCGCGGCGGTGGCGACCGCGATCCGCCGGCGCTACCGGCCGCGGCCGGTGCTGGTGCTGGCCGGCCCCGGCAACAACGGCGGCGACGGCTGGGTGGTGGTGCGCGACCTCGCCGACCACGGCTGGGACGTCCGGGTGGCGGCACTGGGCGACCCGGCGGCCCTGAAGGGCGACGCCGCCTGGGCGCGGACGCTCTGGACCGGCCCGGTCGAATCGGCCCGGCCG
This sequence comes from Thalassobaculum sp., assembly GCF_040219615.1. GTDB lineage: Bacteria > Pseudomonadota > Alphaproteobacteria > Thalassobaculales > Thalassobaculaceae > Thalassobaculum_A. Next base: position 195,857 of record NZ_JAVJSE010000041.1, read on the forward strand.
GAGGCGCTCGACGGCGCCGGCCTGGTAGTCGACGCGCTGTTCGGCGCCGGACTGGCCCGCGACCTGGACGGGGTCGCCGCCGACACGGTCGCGGGCCTGGCGGCCCGGGTCGCCGCCGGAACCACGCTCTCCGTCGCGGTCGACGTACCGAGCGGGGTCGACGGCGACACCGGCCGGGTGCGGGGCGTCGCCGCGCCGGCCGACCTGACCGTCACCTTCTTCCGGCGCAAGCCCGGGCACCTGCTGATGCCGGGCCGGGCGCTGTGCGGCAGCGTGCGGGTCGCCGACATCGGCATCCCGGCCTCGGCCCTGGACGCCATCGCCCCGGCCGCGACGGTCGACGCGCCGGCGCTGTGGCGCGATGCCGTCGGCGGCCGCAGGACATCGGACCACAAGTACCGGCGCGGCCATGTGGTTGTGGTCGGCGGGCCGATGAGCGGGGCGGCCCGGCTGGCGCTCGCCGCCGCCCGCCGCTCCGGGGTCGGGCTGGCGACCGCGGCGGTGCCGCCGGGCGCCGTCGCGCTGTTCGCCGGCGACGCGCCCGGTGCCATCGTGCGCGAGGTCGACGGCGCAGACGGCCTGGCACGGCTGCTGGGCGATCCGCGCTACTCAGCGGTGGTGGTCGGGCCCGGCCTCGGCGGCCCCGACTTCGGCGGCAACGGCGCGCGCGGCCTGGTGGAGGCGGCGCTGGCGGCCGGGCGGCCGGTGCTGCTCGACGCCGACGGCCTGAACGCCTTCGCCGGCGCCGCCGAAGACCTCGCCCGGCAGATATCGGCGGCGACGGTCCTGACCCCGCACGAGGGCGAGTTCAAGCGGCTGTTCCCGGACATCGACCCGGCCGCTCTCGGCAAGCTGGCGGCGGCCCGCGCCGCGGCATCGGCGGTCGGCGCGACGGTGCTGCTGAAGGGGGCCGACTCCGTTATCGCCGCCCCCGACGGCCGGGCCGCGATCGCCGAGAACGCGCCGCCGACCCTGGCGACCGCCGGCTCCGGCGACGTCCTGGCGGGCCTGATCGGCGGGCTGCTGGCGCGCGGCGTGCCGGCCTTCGAGGCGGCCGCCGCCGGTGCCTGGATCCACGGCGAGGCGGGCAGGGCGGCGGGCGTCAGCGTGCTGGCCGAGGACATCGTCGGCCACATCGGACCGGTGGTCGAGCGCCGGTCCCCGGTGCCCCGGAATCTGCTGTTCCGCGGATTGTTCGGAGATGGCGGGTGAACCGCTCCCGCGGGCTCGGCGGGCGTTGCGGAACGATAACGACGGCATTTCGGCGCTCGCGGCGGGGAACCGATCGTGGGGAACTGTCGCGACGGCCAACCATTCCTTAAGCAATCGGTGCTACTGCACTCCCTGCCGGAAGCAATCACCGTCGCTGCCGACCGGTGGCTACCCGGCGTCAAGGTGTCCCGTCCAGGGCGCAATTCCAGACCACCAGACCAATAGGCCAGGCCCGGATGCTCAAGCCGGAGATGTTCGTATCTGTCAATCAGCCTCTCGATCTCTCGTCGGTCGGTGAATACCCGATCCTTTCGGAGGTTCTGCTCCACTGGCGGTGCGTGGGGGACGGCCGGCCGCCGCAGCGGATCGATCCCCTGAATCTGCCGCCCAAGGCGCTGCCATTCCTGATGCTGGTCGACCTCGAGGGAACCACCGACGCGGTGATCAGGCTGGCCGGCACCGCTGCCTGCGACATCCACGGCCGGGAACTGAAGGGGACGTCGGTCCACGACTTCTTCGGCGAACGGGACGCGCGTCTGGTCCTGAACGACCTTCATGCGGTCGCCGAGTCCGAACGTCCGACGCTGGCGCGCCGCTCCTACGTCTCGATCAACGGCAAGCCCTGGAGCTATATCCGGCTGCTGCTGCCGCTGCGCCCCGACGGCGGCGCGGTGACCCGGATACTGAAGGCGCTGGAGCCGAGCCGCTTCGTGGCCGTGGCCGCCTGAAGCCGGCGGCGGCGCTGCGTCGCCCTAACTCGGCCGCACTTCCTCCAGCGCGCCCAGGATCTGCGCCACGCAGGTCTCCGGCGCACCGCGCACGTCGACCACGATCGGCCGCTCGTCGGCGGCCGGCGGTTCCAGGGTCGCGAGTTGGCTGATCAGCAGCGAGGCCGGCATGTATTCGTGCTTGCGGGCCGCGATCCGGCTGCGGATCAGCGCCTCCTCGCCGGTCAGCTGCACCAGCCGCACGTCCTGCCGGTCGCCGATCAGGATGTCGCGGTAGGCGCGCTTCAGCGCGGAGCAGGCCAGCACCATGCCCTTGCCCTCGGCCCGCCAGCGGTCGATGTCGGCGGCCATGGCGTGCAGCCAGGGCCAGCGGTCGGCATCCTCCAGCGGCGTGCCGGTACGCATCTTCTCGACGTTGGCGGCCGGGTGGTAGCTGTCGCCCTCGGCATAGCCGCAGCCGAGCGCTTCGGCCAGCCGCCGGCCGACGGTGGTCTTGCCGACCCCGGAGACGCCCATCATCACGACGACCGTCATTCGCCCCTCCAGTCGGCGTGGAAGCTGCCGGGCCGATCGGTTCGCTCGAACCGGTGCGCGCCGAACCGGTCGCGCAGCCCCTGCAGGAAGTCGGCCGGCACCCGGTCGCGCGACATGCCGTCGACCCAGGCCAGCGCCGAGCCCATGGCCGGCACCGCGAACCGGCTCAGCGCCGCGGCGGCGACGGTGTTGCGCAGCCCCGGCAGCACCGAATGCATCTCGGCGGCCAGCGCGTCGGCCCGCAGCAGCAGCGCGCCGGCCGGCACCGTGCGGGCGGCGTCGGCCAGCCGGTCGAGCAGCGAGGCGCGCAGGATGCAGCCGGCCCGCCAGACCCCGGCGACGGCGGCGCGGTCGACCGACCAGCCCTCGGCGGCGTCGGCGGCGGCGATCAGGTCGAAGCCCTGCACGAAGGCCGCAAGGGTGGCCGCGTGGACCGCCGCCTCCAGGTCGTCGACGTCGAGTTCGACCGGTGAGGGCCGGGCGCCCGCCAGCTGCCGGCGCTCGTCGTCGCGCGACGACACCGCCCGGGCGAACACCGCCTCGGCGATGGTCGGCGCCGGCACACCGTAGTCGAGCGCCGCCAGCGAGGCCCAGCGCCCGGTGCCCTTCTGGCCGGCCCGGTCGGCGACCTTGTCCAGCAGCGGTGCGCCGTCGTCGTCGCGGGTGCGTACCACGTCGGCCGCGATCTCGACCAGGTAGCCTTCCAGCGGCCCGGCATTCCAGGCCGCGAACACGTCGCCGATCGCGTCCGGCGTCATGGCCAGGCCGTGGCGCATCAGGTCGTAGGCCTCGGCCAGGATCTGCATGACGGCGTATTCGATGCCGTTGTGCACGGTCTTCACGAAATGGCCCGCAGCACCCGTCCCGAGCAGGGCGCAGCACGGCTCGCCGGCCGGGGTGCGGGCGGCGATCGCGGTCAGGGCCGGGGCCACCCGGTCCCAGGCGTCGGGGTTGCCGCCGGCCATCAGCGCCGGGCCGAAGCGGGCACCTTCCTCGCCGCCGGAGACGCCGAGGCCGATCAGCTCGATCCCGGTTCCAGCCAGGGCGGCCTGCCGGCGGGCGGTGTCGCGGGCGTCGGCGTTGCCGCCGTCCAGGATCACGTCCCCCGGCTCGAGGCGGGGGCACAGGGCGTCGATCACCGCGTCGACCGCCGGGCCGGCGGTCACCATCAGCAGGATCGCGCGGGGGGCGGGCAGGGCGGCCGCCAGGGCACCCGGCCCGTCGGTCCAGACCGTCGCCGCCGGCAGTGCCACGCGGGCGGTCGCCGCCAGCTCGGCATCGCGCTCCCAGACCGCCAGCGGCGTGTCGTGGTCGGCGAGGTTGAGGGCCAGGTTGCGGCCCATGGTCCCGAGCCCGATCAGCCCGAGGCGCGCTTCAGACGACGTCACGGTCGATCTCGTCCTGCCATTGGTGCGAGGCGACGGGTGTACCGTGCTCGCTCGCCTCCAGGCAAGACTCGACCCGGAACCGGCCGGCGTCCGCGGTGACGGTCTGCCGGGTCACGGTCTCGACCGCCGGGCCGCCGTCCCAGGCCAGCGAAATGCGCCACGTCGACTCATAACGGGCCGAAGCCGGGTCGCCGGGCCGCAGCCGCCAGGTCTCCTCACTGACCGTGCGCTTCACCACGCCGACATCGTGAAGCCGCACGCGCCCGTGGTCGTCATAGGCCGCGATCCGCTCCTCGCCGTCGCTGCCGGTGCCGGCGGACCGGGTCGAGATCGGGGTCGACAGCGTGGTGGTGGACAGCGGGGGCGAGCCCTCCGGAGCCTCGAACTCCCAGGAGCCGCCGGCCGGGGCGGTCGGTAGTGCCAGCCGGCAGCGGGCCAGCCGCACGGTCAGCCGCACCGGCTCCGGCGACGGCCACAGCAGCGGCCAGTAGGACGACGACAGCACCAGGCGCAGCCGTTCGCCGATCCCGACGGTCTCGCCCAGGCCGTCGAGCCTGAACGCGACCTCGTACAATCGGTCGGGCTCGAGCCGGGCCGGCGCGCCGGGGTCGTCGCGGTGGGCCAGGTTGAGGCAGCCCCAGGACAGCCGCCGGACGCTGCCGTCGGGCGCCACCGCGCACAGCCGGGCCGCGACCTGGGCGAGCGGCCGGTCGGACGCCAGGGCCAGCCGCAGCTCCGGGCGGCCGAGCAGCGCCATCGGCTCGATCATCTCCCGGCTCTCGAACAGCACGGCCCCGGCATCGTCGGCGCCCTGGTCGAGCGGCAGCTCCGGCCCGTCGCCGAACGCCAGCCAGCGTCCGGCGGCAAAGGCTGTGCGGACCCGGTCGCCGATCTCGATCGTCTCGTCGGCCGGTCCCGGGTCCGGCGCCAGCCGGCCGGCGGTCGGGTACAGCACCCGGGTCAGGGTGCCCGGCGCCGGCCAGGCCGGCACCGCCAGCCAGTCGCCGTCGCGCCGCGCCGCCGACGGGCCCGGCACCCAGGGCCGCTGGACATAGGCGCGCAGGGCCGGGTCGGCCTCGACCCCGGTCGGCCGGTCCTTTAGCCAGCGGTCCCACCAGCGCAGCACCTCCTGCAGGAAGCCGATGGCCGGGCCGGGCCGGCCGAGATGCGGGTAGCGGTGGCCCCAGGGCCCGAGCAGCGCCTTGACCGGCGCACGGGCGTTCTCCAGCAGCTCGAACACTGGGTTCACGTAGCCGTCGACCCAGCCGCTGACCGACAGCACCGGGACCCGGACCGCGCCCCAGTCCTCGCAGATCGAGCCGTGGCGCCAATAGGCGTCGCGGGACTGGTGGCGCATCCATTCGGCGGTCAGCGGCTTGCGGGCCATGCGCTCCAGCCAGATCGCCCGCCAGCGCTCGCCGACCATCGCCGGTTCCGGCGGCCGGGCCTGGTAGGCGAACATCCAGGACGCCCAGGACGGGTTCTCGGTCAGCAGGCAGCCGCCCTTGAAGTGGACGTCCTCGGCGAACCGGTCGTGGGTGTGGCCGACCGCCACCACCGCGCCCAGGCTGGGCGGCCTGAGCGCCGCGATCTGCAGGCCGGCGAAACCGCCCCAGGAGATCCCGTAGATCCCGGTCCGGCCGCTGCACCAGGGCTGCGCCGCCGCCCATTCCAGCACCGCCAGGCCGTCGGCCTGCTCCTGCGCTAGGTACTCGTCCTGCAGCACCCCGTCGCTGTCGCCGCTGCCGCGCAGGTCGACCCGGATCACCGCATAGCCGTGGCCGGCCATCCAGGGATGCGAGACGGCGTCGCGCTCGGCGGTGAAGTCGCGCCGGCGGTAGGGAATCGGCTCCAGGATCGCCGGCACCGGGTCGGCTGCGGCATCGGCCGGCATCCAGATCTTCGCCGCCAGCCGGACGCCGTCCGGCATCGCGATCCAGACCGGGTCGTGCTCGACGACCTGGCGCGGGAAGCGGTCGACGATCCGCATCAGCCCTTGCCCTGGCGCCACAGGTTCCAGGCGTCGCGCGCCTGGTAGCTCCAGTATACGGCCTGGGCGTACCAGGTCCCGAGCCGGCCGCCGGCCGGGATCAGCCCGAACGGCGCGAACAGCTTCCAGCGCTCGTCGCCCTCGCCGATCGCCGAGGCCACCAGCTCGCCGCCCATGGTCGTGCTCGCCATCCCGTGCCCGCCATAGGCCTGACTGTACCAGACCCCGGGCCGCAGCTGGCCGATCTGCGGCATCTTGTGGACCGCGTAGCCCATGGTGCCGGGCCAGGCGACCTCGGCCTTCAGGTCGGCAAGCTGGGGATATACCCGGCGCAGGTCACCCATCATGGTGTCGACCAGCCCCTTGGGATCGGTCCAGCGGCTGATCCGCCCGCCCCACAGCAGGCGGGTGTCCGGCAGCGGGCGGTAGTAGTCGTTGGCGTAGCGGTCGTCGGAGACCCCGTTCGGCGCTCCGACGATATCCTTCAGGCGCTCGCCGACCGGCTCTGTCAGCACCACATAGGTGCCGATCGGCAGGATCGCGCGCGACAGCGGCCCGACCAGCCCCTCGATGTAGCCCGAGCAGCAGAACACCACCTGGTCGGCGGTCAGGGTGCCGTTCGCGGTGCGGATCCGCTTCGGCTCGGCCTGCAGGTCGACCGACAGCACAGGAGTGTCCTCGTGCACCGTGCCGCCCAGGGCCTCGATCATCGCCGCATTGCCGCGGGTGAAGTTCAGCGAGTGGAACGAGAAGGCGTCGGGGTTGAAGCTGGCGTCGTAGTAGCGCGGGCTGCGCCAGATCGAGCGCACCCTGTCGCGGTCCCAGACCTCGCGGCGCTCGCCGAAGGTCTCGTTCATGAAGTCGACCCGGCGCCGGACCGTGTCCCGGTCGTCGAACCAGGAACAGCCGGCGATGCCGTCGACGATCGGCATGACCCCGCCAGCGATGGCTTCGGCGCGCTTGCGCACCACCGATACGCCCATCTGGCTGAGCGCGTAGAGCTCCCGGGCCCGCGGCTTGCCGAGCTTGCGCACCAGGTCGCCGGGACCGAGCGCGAAGCCGGCCGACACGAAGCCGCCGTTGCGCCCGGATGCGCCCCAGCCGACCCGCCGGGCCTCCAGCACCGTCACCCTGCGGACGCGCTCGGCGAGGCCGAGGGCGGTGGCGAGCCCGGCCATGCCGCCGCCGACCACCGCGACCTCGGTGTGCGCCTCGCCCTCCAGCGGCGGTCGGCGGGCGTCGTCGGCGCGGGTGCGGGCGTAGTAGCTGTCGACGTAGTCGGTCATCGCGTGTCCTGGTCAGTCGGCGACGTCGGAGATCGACGCCGGGGGCGGGCGCAGGCGGGCGACGTCCTCGATCGAGAGCTCCGGGTCGTCGAAGGTCCGCAGAACCTGCTCGTGATGGGAGAGCTCCTCGCGGAACTCGGCGGCGGCGACCGCGTCGGCCAGGCGGTTGGCGCCGTCGCTGACCGCCGGGATGTCGCCCGAGACGCTGCCGTGGCTGAGGGCGGCGGCGAAGGTGAAGGCGTGGATCCGCCGCAGCCAGGGCAGGTCGCCCTCGACCCGCGGCTGCAGCTCGAAGCCGGGGCCGAGGTCCGGGAAGTCCAGGAACTCGTGATCGGCCTGGTGCGGTGGCGGGGTCACCAGCCGTCGCCAGGTGGCGATCCGGTCGGCCACCGGGGCCAGCAGCGGCGAGCCGGCCAGGTCGATCTTGAAGCCGGTTCCCAGAATGAGGTGGTCGACCTCGAACCGGCCGGCCGCGGACCGCAGCACGATCCTGTCGTCATGCCAGTCGGCGGCGGTCACGTCGGCCGAGGTTGCGGCGGCGAAGCGCGGGTCGTCGCACACCCGCAGGACCGCGGCCCTGGGCGGTGCGATCTTGGCGTCGAACAGATAGGTCATCACCCGCCAGCGGTCGGCCGGCGCCAGGGTCGGATAGCCGAGGGTGAAGCCCGGAAAAACGATACCCTTGAACTTGTTGACCCGTGGCATCTCGGGCTGGCGGGCCAGCAGCACCACCGAGGCGGCCCCGGCCTCCAGCGCCTCGGCGGCGTTGTCGAAGGCGGAAGCGCCGTAGCCGATCACCGCCACCGCCCTGCCGGCCATCGCCGGGAAGTCGACCGGCTCGGAGGTGTGCCAGACCCGTTCGGTGGGCAGGGTCTCGCTCCAGGCCGGCCGTCTCGGCACGGCGATGCCCTCGCGCCCGGTCGCCAGGATCAGGCGACGGGTATGCACGGTCTCGCGCCTGACCGGGCCCTTCAGCCGGATCGCCAAGCCGCCGGGCACCGGCTCGACCGCAATTGCCGACACCCGGTTCTCGACCGGCAGGTCCAGGACCCGGCGGTACCAGCGCAGGTAGTCCATCCACTGGGTCCGCGGGATCCGGTCGAGCGCTTCCCAGGCCCGTTCGCCCCACTGTGCCTCGAACCAGGCGCGGAAGGTGAGGGCGGGCAGGCCGAGCGCCGGTCCCGCCAGATGCTTCGGCGACCGCAAGGTGCGCATCCGGGCGTAGGTCACCCACGGGCCCTCGGTGCCCTCGGCGCTGCGGTCGACGATGCGCAGCCGGGTCAGGCCGCGTCGCCGCAGGGCGGCCGCGGCCACCAGGCCGCACATGCCGCCGCCCACCACCAGCGCGTCGAGCATCGGGAACCCGTCGGGGCCGTCCAGCGTTCTCGGCCAGGAGCCCGGCGGCTCGTTCAGGCAGGCGAGATCGTAGGCGAGGCGCCGTTCGAGGTCGGCGAGGGTGCGGGAGGGCGACGGGATCATCGGAGGCGGGGATTTCATTGGGACGCGTGGGAGCTTAACCGCGGACCGGACCGACGGCCAGCGGGACGCCGCGCGGCCGGGCAGAACGCGTCACCGCAATGCCAGCGGGCCGTCCGGGCCGGTTGCCGTCGGTCCGGCTGTCGAATCCGACCCGCTTGCTCCCGGCCGATTCCTGGCCGATTTCGCGCAATTTGCGTTAAACTGATCGGATCGGTTGTGGAAAGATGGCCATGGCGCCCTTGAAGCAGCAGGAACGTCGCCTGAAACGGCTCGGTCAGGCCGAGCTCGACGACATGCTTGTGCGCCACGCCCGGTTCCGAAGCGGCAAGCTCGGCGGCGCCCGGGCGGTGCTGTCCTTCCTCGACCTCAGCTGGCTGGATCTGCGCGGCGCCGACCTGACCGACGCTGACCTCACCGGTTCGGTCCTGGCGCGCGCCGTCCTCGACGGGGCCGCGCTGAACCATGCCTCGCTGTTTGCGGCCGATCTCAGCGGTGCCAGCCTGAACGGCGCGACCCTGACCAAAGCCGACCTGCGCGGCGCGCTGCTGCGTGGCGCCAGTCTGGTCGAGGCGAACCTGGTCGACGCCGATCTGCGCGAAAGCAACCTGGCGGAACGCGGAGAGCTCGACCGCGACCTGCACTGGCTGGAAATCGGGCCGACGGTTTCGCACCTCCAGCAGGCGGACTTCACGGCGGCGAACCTGTCGCGGGCCCGCTGCGCAGGCGCGATCTGCGTCAACGCGAACTTCTCCGACGCGATCCTGTGCGACACCCAGCTCGTGCGCTGCAACCTGCGCGGAGCCAACTTCAGCGGCGCGAACATGGCCGGCGCCGACCTCAGCTGGTCGAGTCTCGAGAAGGCCAACCTGCGCAATGCCCTGCTGTCGGGGATCACGCTCCGGATGACCGAACTCGGCGGCGCCGATACCCGCGGCGTCCTGACCGACAATCCGGTCGGCCGGTCGCTGGAGGACCTCGACGATCCGCTGAACGCCAAGATCGTGGAGCACGCCGTCTGGGTGGAGAGCGGTAGCGCCGCCGGCCGGCAGCTCGACATAACCGGCTGCGACATGCGCCCGGCCGGCGCCCTGGCGCGGGTCGATCTGACGGCCGCGATCGCCCCCGGCACGACGTGGTGCGCCATGGACCTGACCGGCGCGCGGCTCGGTGCCAGCCGGCTGCACGACGCCGACTTCCGGTTCGCGGTGCTGCGCGACGCCGACCTGCGGGGCGCCGACCTGCGCCGCTGCAAGCTGCGCAACGCCTGTCTGGCCGGTGCCAATCTGCGGGCCCTGGTTCTGGGCAGCGGCCGGACGCTGGCGACGCGGCTGGGCGGTGCGGATCTCACCTATGCCGACCTGCGGGGCGCCGATCTCCGGGGCGCCGACCTGAGTGCCGCGGACCTGGCGCATGCGGAACTCGACGGCTGCGACCTGCGCGGTGCCGACCTGACGGCGGCGACCCTCCCGGACTGACGGGCCGTCCGGGCTCCGGCAATGCCAAAGAGAGAGGGCCGGCCTTGGCGGGCCGGCCCTTGAGGTTACTGCAGGGAGCTCGGGAGATAAGCCCGGCGTGCCGGGCAGAAGCCGTCCGACGCGATCAGGGATTGCGGCGGGCGGAAACGGGTTGCACGGGCAGGGGCGCGGCGCCGTCATTCAGCGCCAGCGTGACTCCAGCCTGGCTCGCCGGGGACTCGGCGGGCGCCGCCGCGAGCGACCGGGACACCTCCAGGTTGGCACGAATCCCGTCATTGCCGGGCGACAGGGCGAGGGCCGCGCGATAGGCCAACTGGGCCTCGTCGTTCCGGCCCGCCAGGTCGAGGGCCAGCCCCTTGCCGTTCCACGCACGGTGGTCGGCGGCATCTTGCGCCAGCAGGGCATCGTACAGGGCCAGCGCCTCGACGGCCCGGTCCAGATCCAGGAGTGCGTCAGCCAGGCCGTGACGGGCATCGTCGTGGCGCGGGTCGATGGCCAGGACGGCCCGGAAGAACGCGGCGGCCTCGTCCGTTTCGCCGTTGCGGAGCGCCAGGCTCCCGAGCGCGGACAGCGGCGCCGGATCGTAGGGGTCGACCTCATGCGCCTCGCGGTAGAGTTCGGCCGCACGGACATCGCGGTTCCCGGCCTCTGCCTGTCCGGCCAGCGCGAGCAGGGCGGTCGACGTGGACGGCCCCTCGGCGCGGGCATGGTTGCCCAGGAGGGGGGCGGCGAGAACGCCGGCGATCAGCGCGGCAACGGCCAGGGTGTTCCGGTTCATCCGACTCTCGTTCTGTAAAGGCGGATTGATCGATAGACACGTCACTTCGAAGGTGAATATAGCATTTCTATTACTATTCGGTAAACAAATATCCGATTCGTGAGGCCGACTCGCCCGCCGCCGATCCGAGGGTGCCTTGCGGTGCCCGGCTTGGCGCAGGGCCGCCGGTCGCCTAACGTGCCGGCATCGCGAAGCACGAGAGGATTGCCATGCGGATCGTGGTCATGGGCGCGGGCGGTGTCGGCGGGTATTTCGGGGCGTATCTGGCGCAGGCCGGACACGAGGTGACCTTCGTGGCGCGCGGCGCGCATCTGGAGGCGATCCGGCGAAACGGCTTCCGCCTGGAAGGGTCGCGCGGCGACATCGTGCTGGACCGGGTCGGGGCGACCGACGACCCGGCGACGCTCGGCGGCCCGGCCGACGTGGTGCTGTTCGCGGTCAAGCTGTACGACACCGAGGCGGCCGGCGAGGCGATCCGGCCGGTGGTCGGCGACGGCACCATGGTCGTCAACCTGCAGAACGGGGTGGACGGGCCGGACCGGCTGGCGAGCGTGGTCGGGGCCGACGCGGTGCTCGGCGGCGCCGCCTACGTCTCCGCCCTGATCGCCGAGCCCGGCGTCGTGCGCTACACCTCGGACATGTCGCGGATCGTGTTCGGGGAGCTCGACGGGCGCCTGTCGGAGCGGGCGACCGGGTTCCGGGACGCCTGCCGGGAGGCCGGCTTCGAAGCCGACCTGTCGGCCGACATCCGCGGCACGCTGTGGGACAAGTTCGTGCTGCTGGCGACCAATGCCGGCCTGACGACCCTGCTGCGCAAGCCGGCCGGCGAGGTCTACACCGATCCGGAGATCATGGACCTGGCCCAGGCGATGATGCGCGAGGTTGTGGCGGTCGCCGCGGCCGAGGGTGTGCGGACCTCGCCCGATGTCGTCGAGCGGGCGGTCGCGCTCTCCAAGAGCTTTCCGCCGGGGATGTACGCGTCGATGTACTACGACCTGGCGCGCGGCCGTCGGATCGAGGTCGCCAGCCTGTCCGGCCTGGTCGCCCGGCGCGGGGCAGCGCTCGGCGTCCCGGTGCCGCATCACACCACCGTCTGGTGCGCGCTCAAGCCCTATGTCGAAGGCGCCTGAGCGCTCGTCGCGGTTGCGATCTTCGGTTGGCGCAGGACTTGCTTCCCGTTCGTTGGATGGCAACAGCCGCAAGGAGGCGGCAATGAACGGGAACACAGCGGGGCTGGTCGCGCGCGAGGCAGTGATGTCGATGGCCGTGCTGAAGGCACGACAGGCCGGCAGCGATCCCTACGCACCGGTTTTCATGGGATCCGGACGTCGTGGCGGCCTGGTCGATCCGGTCGAACGGGAATGCCCGGCCTGGATGCTGTTCGCCGACGAGGCGGCGGCCCGCTGACGCGCTTCAGCCGGCCCGCTGGTCGTGCGGGTCGGTGGCGAGCGCAACGGGTCGCGGCAGCAGGCGCGAGAGGTCCAGCGGGAACCGGCGGATCCGGCGGCGCGGCATGTCGAGCGGCGCCGGTTCCGGCACGCCGACCGGCGGGTCGAGCAGGAACGCTTCCGGGGGCGGGCGGAACTGATCGTCGGGCATGCCAATCTCCACAGCTTTGCAGCGCAAACCAACGGAGCCGGCCCGGGTTCCCGCCGGCGCTGCGGAACTTGCGGCCATCGGCTCCTGAGCCGGCAGCTGCGGAACCGGCAACGGCCGGGTTCGTTGACGCACCGCAGCGCAAGCGGCGGCAGGAACGGACCGGGGAGCACGGCAGAGAATGGCGATCACCAGGCGAGACGCCCTGCTGGGGGCGTTGTTCGGGGTCGCGGCCACGGCCTTGCCGCGTGGCGCCGTGACCGCCGAGACCGGGTCGCCGGCCGCGGCCTACGCCCGGGTGCGCGGCTACGCCGACGTCCGGGCGCTCGCCGAGGGGCTGGCGCGCTCCGAATTCCGCAGCCCGCCGACGGTTCCCGAGCGGTTCGCCGGGCTCGACAGCAAGGGCTACTTCGCCATCCAGTCGGACCGCAGCGCCCGCCTGTGGTCGGGGGGCGACCTGCCGTTCGAGGTCGGCCTGTTCCATGCCGGCGGGATGTTCCGCTACCCGGTGCGGATCTTCGAACTGGCCGATGACGAGACCCGGGCGATCGGCTTCGATCCCGGCCGCTTTCGCTATGGCGAGATCCATCCGACCGACGACGAGGAGCAGGCGCTGGGCTATGCCGGCTTCCGACTTTACGACCGCCTGAACTGGGACCGTGACGTCGCGTCGTTTCTTGGCGCCAGCTACTTTCGGGCAGTCGGCGGCGAACTGCAGTACGGGCTCTCGTCGCGCGGCCTGGCGGTCGACACCACCCGGTTCGGCAGCGAGGAGTTCCCGATGTTCCGGGCGTTCTGGCTGCGCCGTCCGGCGGCCGGCGACACGGCGCTGACCGTGCTGGCCCTGCTGGACAGCGCCAGCACCGCCGGCGCCTATCGCTTCGTCATCCGGCCCGGCCGGACCACCACGATCGACGTCGAGGCCGCGGTGTTCCCGCGGACCCGCCTGGACGGGGCCGGGATCGCGCCGGTCACCTCCATGTATCTGCACGGCGAGAACGACTACCGGGCGCGCGACGACTACCGCCCGGAGGTTCACGACTCCGACGGCCTGTGCATGCTGACCGGGGCCGGCGAATGGCTATGGCGCCCGCTCCGCAATCCCGCCGGTGGCCGGGTCAATTCGTTCACCGACGAGAATCCGCGCGGCTTCGGCCTGCTGCAGCGCGACCGCGACTTCGACCACTACCAGGACGACCGCGCCTTCTACGACCGCCGGCCCAACCTGTGGATCGAGCCGCGCGGCGAGTGGGGGAAGGGGCGGGTCGAACTGGTCGAGCTGCCGGCTCGCGACGAGACTTCCGACAACGTCGTCGCCTACTGGCGTCCGGAGCGGCCGCCGCAGCCGGACCGGCCGCTGGAGTTCGGCTACCGCATGCACTGGGGCACGGTCGTGCCGGCGGAACTGCCCGGACCGGCGCGCGCGATCGCCACCCGGATCGGGATCGCGGGATCGCCGGGCGCCGAGCGGAACCCCCGCGACCGGCGCTTCGTGGTCGATTTCGCGGGCGGCGACCTGATGATGCTCGACGCCGCCGCGCCGGTCCGCCCGGTGGTCACGACGAACGGCGGCAAGGTCGGGCGCGCATCGGCCCACAGGCTGGCGGCCGGCGGCGTCTGGCGCGTCGAGTTCGATCTGCAGACCGGCGACGCAGCGGCGGTCGACCTGCGGCTGTTCCTGGAGCACCGCGGCGGCGCGCTCAGCGAGACCTGGACCTACCAGTGGCATGCCGATGACCTGTGACGTTCGACGGAATAACCCGGGCCGGGCGCGGTCATTGGTTCCGGGACCGCATATTGCGTCCCGCATCCCGGGGACCCGAATCCAACTCCGGAGTGAACGTCCGCCCTGTGCCTCAAGGGTCCGCTTCGGCGGACCCGCTTTTTTCCGGAAGCCCGCCTTTTTCCGGACGTTCGTCCCGGCGTCGCCCGGCCTCCGGGGGGAGATCGGAAGGAATCACATCGCCGTCATGCCAGCCGAGACCGAGGAACTTCCAGTCGTCGTAACCGGCGATCCCGATGATCGGGTCGGTCCGGTCGGCGAGCGCGCCGCTGGCGGTCCAGTAGGCGGTGAAGGCGATCTTGGCGATGCCGCGCCGGCGGTTCTGTTTCAGGAGCGCCAGTTCCGGCGTGTCGAAGTCGCCGGCCAGCGGGATCGGGATCGAGAAGGACGGGATCCCGACCAGCGCGTCGCTCTCGTCGGTGGACAGGGCGCCCGAACGGATCTCGACGACGGCCTCGGCCTCGCCGCGGTTGCCCGCGATGCGACAGCCCGCCGCCAGGAAGCGGTCGCGGACCGCGGCGATCGCATAGTCCTCGTCATAGGCTTCGAAACGGCCGGCGTCGATGTAGACGGCGGTCCCGGCCGGCAATCCCACCTGCAGCCGCTGGACCGCACGGTCGACGGCGGTCGACAGCAGGATCTGCTCGGTGGCGGTCCGTTCGGGGGTGCTGCGGCGGGTGCTGGTGCAGGCGGCGACCTGGGTGGCGATCAGGATCGCCGCGACGGTGGAGCCAACGGGGAAAGCGGGCATGACCGGGGATTTCGTTGGGGCAGCGGACGGGCGAGGCGCCGGCCGGCCGGCGCAGTTGTCGCCCGCCGGCTCGACCTGAACGACCGGCCGGCCAGCGCCGTTATTCCGTGGCGCGCAATCGGCGGCGGTTCGAGCATGAGGGACACGAATGCCTAGATCGGAACCGCCACCGTCGCGCCGCGTCGTCTCGCCCGGCACGGTCTTCGTCCGCGTAGCGCTTACCCTCCTGGTGACGGCGACCACCGGGGCGGCGCTGCTGGAGTTCCGCGAGCTGTTCCCGTCGAGCCGGCTGAACGCGGCCGAGATCGCGCTGCTGGTAGTGTTCCCGGTCCTGATCGCCTGGCTGGCGGCGAATTTCTGGATCGCGGCCCTGGGCGCGGCCTCGCTGCTCCGGCGGCGGATCGCGGAGCGCGGCGGGCCGCCCCCCGGCGATGCCGAGACGGTCGGGCGCCGGCTGGTCGTGCTGATGCCGATCTACAACGAGGACACCGACCGGGTATTCGCCGGGCTGCGCGCCATGGTCCGTTCCCTGGACGCCGAGGCCCGGCTGGCCGGCTTCCACCTGTTCGTGCTGAGCGACACCCGCGACCCCGTGCTCGGGCGGCGCGAGGAACTGGCCTGCAGCGACCTGATCCGCGCGGTCGGCGGCGAGTCCCGCATCTTCTACCGCCGGCGCGCGCGCAACACCGGCCGCAAGGCCGGCAACATCCAGGACTTCTGCGAACGCTGGGGCGGACACTACGACTACATGCTGGTGCTCGATGCCGACAGCCTGATGGACGGCGCCACGGTGCTGCGCATGGCCGACCGGATGGACGCCGACCCGCGGCTCGGGCTGCTGCAGACCTGGCCGCGCAGCGTGCGCGCCCGGTCGCTGTTCGGTCGGCTGCAGCAGTTCGCCACCTCGGTCCAGGGCCAGCCGATCGCCGAGGGTCTGGCCGTGCTGATGGGCGACACCTGCACCTACTGGGGCCACAACGCGATGATCCGGGTGCGGGCCTTCGCCGCCAGCTGCGGCCTGCCGGTGCTGCCGGGCAGCCCGCCGATCGGCGGCGAGATCCTCAGCCACGACTTCGTCGAGGCGGCGCTGCTGGTCGCCGACGGCTGGAAGGTGAAGATCATGTCGGATCGGGCGGGCAGCTTCGAGGAGCCGCCGCCCAGCCTGATCGCCAGCGCGGTGCGCGACCGGCGCTGGGCCCAGGGCAACCTGCAGCACCTGCAGCTGGTCGCCGCCCAGGGGCTGGCCGGGATGAGCCGCTACCACTTCCTGATGGGGGTGATGGCCTATCTGGCGTCGCCGATCTGGCTGCTGTTCCTGGTGCTGGGCACCGTGCAGATCCTGTGGGCGGCCGACGTGCTGCACGCCTTCGACGTGCTGCGGCCGATCCCGTTCGTGATCCCGCGCAGCGCCGACCTGCGGATCCTGATCGGCCTGCCGCTGATCCTGCTGCTGCTGCCGCGCGCCTTCGGGATGGCGCTGATCCTGGCCGACCGCGACCTGCGGCGCGGCCACGGCGGGGTGCTCTGCCTGACGGTCGGCACGCTGCTGGAGATCGTCGTCACCACCCTGGTGGCGCCGGTCATGATGCTGCTGCACAGCCGGTTCGTGGCCGAGATCCTGGCCGGCCGCAACTCCGGCTGGGGCCCGCAGCGCCGCGACGGCGACGGCGAGCCGTTCGGCCAGGTGCTGCGGGTACACGCCGTCCACACCCTGGTCGGCATCGCCGCCGCCCTGGCGGTCGCCTTCGTTTCGCTCGAGGCCCTGGCCTGGCTGGCGCCGATCGTGGTTGGCCTGACCCTGGCGGTCCCGGTGTCCTGGCTCAGCGGCCGCGAGTCCGCGGGGCAATGGCTGCACCGCCTCGGCCTGTTCCGGGTGCCGGAAGAGGCGGACCCGCCGGCCGTGGTGGCGGCGGTCGACCGGGAACTGGGCGAGGGAGCGTGGGCGGCGGCGCCGGTCTGCGAGGAGGCCGCTCGGCTGGCGGGGTGACGGTGACCGCCCGCGTCAGGGGCGGGGACCGAGAAGGCCGCGTTCGCGCATGTCCTGAACGATTGCCTCGGCCGTGTCGTATTTGACCTTGGCAACGGGCCAGGACGGGTCGTTCCGGGTTCGGAACTGACCGGTCCATACGACCGTCTCGGTATTGGAATCGTACAGGGTCGCCACCTGGGTCGGACGGCTCGACGGCAAGAAGAAGACGAAGCCGGCGATCGGCCCGGTCGCCTTCTGGGTGCGCTCGGACCCGTTGGTGATGACCAGCACACTGTCGAAGCCGTTCTGCCGTGCCAGTTGAAGGCGACCGCTCCGCGACAGGCGCTCCCCGGCCGGACGTTCCAGATCGCCGCTGTCGACCGCGTCGACATGATGTCCGCGGAGACGGTCGACGACCGCGAATGCGGCCTCCTGGCGGTCGGAGGTCTCGTAGCGGCCGCCGAACACCAGGACCCGGCCGAGCCGGTACTCGGGCGTGAGGCCGGGCCCGGCGTTCGACGCCGCCCCCGTGGTTTCCAGGCAACCACTCAGCAGCACCGTCGCGGCCAGGATCATCAGCAGGCGCATGGGCACGACTCCCGTCGGGAACATTCAGTGGACCGGCCGCCGCGTTCAGCCCTTCGGGGCGATCACCCGGTCGTCGATCATCTGCTCGACCGCGGTGTCGGCGGCCTCGCGGCCGAACTTCTCCATCGAGGCCAGCCCGGCCTTGGTGCCATTGGCCGAGGCGGTCCAGACCGTCCGCCATCTCGGCACGTCGATCAGGGCGACCCGATAGCTGTAGAACGGCCCGAACACCCGCTGCTCGGGCCGGAAGCTGGTGAAGCCGTAGAGCGTCTGGCTGACATAGACGGTGCGAGTCTCGGTGCGCGCCGAGTAGCCGTTCATGTGCAGGACGCTCGAATACCCGCCGTTGCCGGCGACCCGCTGGATCTCGTCGGACGCCGCCGCCTTGGCGATCTGCACGGCGGCCTCGAGCGCGCCGACCGCGTCGACCCCGGCCGCCCTCAGGCGCTCGGCGAAGGCGGTCTCGAACGGCGCGCGGGCGTCGTCCGGGAACGACCCGGCGAACACCAGCACGCGGCCCGCCCGGAAGTCGCTCGGGATGTCGGCCGCCCGGACCGCCTCGACCCTGGTGTTGGTGCACCCGGCCAGCATCGCGGCCGCCACAAGCAGGCATAGTATCCGGACCATCGAATCCCCCTCGTCGATGGTCGAACTCTACCGCCCGGGCGGGAACCGGGGAAGCGCGGTCGCGCCTGGGGCGGGCGGTCGCCCTATGACAGGTGCTGCCCGAAGAACGCCAGGGTCCGCTCCCAGGCCAGCCTGGCCGCCGCCTCGTCGTAGCGCGGCGTGGTGTCGTTGTGGAAGCCGTGGTTGACGCCCGGATACATGTGGGCGGTGTAGGTCTTGCCGTGCTCCTTCAGCGCCGCCTCGTAGGCCGGCCAGCCGGCGTTGATGCGCTCGTCCAGTTCGGCGTAGTGCAGCAGCAGCGGGGCCCGGATCGCCGGTACGTCCTCGGCCCTGGCCTGGCGGCCGTAGAACGGCACCGACGCGCCCAGGTTCGGGTAGGCGACCGCCAGGGCGTTGCACACCCCGCCGCCGTAGCAGAAGCCGACGCAGCCGACCTTGCCGGTCGAGTCCTTGTGGCCGGCCAGGTGCTCGAAGCCGGCGAAGAAGTCCTCCATCAGCTTCACCGGGTCGAGCTTGCGCTGCATCTCGCGGCCCTCGTCGTCGGTCCCGGGATAGCCGCCGAGCGAGGTCAGGCCGTCGGGCCCGAGCGCCAGGTAGCCGGCCTTGGCGGTGCGCCGGACCACGTCCTCGATATACGGGTTCAGCCCGCGGTTCTCGTGCACCACCAGCACGGCGGGAAGCCTGCCGGTCGCGCCGGACGGCCGCGCCATCAGGCCGCGCACCGTGCCGTGTCCCTTGGGCGACGCGTACTCGACCGTCTCGGTGACGATCGCCGGGTCGTCGGGCGCCACCTGGGCGGCCAGCGCGTAGTTCGGCTGCAACGCCTCCAGGGCCGCCGCCGCGGCGGCGGTGCCGACGGTGAACTGGGCCGCCCGGTCGACGAACTGCCGCCGGTTCATGGTGCCGTGCACGTAGCCGTCGTACAGTTCCAGCAGGCGCGGGTCGAAATCGCTGGCTCGCTTGCGTTGCATGGCTCGTCGCTCCCTTGCCGTTTCCGTCGTTTCCCGGCGCTACTCTAGGGCAATCGCGGCGGTCGGCGGTGCAACGATCTCGTGAGCAACGCGGGCTTGCCGGCCGCGTGCCGGGCTCGAATCCCTGCTTCAGGGAAGCCGGCGGTCCGGCTTGGTCGCCGCTTACATCTGGCTCGGGAGCTCGCGCCAGTCCTCGATGATCAGGCCGAGCAGCATGTCGACGGTTTTGCCGTCGGCGGCCAGCGGCAGCACCAGCCGGCGGGTGGCGGCGTATTCGGCGCTCTCGACCATCATCGGCCGGCGCCAGAAGAACGGCCGGGCCTCCAGCGTGCAGGCGCTGAGCGCCGCCTCGATGTCGGCCAGGGTGCCGGGCGCGGCGATCTCCTCGAGCCAGTGGCCGGTGTGGTCGTGCCCGAAGATGCCGCGGATCCGGCTGCCCCACAGCCGGAACCAGAACCGCAGCCGGCCTCCCTCGCGCACCACCTCGACAAGGTAGAGGCGGCCCAGCAGCTGCGGGAAGTCCAGCGGGTCGATGTGCTCGCGGCCGGGCAGCTTCCCGTCGCGGTGCCGGGCCCGCCAGTAGTCGAACAGCCAGCGGAACCGCTCGTCGTCGAGATCCCCCGGAACCGGGTAGGCGGGCTCGCGGATTTCGGACGGCACGGCTCCCCCCGGCGCGATGCAAGTCGCTGTCGGCGCCGTCGCCCTCAGGCAGCGCCCCTGACCGGCGGAAGTTGATCCGCCAGCTCCCCACGCCACCATAGGCCAGGACGCCGGCGGCGGCAAAACCCGTTACTGTTCCTCCTTGCACGCGGCGATGACGTCGACGCCGACGGTGTTCCAGGTCGGGATGCCGCCGACGATCAGGACCTGCACCAGCCCCTCGGTCAGCTCCGGCAGGGTCAGCCCGTGCTTCATGGCCTGCTTCGCGTGGGCGATGGCGCCGTTCTTCTCCCCGGTGAGGGTGTCGAGCAGAGCGAAGATGAGTTCCTTGGTCTTGAGGTCGAGCGCGCCGCCGTTCTCGGGCGTCCGCATGACGAAGTCCCGGATCAGGCCGTAGCCCGCAAAGGCCTGCGGGGCGTGCTCGATCAGGACCTCGTAGGACGGCGGGACCCGTCCCGACGTCGCCATGAAGCTGGCGATGCCTTTGTCGACCGCGGCCTTGGTGATGTCGGACTCGGACATGGAGGGACCCCTTCGGTTCTGGAGATGATGAAAGTCGGAGAGCCGCGCCGGCCCGCCGCGCGCCGAGGGCGGGTCGGGTTCGGCAGGGCCGGGGAAGACGTGAAACGCGGGAACCTCGATACGCAGGCTCGGCGACAGCGTAGCCGAATGCGCGCGGCCGTCCACTGGTCCACGAGTGGCGACGGGAGGGAGCGGCCGGGGGCGCTTCGGGGAGCTGGCGGTGGCGGACGGGGTGAGACTAATCGAACTGAGCCGGATGCGCAGAAAGCCTGCAATCCTTGCGTCTCCGGTTGTCGGTTCCTGCAAACGATCTCACAAAGTTTCCTCCACGATGATCGTTCGCATGAAGTCCCTCACGACCGACCGTAAGACCGGAAACGATGTTTGCGGGTGCGCTGTCCCGCCGGAACTGCGCAGGTGCTGGTGCACCGTGAGATCAACAAGAGCATGGGCACCGTGCGATCCGTTCGACGACAGCCGCCGTGAACGCCTCGGTGCCGGTCGAACCGCCGAGTTCGTAGGGCAGCACCGCTGCATCGGCGTAGGCCTGGGTCACTGCCTCATCAAGAGCCCTCGCTGCCCGCACGAGGACATCATCGCCGCGGCGCTCGCCCAGCCAATCGAGCATCATTGCCGTCGACACCAGCATTGCCGTCGGGTTGGCCTTGCCCTGACCGGCGATATCGGGCGCGGAACCATGGGCCGGCTGGAACAGCGCATGCTCGAGACCGATCTCCGCGCAGGGAGCCATTCCCATGCCCCCGACGAGCCCGCCCCCCAGATCCGAGAGGATGTCCGCGAGCATGTTCTCCATGACCAGCACATCGAACTCCCACGGCTTGCGGACCAGATCGAGAGCCGCGGCATCCACATAGGCGTAGTCGTGTTTGACGTCCGCGTGCTCGCGGGCCTTTTCGGAGAAGATCTTCCTGAAGAAGGCCATGGACACGAACACGTTCGATTTGTCGACGCACGTTACCCGGTTCTTGCCGACACCTTGAGTGCGCCGCCGCCGCGCAAGCGAGAACGCGACGTCGAAGAGCTTCTCCGACGTCGCGCGCGTGATCACCATCGTATCGCGTGCGACCGCATCGTCTTCGACGGTGCCGCGCCCCCGCGAGGCGAACAGGCCTTCCGTCGACTCCCGAAGCACGATCAGATCAACCTGGTCGCCACGCGCATCGGCCAGCACCCGCGGTGTGTTCGGATACTTCTTCACGGGCCGAACGCCGGCGAAGAGACCGAATGACTCGCGCATCCGCAGGTGTGGCGCGACCTCGGTGCCGTCCGGCAAGCGCACGTCCGGCAAGCCCATCGCCCCGAACAGGATCGCATCGGCCGCCCGCGCCGCCTCGAACGCCCCGTCGGGCAGGTCCTTGCCCGACTTGCGGTAGTACGCGGCTCCCCCCTCGTAGACGGTCCTCGACAGCCGGAAATTGAAGCGCCGTTCCAGGGCGTCGAGCGTCGTCAGGGCCGAGGCCATCACCTCATGCCCGATACCGTCCCCTGGAAAGACAGCGACTTCCGGATTGCCCATGGTGGAATCCTCTGCGAGTGAAAGCTCCGCTGGCCCGGCGGACACCGTGCTCTTCGCCCGGTCCGGCCGCGAGCAGGGCACCTTCAAGCCAGGTCATGCGCAACAGCCCGGCCTACTCCTTCACCGCCCCCGTCATCGCCGAGACGTAGTGCTCGACGAAGAACGCATAGAGGATCACGAGTGGCAGCGAGCCGAACAACGCGCCCGCCATGATCGATCCCCAGCGATACGCGTCGCCATCGGTGAACGACGTCACGATCGCCACCGGGACAGTCTTGTTCTCAGCGGAAGAAATGAAAGTCAGCGCGTAGATATATTCGTTCCAACACAACGTGAAGCAGAAGATGAACGCGGAGATCAGGCCCGGAACGGCGAGTGGCAGGATGATCTGTGTGAGGATCTGCCAGCGCGTCGCGCCATCGATCAGCGCACATTCCTCGAGTTCGAACGGGATGGTGCGGAAATAGCCCATCAGCAGCCACGTCGAGAACGGGATCAGGATCGTCGGATAGGTCAGGATCAGCGCGAATGGCGTGTCGAACAGCCCGTACTGAAACACCACGGTCGACAGCGGGATGAACAGGATCGACGGCGGGACCAAGTATGCGAGGAAGATCAACCCCCCGACCGTGTCGGCGCCCTTGTAGCGGATCCGCACGATGGCATACGCGGCAAGGACGCTGGCGACCAGGGAGAGGATCGTCGCCGAGATCGCGACGAACATCGTGTTCCAGAGCCAGGTCGGGTACTCCGTCTCGACCAGCAGCACATAGTAGTGCTTGAGCGTCGGCGACCAGGTCCAGAACGGGTTGACGCCTTCGAGATCGAGCAGTTCGGCGTCGGGCTTCACCGAGGTCAGCGCCATCCAGTAGAACGGGAACAGAAGCACGAAGACGATCAACCCGAGCGGAGCGTACAGCTTGACGACGCGGCCGAAGCCGGTGTCCAGGTAGGACATGCCCTCCGTGTCGTCGCCGCGGGCGACGGTATCCTGAGAGCTGACCCGTCCCGGCGTCCGCCCCTGGGCCGGCTGCGTTCCCTCACCCATCCCGGCCTCCGTGCTGCCACTTGCGGCGCTGCAGTCCAAACCAGCTGATCATGATGCAGGCGAGGAGGAACGGGATCATCGCGACCGCGACCGCGGCTCCCTCGCCGAGCTTGCCGCCCAGGATCCCCCACTGGTAGCTGAGCGTCGCCATCAGGTGGGTGGCGTTGACCGGTCCGCCGCGCGTGAGCACCCAGATCAGCTGGAAATCGGTGAACGTGAACAGGACCGAGAACGTCATCACGACGGCGATGATCGGGGTCAGGAGCGGGTAGGTGATGTAGCGGAACATCTGCCAGCGCGTCGCGCCGTCGAGCGTGGACGCCTCGTAGAGCGACGGGGGCACCGTCTGGAGTCCGGCGAGCAGCGTGATCGCGATGAAGGGAACCCCGCGCCAGACGTTCGCGAACACGACCGACCAGCGCGCGTTCCACGGATCGCCCAGAAAGTCGATGTTGGTGTCGATCAGGCCGAGCTGGCGCGCCGACCATGAGACGATCGAGAACTGCGGATCGTAGATCCACCAGAAGGCGATGGCCGACAGAACCGTCGGAACGATGAAAGGGATCAGCACGACCGCGCGGACCATCGCCTTGAAGGGCATGTGCTGGTTCAGCAGCAATGCGAGGTAGAGCCCGATCGCGAACTTCGCGATGCTTGCGACGACGGTGTAGAAGATGGTGAAGAACACCGACCCCCAGAATACGGTGTCCTCACTGATCCATTCATAGTTCTCGAGCCCGACGAACTCGCCGGGCCGCCCGATCCGGGTGTCGGTGAAGCTGAGCCAGATTCCGAGCACCAGCGGATAGGCGAGAAACAGCAGCAGGAAGGCCATGGCCGGCGCCATGAACCAGAAGCCGAGCCAGTTGCGGTTCGTCCTCAGGCGCTCCCAGAGCCTTCGATCGTCCTTCGGTGCCGAGGCAGCGGGCCGGCCAGCGGAGAGTTCGGCCATCGGGGCTCCTTCGCGGAAGTCAGTCGATCGGCGGGAACGCCTGAGAGGGGCACGGAAGCTCCGCAAGCGGGCTCGCAAGAGCCCTCCGCGCCCCTCTGCTGGTGGTTCATGCCAAGCGGTCGCTCATCGGTAGATGCGGCTCGCCGAGCGTGCGGCAGACTTGATCGCATCGTCCGCCGATGCGCGGCCCGTGACGTAGTTCGCGAACATGTCCAGAACGACGAAGTCGGCGATGGCCGACGCGGCGCGTTCACCGATCGAACCCGGATAGCCCGCGGTCAGCGTCCGCGTCGCGGAATCCCGGAACACTTTGCGCTTCGGGTCCGCGTCCCAGACCGTGTTGGCATCGTAGGCCTTCAGCGTGTGGGTCATGTACCCCTGGGAACCAGTCAGCCACTTGTTGTACTGGTCGGCCTCCATCCAGTAGGCGAAGAACGCCTTCACGGCGTTCGGGAACTTCGTGTAGTTCATGGCCATGATCGGGAAGCACACCTGGAACTCGGTCGGCCGCCCGACCGGACCGATCGGGTAGTAGGCATGATCCATGTCCGCGGCGATCGCCTTCTGCTTGTCGTCGCCGTTCTGGCCCGCCACATAGATCGAGATGCCGTTGTTGGTCAGGTGCACCTCGCCGGCCAGGAACGCCTTGTTGTTGAAGCTGTCGTTCCAGGACACGGTGCCGGGCGCGAAGGTCTCGTACAGCGCCTTGCAGTATTCGAGAGCCGCGCGCGTCTCCGGACTGTCGAGCGCGACCTTGTCGTTCTCGTCGACCAGCCGCCCGCCGTGGGCCCACAGGAGCCAGTGCACCCAGGCATTGCCGTCTCCGGTGGCGCGACCGAGCGCAAATCCACCGGGAGTCCCTTTTGCCTTGAGCGCCTTCATCAACTCAAGGAAGCCGGCCGTATCACCGGGCACCGAGTCGAACCCGGCGGCCTTGATCGAAGAGATACGGTAGTTGATGTAGTTCCCGGAAATCGTCACCGGCAGACAGATCCAGCGGTTGCCGTTCTTGCCGTAGACCTGAGCCGCATCGACCCAGCCGCCGTACTTCTTGCCGAGATATTCGGCGACGTCGGTGATCTCCAGCGCCTTCTGCGGAAACAGCTGCGGCATCGAGTAGGTGCCCCAGAACATGTCCGAGCCCTGGCCGGTGTTCGCCGCAACCGACGCCTTAGGCTGCACGTCGTCCATGCCTTCCTCGACGACGCTGACCGCGCACCCGGTCGCATCCTCGAACGACTTGCAGATTGCGCGGAACGCGTCGTCCTCCGACTGAACGAAACGGCGCCAGCGCGTCAGCGACAGCGACGCGCCCGCCTCCGGCTTGAAGGGGCTGTCCGCAGCCCACGCCTTCGCGAAGCCCAAGAGGTCGCTGTAGGAGCCTGCCGCGCCCAGGGCGGCGACGGCAGTGGTTCCCTTGAGCAGTGAGCGACGATTGATCTTGGCCGACATCTGTTTGTTCCTCCTCGGTTAGCCTGCTGGTTCTTGTTGCAGCTATGGTTCTGGAACCCCGGCCGACGGCTAGAGCCTGTGGCCGGTCTCGGGATCGAATATTTTGGCGGCATCGGCGCGCGGCCGGAGCCGCACCTTCTGGCCTGGTCTGAGCTCGTGGCGTTCTCTGAAGACGGCACAGACTTCCTGGTCGGCGAGACGAACGAACACCTGCGTTTCGGATCCGGTCGGCTCGATCACCACCACCTCTGCCTCGACGCCCTCGTCGGACAGCTCGAGATGCTCCGGTCGCACGCCATACGTCACCGGCCGGCCGTCGGACGATGCCGGCGCCTGGGCGAGCGGAAGCAGCGCGCCGCCGGCGACCTCGACCGAGAGACTTCCGTTCGCCTTGATCCTGCCGGGTATGAAGTTCATCGCCGGCGACCCGATGAACCCGGCAACGAACGTATTCTGGGGATGATCATAGAGATCCAGCGGCGCGCCCATCTGCTCGACGATGCCGTCGTGCATGACGACGATCTTGTCGGCCATGGTCATCGCCTCGATCTGGTCGTGCGTGACGTATACCGTCGTCGTCCTCAGTCGCTGGTGCAGTTCCTTGATCTCGGTACGCATAGCGACGCGCAATTTGGCGTCGAGGTTGGACAGCGGTTCGTCGAAAAGGAAGACCTGGGGATCGCGCACGATCGCCCGGCCCATCGCGACGCGCTGGCGTTGACCGCCGGACAGCTGCCGCGGGAAGCGTTCGAGAAGCGGTTTCAATCCGAGGATTTCGGCCGCACGGTCGACACGTTCGCCTATCGTGGCCTTGTCGGTGCCGCGCAGCTTCAGGGAGAAGCCCATGTTCTGGGCGACTGTCATGTGCGGATAGAGCGCGTAGTTCTGGAAGACCATCGCGATGTCGCGTTCCTTCGGATGGACGTGGTTCACCACCCGCCCGCTGATCGCGATCTCTCCCGACGTGATGTTCTCCAGACCCGCGAGCATCCGAAGAAGCGTGGACTTGCCGCACCCAGAGGGCCCGACCAGGACGACGAACTCACCGTCGCTGATCGGCACACTGACCCCGTGCAGAACTTCGACCGGGCCAAACGACTTCCGTACTTCGCGGATGTCCACGGACGCCATGCGGTGTTCTCCCCAACGAGCATCTTGTAGTTCGGCAGTGCGATCTGCTTGTCCTTCGACGGGTCAGCGTCGGTGGTGTCGATGCACGTGTGGCGGCACCGCGACGTCGGGCTCTCAGATGCACAATCTACTATCTTGCATGCAACAATGTATGCAATAATTTGAGGTGTCAATGCGCCACGGATCTCCGCCGAACATGTCAGTCTCGCGGGTCAGTTGGACTGCGACGAGTGCGCCGGTATGTTGTCGGGTGGAGAGCCCACCAATTGAGGACCAGTACGATCACTATCGCCATTCGCAGAGATCGCAGCGTGCAAGACCGAGCAAGCCTCACAGAGTCTGCCTACAACCGGATCAAGTCAGAGATCATGGAAAACCGCATCCCATCCGGTTTTCAGTGCACGGAGACTGAACTCGCCGAGCGGTTTGACATCAGCCGGACACCTATTCACGAGGCACTCGTTCGGCTCGCGCAGGAGCGGCTGATCGAAGTCAAGCCGCGGCATGGCATGCGCGTGTTGCCCATTTCCGTCGACGATCTGCGCGATATCTATGGTCTGCTATTCGTCCTGGAACCGGAGTGCGCGTCGGCACTGGCGCGACAGGGACTTTCCGGCAATCAGATCGCGCAGTTGCGTGCGGCGGCTGATGCGATGCGTGACGCAATCGTGACCGGTAATCTTGATGCCTGGGCTGCAGCGGATAACCAGTTCCATCGGCTTCAGCTTGCATACCTTAGGAATCGCCGGCTCGCGGACATCATTGGATTGCTGCTCGATCAGGCGCATCGGGTTCGCATGTTCACGCTTAGATTTCGAGCACTGCCCGTTCGTTCGACCGAGGAACATGCCGAAATGGTATCGTTGCTTGAGGAGGGCGACGCCGATGGTCTTGCATCTTTGTTTCGTCGCCACCGCGAAACAGCCGCTCGAGAGCTGTTCGACATCCTCGAGCGTTATGACCTGAAATACCTGTGATATCTTCGAACTGGAAGCCCGCCGGGTAGTTGCTCTGCATGCGGATTCCGACACAAATCGGCCAGGGTTCACGAAGACTTCGAACACCGAAGCCCGCCATCCGTAGCAAGCACCAAAAGCCGCCGGAAACTCAGCGCCGTTTCGAGCACTCGAAGACACCGACCATTCATCCTTGACCGGGCATGCACCGTCGCATGCCTCAAGACAGGGATGGACGGATGCTCAAGCAGCAGCAGATTGTGCCGGAGGATACTGGCGGACGGGGTGTCCGCCAAAGGTCCGTCCAGTTACATCCCGCTGCGTTCATCAACGTCCAGATCTTCCTTTACATCACAATGCATTAAATTCACGCCTGTCCATTGACGTTCGGGATCGGTCGCCCCAAATCGTTCCATAGTGTGGGAACGATCGTGGGAACCGATGATGCCTCTTACCGCGCGCAAGGTCGAGACGGCGGGTCCCGGCAAATACGTCGACGGCCGGGGCCTGATGCTCGTCGTGAAGGAAACCGGCGCCAAGTCCTGGGTGCTCCGGTATCAGCACGACGGACGCAGGCGGGACGTCGGCCTGGGACCGTGGCCCGAGGTGACGCTGGCGGCGGCCAGGGAGAGGACGATCGAGATCCGGCGCCTGGTTCGCGAGGGCGGAGATCCGGTCGCCGCGAAGCGCCGCGCGAAAGCAACCCGGTTCCGGGATGCCGCCGACGAGCTGGTCGCGTCGAAGCGGGATGGCTGGCGAAATGCGAAGCACGCAGCGCAATGGATGGCGACGCTGGAAACCTACGCGCACCCGAAGATCGGGACCATGGATGTCCGCGCGGTGGGTGTCGACGATGTGCTCGCCGTGCTGAAGCCGATCTGGTCGGAAAAGCCCGAGACCGCGAGCCGCGTACGGCAGCGGATCGAGGCGGTTCTAGACTATGCCGCGGCCAAGGGATTGCGGGACGGTGACAACCCGGCACGCTGGCGCGGCCATTTGGATCACCTTCTCCCGCGGCCGTCCAAGGTGAAGGCTGTTGAGCATCACGCCGCGGTCGATTGGCGGGAGATCGGCGCGTTCATGACGGCGCTCGCCGGCCGGGAAGGTATCGCGGCTCGTGCGCTCGCGTTTGCCATCCTCACGGCCGCGCGGTCCGGCGAGGTTCGCGGTCTGCGCTGGTCCGAGATCGACATCGACGCGGGCATTTGGACGGTGCCGGCGGCGCGCATGAAGGCCGAGAAGGAGCACAGGGTGCCGTTGACGCCGCAGGCCCTCGCAATGCTCGGCGACAAGGGCGAGCCCGGCGATCTCGTCTTTCCGGGCGAGCGCAAGGGCAAGCCGCTCTCCGATATGTCCCTGTCCGCGGTATTGCGGCGAATGGGCCGAGCCGAGACCGTCCACGGGTTCCGGTCGACGTTCCGCGACTGGGCCGGCGAGGCGTCGTCGTTTCCGCGCGAGGTGATCGAAGCTGCCTTGGCCCACCGGCTGAAGGACAAGGCCGAGGCTGCCTATGCGCGGGGAGACTTGTTCTCAAAGCGTCGGGCTTTGATGGAGGCGTGGGCCAACATTGTGTATGGAGCAGAGAGTCCGAACACGAGCGGATGATTGTGGAAGACCACATCTTGTGTCGAACATTGTGGGTGCGTAAATATGTTGCGCTAGGGAGGGGCCTTCTCGCGGAATGAGAAAGGAGCCGCTCCGCCATGTCCGTCCACCTTTCCACGATTCTTCGTAGGACCCCGACCGGCAGCTTGAGGGCCTATTTCGACACGATCTCGCCCGAGAATTTCGCTGATATCGACTGGACGACAAAGCGCAACACGCTCGTCGACAATCTCGCACAGCTGATCAACGAAATCGGCGACAAGGCCCGTGGCCGGGTCTACCAGGACTTCGACCGGGTCGGACAACTGATGACTGACCACGGCCGCGGCATGTTGCGCGCAGTTCTGGCTGCCGGCGGTGGCGATCTCTCGAAATTCGATGCGATGGAAGCCGCAACAGCCTGCGCATTTCACGTATTGATTCACGATAGTGACGCCTTCGAGAAGGCGCTGTCGGCCGTGTTCGCTGACCGCCTCCTAAATGGCCGGGACTGGACGGGGCTGGACTTCGAGCCTGGCGGCAAGCCAGCGATGCGGCCTGATCCGGACGTCCACGGTTTCACGGAACGCCTGCGGGAGATTTTTGCGTCCGACGGCCCGGTGCCGCGGATCCACTTGGAGAGATTCAGCCGCCAGGATCCCGATCCGGGTGGGGCGGGAGCCCTGGAGCGAGAGCAATTCACCTTCTATGTCGAGGACGCCCCCGAGAGCGCGCTCGTCTTTCCGGATGGCGAGAGATCGGACCTCGAGACGAGGTTCTTCCGTCGCGCGCGCGAGGCCGCGCTGCTTTTCGATGCTACGGATCGAACGCTCGACGTGGTCGTGAAAGGCGGCGGTACGGCGAGGCGCCAACAGATCGCAGCGGCCTTCGTCGAGCACATGCTCAAGCCTGGCGCGAAGACAGCCGCCCGACCACGCCGGACACTTGCCCTGGATATGCTGAAGGTGCGTCAGTCGTTCGAGGTTCGCCCTGGCGACCGTGTCCGCACGGTCGAGATGGTCAGCCTCAAGCTCGGCGCACCCGACCGCGGATCCATCGTCACATTCGAAACGCCTGCACGTAGCACAAACCCGGCGAACGGTGATTTCTACGAACGGGCGGGGCGGGTGCTTGGGCCGCGCGGACCGCTTTCCTGGCAGGGCTGGAGGGTTCTCGCCGCCAAGATCCGCATCACCTTCGAGCCCGAGGCGTCCAAGAAGCGGGAGAAGCGTGTGGCGGTCGAACTGAAAGTGCCTGACCGCACGAATTTGCGGGACCAGATTGAACTGCACCGCCGGATTGCGGACCAACTGCTCTCTCGATGGGGCCTGTACGAGGGCAGCGCATGACAGGCGTCCGATCGACGGACCCCGTTGGCCTGCTGTGCGAACTTGTCCTTCAAGGCGATCAGCGAATTGCGGCCCTCAACAACGTCGACGGTGACGCGTCGCCGGTCGCGACGCTGGTCCGCGCGGGACTCCTCGTGCCCGACGGCGTGGTCGAGACGACGATCTGCGACGCCTGCGGCGAGCCGCATGTCGTCAATGTGGAGTTCGACCCGGATCGCCAGACGCATGGCTGGCGGTGCCCGGACGCAGGGTTTGTGGCGGCGAGCGAGGAGAGCGTGGCCGCGCTTGCTTTCAGCGTTGGCCGGGTGGTCGAGAGCCTCTCCGAGGCGTTTTCGGACGCGTTCGGCCGCCGACCTCCAACCGCACGTCTGTTGGAAGGCACCACCGCTTGGCTCGTCGGCATGTGGACGATCGGCGGCTCTGCCACGCGGATCGTGCTTGCGTGCGGATTTGATGACGTCCGGGCTGCCCGGCGTACGCGCGAGATGCTTCTCGCGCTCTCGCCTCTCGAGGCAGGTCTGGTATTGAGCGTCGACGCAGACGTCGAGTTCGAGCCGGTGCGGGAGTTTGCCGCGGTGGCGTTCGACGAAGTGGTTTCGATCGACGGGCAGGATCGAGTGTCGCTGAACGCCGGGCTGCTGCAGTTTGCTGTTGCTGCTTTCGCAGCACAACGACATGCGGTTCACGTTGGACGGCCGAGCGTCGGTCCCGCAATTCACGCTGTCCTCGACCAGCTTGCTGCGCGGGGTGAGATTGAAAGAGGTTCGGAAGGCATCTTTCGTCTGGCGAAGCAGGAGTGGCTTCGTCTGCATCCGACGGCGCCATTGCCGAAGGATTCAACCATCCGCAAGCATGTCAGGATCTGGCGCAGGACTGGCTTCTGAGCATCCTGAGGGATTTTTCAGGGGCAGGTCACGACCGCCGAGTGTCGTGGGTCGACGCCAACAACCCGCGGTTCGATCCGGCCGCCCCGCACTGCCGCACCCTGCACGTCCACATCCTCGGCTTCGCCGGCGCGGTGCCGGACTGGATCGCCGGCCAGCGCGGCGTCTGGCTGGTGGCATCGGCCGCCGAGTTCGACGCGCTGAGGGGCGCAAGTACATGCTGACCGACGGGCCGGCGGGGCGACGCCAGCGGCGGGGTCGGCGGTTCTGGTCTGCCGCGTCTCGCTTGCGCCGAGTGCCTGCGCAAGCACGAACGCGCCACGCCTTGTCCGCCAACAAGCAGCAACCACGGCCATTCTTGTAGACGATCCTGGACACGGCTCGCTCAACCGGCTGCTCGGGCCTCCCACGCGACACCGGCCATCGGCTCCGGCGGCGGGTCCGCCGTGAGGATCCGCTGCCGCCACAGGCTTTGGACCGAGGCGATCGCCGCCGTTTCCCCCATCAGCGGAATCAGGGCGGCCGCGATCCGATAGGCTGGGCCCGGCGCGAGCAGTCGGCCGATGACCGCCTGCACCGGGACCCCGGCAAGCAGGGCCACCGGGCGGTCCAGTCCCGGACGGGTTAGGCCGGTCACTTCGTCGATGCGGTCGCCGCTCAGAATGCCGACGCCGACCAGCCGCGCCTCCGGCGACAGCCGCAGCGGCGTCTCAGGATCGAGCGTCGCCGCGGGCTCGTCCGGTCGCTCGTCGGATTCGTCTGGACCAGCCCGGTCCGCCCAGAAGGTGGACGGGTCCAGGGCGGCGCGCTCCCGGTAGAACTGCGCCGAGACCTCGGCATAATGGCGCGACCAGCCGGCCACCTGGTCGCGGTAGAAGCGCTCTGCAACCGCCTGCTTCGCCGGATCCGCCAGCACGGTGTTCGCGACGGCCGCCCCCTGAACGCCCATGACCAGAGCCAGATGCGTACCCTGCGCCGACAGCGGATCCACGCTCAGCGCCGCGTCGCCGACGCAGGCGAAGCCCTGGCCGATCGGCTCGCGCTGCATGTCGGCGGCGGCGTTGCAACCGGCGACTCTGGTAATCATCCGGCCGTGCAGGCAGCTGCTCAGCAAAGCCGAC
Source organism: Thalassobaculum sp. (assembly GCF_040219615.1). Lineage (GTDB taxonomy): Bacteria > Pseudomonadota > Alphaproteobacteria > Thalassobaculales > Thalassobaculaceae > Thalassobaculum_A. The sequence goes on from NZ_JAVJSE010000041.1 coordinate 228,208, forward strand.
CCGGCCAGCCGAGACCGGTAGAAGCATGGCAGGTCGGCCGATGCGACACCCAGTGCACCGGGGTCGAGGAACACCGCGATGTTCGCCTTACGGTCGGACAACGGCGCTGCCCACAACCAGCAGTCTGCCAGGGCCTCAACCCTTGTCTCGGATCCGCTCAGACCGTGATCCGCCCAATAGGCGTGGAGCGCAAGCGTGGCCGGCATGACCCGGTCCCGGCGACCCGAACGAACGGCGCCGTGCCGGCCGGCCGCATCGAGCAGGTACCGGCAGCCGATTTCCACCGGCCCGGCCGGGCTCTGCGCGGCGACACTCCAGCCCTCCTCCGACCGCCGCGGGGTGGCCCGCGCCGGCATCAGCACGCGGGCGCCGTCGCGGGCTGCCCGGCGCAACAGTATCTGGTCGAATACCGCGCGGTCGGCCTGCATTCCGAGCGCGCCCGGTTGGCCGACCGGCGGTGCCAAACCCGGTTCGTCGCGCCACCTGATCCATGCCCCGGCGGGACGCGGAAAACCGGCGTCTTCAACCTCGCCGCGAAGACCCAAGCTCTCCAGCAGCGGCAGCACGGCCGGTGTTAACGACTCGCCGATTTTGGGTCGCGGGAAAAGTGCCGCCTCGACGATGATTACGTCGAGGCCGATTTGCCGCAGCCGGATTGCAGCCGCGCTGCCTGCGGGCCCACCGCCGATTATCACGACATCACAGTGTTCACGCCGCATCGGGCCGCCCGGCGCGGGGATCGAAGAAGTCCGGACGCAGCCGGATCAGCCGCAGATAGGCCTGTAGCGTGTAGTGCAACCATCCGCGAATGTAGTCGCAGCCGATGCGGCCGCGGTGGATAACCTCGTGGTGGCAACCGCCGCCGCACATGTAGCGCGCCCAGCAGCGGTTGCATGGGTCCTGCCGATGGACGTGGCGCTCGTCCAGCCAGCGCGCCTGGGCCGCGGTGTCGACACCGGCATCGATGTGCCCCATCTGCCCGGACTGACCCTCGACGAAGCGATGGCACGCCGAGAGATCACCGTCCGCGGACACCCCGAAATAGCCACCGCCGGCGCCGCAGGCGTACGGGCGGTGGGTGCCCCGGTGGATCTCGTGCAGGGCCGCGGCCATGTTGCTGAACGGATAGCGCAGCCCGGTGATCGTGCGGTGCTCGAACTCCAGGCCGCAGGCGATCATCTCGTCGAGCATCACGCTGAAATCCGACACCTGCATTTGGTCGCGACCCGAGGGCGCGCTGACCATTGGCGAGAACCCGACGCTGTGAAAGCCCATCGCGATCAGCCGGTCGAGGGTGTACCGCAGGTTCAGGTTGCGTGGCGTGACCGTGACCCGGGCCGAGACCTGCATGGTGCGCTGCATCGCCAGCACCGGTCGCACCCGCTCGACCACCCGCTCGAACGAGCCGCGGCCGGACTTGAACGAGCGCAGCGCGTCGTGATCGGCGCCGACCCCGTCGAGACTGATGGTCAGGGCGAAGCCGTGCCGCTCGAAGAAGGCGCCATCCTCGGGGATGAGCAGCGTACCGTTGGTTGTCATGGAGAAGCCGATTGCCACGCCGCGTCGGGCCGCCTGCTCGGCGGCGTATTCGGTAGCGCCAACAACGACCGCCCGGTTGACCAGCGGCTCGCCGCCAAGGAACGCCAGGTTGATGCGGTCCCCTGGACCGGCCCCCTCGAGCAGCCGGTCGATCGAACGGACGGCGACCTCGTAGGACATGCTCTTGGCGGCACCGCCGAAATCGCCGCCGCTAGCATAGCAATAGGTGCAGCCGAGATTGCACGTCTGGGCCACCGCCAGGGAGAACGCGCGCGGCGGCGGAGCCTCTGGCGCCGCGTCGTCGATCAGTGGCTCGGTGTGGAAGCCGAGCTCCGCCAGGATACCGGTGACTTGGTCGCGTCGCCCGCGTCGCGACGCATCCTCCAGGGCGGCGGCAAGCGGCTCGGCGACCAAATGGATGCGAGTTCCGTTCACCAGAACCAAGCCGATGCCGAGCTCGCTGCCGAACAGGTAGAAGTCCTGGTCGGCGTAGTAGTCGCTGCGGTGGCCGCCGCCGGGGCCGAGCGCCCGGTAACGCTCCAGCCCGGGCGCGTGCGGCGCGGGATTGGATATCAGGGTCATCTGCAGGCTCCGTCGACCGGCCGCATCCGTCAGCTGGTGCGGGCTGGAATGTCGTCGCTGCGCTCGGTCTCGGCGCGTCGGTCGGGGTCGTTGGTCGCTCGCTTGATGATGCCCAGCTCGTCGACATGCCGAATGAAGTCTGTGTTGGTCTGCAGAGTGCCGCCCGGCGGCCGCCGGCCGTCCTCGGCGGCGATCCTCCGCAACCAGTCGACTTCTGCGCCGGCCCCGCCGTTCTTGAATGCCACGTCCGGCCGCTGATTCGGCCACCAGGCGCAGGTGCAGGCCTGGAAGTCGAACTGCCACGGGCTGCACAGGCTCTCGGTCAAGCCACCCGGGATGACGCCGGCGCCGCCGCGGCCGGGCATGAACCGGATTTCGTCGGGATCACCGGTGACCTCCGATGGGTAGAACTGGCCTCGGTTGAATGGCCCACTGAACTCGATGCCGGGTCCGAACACCGCTGTACCGCGCTCCAGGGTATTGCGGTCGAGCGCTCGGGCCTGGGCATTGACCGGGTTAGCCAGTGGGGCGTCGGGGGTCTGCAGCAGGCTCTGGAGATACTTCGAGAGGTTGTTGTTGCCGACGTCGTTCCAGGATGGCGCATAGTCCTGCGGGCCGACCGAGACCCAGGCCGGCAGCACTGCGATACCGGCGTCGTCGCCATTGGCGTCGACGATCCGGGCGCCAATCGATCCATCCGACGCGTTGTCGGACACGTCGCTCGAGTACATGCCGCCGTCGGGCACCGGCGTATTCGCGGTGCGGCGGAAGATTCCGGCGACCGGCGGGACGAACAGCCCGCCGGTGGTGAGCTCGCCCATCGGAATCCGGCTGCCCTCGGCGAAGGTCGCGAGATTGCCGACCAGCCGCAGATTGCCACCGCCGGTGTCGCCGCGCGCGTGGAAGCGATCCGACGGGTTCCGGGTCTGCATCTCGATCTTGCCGTTGGCCAGCTCCGCCGACCAGACCGCCCGCAGCCCCATTTCCTGCAGCCTCGCCGCCGTCAGTTCGTACAGCCCGGCATTGTTGTCGCCATAGGCGAACAGCCGGAACTGCACCGCCTGGCGCATGACCCGTCCGCCGGACTTATAGGTCGGGCGGACAGGGTTGGCGGGGTCGAAGACATAGTGGTCCGGGCTGATCGTCATGCGGGCCAGGCCGATCGCCGGATGCACCTTTATTTGCCTGATGTTCGGATCTAGGGCCATCTCTCCCTCCCGTCGTGAGATTGCGGGCCTGCCGGACAGGCGACGCCGCGGCGCCGATGTCCTGGCCGGGTCGTCAGTCGGTTATCGGCGTCATGGTGGGCCGAAGGGCTGGCGGTTGCAGTCCGGCGCCGATGCCATGGTGCCCCGTGATCCACAAGCAAGAATCTGGTCGACCGCCGCCCCATAGAGGCGCTCGAAGATCGCCTCCGGCATCTGCGCGGCCTGGTCCGGGGGCATCCAGTGGCTCCTCGGGTATTCGGTGTAGCGTGGGGTGATCCTGGTGGGGTCTGACCGGCCCACCGAGTATTTCGTGTAGCTGTCGCTCGACGCGTGCACACCGAACACGTGGCATTCGGCGCAGCGGTTGCCCAGTGGTTTGATCATCTCCGGGATGCCCCAGGCCTGAAATGGCGCACCGACAAAGCGATAGTTGTTCGGCTCGTTGTCACGAACGCTCGGGAACGGGAACACGATCGTCTTGTCCGGATTCCCTGGCACCTTCACCTGGTCGATATGCGGCGAATGGATGAACGGCCCGGCGTCGTGGCAACTGTTGCAGTTGATGTTCGCGCTCTCCTGCGGCGTCAGCCAGAAGCTCTCGGCCGTGGGCTTGCCCGGCGGAGTCTGCGACGCCGACTCGCTGGGCGGCGGGACCCGGGTGGAATCGGTGTAAGGCCCAAGATGCTGGAAGAAGCACGTGTCGCCGGTCGACTTGCGGTGCTGGATGATGGCCACGTCCCAGAATGCCGGGTCGTTCGGGTCGGACACGTCGTTGTAACGCCGGCAGATGAACATGGCCTGGACATCGCTGTCCGGGTTGCCATTCGGCCCCAGGCTGGGCAACCGGCCGACCCGTGCGAACGGCTTGCAGTAGGCCGGTGACAGGAAGCTCGGGCGGTCGCAAACGGTCGGGCTCGGGTCGCCCGAATTCACCGGCTGATCGTTGACCGTGATCGGAATGAGCTCACCGTCGAGACAGTTAAACGGCTCGATGACGCCGATCTTCTGCGTGCACTCCCGCCCCATCGCGCGGATGTCGTACTGCTGAGCCGTTGCCACGCCTGCGGACGTCATGCCCGCGGCAAATACAACCGACGCGGCGATCCAGCGGCAATTGTTCCGTCTCATCGTCCGCCTCCCCCCTTGGCCTTAACCAATAACCATTTGAACTGGCTCTGCTATTACCCGCAAAAATTATCATAGATTTATTTATAATAGACATGGTAGAAAATTCTAAAATAAAATGCAAGACACCCGGCAAATGTGCGGCCAGAGGTTGCTGATGACGCGAAATTCGGACACTGCAGGCGGAATCTGACAAGCGATCTGAGGTCTTCCGTCGAAGTGCATGGGTTCAAACGGTTTAATGCGGCAGCGCGGATGGACCGGCGGTCGCGGTGATCGACAGGGAGGGGATGATGACCTGGGTCTACAAGGAAGACGGGACGCGGCAGTGCGGCATGGGTCAGGAGGTGACCCTCGAGGAGATGCGTACCGAGCTGGAGGGCCTGATCGGCGCGAACAATGTCCTGGAGGCGGAGAAGCGGATCCTGCCGCTCATGTTCCCGTCGGTTTGCGGTGGCCCCAACGGGTCGGTGAACGCCTACCGCATCACCGACGACGGCGTCGACATTCTGTTTCACGGGATTGTCGGGCAGAACGGCTTCCAGCTCTGGATCTGGCCGGACCCAGTCGCGGTTGCCGGAGATCCGGACGTCCCGCTGCCGCTGCGCCGGGCGATCAGCGCCGCCAATGACGACGCCAGCGTCGCCGAACTGCTGCAGGGCTTCCTGTCGCGCATGACCGCCGTCGGGCAGCAACCGACGCAGATCAGTGAACTGATTGGCCGGCGGTCGCGCCACTATCGGACTGGCGACGCCCTGACCATGGATTTCCGGCCCGATCGCGTGAACATCGAGGTCAACGCGGCGCACGAGATCGTGCGTATCTGGTTCGGCTGAAGCCCGGCCTCGAGGCTCCGGGCCGGACAGGGTTGAGATGGCGTCCCCGGCAGGATTCGAATGTCGAGCCCTCTTGGTTTGGGCCAGTGATCTGCGGTTTCTCTAATAGGGCTTCTGGGACGTGTGGCCGCATGTTCAGGGCTTGGTGTGGCCGGACTTGGCGGTACTGCTTCAGCCAGATGTTGATGGCGGCTTGGGCTTGGCCAGTGGTCGAGAACCACTCAGCGTTCAACACTTCGTGGCGGAGCGTGCCATTGAAGCACTCGTTATAGTGACCTGCTCCCCGTCGGTCCCTCACGGATAGGCACCCGTCCGGTGAAGATGGAGTGCTTGATCATGAAGTCGCAGAAGGAGAGGGCGGCGCGGTCTCGCCCTCGACGGCGAGCCCGGCCAGGCGCCCCGCGGCGATCACGGGATTGCGGAAGGAAATGGCGAGCAGGTCCGAGCGTTGGCGGTTGCGGCCGCCGATCGCGCGGACCCGGCGTTCCAGCAATTCGAGCTACAGGCTGACACGTCGTGGGCCCTGGCGGCTGCGCTCGGCACCCTCCGCGACCGCTGTGGCGAACCAGGTGAGTGCCGCCGCGTCGCTGTCGCCCGCCAACGGCGTGAGGCGCAGCAACCGGCCCAGGGAGGGTCTGCGGTTGTCGAGGGTCGCTCTCGATGGGCTGTTCAGCTCGGTTGTCCTGTTCATCAACGATCGCAGAGCGCTACAAACCGCCATAAACCTGCTGCTGTTTCGAGCGTCCCATCCCGGTGACCATCCGTTCGTCAACGAGCGTGCCATCTGGCGCGCAGCAGAACGGAGACGGACGCATGATCAGACACCAGGACACGACACCTGAACGCGTCGCGGTTTCGGTAGAAGATGCAGCCGCCATGGTGGGCATCGGACGCACGACGCTCTATGCGGCAATGGGCAGTGGAAGCTTGCCCAGCCTGAAAATCGGCAAGCGGCGCCTGATCCGGGTCGACGCGCTCAAGGCCTGGATCGCGTCACACGAGATCGAAAGGGATGTTGCCTGATGGACGCCGCGTCGCTCGCGGCTGCCCTCGGTGGTCGCAAGGCCGGGTGCGGGTGGATTGCCCGGTGCCCCGCGCATGAAGACCGAACGCCCAGCCTTTCGATCAGAGAGGATGATGGCAACCTGTTGGTCCACTGCCATGCTGGCTGCGATCAGGTGCGCGTGATCGAACAGCTCCGGTCGCGTGAACTCTGGCCGGGACGCCAAGGACGATCGGCTCCGTGTCCGCGAAGTGCGTTGGCTGATCGACAGCAGACGATCCAATACGACGCGGCTCGCGCGAAGGCTGCCCTGTCGATCTGGGAGGCGGCGATGCCGCTGGATGGATCCCCGGTCGCGGCCTATCTGGCATCGCGCGGCTTGCGTATCCCGCCGACCGCCCGAATTCGGTTCCATCCTGGGCTCAAGCATCTCTCCGGAAGTATCTGGCCGGCGATGGTCGCTCTGGTGACGCGCGGGACCGATGATGCGCCGCTCGCCATCCATCGCACGTTCCTGGCCCGTGACGGCTCAGGCAAGGCGCCCGTCGATCCACCGAAGATGATGCTCGGACCGTGTCGCGGCGGCGCTGTGCGCCTCGCTGAGCTCCGCGAACCGCTGATGGTCGGCGAGGGCATCGAGACCTGCCTCGCCGCCATGCAGGCCACCGGCAACGTCGCATGGGCGGCGCTATCGACATCCGGACTGCGCGCCCTCGACCTGCCGGATAGCATTCGGGACGTCATCGTCCTGGCCGACGGCGACGAACCCGGGGAGGCTGCTGCACTGGATTGCGCCCGACGCTGGAAGCGGGAAGGCCGCAAGGTCCGCATCGCCCGTCCGCCGAGGGGCTGCGACTTCAACGACCTTCTCATGGGCTGCGCCGACGCCAGCACTGGCGGTGCAGCGTGACCGGCGCCGCCGTGAACCGGGTCGCCGCCGCGATCGACGCCGCGGCCGAGATCGAGGATCCGGTGACAGAGCCGCTGGACGCTGGCAAGCCCCGGATCCTCATCGAGCACTGCGATCCCGACCGGACGGTTGCGGCACTCCGGGACATCCTGTCGAGTGCCGGGGGACTATACGATCGCGGCGTGCCTGTCCGTCTCGCGTTCGATCAGCTTCAGGGAGCTGCTGTTGCCCGGGTAATCACAGCGGATTCCCTGGTACGGATCGCGCATGAGGTCTGTCGACCGTTCGCATTGAAGGAACTGAGGGACGGGACGGTTGTCGAGAAGAACGCCCGGCTGCCCCGCTCGCTCGCCGTCATGTACCTGGACTGGCGCGGCGATTGGCGCCTGCCGCCGTTGAACGGCATTGCCTCGGCGCCGGTGCTGGAGAACGACGGCACGATCCACTGCGACGAGGGTTACGACCGCGGTTCGGGCCTGTGGCGCGAGAACGTACCGGCGCTGGCTGGGCTGGTTCCGGATCGCCCGACACTTGGCGATGCGACCGCGGCACTGCGCCTGATCCGCGAGACCTTCAAGACCTTCTGCTTCGCCGATGCCAGCACGGTGCGAGACGAGGCAACCGGAATCGAGTTCGTGGACACGAGCGTGCCGCCGGGGCAGGACGAGAGCGGGTTCATTGCCGGTCTTCTGACCGCTGTGTGCCGGCCGAGCCTGCATCTGGCGCCGGCGATACTGATCCACGCTGCGCCAATGTCCGGTGCCGGCGCCGGCAAGGGGCTTCTGGCCCGCTGCATGTCGATCATCGCCTTTGGGCGGGAACCGCATGCGGTTACCAGTGGGTCGACCGCGGAGGAACTGGAGAAGCGCATATCGGCCGAGCTGATGGAGGGCAGCCCGGTGCTGTTCCTCGACAACCTGAACAACAAGGCGTTCAAGTCGGACCTGCTGGCGAGCGCGATCACGGAACGTCCTGCCCGGGTCCGGGTACTGGGGCGGTCGCAGATGGTCCAGTTGAACGCGTCGGCGCTGGTGATCCTGACCGGCAATGGCCTGAGCGTGGCCGAGGACCTCGCCCGCCGCTTCATTGCCATTGAGCTCGATCCGAGAACCGAGAACCCGGAAGCCCGGGCATTCCCGAACGATATCCAGGCAGAGGTAACGGCACGACGACCCGAACTGCTCGCCGCGCTGCTGACGATCTGGCGTTGGGGGCGTCTTGCTCGCGACCTACCCAAGGGCCGCACCCTCGGAAGCTTTCCGCAATGGTGCCCCTGGGTTCGCGATCCTCTGCTGGCCTTGGGCTGCTGCGACCCAGCGGAACGGGTCAGCGAGGCGAAGGAGCGGGACGGGCGGCGGCAGGCGATTGGCGAGTTCTTCAGCGCCTGGTGGGACAGTTACCGCGACCGACCGATGCCGGCCCGTGACCTGGGCGACGAATTAACCCGGATCGTCAATCCGCAGGGTCGGGACCGCCAGTACGTGTCGTCACTGCTCGAGAAACTCGCCGGAACGCGCATGTCCGGGTTCGTCCTCACGCGGCAACCGGCCGCCGGCAAATGGGGCGTCGCTACCTACGCACTCAAAATGACGGGCGAGCAGCAAAGGCATAGGGACCATAGGGGGCATAGGGCGGATGAGGCTCCGCAGACCGATGCGGAAGGTCCGATGCCCCCTATGACCCCTATGCCATCGGGGACCGGCGAAAAATCCGAACTGCACGACCCTGGCCGTCAGCAGTGGAAGGCTCGGGTATGAGTGCCGCGGACGTCATGCGCCTGGTGCAGGCCACCGGCATCCGTGTCGAGGCCGAGGGGGACGACCTGATCCTTGAGGCTGATCGAGAGCCGCCCGCGGCGGTGCTGGAGGCGATCAGGCGGCACAAGTTCGAGATCCTCGACCTGCTCGCGGCGAACGGAGGAAGGACGGCCGGGGACTGGCAGGCGTTCTTCGCCGAGCGCGCTCGTGCCGCTCAATCGCCCGGCCGGCGCTCCATTGGTGAAGCCGAGGCCTGTGCGTACGAATGTTGCGTGGTCGAATGGCTCAACCGGCATCCCGCAATTTCCGATCCCGACCGCTGCGCGGGGTGCGGCAGGCCCGACCGGGAGAGCGTCGCGGTGGTCCCGTTCGGGGCTGAAGGGTACGGGCACACCTGGCTGCACCCCGAGTGCTGGCGTGACTGGCACGACGACCGGCGGCAGCGGGCGCGGGCGTTCCTGGCAACCATGGGCGTGACTGTGCCAACCAAAACGCATGAAAACGCCAACTTCCCAGAAGATTTCGGGAAAACCGGAGGCCTGTGATGGGCGGTTTCGGATCCGGACGCACCGCCGGCTTCGGGCGGGACAAGGTCGAGCACAGCCGGTCGATCGACGTGAACCGGCTGCACCGCGACGGGTGCCTCGTGCCCGGGTGGCAAGGCGCCTGGCAATGGACCCGCTACGGCGAGCGGATCGCCTGGATCGGGATGCGCACCGAAGAGGCGAACCGGCTTCACCTGTCCTACCGCGTGCGTGCCCCCGGCGCCGACTGGCAGGACGTCGAGCAGCCCGTCCAGATCGTCCGCGTACCCTGCCGCTACGGCGGTACCCGACCGTATTTCATCTGCCCCGGTGTCGTGAACGGCACCATTTGCGGCCGGCGCGTCGCCAAGCTGCAAGGGGCCGGTCGGTACTTCCTGTGCCGGCACTGCTACCGCCTGGCCTACGCCAGCCAGAGCGAAAGCGAATGGGACCGGGCACTCCGGAAAGCCAACACGATCCGCACGCGTCTCGGAGGCAAGGCGGGCATGGATGGAGTTTTCGCACAGCGCCCCAAGGGCATGTGGCAACGCACCTACGACCGTCTCGTCGACGCTGCCGTCCAGGCTGAGAGCCAAGCCAACGAGGCGTTCGAGTTTCATGCCGCCCGACTGCTGGCGCGACTCCAAGAGCCGAAGCGCAACCGCGGCAGACCGTCACGCAACAGGAGTTTCTGGTCATGACCGACATCGACACGACTCCCGCCACGGCGAACGACGGCACCGCCCTGACCCGCTTCAACGCCGTGCGGCACGGCATCCTGTCCCGCTACACGGTTCTGCCGTGGGAGGATGCGGGCGAGTACCGCACCCTCCTGTCGGCACTCGTCGCCGAGCACGTGCCGGAAGGACCGACCGAGGAACACCTGGTCGAGGAACTGGCCGGCATCCTGTGGCGCAAGCGCCGCCTGCGCATGGCCGAAGGGGCGGCCTACCGGCACGGGCTGGCGAAGAGCCTCGGGCGGCAGAGCGAGACGACCAGCGCCGCGCTGACGCACCTCAACAACGAGGGGCAGTCCGAGGGAGTTGCCGAAGCCGTCCGGGCAACGCCTGCCGACACTGATGCGGAGCTGGCCGACCTCCAGGACGACGAGCGCATGACGCAACGCGCCCTGAAGCTGCTCAGGTCCCGCCGGAACGACGCATACGAGGCGGGGCTCACCGAAATGCGGGACGACACACGGGAATGGTGGGAGGACCAGCTTGGCCGGGATACCGACGAGTTGGTCGAGGGAGAGGAGCCCGCCAGGCATGACGCCGAGAGCCTGGCCCGGTTCCTGGACGACGAAGTCCTGCCGTGGTTCGCGAACCGCCGACAGGAGATCGCGAACCGATCCCTGATCCGCGAGCAGGCGTACGGCGAGGCGCTCGACCCGTACAAGCTGGAGCGGCTCGGGCGCTACGAGGTCCATCTCGACCGCAAGCTCGAACGGACCCTGACGATGCTGATCCGGCTCCGGGATCTGCGGCGCAGTTCAGTTGCGGGCTGATCTGTTTGGCAGAAAGCCCGGCATGATTGACGCGGATAAGGGCCGGCGGCAGGCTCAAGATATCCTGTTTGACGTATTCCGCGGTGACAATTGGACGCTCGACCCCGTGGAAACGGTAGCAGGATCCTGAAATTGTTGATCGAAACAACCGAAGTTGGCTGGCACCGAGAGGAAGGACGCGCAGGTGATCCGTCGAATTGGCTCACCATGTGGAATGAGGCGGAATTTTGCATGATGCAGCAAAGCATTGTAGAGGATGGGTTGTTGCCGGTCCCGCTGAAGGAAGCGGATTGAGACGAGCCGGCGCCGAGACGGCGATGGCGATGGCGGTTGTTGCCGGTCCCGCTGAAGGAAGCGGATTGAGACGGGCCGTAGCAGACCCCCTCACAAATTTTGAGTTGTTGCCGGTCCCGCTGAAGGAAGCGGATTGAGACGTTTGAGTTTATACTGGGAGTTCACAAGAAGTGTTGTTGCCGGTCCCGCTGAAGGAAGCGGATTGAGACTCAACAAGACGCTGCGAGGCGTGATCGGGGTCCCGTTGTTGCCGGTCCCGCTGAAGGAAGCGGATTGAGACGCGACGATGGTGGCGCTGAGCAACTTCGAAGTTGTTGCCGGTCCCGCTGAAGGAAGCGGATTGAGACCTGTCGACGCTGTCGTAGACGAACTCGACGGAGTTGTTGCCGGTCCCGCTGAAGGAAGCGGATTGAGACGCGATAGACAGCCAGGAAGTACTGGTCGGCATTGTTGTTGCCGGTCCCGCTGAAGGAAGCGGATTGAGACATGTCGCCTTCGCCGGATCAATTTGCCTCTGGGTTGTTGCCGGCCCCGCTGAAGGAAGCGGATTGAGACATCTCGTCAGTCGGCATGGTCGGTCTCCTTCTCCGCCGGTTGTTGCCGGTCCCGCTGAAGGAAGCGGATTGAGACGCACTGGTCTGCATGTGCGCCAGCACGGCGGCCGTTGTTGCCGGTCCCGCTGAAGGAAACGGATTGAGACGGCACACCCACCAGGATGGTGATGCTCTTGGCAGTTGTTGCCGGTCCCGCTAAAGGAAGCGGATTGAACGGCCTCGCCTTATGTCGGCAGCAGCAGCCGGTAGCGGCCCATCCCGAGGGCGGCGTGGCTGCCGACGTGAACGGCGGCACCGATGGCGAGCCACGGCAGGAACGGTTCGAGGTCGCCCTCCAGGACCAGGGTCGGTCGCTCGCCCTGCATGGGGATCCAGCGCCTTTGCCGGTTCGAGTGCCGGTCCCAGTGCTCCCGGTCGTTCGAGACGACGTGCGCCGCAATTCCCCTGGCGGCTTCCTTGAGCCGCGGCCAATCGGCGTCGACCGTGGCGTCCTGCCAGCGGGCGAGGCCGCTCACACGGTTGCCGAGGCTGGCGAGCAGGCTGCCCACCGCGGCGCCGGCATCGCTCGGCGGGCCCTCGCGAAACCGCAGCTCGACCGGGGTCTCAAACGCCAGTACCGCACGATGTACGCCGCGCGGCACGGCGACCGTCTCGGTGCTGCCGAGCCTGCGATCGACGATCTGGCTGCCGCGCGCGTCGGGCAGGTGGTGCCGCCATGCCAGGGTCAGGGCTGCCGCCGCGTCCTCCATCCACTCGCTTGCGAAACCGACCAGGCCGAGATCGACGTGCAGGAACTCCGCCTCGCGCGACAGGGCGAGGACATAGGGCTTGGGGATCTCCAGGCCCGGCGTGATGTTGCCCTGGCTGCGGTACAGGACGTCGAGCGCGCAGGGCGGCTGCCACGGGCAGGCGGTGCCCGCCACTGCTTCCGGAGAGGCCGCCAGACGCAGGACCGCTCCGAGCGCGCCGCGGACCCGGCCGGCCAACCGGGCGAGCGGCACGTCGGCGGTAAAGCCGGCCACGGTCAGGCGCACCTGGCCCATGAACCACGCGGCCGCCAGGTCCTGCGGCGACCTGCGGTGACCCGGTGCCGACAGCCGTTGCTCCAGGGCGCTTCGTTCACTCAATGCACATCCCCTGGTCCCGGTCAGAGCAGCCAATAGTCTTCATCGGTCATGATCGGTGCGCCGCCGCGCTGATGGCACCGGTCCAGACCGTCGGCCGCCACGGCATAGACCCGCAGGGAGTCGTCTCGATCGAGCGCGGCTTCGACCGCACCGATCAGTTGCCGCGCCCCGGAGCGCGTGAGACGCCCTTCGAACACGCTCTCCTGCACGCGGACCAGGGTGCCCTCGAGAATCCTGGCGGCACGCCTGCGCCGGCGGTCGTCGGTGATGTCGTAGGTGAAGATTGTCAGCATCTCGACGCCGGCCATCGTCAGTAGTCCATGCGGTACGGCAGCCAGTCGGCGTCGCCGCGGCAGTGCCGGCCATAGGCGACGATGTCTTCCTCGATCATGCGCCGCCAGGTCAGCCGATGTCCGCTGCGCGGACTGACGACCACGTCGGTGAGCCGCTTCTGGTAGCCGCCGATGATGGCGGCATGGCCCGGGCGGGCAAGGCGGATGCCGTCCTCGGTGCGCGCGAACATCGCCTCGTTGAGAATCCGGTTGTTGAACAGGTAGACCGCGAGCCCCTCCGCCAGCGGTGCGCGGAAGATCTCCATGAGGTCGTAGACGCAGGCATCGCCGCCGTCCCGGGCGCTGTGCAGCGCCCCGAATCCGGGATGCAGGCCGTGACGCAGTGCCAGGGCCTCGACGTCGCGGGCCAGCAGCCAGGCCAGGTAGTTGAGCACCACGTTCGCCGGGTCGGGGCACGGCCGGCGCAGGCGCCGCAATGGCTTCTCCGGACAGGCCCAGGTCGGCTTGACGAGACCGCCGAGGGCCGGCCAGTACAGCGCGCCCGCAGCACCTTCATGGCCGAGCAACGCCGGCACGTCGCCGGCTGTCGGTAGTTTGCGGATCAATCCGTTCAACTGCTTCAGCGGTTGCAGCAGCGAGCGATCGTCGGCTCGGCGGTTGAGCCGGTGCAGCACGGCGCGCTGGTTGCGCAAGCGGCCGTCGACCAATCGCCGAGCCAGATCGGTCCGCCGTTCGGGGTCGAGCGTGGTCCGCGCCTGGGCGATGTGCAGCCCGGCGTGATCGCTCAAGGCGGGCGCTGTGATGCCGACCGTCGCACCCTGGCCGTTCACGTGGTGAATCACCGTACCGGTGAGCAGGGCGAGCCGCAGTGCCTCCGGCTCCAGTGCACAGGCGGGACCGACCTCGATCCGGTCGATGCGCTGGGCCGGCACCGCCAGCAGTTCCCGTGACGCGCCGGCACTGTCGGGTTCTTCGACGGTGAACGCCGTCTGCCGGGTCGCGAGGATGCGGCCGGGCTCCAGCAGGTAGAGGATGCGCAGGCCGGCGTCCAGGCCCGCGGCGCGGTCGCGCTCCGCAGCCGCTTCGGCTTCCGCGGCCGATGCATCTTCCCCGGCAATCCAGCGCATGATCTGACCGGCTTCGTCGCCGGGCCCGGCGACCTCCTGCTCCACCGACTGGAGGACCATCGACCGCACGAACAGATGGCCGAGGAAGCGGAAGCCGCGGTTGAAATCGACGATGCTGGTCTTGTCCGGATGCAGCGACAGGCCGTGTTCCGCGAGCAGGGTCCGCATGTTCGCGAGGGCGGTTTCGGCGGCCTGCTCGCGCCGGCACAGAATCACGAAGTCGTCGCCGTAGCGCACCAGCCGGAGCGCGCGCCGTCCTTCGGCGAAGGCTTCGTCGACGCTGTCAAGATACAGGTTGGACAGCAGCGGCGACAGCGGCGAGCCCTGGGGGATGCCGATACCGGGTGTATCGAGGTCATGCCCGGACGCCTCGAGCCACAGGGCGATCAAGTCGAGCAGCAAGTCGCCGCCGCGATGGCCGGACAGCAGGATTTCCAGTTTCTCCAGCAATGTGGCGTGCGGCACCCGGTCGAAGTAGCGCTCGATGTCGCCTTCCACGACATGGGTGAAGCCGTCCTGCCGGTACCGGGCGATCGCCTGGACGGCCTGCTTCACCGACCGTCCCGGTCGGTAGGCATAGCTGGCATCGTCGAGTTCGGGCTCGACGATCGGCGTCAGCGTCTGCGTCACCGCCGTCTGGGCGATCCGGTCGACGACCGCCGGCACCGCCAGGCGGCGCTGGCTGCCGTCGGGCTTGGGAATATCGAACAACCGCAGCTCGAGCGGTTCGTAGCTGCCGTCGCGCAGGCGGCGCATGAGCCCGAGCAATCGTTGTCCGGCCCGCTCGCCGAAACGTTCCACGGTGACCCCGTCGCTGCCGGCACACCCGGCATTGTCCGCGACCTTCCGCCAGGCGCGTTCAAGGGTCTCGAGTCGTGTCGCCGTCTCGAACAGATTGACCTGCGAGCCCGGCACCGGCAGGCTCTCGGGCGTATCCCAGGGCGGTGGAATCCGCGGCATTGGCCGGTTCACCCCGTGGAAACGACGCTAATATGTTGAGCATGCTAAGGGAAATGACGGTTCGTGACTACCGGTGGGAGGTAGGGAGCTTGCGCAGTGACCAAGCATGTTCTCACCGAGTGGAAACCGGCTCATTGATGTCATGTGGAACAATGGGTTGCAGAGGGTGTGTCGACCGTGCTGCCGCTGAAGGAAGCGGATTGAGACTCAGCGGGGTATAGCGGGCGGCCCTCGGGATCGGGTCGACCGTGCTGCCGCTGAAGGAAGCGGATTGAGACGTCGTTTGAATAAGCCATGTGCACGTTCTCGTCGACCGTGCTGCCGCTGAAGGAAGCGGATTGAGACAGCACCTGCTGGGCGATGGCGGCATTGCCGACCTGTCGACCGTGCTGCCGCTGAAGGAAGCGGATTGAGACCCAGGAAGAAAATCCCCCCGACGTTAATGTCGTGCGTCGACCGTGCTGCCGCTGAAGGAAGCGGATTGAGACTCGGGGTTGTTTCCGTCAGGAGCGTAGCATGTCGACCGTGCTGCCGCTGAAGGAAGCGGATTGAGACGTCCTCCGGGATCGCCTCCCAGAAGAAATAGGACGGGTCGACCGTGCTGCCGCTGAAGGAAGCGGATTGAGACGTCCTTGCGGATGACGAGGGCGCAGGTAGTCACGGTCGACCGTGCTGCCGCTGAAGGAAATTGTCGACCGTGCTGCCGCTGAAGGAAGCGGATTGAGACTGCCTCGATGAAGGCACGGATTACGCCAACTGCGGTCGACCGTGCTGCCGCTGAAGGAAGCGGATTGAGACGCGTGCTTCGGCAGACGGTACTCCGACAGGGCGTCGACCGTGCTGCCGCTGAAGGAAGCGGATTGAGACTTCATCGGGTCGTCGTAGGACGCCAGCAGGACGGTCGACCGTGCTGCCGCTGAAGGAAGCGGATTGAGACCGCACTCCCACGCCTGGACGGCAGGGTGGGGTCGACCGTGCTGCCGCTGAAGGAAGCGGATCGATGCGTGCCCCGCGGAAAGGAAGTTGAGCGAGAAGCCGGTGCAGCCAGGTCGAATGCCGCGCTGCTCGCACACTGAATAGTAGATTCCTCGCCGAATATGTGGTGACTGGATCTCGGTTGGACGGCGAGGGGCGGTGCGATGCTGGATGACGACTCCGGGGCTCTGCAGACCGGGCGCAACTGGCGGCGCTTGTGGGCCGGCGTGTTCGCGGCCCTGGGCGGACTCAGCCTGTCAGTGGCCGCCGACCAGTTGCAGGAAGCCATCGACCTCTGGGTCCGTGCTTCGCAACCGGCGGGTGGGTGTGCCGGCTTCATTTGCGCGCTCGTCGGGTTCTTCTCGACGGCCATGGGCAAGCTGCTGGCGGCGGTCGTGCTGTCGCTGCTGTTCGTGCTGTTCGCCTGGGGCGTCGTGCAGCGACGCGATGCGTTCCTGCGGTCCCGCGCGCGCATCCAGCGCGATCGGGGCGTGCCGTCCCTGCCGGTCGTCGTCACCACGCTCTCGCCGCTGCGATCCGGCGCCGACGGATTGCCGGACCGGCTGGCGGCGGCGGAGGCGAAGCTCGCTGCGCTGCAGGCCGGCGATCCGGGTGCGGCGGTTCCCGACGACGCACGCCAGCGGCTGCTCGCCGAAATCTGCGATCCGGATGCCGGCAACGCCTTCGCACTGTGGCCGTGGCAACAGACCCTGCGCATGCTGGCCCATCATCGCTCCGCCCTGTCCTGCGTCGTCGTCATCCTGTCGCCCGAGGCGGAACCGCTGTTCGAGCGCTTCAAGCGGCTGGCCGACGGGCTGATGCGGCCGGGCTGCCGGATCGCGGCGGCGGGCGATCCGGTGGCGCTATGGGACTACAATGCCGTCGAAGACGCGGTCAGGCGGGCCATCATGCAAGGGATCGCCGCCGCCGGCGTGCCGGCGAGCAAGGTGTGCGTCGACATCACCGGCGGCACCAAGGTGTACAGCGCAGCCGCCACCGTGGTGACCCTCAACAGCCCGTGCGCCTTCGGCTACGTCGAGACCCACGGCAGCCCCGAGGTCGGCCGCG
This sequence comes from Thalassobaculum sp., assembly GCF_040219615.1. GTDB lineage: Bacteria > Pseudomonadota > Alphaproteobacteria > Thalassobaculales > Thalassobaculaceae > Thalassobaculum_A. The sequence continues at coordinate 245,597 of NZ_JAVJSE010000041.1, forward strand.
TGATCCTGTACGACGCGAAGATCCAGGGTTGAACCGATCGCCGGCGGGGCGATTGGTCCGGCCGGCTTGACCCGCGCATCGACCGTCTGCAGGATTCTGGGGTGGGCATCCTGCGTCGTGAACTCGATGGACTTGGTGCCCTAACCCCGTGGAAATGTAGTTAGGCGATTGAAATAAGAAATGAAATCACCTTTTCCGTACAATGGACCGGAGCATGGGAACAGGTCGTTGGCCGGATTGAGCCTCGCCGCGTGGAAACGCGGCACAGAATGTCATGCGTTGCAATGGGTTAACGCGGCACAGAATGTCATGCGTTGCAATGGGTTGCAGAGGGTAGGCTGGCCGGAGTCCCGCTGATGGAAGCGGGTTGAGACACGCCGTCCTGGTGCCAGTGGAGCAAGCGCTGCCGGCCGATGCCCGCTGATGAAAACGGTGGAAGGGCAGGCAAACCTGCCCGGCCTGCTCGGCCGAACCGCGATCCAGGCAGGGCGCAAGGATTTCGGCCGGCAGCCTTCAGCCAGCGTCCGGCTCGGTTTCCGGCTTGGCGGCGGCACCGAGGTATTCGACCCGGTATTCCTGGAGGCTGGCGCCGAGGCGCTGCATGTCGTCGGCCGTCAGGCTTACGCCGCGCAGGTCCGCCGGGAGGTCGATGACCAGGTGGAAGTAGCGGCCGCCGCGCCGACACACCTCGGCGGCGAGCTGGATGGGGAGGGTGCCCATCACCACGTCTCCGGCCTGCAGGTCGGCCGGATCGAGATGCGCGACGACCTCGGCATCCACTCCCAGGCGCCGGGCCCATTCCAGGGCGCCCGCGTGGCGGGTGACGAACCGTGTGCGCCCGGCGAAGCGCGTGCCGCCCATGAGCCTGCTCCCCAATGACTGTTGCCTCGTCGTCGTACTGTGCCATGCGCGCGCGTCCGGGGTGGTTCGGATGCACGGAGTGATGGTATGCTTGTCTCTTCGGGAGACGGAGCACGCTGACAGGGGGGCGAGCCGTGCCGATCGCCTATGCTTTCGAAGCGAAGTCGATCCAGGGCTATATTCTCGACGGCGGCAAACTGCGGGACATGGCCGGTGCCAGCGCGCTGGTCGATGGCCTTTGCAACTATCCGGAGGAGGGCGGCGAAGACCTGCTCGGCCAGGCCCTGAAGGCGAGCGGTTGGAGCGACGCCGGCATCGCCCGCAGGTCCGGCGGGGCGTTCATCCTGATCGGATCCGGCACCGACGGCCCACGGATCGCCGGGTTCCGGCGGTTGTGGACATTGCTGGTCCAGACGCGCGTTCCAGGTCTGGCGTTCGTCGAGGCGACCGGGCAGGGCGACGACGAAGCCGCCGCGATCCGCGCGGCCACGCTGGCGCTTCTGCCGGCCCGCAGCCGGTTGTCGGCGGTGATGCCTGCCACGCCGCCGCTTGCCCGGCGCAGCCCGCGGACCGGCACTGCGGCCACAGCAGTGTGGAGGCCCGACGGTGAGCTGATCGATGCCGCGACGGCGGTCAAGCGCGCCAACATTTCGTCCGGAGGGGGCGGTCTGACGCGCAAGTTCGCAGCGCCGGAAGGCGTCGAGTGGCCGATCCGCATGGACGAGGAAGAGGAGGCGGACGATCGGCGCGGAGCGGTATTCCCGCTGCTGGCCGACAATCGCTACGTCGCGGTCGTTCATGCCGACGGCAATCGGCTCGGCGAAACCTTGATCGGCCTTCAGGGAATGCTGGCCGGCGCGCCCGACTACGCCGGACATTTCCTGGCATTCTCGCAGGCGGTCGCCGCCGCCACACAACGGGCCGCCGCCGCCGCGACGGCTGACATGCTCGAGCGGTACCGCGAGACGCTCGACCCGTCCGCCGCGGTCGCGGTGATGCCGATGCGGCCGATTCTGCTCGGTGGCGACGACCTGACGGTCATCGTCCGCGGCGATCTGGCAATCGCCTTCACGGTCGGATTTCTGGAGGCGTTCGCGCGGGAGACAGGGGCAGCCTTCGACCGACTGCGGGCCGACTATCCGGCGATGAGGGACGCGCTGCCGAAGGCGCTCAGTGCCGGTGCCGGGATTGCATTCACGAAGGCTTCCCAGCCGTTTCACCTCGCCCACGATCTGGCCGCCAGTCTGGCCGATCATGCCAAGTCGGGAGCCAAGGAGGCTGCCGCGGCCGGACAGGTGCCTTCCTCCTGCCTGGCGTTCCACCGCGTCACGACGGCACTTATCGACGACTACGGCACGGTGCGGGAGCGCGAGTTGTCGGGTCACCTGCCGGTGCCGGCCGGAGCCGCGGTCACGCATGCGATCGAGGCGACGCTCAATCCCTATCTGGTGGTGCCCGGTGAGGTCGACGGGCCCGGGTTTCCGAAACTGTCGAACCTTCTGGAACTTGTCGACGTGCTGAACAAGCCCGAGGTTTCGCGCGGCCCGCTGCGCAGACTGGTCGGCCTGGCGCGATCCGATCCCGCCGAGGGGCGCCGCATCTATCGCCGGTGGCGGGAGGTAATGGGGAACTCGACGTTGCGCGGCTATCTGGATGAACTCGATGGGACGCTGAGCAAACTGGGGTGCGATCCGGATACGGCCGCTGTCCGCGAGGTGCGGGAGAATGGCCATTGGATGGTAGAGTTTGCGGGGAGCGCGGCGTCCCGGTCGAGCCTCGAAACCCGCGAGCGGTCACCGCTGCTGGACGCGCTGAGCGTATTGGCCGTGGCACGCGGCGGCGCGGCTGTAGTGAGTGACCGACCGGTCGGGGAGGTCGCGGCGTGACCGGATCGGCGACGATCGTGATCGACCTTGAAAGCTACTGGCACGTCGGGACCGGACGCGGGTCGAGCGGATTGATCGACTCGCTCTGCGCCCGCGACCGCGACGGGCTGCCCTATCTCCCGGGCCGCAGCCTCAAGGGCCTGCTGCGGGACGCGGTCGACCGGGCCGAGGCTTGGGGATGGTTTGCCGACCTGGGGCATCCGCCGACGGCAACCGGGACGGACGGTGCGCTGACGCGCCGGTTGTTCGGTCAGATCGGCTTCGAGCGGGAGGGTGACAGCCGCAGCGGCACACCGATCCGCGTGACCGAGCGAGGGTGCCTCGCCTTTACCAGCGCTCGGCTTGCCGCGCTGGAGCGTGCGGCTCTGACGGGACAATCGGCCTTGAAGGAACATCTGTTCGCCACTCTGGCGACGACGGCGGTCGATCCCACGACCGGTACCGCCAAGGAACAGTCGCTGCGAACCGACGAGGTCGCCGTTCCCGTGACGCTCGAAGCGACGGTCTCCGCCCTCGAGGATTCCGTTCCGCCGGACTGGCGGGCGATCCTCGCGCTGGCGATGCCGCTGGTCCGTGCGGTTGGCGGAAGCCGAAGCCGGGGACTCGGTCAGTGTCGGCTGTCGCTGGTGGGCGAGGGCAGCCCATGACACCCCGACGGATCTCCGTGCGTCTCGACCTGATCGACGATCTGGTGCTCAGCGTGCGGTCGGCGACGGCCGGCGGTCATCGCAGCCTCGACCACATTCCGGGGGCGACACTGCTCGGGGCCTTGGCCGGCCGCCTCTACGCCACGTTCGACGACGATCCAAGCGTACGAAGCCGAGCCTTCCGGGCCTTCCATTCCGGACGGGTGCGCTTCGGGAACGGCCTGCCGCTCGCCAAGGACGGCCGGGTTGGTTGGCCCGTACCGCTCCAACTCCACCGCCGGAAGGGAACGGTGCATCCTACTGGTGGCCGGTCCGTCGGAGGTGGCGATGTGGTCGTACTGGATCTCCCGACGTCGGATCGCGGGCCCCCGCAACGCGAAACCGCCCAGATGGTCCAGTTGCGCGGCGGCTACGTGACCAACGAACTCGCGATTGTCGAGCCCGAGACGAGCTATGCCATGAAGACGGCCGTCGACCCGATCCGGGGACGGGCCCAGGACGCACAGCTGTTCGGTTATGAATCGATTTCCGCCGGCCAGAGCTTCGTATGCGACATCGCCTGCGACAACAATCCCGGCGCGATCGAGGCCTTCGAGGCAATCGAGGCCTCCTTGAGAAGCGATCCGCTGCTCCGGCTCGGGCGTTCGCGCAGCGCAGAGTTCGGCCGGGTCGAGGCGCATGTGCTGGGGCCGGTCTCGATCGATCCACCAAGCGCTGCGGGCGAAGCCGGTACGCTGAGGCTGTGGGCGCTCAGTGACCTATGCCTGGTCGACGCTGACGGCAACCCGGGTCTCTCGGCCGCCGCACTCGGCTTTCCGCCGGGGGCGGACATCGACTGGTGCCGCACCTTCGTGCGCACACGGACCTACGCGCCATTCAATAGCCGCTGGGGCCGTCCGGGCATCGAGCGGACGGTCGTCGTCCAGGGCAGCGTAATCACCCTGACGGGCGCGGTGGACGACCCTGTAGCCCGCGCGGCGCTGGGAGCCGGCGTCGGGCTGCACCGCGACTGCGGTCTCGGCCGGGTCTCGCCCGATCCGTGGATCCTGGCGCACACGCACCCGGAGGTTGGCGCCCACGTCGGAGTCGATCCTCGGCAGAAATCGTCGGTTGCGCCGACACTGGGGTCCGCACTGATCCGCTGGCTGGAGGACAAGAGAAGCGCAGCCGTCGATGGCGCCGATTGGGAAGCCGCGATCAATGCCAGGATCGAGGAACTCGGTCGCTGCTATCATCTGGCAGAAAGCTGGGACCCGACCGCCCTGCGACCGGGCTCTTCGCAATGGAATGCCGTCCGCGATGCCGCCGAGCGGTCTGGCGATGACTTGGAAGCGTTGCGGGTTCGGCTCTTCGGCGGCAAGGGCGTCGCCCGTCGCGACGACGATATCTGGAACACGCGGTACGACGTCGACCGAAAGGCCGACGCTGAGGCCACATTCCACGGCTGGCTAGAGGGACTGGTTGGCCAACTGGCGGCGGAGCCAGACGGATTGTCCCGGAGACTGCCCGAAATCGCCCGTCGGGCCGCCGATCGGGCGCGGACAGGCTGGCGCCTATGAGCAAGGCTCTACCTGTACTGCACCTGGCGACGGTCACCCTCGAGACCACAACACCGATATCGGTGGGCTCGGGCGCCGAAGACGCGCTGTTCGACACATTGCTCGTGCGCGATGCGAACGGGTTGCCGATCATTCCCGGCACCAGCCTCGCGGGTGTCCTGCGTCATCTCTATCTGGCGCGAAACGGGCATGCGGCGACCAATGCGCTGTTTGGGCTCGACGCCGACGAAATCCGCCAGCGCGCCCGGGATCGCGATGCCGCCCCCGCAATCGGTTCGCCGACTTACGAGGCTTCACCCCTGCAGGTATCTCAGGGCTCGCTTCACGGCGAGACCGACCAGCCGCCTGCACCGGGCCTGCACCTCCCGGACGTACTGGCCAGGGATCCCGTGTACGCGCATGCGCTGCAGGTCCAGCCAGTGGCGCGAGACCATGTCAGGCTGACGCACCGCGGTGCCGCCGACGCGGCGGGGCACGGCAAGTTTACCCGGACCGCCCTCGCGCGCGGCAATCGCTTCAGTTTCGAGCTCGCGCTCTGGTCCTCGCAGGATCCTGATCCTCGGTGGACAGCGCTCGCCGATCTGCTTGCCGAACCGGCCTTCCGTATCGGTGGCGGCACCCGCCGCGGCTATGGCGGCGTCACGGTAATGCGCTGGCGCGAGCGGATCTTCGATCTCCGGGACGCCCTTGCCGCCAGGGCTTACCGAACGCATCGAGACGCAGCTGGGCCTAAGCGCCTTGTGGGGTTCGAAGATCGGATCGTCACCCCGATCGCAGCACCGGTCGTGGCTACCCTCCGGCTCTCGGCCGACGACCATTTCCGCTTCGGAGCGGGCCGGGCGTCGCTCGCCACGGCGACCGGCGCAAAGCCCGCGGATATGTTGCCGGTGAGCGAGGCCCGCGTTGTCTGGAACACCGGTACCGACGGCGGGACGGTCGCCAGTCTGGAGCGTGATCTGGCTCTTGTTCCCGCGACGGCAATCAAAGGCGCGTTGGCGCATCGCGTGGCGTTCCATCACAACTGCCTCGAAGGAAAATTCCTGGAGAACGGCACGGATCCGGAAGCGGAGAACAACGCCGTCATCGCGTTGTTCGGAGCCGTCCGGAGCGGTAGCGGCGGGACCGAGTCCGGTGAGGCCGGTCGCGTACTGGTCTCCGACCTGCTCCTGGATGACCTGGACCCGAGCCGGCAGCTCGGCCGGATGACTCACAATGGACTTGATCGTTTCAGCGGCGGGACACGGTCAGGCGTACTCTACACCGAAGAGCTTTTGTTCGATTGTGCGTTCACCGTTCAGGTCGAGGTCCTCGATCCGTCTGCTCCAGGACTCGCACCGGCCCACATTCGCCAGGCCTTTGGGGCCGCGCTGAGCGATCTGGCCGAAGGCCGGCTCGCGCTGGGCGGCGGCGGCAGCAAGGGCCATGGCCGGTTTCATGCTGCCGAAGGCGTGCAATGGAGCGACGGCGGTGCCTGGATCGCAGGAGGTGGGCAGTGACCCTCGACGATCCGCACCGCCTGTACGATGCGTATGCGGCGTTGGCGCAGACGCTGGCCCTGCCGGTCCTGGAACCCGTGCGGCTCGTCATCGCTCGCGACACCATCGACGTGTTCGATCGCGAGGCCGTCAAGAGCTTGATCGCTCGACAAAGGGCCGGATGGATCGCTTTCCGCTCTGGGGTCGAGTGGTTCTCGCCCGGGCGCGACCTACCGGTGAGCGCCGACCGACTGGGGCCGGTGTTGTCCGCGGAGTTCGCCGGCACAGGCGACGGTTCGAGGCTCTGGTTCGACGGGGTTGCCGGCGATGGTTGGCGACAACTCACCCTTCGGGAAGTTGCCGACGGCGGCGACTGGTACCTGGCGGAGGATCTCATGCTGCTGTCCGATATTCACGATCAGAAGTGTGGCGGCAATCTCCTCTACCGCCGCTATTGGGCCGCTGGCGAGGACGGCGCAATTCGCCCGAGATACGCCCGGTTTCTCGGGTTCGGAGGGGTGAGCGATGCCGGATGATGCAACACCTCGCCTGCATGCCCCGTACAACTTTGTACCGCTCGCGAAACAGGTGTGTACCGACTGGGGCCCGGATCCCAGCCACGACATGCCTTTCAAGGACGGCCTGAGCGGCACACTGGCGATTACCGTGACATCCGACACGCCGCTGCTGGTCAGCGGCAGCGACGGCGTCGAGGAGACCGCCGAGCGCGACGGTCCGGAGGACAATGCGCCACCGAAGCGGTTCTTTCGACTGCCGGACCGGACCCCGGCCATTCCCGGGTCGAGCCTGCGCGGGATGATCAGAAACGTGGTCGAGATCATCGGCTACGGGAAGTTTCAGATGGTCGATGACCGGCATTTCGGTCTCAGGGATCTGACGGCTGCTGCTCGGCTCGACTATGGATCGCAGTTCACGGAGACGGTTGGCAATCGGGTCTTTGCTGCCAGGTCGCGGGCCGGATGGCTGCAGCGACGGCTGGACGGTCGTTGGCAGATCTCGCCGTGCGAGTTCGCCCGGATCGACCATGGTCAGCTTGCACACTTGTCACCCCAGTTCGCCCGCAAGCTCTCCGACATCAAGAACAAGCGCAAGCAGGACGAGCGGACGGCCGTTGAGATCGTGAAGGCCTGGGAGGCCTTGCATGGCCGGCTTGCGCCGATGCGGTTTGCCGTCGAGGCCGAGGCGACCGACCACCGCCACAGTCCTGGCCATCTGCGGTATCGTGAGGCTTTCGAACCTCGACGCGCACCATCTGCCGTGTCGACCGTCGAAGCGGATGGCACGCTGGTCTTCACCGGGCAACCGAGCAAGAAGAAGCACCTGGAATTTGTCTTCCTCGAGGGCGACTTTGGGCCGGCATTGGACGTTCCGCCCGAGGTCTGGGGCGGGTTCGTAGACGTGCATGAGCATCAGGAGAAGCCCAGCCCAACCTGGACATTCTGGCGTGACAAATTGGCCGGCGGGGATGTCGACCGGATACCTGTGTTCTACCTGCTCGACACACGAGGGAGTCTGCGGGCCTTCGGCTTGGCGCTGATGTTCAAGCTCGCTCAGGACGCATCAACCCACGATCTCATTCGCGGCACCAGCTCCGACCACCTGCCTGCCCCTCGGACAGACGGCAGTGCGCCTCCGCTTGATCTCGCAGAGCGGATGTTCGGGCGGATCGACGATGTCGGAGCCTGGAGCCTGAAGGGCCGCGTCGACATCGGGCTCGCGCGCTTGGTCGACACGGAGCGTCTCGAGGAACCTGAATGCGTCACCACGATTCTCGCGGCGCCGAAGCCGGGATTCTTCCCGGCCTATATCCGTCAGATCGACTTCGCCGATGGCGAAGGCGCACAGCTCGCGAACCGGGAGCGGCCGGGTCGTTCGGACCGCGAGGTCGCACAATACCGGACCTACACACCTTGGCCGGGCGGAGCATCGGAGTTGCGGGGCTGGAAGCGCTATCCGGCGCGCGGGGCCGGCCGTCACGCGCCGCCCAGATTGAACGTGTCGCAGCAGGAGAGCCGAGGGAGCCAGGTCCGCCTGCAACCCCTCCAGCGTGAAGGCGGCTTGGTATTTGACGGCCTGGTGCATTTCCACAACCTTCGCCCGTTCGAACTCGGCGCCTTGGTCTGGGCGCTGGAGTGGGGCGGTAACCCTGATCTGCGACATGGACTCGGCATGGGCAAACCCTTCGGTTGGGGGCAGGTGTCGGTGCGGATCGAACGCGGGGACCGGCGACAGCGCGTCCTTCCGAATCTTGCCGCAGCCACAGTGCCGAGCCTGGAGAGTTGCCGTGACACCTTCGTCGCAGCGATGGAGACGTGGGCGCTCCAGCACAATATCGCCGGGGGCTGGGCGGCGGGCCTGCAGATGCGTCGCCTCCGTGCGATGGCCGACCCTTCCAATGCCAGCCTGAATGAGCCGCTGCAGTACCTCGAACTCGACCCTGAGCGCGGGATCAACAGGTTTCAGGCAGCCAAGAAGGCGGGGCTTGTGCTGCGCGAGTACTGGGATCGCGACGACGAGCAGGCGTTCGAGGAATGGCGAAAGGGGAAGGGTGCAATGCATCCGGTCGCGGTCCCCCCGATCTCCCAGGTCAAGGGATTTGCCCCCGACCGGGGATCGGCCACTACCTCTAGGACGGCCGGCAGTCAGGCCAAGCCCGTCAGGCAGCTACTGTTCAGGAAGAATGAGAAGGTCCTGAACATCGAGGAAAACGAACTCGTGACCGTCGTCGCCGATCAGGCCAGCCCCGTAGCGCCGGTACTGATCCGCTACGACGACGGCATTGAGGACGAGATCAATGCCCGGTTCCTTCAGCGGTGAATCGCCCAGGGGTACTTCGCCGACGAGGGCGCGAGGTTTCCGAGAGTGGCTCGGTCTTTGGCCTTTCATGTATTGCGCGATCGTCTGCGCCATCATCGCCGTTGTGGCGTACCAAGCCCTGGTCGAGTTGCCCGAGTTGGGGAGCATCAAACACTGGGCCGGTTCTGATCTGCGTATCCACGACGTTCTGATCTCCGTCGGAACATTCCTTGCTGTCCCTCTTCTGCTCTGGCGGATTCGGATCGCGGATCGACACGCCGAAGCAAGCCACGCCCAGGCCGAAGCGAGCCATGCCCTCGCGAGGAGCGCGGGCGAGCAAGTGGTGCTGGGGGTCGATCGACTGGCCAAGGAGTTGCTGCGTGACCAGAGTCGTCTGGTCGCTGAGCGGTTTGAACGGGCGGTGGAACTGTTCGGCCATGACAAGGCGTCGGTTCGGCTCGGTGCCGTTTTCGCATTCGAGCAAGTGGCTCGAGTCAGCCCGGAGCATGCCTCTGCGGTCCGCGCGATCGTCGCCGCTTGGTTGAGGGACAACATTCCGCCTTTCGTCCAGGGTCGGCCAAAGGAACCAGATCCCGATCGCATTGGCGACCGATCGCTGCTCGACATCCTGTACGCTCTGCTTCGCATTCCAGCGCCCCTTGAGCGGGGAACGCGGAGCTTTCTTGACCTGCGGGAGTTGAACTTCGTGAAGGCCGACCTCCAGGAAGCGCAGTTGGAAGGTGCTAGGCTCGACCGTGCAAGACTGCACCAGGCGAACCTACACCGGGCGGTCCTGATCGACGCGTGCCTGAAGGAAGCCGATTGTTGGGGATCGGACCTGTCCGGCGCGTCGCTGGTTGGAGCAGACCTTCAGGCTGTTCGCTTCAGGAAGGCCGACCTTGCGGGCGCGCAGCTAACCAATGCGAAGGCCGAAGGCGCCGATTTGAGCGAGGCGAACTTGACCGCCGCCAACCTGTCCGGCGCGGCGCTTCTCAATGCCGACCTGACAAGTGTCAGGGCGGAGCGCGCAGACATTTCGAAAGCCAAGCTGGATGGTGCCAGGCTTATTGACGCGGACCTTCGCAACAGCGATCTCCGCGGGGCAAGTCTCGTGGGAGCAAGTCTGGTTGAGGCGAGGTTGGCGGGGGTGAAGCTCAACGATGCGATCCTGCGTGACTGCATCCTGAGTAACGCCGACCTCAGCGGGGCCTGCATGGATGGGATCGATGCCGCAGGTGCGGGGTTCGACGGAGCCGTGCTGACCGGCGCCCGGCTGCACGGGGCAAAGCTGGGCGAGGCAATTGGCTTGGGATTCGACGTGTTGAAATATGCAGAAGGCGATGAGCGCACAGAACTCCCGGCCGATCTGTCTCGCCCTGATCACTGGCGCGGTTCCATATCAAATCCGGGCGATCCGTTAAGTAGTCGTCGGGATTGTGGTTGAGGCCGGAACCTGGGCGCATGGGGCTGAATGGGTTCGGGCGCTGTCCGAGACACCACATTCCTCAAAATGCCGGACGGAAGTGATGGGATTCAACGTGTGGGAACGATTGTGGGATCGAAACTCCGATATCGCTAATTTGTATATAATTAACAAGTTGTTATATAATAAGAGTGGCGGACGGGGTGGGATTCGAACCCACGGGAGGCTTGCACCCCCGGCGGTTTTCAAGACCGCTGCCTTAAACCACTCGGCCACCCGTCCTCGTCCAGCGACCCGGCTGGGCGATCGCGCATCGATACGCAACGGCGGGCGGTCCCGCAAGCCGGCACGTTGCGTCGCACGCTTGCGACCGGTGTCGGTTGCCTTCAGCATAGCCTGTGTTCCGTGGGCCGCACGCGCCGTCGCGACCGGCCGGGGAGCGGCGCACAGGACCCGAAGAGACGGGGGCAGGCATGACAGGGATGCTTGGTGCGCAGGCCCGCATGGAATGGGCGCATGCGTGAGCTCGACGGCGCCGGTATCCGCGACTCCCGGCTGCGCCGGCTCTACGACTACTGGCGGGAGCGGCATGTCGGCGACCGACCGCCGGGCCGGGCCGAGCTCGACCCCCTGGACTTCCCCTATGCCGTCGGGTTCGTCACCCTGATCGACGTCGCGCACGACCCGCTGCGGTTCCGGTTCCGGCTGGTCGCCTCGCCGGTGACCGAGCATCTCGGCTACGAGCTGACCGGCCGCTCGGTCGACGAGGTGCCGGAGCCCGCGATGCGCGCCTATCTCGACGAATCCTACCGTCGGCTGGTGGCCGAGCGCCGGCCGCTCTACGAGAGCGGCGAGCGGGTGCTGGACCATCGCATCTGGCGCCACGAGTCGATGCTGTTGCCGTGCTGCGGGCCGGACGGCGCGATCAATATGATCATCAGCGCCCGGGTCACCGAAACCCCGCAATCCCTGGCCGGGCACCGCGCGGGCTGATCGCGGCAACCGGCTTTCGCGGCCGCCGTTGATGGCGGACGCCCGGCATGCGAGACAGGGGGCGGGGGAGCGTTCGACCTGTCGCAGGAGTGGCCCGTGCTACGCAGTTTCGTCGACCGTCGTCTGACCGGTTTGCTCGCCGCAGCGATCCTGCTGGCCGTCGCCGGTCTTTCCGAGCCGGCGGCCGCGGCTTCCCAGAGCTTCGAGCAGTGGCTGGCGGGGGTGCGGACCGAGGCCAGGGCGCGCGGCGTCTCCGACCGGATCTTCGACGCGGCGTTCGACGGCGTGCAGCCGATCCCGCGGGTGATCGAGCTGGATCGCAACCAGCCGGAGTTCCGCCTGAAGTTCGACGAGTACCTCGGCAAGGTGGTGACGGCCGGCCGGATCGCGACCGCGCGCCGGCTGATGGCCGAGCACGCCGCCCTGCTCGACGAGGTGTCGGCCAAGTACAAGGTGCAGAAGCGGTTCATCGTGGCGCTGTGGGGCATCGAATCCGATTTCGGGCGGATCACCGGCGGCTTCCCGGTGGTCGCCGCGCTGGCGACCCTGGCGTTTGACGGCCGCCGCGGTGCGTTCTTCCGCAAGGAGCTGCTGCTGGCCCTCGACATCCTGCAGCAGGGCCACATCGCCCCGGCCGACATGAAGGGTTCCTGGGCCGGCGCCATGGGCCAGAACCAGTTCATGCCGTCCAGCTTCCATGCCTTCGCGGTCGACCACAACGGCGACGGGCACAAGGACATCTGGGGATCGCTGCCCGACGTATTCGCGTCGATCGCCCGTTACCTCGCCCGGTCCGGCTGGAACGACGACATCACCTGGGGCCGCGAGGTCGAGCTGCCGAAGGGGTTCGACGGCAAGCTGGTCGGCCTGGAGACCAAGAAGCCGCTGTCGGCCTGGCAGTCGCTGGGCGTGCGCAAGGCCGGCGGCGGCGACCTGCCGGGCCGGGACCTGCGGGCGGCGGTCGTGGAGGTCACCCAGCGCAACGCCGGCCCGCGGCACTTCGTCGCCTACGAGAATTTCGAGGTGATCCTGAAATGGAACCGGTCGACCTATTTCGCGATCGCCGTCGGTACGCTTGCCGATGCCCTGGATGCGCGGTAACCTGCGATATCTAGCGATTTGCGGCGACGGAACCACAATATCCATGGCTAAGGGCAGTTGCATGCGTCATCCGCGTGCCGGAATGGGCTTCGTGGTCGCGCTGGTCGGGGCGCTGGCGCTCGGCGGCTGCGCCGAGACCGAGTTCCTGGTGAACACCGCCAAGCAGGCCAAGGACGCCGGCCGGTCCGCGTCGACCGGACGCTACAAGGTCGGCAGTCCCTATCAGATCGCCGGGGTCTGGTACTACCCGAAGGAAGAATGGGACTACACCGAGACCGGGATCGCGTCCTGGTACGGGCCCGGCTTCCACGGGCGCAGCACCGCGAACGGCGAGGTGTTCGACGAGAACGACGTCACCGCGGCGCACCGCACCCTGCCGCTGCCGAGCGTCGTGCGGGTCACCAACCTCGGCAACGGCCGCTCGCTGGTGGTCCGGGTCAACGACCGCGGGCCGTTCGCCCACGGCCGGATCATCGACATGAGCCGCCGGTCGGCGCAGTTGCTCGGGTTCGAGACCCAGGGGACCGCCAAGGTGAAGGTCGAGATCCTGCCCCAGGAGAGCCAGCGCGAGAAGACGATCGCCTCGGGCGGCGCAGCCGGCCCGGTGCTGGCGTCGGTCTCGCCGGAAGTTCCGGCCCCGGCGCCGAGCGCGGTGCCGTCGCCACCGGTCCAGGTCACGCGGCTCGACGCGCCGTCCGGTGCCGCGCCGTCCCCCAGCCGTCGTCCCGTGCCAAGTCTCCAGCCGGCGCCGAGCGCGACCAGCGGAACCGCCGCGGTCGGGGCTGGCGGGCAGCCGCCGGGCAGCATCGAAACGGTACCGGTGAGCCCGACCGAGATCTGGATCCAGGTCGGCGCCTTCGAAAACGGCGAGAACGCGCAGCGTCTGTCGGTCCGGATGCGCAGCTTCGGCCCGGCCCTCGTGCAGCGCGCCGCCGTCGCCGGCCGAACCTTCCACAGGGTCCGGATCGGCCCGATGGCCGAGGTGGAGGCGGCCGATCGGGTCCTGGAGCAGGTCATTGCCGCCGGCTATCCGGGAGCCCGCATCATCGTCGACTGAGGCCGCGTCCGATGCCCCAGTTTCTCCGCAAACCGGGCATAGGAAGGTCGGACACCGCAAGCATCTGGAGGTTCGGGACCGTGTTGCGCCGCCATTCGCCGTTCGCCGCCTTGCTGATCGCTGCGACGGTCGTGTTCGCCCTCGCGCGTCCGGCCGCGGCGCTCGATACCAATGCCCGCGAAGCCATCCTGATGGACTTCGACACCGGTCAGATCCTGTTCGAGAAGGATGCCGACCAGCCGATGCCGCCGGCGTCGATGACCAAGATCATGACCATCTTCCTGGCGTTCGAACGCCTGAAGGACGGTCGGCTGAAGATGACCGACGAGATCCCGATATCCGAGAACGCCTGGCGCAAGGGCGGCTCGAAGATGTTCGTCGAGGTCGGCTCGCGGGTTCTGATGTCGGACATCCTGCACGGCATCATCGTGCAGTCCGGCAACGACGCCACGATCGCGCTGGCCGAGGCGATCTCCGGGTCGGAGGAGGCGTTCGCGGTGCTGATGACCGAGCGGGCCCGCGAACTGGGCCTGGAAGGCTCGACCTTCCGCAACTCGACCGGCTGGCCCGACCCCGAGCACCGGACCACCGCGCACGACCTGGCCCGGCTGGCGGCCGAGATCATCCGGCGGTTCCCCGAGCAGTACGCGTTGTTCTCCGAAACCTCCTTCACCTACAACAATATCCGGCAGGGCAACCGGAACCCATTGCTCTACAAGAACATGGGCGCCGACGGCCTGAAGACCGGCCATACCGAGAACGCCGGCTACGGGCTGACCGCCAGTGCCAAGCGCGGCGACCGCAGGTTGATCCTGGTGGTCAACGGCCTCGGCAGCGTGCGCGAGCGGGCCGACGAGTCCGAGCGCCTGCTGGAATGGGGGTTCCGGGAGTTCGACAACGTCACCCTGGCGAAGAAGGGCGTCGCCGTCGAGTCGGCGGAGGTCTGGCTCGGCGACCGCCCGAAGGTGCCGCTGGTCTCCGACCGGGACCTGGTGATGGCGGTCCGGCGGGCCGGTCGCAAGGACATGAACGTGACCGTCGAGTATGCCGGCCCGATCCCGGCGCCGATCGCCGCCGGTCAACCGATCGCCATGCTGCGGGTGTCCGCACCGGAGATGGAGGACAGGACGTTCCCGCTCTACGCCGGCGCCGACATCGGCCAGCTGGGGCCGCTCGGCCGCATCACCTCGGCGCTCGGCCATCTGATCTGGGGCGCCGGTGGCTGACCCGGCCGGGCCCGGGCGTTTCATCACCCTGGAAGGCGGCGAGGGGGCCGGCAAGTCGACCCAGGCGCGCCTGCTGGCGGACTGGCTCGGGGGGCGCGGCATCGACTGCCTGCTCACCCGCGAGCCCGGCGGCTCGCCAGGCGCGGAGGACATCCGCGCGCTGCTGGTCACCGGCGAACCCGGACGATGGGACGCGGTCACCGAGGCCCTGCTGATGAATGCGGCGCGGCGCGACCATGTGGTTCGGACCATCCGCCCGGCACTCTCGGCCGGTCGCTGGGTGATCTGCGACCGCTTTCTCCACTCGACCCTGGCGTATCAGGGATATGCCGGCGGCGTGCCGCTGCCGACCCTGGAGGCCCTGATCGACGCCGCCGTCGAGCGCACCCGGCCCGAGCTGACCCTGGTGCTCGACCTGCCGCCCGGTGACGGCCTGGCCCGCGCGCAGGGCGGCGGCAGCGGCCGCGAAACCCGGTTCGAGCGCAAGGGCGAGGCGTTCCATGCCGCGGTCCGGGACGGCTTCCGGCGGCTCGCCGCCGCCGACCCCGAGCGCTGCGCGGTGGTCGATGCCGGCGGACCGGCATCCGATGTGGCCGCCGCGATCGCCGCGGTGGTTTCCGCACGCCTGGGGATCGCGCCGTGAGCGACGCGGCCGACGAGACCGCCGGGCTGCCGGCGCCGGCGGCCAACCCGGACCTGTTCGGCCATGAGTGGGCGGAGCGGGTGGTGCTCGACGCTTGGAACGCCGGGCGGATGCCGCATGCCTGGCTGATCGCCGGCGCGCCCGGGATCGGCAAGGCGACGCTGGCGTACCGGATCGCGCGCTTCGTGCTGTCGGGCGGGGGCGAGGCGGCGGGCGGTCTGTTCGGCGCTGCCGAGGCGCCGCCCACCTCGCTCGCGATCGACCGGGACGGCCGGGTCGCCCGGCTGGTGGCCGCCGAGAGCCATCCCGACCTGAAGATCCTGCGCCGCCAGCTTACCGACCGCGGGACCATGAGCGCGGTCGTCCGGGTCGACGAGGTGCGGAGCTTCGAGGGATCTCTGCGGCTGCGCAGCGCCGAGGGCGGCTGGCGCGTGGCAATCGTGGACGAGGCCGACCGGATGAACCGGAACGCCGAGAATGCCCTTCTTAAAATACTTGAAGAACCGCCTGCCAAGACACTGATTATTCTTGTTTGTAACGCGCTGAACTCGATGCTGCCGACGACCCGGTCGCGGTGTCGGCGCCTGGTTCTGAAGCCGCTCGCCGACAGCATCGTGTCGGACCTGCTGCTGCGGGCCCGGCCGACGCTCTCCGGCGCCGACGCGACGATCCTGATCCGGCTGTCCGAGGGCAGCGTCGGACGTGCCCTGGTGCTGGCGGATGCCGGCGGGGCCGACCTCTATCGGATGGTCGCCGCGCTGATGGCGGCGCTGCCGGTCGACCGGCGCGGTTCGGTGCCGGGCGATGCGGTGCATGCGCTCGCCGCCGCCTGGGGCAAACGCCCCAAGGAAGGCGAGGCCGACGCCTTCGGGGCCGGCATGGAGCTGGTGCTGTGGTGGATCGACCGGGCGGTGCGGGCCGCCGCCGGCGCGACCGGCCTGCAGGAGATCCTGCCGGGCGATCTGGCGGCCGGGGCGCGCTGGGTCGCCGCGGTCGGGACCGAGACGGTGTTCCGGCGGCGTGCCGAGGTGGTGCGCCTTTCGCGGCTGGAGTCGGCATTGAATCTCGACCGCCGGCAGGTCGTGCTGGACTCGGTCAACTGCCTGGCGCTGGGCGACGGGCTTGATCGGGGACTGGCAGCGGAGTAGGCAAGGGGCCCGCCGGCCGGAGGTCTCTGATGAGCCGCAGCTACTACGTCACGACGCCGATCTACTACGTCAACGACAAGCCGCATATCGGGCATGCGTACACCACGCTGGCCTGCGACGCGCTGGCGCGCTTCAAGCGCCTGGACGGCTACGACGTGATGTTCCTGACCGGCACCGACGAGCACGGCCAGAAGGTCGAGGCCGCGGCGGCCGCCGCCGGCGTCGACCCGCAGAGCTTCACCGACCGGGTGTCGCAGAATTTCCGCGACCTGGTCGGCGTGATGGATTTCTCCAACGACGACTTCATCCGCACCACCGAGGAGCGCCACAAGCGCGCGGTCCAGGACCTGTGGCAGCGGCTGAAGGCCAAGGGCCACATCTATCTCGGCGCCTATGCCGGCTGGTACTCGGTGCGCGACGAGGCGTTCTACACCGAGACCGAGCTGACCACCGTCGCCGGCAAGAAGATCGCGCCGAGCGGCGCGCCGGTGGAATGGGTCGAGGAGCCGTCCTACTTCTTCGACCTGTCGAAGTGGCAGGAGCCGCTGCTGGCGTTCTACGAGGCCAATCCGGACTTCATCGCGCCGGAGAGCCGGCGCAACGAGGTGCTGTCCTTCGTGCGCGGCGGCCTGAAGGACCTGTCGGTCAGCCGGACCAGCTTCAAGTGGGGCATCCCGGTGCCGGACGACGACGCCCACATCATGTATGTCTGGCTCGACGCCCTGACCAACTACATCACTGCCGCCGGCTATCCCGACACCGCCGGCGAATACGCGAAGCGCTGGCCGGCCGACCTGCACATGGTCGGCAAGGACATCCTGCGCTTCCACGCGGTGTACTGGCCGGCCTTCCTGATGGCCGCCGACCTGGCGCCGCCCAGGCGAGTGTTCGCCCACGGCTGGTGGACCAACGAGGGCCAGAAGATCTCCAAGTCGCTCGGCAACGTCATCGACCCGCTGCAGCTGGTGGAGACCTACGGCCTCGACCAGGTCCGCTACTTCCTGCTGCGCGAGGTGCCGTTCGGCAACGACGGCGACTTCTCGCGGAAGACGATGGTCAACCGCATGAACTCCGAGCTCGCCAACGACCTCGGCAACCTGTCGCAGCGCGTGCTGTCGATGATCGCCAAGAACTGCGAGGCCACGGTTCCGCAGCCGGGCGCGTTCGCGCCGGCCGACGACGAGCTGCTGGGCGCCGCCGCGGCACTGCTCGACAACCAGCGCGCCGCCTACGACGCCCAGGCCTTCCACCGGGCGCTTGAGGCGGTGTTCGACGTGGTCGGCCGGGCCAACCGCTATGTCGACGAGCAGGCGCCCTGGGCGCTGCGGAAGACCGACCCGGCGCGTATGGCGACGGTGCTGTACGCGCTGGCCGAGACCATCCGGCACGTCGCGATCCTGCTGCAGCCGGTGATGCCGGGGTCGTGCGGTCGCATGCTCGACCAGCTTGCCGTGCCCGGGGACGCACGGACCTTCTCCTGCCTGACCGCGGAGCACCGGCTGGTGCCCGGCACGCCGCTGCCGAAGCCGCAGGGCGTGTTCCCGCGCTGGGTGGCGCCGGAGGGTGAAGAGGAGGGGGGCGCATCGTGAGCCCGCAGCCGCCCCTGGTCGATTCCCACTGCCATCTCGACTTCCCGGACTTCGCCGAGGAACTCGACGAGGTGGTGGCGCGCGCCCGCCGGGCCGGGCTGGTCCGCATGGTCACGATCGGCACCCGGGTCCGGCGCTTCGACGAGATCCTGGCGATCGCCCGGCGGTTCGACGACGTGTACTGCACGGTCGGCACCCATCCGCACAACGCCGGCGAGGAGCCGGACGTGACCGCCGACCAGCTGGTGGCGATCGCCGAGGCCCACCCGGAGGTCGTCGGGATCGGCGAATGCGGCCTGGACTATTTCTACGACAACAGCCCGCGCGAGGCGCAGGTCGCCGGGTTCCGTACCCATATCGAGGCGGCCCGCCGCACCGGGCTGCCGGTCATCGTGCACACCCGGGACGCCGACGAGGACACCTGGAAGATCCTGGAGAGCTGCTACGCCGAGGGCCCGTTCACCGGCGTGCTGCACTGCTTCAGCTCCGGTCGCGAGCTGGCGATGCGGGCGGTGAAGCTCGGCCTCTACGTCTCGCTGTCGGGGATCGTCACCTTCAAGAAGTCCGAGGAACTGCGCGCCATCGTCGCCGACCTGCCGGCCGACCGGCTGCTGGTCGAGACCGACGCCCCCTACCTGGCGCCGCCGCCGTATCGCGGCAAGCGCAACGAGCCGGCCTATGTGGTGCATACCCACGAGGTGGTGGCCGGGGTGAAGGGATTGAGCGTGGCGGAATCGGCCGAGCAGACGACCCGCAACTTCTTCCGGCTGTTCTCCAAGGTGCCGCCGCCGGGGCATCTGGCGCTCGACGCGGCATAAGGGGCCGGCGCATGCGGGTCACCATGCTGGGATGCGGCGCCTCGGTCGGCGTGCCCAGCCTGTCGGGCGGCTGGGGGCGGTGCGATCCGGCGGAGCCGCGCAATCGCCGCCGCCGCTGCTCAATCCTGGTCGAGAAGGCCGGGCGGCGGCTGCTGGTCGACGCGTCGCCGGATCTGCGCGAGCAACTGCTCGACGCCGGGGTCAGCTCGATCGACGCGGTGCTGTTCACGCATATCCACGCCGACCACACCCACGGCATCGACGATCTGCGGCCGCTGTACTGGTCGACCCGGGAGCGCATTCCCGCCTATGCCGACGCGGTCACCTTCGCCGATCTCGCCCGGCGCTTCGGCTACATGTACGAGCCGGCGCCGGAATCGCCGCCGCACCATGCCCCGCCGCTGATTGCCCGGGACTTCGGCGAGGGCCGGTACGAGATCGCCGGCGTCACCGTCGACGTGTTCCGGCAGGATCACGGCAACTCCGGCGACAGCCTCGGCCTGATCTTCGACGGCCGGATCGGCTACTCGACCGACGTCCACAGCCTGACCGACGCCCAGCTCGAGTACCTGGCGGGCCTGCGGCTGGACACCTGGATCGTCGACTGCCTGCGCGACGAGCCGACCTCGGCGCACGCCTCGCTGGACCAGGCGATCGGCTGGATCGCGCGGGTCGGCCCGCGGCGGGCCTACCTGACCCACATGGCCGCCGGCCTCGACTACCGGACGACGCTGGCCAAGTGCCCGCCAGGGGTCGAGCCGGGCTATGACGGCCTCGTCCTGGAGATTCCCGAATGAGCCGGCTCGACGAGATCTCCCCGCAGCGCTGGGAGCGCGACGGGCGGGTGGTGACGACCGATCCGGTGGCGATCGACGTCGATGCGCTGCAGCGCTACCTGGCGGCGGGTCGGCAGTCGCCCGGCATCCCGGTCGACGTGGTCCGCGCATTCGTCGCCAACAGCGTCAACTTCGGCCTGTTCGACGGCCGCCCGGAGGACGGCGCCGCGATGGTCGGTTACGCCCGCGTGGTCACGGACTTCGCGGCCTTCGCCTATATCGGCGACGTGTTCCTGGTCGACGAGACGGCGCGGGGGCAGGGCTGGGGCAGCTGGCTGATGGACTGCATCTTCGCGCATCCCGACCTGCAGGGCCTGCGGCGCTGGATGCTGATGTGCGGCGAGCGGCCGGTCGCCTGGTACAAGCGCTACGGTTTCGCGGAGCCGGGCCGGCCGGGGTTCGCGCTGCACCGGACCGACCGGGACATCTATCTGCGGGCGGCGGGCGAGACCTGAACGCTCCCGGAACGAAAGGAGTGTCCCGTCGGGCCGGCAATATCTATAATCCCGTCATGCATCCGAGCACCTCCTACCGGGACGGGACAGGCAGGGTCGTCGTTCACCACGCGGGTAACGGCTACATCGTCGGGCCCGACAATCCGCTGATCAGGATCCACCGGCTGGCCAGGGAGAAGGCCTTCGGACGCGTTCTGCGGCCGAGTGACATGTCCGTCAACCTGATCTCCCGCTCCGGCCTGGTCGGCACGGTTCACCTGGTCGACGTCCAGTCCGAGGACCCGGATCGGTTCTTCTTCACCTTCTACGGCAACCGTTCATGCCTCGAGGGCCGGCAGGACTTCCAGGGCCGCTGCGTGTCCGAGGCCCGCTGGGGTGCGCTGAGGCAGTTCGCGATGACCGAATACCTCCGGGCGAAGCGGGCCGGGGACATCGAGCTGACCCAGGTCGACGTGGCGTCAAGCGACGTCACGACGGTTTATCGCCGCCTGATCGTTCCGCTGCGACGCGATCGGTGCCAGGTCTCGCATCTGCTGGTCGCCGTCGTTCCCGATCAGCTCGGCATCGTGCCGAGCACGCTCGACGAGGAACGGCAGGGTGTATTCCAGGCTGGTGATGCGCTCGGGCCGGCCGGTCGGCGCGAAGTCCCCGTCGATCATTAGCCGGCTGACCTCCGAGCCGTAGTTCTTCTCGGGAATGCCGGTCTTCTTGAGCCCCTCGAACACCATGGCCGTGACGGAGTCCAGGTTCCAGCGCCGGACCGCGAAGCAGTGGTTGAACCGGGGCATCAGCCAGGACAGGCCGATCCCGCGGTAGTCCGGGTCGACCCACAGGCCGCCGGTATGGGCCAGCCGGCCGCCCGGACCGGCGTCACCGATCAGGATCTCGACGGTCGCCGAAGGGTCGCGGGACCACAGGGTGCCGGCCCGCACGAAGTCGTAGTAGGCGGGGCATTCGATGTAGCGGGCGGCGATGACCGCGGCAGTCCGGCTGCCGTGCCGGACGTGCAGCCAGTAGGCGTCGGCGTGGTCGGTCTTGGCCGGATTGAAGGTCGGGTTCACCCCGGCCGAGCGCGGGGCGCTCGCGATGACGTCGACCCAACCGGTCATGTCGGTCTCGGTCGTGACCCGCAGGTCGTCGCGCGACAGCATTTCGGTGGCGGCGAACAGATAGTCCTCGAGAACCGCGGAATCGCTCGCCGATCCGGTTGGTGCGGAAGTCGAGGGCTCGATCAGTTGGATGGACATTTCTCTCTCCACACGATCTTGGTGTGGAGAGAGAGTACACTACCAATTGGCGCAGGTTCATCAGCTGTTAACTATTGATGGTTCAGCCTGAACGATTTTGCGCCCGGAAACCCTTCAGGCGTGTGTGCCGGCTCGAATACGCTCGCTTCCCGGGCACGTTCGGGGCGACGGCTTCCGTCTCAGCATGCTTCGGAAGCCGTCGCGGACGGTCTCCAGATCGAGCATCAGGTCGTGCCGCCGGGCGACGTCGTCGCAACGGTCGAGCAGGTCGTCGAACGCCGTGGCGCAGCGCCCGGCGGACCGTACGTTCGGGCTCGCCAGGATCAGCCACCGGGGCTCCGGACTGCGGCGGAACGGGTCTGTCGGCGGGGCGGCGTGCTGGGTGACGTAGAACTCCAGGCAGCCCTGGAAGTAGCCGCGGATCTCGAACAGCACCGCACCCGCCGGCATCGCCGGAACCAGCGGGTCGTCGGCGTGCAGGGCGCGGAACTCGGCTTCCTCGATCGCCAGGTCGACCAGCATGTCGTCGAGGAACAGTTCCAGGACCTCGGGCTCGGTGGTGTCCGAGCCGAAGCGGTGCACGAAGCCGGCGAGCTCCGGCGGCAGCACCGTGTAGTAGTCCTCGCGGTCGGAGGACCGGTGCGAGCGGCAACCGGCACCGGCATGCCAGGTCAGGACCCGACCCGGTTTCTTCAGCGCCCGTTCCAGTGCTACCCTGGCCATGCTCGAATCCTACAGGTGCTGCGGACTTCCGTCATGATCGATCCGAAGCTGCTGGGCGATCTCGCCAGGGATCACCAGAAGAACCTGCTGACCCGCGACGAGGCCAAGGCGTTCCTGCGCGACCTCATGGAGGTGTGCCGCAGGCACCGCGTGTTCCTGCGGACCTCTGACCAGACCGTGCGGTTCTCCAAGGTGTTCGCCGACAGCGAGCAGAAGACGGTTCTGCGGGCCATGATCGACCGGGACGGCCGCTGCCCGGCGGCCCAGATCGACTACAAATGAGCCTGTCGCAGCGGCCGCCGGTCGGCTGGCGGCGGCCCGGTTTCGTGGTGTCGAGCGATCCCGGTCGTATCGACCGGCCGGCGGTGCTGGCGGCGTTGCGCGCGACCTACTGGGCGGAGGCGCTGACCGCCGAGGCGCTCGACCGGGCGATCGAGAATTCCATCAGCTTCGCGGTCTACGAGGAGGGTACCGGTGCGACCGTGGGCTTCGCCCGGGTGGTCAGCGACCTGGCGACCTTCGCATGGCTGGCGGACGTGGTGGTGTTCGACGGGTTCCGGGGCCGCGGTCTCGGACACTGGATGACGGCCTGCGTCCTGAACCATCCCGATCTGCAGGGGCTGCGGCGCTGGCAACTCGCCACGCGCGACGCGCACGCGATGTATCGGCGGTTCGGCTTCGAGGATCCGCCGGCGGGGCGCATCCTGACGCGGCCGGGAACGCTGCGGGCACCGGATTCTTCGGAGGTTCTTGATCTTCCTGGGTAATTCATTATTTCCCATAATATACATTATGCGCGATTACGTACGCGCCAGGAACGCTCCCTAACGCGGCCGTCGAGCCGCTCACTTGGTCGATGCGCTGCCCGGCTCGGCCGGCCCGGTTCCGGCGAACACGATCACGACCCGGTTTCCCGGCTCCGGCTTCTCGTCGGCGGTCCTGACCGGAAGCGCGTCCTCGCCGTATCCGTCGACGGAATGGAACTGCCAGGTCGGAACGCCCTGATCGATCAGCGCCAGCTGCACGGCGATCGCCCGACGCAATGAAAGCGCCTGGTTCAAGACCGGGTTCCCGACACGGTCGGCGTAGCCCCGGACGACGATCGGCCGACCCGTCTCGGCCGCCGCCCCGGCGATCTCGGAGATCCCGGCCACCGCCGAAGCGTCGAGCCCGAAACCGCCACTGCCGAAGCGGACCTGCCCGAGAACTGTCCAGCTTCCTTCCGCCGGTGCCCCCGGCCGCTGAACGGTCGGTTCGCTCTGCAGGGCCGTTGCTGCCGCAGTCTGGGCGGCGCGGCCGGCCTCGACCTCTGAAAGCCGGCCGGACAGTCCGGCCAGCCGGGATTCCAGTGCCGCAATCACGGCCGGATCGCTCCGCGGCAGCGCTTCCAGCGTCGCGACCCGCGCGACCGTCGCGTCCAGGCCGGCGGTCAGCATGTCCAGGGCGGCCGGATCGCCGGGCGGCCGGGTCGCCAGCGCATCCGCCCGGTCCGACAGCGCGCTCACCCGACTGCCGAGCGCCGCGACGGCGTCGGGATCGGCCCGCGGCGCCGCCTCCAGGGCGGCGATCCTTGCGCCGTGCGCATCCAGCCCGGCGGTCAGCGCCTTCAGGGCGGCAGGGTCGCCGGGTGGCAGGGATGCCAGCGCATCCGCCCGTTCCGACAGCGCCGTCACCCGGGAGTCGAGTGCTGCGACGGCGGCGGGATCGGCGCGCGGCGCCGCCTCCAGGGCGGCGATCCTTGCGCTCGAGGCACCCAGCCCGGCGGACAGTTCCTTCAGGGCGGCCGGATCGCCGGGCGGCCGGGCCTCCAGGGCCGCAATTCTCGCGGTGGAGGCGTTCAGTCCGGTGGCCAGGGCCTCCAGGGCCGCCGGATCCCCGGCCGGCCGGGCCTCCAAGGCCACGGTCCGCGCGATCGACGCCTCCAGCCGGACGGCCAGTTCCCGCATGGCCGCGGGATCGCCGGACGGCTGGGACTCGAGGGCCACGATGCGGCTCTGCAGGCCGGCCTGCCGATCGCGCAGCCCGTCGATCGTCGAACCCAGATAGACGACCGCGGCGAGCAGCAGGATCGCCATGGCCAACGCCAGGGCCGAGGCGGCCGTCTGCACCGGGACGCTCCGCCACGACGGCAGCACCGCCCTGCTCTTCCACCCGGGTCCGACGTCGTCCTTGGGCAATCTGGTTCCCGCCCTGAAACAGCCCTCCGTCAGATTGTAGACGATTCCCCGTGCTCGGTCTCTGCGTGCGAAACTGAGAATGGGGCTTCACCGCGCGACGGTTTTGCGCGATGATGCCTGGGCGCGATGCAGGTCATCGCAGCGATCCGGAGCCAGACACCAGGGAGGTGCGCAGGCATGAATCCACCGGAGCAGCACCGCCCCGTCCCGTCGACGTGACCGGACGGGGCTTCGAAGAACCTACAATCTGGAACCTTTCTCACTCTTGCGAGTGAATTGAGCGCATAGCCAATGCGCTGAGCGGCGCCCGAGCCACCGGTTCGCGGCGCCGCCATGCGTTGACCCGGCCTTTCCCCCGGGCTTCCGGCTGGGTAGTCTCCGCCGGTCCCGAGCGCCACCAGCCATCCCGGTCGCATGATGCCTCCCCCCGACGACACCCCGCGCGAAGACCTGCCCCCGGGTCCGCCGATCGCCCGCCTGCTGGCGGTGATGGCCCGCCTGCGCGATCCCGACGGCGGCTGCCCGTGGGATCTGGAGCAGAGCTTCGAGACCATCGCGCCCTACACCATCGAGGAGGCCTACGAGGTCGCCGAGGCGATCACGACCGGCGACCGCGCGGCGCTGAAGGACGAACTCGGCGACCTGCTGCTGCAGGTCGTCTATCACGCCCGCATGGCCGAGGAGGAAGGCAGCTTCGGCTTCGACGACGTCGCCGGCGCGATCGCCGAGAAGATGATCCGCCGTCATCCCCACGTGTTCGGCGACGCTACCGTAGCCGACGCCGAGGCGCAGACCGGTGCCTGGGAGCGCCAGAAGGCCGAGGAGCGCGCCCGCAAGGCGGCCGCCGAGGGCCGGACGGCGAGCGTGCTGGAAGGGGTGTCGGCCGCCCTGCCCGCGCTCATGCGATCGGTGAAGCTGCAGCGCCGGGCCGCCCGGGTCGGCTTCGACTGGCCCGATACCGGCCCGGTGCTGGCCAAGATCGAGGAGGAGATCGGCGAGCTGCGCGAGGAGATCGCCGCCGGCGATGCCGACCGTCTCGAGGACGAGATGGGCGACGTGCTGTTCGCCGTGGTCAACCTCGCGCGCCATCTGGGAGTCGACCCGGAAACCGCGCTCCGGCGCTGCAACGCCAAGTTCGAACGACGCTTTCGCGGGGTCGAGGACCGGCTGGCGGCGCAGGGCCGGACGCCCGATCAGTCCGGGCTCGACGCCATGGAGGAGATCTGGGTCGGCATCAAGCTCGAGGAAAAGCGTAAGAAAGTCCCGTAATACATTCGAACTGCACATGTCTGTATTGTCTCGAAGCCCGGATGACCCGCGCGGGATGCAATAGCCCCTTGCGCGCGCTGGAACGGCGAAGCGTGGATTTCCCTCAACAGCGGGGACGGATTGCAGTATCGTCCGCCCCCCTTAACCAACCTGATATTCGACCCGGAGGCGGTCATGGCGGCACGGATCTTCATCGACGGCGAGGCTGGAACCACGGGCCTGCAGATCCGTGAGCGTCTGGCCGTGCGCCGCGATGTCGAGCTGATCTCGCTGGACGACGCCAGCCGGAAGGATGCGAAGGCACGGCGCGACGCCCTGCACGCCGCCGACGTGGCGATCCTGTGCCTGCCGGACGACGCCGCCCGCGAGGCCGCGGCGCTGGCCGAGGGCTCGAAGGCCAGGCTGATCGATGCCTCGACCGCGCACCGGACCGCGGACGGCTGGGCCTACGGCTTCCCCGAGTTCCGGCCGGGCCAGCGCGAGGCGATCGCCGGCGCCACCCGGGTGTCGAACCCGGGCTGCTATCCGACCGGCGGTATCGCCATCCTGGCGCCGCTGGTGGCGGCGGGCGTGGTGCCGGCCGACTTCCCGGTCACGATCAACGCGGTGTCGGGATACACCGGCGGTGGCAAGGCGCTGATCCAGCGCTACGAGTCAGAGGGCCAGGACGGCTACAAGCCGGACCCCTACTGGAGCTACGGGCTGACCCTGACCCACAAGCACGTGCCGGAACTGACCCGGTGGTCGGCCCTCGCCCATCCGCCGATCTTCCAGCCGGCAGTGGCGCGCTACGCCCAGGGCATGCTGGTCAGCGTCCCGCTGGCGCTGTGGGCGCTGCCGAAGACGCCGACCGCCGCGGATCTCCACGCGGTGCTGGCCGAGCGCTACGCCGACGCCCGGTTCGTGCGGGTCGCCCCGCTCGGCGAGGCCCAGGGGCTGAAGGAACTGGACCCGCAGGCTCTGAACGGCACCAACCTGATGGAGCTGTTCGTGTTCACCGATGCCGCCACCGGCCGCGCGGTGGTCACCGCCCGGCTCGACAACCTCGGCAAGGGCGCGTCGGGGGCGGCGGTCCAGAGCATGAACCTGCTGCTCGGCCTGCCCGAGGACGCCGGGCTGGAGTTGCGGCGCGCGGCGTAGTCCCCCAGCCTACCCGATCGGCGCGAACACGCTGTCGCGCAGCGCGTGCCAGGAATCCTCGTCAGGCGCCACCAGCAGGCCGCCGGCCAGTTCGCTCGGGCGGTAGGCGCGGCCGTCCAGGCGGCGGGCGTAGCCGCCGGCCTCGGCGTGGATCAGCAGGCCGGGCGCGTGGTCCCAGGGCATGTTCTTCCAGTAGAAGGCGAAGTGCCACTCGGCGGTCGCCAGCATGCGGTAGTCGTAGGCCGCGCAGCCGCGCCGGTGGTGGCGCTTGGGAAGCACTTCGTCTGCGCGGGCGCGCACCGCCTTGCGGATGTCCTCGTCGGGGATGAAGCGGAAGTTCAGCGTGCCTTCCATGACGTCCAGGCCGGCCGGTGCCGCGACCCGCAGCCGGGTCCGGGTGCCGTCGCGCCCGACCATCTCGGCGCCGCCGCCGTGCTCGGCCAGCAGGACGCGGCCGGTGACCGGCTCGTAGATCGCCGCCGCCACCATGGCGTCGCGGTCGACCAGCGCCACCATGACGCCGAAGCGGTCGCTGCCCTCGGCGAAGTTCTTGGTGCCGTCGATCGGGTCGACGATCCACACCGGGCGGTGCTCGGTCAGCCGGTCCAGCAGAGACCGGTCGTGCTCCACCGATTCCTCGCCGATCACGATCGAGCCCGCCAGCAGCGCCGGCAGTCGCGCCACCAGCTGCCGCTCGGCGGCCTCGTCGGCCACTGTCACCAGGTCGTTCGGCCCGGTCTTCTCGCGGATGTCGCCGGAGGCTAGGTTGCGCCAGCGCGGCAGGATCTCCTGCTCCGCGACCTCGGCGAGCACCCGGGCCACGCGGTCGAGATCGACGGTCGTCATGGGAGGCTCCGGTTCCGGAAACGGCGAAGGGCCGCGGCGTTGCCGCGGCCCTTCCCTATCACGGCCCGTCGCGGGCCGGAAGCCAGTGCGGCCGGGATCAGAAATCCATCCCGCCCATGCCGCCCATTCCACCCATGCCGCCCATGTCGGGCATGCCGCCACCGGCGCCCTTCGGCTCCGGCTTCTCGGCGACCATGGCCTCGGTGGTGATCAGCAGGCCGGCGATCGAGGACGCATCCTGCAGAGCCGTGCGCACGACCTTGGTCGGGTCGATGACGCCGGCCTTGATCAGGTCCTCGAACGTGTTGGTCTGGGCGTTGTAGCCGAAGCTGCTCGACTTCTGCTCGAGCAGCTTGCCGACCACGATCGAGCCGTCGGCGCCGGCGTTGATGGCGATCTGGCGGGCCGGAACCTGGATCGCGCGGCGCACGATCTCGATGCCGGTACGCTGGTCGTCGTTCGCCGGCTTGACCTTCTCCAGCGCCTTGATGGCGTAGAGCAGGGCCGTGCCGCCGCCCGGGACGATGCCTTCCTCGACCGCGGCGCGGGTCGCGTGCATCGCGTCGTCGACGCGATCCTTGCGCTCCTTCACCTCGACCTCGGTGGCGCCGCCGACCCGGATCACCGCGACGCCGCCGGACAGCTTCGCCAGACGCTCCTGGAGCTTCTCGCGATCGTAGTCGGACGTGGTCTCCTCGACCTGCGCGCGGATCTGCGAGCAGCGGGCCTCGATGTCCTTCTTCTTGCCGGCGCCGTCGACGACCGTGGTCTCGTCCTTGGTGATGCCGACCTTCTTGGCCTTGCCCAGCATGTCGAGGGTGACGGTCTCGAGCTGGATGCCGAGATCCTCGGAGACGACGGTGCCGCCGGTCAGGATCGCGATGTCCTCGAGCATCGCCTTGCGGCGGTCGCCGAAGCCCGGGGCCTTGACGGCCGCGACCTTCAGGCCGCCGCGCAGCTTGTTCACGACCAGGGTCGCCAGGGCCTCGCCCTCGACGTCCTCGGCGATGATCAGCAGCGGCTGCTGGCCGCGCGCCACCTGCTCCAGCAGCGGCAGCATGGCCTGCAGGCTGGACAGCTTCTTCTCGTGGATGAGAATCAGCGGGTTCTCGAGGTCGCAGGTCATCTTGTCGGCATTGGTCACGAAGTACGGCGACAGGTAGCCGCGGTCGAACTGCATGCCCTCGACGACGTCGAGCTCGGTGTGCAGCGACTTGGCTTCCTCGACGGTGATCACACCCTCGCGGCCGACCTTCTCCATCGCCTCGGCGATCATGTCGCCGACATCCTTGTCGCCGTTCGCCGAGATGGTGCCGACCTGGGCGATCTCGCCGGAGGTCTTGATCTTCTTGGTCCGGCTCTGAACGTCGGCGACCACGGCCGCGACGGCCATGTCGATGCCGCGCTTCAGGTCCATCGGGTTCATGCCGGCAGCGACGGCGCGCACGCCCTCGCGGACGATGGCCTGGGCCAGCACGGTCGCGGTCGTGGTGCCGTCACCGGCCACGTCGGAGGTCTTGGAGGCGACCTCCTTGACCATCTGTGCGCCCATGTTCTCGAACCGGTCGGACAGCTCGATGTCCTTGGCGACGGTCACGCCGTCCTTGGTGATGCGCGGCGCGCCGAACGACTTCTGCAGGACCACGTTGCGGCCCTTGGGACCGAGCGTGACCTTGACGGCGTCGGCCAGGATGTCCACTCCGCGCAGCATGCGATTGCGCGCGTCGACGTCGAACTTAACGTCCTTGGCTGCCATGTCTTCCTCCGTTTCGTGTATCGCGGGTCGTGTATCGCGGGTTCCGTCGGCTCAGCCGACGATGCCCATGATGTCGCTCTCGCGCATGATCATGACGGTCTTGCCGTCGAGCTTGACCTCGGTGCCGGACCACTTGCCGTACAGCACGGTGTCGCCGGCCTTGACGTCGAGCTTGTGCACCTTGCCGGCCTCGTCGCGGCTGCCGGGTCCGACCGCGACGACCTTGCCCTGCGACGGCTTTTCCTTGGCGGTGTCCGGGATGATGATCCCGCCGGCGGTCTTGGTGTCGGATTCGATCGGCTCGACCACGACCCGATCGTGCAGCGGACGGAATTTCATGGGATGCCTCCGTTGGATTGACCCCCGGCGCATCGGCGCGGGGGTCGGTGGTGCCTTTGGCACTCACCGTTGTTGAGTGCCAAAGGGTATAGGAGGCCCCCCGGCCGGGTGTCAACCGCAGTATTCTGCCGATTCTCGTTTTGGCTGTCGGGACCGGCTCAGGACGCCGGCCGCCGGATCGATCCGGAGAAGCGTTTCTCGAAACGGGCGGCGTCGGCCTCGCTCAGTCGGACGGTGACCGACGTGGTCCCGTCGGCGTCATCGCTGCGCTCCACCACCTCGCCATGGGCGTAGAGCCAGGCGAAGGCGGCGCCGTCGGCGCCGTCGAGGACGAAGCCGCACAGCCGGTCGTCGACCCCCAGCAGCCGGGCGATCGCCGCGGTCAGCCGGTCGATGCCCTCGCCGCTGACGGCCGAGACCGCCACCACCGGCTCGTTGCCGGCCTGCGTCCGCTCCCGCAGGGCGATGCGCTGGTCCTCGGGCAGCCGGTCGATCTTGTTGAGCACCTCAAGCATCCGGCCCGGCCGCGTCGTCTCGTCGATGCCCAGGTCGGCCAGAACGGCCAGCACGTCGACCTTCTGGGCGGCGCTGTCCGGGTGGGCGATGTCGCGGACATGGACCACCACGTCGGCCTCGGTCACCTCTTCCAGGGTGGCCCGGAACGCCGCCACCAGATGGGTCGGCAGCTCGCTGATGAAGCCGACGGTGTCGGACAGGATGATGGTGCGCCCGCCCGGCAGCCCGATCCGGCGCATGGTGGGGTCGAGGGTGGCGAACAGCAGGTCCTCGGCCATTACCGTGGCGCCGGACAGCCGGTTGAACAGCGTCGACTTGCCGGCGTTGGTGTAGCCGACCAGCGCCACCACCGGATACGGCACCCGCTTGCGGGCGCCCCGGTGCAGCTCGCGGGTGCGCTTCACCTCCTCCAGCTCGCGCCGGATCCGGATGATGCGGTCGCCGATCAGCCGGCGGTCGATTTCCAGCTGGCTCTCGCCCGGGCCGCCCATGAATCCGGTGCCGCCGCGCTGGCGCTCCAGGTGGGTCCATGACCGCACCAGCCGGGAGCGCTGGAAGGTCAGCGACGCCAGGTCGACCTGCAGGCGGCCCTCGTGGGTCCGGGCCCGGGCGCCGAAGATCTCCAGGATCAGCTGGGTACGGTCGAGCACCTTGGCCTTGAGGGCCCGCTCCAGGTTGCGCTGCTGCACCGGGGTCAGCGGCCGGTCGACCACCACCACCTCGATCTCCAGCGTCTCGACCAGCTGTGCCAGCCGCTCGATCTGGCCGCTGCCGAGCAGCGAGCCCGGCCGCGGCCTGGCAACGGTGACGACCTCGGAATGCACGGTGATCAGGTCGATCGCCGATGTCAGCCCGACGGCCTCCTCGAGCCGTGCCTCGGGATCTCTGACGCCCTCCCCGGTCTCGTCTTCGGTCTTCAGCCGGGGGTGGACGACCAGGGCGCGCGTGCCCATGCGGGCCTCGTCAGCCGTCCGCCTCTTCCTTGGCGTCGAACAACTGGACCGGATGCTGCGGCATGATGGTCGACACCGCGTGCTTGTACACCAGCTGCGAATGCGCATCGCGGCGCAGCAGCAGGCAGAAATTGTCGAACCAGGTGACGATGCCCTGAAGCTTCACGCCGTTCACCAGGAACACGGTTACCGGAGTCTTGTCCTTGCGGATCTTGTTCAGAAACACGTCCTGAACGCTTTGGCTCTTCTCTGCGGCCATCTTGCATTCCTTATCGTTAGAGCCTGAGGCTCACCGGCCGGTACCGCAAGAGGCGGCCCTCGCCTGATTTATCTCGCACCTGCGAGATGCAAGCTAAACATATAACGCAGCGGAGCGCTCGCTCAATCGTCTAGCTGCTGCAAAAGCGCCAGGCATCCGGGAAGATGCACGGCCGGCGGATGCAGGCTCACATCCTCCGGGGGCGGGTTCTCCGGGTGCAGCAGCACCGCGGTGCACCCTGCGGCGTGCGCGCAGGCCAGGTCGACCGCCGAGTCGCCGACGAACCAGACGTCCGCTCCGGCGGCGATCCCGGTGCCCTCCAGGGCCATGTGGACCGGATCCGCCGCCGGCTTGTCGCGCGGCGCGTCGGTCGCGCCGACGATCCGGTGGAAGTACCGGTCCCAGCCGAGATGTGCGGCTTCGCGACGCAGGTAACCGCCGCTCTTGTTGCTGACCACCGCCGTCGGGACCGCCAGCGCCCGCAGCCGCTCCAGGATCTCCGGGGAGCCCTCCAGAATCCGCAGGGTCTCCAGGTGCACGGCCTCGAAGCCGTCGTAGAACAGGCGGGTGGCCTCGTCGGCGCGGTCGCCGAACAGCGCCGGAAAGGTGTCGCGCAGCGACTTCTTGGCGCGCGCCCTCACCTCGACCTCGGTCCATGGCACATGGCCCATGGTCACGAAGGTCAGCTCGAGCGCGCGGGTGATGGCGCCCCAGTTGTCGACGAGGGTGGAGTCCCAGTCGAACAGCACCGCGCGCGGGCGCGGCAGCACGATCACGACGTGCGCCCCTCGCCCGCGGCGTAGGCCAGATAGGCCTGGCGCAGGCCGAGGCCGACGGAGCCGGCCTTGCCGTTCCCGATCACCGCCTCGTCGATCTGGGTGACCGGAGTCACGAAGGAGGTCGCCGAGGAGATGAACGCCTCGCGGGCCTGCTTGGCCTCGTCGACGGTGAAGCCGCGCTCCACGAACTTCAGCTTCTCGCGCTCGGCCAGCTTCAGCAGGGTCAGCCGGGTGATTCCGTTCAGGATCGCCGCGTTGGCGTTGCGGGTCACCAGCTCGCCGTCCTTGGTGACGATCCAGGCGTTGGTCGATGTGCCCTCGGTCACCAGGCCGTCGTCGTCGACCTGCCAGGCCTCGTAGGCGCCGGCCTCCTTGGCCTGCTGCTTGCCGAGCACGTTCGGCAACAGGGCGACGGTCTTGATGTCGCAGCGCTCCCAGCGGATGTCCCGGATCGAGATCACCTTCACGCCGTTCTCGACGGCGGCGGCGGCCGGCAGCGCGATGCGCTTGGCGGTCATCACCAGCGAAGGCTGGGCCTGCTTCGGGAACGGATGGTCGCGGCGCGCCACCCCGCGGGTGACCTGCATGTAGATCAGCCCGGTCCGGATCCGGTTGCGGCGCAGCAGTTCGCGCATGACCGAGCGCAGCGCCGGCCGGCTCATCGGTTCGACGATCCGCAGCTCGCGCAGGGAGCGGTCCAGGCGGTCGAGATGCGGGATCTCGTCGACCATCGCGCCGTCGAAGATCAGCACGACCTCGTAGACGCCATCGGCGAACTGATAGCCGCGGTCCTCGACGTGGACGGCGGCGTCCGCGTGCGGCACGTAGCGGCCGTTGACATAGGCGATGCGCGACATGCTGGGGATCTCCGGACGGGAGGCGAACGGACCTTCCTTACAACGCCCGGCGGTTCAGAAAAAGTCCAGTCGGACGGCGAACATCTTCTCGACCTTCTTCACCGCCTCGTAGGTCGCGAACACCACCACCCGGTCCTTGGTGGCGATCACGGTCTCGCCGCGCGGCACGATGACCTCGCCGTCGCGCACGATGGCGCCGATGATGACCCCGGCCGGCAGTCTCGCGTCCTTCAGCGGCCGGCCGACCAGCGGCGAGGTCTCCAGCGCCTCGGCCTCGATCACCTCGCCGAAGTCCTCTCGGACCGAGTAGACGCTGCGGATCCGGCCGCGGCGGACGTGCTGCAGGATCGACGACACCGTGATCGCCCGCGGGTTGACCACCGCGTCGATGCCGAGCTGGGTGATCAGCGGCGCATAGGTCAGGGTGTTGATCAGCGTCACCGTGCGGGCGCAGCCGGAGCGCTTGGCCAGCAGCGAGCTCAGGATGTTGACCTCGTCGTCGTTGGAGACCGCCACGAAGGTCTCGGTCCGAGCGATGTTGGCCTCGTCCAGGATCTCCGGATCGAGCACGTCGCCGTTCAGGACCATGGTGCGGTTCAGGGCCTGGGCGACGAACCTGGCCCGGTCGCGCGAGTACTCGATGACCTTGACGTCCACGCCCGGGTGGTCGCGCTCGATCTCCTGGGCCAGGGTCAGGCCGATATTGCCGCCGCCGGCGATCACCACGCTGCGCGCCTCCGCCTCCTCGTGGCCGAAGCTGGCCAGCGCCCGCGACAGATGCGCGCTGCTGCACACGAAATACACCTCGTCGCCCGGCAGCATCTGGTCCTCGGGCTTGGGGACGATGGCGCGCTCGTTGCGCAGGATGCCGACGATCACGATCGCCAGGTCGGTGAACAGGCTGGTGAGCTGGCGCAGCGGCGTGTTGACGATCGGCGTGCTCTCGACGCAACGCACGCCGACCACCCGGACCTTGCCGTCGGCCATCGGCACCACGTCGAGCGCGCCCGGCACCTGCAGTCGCCGGCCGATGGCGCGCGCCACCTCGCGCTCGGGCGAAATGATCACGTCGATCGGCATGTGCTCGCGGCTGAACAGGTCGGCCCAGATCGGCAGCAGGTAGTTCTGGTTGCGGACCCGCGCGATCTTGGTGGGTACGTTGAACAGCGAGTGGCCGACCTGGCAGGCCACCATGTTGACCTCGTCGGAGTAGGTCACCGCGATCAGCATGTCGGCGTCGCGCGCGCCGGCCTGCTCGAGGATCCCCGGATGCGAGGCGAAGCCGTTGATGGCGCGCACGTCCAGGGTGTCGCTGATCTTCTGGATCAGCGTCGGCTCCTGGTCGATCACCGTCACATCGTTGTTCTCGCCGGCCAGATGCCGGGCGATGCTGGTGCCGACCTGGCCGGCGCCGCAGATGATGACTTTCATGGGTCGTCCTCAGCTGGCGGGGCGGACCAGCTTGTCCCCCTGGAATACCCCGAGCGACTTCAGCTTGCGGTGCAAAGCGGAGCGTTCCATCCCGATGAACGCCGCTGTGCGCGAGATGTTCCCGCCGAACCGGTTGACCTGCGAGATCAGGTATTCGCGCTCGAAGGTCTCGCGTGCCTCGCGCAGCGCCATGCCCATGATCTCGCCGCCCTTCTCCCACTTCAGGGTGGCCGGGGTGGCGGAGCCGATCTCCGGCGGCAGCTGGTCGGCGCGGATCGCCTCGCGCGGGTCGCCCGACGCCATGATCAGGATCCAGTCGATCACGTTGCGCAGCTGCCGCACGTTGCCCGGCCAGTCATAGGCCTGCAGCGCGGCCACCGCGTCCTCGCCGAGCCCGCGCACCGCCATGCCGCCGTTCTCGGCGGTCTGGCGCACGAAATGGCGGGCCAGCATCGGCACGTCCTCGCGGCGCTCGCGCAGCGGCGGCACGCGGATCGGCACCACGTTCAGGCGGTAGAACAGGTCCTCGCGGAACCGCCCCGCCCCCATCTCCTGCTGCAGGTCGCGGTTGGTGGCCGCGATCACCCGGACGTCGACCTCGACCTCGGTGTCGCCGCCGATCCGCCGGAACGCCTGTTCCTGCAGGACCCGCAGGATCTTGCCCTGGGTCTCGATCGGCATGTCGGCGACTTCGTCGAGCAGCAGCGTGCCCTTGTGCGCCAGTTCCAGCGTGCCCACGGTGCGCGGTTCGCGGCCGCCCGGCTCGGTCCCGAACAGTTCCGACTCCAGCCGTTCCGGCGTAAGCGTGGCGCAGTTCAGCACCACGAAGGGCCCGCTGACCCGGCGCGACCGCTCGTGGATGCGGCGGGCCACGACTTCCTTGCCGGCTCCGGCCGGCCCGGTGATCAGGACCCGGCTGCCGGTCGGCGCCACCTTCTCGATCGCGCCGCGCACCGCGTTGATGCCGGTCGAGATCCCGATCAGGTCGGTCGAGGATCCGGCACGCCGCCGCAGTTCGGTGTTCTCGCGCCGCAGCCGGGTGGATTCCACGGCCCGCTCGATCATGAACAGCAGGCGGTCTGCCTTGAACGGCTTCTCGATGAAGTCGTAGGCGCCCTTCTTGATGGCGGTGACGGCGGTCTCGATCGTGCCGTGGCCGGAAATCATGATCACCGGCAGGTCGGGATGATCGCGGCGGATCTCGTCGAGGATCCCGATCCCGTCCAGGTGACTGTTCTGCAGCCAGATGTCGAGGATGACCAGGGACGGCATGCGCCGGCGGATCGCGTCCAGCGCCTCGCGGGCGTTGGCGGCGGCGCGGGAATCGTAACCCTCGTCCTCGAGGATCCCCGCGATCAGCATCCGGATATCGGCCTCGTCGTCGACGATCAGAATATCATTCGCCATGAGACACAGACGCCGGGTCGGTTGCGGACGGCGTCGGCGCTTCGACCTCGAAGATGAGGCTGACCGTGGCACCGCCGCCGGGACGATCACGTAGCTCGACCGAGCCGCCGTGATCTTCCATGATTTTCTTAACAATGGCCAGTCCGAGCCCGGTGCCCTTGTCGCGGGTGGTGACGTAGGGTTCGGTCAGGCGGTCGCGGTCGGCCTCGGGCAGGCCGCGGCCGTTGTCGGAAACCGTCACGCAAAGCCGCGGCCCCTGGCGCTCTACCATCACTTCGACGAGGCCGTGCCAGTCGTCGTCGGCCGGGTCGCCGCCGTCCTGCCGACGGCTCTCGATCGCCTCGACGGCGTTCTGCAGCAGGTTGGTCAGGGCCTGGCGGAGCTGTCGCGAATCGCCGGTGACCAGGATCGGGTCGATCGGCAGCGCCACCTCGAAGTCGACGTCGGTCCGGCCGGCGCGCTGCAGGTCGACCGCCCCGGATACCAGGTCTCCGATCGACTCCTGCCGCATCACCGGCGTCGGCATCCGGGCGAACGCCGAGAACTCGTCGACCATCCGGCCGATGTCGCCGACCTGCCGGACGATGGTGTCGGTCATGCGCTCGAAGGTCTCGGGATCGCTGCTGATCTGCCCCAGATACTTGCGCTTGAGGCGCTCGGCCGAGAGCTGGATCGGGGTCAGCGGGTTCTTGATCTCGTGGGCGATCCGGCGGGCGATGTCGGCCCAGGCCGCCTTGCGCTGCGCCGACAGCAGTTCGGTGACGTCGTCGAAGGTGACCACGAACCCCGCCACCTCGCCGTCGTCCGTCTCGGCGCCGATCCGGGCCAGGAAGGTCTTGCGCTGGTCGTCGGCGCCCTGGACCGCGACCTGGTCCTCGGACTCCCGCCACGGCCGCCGCCGGGCCTCCGCGATCAGCGGGCCGAACTCCGGGACCAGGTCCTGCAGCGGCTGGCCGATGGCCTCATCCAGATCGAGCCCCAGCAGGCGCCCCGCCGAGCGGTTCGGCAGGTTGACGTTGCCGGCCGGATCGAGACCGATCACCCCCGCCGACACCCCGCCGAGCACCGCCTCGGTGAAGCGCCGGCGGTCGTCGAGCTGCTGGTTGGCGTCGATCAGGTCGGACCGCTGGGATTCCAGCTGCGCGGTCATGCGGTTGAAGGCCCGGCTGAGGGTCGCCAGTTCGTCGACCGCGTCGCCCGGCGAGACCCGGGTGGTCAGGTCGCCGGCCCGCACCCGCTCGGCCACGCTGATCAGGGCACTGATCGGACGCGCCAGCCGGTCCGCCAGCAGCAGCCCGACCCAGCTTGCCGCGAGCAGCAGCAGCAGCGCGACCAGCGCGAAAACGATCGCGAAGGTCAGCTGGAAGTCGAACCGCTTGCCCTCCAGCACCTGGTACTGGGAGACCGCCTCCTGGGTGCGCTCGACATGGGCCAGCAGCGCCGGGTCGACGAAACGGCCGACATAGAGGAAGGCGTCGACGAACTGGTTCAGCGCGACCAGCGCGCGGATCCGGTCGTCGTTCTCACTGGTCAGGATCACCACCTCGCCTTCCCGCGCCTGCGCCATGGCGCGCTCCGGCAGCGGCTCGAAGTCGAACGAGAACGACAGGCTGGAGCGTGCCAGCGCCCGCCCGGAGCCGTCG
The DNA here is from genome assembly GCF_040219615.1 of Thalassobaculum sp. GTDB lineage: Bacteria > Pseudomonadota > Alphaproteobacteria > Thalassobaculales > Thalassobaculaceae > Thalassobaculum_A. Next base: position 283,473 of record NZ_JAVJSE010000041.1, read on the forward strand.
AACACCACCGCTTCGGTCAGGTTGCGCACGGCCGCCTGGGCCGACATCACCTGGTCGAACCGGCGCGTGTCGGACAGCAGGAACGGAGCGTCGCGGTTCAGGTCGTTGGCCATGGCCAGGGCGTCGCCGCGGATGGTCTGGCGGTGCTCCTCGAGATACGCCTCGGCGACCGCCGTCGAGCTCTTCACCGCGGTAGCCACGCGCTCGCTGAACCAGCCGCGCAGCCCGAAATCGAAGAACACCGCCGAGAAGATCGACACGATCAGGGTCGGGGTGATGGCGACCGCCGCGAACATCACGGCGAGCCGGACATGCAGGCGAGAGCCGGCCTGACCGCGCCGCCGCTCCACCCAGATCCGCGCAAGCTGGCGGGTGATCAACGCGCCGAGCGCCAGCAGGAAGGCGATGTTCAGGTAGATCGCCGCCAGCACCATGTCCGGCTCGGGCCCGAGCGGGCCGGAGCCGGTGAGGATGATCGCGGTGCCGACACCCGAGGCGATCGCCAGCAGCGCCAGGGTCAGGGCCAGCCGACGCTCCAGGTCGTGCCGGCGGGCCCAGCGCAGGAAGCCGTTGATCCAAGGCGTCCCGGCCGGGACCGTCGACGGCGGGTCCGGCGGTCGGTCGTCCGGCTTTCCGGCGGTCGGTCGGGGTGCGGCGGCGTCGGTCATCGTGTCCGGGTTTTATGCTCGGCCGTTGGTTTCGGCCAGCCTGGCGACGCGTCAGGGCTCCGAACGTACGCCACGCACGACCGGGATGTCCAACTCGCGGATCTTCTTGCGCAGGGTGTTGCGGTTGAGCCCGAGCAGTTCGGCCGCCTTGATCTGGTTGCCGCGCGTCGCGTTCAGACACAGTGTCACCAGCGGCCGCTCGACCTCGCGCAGGATGCGATCGTACAGCCCGGCGGCCGGCAGACCGTCGTGGTGGGCGCCGAAATACGCCACCAGGTGACGCTCGACGGCGCCCGACAGGCTGTCCGGCCCGGTCTCGCCCTCGGTTGCCTCGGGTTCCGCGGCATCGGCCAGTTCGGACTCGATCACGTCCTCGCCGATGGTCTCCTCGGCATACAGCGCCGACAGCCGGCGGCACAGGTTCTCGAGCTCGCGCACGTTGCCCGGCCAGGCATAGCGCTGCAGCCGCTGCATCGCCGGCTTGTCCAGGTGCTTGATCGGCAGCCCTTCCTGCGGCATCTGCGCGAAGAAGTGGCGCGCCAGGTCCGGCACGTCCTCGATCCGCTCGCGCAGCGCCGGCAGCCGGATCGGCACCACGTTCAGGCGGTAGAACAGGTCCTCGCGGAACAGCCCCTGGCGGATCAGCTGGCGCAGGTCGCGGTGGGTCGCGGCGACGATCCGGACGTCGGCGCGGATCGGCGTGCGGCCGCCGACGGTGGTGTACTCGCCCTCCTGCAGGACCCGCAGCAGGCGGGTCTGTGCCTCCAGCGGCATGTCGCCGATCTCGTCCAGGAACAGGGTGCCGCCCTGGGCCTGCTCGAACCGGCCGGTCGCCCGCATGGTGGCGCCGGTGAAGGCGCCCTTCTCGTGGCCGAACAGCTCGGACTCGATCAGTTCGCGCGGGATCGCCGCCATGTTGATGGCGACGAACGGGCCGTTGCGGCGCTTGCCGTAGTCGTGCAGCGCCCGGGCCACCAGTTCCTTGCCGGTTCCCGACTCACCGGTGATCATCACCGTCAGGTCGGTGCCCATCAGGCGGGCCAGCACCCGGTAGATGTCCTGCATGGCCGGGGACCGGCCGATCAGCGGCAGCGCCTCCTCGGCGACCGGGGGCGGCGGCGTCCCCTCGGTCACCGTGGCGGGCGCCGCGGTCGGGCTCGACAGGGCCTTGCGGACGGTGGCCACCAGTTCGTTCAGGTCGAACGGCTTCGGCAGGTAGTCGAAGGCGCCGCGCTCGCTGGCCTTGACCGCGGTGAGCAGCGTGTTCTGCGCGCTCATCACGATCACCCGCAGGTCGGGCCGGGCCCGGCGGATGCGCGGCAGCATGTCGAGGCCGTTCTCGTCCGGCATCACCACGTCGGTGATGACCAGGTCGCCCTCGCCGTCCTCGACCCACTGCCACAGGCCGGCGGCGGTGCCGGTGCTCTTGACCTCGTGTCCCAGGCGGGTAAGTGCCTGGCTGAGCACGGTGCGGATCGCGCGGTCGTCGTCGGCGATCAGGATCGAGGCCCGCGCGTCGCTCACAGCGCGCCCTCCATCTCGGCGGCGCCGCGGCGGCGCACGCGCCGTGGCTTGGGCTCTTCGGTGATCGGGAAGGTCAGGCGGAAGATCGTGCGGCGCGCCGCCGAGTCGACCTCGATGACCCCGCCGTGGTCGGCCACCGTCTTCGCGACGAAAGCCAAGCCGAGGCCGGTGCCGTTGATCTTGGTGGTGACGAACGGCTCGAACAGGTTGGCGCGCAGCTCCTCGGGAATGCCGGGGCCGTTGTCCTGGACCGTGACCTGCAGGGGCAGGTGCAGCCGCTCCAGCGAGCCCGCGACCGCGACCCGCATGCCGTGCCGGTAGCTGGTGGTCAGGGTGATCTCGCCGGCCTCCTTCGGGACCGCCTCGCAGGCGTTCTTGATGAGGTTCAGGAAGATCTGCACCAGCAGGTCGTGGTTGCCGAGGACCGGGGGCAGCGACGGGTCGTAGCGCTCCACGAAGGTCACGTGCCGCCCGAAGCCGTTCTGGGCGACCCGCCGGCAGCGCTCCAACACCTCGTGGATGTTGACCGGGCCGCGCTGGATCGGTCGTTCGTCCGAGAACACCTCCATGCGGTCAACCAGCGCGCAGATCCGGTCGGTCTCGTCGCAGATCAGGCGGGTCAGGGTCGCGTCCTCGGGCCCGACCGACTGTTCCAGGAGCTGGGCCGCGCCGCGGATTCCGGACAGCGGGTTCTTGACCTCGTGGGCCAGCATGGCGGCCATGGCGGTCACCGAGCGGGCGGCGCCGCGATAGCTGAGCTGGCGGTGCATCTTGAAGGCGATGGTGCGTTCCTGCAGGCACAGCGCCACGCAGTCCGGCGACTCCGGGATCGGCGAGATCTGCAGGTTGACCGTGCGCTGGCCCAGCCGCGGCGATTCGATCACCAGGTCGTAGTCGGACAGGCTGGCCTGGGTGTCGCGCGCCTGCTCGATCATCCCGATCAGCGGGCTGTCCTCCGGAATCCACTCCGACAGCGGTCGGCCGGCGGCGTAGGCGGCGCTGGCGCCGATCAGGTCCTCGCCGGCCATGTTCAGCGACACGATCACGTTGTCGCCGTCCACCACCACGACCGCGGACGGCAGGGCGTTGAGCACGGCACTTCCGTCGATCGCCGGGGCGCCGCGCCGCTTTCGCGCTGCCTTGGCTGCTGCTCCGATCACGCCGCTCTCCGCTCGATCAGGGGGTCGAAATACCGGTCGATGGCCGCGAACACCCGCTGCGGCTCGACCGTGTTGTTGACGGCCTGGCGGAACCCGGCCGAGTCCGGCAGGCCCTGGCTGTACCAGCCGACATGCTTGCGGGCGTTGCGCAGCCCGGCGTTGACGCCGTAGTGCGACAGCATCCCCTCGAGATGCTCCACCAGGATGGTCTTCAGCTCGGCTACCGACGGCGCCTCGCCTTCGCCGCGCCCGGCCAGCCGGTCGGCCACCTGCCGCAGTACCCAGGGCCGGCCGCAGGCGCCGCGCCCGATCATCACGCCGTCGGCGCCGGACTGTTCCAGGCAGGCGACGGCCTCGTCCGGCGTGGTGATGTCGCCGTTGGCGACGACCGGGATCCGGACGGCGTCCTTGACCTGCCGGATGAATGCCCAGTCGGCCCGGCCGTTGTACATCTGGCAGCGCGTGCGGCCGTGCACCGTGAGCATCCGGATGCCGGCGTCCTCGGCGATCCGGGCCAGCCGGGGGGCGTTGCGGTCGCTCTCGTCCCAGCCGGTGCGCATCTTCAGGGTCACCGGCACCGGCACCGCCTTCACCACCGCCGCGACGATGCGCCCGGCCAGGTCCTCGTCGCGCATCAGCGCCGAGCCGGCCAGCCGGTTGACCACCTTCTTCACCGGGCAGCCCATATTGATGTCGACGATCGCGGCGCCGCCGTCGACCGCCAGGCGGGCGGCCTCGGCCATCACCGCCGGGTCCCAGCCTGCGAGCTGGACCACCGCCGGCGCGTCGTCGGCGTCGATCTCGGCCTTGCGGAGTTCCTCGCGGACCTCGCGCAGCATGGCGTCGCTGGCGATCATCTCGGACACCACCAGCCCGGCGCCGTAGCGTCGGACGATGCGTCGGAACGGCCGGTCAGACACGCCGGACATCGGCGCGAGCACCACGGGGTCCTGAAGGGCGATGGGCCCGATTTCTATGCTCATAATTTAGGCAGGCCAATTCAGTGATGAATTCTTGAGCATTGTTAGCGACGGCGCGCGGAATCGCAAGCACGCCGTTCCGCGACCGTCGTCGGTATCGGGCGAACCGCCGGTGTGCGCGGGGAAGCGCTACTCGAGAAGCAGGGCCTGCACGGCCTTCACGCCGGGATAGGCCAGGGTCAGCAGCAGATAGACCACCAGGACCGCACGGGCGGCCCGCCGGCCGCGCAGGCCGGAACGGGCGTGCAGGAGCAGCACGGCCGCTACCACCAGGAAGGAGGCGAGCGACAGGACGGTCTTGTGGTCGAGCACCAGCAGGCGGCCGGTCTCGTCCAGTTCCAGCACCATGCCGGAGGCGATCCCGAAGCCGAGCACCACCAGCGCCAGCAGCAGCATCTGGAACTGCAGCCGGTCGGCGTCGGCCGCCGCCGGCAGGGAGGCGCGCCAGCCCGCCTCCCGCTTGGCCTTGAGGGCACTCTCCTTGAGCACCACCGCCAGGCCGGCGACCGCCGCCACGGTCGCCAGCGCGTAGGTCGCCAGCGACACCAGGATATGGAGGATGACCCAGCCTTCCGGCAGGGTCCCGACGACGCCGGCCGGCTCGGGGTCGTCGGTCACCGTTGCCAGGAATGCCAGGATCATCAGATACGGCCCCAGCAACGCCGCCAGCCGGCCGGCCCAGGGCCGAACCAGTACCACCGCGGCGAACACCATGACGGTGGCGGCGACGCTGATCCACAGCGCCACCCCGAGGCTGGGGTCCCAGTGCCCGGCGAGCCGGGCGACGCTCCAGCCGACCGCGCCGACCGCGGCGACCGCAAGTGCCAGCCAGAGCCGGGGTCCGGCACCGGGTACCGGCCGTACCGCCAGCAGCGCTGCCGGCACCAGGGCGGCGAGCGCCGAGAGGTTCAGGGCGAGAGACATGGACGGATGCCTACACTAAGATCGCGCCCCGCTCCAGGGCCGGCGACGACGCATGCCCCTTGCCCGCCCACGACCGGCCGAGAGGACCATCCGCGCGTGAAGACCATCGCCCTGATCGTGGCCGCCGGACGCGGCGAGCGGGCCGGCGGCGGACCGCCGAAGCAGTATCGCCGGCTGGCCGGGATGCCGGTGCTGCGCCGCAGCCTGATGCCGTTCCTGACGCATCCGCGGGTCGCCGGGGTCCGGGTGGTGATCGCCGACGGCCACCGCGACGACTATGTCCGGGCGACCGGCGGCCTGGACCTGATGCCGCCCGTGACCGGCGGCGCCGAGCGCCAGGAATCGGTGCGCCTCGGCCTGGAGTCGCTGGCGGCGGAGAACCCGGACGCGGTGCTGATCCACGACGCCGCGCGGCCGTTCGTGCCGGGCGCGATGATCGACCGGGTGCTCGACGCCCTGACCGCCGCGCCGGGCGCCCTGCCCGTCCTGCCGGTGGTCGACACCCTCAAGCGCGGGGCCGGCGGCATGGTCGGCGAGACCGTGCCGCGGGACGGCCTGTGGCGGGCGCAGACCCCGCAGGGCTTCCGCTACCCCGAGATCCTGGCGGCGCACCGGGTCGCCGCCGGCGGCCCGCCGGCGACCGACGACGCGGCCCTGGCCGAGCGGGCCGGGCTGGCGGTCGCATTGGTCGAGGGCGCCGAGGATGCTGCCAAGCTGACCACCGCCGACGACCTCGCCCGCGCCGAGGCCCGGCTGGCGGCGGTCCTGGAGACCCGGGTCGGCACCGGCTTCGACGTGCACCGGATCGGCCCGGGCGACGCCATGATGCTGGGCGGTGTGGCGATTCCCCATGACGGCGCCCTGGTCGGGCACTCCGACGCCGACGTGGCGCTGCACGCCCTGACCGACGCGATCCTGGGCGCCCTGGCCGACGGCGACATCGGGGCGCATTTCCCGCCCAGCGACCCGCAATGGCGCGGGGCGGCCTCCGACCGGTTCCTGGCCGACGCCGTGCGCCGGGTCCGGGAGCGCGGCGGGCGGATCCGCCATCTCGACCTGACGCTGATATGCGAGCGGCCGAAGATCGGCCCGCACCGCGACGCCATCCGGGCGCGCATCGCCGAGATCTGCGGCGTGGCGGTCGACCGGGTGTCGGTCAAGGCGACGACCACCGAGCGGCTCGGCTTCACCGGCCGGCAGGAGGGCGTGGCGGCGCAGGCGGCGGCCACCCTCGCACTGCCCGCCGACGACCCGGGCGCGGAGTAGCCGGGTGCCGGTCCCGCGCCCGTCCCTCGCCGATCCACGGATCCTCGCCGCCACGGCGCTCGGCACCGGCTACCTGCCGGCTGCGCCGGGCACCTGGGCGTCGCTGCTGGCGGCCGTCGCAGCCTGGCCGATCGCGGCCGCCGGCGGCTGGCCGCTGCTGCTGGCCGCCGCCGCGGCGGTCTCCATGCTCGGAATCCCGGCGATCGCGGCCTACCACCGGGCCTCCGGCCGGATCGACCCGGGCGAGGTGACCATCGACGAGGTCGCCGGGCAGTGGCTGGCGCTGGCCGCCTGCCCGCTCGATCCACTGTGGTGGCTGGCCGGGTTCGTCGCGTTCCGGGTGTTCGACATCGTCAAGCCGCCGCCGGTGCGCTGGGCCGATCGCCGCTTCAAGACCGCCGTCGGCGTCATGCTCGACGACGTGCTGGCCGGGCTCTACGCTGTCGCCGTCCTGCTGGCTGCCCGCTGGGCGCTCGCGCCTTCCATATGACCCTGCCGGTGTGACCCTGCCCCTGTGACCCTGCCCGTATGACCCCCTGCCGGAGACGGCCATGCTGCCCGAGACCCTGATCGACGCCGCCACGGCCCTGCTCTACGCCTGCCGCGAGGCCGGCATGACCATCGCCACGGCCGAGTCGTGCACCGGCGGGCTGGTGGCGAGCTGCCTGACCGAGGTGCCGGGCTCCTCAGACGTCTTCGAGCGCGGTTTCGTCACCTACTCGAACGACGCCAAGGCCGAACTGCTGGGCGTGCCGATGCAGATGATCACCCGGCACGGCGCGGTCTCCGAGGAGGTCGCCAAGGCGATGGCGATCGGCGCGCTGGCCCGCTCGCGGGCGCTGATGACGATCTCGATCACCGGGGTCGCGGGCCCCGGCGGCGGCACCGCGGCCAAGCCGGTCGGGCTGGTGCATTTCGCGTCGGCCATGACCGGCGGCAACACCGTCCACGAGCGTCACGAGTTCGAGGGCAACCGCACCGACATCCGGCGCGAGGCGGTGCGCACCGCGCTCCGCATCCTGGCCGACCGGATCCCCCGCCAGGCCTACGGCGCCGGCGGCTGACCGCCGTACAGTTGGTCGGCGCGGGTCTCGAAGGCCTGCACCATGCGGCGGACCGCCTCGTTGAAGAACAGCCCGATCACGCTCTGCAGCATGCGGTTGCGGAACTCGAAGTCGACGTAGAAGTCGATCAGGCAGCCGTCCGGGTGCGGCTCGAAGACCCAGTGGTTGTTCAGGTAGCGGAACGGGCCCTCGGAATAGCTCACATCGATGCGCAGCCTGTCGGGCTGCGGGTCGACCCGCGAGGTGAAGCGCTCGCGGATCATCTTGTAGCCGATCACCAGGTCGGCGAACACCACCCGGCCATCGCGCCGCTTGATGCGGGCGCCGATGCACCACGGCAGGAACTCCGGGTAGCGCTCGATGTCGGCGACCAGGTGGAACAGCTGCTCGGGGGTGTGCGGGACCACCCGCTTCTCGGCGTGGGTCGGCATCCTGCTTCGCGCCGGCCCGGTTACCCGGCGGCCGGTGCGGCCACGGCATCGGCCTCGCTGACGGTCTCGCCGCGCAGCCGCCGGTCGCGGGCATCGCGCAGCCGCCGGAAGTCGTCGCCCGCGAAATAGGACGACCGGGTCAGCGGCGACGACGACACCATCAGGAATCCCTTGGCGTAGGCGAAGCGGGCGTAGGCGTCGAACTCGTCGGGCTCGACGAAGCGGTCGACCACATGGTGCTTCGGGGTCGGCTGCAGGTACTGGCCGATGGTCATGAAGTCGACCTCGGCCGACCGCAGGTCGTCCATCAGCTGCAGGACCTCCTCGCGGCCCTCGCCCAGCCCGACCATGATGCCGGACTTGGTGAACATCGACGGATCGAGCTCCTTGACCTGCTGCAGCAGGCGCAGCGACGCGAAGTAGCGCGCCCCCGGCCGCACCTCGCCGTACAGCCGCGGCACGGTCTCCAGGTTGTGGTTGAACACGTCCGGCTTGGCGCCGACCACCATCGCCAGCGCGTCCTTCTTGCGCAGGAAGTCCGGGGTGAGAACTTCGATGGTCGTGCCCGGGGAAGCCTTGCGGATGCGCAGGATGGTCTCGGCGAAATGTCCCGCACCGCCGTCGGCCAAGTCGTCGCGGTCGACCGAGGTGACGACCACGTGGCTGAGGCCGAGCTTGGCGACCGACTGGGCGACGTTCTCCGGTTCGTGCGGGTCCAGCAGGTCGGGCCTGCCGGTGGCGACGTTACAGAACGAGCAGGCGCGGGTGCACACCGAGCCCAGGATCATCATGGTGGCGTGCTTCTTCGACCAGCACTCGCCGATGTTCGGGCAGGCCGCCTCCTCGCACACGGTGTGGAGGTTGTGCTCGCGCATGATCCGGCGGGTCTCGTGGTAGGTCGCCGAGGTCGGCGCCTTGACCCGGATCCAGGCCGGCTTGCGCTTCTGCACCGGGTTGTCCGGGCGGTGCGCCTTCTCGGGATGGCGCACGCGCCCCGTCGTGACATCCGCCACGGTTTCCGGCGGCGTCGCCTCGCGGGTCGCCTCGGTCATCGTCATTCCTCTCGCAGTCGCGAAATCGACCAGCTCAGAAGTGGATGGCCCGGCCATACGCGTCAAGCACCGACTCGTGCATCATCTCCGACAGGGTCGGGTGCGGGAACACCGCGTGCATCAGCTCGGCCTCGGTGGTCTCCAGCGTCATCGCGACACCGTAGCCCTGGATCAGTTCGGTGACCTCGGCGCCGATCATGTGGGCGCCCAGCAGCTCGCCGGTCTTCCTGTCGAACACCGTCTTGACCATGCCTTCGGGCTCGCCGAGCGCGATCGCCTTGCCGTTGCCGACGAACGGGAAGCGGCCGACCCGGACCTCGTAGCCGGCGGCCTTCGCCTTCGCCTCGCTGAGGCCGACGCTGGCGATCTGCGGCCGGCAGTAGGTGCAGCCCGGGATCTTGCGGACGTCGAGCGGGTGCAGGCCCTTCACGCCGGCGATCCGCTCGACGCAGATCACGCCCTCGTGGCTGGCCTTGTGGGCCAGCCAGGGCGGCCCGGCGATGTCGCCGATGGCGTAGACGCCCGGCTCGCCGGTCTCCATCCACTCGTTGATCACCACATGGGTCTTCTCGACCTTCACCTTGGTGCCCTCGAGGCCGAGGTCCTCGACGTTGCCGACGATGCCGACCGCCAGGATGACCTTGTCGACCTCGATGGTCTCGGTCTTGCCGCCGGCCTCGACCGTCGCCTTCGCGCCCTTGCCGGTCTTCTCCAGCTTGCCGATCTTGACCCCGGTCCTGATCGTCATGCCCTGCTTGGCGAACTGCTTCTGGGCGAAGGCCGAGATCTCCTCGTCCTCGGCCGGCAGGATGCGGTCCACGACCTCCAGCACGGTGACCTTGCAGCCCATGTCGTGGTGGAAGCTCGCGAACTCCATGCCGATGGCGCCGGAGCCGATGACCAGCAGGCTCTTCGGCATGCTCTCCGGAACCATCGCCTCCTTGTAGGTGACGATGGTCTTGCCGTCGGGCTCCATGCCCGGCAGCGTGCGCGCCCGCGCCCCGGTCGCCAGGATGACATGCTTGGCCGTGTAGGTTCCGACCGGCTTGCCGTCCTTGGTGACGTCCAGCTTGCGCAGCCCGCCCTGGGTGCCGGCCAGCTTGCCGTGGCCGTCGATCACCGTGACCTTGTTCTTCTTCAGCAGGTGGGCGACGCCGCCCGAGAGCTGCTTGGCGACCTTGCGCGAACGGTCGACCACTTTCTTAAGATCGTAGGATATGTCCTTGGCGGAAAACCCATAAGCGTCGAGGTGATGCAGGATATGCGAGACCTCGGACGAGCGCAGCAGCGCCTTGGTCGGGATGCAGCCCCAGTTCAGGCAGATGCCGCCCAGGTGCTCGCGCTCGACCACCGCGGCCTTCAGGCCGAGCTGGGCCGCCCGGATCGCCGCGACGTAGCCGCCCGGGCCGCCGCCGACGACGATGACGTCGAATTGGGTGTCGGCCATCGGGTGTCTCCTCGAGGTCAGAGCAGCATGGTGAGCGGGTCTTCGACCAGCTTCTTGAAGGCGGCCAGGAACTGCGCGCCGATGGCGCCGTCGACCACCCGGTGGTCGACCGACAGGGTGCAGCTCATCACCGTGGCGATCGCCAGCGCGCCGTCCTTGACCACCGGCCGCTGCTCGCCGGCGCCGACCGCCAGGATGGCGCCCTGCGGCGGGTTGATGACGGCCGCGAAGTCCTTGATCCCGAACATGCCGAGGTTGGAGATCGAGAAGGTGCCGCCCTGGAACTCCTCGGGCTTCAGCTTGCGGTCGCGGGCCCGGGTTGCGAGGTCCTTCATCTCAGCCGAGATCTGCTTCAGGCCCTTGGAGCCGGCGTCCCTGATCACCGGGGTGATCAGGCCGTCGTCGATCGCCACCGCCACCGAGATGTCGACCTGCTTGTAGATGCGGATCGCCTTCTCGGTCCACGAGGCGTTGGCCGCCGGCACCTGCTTGAGCGCCAGGGCCGCGGCCCGGATCACCAGGTCGTTGACCGACAGCTTGACGCCGTCGCCGGCCTTGTCGTTGAGCTGCTTGCGCACCTTCAGCAGGGCGTCGATCTCGCAGTCGACGGTCAGGTAGAAATGCGGCGCGAACTGCTTCGACTCGGTCAGGCGCTTGGCGATCACCTTGCGCATGCCGGAGTTCGGGATCTCCTCGTAGTCCGGCATGCCCGGCACGTCCGCCGAGGGCGCCGCCCCGAGGGCCGGAGCCGCGGCTTGCGCCGGGGCGGCCGCGGCCGGAGCCGCAGTGGCCTTCGGCGCGCCGCCGGCCAGCGCGGCCTCGATGTCGGCCTTGACGATGCGGCCCTGCGGGCCGGAGCCCTTCAGCGATCCGAGATCCAGCCCGGCCTGCTCGGCCATGCGCTTGGCCAGCGGGCTGGCGAACACCCGGCCGCCGGACGACGGCTGCGGCGCCGGCGCAGCGGCGGCAGCCGGTGCCGCGGCCGGCTTCGGGGCCTCCGCCTTCGGAGCCTCCGCATTCGCGGCTTCAGGCGCCGGCTTCGGCGCCGGAGCACCGCCGCCGTCGGCGGGAATGTCGCTCTCGGACTCGCCCTCCTCCAGCAGCCAGGCGATCACGGCGTTGACCGCCACGCCCTCGCTGCCCTCGGACACGACGATCCTGCCGATCTTGCCCTCGTCGACCGCCTCGACCTCCATGGTGGCCTTGTCGGTCTCGATCTCGGCGATCACGTCGCCGGCGCTGACGGTGTCGCCTACCTTCACGTGCCACTTGGCCAGGTTGCCCTCGCTCATGGTGGGCGACAGCGCCGGCATCAGAATGGAAATCGGCATGGTCCCGTGTCCCCCTTACGAGCGGTAGCAGACCGCCTTGGCGGCCTGGACGATGTTCTCGGGCTGCGGCAGGGCCAGTTTCTCGAGGTTGGCGGCGTACGGCATCGGCACGTCGGCACCGGCGACCCGGGCGACCGGAGCGTCCAGGTGGTCGAAGGCGTGCTCCATCATCAGCGCCGCGATCTCCGAGCCGATGCCGGAGAATGCCCAGCCCTCCTCGCAGGTCACCAGGCGGTTGGTCTTCTTGACCGACTTCACGATGGTCTCGACGTCGAGCGGGCGGATGGTCCGCAGGTCGATGACCTCGGCCTCGATGCCCTCCGCGGCCAGCTTCTCGGCGGCTTCGAGCGCCTTGCCGACCATGATCGAGAACGCCGTGATGGTGACGTCCTTGCCCTGGCGCACGATCTTGGCCTTGCCGATCGGCAGCACGAAGTCCGGGTCCGTCGGCACATCGAAGGACTGGCCGTACAGGACCTCGTTCTCCAGGAAGATCACCGGGTTCGGGTCGCGGATCGCGGCCTTCAGCAGGCCCTTGGCGTCGGCCGCCGACCACGGCGAGACCACCTTCAGCCCCGGGCAGTGCGCGTACCAGCTGGCGTAGCACTGGGAATGCTGGGCGGCGACCCGCGAGGCGGCGCCGTTCGGGCCGCGGAACACGATCGGGCAGCCCATCTGGCCGCCCGACATGTACAGGGTCTTGGCGGCCGAGTTGAGGATCTGGTCGATCGCCTGCATGGCGAAGTTGAAGGTCATGAACTCGACGACCGGCTTCAGCTTGCCGAACGCCGCGCCGACCGCCATGCCCGCGAAGCCGTGCTCGGTGATCGGGGTGTCGATCACCCGCTTGGCGCCGAACTCGGCCAGCAGCCCCTGGGTGACCTTGTAGGCGCCCTGGTACTCGGCGACCTCCTCGCCCATCACGAAGACCTCGGGCGTGGCCCGCATCTCCTCGGCCATGGCGTCGCGCAGAGCCTCGCGCACGGTCTGGCGCTGGGTCTCCTTGAAGAACCTGTCCTCGTCGATGTCGGGCACCGGCACCGCGATCGAGGTATGCGCCGGCGCGCCGGGCAGCGACGGCGCCTCGGGGGCGCCTTCCGGGCCGACCCCGCCGCTCACTTCCTGGCGGGGCTTTTCCTCGGCGGCCGGCGCCGGTGCGGCGGCAGCCGGTGCGCCGCCGTCGGCGGGAATGTCGCCCTCGGACTCACCCTCGTCCAGCAGCCAGGCGATCACGGCGTTGACCGCCACGCCCTCGGTGCCCTCGGCCAGGACGATCCTGCCGATCTTGCCCTCGTCGACCGCCTCGACCTCCATGGTGGCCTTGTCGGTCTCGATCTCGGCGATCACGTCGCCGGCGCTGACGGTGTCGCCTTCCTTGACGTGCCACTTGGCGAGGTTGCCCTCGGTCATCGTCGGCGACAGCGCCGGCATCAGGATGGGTGTCGGCATGCGTTTTCCCCTCGTGCGGGCGCCGCTGTCCGCGGCGGCTCCGGCGTCAGGCCTCTACGAGAATGTCGGTCCAGAGCTCGGACACGTCCGGCTCGGGGCTCTGCTGAGCGAAATCCGCGGCGTCGGTCACCAGGTCCTTCACCTCGCGGTCGACCTTCTTCAAGGTCTCCTCGTCGACCTTCCGCTCCAGCAGGACGCGGCGCAGGGTGTCGATCGGGTCGTGCTCCTGGCGCATCTTGTTGACCTCCTCCTTGCTCCGGTACTTGGCCGGATCGGACATGGAGTGGCCGCGGTAGCGGTAGGTCTTCATCTCGAGGATGTACGGGCCCTTGCCGGCCCGGCAGTAGGCGACCGCCTTGTCGCCGGCGGCCCGGACCTTGGTCACGTCCATGCCGTCGACTTCCTCGCCGGGAATGCCGTAGGCGTGGCCGCGCTCGGCGAGCGACGGTCCGGCGGCGGCCCGGGTCACCGAGGTGCCCATGCCGTACTTGTTGTTCTCGATGATGAAGATGACCGGCAGCTTCCAGAGCGCCGCCATGTTGAAGCTCTCGTACACCTGGCCCTGGTTGACCGCGCCGTCGCCGAGATAGGTCAGCGACACCCGGTCGGTTTCGCGGAACCGGTGATTGAAGGCGAGACCGGTGCCGATCGGCACCTGGGCGCCGACGATGCCGTGGCCGCCGAAGAAGTTCTTCTCGCGGCTGAACATGTGCATCGAGCCGCCCTTGCCCTTCGAGTAGCCCCCGATGCGGCCGGTCAGCTCGGCCATCACGCCGCGCGCCTCCATGCCGCAGGCCAGCATGTGGCCGTGGTCGCGGTACGACGTGACGACGGTGTCGCCCTCGCCGATCGCGGCCTGCATGCCGACCACCACGGCCTCCTGTCCGATGTACAGGTGGCAGAAGCCGCCGATAAGCCCCATGCCGTATAGCTGCCCGGCCTTCTCCTCGAAGCGCCGAATGGTCAGCATGTCCTTGTAGTAGCCGATCAACTGCTCGATCGACGGTTCGGACGATTTGGCTGCCTTGGTGGAGCGTGTCGAGCGCGACGTCGCGGCCCTGGCGGGGCCGGACCGGCTCGTCGTCGACTTCCTGGTCGCCGCACGTGCCATGAAATCCCCCTGCGCGTCCTCTGCGGGCGGCACGGGCTGCGATGCCGCACCGACCCGGACACAATTAGGGGAAGACACTCATGAATGCAAGAGCGCTAAGGGCTTGTGCTGCAATGCAAAAATCGGAATTAACTTAATTTTAGTTAATGACCTGATATCGCTTAGCGAACCACAGCCAATCCGGCCAGCTGGGTGGTCGGAACCACCGTCCTGCCGACGATTACGCTGTCGGCGGGAACATAACCAAGCACCAAACGCGCACGTTCTTCCAGCAGATCGGCGTCGAGGCTGTCGGGCCGCAGCATGGCGACGCGCTGGTCCATCGCGGCCTGCTCGCCGGCCAGCCGGTCGCGCACCGCACGGGCCTCCGAGATCTCGCCGTCCAGCCGCTGCCAGGCCCGGATCCCCCGGTCTCCCTCGACGGCGTGATAGGCGAAATAGGCCACCAGAAGCGAGCCCACCAGCGGTCCGACGACGTGCCGGGCACGACGCTTCAGTTCGAAAACCAGGGCCATGGCGTCCTCCGTATCGGCGACACCGGAATTGAATCATGCGTCACGCGGACCGACAACGTGAACGAATCGGGAATCTTTGATAGAAATTGCCCAATGGTCTCAGGGTGTTGCCGAAAGGACTCAGGCGGTCCGGCCGGCTTCCCTGTCAAGCGCCCGCTGTCGCCAGGCATTCATGGCATAGGCGACGGTGACCGCGTTGCCGGGCAGATCCGCGGGCTCGATGCCGATCGGCAGCGATCGCCCCTTGCCCGAGAGGAAGCGGTTGAACCCGACCAGCGCCCCGTGGTCGCCGCGGGCGTCGTACACCACGTAGGTCTGCCGCATGCCGCGTCCCGGCAGCAGGGTCGCGAGCCCGAAGTCCGAGACCTCGGACCACCGGTAGTGCCGGGTGCGGAACAGCTCGTGGACCACGAAGCCCTCGTCGAACAGCTCGACCCGGCGGCGGCGACCGATGGTCGTCAGGCCCGGGACCAGGATCCCCGCCAGCAGGCCGACGGCGGCGATCGGCCAGCCGATGTCGGGCCGTGGCGGCTGCCCGAACACCATCGACAGGCCGAGGCCGGCGATCGTCAGGAACAGCGCGCACTGCACCAGCGCCCGCCACAGCGGCTGCCGGAAGCTGCGCATCCCGAGCAGGATGCTGTCGTCGATCTGCGGGACCTCGGATCCCGGCGCCGACCGGTCGTCGCGCGGCGCGCTCACCCGGCGAGCGGGGCGAGCGAGGCGCGACCGGCGAAGCGCGCCGCGTCGCCCAGCTGCTCCTCGATGCGCAGCAGCTGGTTGAACTTGGCGGTGCGGTCGGCGCGCGACAGCGAGCCGGTCTTGATCTGCCCGGCGTTGGTGGCGACCGCCAGGTCGGCGATGGTGGCGTCCTCGGTCTCGCCGGAGCGGTGCGACATCACGGTGCCGAAGCGGGCGCGCTGGGCCATCGACACGGTCTCCAGGGTCTCGGACAGGGTGCCGATCTGGTTGACCTTCACCAGGATGGCGTTGCCGGCGGACTCGGCGATGCCGCGCTTCAGCCGCCTGGCGTTGGTGACGAACAGGTCGTCGCCGACGATCTGGACCTTGGAGCCGAGCTCGGCGGTCAGCGCCCTGAAGCCGTCCCAGTCGTCCTCGCTCAGCGCGTCCTCGATCGACACGATCGGGTAGCGCGCCGCCAGGTCGGCGTACAGCTTGATCATGCCGGCGGTGTCCAGGGTCTTGCCCTCGCCCTCCAGCACGTATTTGCCGTCCTTGAAGAACTCGGTCGAGGCCGGGTCGAGGGCGATCATCACCTCCTCGCCCGGCTTGTAGCCGGCCGCCTCGATCGCCTTCATGATCACCGCCAGCGCCTCGTCGGCGCTCTTCAGGTCCGGCGCGAAGCCGCCCTCGTCGCCGACATTGGTGTTGTGGCCGGCGGCGACCAGTTGCTTGCGCAGGGCGTGGAAGATCTCGGAGCCGGCCCGCAGCGCCTCCCGGACGCTCGGGAACGCCACCGGCAAGATCATGAATTCCTGGAAGTCGATCGGGTTGTCGGCATGCGCCCCGCCGTTGATGATGTTCATCATCGGGGTCGGCAGCACGTGGGCGTAGGCGCCGCCCACATAGCGCCACAGCGGCAGGTTCATGTCGGCGGCCTGGGCCTTGGCCACCGCCATCGATACGCCCAGCAGCGCGTTGGCGCCCAGCCGGCCCTTGTTCTCGGTGCCGTCGAGCTCGATCATCGCCCGGTCGATCAGCAGCTGCTCGGCGGCGTCGCGCCCGGACAGCGCGTCGAAGATCTCGCCGTTGACCGCGTCGACCGCCTGCAGCACGCCCTTGCCGCCGTAGCGCTTGGGGTCGCCGTCGCGTTTCTCGACCGCCTCGTAGGCGCCGGTCGAGGCGCCGGACGGCACCGCGGCACGGCCGATCACGCCGGTCTCCAGGGTCACGTCGACCTCCACCGTCGGATTGCCGCGGCTGTCGAGGATCTCGCGGGCGGTGATGTCGATGATCGCGCTCATGGGACGGGCTCCTGGGGACCGGTCGGAAGGTGCGCGAGGTGTAGCGCCCGACCGCTGGCCGTTCAATCGGTTTGCCGTCTAGGCTGTCTCCGGAATCGTCGAAATTCAGGAGCGTTCCATGCCCCTCTCACCGAAATCGCCGGCCTTCGACCCGCTGTCGGTCGTGACACATACCGGAAACAGCTATCCGGCAGAGTTCTCCGGCGCTTCGGCCGGACGCCTGAAGCGCCGCCTCGGCGACCATGGCGGGCTGAGCAATTTCGGGATCAATCACGTCACCCTGCCGCCGGGCTGTGCGTCGGCCCTGCGCCACTGGCACAGCCTGCAGGACGAGTTCGTGATGGTGCTGTCAGGCGAGCTGACCCTGGTCACCGACGCCGGCGAGCAGGTGCTGGGCCCCGGCATGTGCGCCGCCTTTCCGGCCGGCAGGCCGGACGGCCACGCCCTGGTCAACCGGTCGGGCGTCGAGGCCACCTATATCGAGGTCGGCGACCGCACCGACCCGGACGAGGTCGACTACCCGGACGTCGACATGCAGGTGAAGTGGGTCGACGGCGACCAGCGTTTCGTCAGGCGCAGCGACGGAACGCCGTACGACTGACGGGCGCGTCAGGCCGCCGCCAGCAGCGCCTCGGCGCGCTTTTCGGCGGCTTCGGCGGCCGCGCCCTGCCCTCCGGCCCGGAGCGCCTTCGCGTAGTTGCGCCAGCTCCAGGCGCTCTGCGGCTTGGCGGCGGTGCGCTCGGCCAGCAGGGCCCGCGCCAGCTGCGGGCGGGCCTGCACCGCGGCCGATACCAGCATCTCCTCGAACAGGTCGCGCTGGGCGTGGCTGCCGCCCATGCACCAGATGTCGTAGCGGATCGGCAGCAGGGCATCGACCGCGGCCCCGGGATCGCCGTTGGCCAGCGCGGTCATCGCCGCCGCGGTGCCGACGCCGACCCGGGCCGACACCCGGCCCTGGGTGGCCGCCGAGTTGGCGAAGCCCTCGAGCTGGGCCGCCAGCCGCGCCGCCGCCTCGGGCTCGCCGCCCTTCAGCAGCGCCATCAGGTAGTGCAGCGCCACGAAGATCAGGTCGTGGTCCTCGACATGGCGCAGCGACACCTCGGTCAGCCCCTTCCAGCGGTCCCCGACGTCGGCGCCGTACATCTCCAGCCGCCACAACATCGACGCGGCGTTGCACACGTCCAGATACATGTCGGCGGCGATGTCGGACGCCACGTAGTCGTCGTACAGCGCCAGCACCTCGGCGAACTCGTGGCGCTCCAGGTGGTAGAGCGCGCGGTGCCAGTACAGGTGGAAGCGGAAGTTGTTGGTGGTCGACCAGGCGGGCTCGTGGCGCTTCACCCAGGCGATGCCCTCGGCGTGCCGGCCCTGCATCTCCATCACATGGGCGACCGCGTGCACCGACCAGGCGTCGGCCGGGTTACGCTCGACCGCCATGCGGCCGTAGCGCTCGCCCCTGGCGTAGTCGCCGGATTCCTCCAGCGCGAAGCCGTACATGCCGTGCACGAAGCCGATGTCGGGATCGGAATCCTGCCAGTCGGGCAGCACGCGCGCGACGCTGTCGCGCATCCGGCGGCCCTCGCCGGCGTAGAAGTGGTTGAAATGGGCGAGCCTGAGCGCGAAGGCGTCCCTCGGGTTGTCCAGCAGGATCCGCTCCCACAGATCGGTGGTGCGGTCCAGGTCGTCCGCGCACCAGGCCCGCAGCGCCTCCAGGTGCAGCTTCTCGCGCTCGGTGGCGGCGACGGCCGCGAACCTGGAGTCGGCGTCGCCGAGCGCCTTGCGGGCCCGGGCCGACATGGCGGCGCTGCCGAACAGCTTGAGGAAATAGCCCTTGGCGACATGCGCCAGCGGCATGTCGGGATCGTCGGCCTGCAGCGCCTTCAGGCGGTCGCCGATGTCGCGGCCGAAACCGAGATAGGCGCTGACCAGGTCGTCGAACCGGGCCGCCGATTCCGGCCGGTCGGTGGTGTAGACGAGGCCGTAGCGGCCCTCGACGCGCGCCATGCGGCACCTCCCGTGGATCGAACCCGAAACCCGGTCAGACCGCGACCGGGTTGGCCTTGGCGATCCTATCGAAGGCGACGAAGGTGTCCAGGAGGGCCGGCAGGTCGGAAAGTCGCACCATGTTGGGGCCGTCCGACGGCGCGCTGTCCGGGTCGGGATGGCATTCCATGAACACGGCGCCGACGCCGATCGAGAGCGCCGCCCGCGCCAGCACCGGGACGTATTCGCGCTGGCCGCCGGTGGAACCGCCCTTGCCGCCCGGCTGCTGGACCGAGTGGGTGGCGTCGAACACCACCGGCCAGCCGGTCCTGGCCATCTCCGGCAGCGCGCGCATGTCGGAGACCAGGGTGTTGTAGCCGAAGCTGGTGCCGCGTTCGGTCAGCATGATCCGGTCGTTGCCGGTCGAGGCGACCTTGGCGGCGACGTTCTTCATGTCCCAGGGCGCCAGGAACTGGCCTTTCTTGACGTTCACGGCGCACCGCGTCTCGCCGGCCGCCAGCAGCAGGTCGGTCTGCCGGCACAGGAAGGCCGGAATCTGCAGGACGTCGACATACTCCGCCGCCACCGCGCAATGCGGCGGCTCGTGCACGTCGGTCAGCACCGGGCAGTCGAAGCGCTGCCGCACCTCGGCCAGGATCTCCAGCCCGGCCTGCATGCCGATGCCGCGCCCGGCCGCCACGCTGGTGCGGTTCGCCTTGTCGTAGGACGACTTGTAGATCAGCGGCACCCCGGCCCGGCTGCAGATCCCGGTCAGGGCGTCGGCGACCTCGATCGCGTGGTCGCGGCTCTCGATGGCGCAAGGCCCGGCGATCAGCACGAACGGCCGGTCGTTGGCGATCTCGATGCGGCCGACCTTGACGGTGCGGGGCTCGGTCATGGGATCACACCAGCCGCGATTGCTCGACGGCCGCCTCGATGAAGCTGGTGAACAGCGGGTGCGGGTCGAACGGCTTGGACTTCAGCTCGGGATGGAACTGCACCCCGACGAACCACGGGTGGCCGGGCAGCTCGACGATCTCCGGCAGC
The DNA here is from genome assembly GCF_040219615.1 of Thalassobaculum sp. Taxonomy (GTDB): domain Bacteria; phylum Pseudomonadota; class Alphaproteobacteria; order Thalassobaculales; family Thalassobaculaceae; genus Thalassobaculum_A. The sequence continues at coordinate 303,410 of NZ_JAVJSE010000041.1, forward strand.
ACGCCGTCCGGCGACATCCCGGCGAACACCAGCCCGGCGCCCTGCAGGGCGTCGCGGTAGTTGATGTTGACCTCGTAGCGGTGCCGGTGTCGCTCGAAGATCTGCGGCTCGCCGTAGATCTGCCGGACCCGCGAACCGTTCTCCAGGCGACACTCGTAGGCGCCGAGCCGCATGGTGCCGCCGAGGTCGCTCTCGGCGTTGCGGGTCTCGCGCTGGTTGCCGCGGCTCCACTCGGTCAGCAGGCCGACCACCGGCTCGGCGCACGGGCCGAATTCCGTGGAGCCGGCGCCCTTGATCTCGGCCAGGTTGCGGGCGACCTCGATGCAGGCCATCTGCATGCCGAAGCAGATGCCGAAATACGGGATCCGGTGCTCGCGCGCGAAGGTCACGGCCGCGATCTTGCCTTCCGAGCCGCGCTCGCCGAAGCCGCCCGGGACCAGGATCCCGTGGACGTCCTCCAGGCGCAGCAGCGCCTCGGTCTCGGTCTCGAAGATCTCGGAATCGATCCAGTCGAGCTCGACCTTCACGTTGTTGGCGATGCCGCCATGGGTCAGCGACTCGGCCAGCGACTTGTAGCTGTCGAGCAGGCTGGTGTACTTGCCGACCACCGCGATCCGCACGCTGCCCTCGGGGTTGTTGACCCGGTGCATGATGTCGGTCCAGCGCGTCAGCGTCGGCTCGGCGTCGCTGGCCAGCATGCCGAAATGCCGCAGCACCTCGGTGTCCAGGCCCTCGCGGTGGTAGCTGAGCGGCACCTCGTAGATCGAGTGCACGTCCAGGGCCGGGATCACCGCCTCGGAGCGGATGTTGCAGAACAGGCCGATCTTGCGGCGCTGTTCGACCGGGATCTCGCGATCGGACCGGCACAGCAGGACGTCGGGCTGAATGCCGACGCTCTGCAGCTCCTTGACCGAGTGCTGGGTCGGCTTGGTCTTCAGCTCGCCGGCCGCCGGGATGTAGGGCAGCAGCGTCAGGTGCAGGAACAGCGACCGCTCGCGGCCGAGCTCGTTGCCGAGCTGGCGGATCGCCTCCAGGAACGGCAGGCCCTCGATGTCGCCGACCGTGCCGCCGATCTCGCACAGCACGAAGTCCTCGTCATCGAGGTCGCCGCGCGCGAATTCCTTGATGCCGTCGGTGACGTGCGGGATCACCTGGATGGTGGCGCCGAGATAGTCGCCGCGGCGCTCGCGGGTGATCACGTTCATGTAGATCTGGCCGGTGGTCACGCTGTCGCTTCGCCGGGCGGACACGCCGGTGAAGCGTTCGTAATGCCCGAGATCCAGGTCGGTCTCGGCCCCGTCGTCGGTGACGTAGACCTCGCCGTGCTGGTACGGGCTCATCGTGCCCGGGTCGACGTTGAGGTAGGGATCGAGCTTGCGCAGGCGGACCTTGTAGCCGCGCGCCTGCAGGAGCGCGCCGAGTGCTGCCGAGGCCAGACCCTTGCCGAGGGAGGAGACCACGCCGCCGGTAATGAAGATGAACCGCGTCATGGACCCCCCTTATACCTGAACGAGCGCTGTCGAGGCACGCTTTGTCATATTGCTTTCCGTTCCGGCGAGCGATTGCCCGTCGGATTCGGTTATGTTGTTGAAAACAAACGAGTTACTGCGAGACCGGCGCGGCCGGCTCGGTCTTTGCTGGAGCGGTCTCTGCAGGCGCGGGCCGGTCGACGATCGACTTCGTGCCGGTATTTCCGGCGAGAATCGCCAGCAGGATGCTGGTCACGAAGAAGCACCCGGCCAGAATCGCGGTCGTGCGGGTCAACAGGTTGGCGGCCCCACGCGCCGACATGAACGAGCCCATGCCGCCACCGCCGCCGATCCCGAGTCCGCCGCCTTCGCTGCGCTGCAGGAGGATGACGATGACCAGGGCCGCCGCGATCATCAGGTGAATGGTAAGAACGATCGCCGTCATATCGATCCTTGTGGTGCTCGCGTCCGGTTTGGGACGGCGCGGGTTTTAACGCCAACGGGGCGTCTTGGCCAGAGCGGAGGTCGCATGCCGGGCCACGGCTTCAGACCGACCGGGCAATCGCCAGGAAATCCGCGGCCTTCAGGCTGGCGCCACCGACCAGCGCTCCGTCGACATTGGCGACCGCCAGAAGCTCGACCGCATTCGACGGCTTCACCGAGCCGCCATACAGGATGCGGACGCCGGGGGCATCGGCCGTCCTGGCCGAGAGCGTCTTCCTGATATGGGCATGCACGGCCGCCACGTCATCCACCGTCGGGGTGCGCCCGGTACCGATCGCCCAGACCGGCTCGTAGGCCACCACCAGGGTGGCGCCGTCGAGGCCGTCCGGTATCGAGCCCGCGATCTGCCGGCCGACCACGTCCAGGGTGGTGCCGGCGTCCCGCTGCGACTCGGTCTCGCCGACGCACACGATCGGCACCAGCCCCGCCGCGCGGGCGGCGGCGGCCTTGGCGCGGACCTGCTCGTCGGTCTCGCCGTGATCGGCCCGCCGTTCGGAATGGCCGACGATGACGTAGGTACAGCCGACGTCCTGCAGCATCGCCGCTGAGACGTCCCCGGTATGGGCGCCGCTGGCGGCGGCGTGGCAGTCCTGGGCGCCCAGCGCCACCAGGCTGCCGCCCAGCACCTCGGCCACCGGGACCAGATACGGGGCCGGCGGGCAGACCGCCATCTCGAAGGCGGCCGCCGCGCCGACCGCCCCGGCGAGCTCCTGCGCCAGATGGGTCGCGGCCTCGCGATTCAGGTTCATCTTCCAGTTGCCGGCGATCAGCGGTCGCGAGGTCATGGGGTTTCTCCTTGCAGGCGGCCGGACGCGTCTAGCACGGTCCCGCCCCGTCGCCAACACGCCCGGCCCGAGAGCCGCGGAATCCTTTGGCTGGCGAGGGATTCGGCGGTTGCTCGCCCGGGACCCTCTCCCTATGATGCCGCGCCCCGACGCCGGGTTGCGGCGGCGACCGAAATTCATTGGCACAAGGCCGGACTGCGCGATGCTCCAATTCATTCGCTCCAAGGTCACCTCGATCTTCGTCAAGATCCTGTTCGTGCTGCTGATCGTCAGCTTCGCGATCTGGGGCATCGGCGACGTGTTCTTCGGAAGCCCGGCCGGCAAGGTCGCGGTCGAGATCGGCGACGACGTCCGCTACACGACTCAGGAGGTGGCGGAACAGTTCGAGCAGTCCCGCCGCCGGCTAGGGGTGCCGCTGACGGCCGAACAGGCCATGCAGCTGGGCCTGCTCGACCAGGTGATCCAGGACATGGTGACCGAGGGGCTGATGCTCGCGGCCGTCAAGTCGCTCGACCTGTCGGTCGGCACCGACCGGGTCGTGCAGTTCGTACGGTCGCGCTTCGTCGACCAGGCCGGGAATTTCGACCGGGCCCGCTACCAGACCGTGCTCGCCAACAACGGCTGGAGCGAGGAGGAGTTCGTCAGCCGGCTGCGCCAGGACTTCACGCGGCGGCAGCTGATCGACGCGTTGATCGCCGTCGACGCGGCACCGCAGCCGATCGTGGAGCGGCTGTTCGCCTACCGCGAGGAGAAGCGGGTGGCGCAGGTGGTTTCCATTCCGGCCTCGGTGATCCCGGAGCCGGCCGCGCCGGAGGCCGCCGCGCTGGAGAGCTTCTACGACGCCAACAAGAGCCGCTACGAGGAGCCGGAGTACCGGACCGTCTCCTGGGCCCAGGTCTCGCCGACCGCGGTCGCCAAGGGCATCGACATCCCGGAGAGCGAGCTGCGTGCCGCCTATGACGAGCGTGCGGGCCAGCTCAGCAACCCCGAGCGGCGCGAGGTCCGGCAGATCCTGTTCGAGACCCAGGACGCCGCGGCGTCGGCCCGGGCCCGGATCGAGGGGGGCGAGGATTTCGCCGCCGTCGCCAAGGACAGCACCGGGGTCGACGAGGCTTCGCTGGACCTCGGCATGCTGACCCGCGACGGCCTGCCCGACGGCACCGCCGACGCGGTGTTCCGGCTTGTGCAGGGCGAGGTCAGCCAACCGGTCGAGAGCCCGTTCGGCTGGCACCTGTTCCGGGTCGAGCGGATCCAGCCGGGAACCACGACGAGCTTCGAGGAAGCCAGGGATCGGATCCGCGACGAGCTGGCGCATGACCGCGCCCTCGACCAGGTCTATGAGACCGCCAACAGGCTCGAGGACGCGCTGGCCGGCGGGGCAACCCTGGAGGAGGCCGCGAAGTCGCTGGAGTTGCCGGTCAGCAAGGTCGACGGCCTGGCGCGTTCCGGCGCCCGCAAGGGCGGCGGGACGGCGGAAGGTCTGCCGGGCGGCCAGTTCACCCAGCTCGCGTTCGAGACCGCCCAGGGCCAGCAGAGCAGCCTCGGCGAGGGCGAGAACGGCGGCTTCTTCGTGCTCCGGGTCGACGCGGTCGAGGCACCGCGCACGCCCGGCCTCGACGAGATCCGCGACCGCGTGCTCGCCGACTGGAAGGCGGAGCGCCGCCTCGAGCTCGCCGAGGAGAAGGCCGACGCCCTGGCCGAGAAGGTGCGCGGCGGCGGCGACCTGAAGGATCTGGCGGCGGCCGAGCAGTTGCCGACCGCCGAGCTGCCGGCGATGACCCGGGCCGGCCGCGGTCTGCCGGAGGGCTATCCCGGAACCTTGCCGGCGACCCTGTTCGGGCTTGCGGCCGACGGCGACGTGGCCGTGACCGCGGACGACAGCCAGGCGGTCGTCGTCCGGCGGCAGCAGGTGCTGCCGGCCGATCAGACCGCCAAGACGGAGGTCCGTGAGGCCATCGCCAACCAGATCGCCCAGGGGGTGGAGTCGGACGTGATCGAGCTGTTGCTGGCCGATCTGCGCAGCCGCCTGGGCGTCACGGTCGACAAGGCGAGCGTCCAGCGCCTCTACGAGACGGTGCAATGAGGACGCTTCCCGACTACGGCCGCTTCGTCGAGCTCTACGAGGCCGGTCAGCCCCAGGTGGTGTGGACCACCCTGGTGGCCGACCTGGAGACGCCGGTGTCGGCGATGCTGAAGCTGGCCGACGGTCGGGCCAACGCCTTTCTGCTGGAATCGGTCGAGGGCGGGTCGGTTCGCGGCCGCTACTCGGTGATCGGCATGCGGCCCGACCTGATCTGGCGGTTCTACAAGCAGAAGGCGGAGATCAACCGCGACGCGCGCATCGATCCCGGCCGCTTCGAGCCGGTGGCGGAGGATCCGCTGGCGTCGCTGCGCGCCCTCATCGAGGAAAGCCGGATCGAGCTTCCGGAGGGCCTGCCGCCGATGGCGGCCGGGCTGTTCGGCTACATGGGTTACGACGCGATCCGGCTGTTCGAGCGGATCCCCGACGAGAACCCGGATACCCTGGACATCTGGGACGGCATGTTCCTGCGGCCGACCGTGGTCTGCATCTTCGACCGGCTGGAGGACGTGGTCACCCTGGTGACGCCGGTGCGGCCCCGGCCGGGCGTATCGGCGGCCGCCGCCTGGGGTGACGCGCGGGTGCGGCTGGCCGATCTGGTCGCCGACTTCGAGCGTTCCCTGCCCTACCGGCGCGAGGGCGGCGCCGCCGTCGACCCGCTGCTGGAGCCGGTGTCGAACACCGGGCGCGAGGCCTATCACCGGATGGTCCGCAAGGCGGTCGAGTACATCCACGCCGGCGACGCCTTCCAGATCGTGCCGTCGCACCGCCTGGCAGTGCCGTTCCGGCTGCCGCCGTTCGCGCTGTACCGCTCGCTGCGGCGCCTGAACCCCTCGCCGTTCCTGTTCTTCTTCGATTTCGGCGGCTATTCGATCGTCGGCTCCAGCCCGGAGATCCTGGTGCGGGTGCGCGACGGCGTGGTGACGATCCGGCCGCTGGCAGGCACCCGCAAGCGCGGCGCCTCGCCCGAGGAGGACCGGGCGCTGGCGGCCGAACTGCTGGCCGACCCCAAGGAGCGGGCCGAGCACCTGATGCTGCTCGACCTCGGCCGCAACGACACCGGCCGGGTCAGCGAGATCGGGACGGTCTCGGTGAAGGAGCAGTTCGTGGTCGAGCGCTACAGCCACGTCATGCATATCGCCAGCCATGTCGAAGGCCGGCTCGCCGAGGGCTTCGACGCGGTCGATGCACTGTTCGCCGGGTTCCCGGCCGGAACGGTGTCCGGCGCGCCGAAGGTCCGGGCCATGGAGATCATCGACGAACTCGAGGTTTCGCGCCGCGGCGTCTATGCCGGCGCGGTCGGGTATTTCGGGGCCGACGGCAGCATGGACACCTGCATCGCGCTGCGCACCGCCCTGGTGAAGGACGAGACCATGTACGTCCAGGCCGGCGGCGGCGTGGTCGCCGACAGCGATCCCGAGGCGGAGTGGCAGGAGACCCTCAACAAGTCGCGGGCCCTGGTGCGCGCCGCCGAGGAGGCGATCCGATTCGCGTCCTCCGCCGGCAACGCCCAGTAGCGCCCCGGCCTCAGTAGAGGCGGTTCGAGACCTCGATCAGGTTGCCGTCGGGATCGCGGGCATAGACCGAATTGATCGGTCCCCTGGCACCGGTCCGCGGCTCGGGACCCTCTTCGATGGCGATCTCCAGGGCGTCGGCCCGCGCCACCACGTCGGCGATCGGCACCGACGTCAGGAAGCAGAGATCGCCGGATCCGGGGACCGGATGCGCCGCCTTGATCGCCGGCGGGTCGAAGTCCTCGCCGGCGATGTGCAGGTTGATCTTCTGCTGCCCGAACGACAGCGCCTTGCGGCCGGCGCCGAATGTGACGACCTGCATGCCGAGCCAGTCTCGGTAGAACGCGATCGTGGCGTCGATGTCGCGGACCGCCAGGACCAGGTGGTCGAGGGAGTCGATGACGACGGGCCGGCTCTCGGCCATGCGTGTTCCCCCTACTCGGCCGGCTGCGCCGCCGGCGTACGCCGCACCGCCGGCAGCAGCAGCGCGGCGGCGGTGCCGAGCCCGGCCGCGACCGCGAGCGTCGCCAGCAGCGGCCCGAACTCCTGGAACGCCCGGTACATCTCGCCGACCAGCGGCACGCTGACCGCGGCCACCCCCAGGGAAACCAGGAACTTCACGCCGAACGCCGTGCCGCGCCAAGCCGGCGGGGTGTAGCGGGCGAACAGGCTGTTCTCGGCCGGCACCGCCGTGGTGTTGACCAGCACCATCAGCGCGGCCACCGGGACCAGCACCGGGCCGGCCAGCGAGATCGCCAGCGCCAGCACCGGGATCTGCAGCAGCCAGCACACGAAATACACCCGGCGCAGATCGTAGCGGTCGGCCAGCCAGCCGCCGAACACCTGGGCGCTGGCCGAGACCAGATACACCGCCGACACCAGCGCGCCGACCCCGGCCGCGGTGTCCACGATGCCCCCGAGCCGCTGCTCGAACAGTTTCGGCATGGCGAAGGACGTCGTCTGGTAGATCAGCCCCGAGCAGGCGATCGTGACCAGCAGCACCAGGCCGCCGCGCATCATGTCGCCGCGCGACGACTCCGCCGGCGCCGACCGGCCCGCTTCGCGCGCATCGCTTACCCGGCCGGTCAGGATCAGCGCGGTCAGCAGCACGCCGAAGCCGACGCACAGCGCGCCGGGCACGAAGAACGCCCACTGCCAGCCATAGGCGGTCGCCAGCGTCCCCGCCACCACCGCCCCGCCGGCGGTCCCGGCGGACCCGAAGATGCCGTTGATGCCGAGCGCCTTGCCCCGGTTGACCGGGTTGCGCGCCACCCAGGCGATGCCGACCGGATGGTAGATCGCGGCGAACAGGCCGATCGCCGCCAGCCCGAGGGCCAGCTCGAACGGGCCGTCGGCGAAGCCGGTGGCGATCGCCGCAGCGCCGGTGCCGATGAAGAACACCGCCATCATGCCGGGCACGCTCCAGCGATCGCCGAGCCAGCCGGCCGGTACCGCACCGACCCCGAACAGCACCTGGCCGACCAGCATCAGGGCGATCAGTTCCTCGAAGGGCAGTTTCCAGGCGGCCTCGAGGGACAGCACCACGGTCGGGTACAGCAGCATCAGGAGGTGCGCGAAAGTGTGGCCGGCGCAGGAGAAGCCGAGCGCGAGCCGCGCCGAGGTCGTTGACGGTGACATGGATGGCCTCCGGTGGGGCGAAACTATCCCACGCTGAACGGCGGTGCGGCAAGCCGTGGCCGACCGGCTGCGGCCGCGCGGTGGACGACCCGGCGGGGCTTGCCTACAGTGCCGGCGGGAGGACGGGAATGGCGACGCAAGCACGACGACGCAAGCGCGACGATTCGGCCGATGCTGCGGTGCCGCGGGCGACCGTCGCGCAGAAGGACTGGCTGCGCCGGGGTCTCGACCAGCCCGGCGGCAAGCTGCCGCTGTTCGACCGCGACGGCCAGCGCATGCATCCCGGGACGGTCCGCGCCTGCATGCAGCGCGGCTGGGCCGAGCCGTGGTTCGACAATCCCCTCAAGCCCGACTGGCTGGTCTGCAAACTCACCGATGCCGGCCGTCGGATCGTTTCGCAGGGCTGAGCGGCAAATCTGCCGGGTCCGCCGCGCTCGCTGGACAGGTCGGGCTCCGACTGTCCATGATCATGCTGTGATGCAAGGTGGTGGGTAATGACGCTGGAGGACTTCCTGACCGTCATCGCGGCGAGCAAGCCGAGCGACTGGCGTTCCACGCTCCTGCCGACCTTCATGTACCGGGTGGTGCCGGTCCGCGCCGCCGGCGGCGGCACCGCGGATTTCGAGCTGCAGGAGCACACCACCACCCTCACCTTCCTGCGCGACATCCGGTTCGGCATGGCCTGGGGGCTGGTCGCGGACCGGAACTACAACGAGGACTGGATCCAGAAGCTGCCGAACAAGCGGGCCCAGACGGTGATCCTGGACTTCCTCTACAACGGCGCCCTGGTGTTCCGGGACCAGCTGGTGGCGGTCGACGGCTGGCGCTGCATCCTGCCGCAGCCGGTCAACGAGGTCGGCCCGCCCTACAACGTGCCGGAGCGCCGGGCGCGAATCGCCAAGCTGGTCCATCAGCTCGTCGGGCCGGAAACCAATTTCGACGCCTATTTCAAGCGGGTCGGCATGCAGCCGGTCAACCAGCCCTGGCCGGCCGACTGATCCGGGCCGACTGATCCGGGGCGGCTGCTAGTCGCGGTAGTCCGGCTCGTCGCGGTCGAGCAGGCGCTTCAGCGACTCGAAGTGGCGGACCGCCTGGGCCCGCTCGGAATCGCTCGCCATCTGGTCGGCGGTCATCCGCGCCACGTCCTGCGGGATGCGGCGCATGGCCCGGCCCGTCGACATGGCGATGACCTGGGCCTGGCAGGCCCGTTCGAGGTAGTAGAGGTCGTCGAAGGCGTGGGCGATCGTCCTGCCGGTCACCACCACGCCGTGATTGGCGAGGAACGCCACGCGCTTGCCGGACTGCAGCGCGGCGGCGATCCGCTCCCCCTCGGAATCGTCGAGAGCGAGACCGTTGTACAGGTCGTCGTAGGCGATCGCGTCGTAGAACTTCAGCGAGGTCTGAAGGGTCGGCTCGACCCGCCCGTCCTCCAGCATGGTGAGCGCGGTCGCGTACGGCATGTGGGTGTGCAGCACCACCTTGGCGTCGGGAACCAGCCGGTGGATGTGATAGTGGATGAAGAACGCGGTCGGCTCCGGCGGCTCGCGGCCATCCATCGCATTGCCGTCGGAATCGACCTCGACCAGGTCGCTGGCCCGCACCTCGGACCAGTGGAAGCCGTGAGGATTGATCAGAAACCGATCATTCTCGCCCGGAACCACGGCGGAAAAGTGGTTGCAGATCCCCTCGTGGAACCCGAGCCGGACGGCCCAGCGCAGGGCGGCGGCCAGGTCGATCCGGCTGCGCCGGCGCGCATCGTCCTGGGACGGGGACACGGGAACGCTCGCGAGTGCCACGGCGGCCTCCTCTGATGAACGGACTGCCGGCGCCGGCAGGACGGGGCGCCGGACTCCTCCGCGCGGACGGCGGCGGACGAATTGGTCGGAGCGGCGGGATTCGAACCCACGACCCCCACACCCCCAGTGTGGTGCGCTACCAGACTGCGCTACGCTCCGACGCGGCGGACTATAGGCGAACACCCGGCCGGGAACAACGCCGAGACGCGCTCTTTTCCGCAATCGCATGGCCTATATTGGACAGCATGTCCGACGACCTGTCGCCCGCGAACGACGATCTGCCGGTTGATCCGAGACTGGCCGTTTCCGAGCCGGAAGGCCTGTTGCTGGCCGAGGCCTGCCCGGAGGCGCATCCGTGCCTCGATCCGGTCCGGCCGCTGGTCGCGCGCTGGCGTCGGGCGCGATCCGGGGACCCCGGCAGGCTGCCGCCCAGGGATGCGTTCTCGCCGGAAACGCTCGGCGGTCTGCTGGGGCGAATCTCGCTGCTGGAACCGGTCGACGGCGGCCGCGACTTCCGGTTCCGGATCCATGCCGGGATCGCCGCGGATGTCGGCGGCATCGAACTGGGTGGGAAGTTGGTCGGCGAGATGCCCTATCCGGCGTACCGGGAGGCGATCGTCGCCTTGTTCGCGGCGGCACTGGAGGCGGAGGAGCCGCGCTTCGGGCGGATGCGCATCAACTGGTTCGGGACGATATACGACTATGTCGACCTGGCGCTGCCCCTGCTCGACCGGACACGGGACGTGCCGATGGTCCTGTCGGTCATGCTGCACTACGACGTGACCCGGCCGACCTATGTCTCGCGGTTCCGCCCCGCGGCGATGGACCGCGACACGATCAAGCCGGTCGCGGATTGACAGAGGCGAGCGGCAGGCGGGGCGGTCAGCGTCCCGGAAGGACCTCGGCCAGCATCTTGCGCAGCGACTTCAACTCATCGAGTGCGCGTCTAACCTCGCCGGCAGTGTCGCCCGGTGCGCTCCCGGCAGTGGCAGCGGCGGCTGTGGCCGGGGCCTCGGCCGGCGGTGCCGCATGCCCGCCCTTGACCGGGGTCGCGGACTGCGCCGCACGGGCGGTCTCGCCGGCCGTGGGCATGCGCACCGCGCCGTCCCGCAGCAGCTTCTGCACGCCCTTGATGGTGTACCCCTCGCGATAGAGCAGCTCGCGGATGCGCTGCAGCAGCGCCACGTCCTCGGGGCGGTAGTAGCGGCGCCCGCCGCCGCGCTTGAGCGGGCGGACCTGGTTGAACTTGGTCTCCCAGAACCGGAGAACGTGCGGCGGCACCTCGAGGTCGTCCGCGACCTCGCTGATCGTCCGGAAAGCCGCGGCGGATTTCCCGTTTCGACGATGTGACGTCGATGTCTGTACGTCGGCCATTGAACCCCTCGTGCCGCGGCTACGCGTCGTCGGAGAGCGTGGCGTTGATCTTGTTTTTCAAGACGTGGGACGGCCGGAACACCAGGACCCTGCGCGGCAGGATCGGCACCTCGTCGCCGGTCTTCGGATTCCGGCCGACGCGCCGCCCCTTCTGGCGCACCGAAAAGCTTCCGAACGATGAGATCTTGACCATCTCGCCGCGGGCCAGCGCCGAGATCATCTCGTCGAGGACCGACTCCACCAACTCGGCGGACTCGTTGCGGGACAGGCCAACCTCTTCATAAACCGATTCGCTCAATTGAGCGCGGGTAACGGTGTGTCCGGCCATGTGCACCCCCATTTAAGAAGGCAAGGGTACAGCGAACCAAGAATGCGGTCAATTAACTCGGCGATTTCAGGCGATTGGGACGACTTCCTCGCGTACCGTCTCGACGCTGCCCGATTTGGCCATCACCGGGGCCCCGTAGCGCACCAGCCCGGCACCCCATGCCAGGCCGCCGCCGATCGCCTCCATGAGCACCAGATCGCCCGGCTTTATGCGGCCGTCGCGCACCGCCTCGTCGAACGCCAGCGGCACCGATGCGGCCGAGGTGTTGGCATGGCGCTCGATCGAACAGACCACCTTGCTCATCGGCAGGCCGAGCCGATTGGCCATGCTCTCGATGATCCGGCGGTTGGCCTGGTGCGGCACCAGCCAGTCGACGGCAGAGGACGCATAACCGTTCGCGGCCAGTGCCTCGTCGATCACCGCCGCCAGCTTGCCGACGGCGTGGCGGTAGACTTCCTTGCCGTTCATCCGCACGTGGCCGACGGTCTGCGTCGACGAAGGCCCGCCGTCGACATACAGGATGTCGCGGGCATTGCCGTCGGTATGCAGGTGGGTCGACAGCACGCCCCAGGACTTGGCGTCCGGGCCGTCCATCTCGGCGGCGCGCAGCACGACGGCGCCGGCGCCGTCGCCGAACAGCACGCAGGTCGAGCGGTCCTCCCAGTCCAGGATCCGCGAGAACGTCTCGGCGCCGATCACCAGGGCGGTGCGCGCCTGACCCATCTTCAGGAAGTTGTCGGCCACGGCCAGCGCGTAGACGAACCCGGCACACACCGCCTGCACGTCGAACGCGAAGGCCTGGCTCGCACCGATATTCGCCTGCACCTTGGTCGCGGTCGCAGGAAAGGTCTCGTCGGGCGTGGTGGTCGCCAGCACGATGACGTCGACGTCCTCCGGGGTCAGGCCGGCATGCTCCAGCGCCCGTTCGGCGGCCTGGGTGGCCAGATCGCTGGTGAACTGGCCTTCCGCGGCGATGTGGCGCTGGCCGATGCCGGTGCGCTGCCGGATCCATTCATCGGAGGTGTCGACGCGTGCCGCCAGCTCCTCGTTCGTCAAGATCCGCTCCGGCAGATAGCTGCCGGAGCCGATCAGAAGCGTGCGTCTCGTCATGCTGTCGCTACCACCTTCCGCTCGTCACTCGGTTTGTCGAAGCCGACCGCCGACAGCTCGCGCCTGACGGTCTCGATGAACCCGTGCCTGGCCATGTCGGCGGCCACGCCGATGGCGTTGGCGAAGCCGAGCGCGTCGGTCCCGCCATGGCTTTTCACGGCGATCCCGTTCAGGCCCAGGAACACGGCCCCGTTATAGCGCCGGGGATCCATGCGCTGCCGCAGCTGCCCGACCGCCGCGCGCGCCAGCAGGTAACCGATCTTCGACAGGATCGAGCTGCGGAAGGCGTCACGCAGGAACTGGCCGATCAGCCGGGCGGTCCCCTCGGCGGTCTTCAGGGCGATGTTGCCGCTGAAGCCGTCGGTCACGATCACGTCCACGGTTCCGGAGGGAATGTCGTCGCCTTCGACGAAGCCGTGAAACTCGAACGGCATGTCGGTGATACCGCGCAGCATGGTTGCGGCCTCGCGGACCGACTCGTGGCCCTTCTGCTCCTCGCTGCCGACGTTCAGCAGCCCGACGATCGGACGCTCGAGGCCGAGCACGGTGCGGGCGAAGATCTGCCCCATGATGGCGAACTGCACCAGGTTGGTCGCATTGCAGTCGATGTTGGCGCCGAGGTCGAGCATCGCGGACTCGCCGCGCAGGGTCGGGAAGAAACCGGCGATGGCGGGACGGTCGATGCCCGGGACCGTCCGGAACACGAACTTCGACATCGCCATCAGGGCGCCGGTGTTGCCGGCCGAGACCACGCAGTCGGCCTTCTGACTGCCGACCAGGTCGATCGCCAGCCGCATGCTGGACCCGCGTCCGGTCCGCAGCGCCACCGACGGCTTCTCGGCGGCGCCGACCGACTTGTCGGTGTGGACGATTTCCGGGTCGGACTTCTTGAGGCGCCGGGTCTTGGCCAGCAGCGGCCGGATCAGCGCCTCGTCGCCCACCAGGATGAAGGCAAGGTCGGGGTCGCGCTCGAGCGCAACGTCGGCACCCCGGATGACCATTTCCGGTGCCTGGTCGCCGCCCATGGCGTCGACTGCGATCCTCAGCGTGCGCGACACCTTCAGATCCCCGTTCCAACCCGATCAGTATACCGCAAGTCCCCTCCTCCGCGCCGAAACGGCGCGCCGGTCGACGGATCATTGCTGAAGCCGACAGAGAATCGGCAATCGGACTCTACCCGTCTCTGCGACTGACGTCGACGCACGGTCCCCGCTGCTTCATACGGCATATGCGGATAGGGCGACAAGAACGTTACCCCCCGCCCCTCGGCCGGCCCTTGATCGACGCCAGCTTGGCGAAGGGCGATCCGCTCCCGGCGTCGCCCGGCTCGGAAACGGTTACCTCCGGCTCGGCGCCCGGTACCCGGGGATACGGATCGAGCGCCAGTCCCAGAGCCTGGGCAGCCACCTCGCCGACATCGATGCTGTCGCCGTCGACCGGCTCCGGGCTGTCGGCCATCGGGTCCAGGACGATCTCGTCGGTGCCGATATCGCCCGAATCATCGAACAACTCGCTGATTTCCGCGTGCACGGCCGCCGGCACCGGGTCGGTCGTCACAACGCAGGTCTGCACGACATCGGCCCGGATCTCGCCGGTCACCTCGATCCAGCCATTGTCCTTCCGTCGTCGGATCGAGAGCTGGGCCTGGAGCGAGTCGACGGCTATCAGGTCGAAGCGTTCGGCCAACGCGGTCCGCACCCGCTGGTCGGGAACGATCGAGACGGCCATCGGCGCCGCGCCGATCCGGTCAAGCCGCACCAGGTGTGAGAGCTCGGGGTCGATGGCGGTCATGGCGTGCTCCGGGGGTCGGGAAAGCGGATGCGGCCGGCCGCGATGTCGTCGACCGGTTGGGCGGTCAACTCGGCCACCGTCGCCCGGACCTGTCGGGCGAGCCGGCTTGGGCCTTCCCCGGGCGCGCTGCCGGCAGCCGCGTCGGCGCCGAAGATGTTGCGATGGAGGGTGACTGCCAGGGCGTCGTCGGCGCTCTCCTGCAGTGCCGAATCGTAGGCGGCGGTGCGGCCGTAATAGGCCCGGACCATGTCCTTGACGCGCTTTCCCACGCTCATGTCGCCGACGCCGATCGCGCGCAAGCTGCGGTCCATATCGAAGAACATCGCGTCGAACAGCGCCTGGGCCCGGTCTCCCGCCCCGGCCCGGGTCAGGTGGCGGACGACGAGGTGGACATGCAGCACGAGCAGGTCGAAGCGCTCCTCGAAGCCGTCCGCAACGCCGTAGTCGGTGTAGAAGGCAGGGTGGCGCGCCTGCGCCACGATCGCCTCGTAGACCGCCTCTGCCGGGCGCGACTGACGACGCCCCTTGAAAAGCCGCTCGAAAACCATTTCTCTCCCGTGCAATCGGGGCGCCTTACAATAGCGTTGACCCGATCCCTATCACGACGACCGGCTCGGTAACCTGATGCGATCCCGAAACGCCCTGGCCGCCCTCGTCATGCTCGGGATGGCGGCCTGCTCCCCCCAGATTGCCACGCACGGCAACCTGGTGGATCCCGACGCCCTGGCCAAGATCGAGCCCGGGCGAAGCGACCAGGCGGCGGTTCTCAGCCTCCTGGGCTCGCCGTCCACCCGCGGCAACTTCAACGAACCGACCTGGTACTACATCGGTCAGCGTACGGAACGCCAGGCGTTCTACCGGCCCGAGACCATCGAGCGGAAGGTGGTGTACATCGACTTCGAACCGGACGGCCGGGTGAAGTCGATCGGCTCCCTGGATCTCGAGGACGGCAGCAAGATCGCCTTCGTCACCCGCGAGACGCCGACGGCGGGGCAGCGGGTGACGCTGATCAAGCAGTTGATCGGCAACATCGGACGCTTCAACACAAACGACAACCAGTAGGCCGGCGACAACCATTAGCCCGGCCCTCGCCGCGGTCGCTCCACCCGGCCGGTGCCGGGCGCCTGAACGGCAGAGGCCCCGGGGATATCGTCCCCGGGGCCTCCGTCGTCAAGGTCTTCGACGATCAGTGTGCCAGTGCCGCGAGCAGCAGCAGCGCCACGATGTTGATGATCTTGATCATCGGGTTGATGGCCGGACCGGCGGTGTCCTTGTAGGGATCGCCGACCGTGTCACCGGTCACCGCGGCCTTGTGGGCTTCCGAACCCTTGCCGCCGTGGTGGCCGTCCTCGATGTACTTCTTCGCGTTGTCCCAGGCGCCGCCACCGGCGGTCATCGAGATCGCCACGAAGATGCCGGTCACGATGGTGCCAAGCAGCATGGCGCCGACGGTGGTGAACGCCGCCGACTGCCCGGCCACCCACAGGATCACGAAATACACCACCGGCGGTGCGAGCACCGGCAGCAGCGACGGGGCAATCATCTCCTTGATCGCCGCCTTGGTCAGCATGTCGACGCACCGGGCGTAGTCCGGCTTGTCGGTGCCCTTCATGATGCCCGGCTTCTCGCGGAACTGCCGACGCACTTCCTCCACGACCGCACCGCCGGCCCGGCCGACGGCCTGCATGCCGAGCGCGCCGAACAGGTAGGGCAGCATGCCGCCGATGAACAGGCCGACCACCACGAACGGATCCTGCAGACGGAACGTCACGTCGAGGTCCGGGAAGTAGTGCTTCAGGTCCTCGGTGTAGGCCGCGAACAGCACCAGGGCGGCGAGACCGGCGGAGCCGATCGCATAGCCCTTGGTGACCGCCTTGGTGGTGTTGCCGACGGCGTCGAGGGCGTCGGTGACCTTGCGCACGTCGTCCGGCAGCTCGGCCATCTCGGCAATGCCGCCGGCATTGTCGGTGACCGGCCCGTAGGCGTCGAGCGCCACCACCATGCCCGCCAGCGCCAGCATCGTGGTCGCCGCCACGCCGATGCCGAACACGCCGGCCGACAGGTAGGCGACGATGATGCCGCCGGCGATGATCAGCGCCGGCAGGGCGCAGGCTTCCATGGAGACCGCGAGACCCTGGATCACGTTGGTGCCGTGGCCGGTCTCGGACGACTTGGCGACCGAGCGCACCGGGCGGAACTCGGTGGAGGTGTAGTACTCGGTCACCCAGACCAGCAGGCCGGTCACGACCAGCCCGACCAGGGCGCAGTAGTACAGGACCCGACCGGTGATCACCTGCTCGCCCATCTGGATCGGGTCGCTGATCCCGAACATCGAGAAGGTGACGGCCGCGATCAGGATCGCCGACAGCACGGCGCTGACGATGAAGCCCTTGTAGAGCGCCGCCATGATCTTGCCGCTCGAGCCGAGCTTGACGAAGAACGTGCCGACGATCGAGGCCAGGATGCAGACCGCGCCGATGACCAGCGGGAAGACCATCAGGTCGGCGGCCGCCTGCCCGGTGAAGAAGATCGCCGCCAGCAGCATGGTCGCGACGACCGTGACGGCGTAGGTCTCGAACAGGTCGGCGGCCATGCCGGCGCAGTCGCCGACGTTGTCGCCGACGTTGTCCGCGATCACGGCCGGGTTGCGGGGGTCGTCCTCCGGGATGCCGGCCTCGACCTTGCCGACCAGGTCGGCGCCGACGTCCGCACCCTTGGTGAAGATGCCGCCGCCCAGACGCGCGAAGATCGAGATCAGCGAGGCGCCGAAGCTGAGGGCGACCAGCGCCTCCAGGATCTTGCGCAGGCCGGCCGGGTCGGCCGCGTCATACATGCCCGCCAGCACGAGATAGTAGCCGGCGACGCCGAGCAGGCCGAGGCCGACGACCAGCATGCCGGTGACGGCGCCCGACTTGAAGGCGACGTCCAGGGCCTGAACCATGCCCTGGGTCGCGGCCTGGGTCGTGCGCACATTGGCCCGGACCGACACGTTCATGCCGATATAGCCGGCGACGCCGGACAACACGGCGCCGATCACGAAGCCGATGGCCACGGGAAGGCCGAGGGTGATTGCCAGGATCACCGCCACGATGACGCCGACGATCCCGATGGTGGTGTACTGCCGGTTCAGATAGGCGGTCGCGCCGATCTGGATGGCACCGGCAATCTCCTGCATGCGCTCACTTCCGGCGGAGGCCGCCAGAATCGACCGGCTGGCCCACCAGCCGTAGGCCAGTGCCGCAAGTCCGCACGCGATGACGAACAACATCAATCCACTCATGGATGGAAACCCTTCCTCCCTCAAGGAGCCCGGCCCGCTCGGCCGTTCCGACCTGCGGTGGGGCAATCTGGCTCATCTGCGAATGCGGCACACCCCGCGGCGCCGCCCCATCCGGCCGCGAGGCGCGCGGAACATACCAAAAACCGCCCCCCGTGCAAACGCGCGGCGGCCGGGTTGGGAATGCCGGTGTCAGGCGACCGCCGATTGCCGGCGAAGGCGGTACCAGAGCAGCGCGCCGGTCACGATCGCCACCAGCGGAACGACCCCGAGATTGAGGGCCTGCCAACCGATCGCATGGTTGAGCGCACCGGAGGAAAAGGCTGCGACGGTCGAGCTGGTGAACACCAGGAAGTCGCCCAGGCCCTGCACCTTCGCCCGTTCCTCCGGCCGGTAGGACTGGGTCAGCAGCGTGGTGCCGCCGATGAACAGGAAATTCCAGCCGATACCGAGCAGGACCAGGGCCGAGAAGAACTGCAGGAGCTCGATTCCCGACACGTTGATGACGATGCAGGCGAGATAGGCCAGCGCGCCGACGAACATGACCTGCACGACGCCGAAGCGCTGGATCAGCGAGCCGGTGAAGAACGACGGCAGGAACATCCCGACCGCATGCCACTGGATCACGAAGGCGGCGTCCTGGAACGCGAACCCGCAGCCGATCATGGCCAGCGGCGTGGCGGTCATCAGGAAGGTCATGCTGCCGTAGCCGACCATGGCGCCCAGGATCGCCACGATGAACACCGGCTGCCGGACGATCACGCTGAGCGGCCGGCCGCTGGTCGCGCGCTCCGCCGCGGTCGGCGTCGGGATCCGGACGAACAGCAGGAACAGCAGGGAACTGGCCTGTACGACCGCGATCACGACGAAGGTGCCGGCGAACGTGATCGGCGCCAGCAGGTCGTGCGACCACTTGGCCAGTTCGGGGCCGGCCAGCGCCGCGAACACGCCGCCGGCAAGCACCAGCGAGATCGCCCGCGGCCGGAACGCCTCGCTGGCGGTGTCGGCGGCGGCGTAGCGGTACAGGATCGCGAAGCCCTGGAACGACCCGATCAGCATCGAGCCGAGGCAGAAGGTCACGAAATTGCCGTTCAGCACCGACAGCGCGGCGACGATCGCCCCGACGACGCCGACCAGGACGCCGGTCGCGAAGCCCAGCCGACGGCCGACGCGCCGCATGTACAGCGAGGCCGGCATGGTGGTCAGCATGGTCGCCATGAACTGCAGCGACAGCGGCAGCGTGGCCCAGGCCGGGTCGGGGGAGAGCTCGTGCCCGGTGAGCGCGGTCACCGTCATGTTCATCGTCATGCCGGTCATCGCCAGCGCCTGGCAGATGGCCAGCAGTGTGACGTTCCGAACGGCCGGATCGCGAACCGACATGGGAAGAGCCCCCGACAGGATGATGTTTCGGACCCGCCGCCCGCGATGGGCGTCAGCCGAGCGGGCGCTCGAACAGGTCCGAGAACAGGAGGTTCACCACATACCCCTTCCCGATCGTCTCGTCGATCTTGGCGAGCAGCCGTTCCTTCAGGAACTGGCGGTCGGAGATCCCCGGGGCGATGTCGAGCGACGCGAGCGCATGGGTGTAGGTGATGAACATGTCGATCAGCC
The DNA here is from genome assembly GCF_040219615.1 of Thalassobaculum sp. Lineage (GTDB taxonomy): Bacteria > Pseudomonadota > Alphaproteobacteria > Thalassobaculales > Thalassobaculaceae > Thalassobaculum_A. The sequence goes on from NZ_JAVJSE010000041.1 coordinate 322,687, forward strand.
GGGGAAGCTGCTGGTTCACATAGGCCTGCTTCTCGCCCGGCTCGACCTCCAGCAGCACGTGCATCACCAGGAACCGGTCGACCGTGCCGTTCTCGAAGATCGGGATGGTCAGCGGGTCGAGGTCGATCAGGGTGGTGCTCGACGGCTTGGCGGCCTCGGCGATCTCCTCGTCCGTCACTTCGATGTTCAGCAGTTGGCGGACCGGGATCGGGACCATGGTGGGGGCGAAGGTCACGGCGGCGAACCCGCCGCCCCCGAGCAACGCCAGCAGCACCACGATGATGATGATCAGTTTCATCCGACCTGCGTGCCGCCCGACATTTCAGAAATGATCCCAGCCGCCGCGGTCGAGCCCGCCGAGCGGCCGGCCGTCCACCCCGACGACCCGCACGTCCTCGCCGGCCTCGACCCGCCCGATTCGCGTGACCGCGATGCCTGCCCGCTCGGCCGCCCGGACGATCTCGCCGCGGCGTGACGGCAGCGCCGCGAACAGCAGCTCGTAGTCGTCTCCGCCGGTCAGCACATCGTGCAGCAGAGCGGCCGACCTGTCGACGTGGCGCTGCGCCGACGCCGACAGCGGCACCGCCGATGCCTCGATCACCAGCGATACCCCGGACCGTCGCGCCATGTGACGCGCGTCCTGCACCAGCCCGTCCGACACGTCGAGGGCTGCCGTCGCCAATCCGACGAGGGCCGGCCCCAGGGCGGTCCGTGGCTGCGGAAGCCGGTAGCGGTCGACCAGGTCGGCATCGCCCGGTCCGCTGCTGTCGAGGTCCCCGGTCTGCAGCCGCAGGCCCAGCGCCGAGTCGCCGATCGTTCCGCTGACCCACAGGTCGTCGCCGGCCCGGGCCCCTGCCCGCCGCAATTCCCGGCCGCGCGGCACCGTGCCGAAGGCGGTGACCGACAGGGTCACCGGCCCGGTGGTGGACACGCTGTCGCCGCCGAGCAGGTGGATCCCGTACTGCGCCTGGTCCGCCCCAAGGCCCTCGGCGAAGCCCTGCAGCCAGGACACGGGGTCGGCTAGATCCTTGGGAAGCGCCAGCGCCAGGGTGTAGCCGTAGGGTTGTGCCCCCATCGCCGCGAGGTCCGACAGGTTGACCCGGAGCGCCTTGCGGGCCACCAGGTCGCTCGGGTCGTCGGCGAGGAAGTGAATGCCGGCGACCAGCGCGTCGACGGTCACCACCCAGGCGGTACCGATCGGCGGAGCCGGCAGCAGGGCGGCATCGTCGGTCAGCCCGAAGGCACCGTCCGCCCCCCGGCTCAGCGGCGCGAAGAACCGGTCGATCCGCTCGAATTCACCCAGTGCCATGGGGATCCGGCGGTGTCACGACGCCCCGCCCCTGCCCGGACCGGCCAGCTCCTCCGAGCGGACGACATGCGCGATCCTGTCCAGCACGCCGTTCACCAGCGCCGGCTCGCGGCCCGCGAAGAAGGCGTGGGCCAGATCGACGTATTCGCTGATCGCCACGCGCGCCGGGACCTCGGCGACCGCCAGCAGCTCGTATGCGCCGAGCCGCATGATCGCCCGCAGGACGATCTCCAGCCGCTCCAGATGGCCTTCCGGCTGCAGGCAGTCGGTCAGCATCCGGTCGAGGGTCGGCATCTCGCCGGCCACCCCGAGAACCAGCCGCTCGAAGAACCGCGGATCGGCCGGGGCCATGTCGCCGCCCTCGATCAGTCCGGCGAACCGCGACGCCACGAACTCCGGCACCACCTCGTGGCCGCTCTTGCCCGCGATCTCCATCTCGTACAGCGCCTGGGCGGCCGCCAGACGGGCCGTGGTGCGCGGCGCCGAGCGGGCCTGCTTCGGGACCTTGCGGGGCTTGGGGGCCGGCTGATCGGTCGTGTTCATACCAGTCCGAACTGCTTCTTGAGGGCGATCATGGCCAGGCATGCCTCGGCGGCGTCCCGGCCCTTGTTCTTCTTGTCGACCGAGGCGCGGGCCCAGGCCTGCCCGTCGTTCTCGACGGTCAGGATGCCGTAGCCGACCGCCATGGCCTCGCCGACGGCGAGATACTGCAGGCCCCGGGCGCTCTCGGCGCAGACATAGTCGTAGTGGGTCGTCTCGCCGCGGATCACGCAGCCGAGTGCCACATAGCCGTCATAGGCGACGGAGCCCTTCAGGTTGGCCCGGTGGGCGAAGCCGATGGCGGCCGGGATCTCGAAGGCGCCGGGCACCGAGATCCGCTCATAGGTGGCGCCGGCCGCTTCCAGATGGGCGATCGCGCCCTTAACGAGTTCATCCGCGATGTCCTCGTAGAACCGCGCCTCGACGATCAGGATGTTCGTCATTTTTCCCGTCCCTTCAGTCGACCCGAGGCAGCGCCCGATGGTCGACAACCGTCAGGCCGTACCCCTCGAGCCCGATGATCGTGCGCTTGGTATTGGTCAGCAGGACCATGTGATGCACCCCCAGGTCCAACAGGATCTGGGCACCGACGCCGTAGTCGCGCAATTCGTTCTCCGGGGCGGTGCCGTCGGCCGCCGCCCGCAGCCTGGCCTTGATCCGGTCGGACAGCGCGGTGGCCGTCGGCTCGCGGATCAGGACGACGACCCCGCGCCCGGCATCGCCGATCGCCTGCATCGCGGCCTGCAGTTCGCCGCCGCCGCGCTGGCTGGACCGGTCGCCCAGCACGTCGTCCAGCACGCTGAGCGCGTGCATGCGGACCAGCACCGGGTCCGGCGTGGTGATGTCGCCCTTCACCAGGACGACGTGCTCGGCGTAGGTGATCTTGTTGGTATAGACCAGCATCCGCCAGCCGCCGCCGAACCGGCTGTCCAGCGAGGTCTCGACCGAGCGCTGCACGATGCTCTCGGTCCGCCGGCGATGCGCGATCAGGTCGGCGATCGTGGCGATCTTGAAGCCGTGAAACTGCGCGAAGGTCACCAGGTCCGGCAGCCGGGCCATGGTCCCGTCGTCGTTCATGATCTCGCAGATCACGCCCGACGGATTGAGTCCGGCCATGCGGGCGATGTCGACCACCGCCTCTGTGTGCCCGGCGCGCACCAGGGTGCCGCCGTCGCGGGCCAGCAGCGGGAACACGTGGCCCGGGGTTACGATGTCCTCGCGGCCGTGCTCCGGGTCGATCGCCACCTGAATGGTATGGGCCCGGTCATGCGCCGAGATCCCGGTGGTCACCCCCTCCCGGGCCTCGATCGAGACCGTGAAGGCGGTCTCGTGCCGGGTCTCGTTCTTCGACGACATCAGCGGCAGGCCGAGCCGCTGGATGCGGTCGCGGGTCATCGACAGGCAGATCAGGCCGCGCGCGTGCTTGGCCATGAAGTTGATGACCTCGGGCGTGACCATCTGTGCCGGAATGCACAGGTCGCCCTCGTTCTCGCGGTTCTCGTCGTCGACCAGGATGAACATCCGGCCGGAGCGCGCCTCTTCGATGACTTCCTCGATCGAGGACAGCGCGCCCTTGTAGACATCGGCGAGAGTGTCGGCCATGTGCTTGATCACCTGCCGCCGGGGGCGGCGTTGGTCGAAAGGAGGCGCGCAACGTACCTTGCGAGCGGGTCCACTTCCATATTCAAAACGTCGCCGGAACGGCGGTTGCGGAACGTCGTATGTGCCCAGGTGTGCGGGATCAGGTTGATCCAGAACCGCCGGCCCTGGACGCCGTTCACGGTCAGCGACACCCCGTCCAGCGCGACCGACCCCTTCTCGGCCACCAGACCCTCCAGGCCGTCCGGCGCCAGCACCCGGATGCGGTGGCTGTCGCCCACCGGCTCGACGTTCTCAAGGACCGCCAGTCCGTCGACATGGCCGGTCACGACGTGCCCGCCCATCTCGTCGCCCATCCGCAGGGAGCGCTCCAGGTTGACCTCGGTGCCGGCCGTCCAGGTGCCGATCGAGGTGCGCGACAGGCTCTCGTCCGAGACCTCGAAGGCGAACCAGCCGCCCGATCCGTCGCCGGCCTTCTCGATCACGGTCATGCAGGCGCCGCCGCAGCAGATCGACGCGCCGATCGCCACCCCGCCCATGTCGTAGGCGGTGGCGATCTCGATGCGGGTGTCGCCGCGACGCTCGATCGAACGGACGCGGCCGACGTCGGTGACGATGCCGGTGAACATGCGCCGGAACTTAGGTCCGTCGGCGGTAGGTTTCCAGCACATCCTCCCCGAATGCCGCGCAATCGACGCGCGCGAACCGCGGCGCGGTGTCCGGGGCCGCGACCGCCAGCGGGTCGACCGCCGCCCGGCCGTCCCCGCCCAGCAGCATCGGGGCGCGATACCAGGCGATCTCGTCGACCAGGTCGGCGGCGACGAAGGATCGCGCCACAGCGGCCCCGCCCTCGACCAGCAGCCGGCCGATCCCGCGGCCGGCGAGCGCCACCAGCGCGGCCGCGACCGAAGGCCGGCCGGCCTCGTCGGGCTCGGCCTCGATCACCGTCACACCGAGGTCTTCGAGCGCCGCGGGCGATCCGGAATGACCGGTGCCGGTCACCACCCAGGTCGGGACCGACCCGGCGGTGCGGGCGAGCGCCGAGGTCGCCGGCAGCCGCAGAAGGCCGTCCAGTACGACGCGGACCGGCGAGCGGTTCTCGAGGCCGGGCGCCCGGCAGGTCAGCGAGGGATCGTCCGCCAGGGCGGTGCCGATGCCGACCAGGATGGCATCGTGGCGTGCCCGCATGGCATGGGCATGCGCCCGCGCCGCCGGCCCGGTGATCCAGCGGCTGGCACCGGCGGCGGTGGCGATCCGGCCGTCCAGCGAGGTCGCGAGCTTGAGGGTCACATGCGGCCGGCCGGCGGACACCCTGGCCAGGAACCCGGCCGCGATCGCGGTCGCCGGCCCGGCCCCGATCCCGACATCGACGGCGATGCCGGCGCGCCGGAGGGTCTCGAAGCCACCGCCGTCGACCCGCGGATCGGGATCTCGGACGGCCGCGACCACCCGGGTCACGCCGGCTGCCGCGAGGGCCTCGGCGCAGGGCGGCGTGCGGCCGTGGTGGGCGCAGGGCTCCAGGGTGACGTAGGCGGTCGCGCCGCGGGCCGCGGTGCCGGCCTGGGCCAGCGCCGCCGCCTCGGCATGCGGACGGCCGCCGGCGGCGGTGCGGCCGCGACCGACCACACGGCCGTCGCGGACCAGCACGCAGCCGACCGGCGGGTTCTCGGCGGTATCGCCGATCGCCGCCCGTGCCAGCCGCAGGGCCACCGCCATCCACCGACGATCGTCGGCCGGGTCCGGCACGGCGCGGTCCTCCTCGCGGTCAGTCGCGGTCGAGATCGCCGCCGGTCTGGATGTTCTCGACGAAGTTCTCGAAATCCTTGGCCTCGCGGAAGTTCTTGTAGACCGAGGCGAACCGGACATAGGCGACCTGGTCGACGTTGGCGAGCGCGTCCATGACCATCTCGCCGATCACGTCGGACGGGATCTCACTCTCGCCCATGCTTTCCAGCCGGCGCACGATGCCGGTGGTCAGGCGCTCGATGCGCTCGGGATCGATCGGCCGCTTGCGCAGCGCGATCTGGATCGAGCGGGCCAGCTTGTCGCGGTCGAAAGGCACGCGCTTGCCGGTCTTCTTCATCACCGTCAGCTCGCGCAGCTGGACCCGCTCGAAGGTGGTGAAGCGGGCGCCGCACGCCGGGCAGAACCGGCGCCGGCGGATGGCGGTGTTGTCCTCGGTCGGACGTGAGTCCTTAACCTGGGTGTCGTCGTTCCCGCAGAACGGACAGCGCATGCGTCTGGCCTCCCCTCGCCCCTGTGTCGCAGCTTCGGCCGGTCAGCCGAGATCCGGATAGATCGGGAACCGCCGGCACAATTCCTCGACCCGCCCCCGGACGGCCTGCTCGACCTGGGCGTCGCCCTCGGGGTTGCGGGCCAGAGCGTCCATCACGTCGCCGATCAGCGCCCCGATCAGCCGGAACTCGGCGACCCCGAATCCGCGGGTGGTGCCGGCCGGCGTGCCGAGCCGGATGCCCGACGTAATCGCCGGCTTCTCAGGATCGAACGGCACGCCGTTCTTGTTGCAGGTGATGCCGGCCCGCTCGAGGGCGATCTCGGTATCGCGGCCCTTGAGGCTCTTCGGCCGCAGGTCGACCAGCATCAGGTGGCTGTCGGTGCCCCCGGAGATGATGGCCAGGCCGCGCTCCTCGAGGGTCGCTGCGAGCGCCTTGGCGTTGTCCACGACGGCCCGGGCATAGGCGCGGAACTCGGGGCGCAGCGCCTCGCCGAAGGCCACCGCCTTGGCGGCGATCACATGCATCAGCGGGCCGCCCTGCAGGCCGGGGAACACGGCGGAATTGATCTTCTTGCCGAGATCGGCGTCGGTCGACAGCACCATGCCGCCGCGCGGGCCGCGCAGGGTCTTGTGCGTGGTGGTCGTCACCACATGGGCATGCGGCAGCGGGCTCGGGTAGGCCCCCCCTGCCACCAGCCCGGCGAAATGCGCCATGTCGACCATGAGGTAGGCCTCGACGGAATCGGCGATCGCCCGGAACCGCTCGAAGTCGATGATCCGCGAATAGGCCGAGCCGCCGGCGATGATGATCTGCGGCCGGTGCTCCTTCGCCAGGGCCTCGACCTGGTCGTAGTCGATCCGGCCGTCGCCTTCGTTGACGCCGTAGCCGATCGCCTTGAACCACTTGCCCGACTGGTTCGGCGCCGCCCCGTGGGTCAGGTGGCCGCCGGCGTCGAGCGACATCCCGAGGATGGTGTCGCCCGGCTTCAGCAGCGCCATGAACACCGCCTGGTTGGCCTGGGCGCCGGAATGCGGCTGCACGTTGGCGTAGGCGCAGTCGAACAGTCTGGTCGCCCGCTCGATGGCCAGGCGCTCGGCAACGTCGACATACTCGCAGCCGCCGTAGTAGCGGCGGCCCGGATAGCCCTCGGCATATTTGTTCGTGAGGACCGAGCCCTGGGCTTCGAGCACCGCGCGGGAGACGATATTCTCGGAGGCGATCAGCTCGATCTGCGACTGCTGGCGGTGCAGTTCGCCGGTCAGAGCCTCCAGCAGTTCGGGATCGGCCGTGCTCAGGCGAGCGCCAAAAAAGGCCGAGGCGTCGGTATGGGGCATGGCGGCAGTGGTCATCGGTAGCGGGCCTCGCTCGGTCGGGGTCGGTTCAGGAGACGCTCGGCGCCTGCGGCGGCGCGCCCAGCTTGTCGACGCGGCGCGCATGGCGGTCGCCGGCGAATGGCGTAGTCAGGAACACGTGCAGCGCCTCCCGCGCAACCTCGATCCCGATCAGGCGCTCTCCGAAGGCGATGACATTGGCGTCGTTGTGCTCACGGCAGAGGCGCGCGCTGGTCACATCGTGGCAAAGCGCCGCGCGCACCCAGGCATACCGGTTCGCCGCGATGCTGATGCCGATGCCGGTGCCGCAGACGAGCACGCCGCGTGCCGCCCGGCCGTCGGCAAGTGCGGCCGCCATCCGGAATCCGTAGTCGGGGTAGTCGACGGAGGCGCTCGTATCTGTGCCGAGGTCCAGCACCGCGTGGCCCAGCCGTTTCAACTCGTCGGCGAGCGCGGTCTTCAAGGCGATCCCGGCGTGGTCTGACGCCAGGGCGATGACGTCGTCGCTCATGCTCGCAAAGCTCCTGCTGCTCCAACGCGCCCCATATACGCCAATTTGCCGGCCGCTGGCCACAACTCGTGGCGTTCCTCGGACGCTGCCGCTCATCGCGCCATCCGTCGCCCGGGTCCGCCTTCCAAGTCGATCAGCGAATCTGTGCTGCCCCTGAACTTAACCGTGCCGAATGGAGCACATGTATTCCCGATGAAAATCTTGGCGGTTACGTTGACTTGCCGTGGCCTCTGTGCCACCTAGATCATAATTGTCCCTAACCTATGGCTGGTTGTATTCATGACTGAAGATGCGACGAAGGGCGAGATCGGCGGAAAGTCCGTGATCGAAATGACGACCACCGTGGTGGCCGCCTACCTCAGGAACAACACAGTGGCATCGGCGCAGATCTCGGAAGTGATCCACACGGTTCACGATGCGCTGAAGGCTCTGTCCGACGGTTCGCACGAGCCGGAGCCGGAGCCGCTGAAGCCGGCCGTGCCGATCCGCAGGTCGGTCACGCCCGACTACATCGTCTGCCTCGAGGACGGCAAGCAGTTGAAGATGCTGAAGCGTCACCTGCGCACGACCTACGACCTGACGCCGGACGAGTATCGGGTGAAGTGGGGGCTGCCGGCCGACTATCCGATGGTCGCCCCGAATTACGCGCAGCAGCGCTCCGACTTCGCCAAGAAGATCGGCCTGGGTCGTCAGGCCACCGGCCGTGCCGGGCGCCGCAAGGGCTGACCGCACCAGCCATCCGGCCGCCTCGGCGGGCCCGGAACCAGGGTATGACGGGCGGCCGGTTCAGGATCGGCCGCCCGTTCTTCGTTTCTCCATCACGTATTTCAGCTTCCGCAGCGCTGTCTGCCTGAGCGCGTTCTCGCCGCGCATCGGATCGCCGACGATCGACGCCTCGATGCCGGTTGCGGGGTCGATGGCGCTGACTTTGACGTAGGCGCCGACCGTAATGAACTCGAAGATCACGCCAGTTTCGCGACCGCCGGCCATCTTGACCCCTTCCCGCAATTGGACCCGCCGGTCCGACGGCGTATATATGGCCTGAAATCATTCGGATCGAGGAGCCAACAATGACCCCGCCCGTGGCCGCGATGGCGGACAAGGCCGCCGCCAAGACCTCCAGCCGTCCCGAGTTCGCCTGGGACGACCCCCTGCTCCTCGACGATCAGCTCGACGAGGACGAGCGGATGGTTCGCGACGCCGCCCGCGACTACTGCCAGGAACAGCTCCTGCCGCGGGTCCGGGAGGCGTTCCGCAACGAGGTGTTCCATCGCGAGATCATGAACGAGATGGGGGCACTGGGCTTCCTCGGCGCGACCATCGGCGAGGAGTACGGCGGCGCCGGCGTCAACCATGTCTGCTACGGCCTGATCGCGCGCGAGGTCGAGCGCGTCGACTCCGGCTACCGCTCGGCGATGAGCGTGCAGTCCAGCCTGGTGATGCACCCGATCCACGCCTACGGCTCCGAGGAGCAGCGCCGCAAGTACCTGCCCAAGCTGGCGACCGGCGAGTGGGTCGGCTGTTTCGGCCTGACCGAGCCGGACCACGGCTCCGACCCGGGCGGCATGAAGACCCGGGCGGCCAAGGTCGACGGCGGCTACGTGCTGAACGGCGCCAAGATGTGGATCACCAACTCGCCGATCGCCGACGTGTTCGTCGTGTGGGGCAAGACCGAGGACGGCGTGATCCGCGGCTTCGTGCTCGAGAAGGGGATGAAGGGCCTGTCGGCCCCGAAGATCGAGGGCAAGTTCAGCCTGCGTGCCTCGGTCACCGGCGAGATCGTCATGGACGGCGTGTTCGTGCCCGAGGAGAACCTGCTGCCGAACGTCAAGGGGCTGTCCGGCCCGTTCGGCTGCCTGAACAAGGCGCGCTACGGCATCTCCTGGGGGGCCCTCGGGGCCGCCGAGGCGTGCTGGCACGCCGCCCGCCAATACACCATGGACCGCAAGCAGTTCGGCCGTCCGCTGGCCGCCAACCAGCTGATCCAGAAAAAGCTGGCCGACATGCAGACCGAGATCGCGATCGGCATGCAGGCCTGCCTGCGGCTCGGCCGGCTGCTCGACGAGGGCCGCGCGGCGCCCGAGGCGATCTCGCTGTGCAAGCGGAACTCCTGCGGCAAGGCGCTCGACATCGCCCGGACCGCCCGCGACATGCACGGCGGCAACGGTGTCTCCGACGAGTACAACGTGATCCGCCACGTCCTGAACCTCGAGGCGGTGAACACCTACGAGGGGACGCACGACGTCCACGCCCTGATCCTGGGCCGCGCCCAGACCGGGCTGCAGGCGTTCACCGGCGCCTGAGGCGCCGCTCGCGCCCTTCACTTCGAGCATGACGCTTGCGCGACAGGGCGCCCCTCGGGGCGCCCTATTTCGTCTTGATGCTGGAACAGGCGGCCGCCAGCGCAGCCTGCTCGGGATCGGTCAGGTCCTGGCCGTTGTAGGTCAGCTTCCCGGAGGCGATGTCGTACTTGATCGTGCCGACCGAAGCCTCGCCGCTCGGCGACAGCAGCGAGTCGGCCGGCACGCCGTATTGCTGCAGCACGTCGATCGTCAGGTTGATGGTGATCTCGTCCGGGGCGGTGATTCGCGCGGAGCCCGGCAGGTCGGCCGGGGCGACCGGCCTGCCGCTCACGTCGACTCCGGGTTTGTACGCGACGTCGGCGCCCGGCCGATGCTGTACCAGCCGCCGGCAATCCTCCGGTTTGATCTTCACTTCGGAAACGGACCCGCTTTGCGCGAGTGCTCCCGTGGCAATTAGCGCCAACATTGAGGCCAAAGAGAGACAATTCCGGAGCATTGATGCCTCCCCATGCAGGATTTGGGTTACAATGATACCGATCAAGCGGGTCCATTGGACCAAAAATTGTTCGAGGACCGAAAAAGTGGTCGACGGCCTTCGAACGTTATCGTATTGTCGCCTCGAAATAAAAAAAGACCGCACCGGCAACGCCGGCACGGCCCGAGTTTAGGGAGGAAACGCCACCAGGCGTTTGTGATCGGTCACCCGATCAACATAAAGAACGTAGGCGTACAGTTTAGAGGTGGCAAGAGCAAATGCGCTTTTGCCGCTTTCTTTTTTGGCATAATGCCTTTTTACGATGAATCTTTAAGCTGATGCATTCCCCAGAGCAGCAACCTGCTCAAATTTGGAGCAGCAGCTTGCGGTCAACTACCAGTTCCTGATTGCATTCCTGAACGAGTAGAAATCACCCTCGACCAGCAGGAATACCCCGACCCAGAGAACGGCGGCGATTGCGGTGGCCGCGAGTGCCTTGCGTCCGAGATACGGACGCTTCGGCGCGCTGGTGGCGTGGCCCTTCCCGACCTCGGACTCGTCCGGGACCTGCACGCCGACCGGCAGCGCCATGAAGAACACCAGCCACCACAGCAGGATGTAGACGACCACAGCCGACGCGATGTCCATGTCCCCGCTCCTCAGGCCTGCTCGAGCTCGACCAGCGTGCCGCAGAAGTCGCGGGGATGGAGGAACAGCACCGGCTTGCCATGCGCGCCGATCCTCGGCTCCCCGTCGCCGAGCACGCGGGCGCCGGCTGCCACCAGCCGGTCGCGCGCCGCCGCGATGTCGTCGACCTCGTAGCACACGTGGTGGATGCCGCCGGACGGCGACTTCGCGAGGAATCCGGCGATCGGCGAGCCGTCGCCGAGCGGATGCAGAAGCTCGATCTTGGTATTGGGAAGCTCGACGAACACCACGGTCACGCCGTGTTCCGGCAGATCCTCGGCCGGCGACACCGCGGCACCGAGCGTGTCGCGGTAGGTGGCGGTGGCGGCCGCCAGGTCGGGAACCGCGATGGCCACGTGGTTGAGTCTGCCGATCATCGCCCTCTCCTCCTGCTGCCCGGTCCGTCCCTGACCGGTCTGACGTCGCCCGGAACGGTCAAAGGCGAACGACATGCACGTCGGTGACCGGGCGCTTGCCATGGTCCGCCCTGACGATCTTCCGCACCATGCGGCGCGCTGCCTCGCGCACCGCCTCGTCGTCGCGGCGGTCGGCGGCCGAGAGCTTGCCCAGGGCCTCGCGGAGGGCGTCGATCGCATCGTCCTCCAGGTCCTCCTCGTCGACACCCTCGGCGACGCCGTGAAAGCTGACCACCGGATCGGCGCGCAGCTTGCCGGCCTTGTCCAGCACCAGGGTCACCGAGGCCGCTCCGTTGTAGAGCATGTGCCGACGGGCCTGGATCTGCGGACTGCCGAGCGGCACCAGACGCCCGCCGTCGACGGTCAGGGCGCCGGTTTCGATATGGCCGACCACGGCCGCGGCCCCGGCGCGCAGCCGGATCATGCTGCCGTTGGACGGCACGACGGCCTCGGGGACCTGGCAGGTGCGGGCCAGCCGGGCATGCTCGCGCAGATGCCGGGCGTCGCCATGCACCGGCACCGCGATGCGCGGCCTGACCAGCTGGTACATGCGGGCGAGGTCGTCGCGCGCCGGGTGGCCGGAGACGTGGACGCCCGGATGGTCCTCGGTGGTGAAGATCTCGACGCCGCGCGCCGCCAGCTTGTTCTGCACCCGGGAGATCGCCCGCTCGTTGCCCGGGATCTGCCGCGACGAGTAGATGCAGACGTCGCCCTCGCCGAGGGTGATGTGCGGGTGGCTGCCGTCGGCGATGCGCGACAGCGCCGCCCGCGGCTCGCCCTGGCTGCCGGTGCAGATCAGGACGATCTTGTCCTCCGGGAAGAAGCCGGCGTCGGACTCCGAGACGAAGCGCGGCGCGTCGGCCAGGTAGCCGTTCTCGCGGGCGGCATCGTGCATGCGCCACAGCGAGCGCCCGATCAGCGCGGTCTGGCGGTCGTTGGCGGCCGCCGCCAGCGCGATGCTCTCCAGCCGGGCGACGTTCGACGCGAAGCAGCTCACCGCGATCCGGCCGTTGTACTGGTCGAAGATCTCGGTCAACGCCATCCGGACCTCGGCCTCGGAGCCGGTGCTGCCCGGCTCGAAGACGTTGGTGGAATCGCCGATCAGGGCCAGCACGCCCTCGTCGCCGACGGCCCGCAGGGCCTCGAAGTCGGTCGGCTCGCCGACGAACGGCGTCGGGTCGAACTTCCAGTCGCCGGTATGCACGACGGTGCCTGCCCCGCAGCGGAGCACGACGGCGCTGGGCTCCGGAATCGAGTGGGTCTGGTTGATCAGCTGGATCTCGAACGGCCCGACCACGAAGTTGGCGCCCAGCGGCACCTCGTGCAGGTCGACCTCGCCCAGCAGCCCGGCATCGTCGAGCTTGCGCCGCACCAGCGAAGCCGTGAACGGCGTGCAGTAGATCGGGCAGCGCAGCCGCGGCCACAGATGCGGGACCGCGCCGATGTGGTCCTCGTGGCCATGGGTCAGCAGCAGCCCGGCCAGACGGTCGCGGTGCTTCGCGATCGGCTCGATGTCCGGGACGATCACGTCCAGGCCCGGCATGCTGTCGTCGGCGAAGGTGATCCCGAGATCGACCATCAGCCACTGCCCGGCATAGCCGTACAGGTTGACGTTCATCCCGATCTCGTCGGACCCGCCGAGCGGCAGGAAGTAGAGGTCGTCGTCGCGCTCGTCGATCGCCAGCATGTCAACCCGAATTGCTTTTGTGAATCATGCGGAGCCCGGCGAGCGTGAGATCGTCGTCGACGATCTCCAGCGCCGGGGTCCACTCCGCGAACAGTGCCGACAGCCCGCCGGTGCCGACGACCCGCATGGGCCGTCCATACTCCGCCCGGATGCGCGCCACCAGCCCCTCGATCATCGCAACATAGCCCCAGAAGATGCCCGAGTGCATCGCCGCGCGCGTGTTCTTGCCGATCACCCGGACCGGATCGTTGTCGCCGGGCTGCCGCTCGGGCGGCCGGATCGCGATCTTCGGCAGCTGGGCCGCCGCCATGTACAGGGCGTCGAGGGAGAGGTTAATGCCCGGCGCGATGATGCCGCCGGCATAGCCGCCGTCCTCGTCGACCACGTCGAAGGTGGTGGCGGTCCCGAAGTCCACGACGATCAGCGGCCCGCCGTAGAGCCGGTGCGCGGCGACGGCGTTGACCACGCGGTCGGCGCCCACCTCTTCCGGCCGATCGATCCGCACCGCGATGCCGAGCTCGACGCCGGGCTCGCCGACCACCATCGGGTCGATCTTGAAGTGCTTGCGGCAAAGGGTGCGCAGGCTGAACAGGCTGGCCGGCACCACCGTCGCCAGGATCACCGCCTCGATACCCTTGGTGTCGAGCCCGTCGAGGGCCATCAGCTGGGTGAGCCAGACCGCGTATTCGTCGGCGGTCCGGGTCGGCACCGTCGAGGTCCGCCACGCGCCCAGAGGCGCCTCCTCGTCCCCGCGATACACCGCGAACACGGTGTTGGTGTTCCCGCAGTCGATGACCAGCAGCATCACCGCCTCCTCATTGCATCACCTCGCCCGAGGCGACCCGGCGGGTCGAGCCGTCGGCAAGGGCCAGCACCAGGGTTCCGTCGGGATCCAGCCCGGCGAACCGTCCGTCGAGACGGCCGGTCCCCGGAGCGCCGCTCCCCTGAGAGCCGCTCCCCTGAGAGATGGTGATCGGGGCGCCGATCGCAGGCCCCCGGGCCAGCCATGCCATGCGAATTCCGGCGAGGCATTCGCGCAGCCACTGCCGGTAGCGCCGGCCGAGTGCCTCGAGCAACGCCGCGAACACAGCTTCGGCATCCGCCGTCTCGATCCGCGCCGTCCGCCGATCCGGGAGATCGGGGCGGCTGGCGACGTTGACGCCGATGCCGATCAGCACCGCCGAAAGCCGGGTGCCCTCGGTGACCGCCTCCAGCAGGATGCCGGAGATCTTTCCCCCCTCCAGCAGCACGTCGTTCGGCCACTTCAGGGTCACCGTCCCGCCGAAACACGCGACCGCGTCGGCGGTCGCCACCGCGGCCACGATCGACAGCTCGGCCGCCCGGGCGGTTGCGACGTCCGGGCGCAGTATGACGGTCGTGTAGACGTTGCCGGGCGGCGAGCTCCAGGACCGGCCGAGGCGGCCGCGGCCGCCGGTCTGCCGGAGCGCCCGGACCACCGTCCCGTCCTCGGCTCCGGACTCCGCCAGCCGGCGCGCCTCGTCCATGGTGCTGGCGACGTCGCCCAGGGTCACGACCCGCCAGCCGCCCCCCGCGTCGCCGACCGGTCGGCCGGCCACGGGAGCGCGCCGCGCCGTCATGTCCGGGACCTCACGCGCCGAGCAGGCTCACGGCGGCCGCGCGCGCCTGGTCGTAGACCGGCGACAGGAACAGCAGGAACAGCAGGGTCACGGCGGCGGAGCCGAACACGATCGCCCGCAGGTCGCCGGCGACGGTGCCGTCCAGCGGCTGGGTGGCATCGTCGAAATACATGATCTTGACGATGCGCAGGTAGTAGAAGGCGCCCACAACGCTGGCCAGCACGCCGATCACCGCCAGCCCGAACAGCCCGGCATTGACCGCCGCCATGAACACGTACCACTTGCCGAAGAAGCCGGCGAGCGGCGGGATGCCGGCCATCGAGAACATGAACACCATGAGGGCGAGCGCCATCATCGGATGCGTCTTCGACAGTCCCGAGAGATCCGACAGGTTCTCGACCAGCCTGCCCTCGCGGCGCATCGACAGGATGATCGCGAAGGTCCCGACATTCATGAAGATGTAGGTGGCGAGGTAGATCATCACGCCGGTGATGCCGGCCTCGTTGCCTGCGGCCACCCCGACCAGGGCGTAGCCCATGTGGCCGATCGAGCTGTAGGCCATCAGCCGCTTGATGTTGGTCTGCACCATGGCGGCAAAGGCGCCGAGCACCATCGAGGCGATCGACACGAAGATCAGGATCTGCTGCCAGGACGCCAGCAGGTCGCCGAACGGCCCGGCCATGACCCGCACGAACAGCGCCAGGGCCGCGACCTTTGGCGCCACGGCGAACAGCGCGGTCACCGGGGTCGGTGCGCCCTCGTACACGTCGGGCGTCCACATGTGGAACGGCACCGCCGAGACCTTGAACGCCAGGCCGCAGATCAGGAACACCAGGCCGACCACCAGTCCGACCGACGAGCCGCCGTCCTTCTGGAACACCTCGGCGAGGCCGACGAAACTGGTGGTGCCGGCGAAGCCGTAGATCAGCGAGCAGCCGTACAGCAGCATGCCGGAGCTGAGCGCGCCCAGGACGAAGTACTTCAGGCCGGCCTCGGTCGAGCGCACGGAATCGCGGCGGATCGAGGCGATGACATAGAGCGCCAGGCTCTGCATCTCGAGCCCCATGTACAGCGCGATCAGGTCGTTCGCCGAGACCATCATCATCATGCCGAGCGTCGAGAACACGATCAGCACCGGGTATTCGAAGCGGCCGCCGCGCTCGCGGTCGAAATAGCCGAAGGACATGATCAGCGCGAACGCCGAGCCGAGCAGGATCAGCACCTTGGCGAAGCGTGCGAAGGCGTCGGTGATGAACAGGCCGTAGAACGCCTCGACCGTGCCGCCCCGCGCCAACACCAGGATGCCGGCGACCAGCAGCGCGACCACCGCCAGCCAGCCGGGCGTGCGCATGCCGCCGGAGCGCCGGAACGCGCCGAACATCAGCAGGGCGACACCGACCAGCGCGAGGAAGATCTCGGCCGTGGCCGGCGCCATGTCGGGAAGGCTCGTCACCGCAGTCATCACAGGTCTCCCGGCGCCGTCAACGAACGGCCACGGTGGTCCCGGCCTGGCCGAGCGCCACCTTGTAGTTGGTGATCAGGTTGTCGACCGAGACCGACATCATGTCGATGAAGGTGGACGGATAGATGCCCATCCAGAACACCAGGACGACCAGCGGGGCGAACACCGCGATCTCGCGCGGGCTGAGGTCGAGCAGCGCCTTCAGGCTGTCCTTGTCGAGCACTCCGAAGATCACCCGGCGGTACAGGTACAGCATGTAGGCGGCACCCAGGATCAGGCCGGTCGCGGTCAGCGCCGCCAGCCAGGTGTTGACCTTGAAGGCGCCGGCCAGGATCAGCAGCTCGCCGACGAAGCCGCTGGTGCCCGGCAGGCCGACCGAGGCCATCATGAAGATCATGAACACCAGGGCGTAGCGCGGCATGTTGTTGGCCAGCCCGCCATAGGCGGCTATCTCGCGGGTGTGCATGCGGTCGTAGACCACGCCGACGCACAGGAACAGCGCGCCCGACACGATGCCGTGCGACAGCATCTGGAAGATCGAGCCCTCGACGCCCTGGGTGGTCATGGTGAACATGCCGATGGTCACGAAGCCCATATGCGCCACCGAGGAGTAGGCGATCAGCTTCTTCATGTCCTCCTGCACCAGCGCCACCAGCGAGGTGTAGATCACCGCCACCACGCTGAGCGCGAACACCAGCGGCGCGAAGTCGGCCGATGCCTCGGGGAACATCGGGATCGAGAACCGCAGGAAGCCGTAGCCGCCCATCTTCAACAGCACCCCGGCCAGGATCACCGAGCCGGCGGTCGGCGCCTCCACATGGGCGTCGGGCAGCCAGGTGTGCACCGGCCACATCGGCACCTTGACCGCGAACGAGGCGAAGAACGCCAGCCACAGCCAGGTCTGCAGGTCCGGCGCGAACTTGAACGCCATCAGGGTCGGGATGTCGGTGGTGCCGGCCTGCCAGTACATCGCCAGGATGGCGATCAGCATCAGCACCGAGCCGAGCAGCGTGTACAGGAAGAACTTGAACGCCGCGTAGACCCGGCGGCCGCCACCCCACACCCCGATGATCAGGAACATCGGGATCAGCACGCCCTCGAAGAAGACGTAGAACACCAGGATGTCGAGGGCGCAGAACATGCCGACCATCAGGGTCTCGAGGACCAGGAAGGCGATCATGTACTCCTTGACCCGGGTCTGGATGGCCTCCCAGCTCGCCAGGATGCAGATCGGCGTCAGCAGGGTCGACAGCAGCACGAACCACATCGAGATGCCGTCGACGCCGACCCGATAGGCTATCGACGAGCCCGGGATCCAGGCGACCTCGTCGATCATCTGGAAGTCGGCGGTCGTCGGGTCGAAGTTCGCCCAGATCAGCAGCGAGATCAGGAATACCACGCCGGACGTCACCAGGGCCTGCCAGCGGCAGTTCGCCGCCACCTGCGCCGGGTCGCTGCCGCGGGTCACCAGGATGAACAGCACCCCGACCAGCGGCAGGAAGATGACGAGGGAGAGAAGCGGCCAGTCGCTCATCATGACGTCAGGCTCCGAAGGCCAGGTACCAGCTCACCAGGGCGACCACCCCGATCAGCATCGCGAATGCGTAGTGATAGACGTACCCGGTCTGCAGCCGTCCGGCCCGCGCCGCCACCAGCCGGGCCACGGCGGAGATGCCGTCGGGGCCGTAGGCGTCGATGATCCCCTGGTCGCCGCCCCGCCAGAACGCCAGGCCGGCCTGCCAGGAGCGCTTCACGAACAGCCAGTCGTAGAGCTCGTCGAAGTACCACTTGTTCAGCAGGAACAGGTAGACCGGCCGGAACCGGGCGGCGAGCATTCCCGGCAGCTCGGTCCGGAACATGTACATCAGGTAGGCGAGACCGATCCCGGCGACGCCGACGACCAGCGGGGCCAGCTTGACCCACAACGGGACGTGGTGCGCCGCCTCGATCGAGTTGTTGGCCTCGAGGATCTTGATCGAGGCGCCCCAGAACTCGGCCATGTGGTGGCCGACGAACAGGTCGTAGGCGACGCCGCCGGCGATCACCGCGCCGAGCGCCAGCACCCCGAGCGGGATGGTCATGACCAGCGGCGACTCGTGGACGTGGTGCAGCACCTCGTCCGACATCCGCGGCTTGCCGTGGAAGGTCATGATGATCAGCCGCCAGCTGTAGAACGCGGTCATGAAGGCGGCGGCGATGCCCATCCAGAAGGCGAACAGCCCGACACCGCTGTGGGCGCCGTAGGCGGCCTCCAGGATCATGTCCTTGGAGTAGTAGCCGGCGAACCACGGGATGCCGGCCAGCGCCAGGCTGCCGATCCACATCATCGCGTAGGTGAACGGGATCTTGCGCCAGATGCCGCCCATGTTGCGCATGTCCTGCTCGTCGGACAGGGCATGGATCACCGAGCCGGCCGACAGGAACAGCAGCGCCTTGAAGAAGGCGTGGGTCATCAGGTGGAAGATCGCCGCC
Organism: Thalassobaculum sp.; assembly: GCF_040219615.1. Taxonomy (GTDB): domain Bacteria; phylum Pseudomonadota; class Alphaproteobacteria; order Thalassobaculales; family Thalassobaculaceae; genus Thalassobaculum_A. The sequence continues at coordinate 341,314 of NZ_JAVJSE010000041.1, forward strand.
GGATAGGCCGAGACCCCGAGCGCGAAGAACATGTAGCCGAGCTGGCTGCAGGTCGAATAGGCGATCACCCGCTTGATGTCGTTCTGGCACATGCCGACGGTGGCCGCGAAGAACGCGGTCGCCGCACCGACCACCGTCACCACCTGCAGGGCGATCGGCGCGTATTCGAACAGCGGCGACATCCGGGCCACCAGGAACACGCCGGCGGTCACCATGGTGGCGGCATGGATCAGCGCCGACACCGGGGTCGGGCCCTCCATGGCGTCCGGCAGCCAGGTGTGCAGGCCGAGCTGGGCCGATTTGCCCATGGCGCCGATGAACAGCAGGATCGCGATGATCGTCAGCGCGTCGCCCTGCATGCCGAGGAATTCGAGCGGCGTGCCGGCCTTGTCCGGGGCCGCCGCGAAGATCGCGTCGAAGCCGACCGAGTCGAACAGCAGGAAGCAGCCGAAGATCCCGAGCGCGAAGCCGAAGTCGCCGACCCGGTTGACGATGAACGCCTTGATCGCCGCCGCGTTGGCCGACGGCTTGTGGTGCCAGAAGCCGATCAGCAGGTAGGAGGCGACGCCGACCCCTTCCCAGCCGAAGAACAGCTGCACGAGGTTGTCGGAGGTCACCAGCATCAGCATGGCGAAGGTGAAGATCGACAGATACGCCATGAACCGCGGGATCGAGTGGTCGTGGCTCATGTAGCCGACCGAGTAGATGTGGACCATGGTCGACACCACGGTCACTACCAGCACCATGACCGCCGTCAGGGTGTCCCAGCGCAGCGCCCAGTTGGCCTCGAAGCTGCCGGACGCCACCCAGGTCAGCACGTCGACCGTGAAGGTCCGGCCGCCGATGGCGACCTCCCAGAACGCCAGGACGCCGAGCACGGCGGAGACGACCATGGCGCCGCAGGTGACGATCTGCGCGCCCCGGTCGCCGATGATCCGGCCGCCGAAGCCGGCGATGATGGCGCCGACCAGCGGCAGGAAGACGATCGCGGAGTACATCCCTCAGCCCTTCATCAGGTTGATGTCCTCGACCGCGATCGAACCGCGGTTGCGGAAGTAGACCACCAGGATGGCGAGGCCGATGGCCGCCTCGGCCGCAGCCACCGTCAGCACGAACAGCGCGAACACCTGCCCGACCAGGTCGCCGAGATGGGTGGAGAACGCAACGAGGTTGATGTTGACGGCGAGCAGCATCAGCTCGACCGACATCAGGATGATGATGACGTTCTTGCGGTTCAGGAAGATGCCGAAGATCCCGAGCGTGAACAGGATCGCCGCCACGGTCAGGTAATGGCCGAGACCGATATCCATGTCAGACCCCTCCCCCTCGGGTCACCTTCATGACTTCCACCACGTCCTCCGGCCGGCGCGCGTTCTGGACCTCGATCGACTGCCGCTTCACCCCTTCGCGGGTCCGCAGGGTCAGCACGATGGCGCCGATCATCGCGATCAGCAGGATCAGGCCGGCGGCCTGGAACAGGTAGACGTAGCGGGTGTACAGCAGCCCACCGAGCGCGTGGGTGTTGGTCGTCTCGCCGACCGGCGGGATCGGCGCGGAGAACCCGCTCGAGACGCTCGGGGCGAAGGTCCAGGCCCCGGTGATCAGCACCAGCTCCGCCAGCAGGACGAGGCCGATGGCGGCGCCGACCGGCAGGTAGCGGATGAAACCCTGGCGCAGCTCGACGAAGTTGATGTCGAGCATCATCACCACGAACAGGAACAGCACGGCGACCGCGCCGACATAGACGACGACCAGGATCATCGCCAGGAACTCGGCGCCCATGAGCACGAACAGCCCGGCGGCGTTGAAGAAGGCCAGGATCAGGAACAGGACGGAATGCACCGGGTTGCGCGACGATATCACCATCGCGCCCGACGCCACCGCGACCGCGGCGAACAGGTAGAAGACCAGGGCCTGAACGACCATCCCGTTTCCTTCCCCGGGCAGCGCCCGGTCTGTCTCGACACCGAATTAACCAGGTTCGGCAGCCGGTTACTCTTCTTACTTAATCCCTGACACGAACCGTCAGCGATACGGTGCGTCGGCCGTCAGGCTCTGCGCGATCTCGACTTCCCAGCGGTCGCCGTTCGCGAGCAGCTTCTCCTTGTTGTAGAAGAGCTCCTCGCGGGTCTCGGTCGCGAACTCGAAGTTCGGGCCCTCGACGATGGCGTCGACCGGGCAGGCCTCCTGGCAGAACCCGCAGTAGATGCACTTCGTCATGTCGATGTCGTAGCGCGTGGTCCGGCGCGACCCGTCGGTCCGCGGCTCGGCCTCGATGGTGATCGCCTGGGCCGGGCAGATCGCCTCGCACAGCTTGCAGGCGATGCAGCGCTCCTCGCCGTTCGGATACCGGCGCAGCGCGTGCTCGCCGCGGAAGCGCGGGCTGATCGGCCCCTTCTCGTAGGGGTAGTTGATCGTGACCTTGGGCCGGAAGAAGTACTTCAGCGTCAGGCTCATGCCCGACAGCAGCTCCGCCAGCAGAAGGCTCTTGGGTCGGAATCCCACGGAAGCCATGGTCGTTACCTCACTCCTCGGCCGCTCACGGCACCCAGTCGAAGGCCACCAGCACGCCGGCCGTCACCACCACCCACAGCAGCGACAGCGGCAGGAACACCTTCCAGCCGAGACGCATGAGCTGGTCGTAGCGGTAGCGCGGGAAGGTCGCCCGGACCCACAGGAAGAAGAACAGGACGAAGGCGATCTTCAGGGCGAACCAGATCGGGCCGGGAATCCAGTTGAACGGCGCGATGTCGAACGGCGGCAGCCATCCGCCCAGGAACAGGACGGCGGTCATGCCGCTCATCAGGATCATGTTCGCGTACTCGCCGAGGAAGAACAGCGCGAAGCTCATCGACGAGTATTCGACGAAATAGCCGGCCACCAGCTCCGACTCGCCTTCCGGCAGGTCGAACGGCGCCCGGTTGGTCTCGGCCAGGGCCGAGATGAAGAACACCACGAACATCGGCAGCAGCGGGATGGCGAACCAGACGGTGCGCTGCGCCTCGACGATGTCGCTGAGGTTGAGCGAACCGACGCACAGCAGGACCGTGATGATCACGAAGCCGATCGAGACCTCGTAGGACACCATCTGCGCGGCCGAGCGCAGCGCGCCCAGGAAGGCGTATTTCGAGTTCGAGGCCCAGCCGGCCATGATCACGCCGTACACCCCGAGCGACGAGATCGCGAACAGGTACAGCACGCCGACATTGATGTCGGCCAGCACCATGCCGGCGTCGAACGGGATCACCGCCCAGGCGATCAGGCTGAGGATGAAGGTCAGCATCGGCGCCGCCAGGAAGATCACCTTGTTGGCGCCGGACGGCAGGATGGTCTCCTTGGCCAGCAGCTTCACGCCGTCGGCGAACGGCTGCAGCAGGCCGAACGGGCCGACCACGTTCGGGCCCTTTCGCAGCTGCATGGCCGCGATGACCTTGCGCTCGAAGAAGGTGAGATACGCCACCGCCACCAGCAGCGGCACCACGATCGCGAGGATCTGCGCCACGATGATCGCGGTCGGGAGGACGTATGTGTCGAGGAAGATCATGCTTGCTTCGCCCCGCCGGTCCCTGCCGGATCAGCCGTGAGTGCCGGTTGCGGCCGGCTGGCGGCGGAGTACGAACACCTCCGTGCACTCGGCCATGGTCTTTGACGCCCGGCTGATCGGGTCGGTCATGTAGAAATTCTCGATCGGCGAGGCGAACGGCGCGTCGCCGAGCTTGCCGGCCCTGCCGAACTCGCCCCAGGCCGCCGGCTCGATGGTGTCGATCGCCGCGAAGGTCTCGTGGTCCGCCCGCAGCGCCTGGCGCAGCGTCTCCAGGTCGTCGAACGGCAGCTTGTGGCCGACCGCCTCGGACAGCGCCCGCAGGATCTTCCAGTCCTCGCGCGCCTCGCCGAGCGGAAAGCCGGCGGCATAGCCCTCCTGCACCCGGCCCTCGGTGTTGACGTACAGGCCGTCCTTCTCGGTGTAGGCGGCACCCGGCAGCACCACGTCGGCGCGATGCGCGCCCTTGTCGCCGTGATGGCCCTGGTACACGACGAAGGCGTCGCCCAGCCCGTCGGTGTCGATCTCGTCGGCGGCCAGCAGGTAGACCAGCTTGATCTTGCCGGCCTTGGCACCGGCCAGGATCCCGGCGACGTCGGCCCCGCCCTCGCCCGGCAGGAAGCCCATGTCGAGGCCGGCCACCCGGGCGGCGGCGGTGTGCAGCACGTTGAAGCCGTTCCAGCCCGGCACGGTCTCGCCGTCCTCGTCCTCGGTCGCCGGCTGGATCATGCCGTAGCTTTCGGCGATCGCTCGGGCAGCGGCCAGCACCGCGGCGCCGTCGCCGCCGGTCAGCGCGCCGGTCCCGACCACGATCATCGGCTTCCTGGCGGACTTGAGGACATCGGCGAACCGGTGGCTGCCGTCGGCGACCTCGGCCAGGGTCTGGCTGCCGGCGCCCAGGTGGTCGTAGTCGTAGGTAAGGTCGACCGGCTGGCCGATCAGCCCGACCGGGAAGTTGCCGCGCAGCCAGCGCTTGCGGATGCGGGCGTTGACCAGGGCGGCTTCCCAGCGCGGGTTGGTGCCGATCAGCAGCAGCGCGTCGGCTTCCTCGATCCCGGCGATCGTGGTGTTGAAGATCCAGCCGCCGCGCGGGCCGCCGCCGACCGCCGCACCGTCCTGCCGGCAGTCGATGTTCGGCGAGCCGAGGGCGGTCATCAGGCGCTTCAGCGCGTACATCGATTCGGCGTCGACGGTGTCGCCGGCGATCGCCGCCATCTCGGCGCCCTTCAGGTCCTTCATCCGCCCGGCCACCGCCGCGAACGCCTCCGGCCAGGACGCCGGCTGCAGCTTGCCGTCCCGGCGGACATACGGGCGGTCCAGGCGCTGGCGCTTCAGGCCGTCGCAGGCGTAGCGCGTCTTGTCGGAGATCCACTCTTCGTTGATGTCCTCGTGCAGCCGCGGCAGCACCCGCATCACCTCGCGGCCGCGGGCGTCGATCCGGATGTTCGATCCGACGGCGTCCATCACGTCGACCGATTCGGTCTTCTTCAGCTCCCATGGGCGCGACACGAAGGCGTAGGGCTTGGAGGTCAGCGCGCCGACCGGGCACAGGTCGATGACGTTGGCCGACAGCTCGGAATCCAGCGCCTTCTCGAGATAGGTGGTGATCTCGGCGCTCTCGCCGCGGTTCAGCATCCCCATGTCGGTGACGCCGGCGATCTCGGTCGAGAACCGGACGCAGCGCGTGCAGTGGATGCAGCGGGTCATGATGGTCTTGACCAGCGGGCCCATGTCCTTGTCGGTGACCGCGCGCTTGTTCTCCTCGTAGCGGCTGGAATGCCAGCCATAGGCCATCGCCTGGTCCTGCAGGTCGCACTCGCCGCCCTGGTCACAGATCGGGCAGTCGAGCGGATGGTTGATCAGCAGGAACTCCATCGTGCCCTTCTGGGCCTTGCGCGCGACCTCGGACTTGGTGTGGATCACCATGCCGTCGCCGGCCGGGAACGCGCAGGAAGCCACCGGCTTCGGCGCCTTCTCCATCTCGACCAAGCACATCCGGCAGTTGCCGGCCACCGACAGGCGGTCGTGGTAGCAGAATCGCGGCACCTCGGCGCCGGCGGCCTCGCAGGCCTGCAGCACCGTCGAGCCCGCGGGCACCTCCACCTCGATCCCGTCGACCGTCAGTTTCGGCATGCTGTCCTCTCTCCGTCCCTCTGCCCCGCTCGTCCGGCCGAGCCGGATGCGTCCGTCACTCGGCCGCCTGGGCGGTCGGCATCACCGGCTTGCCGGATTTGCGTGCATTGATCCGACGTTCCATCTCCGGCCGGAAGTGCCGGATCAGGCCCTGGACCGGCCAGGCCGCGGCGTCGCCGAGCGCGCAGATGGTGTGGCCCTCGATCTGCCGGGACACCTCCTCCAGCACGTCGATCTCGTCGACGTCGGCCTCGCCGCGCACCATGCGCTCCATGACCCGCCACATCCAGCCCGCACCCTCGCGGCACGGCGTGCACTGGCCGCAGCTTTCGTGCTTGTAGAAGTAGCTGAGGCGGGCGATCGCCTTCACGATGTCGGTCGACTTGTCCATGACGATCACCGCGGCGGTACCCAGGCCCGACCGCACCTCGCGGAGCGAATCGAAGTCCATCAGGACCTCGTCGCAGATCGCCTTGGGCAGCACCGGCACCGACGAGCCGCCGGGAATCACCGCCAGCAGGTTGTCCCAGCCCCCGATCACCCCGCCGGCATGCTTCTCGATGAGCTCGCGCAGCGGAATGCCGAGCTCCTCCTCGACGTTGCACGGGTTGTTCACGTGTCCGGAGATGCAGAACAGCTTGGTGCCGGAATTCTTCGGCCGCCCCAGGCCGGCGAACCATTCCGGCCCGCGCCGCAGGATGGTCGGGACCACCGCCACCGATTCCACGTTGTTCACGGTGGTCGGGCAGCCGTACAGGCCGACGCCGGCCGGGAACGGCGGCTTCAGGCGCGGCTGGCCCTTCTTGCCCTCCAGCGACTCCAGCAGCGCGGTTTCCTCGCCGCAGATATAGGCGCCGGCACCGCGGTGCAGGTAGACGTCGAAGTCGTAGCCGGATCCGCAGGCGTTCTTGCCGATCAGGCCGGCGTCGTAGGCCTCGTCGATCGCCTTCTGCAGCGCGACCGCCTCGTTGTAGAACTCGCCGCGGATGTAGATGTAGGCGGCCTTGGCGCGCATGGCGTAGCCGCCGATCAGGCAGCCCTCGACCAGCTTGTGCGGCTCATGGCGCAGGATGTCCCGGTCCTTGCAGGTGCCGGGCTCCGACTCGTCGGCGTTGACCACCAGATAGTGCGGCTTCTCCTTCACTTCCTTGGGCATGAAGGACCACTTCAGCCCGGTCGGGAAGCCGGCGCCGCCGCGGCCGCGCAGGCCGGAGGCCTTCACCGCCTCGACGATGTCCTCGGGCGTCCGGCCCAGCAGTTCCTTGGTGTTCGACCAGTCGCCCCGCTTGCGCGCGCCGGCCAGCCCGGCGTCGAACCAGCCGTAGACGTTGGTGAAGATGCGATCCTCGTCCTTCAGCATCAGTCGTCTCCACCCCCGGCGGCGGCCTTGTTCGCGGCGAACCACGACGGGACGCCTTCGGAGTCCTTGAGCGCGGTCAGCGAGGTCGGGCCGGCGATCGACTGCGAGGTCACCCGCCCCTTCATGGATCCGACCGGCGGCTGCTTGCCCCCCTTGAGCGAGTCCAGCAGGGCCGCCGTGGTCTCGTAGTCCATGTCCTCGTAGAAATCGTCGTTGACCTGCAGGATCGGCGCGTTGACGCAGGCCCCGAGGCACTCGACCTCCAGCAGCGAGAACTGTCCGTCCGCGGTCCGGCCGTGGTTGTCCAGCCCGAGCTTGTCCTTGATGCAGCGCATGACCTGATCGGAGCCGCGCAGCCAGCACGGCGTCGTCGTGCAGGCCTGCAGGAACCATTTCCCGACCGGGGCAAGGTTGTACATCGTGTAGAAGGTCGCGACCTCCAGCACCCGGATCCGCGCCATCCCGAGCCGCTCGGCGATCGCGTCGATCGCCGCCAGCGGGATCCAGTTGTCGTGCTGGCGCTGTGCCAGGTCCAGCAGCGGCAGGACCGCGCTGGCCTTCCGGTTTTCCGGATACTTGGCCAGGATCCTGGCGATCTGGGCCTCGCTGTCGGGCGTCCAGGCGAACGCCGCCGGCTGGTCCTTGGTCTCGGCGATATGCTTGCCGCTCAACGGTCGATCTCCCCGAACACGATGTCCAGCGAGCCGATGATCGCCACCGTGTCGGCGAGCATGTGGCCCTTCGTGAGGAAGTCCATGGCCGCCAGGAACGCGAATCCGGGCGCCCGGATCTTGCAGCGGTACGGCTTGTTGGTGCCGTCGGACACCAGGAACACCGCGAACTCGCCCTTCGGCGCCTCGACGGCGGCATAGGTCTCGCCGGCCGGCACGTGATAGCCCTCGGTATAGAGCTTGAAGTGATGGATCAGCGCTTCCATCGAGCGCTTCATCTCGCCCCGCTTCGGCGCGGTGACCTTGCGATCGGCGCTCTTCACCGGCCCGTCCGGCATCCGCTCGATGCACTGGTCGATGATCCGCAGCGACTGCCGCATCTCCTCGACCCGGACCAGGTAGCGGGCGTAGCAGTCGCCGGTCTTGCCGATCGGGACGTCGAACTCCATCTCGTCGTAGGCGTCGTAGGGCTGAGCCACGCGCAGGTCCCACGGCACGCCCGAGCCGCGCAGCACCGGGCCCGAGAAGCCGTGGTCCAGGGCCTCCTCGCGGGTGACCACGCCGATGTCGACGGTGCGCTGCTTGAAGATCCGGTTGCCGGTCAGCAGCGATTCCATGTCGTCGATGAACTTCGGGAACTGGTCGGCCCAGGCCTTGATGTCCTCGAGCAGGCCGGCCGGCAGGTCCTGGTGGACGCCGCCCGGGCGGAAGTACGCGGCATGCAGCCGCGCGCCCGATACCCGCTCGTAGAACGCCATCAGCTTCTCGCGCTCCTCGAAGCCCCAGAGCAGCGGCGTCATGGCGCCGACGTCGAGCGCGAAGGTCGTGAGGTTCAGCAGGTGGTTCAGGATCCGGCCGATCTCGGCGTACAGCACGCGGATGTACTGGCCGCGCTTCGGCACCTCGATCCCCAGCAGCTTCTCCACGCCGAGCGCGTAGGCATGCTCCTGGTTCATCGGCGCGACGTAGTCGAGCCGGTCGAAATACGGCACCGCCTGCAGGTAGGTCTTGTACTCGATCAGCTTTTCGGTGCCACGGTGCAGCAGTCCGATATGCGGGTCGGCACGCTCGACCACCTCGCCGTCCATCTCCAGCACGAGACGGAGCACCCCGTGGGCCGCAGGGTGCTGCGGCCCGAAGTTCATGGTGAGCGGCTTGATCTGGGTCTCGGCCATCAGCCCTGGCCCTCCGGCGCCTTGTCGGCCTTCTCGTCGCCCGGCAGCACCGCCTGGGCGCCCTCCCACGGACTCAGGAAATCGAAGTTGCGGAATTCCTGGGTCAGCTTGACCGGCTCGTACACCACCCGCTTCTGGGCGTCGTCGTAGCGGACCTCGACATAGCCGGTGAGCGGGAAATCCTTGCGCATCGGATGCCCTTCGAAACCGTAGTCCGTCAGCAGCCGCCGCAGGTCCGGGTGGTCGGAGAAGTAGATGCCGTACATGTCCCAGGTCTCGCGCTCGAGCCAGCCGGCCGAGCTGAACAGCACGGTCGCTGACGGCACCGGGGTGTTCTCGTCGGTCGGTACCTTGAGCCGGACGCGCAGGTTCTGGCGGATCGAGAGCAGATTGTAGACCACCTCGAAGCGCTGCTCGCGCTGCGGATAATCGACTCCGCACAGGTCCATCAGCCCCTTGAACAGGCACTGACTGTCGTCGCGCAGGAAGGACAGCACCTTCAGGACCGACGGCGGCCGGCAGCGCAGCGAAAGCTCGCCGCCGGACAGGACGACGTCGTACACGTCCTGCCCCAACTGGCTCTCGATGTAGAGTGCCAGGTCCTTCAGTGCGTTAACGGTATCGGCAGGCATGGCCGTCGCCATTGGGATCGCGTGCCTCCGTGTCAGTGCCCTGCCCGGTCGCGCATCAGCGCGCGATCGTGGCGGTTCGCTTGATCTTCCGCTGCAGCTGAAGCACGCCGTACAGCAGCGCCTCGGCCGTCGGTGGGCAGCCCGGAACGTAGATGTCGACCGGGACGATCCGGTCGCAGCCGCGCACCACCGAGTAGGAATAGTGATAGTAGCCCCCGCCGTTCGCGCAGGATCCCATGGAGATCACCCAGCGCGGCTCGGCCATCTGGTCGTACACTTTGCGCAGGGCCGGCGCCATCTTGTTGGTCAGCGTGCCGGCGACGATCATCACGTCGGACTGCCGCGGGCTCGGCCGGAATACCAGCCCGAACCGGTCGAGGTCGTAGCGGCTGGCCGCCGTGTGCATCATCTCGACCGCGCAGCAGGCCAGACCGAAGGTCATCGGCCACAGCGATCCGCAGCGCGCCCAGTTGAACAGCTTGTCGGCCTGGGCGATCACGAACCCCTTCTCGCGGATCTCGTCGCCGACGGCGCCGAGGATCGCGTCCTGGTCGGCCCCCGCGGGGGTCGGCCGACCGGCGTTCATCACTCCCATTCCAGGGCTCCCTTCTTCCACTCGTATACGAAGCCGATGGTCAGGATCCCGAGGAACACCACCATCGACCAGAATCCGAACAGGCCGATATCGCCCAGCGAGATCGCCCACGGAAACAGGAACGCGACCTCGAGGTCGAAGATGATGAACAGGATGGCCACCAGGTAGAACCGGACGTCGAACTGCCGGCGGGAGTCGTCGAACGCCTCGAAACCGCATTCGTAGGCCGAGAGCTTCTCTGAGTCCGGCCGCTGGGTGCCGACCACGAAGGACGCCACGACCATCGCCAGCGACAATCCGACGGCGATCGCCAGGAAGATCAGGATCGGCAGATACTCGGTCAGCAGTTCGTTCATCGGCGCTCTCCCCGGCGCTCAGGATTCGACGCGGCGCCGAGGCCCCGATCCCCGGCGTTCGCGGCGGCACTATAGTGCGCCGCACACCGGGAGAACAAGGCAAAGCCACAGCCCGGGAATATCCGGGAACCGCGTCGTGCCGCACCCCCGCGGCCCGCTGCGACCCTGCGTCGCGCGGCGTACGATATTCGGATTTTTCGAGAAATGGCGGGAGTGACGGGACTCGAACCCGCGGCCTCTGGCGTGACAGGCCAGCGCTCTAACCGACTGAGCTACACCCCCTCGATGTCGACCCCGGCGAGACCGCCGAGTGCGTCGAGGCGCGTGATGTACTCGCTCCCCAGGGGCCTGTCAAGCGCACCTTCTTCGCGTCGCACGATCCGTCCGCTACACTGGTCCATCACGGCCCGAGAGCCGAAAACGCCCGGAGGATCCGCTCCTTGGATCAGATGACCGCGCAGGACTACGAGCGCTTTCTGAAACTGATGGCGCTGCTGTCCAGCGACCGTGACGGCGAGGTCCTGAACGCCGTGTCGGCGGCCAGTCGCATCCTCAACAGCTACGGGATGGACTGGATCGACGTGGTCCTGCCGCGCAAACTCATGCGGGTGCGTGCCAGTGCCGCCGAGGACCTGGCGGCCGACCCCGACGAGGACGGAGATGGCGAACCGCCGCCGCTCGATCGGGCGAGCCCGGCGGTGATGTACCGGCTCCTGATGGCAAGTGCGAACGTGTCCACGGACATCAAGCGTGACATTCGGCGCCACGCCGAGGCGATTCGCGACGGGCGGGTGACCCCGGCGATCCGCGGTGAACTGCAGACCATGTACAACTACGCGGTACTGCGCGGCCGATCGATCTGACGGTGATTCGGTGCTGAGGGGACCGGGCCCGCAAGGCGGGCTGGTGGGCGGTGACGGGTTCGAACCGCCGACCTAGCGGGTGTAAACCGCTCGCTCTACCAACTGAGCTAACCGCCCGTGCCGGACCGGGGACGTATCGCCGCCGGCCACGGGTCTCTATCCACAGTCTGGGCCCAAAATGCAAGACGCCGGCACCCGAGAGTGCCGGCGTCTGCACAAAACCTTGGGAGAACTCAGTTGACGGAGTCCTTAAGCCCCTTGCCCGGCTTGAACTTCGGCTGCTTGGAGGCCGGAATCTTAATCTTGTCCCCAGTACGCGGGTTGCGACCCTCGCTGGCAGCGCGGGACGCGACGGAGAATGTCCCAAATCCAACGAGGCGAACCTCTCCCCCCTTCTTCAGCTGTCCGGTGATGACGTCGAACACGGCGTCGACGGCCTTACCGGAATCTGCCTTGGAAAGACCGGTCGAATCTGCGACCGCGGCAACGAGCTCGTTCTTGTTCACGTTAGCCCCCCAAATGTGGCGAGAGAGAATATCTGCGCGCATCGATCGAACGACGCAACGCGAAGGACTTTAAATCGCGGCTTTGTCGGCCGTCAATCGCTGACACCATGCTTTTGCGAGGTTTTCTGCGGTTTTCGGCTCATATTTGACGCCCGATACCGACTTAACGGTTGAAAAGCGACGGCCGCACCACAGGAATGGGGCGGCCGTCACACCGATTGATGGCAGTCAACTCGCCTAATGAGTGATGACGCCCTCGACAACCTCGCCCTTCGGGCTCGGCGTGATCGATTCGAGGTCCTTGGCCTTCTCCTCGAGGCTGGTCGGGTCGATCGGGACCGGCTGGCTCGTCAGGGCGTGACCGATCACCTCGTCGACCGTGGAGACCGGGATGATCTTCAGCCCCTTCTTCACGTTGTCCGGGATTTCCGTCAGGTCCTTCTCGTTGTCCTTCGGGATCAGGACCATCTTCAGCCCGCCCCGGAGGGCCGCCAGCAGCTTCTCCTTCAGCCCGCCGATCGGCAGCACCCGACCCCGCAGCGTGACCTCGCCGGTCATCGCGACGTCCCGGCGGACCGGGATACCGGTTAGCACCGAGACGATCGAGGTGACCATGGCCACGCCGGCCGACGGACCGTCCTTCGGCGTCGCGCCCTCCGGCACGTGCACATGGATGTCGCGCCGCTCGAACAGCTTCGGATCGATGCCGAAGGTATAGCAGCGAGACTTCACGAAGGACTCGGCGGCCTGCACCGATTCCCGCATCACGTCCCCGAGCTTGCCGGTGGTGATCACCTTGCCCTTGCCCGGCACGGTCACCGATTCGATCGACAGCAACTCGCCCCCGACCTCGGTCCAGGCCAGACCGGTGGTGACGCCGACCATGTCGATCTCCTCGGCCTCGCCGTAGCGGAACTTCCGCACGCCGGCATAGGTGTCGAGGTTCCGACGGGTGACGGCGACCTTGGTCTTGCCGGTGCTGAGGATCTCCTTGACCGCCTTGCGGGTCAGGTTCGCCAGCTCGCGCTCCAGGTTCCGGACGCCGGCCTCGCGCGTGTAGTACCGGATCAGGTCGCGCAGGGCCTCCTCGGAGATCGACCACTCGCCCGGCTTGAGGCCGTGCTCCTTGACCTGCTTGGGGGTCAGGTGGCGTTGGGCGATCTCGACCTTCTCGTCCTCGGTGTAGCCGGACAGCCGGATGATCTCCATGCGGTCGAGCAGCGGCTGCGGCATCCGCAGGGTGTTGGCCGTGGTCACGAACATCACGTCCGACAGGTCGTAGTCGACCTCCAGGTAGTGGTCCTGGAACGTGTTGTTCTGCTCCGGATCGAGCACCTCGAGCAGGGCCGACGACGGGTCGCCGCGGTAGTCCTGGCCGAGCTTGTCGATCTCGTCGAGCAGGAACAGCGGGTTCGACGTCTTGGCCTTCTTCATGCCCTGGATGACCTTGCCCGGCAGCGCGCCGATATAGGTCCGGCGATGGCCGCGGATCTCGGCCTCGTCCCGCACGCCGCCGAGCGACATCCGCACGAAGTTCCGGCCGGTCGCCCGCGCGATCGACTTGCCCAGCGAGGTCTTGCCGACGCCCGGCGGCCCGACCAGGCACAGGATCGGGCCCTTGAGCTTGCCGATCCGGGTCTGCACCGCGAGGTACTCGACGATCCGCTCCTTGACCTTCTCCAGACCGTAGTGGTCGGCGTTCAGGACCTGCTCGGCGTTGTTCAGGTCCTTCTTGATCTTCGAGCGCTTCTTCCAGGGAATCTGCAGCAGCCAGTCGAGGTAGTTGCGGACCACGGTCGCCTCGGCCGACATCGGGCTCATGTTGCGCAGCTTCTTGAGCTCCTGCTGCGCCTTGTCCCGCGCCTCCTTCGAGAGCTTGGTCTTGGCGATCAGGTCCTCGAGTTCCTGGATGTCGTCGCGGCCGTCCTCGCCCTCGCCCAGCTCCTTCTGGATCGCCTTCATCTGCTCGTTGAGATAGTACTCCCGCTGGGTCTTCTCCATCTGGCGCTTGACCCGGTTGCGGATGCGCTTCTCGACCTGCAGGACGCCGATCTCGCCTTCCATGAAGCCGTAGACCCGCTCCAGCCGGGCGACAACGCCGGCCGTCTCCAGCAGGTCCTGCTTGTCGGCGATCTTGAGTGCCAGATGCGAGGCGATGGTGTCGGCGAGCTTGGCCGGCTCCTCGATCTGGTTGACCGAGACCAGGACCTCCGGCGGGATCTTCTTGTTCAGCTTGATGTACTGCTCGAACTGCGCGATCACCGCACGCGACAGCGCCTCGACCTCCTGGCGGTCGCCCGCGTCCTCCTCGATCTCCTCGGCCTCGGCCTCGAAGAAATTGTCGGTCGCGGTATAGCGCAGGATGCGGGCCCGGCGGCCGCCCTCGACCAGCACCTTGACGGTGCCGTCGGGCAGCTTCAGCAGTTGCAGGACGGTTCCGACCGTGCCGACCTCGAAGATCTCCTCGGCGGCCGGGTCGTCGTCCGCGGCATTCTTCTGGGTGACCAGCAGGATCTGCTTGTCATCCTTCATCACGTCTTCCAGCGCCCGCACCGATTTGTCGCGCCCCACGAACAGGGGAACGATCATGTGCGGGAAGACGACGATATCCCGCAACGGCAGAACCGGAAAAACCTCGGTACCAACTGACACGTGCTTTGGCCTCAACTAAGCGCCTCCCCCGCGATCGAAGTCTCTCGCGTCACGCAGGGCGGGGGATGGGACCCTGCGCACGACCTGTTAGGTGGCGCCCGTCCCGTTGCCAATCAAGGCCGAAACGATCAAGCGCCCGTGCTGACGTCCTCTCGGCGCTCGGCATGGACCATGATGGGCTTGGCCCCCTGGCCGACGACATCCCCGTTGATGATGATCTCCTCGACGCCCTCGAGCGACGGAAGGTCGTACATCGGATCGAGCAGGATGCTTTCCATGATCGAGCGCAGGCCGCGCGCGCCGGTCTTCCGGTCGATCGCCTTGCGGGCGATCGCCCGCAGCGCGTCCTCGCGGAACTCCAGGCGGACATCCTCCATCTCGAACAGCCGCTGGTACTGCTTGACCAGGGCGTTCTTCGGCTTGGTGAGGATGTCGACCAGGGCCTCCTCCTCGAGGTCCTCGAGGGTGGCGAGCACCGGCAGGCGGCCGACGAACTCCGGGATCAGGCCGAATTTCAGCAGGTCCTCGGGCTCGACCTCGCGCAGGATCTCGCCGGTGCGGCGATCGTCCGGCGCCCGGACATCGGCGCCGAAGCCGATCGACGAGCCGCGCGAGCGGTTCGAGATGATCTTCTCGAGCCCGGCGAAGGCGCCGCCGCAGATGAACAGGATGTTGGTGGTGTCGACCTGCAGGAACTCCTGCTGCGGGTGCTTGCGGCCGCCCTGCGGCGGGACGCTGGCGACCGTGCCTTCCATGATCTTCAGCAGGGCCTGCTGGACACCCTCGCCCGACACGTCGCGGGTGATCGAGGGGTTGTCCGACTTGCGGCTGATCTTGTCGACCTCGTCGATGTAGACGATGCCGCGCTGCGCGCGCTCGACGTTGTAGTCGGCGGACTGCAGCAGCTTGAGGATGATGTTCTCGACGTCCTCGCCGACGTAGCCGGCCTCGGTCAGCGTCGTGGCGTCCGCCATCGTGAACGGCACGTCGATGATGCGGGCGAGCGTCTGCGCCAGCAGGGTCTTGCCGCAACCGGTCGGGCCGATCAGCAGGATGTTCGACTTGGCCAGTTCGACGTCGTTGTTCTTCTGGCCGTGCGCGAGCCGCTTGTAATGGTTGTGAACCGCCACCGACAGGATGCGCTTGGCCTTGTACTGGCCGATCACGTAGTCGTCCAGCACCTGGCAGATGTCGCCTGGCGTCGGGACCCCGTCGCGGGACTTCACGAGGGTGGTCTTGTGCTCTTCACGGATGATGTCCATGCAGAGTTCGACACACTCGTCGCAGATAAAGACAGTCGGGCCTGCGATGAGTTTGCGGACCTCGTGCTGGCTCTTCCCGCAGAACGAGCAGTAGAGGGTGTTCTTGGAATCGCCCCCGCTGCCGCTACCGGACTTGCTCATGGTTTCTCGGTCCTGGTCGTCTGATCCACCGGATTTATGTTAGCCGCCCGGTTTCCGGGGCGACAATGCGAAAAAGACCACAATGTCCGGTAAAATTTCCTTAACCGGACAATCGCGGTCGAACCGGCGTGCCGCAACGGCGCGCTCACCCGCCGGTCTTATCGGTCTCGACCGGGGCCGGCCGCTTGTCGATGACCTCGTCGATCAGGCCGAATCCCTTGGCCTCCTCGGCGGTCATGAAGTTGTCGCGGTCCATGCCGCGCTCGATGTCGTCCATCGAGCGGCCGGTATGCTTCACGTAGATCTGGTTGAGGCGTTCCCGCGTGCGGATGATCTCGCGGGCGTGGATCTCGATGTCGGAAGCCTGGCCCTGGAAGCCGCCGGACGGCTGGTGAATCATCACCTTGGAGTTCGGCAGGCAGAAGCGCTTGCCGGCGGCGCCGGCCGCCAACAGCAGCGAGCCCATGGACGCGGCGTGGCCGATGCACACCGTGGAGACCTCCGGACGGATGTACTCCATGGTGTCGTACATCGCCAGGCCGGACGTCACGATGCCGCCCGGCGAGTTGATGTACATCGCGATGTCCTTGGTCGGGTTCTCCGCCTCGAGGAACAGCAGCTGCGCACACACCACGCTGGAGACCGCGTCGTTGATCGGTCCCATCACGAAGATGATCCGCTCCTTCAGGAGGCGGGAGAAGATGTCGTACGCCCGCTCTCCCCGGTTGGTCTGCTCGACCACCATCGGCACGAGCGAGTTCATGGTGATCTCGAACGGGCTGGACATCGATGCCGTACCTTCGTGCTGGTGTCGCGGCCCGCGGACCGGGGCCGGAAGATCAGTTAGCGCAATATGGGGTGTGCCGGCCGTGACCGCCAGCCCATGCAGGTCGTGGCCGAGGATCACTCGGCCGCGCTCCCCTCGTCCTCGTCGGCCTTGGCCTTCGGCTTCTTGGCCTTGGTTGCCTTCGGCTTGCTGGCGGCCGCCTTCTTCGCGGGCTTCTTCTTCTCGCCCGCCTCGCTCTCCGCGCCGGTCTCGTCGTCGTCGTCGGCGAACAGCTGCTCCGGGGTCACCTGCTTCTCGGTCACGGTCGCCATCTCGAGAATGAAGTCGACGACCTTGTCCTCGAACAGCGGCGCACGGACCTGGGCCAGGGCCTCCGGGTTCTTCTGGTAGTACTCGAATACGAACCGCTCCTGGCCGGGGAAGCGGCCTGCCTGGGTCCGGATCGCGTTGGTCACCTCCTCGTCGGTGACCTGGATGTTGTTCATCCGGCCGACCTCGGAGAGCAGCAGCCCCAGGCGCACCCGGCGCTCGGCGATCTGCCGGTACTCGGCCCGCTCCTCCTCCGAGATCTTCTCGTCCTCGGACGGGTGGCCGGAGTGGTCGTGATGATCGTCGCCATGGGCGTGATGATCGTGGTCGTGGTCATGATCGTGGTCATGATCGTGATCGTGATCATGGTCGTGCCCATGATCGTGATCCTGCGCCTGCTCGCGGCCGGAATGCGCCACCACCTGGTGGACGATCCCGCGATACTCCTCCTCGACCATGCCCGGCGGCACGGTGAAGCTGTGCTTGTCGGCCAGCGCGTCGAGCAGCGACCGCTTGGTCTTGGCGCGGGCCGCCTCGGCGAACTCGCCCTGCATCTGCTCGCGGACCGCCTCGCGCAACGCGTCCAGGGTGTCGAGCCCGAAACGCTGGGCGAAGGCATCGTCGATGGTGACCGGCTTGGGGGCACGCAGTTCCTTCACCGTGACGCCGAACACCGCTTCCTTGCCGGCCAGGTGCGAGGCCTGGTAGTCGTCCGGGAAGTTCACGGTGACGTCGCGGCTCTCGCCGACCTTGGCCCCCACCAGCTGCGGCTCGAAGCCCGGAATGAAGGAGTTGGAGCCGAGCTCGAGGTGGTGGTCCTGAGCGGCCCCGCCGTCGAACGGCACGCCGTCGATCTTGCCCTCGAAGTCGATCACGACGACATCGCCCTCGGCGGCGCCGCGCTCCTCGGTGACCGGCTCGCTGTCCTTCTGCTGGCCGGCCATGCGATCGATGGCCTCGCCGACCGCCTTGTCGTCGACCGTCGCGACCGTGCGCTCGACCGACAGCGAGGCGAAGTCGACCGGCTCGATCTCCGGCATCAGCTCGACCGACACCTTGTATTCGAGATCCTTGCCCTTGTCGTAGGAGGTGATCTCGACGCGCGGCTGGACCGCCGGGCGCAGCCCGCGCTCGGTCAGCGCCATCTCGGTGTTGCTGTTGACCGCCTTCTCGAGGATCTCGCCGAGCAGGGAATCGCCGTAGCGGGCCTTCAGCAGGGTCGGCGGAACCTTGCCCGGGCGGAAGCCCGGCAGGCTCATCTGCGGGGCCAGCTCGGCGAGCCGCCCGTTCAGTTCCGCGTCGATCTCCGACGCCGGAACGACGATCGTAAATTCGCGCTTCAGTCCCTCGTTGAGGGTCTCGTTGACTTGCATGGAAAACACCCGGTCGATCAAGGGCCCGCGGTCGCGTTCCGACCGGCGCGAATGGTGCGGGTGGAGGGACTTGAACCCCCATGGCTTGCGCCACTGGAACCTAAATCCAGCGTGTCTACCAGTTCCACCACACCCGCGCCGAGCGTTGCGCGCCCTACGTCAGGAGGCGCACTGCTATATGACCTCGCATCCCGCGTCAACCGCGGCAGGCCCGCGGATCAGGAGCGTGCGAGCGCCCGCATGGCCGAGGACGTGGCGATCTTGGCGCCGTCCGAGTAGGCCTCGTGGTTCTCGTCGATCTCGCTGAGCTTGTAGAGATAGTTGATCATCATCCCGCAGGACTGCCGCAGCCCGTTGGGCGTCGGGTCGCCGAGCCAGTTCAGCCGCTCCATCCTGGCGCCGTTCGACAGGTGGAAATGCGCGACCGGGTCGCGCGCCGTGCCGTTGCTGCGCTTGGCGGAGGTCAGGTAGCGCGCCGCCATCCGCATCATCGGCGCTTTCAGGGCGTCCGTCAGGGCCTCGTCCGACGGCCAGCGGTCGCTGGCCAGGGCCTTGCCGACGAGTTCGGCATCGCCGCTCTCGTCGTCATCGAGACCGAGCGCCTGCAGCAGGCTTCGCCGCTCCGCCGTCGTCAGGGTCGGCCCGTCGCCGGCCGCGACGGTGTCGGCGAACCAGGCGCGGAAACCTGGAATCGGCGACAGCGTCGCGAAGTTCTTCAGGTTCGGGAAGTCGTGCTGCAGGAGGTCGACGACCCGCTTGATCAGGAAATTCCCGAAGCTGATACCCGCCAGGCCGCGCTGGGCGTTGGAGATCGAGTAGAAGATCGCCGAGTTCGCGGTCTTCGGGTCGGTTCGCGGGGCATCCTCGTCGAGCAGTGACAGCACGTCGCCGGAAATGCCGTCGACCAGCGCGACCTCCACGAAGATCAGCGGTTCGTGCGGCATGTTCGGATGGAAGTAGGCGAAGCAGCGGCGATCCGAGTCCAACCGGTTCTTCAGGTCCTCCCAGGAGCGGATCTTGTGGACCGCCTCGTAGGCGATCAGCTTCTCCAGCAAGGCGGCCGGCGCCTCCCAGGTGATCTGGCGAAGTTCCAGCAGCCCGACGTCGAACCAGGCGGCGAGCAGCTCGCGGAGATCGGCGTCGAGATCCGCCAGTTCCGGCGATTCCTTCGCCATCCCGAGCAGCTCGGCCCGCAGGTCGACCAGGAACTTCACACCTTCCGGCAGGGCGTTGAAGCGGGTCAGCAGTCGCCGCCAGCGCGGCACCAGGGCATCACGCAGACGCCGCTCCGCGCGACGGCGCCCCTCCTCGCCCTCGGCTGACTGCAGGGCCTCGACCGCCACGGCGACCTGGGCGCGATCGGGGCCGAATTCCTCGGCGAGCAGCGACAGGAAGCGGTTCCGGCCGGTGGCGTTGAGGGACAGGTAGGAGCGGCCGAGCTCGGCGGCGCGGGCGCGCGCGGAGACCTCCCCGCCCTTGGCCTCCAGGCAGTCCAGCATCTGCTGCCGCATCCTGCCCAGGTCGTCGCCCGACAGGTCCGGCCGCGGCGTGCCGGACAGGTAGTAGCGCGTCGAATCGGACAGGTCGCTCCAGGCGCTTCGAAGGTTCCGGAGCGTGCGGTCGAGCAGGCTCTCGGCGGTCGCTGTGTCGGTCATGGCCGAACTTTGCCGCGCGGCGGTGCCGGCGGCAATCGGGGATTCTGTGACGATCGTGCGACGGCCGGCCCGTCGGTCAGGTCAGCTGTTCCTTGGTCGCGAGAAACCGCAGCTTGGGCCAGGTCTCGGCGGTGTGCTTGAGGTGCCAGGCGTTGCGCGCCAGGAACACCGGGTCGCCGTCGTGGTCCTCCGCCAGGTCGCCCTGGTTGGCGTCGGTGTAGCGCTTCAGCTCGGCCGGGTCGTCGGCCGCAATCCAGCGGGCGGTATGCAGCCCGGCGGTCTCGAAGGTCACCGGCACGTCGTATTCCGTGCGGATGCGGTCGGCCAGCACCTCGAACTGCAGGGCGCCGACCACGCCGACGATCCACTGGCTGCCGAGCCGGGTCTTGAAGGCCTTGGCGGCTCCTTCCTCAGCCAGTTGCTCAACAGCACGCGACAAGTGTTTCATTTTCATAGGATCCGAAGGGCGAACCCGCTGCAGCAGCTCGGGCGCGAAGCTCGGGATGCCGGTGACGTGCAGCTCCTCGCCCTCGGTCAGGGTGTCGCCGATCCGCAGGTTGCCGTGGTTCGGGATGCCGATGATGTCGCCCGGCCAGGCTTCCTCGGCGGTCTCCCGGTCGCGCGCCAGGAACAGCACCGGGGTGTGCATGGTCATGAACTTGCCGCTGCGGATGTGCTTCAGCTTCATGCCGCGCTTGAAATGGCCGGAGCTCAGCCGCACGAAGGCGATGCGGTCGCGGTGCTTGGGATCCATGTTCGCCTGGATCTTGAACACGAAGGCCGAGACCTTGTCCTCGGTCGGAAAGATCTGCCGCTCGACCGCCGGCTGCGGGCGCGGCGGCGGCGAGAACTCGGCCACCCCCTCGAGCAGCTCGCGGACCCCGAAGTTGTTCAGCGCGCTGCCGAAGAACACCGGCGTCATGGTGCCGTGCCGGAACGCCTCCAGGTCGAATTCCGGGCACAGGCCGCGGGCCATCTCGACCTGCTCGCGCAGCTCGCGCACCAGCTCGGCCGGCAGCAGTTCATCGAGCTTGGGGTCGTCCAGCCCACGGCACTGGATGCCTTCGGCCGGGCGGTCGTGGCTGCCGCGCTCCACCAGGATCAGCTGGTCGCGCAGCAGGTCGTAGCAGCCCTTGAAGCGCGAGCCCATGCCGATCGGCCAGCTCGCTGGCGACACGTCGAGCGCCAGGGTCTGCTCGATCTCGTCGAGCAGCTCGAAGGGATCGCGGCTCTCGCGATCCAGCTTGTTCACGAAGGTGACGATCGGCACGTCGCGCAGCCGGCAGACCTCGAACAGCTTGCGGGTCTGCTCCTCGATACCCTTGGCGGCGTCGATTACCATGACCGCCGAGTCGACAGCCGTCAGGGTGCGGTAGGTGTCCTCCGAGAAATCCTCGTGGCCCGGGGTGTCGAGCAGGTTGAAGGTGCGGCCGGCGTAGTCGTAGGTCATGACCGACGACGCCACCGAGATGCCGCGCTCCTGCTCGACCTTCATCCAGTCCGAGCGCGCGCGCCGCGCCGCGCCGCGCGCCTTGACGGCGCCCGCGAGCTGGATGGCGCCGCCGAACAGCAGCAGCTTTTCGGTCAGCGTGGTCTTGCCGGCATCCGGGTGCGAGATGATCGCGAATGTCCGGCGCCGGGCAACCTCCTCGGCGAGCGCGCTCATGGTGTTCGTGTCCCAGGTCAGAGGGCCCGGCTAGATAACGACGCATGGCCACGACATCAAGGGCCGGTCGTCGGGCGTGCGCGGCGATTGTGCAGTGCGAGAGCTGTCGATAACCTTGTCGGATCGGTGTCGTCACCGGGTCACGGGGGAAAACGATGACGTCCTGGCGTTGGATCGGATCGCTTGCACTCGCCGGCCTCGCCGCCGCGCTCGCCGCCCTGCCGGCCGCCGCGCTGGACAAGGTCACCTTCGGAACCAACTGGAAGGCCCAGGCCGAACACGGCGGCTATTACCAGGCCGTGGTCGACGGCACCTACGAGAAATACGGCCTGGACGTCACGATCCGGCAGGGCGGCCCCAACATCAACCATCCGCAGCTGCTGGCCGCCGGCAAGATCGACTTCAACATGGGCGGCAACATGTTCGCCGCTTTCAACTACCTCACCAACGACGTGCCGATGGTGACCGTCGCGGCAGCGTTCCAGAAGGATCCGCAGATCCTGATGGTGCATCCCGACTCGCCCTACAAGTCGCTGGCCGACCTGAAGGGCGTCACCCTGCTGATCGGCAAGGGCGGCCAGATCACCTTCTGGCAGTGGCTGAAGAAGGCCTACGGCTTCAGCGACGAGCAGATCAGGCCCTACACCTTCAACCCGGCGCCGTTCATCGCCAACAAGGACTGGGGCCAGCAGGGCTACGTCACCTCCGAGCCGTTCGCGGTCGAGCGGGTCGGCGGCTTCGTGCCGCGGGTCTTTCTGCTGGCCGACAACGGCTACGCGAGCTACTCGACCACAGTCGAGACCTCGTGGAAGCTGGTCGACGAGAACCCGGACCTGGTGCAGCGCTTCGTCGACGCCACCGCGCTCGGCTGGGTGAACTACCTGTATGGCGACCACCGCGCCGCCGACGAACTGATCAAGCGCGACAACCCCGACATCTCCGACGACCAGCTCGCCTATTCGATCGCCAAGATGAAGCAGTACGGCATCGTCGACTCCGGCGACACAGAGACGCTGGGGATCAACGCCATGACCGACGCGCGATGGCAGTCCTTCTACCGGTTCGCGGTCGATGCCGGCCTGTATCGCGACGGCCTGCCGCTGGCGGAGCGGGGCTACACCCTGCGGTTCGTCAACAAGGGCGTCGGGCTGGACCGCAAGCGCGAGCTGCTCGGCAAGCAATGACCGGGACCGCCGCCCCGCCGGTCATCCGCCTCGGCGGCGTCCGCAAGGAGTTCTCCAACGGCGTGGTCGCGCTCGACGGCCTCGACCTGGAGGTGCGCGAGGGCGAGTTCCTGAGCCTGCTGGGCCCGTCGGGCTGCGGCAAGAGCACGGCGCTGCGGATCGTCGCCGGCCTGATGTCGGCGGACGCCGGCACCGTGCGGGTCTCGGCGTCCGCCGCGACCGGCGATCCCGCCCGGCACGACATCGCCCACCATGACATTGCCTATGTCTTCCAGGAACCGACGCTGATGCCCTGGGCGTCGGCCTTCGACAATGTCTGGCTGCCGCTCCGGCTGGCTGGGATCTCCCGGCGCGGCGCCGGCGACCGGGTCCGCGCGGCGCTGGCCGGGGTCGGGCTCGACGGCTTCGAGGCGGCCTACCCGCGCGAGCTGTCGGGCGGCATGAGGATGCGGGTGTCGATCGCCCGCGCCCTGGTCACCCGGCCGCGACTGCTGCTGATGGACGAGCCGTTCGCCGCCCTCGACGAGATCACCCGGTTCAAGCTGAACGACGACCTCCTGCGCCTGACCGAGGCCCAGGGCTGGACCGTGGTGTTCGTCACCCACAGCGTGTTCGAGAGCGCCTTCCTGGCCTCCCGGATCGCGGTCATGTCGGCCCGGCCCGGCCGGATCGCCGGCGAGATCGCGGTCGACGTCCCCTACCCGCGCAGCGCCGCGTTCCGCACCGACCCGCGCTTCGCCGAGATCTGCCGGGCGACCAGCACGGTGCTGCAGCGCGCCATGGGGGAAGCGGCGTGACCCCGCGCGAGGCGGCAACCGATCTGGCCGCCGAGGCGTCCGACGTCGGCCGGCGGCTGGCGGCCGCGCGGGAGGCCCGGCGGCGCGAGCGCCTGGCCCGGGTCCTGGCCCCCCTGGTGGTCGGCCTGGTCGTGCTGTCCGGCTGGGACATCTTCGTGCGGGTCAACGAGGTCCCGCCCTACATCCTGCCCGGGCCGCTGCTGGTCCTGCGGAGCCTGGTCGACGACTGGGGCACGCTGTGGCCGTCGCTGCTGATCACGGTCGAGATCACGGTGCTGGCGCTGGCGGTCGCGACCTTCGGCGGGCTGCTGCTGGCGGTGCTGTTCGCACAGTCGAAATGGATCGAGCTCAGCTTCTTCCCCTACGCGGTGGTCCTGCAGGTCACGCCGGTGATCGCGATCGCGCCGCTGATCCTGATCTATGTCGACAACGTGCACGCCGCGCTGCTGATCTGCGCCTGGATCGTGGCGTTCTTCCCGATCCTGTCGAACACCACCCTCGGGCTGAACTCGGCCGACCACAACCTGCTGGCGCTGTTCCGGCTGTACGGCGCCACCCGCTGGCAGACCCTGCGCCATCTGCGCCTGCCGTCGGCGATGCCGTATTTCCTGGCCGGGCTGCGGATCGCCGGCGGCCTGTCGCTGATCGGCGCGATCGTCGCCGAGTTCGCCGCCGGCTCGGCCGGCACCGCCTCCGGCCTCGCCTACCGGATCCTGGAATCCGGGTACCGGCTCGAGATCCCGCGGATGTTCGCCGCCCTGCTGTTGATCTCGCTGACCGGCATCGTGATATTCCTCGCCTTCACCCTCCTGCAGCACCTTGTGCTCCGGCGCTGGCACGACAGCGCGATCCGAAGCGAGGAATGATGATCCCTGACGGTGGACGATGGGGCCTGGCCAACGCGGCGGTGCCGAGCGTGCTGCTGGATGCCCCCGATGGCCCCGTCGCCGGCCCCGACGGGATGACGGTCTGCGACCTGGTGGTCGATGCCGGCCGGATCGCAGCGATCGCGTCGCCCGGCACCGTGGCCGGCGACCTGCCGATCGTCGACCGTGAGCGCCGGCAGGTCTGGCCCGGCCTGGTCGACCTGCACACCCATCTCGACAAGGGCCACATCCTGCCGCGCTGCCCGAACCCGACGAACGACTTCGACGGCGCCCTGGCGGCGGTCCCGGTCGACCGCGAGAGCCGCTGGACGGCCGACGACATCAGCCGGCGCATGGATTTCGCCCTGCGCTGCGCCCATGCCCACGGCACGGTGGCGATCCGCACCCACCTGGACACCGCCCAGGACGATCCGGCGCGTTCCTGGCGGGCACTGGCCCCGGTCCGCGAGGCCTGGGCCGGCCGCATCGACCTGCAGCCATCGGCCCTGGTGCCGATCGGGTTCTACGCCGAGCAGGACTATGCCCGCAGGATCGCCGACCTGGTGGCCGAGAACCACGGCGTGCTGGGGGCCGTCACCTACCCGGGCCCGGACAACGACGCATTGCTCGACCGCGTGTTCACGCTCGCCGCCGAGCGCGGCCTGGCGGTCGACATGCATGTCGACGAGAGCCTCGACCCGACGGTCGCGGAGCTGGACCGGGTACTCGACGCGATCGAGCGCACCGGCTATGCGGGACCGGTCACCCTCGGGCACCTGTGCAGCCTGTCGACCCGGCCCGAGGCCGAGGCGGCGCGCAGCATCGCCCGGATGGCCGACCTCGGCGTCGCCGCGGTGTCGCTGCCGATGTGCAACGAGTTTCTGCAGGCCCGGGCGCCCGGCCGCAGCCCACGGCTGCGCGGCGTGGCGCCGATCCTCGACATGGCCGGGCACGGCGTCGCGGTGGCCGTCGCCAGCGACAACACCCGCGACCCGTTCCATGCCTATGGCGACCTGGACCTGCTGGAGGTGTTCCGCAGCGCCGTGCGCCTGGGCCATCTCGACCTTCCGGTCGGTGCCTGGCCGGCCGCGGTGGCATGCACACCGGCCGACGTGATGGGGATCGCCGCGGGCCGGATCGCGGTCGGCCGGCCGGCTGACCTGATCCTGTTCAGTGCGCGGCGCTGGGACGAACTGCTGGCCCGCCCGCAGAGCGACCGGGTCGTGGTCCGGGCCGGCCGTCGGCTCGACGCCGTGCCGCCGGACTTCGCCGAGCTGGACGACCTCGGCTAGTCAGAGGCCGCCGGCCCGCTCGCGCAGCACGAATTTCTGGATCTTGCCGGTCGAGGTCTTCGGCAGCTCGCCGAACACCACGGTCTTCGGGACCTTGAAGCGCGCCATGTTCTCGCGGCACCAGGCGATCACCGCTTCGGCGGTCAGTTCGGCGCCCGGCTTGACGGTCACGAAGGCGCAGGGCGTCTCGCCCCAGCGCTCGTCCGGCCGCGCCACCACCGCCGCCTCCATGATCGACGGGTGGCGGTACAGCACGTCCTCGAGCTCGAGCGACGAGATGTTCTCGCCGCCGGAGATGATGATGTCCTTGGAGCGGTCCTTGACCTCGATATAGCCGTCGCCGTGCATCACCGCGAGGTCGCCGGTATGGAACCAGCCCCCGGCCAGGGCCTCGGCGGTCGCCTTCGGATTCTTCAGATAGCCCTTCATGACGGTGTTGCCGCGCAGCCAGAGCTCGCCGATGGTCGCGCCGTCGGCCGGCACGTCGCGCCCGGCCTCGGTGTCGACCACCCGCATGCCCTCGATGGTCGGATACCACACGCCCTGGCGCGCCATCTTGCGGGCCTTGGCGTCTGGATCGAGGGCGTCCCATTCCGGCGGCCAGGCGCAGATCGTCGACGGACCGTAGGTCTCGGTCAGGCCGTACAGATGGGTGACCTTGAAGCCCATGCGCTCCATTCCGGCGATCACCGCGCTCGGCGGCGCCGCCCCGCCGGTGGCGATCGAGACGGTGTGGCCGAACCGCCGCTTCACCTGGTCCGGCGCGTGGATCAGCATGGTCAGCACGATCGGCGCGCCGCACATGTGCGACACCAGGTGGTCGGCGATCGCCGGGAAGATCAGCGCCGGATCCACCCGGCGCAGGCAGACATGGGTGCCGCAGACCGCCGTCACCGCCCAGGTGAAGGTCCAGCCGTTGCAGTGGAACATCGGCAGGGTCCAGAGGTACCGGGTATCGGCGTCCAGCCCGAAGGCGATGGCGTTGCCCATGGCGTTCAGGAACGCGCCGCGATGATGGAACACCACGCCCTTCGGGTTGCCGGTGGTGCCGCTGGTGTAGTTCAGCGCCAGCGCCGCCCACTCGTCGGCCGGCCGCGTCCAGGCGTGGTCCGGGTCGCCGGTCGCCAGCAGGTCCTCGTACTCCATCTCGCCCAGCGGCTCGCCCGATTCGGCGAGCAGATCGTCGATCCAGACCACCGGCGGCTTGCTGGCGCTGGCGGCCACGGCCTCTGCCATGACGCCGGTGAACTCGCGGTCCACCAGCACCAGCCGGGCCTCGCCGTGGTCCAGGATGAAGCCCATGGTCGCGGCGTCGAGCCGGTAGTTGATGGCGTTCAGCACCGCCCCCGCCATCGGCACCCCGTAATGCGCCTCCAGCATGGCCGGGGTGTTGGGCGCCAGGATCGCCACGGTGTCGCCGACGCCGATGCCGCGCGCCGCCAAAGCCGAGGCCAGCCGCCGGCAACGGGCATACATCTCGCCATAGGTCCAGGTCGCCTGGCCGTGCACGACCGCCACCTTGTCGGGATAGGTCGCGGCCGCCCGGTCGAGGTAGTCCAGCGGCGTCAGCGGCGCATGATTGGCCGGTCCGGACGGCAGGTCGCGGTCGAAGATCGAGGCGGTCATCGGTATCCCGTGCGTGTGTCGGCGCCGTCGTGGCGCGTGCTAGGGTTTCGCGGCCGCGCGACATCGTCAAGTCGAGCGGGTTGAGTGTCGACGCCTGTCCGCGTTACGGTCCCAACGATGCGCATCGATATCTTCTCCGACGTGATCTGCCCGTGGTGCTTCATCGGCAAGCGCCGGCTGGAGCGCGCGCTGCGCGAGCGGCCGCAGGGCGACGTCGAAACCTGCTGGCGCGCCTTTCAGCTGAATCCCGACATGCCGATCCAGGGCATGCCGAGGCATCTGTACCTGGAAGCCAAGTTCGGCGGTGCCGAGCGCGCCGGCCAGATCTACGAGACGATCCGGCAGAACGGCCAGCGCGAGGGCATCGACTTTCGCTTCGACCTGATCACCCAGACCCCCAACACGGTGCGGGCCCACCGGCTGATCCGGTTCGCCACCGCCCTGGGCCACGGCGACCCGCTGGTCGAGCGGCTGTTCGTGGCCTATTTCAGCGAGGGCGTGGATCTCGGCGACCTGGACCGGCTGGCCGACCTTGCCGAGGAGGTCGGGCTGTCGCGCGGCGAGGCCGCGACCTTTCTGGAAAGCAACGAGGGCCTGGCCGACGTGCTGGCCGAGACCCGCTTCGCCTACGAGAGCGGAATCAACGGCGTGCCCTGCTTCATCTTCGACCGGCACTACGCGCTCGCGGGCGCACAGGAGCCGGAGGCGTTCTACCCGCTGTTCGAGCTGGTGCGCAGCGAAGCCGCCAACCGCCCGCCGGCCGCCAACCTCGCCTGACCCTTCGCGGCCGCTCAGGCCGCGACCGCCACCAGTTCCTGCATCAACCGGGTCAGGCCGACGACCCGCTGCTCCGGCTTGTCCCAGGGCCGGCGGTAGACCAGCTTGTGGTCGGGCCGCAGCTGCACGGTGCCGGCCTGCTTCTGCATGAAGGACACCAGCCCGGCCGGGTTGCGGAAGTCGTTGTTGCGGAACGCCAAAATCGCGCCCTTCGGACCGGCGTCGACCTTCTCCACGCCGGCGGCCCGGCACAGCCGCTTGATCGCGACGATCTTCAGCAGGTTCTCGACCTCCGACGGCATGGCGCCGAAGCGGTCGACCAGCTCGGCCGCGAAGGCGTCGATCTCGTGCTCGTCCGACAGGGTGGCGATCCGGCGGTACAGGCTCATCCGAACCGACAGGTCGGGGACGTAGGCCTCGGGGATCATCACCGGCATGCCGATGGCGATCTGCGGCGTCCAGGCGCCCTCCTCGGCGTCCAGTCCCTCGCCCGACTTGGCGGCCTCGACCGCCTCGCGCAGCAGTTCCTGGTAGAGCTCGATGCCGACCTCCTTGACGTGTCCGGACTGCTCGTCGCCGAGCAGGTTGCCCGCACCCCGGATGTCCATGTCGTGGCTGGCCAGGGAGAAACCGGCACCCAGATTGTCGAGGGTCTGCATGACCTCGAGGCGGCGCTTGGCGGTCGGGTTCAGAACCTTGCTCGGATGCGTCGTCAGATAGCCGTAGGCCCGGGTCTTCGAGCGCCCGACCCGGCCGCGCAGCTGGTAGAGCTGGGCGAGGCCGAACATGTCGGCGCGGTGGATGACGATGGTGTTGGCGTTCGGGATGTCGAGGCCGGACTCGACGATGTTGGTCGACAGCAGCACGTCGAAGCCGCCGTCGGTGAAGGCGGTCATCACGTCCTCCAGCTCGGTCGGCGTCATGCGGCCGTGGGCGACCCCGACCTTGACCTCGGGGACCAGCTTGACCAGCCGCTCCTGGACCCGCGCCAGGTCCTCGACCCGCGGGCAGACGTAGAAGGTCTTGCCGCCGCGATAGCGCTCGCGAAGGATCGCCTCGCGGATGATCACCCCGTCATAGGGCATCACGAAGGTGCGCACCGCCAGCCGGTCGACCGGCGGGGTGGCGATCAGGCTGAGCTCGCGCACGCCCGACAGCGCCATCTGCAGGGTCCGCGGGATCGGCGTCGCGGTCATGGTCAGCACGTGGACCTCCTTGCGAAGGTCCTTGAGCCGCTCCTTCTGGGCGACGCCGAAATGCTGCTCCTCGTCGACGATCAGCAGGCCGAGATTGTCGAAGGCGATCTGCTTCGCGAGCACCGAGTGGGTGCCGACCACCAGGTTGACGTCGCCCGAGGCGATGCCCTTTCGGATCTCCGCGGCGTCCTTCGGCGTGACCAGCCGGGACAGCTGCTCGATCCGGATCGGCAGGCCCTGGAAACGGTCCCGGAACGCCCGGAAATGCTGGCGGCACAGCAAGGTGGTCGGCACCACCACCGCGACCTGGAAGCCCTGCATGGCAGCGACCAGAGCGGCCCTGAGCGCCACCTCGGTCTTGCCGAAGCCGACGTCGCCGCAGACCAGCCGGTCCATGGGCCGGCCCGACGCCATGTCGCCCAGCACTTCGTCGATCGCCTTGAGCTGGTCGTCGGTCTCGGTGTACGGGAACCGGGCGCAGAACTCGTCATAGGCCCCGGCCGGCGGATACAGCGGCTCGGTGCGCCGCAGCTCGCGCTCGGCGGCGATCGCGATCAGCCCCTCGGCCATGTCGCGGAGCCGCTTCTTGACCCGCGCCTTGCGGGCCTGCCAGGCGGCGCCGCCGAGCTTGTCGAGCTGGGCGTTGCTGTCCTCGGAGCCGTAGCGCGACAGCACGTCGATGTTCTCGACCGGCACGAACAGCTTGTCGCCGCCGGAATAGGCCAGCCGCAGGCAGTCGTGCGGCGCCCCGCCGATCTCCAGGGTCTCGAGGCCGAGATACTGGCCGATGCCGTGCTCGGCATGCACCACGTAGTCGCCGGCGTCGAGCGCGCCGACCTCCTGCAGGAACTCCTCGCCGCGCCGCTTCCGGCGGCTCGACGGCCGCGCCATGCGCTCGCCGACGACGTCGGGCTCGGCCACCAGGGTGATGCCGTCGTGCCGCCAGCCGCGCTCCAGCGGCAGCACCGCGGCCGCCACCGTGCCGGCCGGCAGGTCGCCGACCTCGGACAGGCTGTCGACCGGCTCGATCGGCTCCAGCCCGTGGTCGCGCAGCAGGCTGGCCAGGCGGTCGCGCGACCCGTCGCTGTAGCCCGCGACGATCACCCGGCGGCCGGCGACCAGCTCCGCCGCGATGGCGTCGCGGGTGGCGTCGTAGACCGCCGAGCCGCCGCGGGTCCGGGCCTCCGCCAGGTCGATCCCGCCGGTCGCTCCCAGGTCGATGACCGCCGCGCCCGGCGGCGACGCGAACGGGGTCATCGCGCCGACCGCCCGGTCGGCCAGCAGCGCCGTCCACTCGTCCGGCGCCAGGTACAGCGCGTCCACCGGCAACGGCCGGTAGATCCCGCCCGACTCGGCGCCGCCGGACCGCATCATCTGCCGCCGCGCGTCGTGATACTCGGCGATCTGCTCGAACCGCGTCGCCGCCGCCTCCTCGGCCTGGTAGTCGAGGGTGACGGCGACCTCGCCGACATAGTCGAGCAGGGTCTCCATGCGGTCGTGGAACAGCGGCAGCCAGTGCTCCATGCCGCCGTGGCGCTGGCCGGCCGAGACCGCGTCGTACACCGGGTCGGCAGCCACCTCGGCCCCGAACTGGTTGCGGTAGCCGGACCGGAAGCGCTGGATCGACGAGTCGTCGAGCAGGGTCTCGCCGACCGGGCGGAACACCACCCGGTCCAGGCTGCCGGTGGTCCGCTGGGTCATGGCGTCGAAGCGCCGCGCCGCCTCCAGCTCGTCGCCGAAGAAATCCAGGCGCACCGGCTCGTCCATGCCGGTCGGGAAGACGTCGACGATGCCGCCGCGGACCGCATACTCGCCCGGCTCGCGCACCGTGTCGGTCCGGCCGTAGCCGCTGCGGGTGAACATCGCCAGCAGGTCGCCGAGCGGCATCTCCTCGCCGACCTTGAGGGTCAGCGAGGCCCCGTCGAAATACCGCCGCGGCGGCACCCGCTGCAGCATGGCGTTGACGGTCGTCAGCACCACCAGCGGCCCGGCATCCGGCGCCGTGGCCGACAGCTCGGCCAGGGTCTCGACCCGCCGGCTGACGATCTCGCCGTTCGGCGACACCCGGTCGTAGGGCAGGCAGTCCCATGCCGGGAAGCTCAGCACCGGCAGCGCCGGGTCGACGAAGGCGATGGTCCGCGCCAGGGTGGCCAGGCGGGCGTCGTCGCGGGCCACGTGCAGCACCCGGCCGCGTTCCCGGCACAGGCGCACCACCGCGATCGCGTCGAGGCCTTCCGGCGCGGAGGCGATGGTCACCCGGCCGACGGCGGCGGGGAACGGCGACAGGTTCAGGGTCATGAGGGGCGGCGGGTGCGGGTCAATCGGTCAGCTCGAAGGCCTGGATCAGCCGCAGCACCGGCGTATCGTACTCGGCGGGCGGCGTCTCCTGGGAGGTGATCCACTTGTAGAGCCGCGGGTCGTCGATTTCGAGCAGCTTCTCGTAGTCGTCGAGCTGCTGCTCGTCGAGTTCCGCCAGATGGCGCTGGGCGAAGGCCCCCAGGAGCACGTCGGTCTCCTTGGTGCCGGTGTAGGCGCTGCGGTAGTAGAGGCGCTTGCGCCGGGCGTCGAGCACCACGGCCATGGCCGTCTCCTCTCTCCGGATCGATGAGGCGTAGGATATAAAGCCTGGGCCGGCCGGCGGCCAGTGTCGGCAACCCGCAATCAGCCGTGGACATCATCGACCGTGCGCCCCGAGCTTCTTTTCCCGCTGTTCGCCGAGGTCGGCAGCCTCAAGGGCGTGGGCCCGCGCTACGCCAAGCTGATCGAGAAGGCGGCCGGCGCCCAGGTTGTCGACCTGCTCTGGCACTTGCCCTCGGGCGTGGTCGACCGCCGGCCAGCGCCGCCGATTCCCGAGGCCCCGGACGGGCGGATCGCGACCCTGACCCTGACCGTGCTGCGCCACCAGCCGAATCCCAACCGGCGCGGGCCGTACCGGGTGGTCTGCACCGACGGTCACGGCGACATCGACCTGGTGTACTTCCACGCCAGGGGCGACTGGCTCGAGAAGCTGCTGCCGGTCGGCGAGCGGCGCGTCGTCAGCGGCCGGGTCGAGCGCTTCCAGGGCCGCGCCCAGATGCCGCATCCCGACCACGTGGTGCCGGAGGCCGAGGCCGACGAAATCCGCATCGTCGAGCCGTCCTATCCGAGCACCGAGGGCCTGCCGCCCCGGACCCTGCGGCGCGCCGTCGAGGCCGCGCTCGAACGCCTGCCGGAACTGCCCGAGTGGATCGCCCCGTCCCTGGTCGGCCAGCGCGGCTGGCCGGGCTGGCACGACTGCATCCGGCAAGCCCATGCCCCACAGGACGCGGCCGACCTGGAGCCGTCGACCCAGGCGCGGACCCGGCTCGCCTATGACGAGATCCTGTCCAACCAGCTGGCGCTCGCCCTGGTGCGGGCCCGCATGAAGCGCCAGAAGGGCCGGTCGGTCCGCGGCGACGGCCGGCTGCGCGACGCCGCGATCGCCGCCCTGCCCTTCGCGCTGACCGGCGCGCAGCGCTCGGCGCTGGCCGAGATCGAGGGCGACATGGCGGCCGACAGCCGAATGCTGCGGCTGCTGCAGGGCGACGTCGGCAGCGGCAAGACCGTGGTCGCCCTGCTGGCCATGCTGAACGCCGTGGAATGCGGCGCCCAGGCCGCCCTGATGGCGCCGACCGAGATCCTGGCCCGCCAGCACTTCGCGACCATCGAGCCGCTGGCCCGCAAGGCCGGCGTGCGGGTCGAGATCCTGACCGGCCGCGACAAGGGCAAGGCGCGGGCCGCCGTGGTCGGCCGGATCGCAGAGGGCAGCGCCGCCATCGCGGTCGGGACCCACGCATTGTTCCAGGAGGGCGTGGAGTTCCGCGACCTGGCCCTGGCGGTGATCGACGAGCAGCACCGATTCGGTGTGCACCAGCGCATGAGCCTCGGCGGCAAGGGCCAGGCCGTGGATACGCTGGTGATGACCGCCACGCCGATCCCGCGCACCCTGCTGATGACCGCCTATGGCGACCTGGACGTGTCGCGGCTGACCGAGAAGCCGCCCGGCCGCCGGCCGATCGACACCCGCACCCTGCCGCTGGACCGCCTGGGCGACGTGGTGGAGGGCGTCGCCCGCAAGCTCGACCAGGGTGCCAAGGTCTACTGGGTATGCCCGCTGGTCGAGGAGTCGGAGAAACTGGACGTGGCCGCCGCCGAGGAGCGCGCCTCGACCCTGAAGCGGCGGTTCGGCGACCGGGTCGGCGTGGTGCACGGGCGCATGAAGGGGGCCGAGAAGGACGCGGTCATGGACGCCTTCAAGAACGGCGCCGTCGACCTGCTGGTCGCGACCACGGTGATCGAGGTCGGCGTCGACGTGCCGGACGCCACGGTGATGGTGATCGAGCATGCCGAGCGATTCGGTCTCGCCCAGCTGCATCAGCTGCGCGGCCGGATCGGGCGCGGCGACAAGGACTCGACCTGCCTGCTGCTGTATGGCGGGCCGCTGTCGGAGGCCGGCCGGGCCAGGCTGGCGGTGATGCGCGAGAGCGAGGACGGGTTCCGGATCGCCGAGGAGGATCTGAGGCTGCGCGGTGCCGGCGAGGTTCTGGGGACCCGCCAGAGCGGCCTGCCGACCTTCCGGCTCGCCGATCCGGCCGCGCACGCGTCGCTGTTTCCGGTGGCCCGCGACGATGCCCGGCTGCTGCTGAACCAGGACCCCGAACTGGAGAGCCCGCGCGGTCAGGCCGCCCGCACCCTGCTCTATCTGTTCGAGCGCGACGCCGCCGTCCGGTACCTGCGCGGCGCCTGACCTCAGTCGGGTCCGACCGCCCGCTCGGCCGGCAACAGCACCCGGACCACGGTTCCCGAACCCAGGCTGCTGTCGATCTCCAGCCGGCCGCCGTGCAGCTCGGCCAGACGCTTGGACAACGGCAGGCCGAGGCCCGCGCCGCCGTGGTTGCGCCGGCCGTGGTGCGCGACCTGGATGAACGGCTCGAGCGCCCGCGGCACGTCCTCCGGCGCCAGGCCGATCCCGTTGTCCTCCACCCGTAGCTCGATCTGGCCGTCTTCGCGACGCTCCACGTTCACCGAGACCCGCCCGCCGGCGGGTGTGAACCGGACGGCGTTGGCCAGCAGGTTGATGACGATCTGGCGCATCTTGGTGGCATCCGCGGTCACCGGCAGGCCGTCTGTCGGAACCTCTGCCGTCAGGGTGACCCCACCGCTACGGGCCGTTCCGTCCAGCATCCCGGCGCAGGTCCGCGCCAGCGCCGCGAGGTCCAATCGATCCTCGTCGAGCTCGAGCATGCCGGCATCGTGGCGGGCAATGTCGAGGATCCCCTGAATGAGTTCGAAGAGATGCCGGCCGCTGTCGCCGATGGCCTGGGCGTACTCCCGGTAGCGCGGGCTGCCCAGCGGTCCCCACAGCTCGGCCTCGAGCGACTGTGCGAAGCCGATGATGGCGTTCAGCGGTGTCCGCAGCTCGTGCCCCAGATTGGCAAAGCTCTCCCGCTTCAGGATCTCGGCGGCCTCGGCCTGTTCCCGGGCCCGGCGGAGATCCTTGACCAGCGCCTCGTTCTCGAGCCGCAGGCGGATCCCGGTCGCGATCGCCCGTTCCGCGTCGCGACCCCACAGCAGCACCACGAGCAGGTAGACGACGCCCATGCCGGCGATCGCGACGTGGTCGCGGTCGGCGACCGCCAGGAAGCCGAGGATCGGCCCGACGGCCGAGGGAATCACATAGGTCCGGAACACGGCGGTACTGGCCGTCATCGAGAACACCGCCCCGGCGATCATGCCGCCGACCGAGATCGCGATGACCCCTTCGACCTGGATCGGCAGCTGCAAGGTGGCGACCGCGATCCCGGTGAGGCCCCACAGCAGGCTGGTGATGGCGACCCCGACCTGCAGCCGGCGCTCCCACCGGGGAGCGTCGCAGGCGGCCCCGGGCGAGCGCCGGAACCGACGCCAAAGCGCGAAACGGCCACCGGTCGCTACCGTCATGGCAAGCAGCCACGACGACAGGATTCCGGTCGGAACGGAACCCCAGGCGACCAACGCCAGCAGGCAGGCGACCGCCAGGTTCGCCAGAGCGGGGAACGGCGAGCGGAACAGCAGGCGGACCGCTTCCGACCGGACCTCACCGTCGGCCACGCGCTCGTCCACCGGACGTCGTTCAACGGACGTCGGCTCGGTCGTTTCGATCAGGCGACCGCTCGGCGACTTGGCGGGCATTCATTTCACGCGCAGGCTTCGACTGACGCCGCACGCAGCGCACGGCGTTCGTCTTCAATAGCGCAGGATGGTTAACGCTCCATTGATGCCGCGCGAATGAATTTCAGGCGACCGGTGTCCGCTCCCGGTCCTGCCCGGCCGCAGTCGCCGAAGGGATCTTCGGCTGCTCCTGCAGGGCCGCCGGCCGGCGGTCCGGCGGGGTCACCAATCCCCCGGACACCACCATCTTGATGCCCTCCTCTACGGTCATGCTGAGCACGAAGACCTCGGATCGCGGTACGAACAACAGGAACCCGGAGGTCGGGTTCGGGGTGGTCGGCAGGAACACGTTGACCACATCGTCCTCGGTCAGGTGCTGGACCTCGCCGACGGTGTCGCCGGTGATGAAACCGAGCGCCCACATTCCCCGGCGCGGGTACTCGATCAGCACGACCTGGCGGAACGCCTTGGACTGCTGTGCCAGGACGGTCTCGAGGATCTGCTTGAGCGCGCTGTGGATGTTGCGGACTACCGGCATGCGCTGCATCAGCCGGTCGAACAGCCGGATCAGCCAGCGTCCGACCAGGCCGGCGGTCAGGGCGCCGACCAGGGTCAGGAATATCACCGCGACGATCAATCCGAGCCCGGGCACGCCGAACGGAAGATAGGTCTCGGGATTGTAGCGGGCCGGGATCAACGGGGTGACCTGACCGTCGATGAAATCGATGATCAGCCAGGTCAGGTACAGGGTGATCCCGATCGGCGCAGTGACCAGGATCCCGGCGAAGAAATAGGCGCGCAGGCGTGAGAACAAGGGCATGGCGCTCGGTTAGCCTTCCAAAAACGGCAACAGTGCGGCCAGGGTCTCGGCCGGGGCTTCTTCGGGCAGGTAGTGTCCGCAGGGCAGTGCCGCCGCTCTCACGGGAGCCGACGTGTAGCCTTGCCAGACCGCCTGCACGTCGTAGGTGCGCCCGACCAGGCCGTCGGCGCCCCAGAGCGCCAGGATCGGGACGGTCAGCAGGCGGTCGCGATCGGCGCGGTCGTGCTCGAGGTCGACGCCCGCCGAGGCCCGATAGTCCTCGCAGATCGCATGGATCGTCTCCGGCCGGGCGAAGTGCCGCAGGTACTCGGCGGTCACCTCGACCGGAAAGATCCCGCCCTCGGCCCGACCCAGCATCCGGCCCAGGTAGTAGGCCGGGTCGGCGCCGATCATCCGTTCCGGCAGGTCGTAGGGCTGGATCAGGAAGAACCAGTGATAGTAGGCCCGCGCGAACGCCATGTCGGCCCGCTCGTACATGTCGAGCGTCGGGCAGATGTCCAGCACCGCCAGGCGCGTCACCCGGTCGCGATGGTCGCGCGCCAGCCGATGGGCGACCCGGCCGCCGCGGTCGTGGCCGACCACCGCGAACCGGTCATGGCCCCAGGCCGCCATGACCTCGGCCATGTCGAGGGCCATCGCGCGCTTGGCGTAGGGCGCATGATCGGGATCGGTCGGCGGCTTGCCGGACGAGCCGTAGCCGCGCAGGTCGGCGACCACGACGGTGAAACGCTCGGCCAGCCGGGGCGCCACATGACGCCACATGAGGTGGGTCTCGGGATGACCGTGCAACATCAGCACCGGCGGGCCGGAGCCGCCGCATCGGGTGTGGATCAACGTTCCGGACGTCGCGACGTCACGGGTCTCGAAACCCTCGAACCAGCCCAACGGGCACTCCTTGCCGGCCTTGCCGTCACCCTAGCAGAGCGCCTCGCCACTGCGCATCTTTCACGTGACGGTCGCCGCCGCGGAGAACTCTGCGGGATCTGGCGCGCGTTCCGAATTCGCGCCACCATCGCGCCATGTCCGACGCTCCCGCTTTCGGTGCGCCTGCCCGCCGGCTGTTCCAGCTCGAGGACGGCGCCGTCTACCTCAACCACGGCTCCTACGGGGCCACACCGAAACTGGTGACGGCAGCGCAGCGCCGCTGGCAGGATCGGCTGGAGGCCGAACCCAGTCGGTTCATGGAGCGCGAGTTCCGACCGGGACTGCGAGTCGCCGCCGAGCGACTGTCGGTGCATCTGGGCGTGCCGGGCCGGAGCATCGCGATGGTCGAGAACGCGACCCAGGCGGTGAACGCGATCCTGCGGTCGCTGACGCTGAAGCGTGGCGACGAGATCCTGATCACCGACCAGACCTACAACGCGGTGAAGAATACGGTCCGCTGGGTGGCGTCGCGCAGCGGCGCCAAGGTGACAGAGATCCAGCTTCCGTTCCCGGCCTATGCGGACGACTCGATCCTGCGGGCCTTCAGCGCCGGTCTGACCGATCGTACCCGGGTGGCGATCATCGATCACGTGACGTCGCCGACCGCCCTTGTCCTGCCGGTAGCCGCCATGGTGGCGGCGGCCAAGCAGGCCGGCGCCGCGGCCCTGGTCGACGGTGCCCACGCCCCGGGGATGCTGCCGATCGATCTGCCGGCCATCGGGGCCGACTGGTATACCGGCAACTGCCACAAATGGCTGTTCGCCCCGAAGGGCTGCGCGTTCCTGTGGGCGGCCGACGCCGTCAGGGAGGCCCTGCACCCGACGGTGATCAGCCACGGCTACGGCCAGGGCTTCGTGGCCGAGTTCGACTGGGTCGGCACGCGCGACGCATCGCCGCAACTGGCCCTGC
This sequence comes from Thalassobaculum sp., assembly GCF_040219615.1. Classification (GTDB taxonomy): domain Bacteria; phylum Pseudomonadota; class Alphaproteobacteria; order Thalassobaculales; family Thalassobaculaceae; genus Thalassobaculum_A. Next base: position 379,550 of record NZ_JAVJSE010000041.1, read on the forward strand.
CGGATGCCCTCGCCTTCCTCGAACGGCTGGGGGTCGACCGGGTGCGCCAGCACAACCACAACCTTGCCGTCGAATCCGGCCGTCGGCTGGCCGAGGCATGGGGGACCGAGGTCGGCGCGCCGCCCGGCCTGACCGGCTCGATGATCACCGTCCGGCTGCCCGACGGCCTCGGCACGACCCAGGCCCAGGGGCTCGAGATGCGGCGGCGACTGCTCGACGAGCGCCGCATCCAGGTCCCGATCAATGCCCTGGCCGGCGGCCTGTGGGCCCGGGTTTCGGCGCAGGTCTACAACCACGCGGCGGAGATCGACGCCTTGGCGGAAGCGGTGCTGGTGGAGCAGCGGAACGCCGCCTGAGCGATGCCGACGGGCACCGGAGCGGCCAAGGCCGGAACGTTCGATGTCAGTTGAGCTTGTGCCGGAATTTCCGCTCGAGGTGCTGCAGAACCTCGACGCGACGGGCGCCGCCGTTGGCGAGCGCGAGCTTGAACAGCCGGGACGCTTCATTCTCCGGCTCGGCCGCCGGCGCCTGCCCGATCTGGATCAGGGCCGCCTGCTGGGCCCGGGCCAGGACATCCGGGCTCACCCGCTTTCGCAGGGCTCGCAGCAGCTTCAGGGCCTTCTCGCGCTCGGTCATGGGTGAAGTATGTCGGAAACCCGGCGACCGAACAACTCGACGCTCAGAAGAACTTGGTCAGGAAAGCGGCAGCCAGGGCGCCGTTGGCGATCTTGGTCACGATACCCTCGGCCCGCCCCTTGTAGATGTCCTCGCCGTCCATGGCATTGATCTCGAAGCGGAACCGTTGTCCGGTAATAATGATGTCCTTGTCGTAGGGATCGAGAATGAAGCCCTTGTGGTTCAACTCCCGGATGTTGAAGACGTACTTGTCGATCTTCACCGTTCCCTTGGACACCGGCGCCGCCGGCCTGCCGCGCGGAGCGGCTGGCCGCTTGACGGGCTTCTTGCTGGATATCTTCAGGAAGTCGAACATGTCGACGACCATCCCCACCTGTGGGCCGATCTGTTCAGCGAAGTATAGTTCGCGCACCTTGGCAACTCAATTGTTGCGCAAGATCAATTGCATTTTCAGTTAATTCTCACTAAACGTGCATTGGACTGCATGGTCGATTGCCGTTCTCGCCGAAGCTGGCCGATCGGCGCGGTTGTTCCACCACGGCGACTGCGGTACCAAACCCCGTCGAACCTTGCGAACCGGTATCCCAAAGGAGTGGCGACCCGCGTGCCCCGATTGACCGACAACGCCGAGCCCCAACCTCCGGACGGCGTCCGCCGCGGGCACCGTGGAGCACCATGATCGTATCGGTGCACATCCCCAAGGCCGCCGGCACCAGCCTGCGGATCGCCCTCGAGCGTCGTCTCGGCCGCCGGCTTCTGCTCGACTACAACGACCGGCCGCTGCGCAGGACTCCGAAGTTCGAGGCACGGCGCGCCCGCCGGGCTGCGGCCGTCCGGGCCAAGGCCGATCGACTGCTTCGCAGGTATCGCGCGGTGCATGGGCATTTTGCCGCATCGAAGTACCTGCCGCTCGGACCGCAGGCGCGGTTCGCGGTGTTTCTGCGCGAGCCGGTCGCACGGACGCTGTCGCACTATCGCCACTGGCGCCGGATGCCGGATGCCCCGAACCCGATCGCGCGCCGGATCTTCAAGCAGAAGCTCGGCCCCGGCGACCTCGCCGAGATGCCCGAGTACAGGTGGATCTACGCCGATTTCCTCGGAGGGATGACTCTCGACGACTTCGCGTTCGTCGGGATCGCCGAGGAGTACGAGACCAGCCTCGAGCTGTTCCGGGCGGTCCTGGGCGTCGACCTGCCGGTCCTGCGGGAGAACACGGCGGACGCCTCCGAAGACACCGAGTTCCCGCCGGACGAGATCGCCCGGGTGAAAGCCGCACAGGCCGGCAATTCGGTGTTGTACGATCACGCCCGTCGCCGATTCGACGACCTCTGTTCGAAATTTCTCTAGGCGACGAGGACTCTGGAACCGTGTGTGGAATCTGCGGCATCGTCGGTGGAAGTAGCGACGGGAACGCCATCGACCGCATGGTCGCGGCAATGCACCACCGTGGCCCGGACGACCGCGGCACCTACCGCCGGGGACGTCTCGCGCTGGGAATGACCCGGCTCGCCATCCAGGACCTGAGCCCGGGCGGACACCAGCCGATGGCGTCGCCCGAGGGCGACGTCTGGATCGTCTACAATGGCGAGATGTACAACGCACCCGAGGAACGACGACAGCTGGAGGCCCTGGGCTACCGGTTCCGGTCGAGTTCGGACACCGAGGTGATCCTGACGATGTACCGGCACTACGGGCCGGCTTGCCTGCCGCGGATCCGCGGCATCTTTGCGCTGGCCTTCGTCGACCTGCGCGAGGACCCGGACGATCCGACGGTCTTTCTGGCGCGCGATCCGCTCGGTGTGAAGCCGCTGTTGTTCGCCCGGGGCGCCGACGGCAGCTTCGTTTTCGCCTCGGAGATGAAGGCGATACTCGCCAGCGGCGCGATCGCTCCGACGATCGAACCGCGCGCGTTGCGGTGCCTGCTCGAGCACGGCTCTGTGTTCCAGCCGGACACCATGATCCGCGGCGTGTCCATGGTCAGGCCGGCGCATTGCGTGACGATCCGAGGCGGCACGTCACGTGTCGAACGGTATTGGCGACTGGGGGTCGACCGCCACCCGGAGCTTCGCAGCGCCGACTACCGGGAACAGGTCGAGGTCATGGCCGACACCCTGCGCGAGACCGTCAAGGCGCAGCTGATCGGTGACGTCCCGATCGCGGCTCTCCTCTCGGGCGGCGTCGACAGCGCGACCCTCACCGCCCTGATGGCGGCCGAGATCGGAAGCAAGGTGAGGACCTTCTCGGTCGGCTTCGGACAGGAGCTCGCCATCTTCGACGAGACCGACGTCGCCGCCCGGTTCGCCGACCATCTCGGGACCGACCATACCCGGATCGAAGTCGGCCACGAGATGATCCGGGCGGAACTCGACCGGATCGTCGACAGCATCGACCAGCCGTCGATCGACGGCGTCAACACCTACTTCGTCTCGAAGGCCGCGGCCGAGCACGTCAAGGTGGCGATCTCCGGCACCGGCGGGGACGACCTGTTCATCGGGTATCCCTGGCACGCGCAGATGCTGCAGCAGGCCGACGGTGGGGATTTCCTCACCGACTATGCCGAGGCGGCAGGACGGTTCCACCAGACCCTCAGCGTCCGGGACGTGGAGATGATCATGGCCCCGACCTTGCTTGCGCGGAGCGGCCGCGACGTGCGTGCCGACTACCAGGCGCTCGACGAGTTGTCGAACTTCGACACGGTCGACCGGATCACCGCCCTCACCCTGCGCGGGTACACCAACAACCAGTTGCTGCGAGATATCGACGCGATGTCCATGGCGCATTCCCTCGAGGTGCGGGTCCCGTATCTGGACACCCATGTGATCGACCTGGCGCTGTCGCTGCCGATCGACGCCAAGCTCGCGCGCGGCATCCCGGATGCGCCGATGCGGGACAGCTACCGCGCCAGCGGCATCAAGCGGATCCTGATCGACGTCGCGATGCCGCTGCTGCCCGCCGGCTTCGATCAGGTTCCGAAGCGTGGCTTCGGCCTCCCGTTCGAGCACTGGCTCAACGGCCCGCTCCTGGACATCGTGAAGTCCGTGCTGCAGCCGGAGCGCGTCGCCCGGACAGGCGTGCTGAACGCGCGGAGCATGGCGCGTATTCAGGCGATCCTCGCGGACGGCAAGGTGATCTCCGGGTGGCGGCTCTGGCTCCTGATGATCTGCCAGCTCTGGGCCGAGCGCATGGGCGTCGAGCCGGCCCGATGAGCGTCCTGTCGAGCTTCATCGCGACTCCGGCCGCGATCGTCCGGTCGATGCTCACGAACCGCACGATCCTGCGCCAGCTCGTCCGCAAGGACATCTATTCGCGCTACCGCAAGTCCGCGCTCGGCATGGTCTGGGCGCTGCTGACGCCGCTGCTGACTTTCGCGGTCTACGCCTATGTCTTCAGCGCCGTGCTGCAGATCCGGTTTCCGTCGCGGGTCGCCGACGTCGAGCACAACTACGGCATCGTGCTGTTCTCGGGACTGATGCTGCACTTCTTCGTGACCGAGGTGCTCACCCGCTCTCCCACCCTGATCCTCGAGAACGTCAACTTCGTGAAGAAGGTCGTGTTCCCGCTGGAGACGCTCTCGGTGGTCGCGACCGGGTCGGCCTTCGTCACCCTGCTGTTCAATTTCGCCGTGCTGCTCCTGGCCCTGCTGTTCTTCGAGGCGCGGATCCCGCTGACCACCCTCCTGGTTCCGTTGGTCTGGCTGCCCTATGTGGCGATCGTGCTCGGCATCTCCTGGTTCCTGTCGTCGATCGGGGTCTATCTGCGCGACGTCGGCCACCTGGTCGGCATCATCTCCACGATCATGCTGTTCGGCAGCCCGATCCTGTTCCCGATCGAGACCCTGCCGGAATCGCTGCAGACGCTGGTCTGGCTGAATCCGCTCTCGGTTCCGGTGGACGCGACCCGCGACCTGGTGCTGTGGGGAACCCTTCCCTCGCTGCGGGCGCTGGCGATCTACTCGGGGGTCGCGGTCGCCGTCGTCTGGCTCGGCGCCTTCTGGTTCCAGTGCACCAAGCGGGGCTTCGCCGATGTCCTCTGAGGCTCAACCGACTCCCGGCGAGCCGGCGATCGTCATCGAGGACGTGACCAAGATCTTCTCGATCTTCAAGCGTCCGACCGACCGGCTCCTGCAGATGCTGTCGATGGGGCGCAGGCGCTACTACGAGACCTTCGTGGCGCTGAACCGGGTCACGGTCACCATCCATCGCGGCGAGACCGTCGGGATCGTCGGCCCGAACGGATCCGGCAAGTCGACCCTGCTGCAGATCATCGCGGGGCTGCTGCAGCCCAGCGGCGGGCGGGTCTCGGTGACCGGCCGGGCCGCCGCCCTGCTCGAGCTCGGCGCCGGCTTCAACCCGGAGTTCACCGGGCGCGAGAACATCTACCTGAACGCCTCGATCCTGGGCCTGTCCCAGGCCGAGATCGACGCGCGCTACGACGACATCGTCGCGTTCTCGGGCCTCGGCGATTTCATCGACCGGCCGGTCGTCACCTATTCCAGCGGCATGTATGTCCGGCTGGCGTTTTCGATCGCGGCCAGCGTCGACCCCGACATCCTGATCGTCGACGAGGCGCTCGCCGTCGGCGACGAGGGCTTCCAGCGCAAGTGCCTGGCGCGGATCGAGGCGCTGCGCGACAAGGGCACGACGATCCTGTTCGTCAGCCACGCCATGGGGATGATCACCCAGCTCTGCGACCGCGCGGTGCTGATGGACCGCGGCGAGGTCCTGCTGATCGGCGAACCGAAGCTGGTGGCCTCGAACTACTACCGCCTGACCCACGCCCCGGCGACCGACCGGGAGCGGATCCGCACCGAGATCAGGAGCGCGGTCGCCGAGGAGGAAGCCGAGATCCACGCCGGACTCGACGAGACGCTCCAGAACCAGAGCCGGGTCGAATACGAGAGCCAGGGCGCGCGGATCCTCGACCCGCGCATCGAGACCATGAACGGCATGCGGGTCAACCAGCTGTCCCGCGGCCGCATGTACAAGGTCTGCTACGACGTTGCCTTCGACAGCGACTGCGAGCAGGTCCGCTACGCGACCCTGTTCAAGACCATGACCGGCGTCGAGCTGTCCGGTCGGGCGAGCCACCGCCTGCACGACACCATGCCGAACCCGAGGACAGGCGAACGCGCGGTCCTGACCTTCGAGTTCCCCTGCAGCTTCCTGCCGGGCACCTACTTCATCAATGTCGGGGTCAACGGGCTGGTGGCCGGCGAACGGCAGTCCCTGCACCGGATCATGGACGCCGTGATGTTCCAGGTCCTGCCGGACACCGACGACAGCCTGGTCGGCATCCTCGACATCGGCATCATCCCCTCGGTCGACCACGACCTGGTGGCCGGCATCGCCCCGTCGGACGACGACTGAGGCCGCCGGCCCGGCGGGGGCTCAGCCCGGGCCCGGCTGCGGATCCGGCAGATCGACCTCGGACAGCGGCGGCGTCTTCCAGTCGAGCAGCCCGACCTTGCACATCCAGACCAGATGGCGGGCCAGGAAGTCGTGCGGGGTGTTGGTGCAGGCCTTCGCGATGTCGACGGCGCGCATCGAGCCGCGCTCGGCGACCAATGCGCAGATCCGGGTCGTCAGCCCAGGCGACAGCCGCCAGACCGCGGTCACGTTGTTCAGGGCCAAGGCATGGTGTCTTGCGACGTCCTGATCCACGGGGCTCGCGGCCGGGCGAAACTCGGTGTCGGCCCGCAGGGTTCCGCTGGCGAACCCGGCGAACGCCCCGAACGGGTCCTTGCGCACCGGGTTCCGGCGCGTGGTCCCGGCTGCCTCGTAGGCGGCGGCCGACCGCCGGATCGCTTCGAGTTCGTCGAACAGCCGGGCGTAGCCTGCGACCACCACCGGCCAGTCGAAGGTCTCCCGGGCGTGCCGGTGGGCCGCCTCCCCCATGCGGCGCGCCAGGCCCTCGTCCTCGGCGAGTGCGACCAGGGCGTCGGCGGTCGTGCGGATGTTCACCGCCACATGCGCCGCCACCTGGGCGACATAGTTCTGATAGGTGTCCATGCCGAGCGCGTGGCGGCCGGCGATCAGCCCGCCGGTGCCGTCGGGCGCGATCAGGGTCGGCACCCGAAATCCGGTGACGCCGTGGCGCACGGTGTAGCGGTAGCCGTCCCAGTCGCTGACCACCACCGGCAGCCCGGCGGCCATCGCCTCGATCGGCGTGATTCCGAAGGTCTCCTGGATGTTGTCGACCAGCGAGACGAACACGTCCGAGGCCGGCCAGATCCGCTCCAGCACCGCCGGGTCGTTGCCGTCGAGGAAGCGGACGGTCACGCTCGGGGCGTACAGCGCGGCCGCCTCCCGCCACATCCGGGAATCCCGCTCGGGGTTCGGGAACCAGCCGGCCATCAGGAACTCAACCGGCCGGCCGGTCCGCCGGGCAGTCTCCTCGGCGGCGGCGAACATTGCCTGCGGATAGGCCTTCTCGAAGAAGGACAGACGGCCGAGCCACAGCAGCGCGAAGGCGTCCTCGGCAACTCCGAGCGCCAACCGCGCCTCGCCGCGGCGGCTCCGGTCGTTGCGGGCCGCAAAGGACGCGACGTCGACGCCGAGCGGGATCATCGGGAGCTGCGGCAGCGGCCGGCGATGGCCGGTGCCGGGGATCACGAAGCGCGAGGCCAGGTAGTCGCTGGTCTCCTCCAGCAGGGTGCGCAGGTGCCGCTGCACCGCTGGCGAGGTGCAGATGATGGCATCCCAGGGCTCGACCGGGCTGGCCACGACCTCGGCGGTGTAGGCCCGCATCGCCTGCGGGCCGAGCGAGTGCAGCAACCCGACCAGGCTGTACGCGCGCTCGTCGTCGCCGCGGCGCAACCAGCCGAGCTCGGCGAGCCGGGACTGGCCGCGGAACAGCACGCCGCAGTCGGCGATCGCGCGATGGTTCAGGATCGAGGTGGCGCGCACCGGCTTGGGCGCCGCGCCGCCGAACAGGTTGCCGGCCAGCTCGGCGTCGTCGACCTTGTTGTGCACCAGGAACAGCTGGTCGTCCCAGGGCCCGTGCTCGATCAGCGCCCGGAACAGCCCGCGGTTGGCGATGTCCTTGCCGAACGGATTGGTCCGCTGCTGCATCGGGTTGTCGCCGATGTAGATGGCGCAGCCGCCTGCCATGTACGGGGTCCTTCCTGGATGACGGTCCGTGGACGGGAAATCGCCTGTCCAGGACCTGCAGCGCCGCACGAGAAGGCTGCGGTGGGGCAATCCGTCGTTCCCCGAATCGACTGCGGGAGAATCGGCGGCGGGAATGGTGAGCGCGACAGGACTCGAACCTGTGACCCGCTGATTAAAAGTCAGCTGCTCTACCAACTGAGCTACGCGCCCGCCCCGACCCCGCCCGGATGCTGCCGCCCGGGGGTCGTCACGACGGCGGGAACCTAGGCAGGCGGCCGTCCCAGGTCAACTCAATTGCCGCCCGGCCCGGCTCCCGGGTCAGTCCCCGAACGGACCGGTCTGCTTGGCCTGGCTTGCCTGCGACGGATCGCTGTTGAAGCGGTTCATCACCCGCTCGGCGACCCGCGGGGTGACGAACTCGGTGATCGGCCCGCCGAGCCGGGCGATCTCCTTCACGAATCGCGACGAGATGAACTGGTGGCGGTCCGACGCCATCAGGAACATGGTCTCGATCCGCGGGTTCAGGCGGGCGTTCATCCCGGCCATCTGGAATTCGTACTCGAAGTCCGAGACCGCCCGCAGCCCGCGGATGATCACCGAGGCCCCCTGGGACTCGGCGAAATGCATCAGCAGCGAGCCGAACGGCTTGACGTCGATCGCGCCCTTGAAGCCGTCCTCGGCGTTCTTGGCGAGGATCTCTGCGATCTCGTCCTGGACCATCTCGACCCGCTCGTCGAGGCTGAACAGCGGTCCCTTCCCGGCATTCCGGGCGACCGCGACGACCAGGCGGTCGACGGTCTTACTGGCGCGCCGGATGATGTCGATATGGCCCCTGGTGATCGGGTCGAACGTTCCCGGATACACCCCGACGCGTTCGGGGCGTGTCACCTTGCTGGTCATTCCGTCGTGTCCCCCTGATCCGGGCCGGCCCCATCGTCGCGGGCTCCGTCATCGCCGGCCCCGCTGCCCTCGGGACCGCTGCCCTCGGGACCGCTGCCGCCGGCACCGTCCGTGCCGACGGCGTCGCCGTTCTCGTCGTCGCTGCTCTCGCTGTCGCCGTTCTCGCCGACCAGGGACACCGAGACAACCTTCTCCTCGTCGTCGCCGCCGACCCGGAACAGCAGCACGCCCTGGGTCTTGCGCGCCGCCACCCGGATATCGTCGACCGGGCAGCGGATGACCTGACCGCCGTTGGTCACCAGCATGATCTGGTCGCTCGGCGTCACCGGGAAGGCGGTGACCACCGGCCCGTTCTTGCGGGTGACGTCCATCGACGCGATGCCCTGGCCGCCGCGCCCGGTGACCCGGTATTCGTGCGCCGAGGTGCGCTTGCCGTATCCCTTCTCGGTGACCGACAGCACGAACTCCTCGCCGGCCCCGAGAATCGCGAACCGCTCCTCACTCAGCATCACCTCGGGAGCCGTTGCGTCCTCGTCGCCCTCGCCGCTGCCGCGCCGGATCCAGGCGGCCTGGCGCAGGTATACCTCGCGCTCACTCTGCTCGCCCCCCGCGACGTCCTGGTAGTCGACATGCCGCAGGATCGACATCGACACCACCGCGTCGCCCGAGGCCAGCCGGATGCCCCGGACCCCCAGGGAATCGCGGCCGCGGAACAGCCGGACATCCGCCACCGGGAACCGGATCGCCTTGCCGAGCCGGGTCGCCAGCAGCACGTCGTCGCCCTCGTTGCATGGCATGACCGCGATCAGCCGGTCGTCGTCCTCCAGCTTCATCGCCCGCTTGCCGGCGCGGTTGATGTTCGTGAAGTCGCTGAGCGCGTTGCGCCGGACGGTGCCGGCGGCGGTCGCGAACATCACGTGCAGCCCGTCCCAGCTCGCCTCGTCCGCCGGCATCGGCATGACGGTCTGGATCCACTCGCCCTCTTCGAGCGGCAGCAGGTTCACCATCGGCCGGCCGCGTGACTGCGGCGTGCCTTCCGGCAGGCGGTAGGTCTTGAGCTGGTAGACCTGACCGCGCGAGGTGAAGAACAGGATCGGGGCGTGGCTGTTCGCCACGAACAGCCGGTGCACCCAGTCCTCGTCGCGGGTCGCCATGCCGGCCCGGCCCTTGCCGCCGCGCTTCTGCGACCGGTAGGTGGTCAGCGGCACCCGCTTGATGTAGCCCGAGTAGCTGACGGTGACGACCATGTCCTCGCGGGCGATCAGGTCCTCGATGTCGTGCTCGAACTCGCTTTCCTGGATCTCGGTCCGGCGATCGTTGGCCCAGGCCTCGCGGGTCTGCCGCAGTTCGTCGCGCAATACGCCCAGCAGCCGCGGGCGCGAGGTCAGGATCGCCAGGTAGTCCCTGATCCGGCCGGCGATCTCCTCCGCCTCCTCGATCAGCTTGGAACGCTCCATGCCGGTCAGGCGCTGCAGCCGCAGCTCCAGGATGGCGCGCGCCTGTGGCTCGGACAGCCGGTAGGTCCCGTCCTCGGCGACCCGGTGCCCCGGATCGTCGATGATGGCGATGAAGTCGGCGACGTCCTGGGCGTTCCAGTCGGTGTCGCACAACCGGCGCCGGGCCTCGCCGGCGTCCGGCGACGACCGGATCAGCGCGATCACCGCGTCGAGGTTGTTGATCGCCACCATCAGGCCGGCCAGCACATGGGCGCGCTCGCGCGCCTTGTAGAGCAGGTACCGGGTGCGGCGGGTGATCACCTCCTCGCGGAACTCGACGAACGCGAAGATCACGTCGCGCAGGTTCATCTGCAGCGGCCGGCCGCGGTTCAGCGCCAGCATGTTGACGCCGAAGCTGGTCTGCAGCGGGGTGTAGCGGTAGAGCTGGTTCAGCACCACTTCGCCGATGGCGTCCCGCTTCAGCTCGACCACCACGCGCACGCCGTCGCGGTCGCTCTCGTCGCGCAGGTCGGAGATACCCTCGATGATCTTGTCGCGGACGGTTTCGCCGATCCGCTCGATCATCCGGGCCTTGTTGACCTGGTAGGGAATCTCGGTGACGACGATCGCGAAGCGGTCCTTGCGGATCTCCTCGATCTCGGCCCGGCCGCGCATGACCACCGAGCCGCGGCCGGTGTGGTAGGCCTCGCGGATGCCGGACCGGCCGAGGATCAGGCCGCCGGTCGGGAAGTCCGGCCCGGGCACGAAGGCCATCAGCTCGTCGATCGTGATGCCGGGGTTGTCCAGCATCGCCAGGCAGGCGTCGACCACCTCGCCGAGGTTGTGCGGCGGGATATTGGTCGCCATACCGACCGCGATGCCGCCGGCACCGTTGACCAGCAGGTTCGGGTACTCGGCCGGCAGCACCGAGGGCTCTTCCGTGGTCTCGTCGTAGTTCGCGACGAAGTCGACGGTCTCCTTGTCGATGTCGCGCAGCAGGCCCTCGGCCGCCTTGGCCAGCCGGGCCTCGGTGTACCGCATGGCCGCCGGCGGATCGCCGTCCATCGAGCCGAAGTTGCCCTGGCCGTCGACCAGCGGCAGGCGCATCGAGAAGTCCTGCGCCATGCGGACCATGGCGTCGTAGATCGCGCTGTCGCCGTGCGGGTGGTACTGGCCCATGACGTCGCCGACGATGCGCGCCGACTTGCGGTACGGCCGCGTCCAGTCGTAGCCGCCGACCTTCATGGCGTACAGGATTCGCCGGTGCACCGGTTTCAGGCCGTCCCGGACGTCGGGCAGCGCGCGGGCCACGATCACGCTCATGGCGTAATCGAGGTACGAGCGCCGCATCTCGTCTTCGATGGAGACCGGGGCGATGTCGTGATGGTCGGGCGTAATGTCGGACAACCGAGGGGTTCCGGATCAGGTGGCTGTGGACGGCCTGGAACGGCCTTCGCGGCGCCGAATCGGGCACCGCCGCACTCTGCGAAAACTTAGCAGAGCGGCGACGATGCGGCAATGTTGCGGCGCCGAAATCACGGACCTGGAGCGACGGCCACCCCGGGGGCCCGGCCGAGCGTCCCGGAACCGCGCGATCAGGCGGTTTCGACAGGCGCCATTGGCGGCAGCCGGCGGGACGGATCGAACCACACGGTCGCCGTGGTGCCTGTGCCGACGGTGGACCGGATGCCGAGCTCGCCGCCGTGCATCTCCACCAGTGCCTTGGCGATGTTCAGACCCAGTCCGGAACCCTCGCCGTCGCGCGTTGTCGTCGCCCGAACCTGGCCGAAAAGCTGGAAGACCCGCTCCAGGTCGTCCTCCGACATGCCGCACCCGGTGTCGGAGATCTCGATGGCGATGCCGTCGGCGCCGTCCCGCACCCGGACCGTGACGAGGCCGCCGCCGTCGGTGAACTTGACGGCGTTCGACAGCAGGTTCAGCAGGATCTGCTTAAGCGCCCGGGTGTCGACGAGCAGGCGGACCGACGACGGTGCATGGTCGACAGCGATCCGCTTCGCCTCGATCTTCGGTGCCAGCAGCCCGAGGCATTGCTCGACGATCGGATCGACCTCGGTCGGCTCCTCCTTCAGTTCGTGCCGGCCGGCCTCGATTCGCGACAGGTCCAGGATGTCGTTGATCAGCGACCGCAGGTGGTTGCCGCTGTCGTGGATCATGCGACCGTAGTCGCGATAGCGCGGAACGGAGTTCGGCCCGTACAGTTCGAGGGCGATGATCTCGGAGAAACCGAGGATCGCGTTCAGCGGTGTTCGCAGCTCGTGGCTCATCCGCGCCAGGAAGTCGGACTTGGCGGCATTGGCCCGGGCCGCCTCGGCGAGCGCGCTCTGCATGGCGGCAGTCGAGGCCTTCAGCGCCCGGGTCTGGCTCTCCAGCTGCTGGTGACTGCTTGCCAGCTCCGCCGTCGAGCGTCGGGCCCGCCTGACGATCAGGACCATCAGCAGGCCGGCCAGCAGCGCGATGCCCGCCAGCGACGGCGCCAGCTCGAGGATCAGCGCGGTGCCGGGCCGCTCCCCGGCCCACGCCAGGCGCGCGATGTCCCGACCGTCGATCGTCCGCAGCAGCACCGAGTCGGGGAGATCCTCGGACGCCGCGACCAACCGCGTGCCGGGCAGCAGGTACAGGTCCTCGAAGCGGCTCAGCATCGCTGCGTCCATCCGGCGCACGAACACCAGGACGACCGGCGCGCCCGCATGCAGCGGAACCGGGCGCTCGTCCTCCCACTTGATGACCGCTGCGACAGCGATCGCCGGAACGCCGTCCAGCTCCAGGTAGGTGGTCACGGTGCCGGAGACGGCGCCGGGCTCGCCGGCTGTCCCGACGGCCCTCGACACCAGGTCCGGCAGTTCGGCGGACAGTCGGCTGAGCAGGCCGTCGCCCCGGACCTCGCCGTCCATGGAACCGAAGATCAGGCGGAGGTTGCCGTCGAGCGCCAGGGTGGCGCTCATCCCGAGGCTGTCATTGGCCCAGGCCCCCACATTGTCGTCCGCCCAGGCCGGGTCGAATGTTGCGACCAGGTGACCGGCGGCGTCGTTCCAGAACGTGTAGTCGCCCACGATGCCGGCGATCTGCTCGGCCTCGACCCGAAGCGCGCTGCCCGCGAGGTGCTGCGCCGATTCGACGGCAAGCCGGTTCTGGCTGTGGGCGGCGATCGCCACCAGCGCCAGGATCAGCACGACCACCCCGAGCCCGAGCAGCATGATCGGCGCGATGACGTGCCGGAACGCCGCGCGCTGCAGTCCGAGGGACGGCGCGCGGTCGGGTCCGGTACTGCCCGGCAGGTCAGGAACTGGATGGACGTTCAAAACCATGGATAGGTGATACAGGCCATGCAGTAAACGACTCGCTAATGCGCAAGCCGTGCCCGTCAGGGCCGGCGGGCCGAAAACGACAGACTGAGCGGCAAGGTCACCGCGAACCCCTCGGGCCAGCGGTACTGGCCGTGCGCGCCCGGCACCAGGACCGGCAGCAGCTTCCAGGCGATCTCTTCGTGCTCGTGCAGCCAGTCCAGCCGCAGCCCGGCGCCGATCACCGCGTTCACGATATCGGAGACGCTGTGCTCCCACTCGTAGCTGCGCTGATTGCGGATCTCGGCACTCGGGTCGGCATAGTCGGTGGTGACCAGGTTCGTCGTCGGTGCCGCCCGGTGGAAGTACGGATAGTGCAGCCGCAGCGTGCCGGCCGGCAGCGCGGCCGCCTCGGTGGAATCGTCGAACACCCTGGCCGCCGGATGGGCGTCGCAGAAATAGAACCGGCCGCCCGGCTTCAGGAAATGCGCCGCCACCTTCGCCCAGCCGGCGAGGTCCGGCAGCCAGCAGATCGTGCCCCAGGTCACGTAGACCAGATCGAACCGCCCGTCGATCAGGTCCGGGGCGGCGTACAAATCGCCTTCGACGAACCGGGCGTCGAGTCCGAGTTCCGTTGCCAGCGCCCGCGCCGCTGCCACCGCCTCAGGCGAGAAGTCGAGTCCGGTCACCCGCGCCCCGCGCTGCGCCAGGATCAGGCTGTCGACCCCGAAATGGCACTGCAGGTGCAGGACGTCGAGCCCGTCGACCGGGCCGAGCTCGGACTCCTCGATGGCATGCAGCCGTCGTTCGCCCCGCCGCAGCGCATCGACGTCGTAGCCGTCGGGGCCGGTCGAGGCGACGTGGATGCCGACCAAACCGTCCCAGAACGCGCGGTTGGCGGCCAGGTAGTCGCGATCGCCCGGCCCGTCTTGTTCCTGTCCCACTATCCCTCCCCGGCGCCGTCGAGAACCCGGCCCAGGCACGCCACCACATAGTCGACGTCCTCGAAGGACAGCGCAGCGTGCAGCGGCAGGCCGACCACCCGGGCGGCCAGTCGGTCGGTCGCCGTCAGTGCCTCGCGCGCGGCGCCGGCGAATGCCGGGGCACGGTGGCAGCCGTCGCCCCACCAGCGCCGCGCCTGGACCCCGTGGCGCGCCAGTCCATCGACGGTGCGCACAGCATCCGCGGCGGCCAATTCGACCACGTAGGTGGAGGTCACGACGCCGACGGCCGGGGCCGGCCGGGTCACCGCCAGCCCGGCCCGCTCCAGCGCACGGTCATAGGCCGACATCCGGGCGGCCAGGACCGACCGGGTCTCCGGCCAGGCCTCTAGCGCCGCCAGCCCGATCACCGAGCGGTGTTCGTCGAGCTTGCCGTTGAGTCCCGGTATCCGGGCAACGCGACCGGCGTCCATCCCGAGATTGATGGTCGCGCGCAATCGCCAGCCGAGTTCGGCCGTCGGGCACAGCGCCGCGCCCCCCTCGCCGATCGCGAACCCCTTGGTGGCGTGGAAGCTCACCACGCTGACCAGCGGCGAGTCGGTCCAGCTGTCGAAGCCTGCGGCGGCGTCGACCACCACGGGCAGCCTCGACCGCTGCTGGAATGCCGCCCATCCGGGAACGTCGATGCGGCTGCCGAACGGCGCCACCATCAGGACCGCTGTGACCCGGCCCGGCGCCTTCGCGAGCCGCCCGGTCAAGCGCTCGGGATCCAGTTGCCAGGTCACGGGATCGACGTCCAGGAAGTATGGCTGCAGTCCGGCTATGCGAACCGCAGCGGCGGTCGCCGCGTGGGTCCACGCCGGCATCGCGCACAGCCCGCCGTCACCGGCCACGGCCATCAGTGCGGCCGCCAGGCCCGCGGTGGCACTGGTGACCGCGCAGACATGATCGACCGGAACGCCGAGACGCTCGGCGAGCCGGGCCTCGAACAGCATCGAGAACGGCCCGAAGTTGGTGAAGGTCCCGGATGCGTGGACGGCCTCCATCCGGTCCCGCAACAGCGCAACCGGCGGCATCGACGGCACGAAAAGCGCCACCTCCCGCTGCGGCGGTGCAGACGGGGATGCGGCCTCTAGCCTCGCCAACTCATCGAAGATCACGACACGACCCGATCGTCGAACGCGCGTGGGATTGTCTGCCACTCGACGCTATCGGCCGTGACTTTAGATGCCACTGCGGCCGGACCGCCGAACATTTCGAGGACAATCCTCGATTGATTCAGGCCGAGGCCCACGAACCCGAGCGCACTGCCGCCGATCCGCGCCAGCATCTCGAAGAACACCAGCGCTCCGTTGTCGTCGACCCGTCCTTGCAGGGCAAACGGTCCGACGTATCCCTCGCAATGCAGTTCCGCGGCGACCCGCTGTGCGGCTTCGTGGTCCACCGCATCGACGGGGCATCTCGTCAAGCGAAACGGACGGCCGTATCTGTGAACGACGTCGACCTTGACCACATGGTCGAGCCTACCGTCGCGCCCGACCAGGCCGCGCAGCGCGATCAGTGCTGTAAACCCTGAACTCTGTACGAACGGCACGCCGAAACGCGGGTCCGGCAGGTTGGCGACGAAGTCCGGCGGCGGCGAGATGAACGGTTGAATGACGAAGTCACCATGCAGCGCGCAGGAGCGCAACTGCTCGTCGTCGAGTACGATGTACACACCCTTGGTCCCGGACCCGACGCGGGGCTTCGCGATCAGCGGGAATCCGTATCGGCCGGCGAGTTCCAGAGCGCCATCGAATGTCCACGCCGTCGCGGGGATCGGCAATCGGCACCGCTCCATGAAGCCTTTCATCAGCACCTTGTCGCTCATCGCATTGGCCAGAGCGACGGAGCCAACCAGCAGCGGCGCTCCGAGCACCGGGTCGTCCGCCTTGACCTTCGCCAGCCCGGGCATGTCCGCGTCACGGCAGGGGAACGCCACGATCGGGCGGTGGACCCGCAAGGCCTCAGCGACGTCGCGCACGAACGAGGCAACGTCGATCGACGGCGCCACCTGGACGATGACGTCGCACTGCCGCGCCGACCTCGTCGTCGGATCGGTTGTCGTGCCAACGATCAGGAGGCGATCCCGGCAATCTGCGAGACTTGCCAGAATCCCTTCGGACACCTCCCCGCCGACCGACACCAGCATGACCGTCGACCGTCCCGGCCCGGCCGGCGGCAGACCTCGCAATGACGGTGGCGTCATGAGGCAGAGGCCGGCGTTATCGGATCACCAATGTCCAGAATCGGTCCGAACAGGCGTCTGACGTTGTCGCGGTTCGAGAACTCCACGCGCACTTGCCGGCGCCCGGCATCGGCAATCATCTGAAATGCTGCCGGGGACTCGCGGGCAATAACGAGAGTAGTTTCCAGGTCCGCAAAGGCCCGGTCGAACGGACGGTAGTGAAGCCCAGGTTCGAAATGCCGATCCATTGCCGGAGTCTGAAGGGACAGCGACACAGCGCCAGCTGCCATGGCCCAGTATACGCGCTCGCTGACTGCACCGACACAGAAGTTTGGCGGCGCGGCTACCACGAGCCGGGCGCGCAACATCAGGTCGACGACCTGGGCGTGGGTCCGGTGCCCGAGCACTTCGGCCCGACGGTCCGTCGGGGAGTCGGGCAGTCGGCTGTCGTCGCCGACCACGATGACCCCCTCATGCGCGACGAGCAGGTCGGCGAGGCGGCAGCGGAAACGCGCGTTCGCGTGCCGGTTGGCGAGATCTAGCAGTGCACGGCCCAGACCGTGGTAGGGAACGAGTTCGTCGCCACGGGCCCGGAAGACGTCCTCCGCGACCCGCCACGCCGGCCGGCTCGGCTCCGCCAGCAAGGCATCCGACAGATCCCGGACGGTCTGGAGCCGATCCGGCAACAGGGCCCTGGTGTATTGCTCGATACTTTCAGCGCGATACACCGACCCGACGAAGAGAAACGGAATATCCCGTTCCTGCAGCGACCTGCCCGCAGCATCCCGGTCGATGCCGCTATCGTCGTAACGACCGGGGTGATAGTGCGGCGCCCGCGCTCCGATGCCGATCCGTTCGAGGTACTCGCCGCAGTGCAGGTCCCGGACGCTGACAGTCGCAGCATGGCGCAAGCCCTCCAGCCCGCCGAGATAGCGGCGAACGAATGGCGGATCCGTCAGCCTGTAGAGAATCGGCGAGTTGACCAGATCGAGGAGTTCGACGTTCCAACGGTCGGGGCCGTCGACCAGTTGCGAGCCAGCAACCGCGTACACCGCGTCGAACCGACGGCCAAGCAGTCTCCGTAATCCGGTGGCGCCTTCGGTCCAGGTATCGAACACCTCGACCGCGACGGCGTAGTGTCTCAACCCGTCGATCAGCGCGCGGGTCCCGGCATTCACGACATTGTTGATCTCGCGCGGGCACAACACCGCGATTCGGGGACTTTCCGCTGCCTTCGGCCGGACTCCGGCGATTTGTGAAACCGACATTGCCGACTACGCCAACCATTGAGCGCCCGGCCGGACAGTCCCGGCCTGCAGTCAGCTAGAAGGGAATCTCGTCGTCCAGGTCGCTGGGGCCGCCCATCGGCGCCGGGGCGCCGCCGCCCGAGGAGCCGCCACCGGATCTGCCGCCACCGCCCGAGCCGCTACCGCCCGAGGAGCCACCGCCCGAGAAGCCGCCGCCCGACGGGCCGCCGCCGAAGTCGTCGCCGCGGCCGTAGTCGTCACCGCCGCCGCCATACCCCCCGCCGCCACCGCCGCCACCTTCGCCGCGGCCGCCCAGCAGGGTCAGCTCGCCGCGGAACCGCTGCAGCACCACCTCGGTGGTGTACTTCTCCTGGCCGCTCTGGTCGGTCCATTTGCGGGTCTGGAGCTGGCCCTCGACGTAGCAGGAGCTGCCCTTGCGCAGATACTGCTCGGCGATCCGGGCCAGGTTCTCGTTGAATATCACCACCCGGTGCCACTCGGTGCGCTCGCGCCGCTCGCCGCTGGATTTGTCACGCCAGTTCTCGGAGGTGGCGAGCGTGAAGTTCACGATCTTGGTGCCGTCCTGGGTGCTCCGCACCTCCGGGTCGCGGCCGAGGTTGCCGATCAGGATGACCTTGTTGACGCTGCCCGCCATCGTCTCGCTCTCGCTTGTCCGTCGAATGCCATAGCGGCGCCGGCCGATCCGGCCGGCGGTCGCGTCGGCGGACCATCCCACATCGCCCGGCGGGTTCCAAGCCCGTTGCGGCCCTGCGGAACGCCGAAACCGACAATGCGGTTACGGTCGGACCCGGTCGTTCCGCTCCGGTATCGAATCGGTGGCCCGGTAGCGAATCGGCCTGCCGCCTGAACTTCCGACACTTATCCACAGCGCGCGACAGTATCTGTCAGCAGGCGCCGCGGCGAAGTTGCATGGCCGGTGGCAATACCGCACCGCGACACCCTATATTCCCGGGTCGCATCTGCTCCCGCGAGACCGAACCGAGGCCGGCCATGGCGCCCCTTCCCGCGTCCGACAGCGAGCTCCGCGTGATCCGCGTCCGCGGAGCCCGGGAGCACAACCTGAAGAACGTCGACGTCGACCTGCCGCGCAACGCGCTGTCGGTGCTGACCGGCCTGTCCGGCTCCGGCAAGTCGTCGCTGGCCTTCGACACGATCTACGCCGAGGGCCAGCGCCGCTACGTCGAGAGCCTGTCCGCCTACGCCCGGCAGTTCCTCGAACTGATGCAGAAGCCGGATGTCGACCTGATCGAGGGGCTGTCGCCGGCGATCTCGATCGAGCAGAAGACCACCTCGCGCAACCCGCGCTCGACGGTCGGCACGGTCACCGAGATCTACGACTATCTCCGCCTGCTGTACGCCCGGGTCGGCATCCCCTACTCGCCGGCCACCGGCCTGCCGATCGAGAGCCAGACCGTCAGCCAGATGGTCGACCGCATCGTCGATCTGCCCGAGGGCACCCGGCTCTACCTGCTGGCGCCGATCGCGCGCGGCAAGAAGGGCGAGTTCCGCAAGGAACTGGCGGATCTGCGCAAGCGCGGATTCCAGCGCGTGAAGATCGACGGCGAGCTGCTGGAGATCGAGGACGCGCCGGCGCTCGACAAGAAGTACAAGCACGACATCGAGGTGGTGGTCGACCGGCTGGTGGTGCGCGACGGCATCCAGACCCGGCTGGCCGATTCGATCGAGACCGCGCTCGGGCTGTCGGACGGCCTGCTGTTCGCCGACGAGGCCGATTCCGGCGAGCGCCATACCTTCTCGGCCAAGTTCGCCTGTCCGGTCTCCGGCTTCACCATCGACGAGATCGAGCCGCGGCTGTTCTCGTTCAACAACCCGTTCGGCGCCTGCCCGTCCTGCGACGGCCTCGGCACCAGGATGTACTTCGACCCGGAGCTGGTGATCCCGAACCCGACCCTGTCGCTCAAGAAGGGCGCCGTCGGCCCGTGGGCCGCCAGTTCGTCGAAATACTACGTGCAGACCCTGGAGAGCCTGGCGACGCATTTCGGGGTGTCGATGGACACGCCCTGGGAGGGCCTGCCGGAGGCGGTCCGCGACGCCGTCCTGAACGGCACCGGCGACGAGCCGGTGACCATGACCTTCGAGGACGGGCTGCGGACCTACAAGACGACCAAGCCGTTCGAGGGCGTCGTCACGAACATGCAGCGGCGCTGGCGCGAGACCGACAGCGCCTGGGTGCGCGAGGAACTCGCCCGCTACCAGTCGGTCGCCCCCTGCGAGGCCTGCGGCGGCCAGCGCCTGAAGCCGGCGGCCCTGGCGGTCAAGGTCGGCGGCCTGACGATCTCCGAGGTCTGCGAGTTCTCGATCGGCAAGGCGGTCGCCTGGTTCGACCAGCTCGAGGGCACGTTGCGCGCGAAGGATCTCGAGATCGCCCAGCGCATCCTCAAGGAGATCCGCGAGCGGCTCGGCTTCCTGAACAACGTCGGGCTGGAGTACCTGACCCTGTCGCGCGGCTCCGGCTCGCTGTCGGGCGGCGAGAGCCAGCGCATCCGGCTGGCCTCGCAGATCGGCTCGGGGCTGACCGGCGTGCTCTATGTGCTCGACGAGCCGTCGATCGGCCTGCACCAGCGCGACAACGAGCGCCTGCTGGCGACCCTCAGGCGGCTGCGCGACCTCGGCAACACGGTGATCGTGGTCGAGCACGACGAGGACGCCATCCGCGAGGCCGACTACGTGGTCGACATGGGCCCGGGCGCCGGGGTGCACGGCGGCACCGTGGTCGCCAGCGGCACCCCCGAGGAGGTGATGCGGGCGCCGGAGAGCCTGACCGGGCAGTACCTGTCCGGATTCCGGCAGATCGCCATCCCCAAGCTGCGCCGCAAGGCCAGGAAGGGCCGCTACCTGAAGATCGCCGGCGCCACCGGCAACAACCTGAAGAACGTCGACCTGGCGATTCCGCTCGGCACCTTCACCTGCGTCACCGGGGTGTCCGGCGGCGGCAAGTCGACCCTGGTGATCGAGACCCTGTGGAAGGCGCTGGCGCGCCGGCTGCACAACGCCCGCGAACACGCCTCCCCGTTCGAATCGATCGAGGGCCTCGACAAGGTCGACAAGGTGGTCGACATCGACCAGTCGCCGATCGGCCGCACCCCGCGCTCGAACCCGGCGACCTACACCGGCGCGTTCACGCCGATTCGCGACTGGTTCGCCGGGCTGCCGGAGGCCCAGGCCCGCGGCTACGCGCCCGGCCGGTTCTCGTTCAACGTCAAGGGCGGGCGCTGCGAGGCCTGCCAGGGCGACGGTGTCATCAAGATCGAGATGCACTTCCTGCCCGACGTCTACGTGCAGTGCGACGTCTGCAAGGGCCACCGCTACAACCGCGAGACCCTGGAGATCCGGTTCCGCGACAAGTCGATCGCCGACGTGCTCGACATGACCGTCGAGGAAGGCGCGAAGTTCTTCAAGGCGGTGCCGTCGATCCGCGACAAGCTGGAGACCCTGGAGCGGGTCGGCCTCGGCTACATCAAGGTCGGCCAGCCCGCCACCACCCTGTCGGGCGGCGAGGCCCAGCGCGTGAAGCTGGCCAAGGAGCTGTCGCGGCGGGCCACCGGCCGGACCGTCTACATCCTCGACGAGCCGACAACCGGCCTGCATTTCGAGGACGTCCGCAAGCTGCTGGAAGTGCTGCAGGCCCTGGTCGACCAGGGCAACACGGTGATCGTCATCGAGCACAACCTGGAGGTCATCAAGACCGCCGACCACATCGTCGACCTGGGCCCCGAGGGCGGCGACGGCGGCGGCCGGATCGTCGCCAGCGGCACCCCCGAGGAGGTGGCGGCGACGCCCGGCAGCTACACCGGCGAGTATCTCGCGCGCTACCTCAAGCCGGCGGCGGCACCGGCGCGCAAGTCGGCCTGAGCGGCCGGATCATACGCTGAAGACCTTGCCGGCGACCGGCATCGGCGGTGCCACCCCGACGCCCTGGACGTAGTCGAAATGCGCCCGCCGGGCCGCGGTCGCGGCCTCGAAGGTCCCGGCGCCGTAGAAGTAGCGGCGCATCCGGATGTTCTTGTTCGCCTGGTAGAATCCCTTGAGAGCCGTGACGTCCTGCACCGTCGGGTTGGCCATGTCGTGGCCGTCGACCCCGATCGCAACCAGACGAACCCCGCCGAGCTTGTCGGCGCGCCGGAATGCGAGGCTGAAGTCGCCGATGAAGCCGGCGACATAGGGCGCCAGGTAGGAGAACAGGGTGTGCAGCCGGCCCTGAGGGACATCGTCCGACAGGCCGCGCACCATCAGGAACATGCGTTTCTCGGCGATCCGCGGCAGCAGCTTGCAGATCTCCAGATACTGGCTGCGGTAGCCCTTGGCGGCCAGGGTGTCGTAGTGCACCGGCACGATCAGCAGCGCCCGCCACTTCTGTCCCGCCGCCTCGACCAGCGCGGCCCCTGCCTTCTGCAGCACCATGCGGTCGATGGTGGCCTCGACGGCGCCGGTGTCCGACGGTGCGTCGGGATCGAATCCGAGGTCGGTCCCTTCCGGTACGTGCAGGTCGGCGTGGTAGCAGGAAACCAGGCGCTTGCGGACGTTCGCGACCGGCCAGAACCGCATGCGCATCTGGTCCTTGGCGGCCTCGACCTTGGCCGACTCGGCCGATTGCGCGCGCTTCTGGGCCTCCTCGACGGTTTCCTCCAGCGCCGCCGGCGAGCGCAGCGCCGCCGGGTCGTCACGCGGCACCTCGAACACCATCGGCCGCACCGATACCGCGTCGCCGCCGGCCCCGGCCCCGGACAGCCGGGCGTTGACCTCCCGGCCGATGTCATGGGCCGTCTTGTTCGCCTGCTCCTTGCTGGCCTTGCCGAACAGCACGATGAAGCGTTCGTCGTTGATCAGGCAGAACACGTCGTCGCTGGTGATGTGCTTCTTGATGATGCCTTCGGTCAGCAGGTGCACCTTGTCCTTGATGCCGTGCCACTGCTCGCCGAACCGCTCCTTCAGGGCCTCGAAGCCCAGCATCTGGACGTTGCCGGCGATCAACGCGTCGGCCGCCACCTTGTTCTGGCGGACGAAGGACAGCAGCTTGGAGGAGAAGTCGGCGGGATCGCTGGGGTCGAGCTTCTGGCGGTCGAACGACTGGAGAAACCCGGTCTTCCTGGTCTCGCGCGGGATGCCGTCCTGGAATTTGTCGTCCATTCGAACTCCGCCCGCGGCGGCGCCCCTTCCGCCCGAGGCCGTCATGTTAACCTGCCAAGTGCCGATACTTTAGGCAAATTCGACAGTTCGGTCATTTCGCCGCCATCCAGCCGGGGCCCGGGAGCGGTTGCGCCCGGGGATCGCCACCGCTATCTCAACGCATCATGATGAAACTTCCGTTAACCGCCGTCGGGGCCCTGCCATGACCTCCGCCCTCCCGCCCGTGCACGTGATCGGCGGCGGCCTCGCCGGATCCGAGGCCGCCTGGGCGCTCGCCGGCGCCGGCGTCCCCGTGGTCCTGCACGAGATGCGGCCGCTCCGCGGCACCGACGCACACAAGACCGACGGTCTGGCCGAGCTGGTGTGCTCCAACTCGTTCCGCTCCGACGACCACGAGGCCAATGCGGTCGGGGTCCTGCATGAGGAGCTGCGGCGCTGCGGCTCGCTGATCCTGGCCGCCGGCGACGCCCACAAGGTGCCGGCCGGCTCCGCCCTGGCGGTCGACCGCGACGGCTTCTCCGGCCATGTCCAGGCGCGACTCGAGGCGCACCCCCTGGTGACCATCGAGCGCGGCGAGGTCGCCGGGATGCCGCCGGCCGGGTGGGACAGCGTCATCGTCGCCACCGGCCCCCTCACCTCGCCGGCCCTGGCCGAGGCGGTGCGCGCCCTAACCGGCACCGCGGCGCTGGCGTTCTTCGACGCCATCGCGCCGATCGTCAACACCGACTCGATCGACTTCGAGACCGCGTGGTTCCAGTCGCGCTACGACAAGCCGGGACCCGGCGGCACCGGCAAGGACTACATCAACTGCCCGCTCGACCAGGCGCAGTACGAGGCCTTCGTCCAGGCCCTGCTGGACAGCGAGAAGATGGACTTCCGCGAGTGGGAAGCCTCGACCCCGTATTTCGACGGCTGCATGCCGATCGAGGTGATGGCGAGCCGCGGCCTGGACACCCTGCGCTACGGCCCGATGAAGCCGGTCGGCCTGACCGACCCGCGCACCGGCCGGCGGCCGCATGCGGTGGTGCAGCTGCGCCAGGACAATGCGCTCGGCAGCCTGTTCAACATGGTCGGCTTCCAGACCAAGATGCGGCACGGCGAACAGGTCCGGGTGTTCCGCACCATCCCGGGCCTGGAGAAGGCGGAGTTCGCCCGTCTGGGCGGCCTGCACCGCAACACCTTCATCCAGTCGCCGGCGCTGCTCGACGGCGGCCTGCGCCTCAAGGTCGAGCCGCGGCTGCGCTTCGCCGGCCAGATCACCGGGGTCGAGGGCTATGTGGAGAGCGCGGCCATCGGTCTGCTGGCCGGCCGGTTCGCCGCCGCCGAGCGACTCGGCCTGCAGCCCGACTTCCCGCCGCGGACCACGGCGCTCGGCGCCCTGCTGGCGCACATCACCGGCGAGGCCAATCCCGAGACCTTCCAGCCGATGAACGTCAATTTCGGGCTGTTCCCGCCGCCGGACGAGGCCGAAACCATCACCGTCAACGGCCGGCGCCGCAAGCTGAAGGGCGTCGATCGCAAGAAGGTCCAGGCGGCCCGGGCGCTCGCCGATCTCGACGCCTGGCTCGGGCGGGCCCCGCGGGTGGCGGCCGAGTAGTCGCGACCGGAGCCGGCGGCTCAACGGCCCAGGCGATAGCCGAGCACCCGCAAGCCATAGCGCCAGACCAGGCCGGCCGGCGGCGCCGGCGGCCGGGCGAACGGCTCGAAACCGGCCCGCTCCAGGGCTTGGGCGTGGTCGCCGGCGCGATCCGCCAGCAGGCGCAGCGGGCGGAACGCCGGGGCCCGGAAACCTGCCGAGTCGCGCATCGCCGCCAGCCGCCGGCGGGCCCTGTGCACGACCGGCCGGACGACCTGACAAAGCCGTACGGATCCGCCCATATCTCTGATTTTCTGGTGAGATATGTCGTTTTCTTGAAGTAGTGCTTCGGGTAGCGGAGTGCGGCCGGCGGCGGTCAGGGCCGGCAGCGCCCGCATCAGGCCGAGCAGGCCCCAGGCGGTGCCGCCGTCGCGCGCGAGCGCCGGATCGGCGTCCAGGATCTCGGCGACGGCGGCGTGCAGTTCGCCGGCGGTCGCGGCGGCATATGCCTCGAGGTCGTCGAGGGTCGCCGGCGGCTCGCCATCCAGGTCGGCTTCGCGGGCGTCGACGATGGCGTGCAGGCGGTCGAGGTTCAGGCCGTGGCCGGACACCGCCTCGGCGAGCGGCACTGCGACCTCGTGGGCCCGCGGCCGGCCCGTGGCGATGCCCTCCAGGGTCTCGCGCCACCACTGCAGGCGGATCTGTCCGATCCCCGGCTCGCTGACCACCTCGGCGGTCTTGGCGACCTCGTGGTTGGCGGCCAGCAGGGCCAGCAGGGCGGCGCGGCGCGACGGCGGGGCGTACAGGCAGGCGAGATAGCGCTCGTGGTCGTGCCGGCGGGCGATGGCGGCACAGGCGAAGTCGAAGCCGTCCGCCGCAGAGGCGGCGCCGGTCACGGGGCTCCGCGCCGGGGTAGCGGGCGGAAGAACTTGGCCAGGGTCAGGCGCTGGTCGGCGTAGTTGGAGCCGAGATCGCGGCCGTACAGCACGTCCGGCACCGCCAGCAACCGCTCGTATTTCAGCCGGGCGACCCGCTGGCCGTGCTCGAGGGCGAACGGCACGTCGTGCGACCGCACCTCCAGCACCGCGGGGGTCCCGCCGGTACCGTCCGGGCGATGCCCGAAGCCGGGGTCGAAGAATCCGGCGTAGTGCACCCGGAACTCGCCGGCCGCGGTGTCGTAGGGGACCATCTCGGCGCTGTAGCCGGGCGGCACCCGTACGCCCTCGCGCGACGCCATCAGGTAGAAGTCGTCGGGGTTCAGGATCAGACGGCCGGCGGCATCGCCGCGGATCGGCTCCCAGAAGTCGAGCGGGTCGTAATGGGCGACCCTGGAGATGTCGAGCAGCGGCGCGTGCCGGCGGGCCCGGTAGGCGACCGGGTCGTCGCCGCGCGCCGCCAGGTCGACCGACACCCACAGCCCGTCGGCGATAACCGCCTCGGCCGAGGCGCCGCCGGCGAACACCACCGGATCCAGGTCGTGGGCCTCGCGCAGCTGGCGGTCGCTGGTCCCGGTGGCCCCGACCCGGAAGCGGACCTGGTTCAGCCGGTCGCCGGCCCGCACCACGATCGAGAAGGTGCGCGGCGCGATCTCCAGGTACATCGGCCCCTTGTAGCCGGCCGGCACCTGCTCGAACCCGGAGGCCCGGTCGACGATCAGCCGGGTGAACACGTCCAGCCGGCCGGTGCTGCTCTTCGGCGAGGCGATCCCGGAGATCGCGGCCGGCAGCGCCAGGCTCTCGGCCAGCGGCACGATGTAGACGCAGCCCCGCTCCAGCACCGTCGGCTTGCTCAGGTCGAGCTCGTACATCTCCTGCGAGCGCTGCAGGTCGTCCAGCTTCTGCTCGACCGTCCGCTCCGGACCCGGCAGGAAGCTGGAGACCACGCGAAACGCCCGGGAGCCGAGACGCAGGTCCAGGCTGGCCGGCTGCAGCTGGGCGTCCAGGATGGCCGGCTCGGCCGCGATCCAGCCGGCCCGGATGCCGGCGCGCAGGCTCTGGATCGGCAGGATGCCGTGATCGGCGGTGTCGGTCGGGTCGGATGCCATCGGCGGTCTGTCTCTCCGGCGGATTCGCTCAGTCGACCGGCAGCAGGGCCGCGGCCACCCGGCGGCCCTCGGCCAGCAGCAGGTTGAAGGTACGGCAAGCCGCCCCGCTGTCCATCATTTCCGCCACCGGCCCGCGCTCCCGGATGCGCTGGCGGACCGCCGGCGGAACGAACACCTGGGTGGCGCCGGTGCCGATCAGCAGGATGTCGAAACGGAACTCGGCCGCCAGGATAGGCTCGAGCGCGTCGAGGTCCAGCGGGTCCAGGGCGCTTGCCGGGACGACCGACCACGGCAGCGTGGTCTCGGGCATCACCAGGACCGGACCGCGGTGGAACACCTGGGCGATCCGGAAGCCGCCGTCGCCGTAGCCGTGGATGATCTGGACGCCTTCCGGGACGAGCGGGGTGACGTCCATAGGGTCAGCCCTCGCGTTCGGCCCGCTCGTATTCCGGGACCTGGGCGTTGTCGGCGTCCTCGTCGCCGCGGCGCAGCCCGGTGTAGAGCAGCAGCGGCACCGCGATGAAGACCGACGAATAGGTACCGATCACGATGCCCCAGATCATCGCCAGCGCGAAGTCGGCCAGCACCGCGCCGCCGAACAGGTAGATCGAGAACAGCGCCAGCAAGGTGGTGCCCGACGTCAGCGTGGTCCGCGACAGGGTCTCGTTGACCGACAGCTCGAACAGCTCGGCGAGCGCCATCTTCTTGTACTTGCGCAGGTTCTCGCGCACCCGGTCGTAGATCACGACGGTGTCGTTGATCGAGTAGCCGGCGATCGTCAGCACCGCGGCCACGGTCGCCAGGTTGAACTCGTGCTGGATGATCGCGAACAGGCCGAGGGTCGAGATGATGTCGTGGGCCAGCGCCACGATGGCGCCGACGCCGAACTGCCACTCGAAGCGGAACCAGACGTAGAGCAGGATCGACAGCAGGGCGAGCCCGACGGCCAGCGCCCCGGCCTCGATCAGCTCCTGGCCGACGGTCGGGCCGACGAACTCGGTGCGGCGGTACTCGACGCCGTCCCCGAGCATCTTGCGGACCGCGTCGGTGGCCTTGATCTGCTGGGCCTCGTCGCCGTCCTGGCGCTGGACCCGGATCAGCACCTCGTGCTCGTCGCCGAACTCCTGCAGGCTCACCTCGCCGAGCCCGAGCCCGCCCAGGTCGGACCGCATCTGCGCGATGTTCGCCGGGGCGGCGGTGCGCACCTCCATGAGGATGCCGCCCTTGAAGTCGATCCCGAAGTTCAGGCCGATGGTGGCGACCGCGACCAGCGACCCGATCACCAGCAGAGCCGACATGGCGAACGCCAGCAGCCGGCTGCGGATGATCGGCAGGCGGGCGTTTCGGGGAACGAAGCGGATCGGTTTCAGCATCGCTTGTCTCCCGGCCTCAGATCGGCAGCGTGGCAGGGCGCGCGCGGCGTGCCCAGATCGCCACGAACAGGCGCGTGACCATCACCGCCGTGAACATCGACGTCATGATCCCGATGCCCAGGGTCACCGCGAAGCCCTTCACCGGGCCGGAACCCAGGGCGAACAGGAAGACCGCGGCGAACAGGGTCGTCAGGTTGGAGTCGACGATGGTGGTGAACGCCCGACGGTAGCCGGCGTCCAGTGCGTTGATCGGCGACCGCCCGTTGTCGAGCTCCTCGCGGACCCGCTCGAAGATCAGCACGTTGGCGTCCACCGCCATGCCGATGGTGAGCACGATGCCGGCGATGCCCGGCAGCGTCAGGGTGGCCTGCAGCGCCGACAGCGCCCCCACGATGATGCCGATGTTCAGCAGCAGCGCCAGGTTGGCGAAGATCCCGAAAAGCCCGTAGGCGACGATCATGAAGCCGATGACCAGCAGCAGGCCGACGATCGAGGCGACCTTGCCGGCAGCGATCGAATCGGCGCCGAGGCCCGGGCCGACCGAGCGTTCCTCGAGCACCGTCAGCGGCGCCGGCAGGGCGCCGGCGCGCAGCAGCAGCGCCAGGTCCTGGGCTTCCTGGACGCTGAAGCTGCCGGAGATGATGCCGGTGCCGCCGAGAATCGGCTCGCGGATCACCGGGGCCGAGATCACCTTGTCGTCGAGCACGATGGCGAACGGCTTGCCGACATTCTCGGTGGTCGCCTGACCGAACCGGCGGCCGCCGACCGAGTCGAAGCGGAAGCTGACCACCGGCCGGCCGTCCTGGAAGCTCGGCTGGGCGTCCACCAGGTTCTCGCCGCTGATCATCACCCGGCGCTTCACCACGTAGTGGCTCGGCCCCTGGTTGTCGGCCGACGGCAGCACCTTGGATCCCGGCGGCACCCGGCCGGCCAGGGCATCGGAAGCCGACGCGCCGAGGTCGACGAGCTGGAAGGTCAGCTTGGCGGTCTGGCCGATCAGCGCCTTGACCCGCTCGGGATCGTCGACGCCGGGGAGCTGGATGAGGATCCGGTTGTCGCCCTGGCGCTGGATCAGCGGCTCGCGGGTGCCGGTCTCGTCGACCCGCCGCCGCACGATCTCGATCGACTGCTGGACGGCGTTTCGGGTGATCTCGGCGACGGCCTTCTCGCCCAGGCCGATGGTGACCCGGTTTCCGTCCGTCTCGACCTCGGTGCCGGGCTCGAACTTGCGGGCCAGTTGGCGCGCCTGCTCCAGTTCACCCGGCTCGCGGACCTCGAAACCGGCGAGGTCGCCGCGCACGCCGAGGCCGACATAGCCGATCTTGGCGTCGCGCAGCTCGCGCCGGGCGGTCTCGACGATCGCCTCCAGGCGTTCCTGCACCACCACCCGGGCATCGACCTCCAGCAGCAGGTAGGAACCGCCCTGCAGGTCGAGGCCGAGGTTGATCTGCCGACCGGGCACACCGGTCGGCACATCGCCGAAGGTGTCGCGCTCGAACAGGTTCGGGGCGGCATAGACCAAGCCGAGGAGGCACACCAGCGCCACCAGCAGGATCTTCCAGGTCGGAAACTGAAGCATGATGCTCGCCTAGCTAGCGTAGCCCGGGCCGCGGCCCGTCAACCCGCGGACTTCGGAGCGTCGGCCGCCTCGTCCTCGCCGGACTCGTCCGGCTCGTCGTCCTTGTCGGCCTTGCCCTTGCCCTTGGGCCCGGACTTCGCGGCGACCGGCTGACCCTTGCCGCGGACCTCGGCGATCATCGCCCGCGCGACCTGGACCCGCACCCCCGGCGCGACCTCCATGGTCAGCAGGTCGTCGCCCTCGGCGACCTTGGTCACCACGCCGACCAGCCCGCCATTGGTGACGATCCGGTCGTTCCGTCGGACGTTGGACAGCATCTCGCGATGCTCTTTCATCTTCTTCTGCTGCGGGCGGATCAGCAGGAAGTAGAAGACCGCGAAGATCAGGACCAGCGGGGCCAGCGACATGATCAAGTCGCTGCCGCCACCCAATCCGCCCATTGACTGCGCGTAGGCCGGTGAAATCAGCATGCCGTTCCGTCTCCCGCGGGGTTCGTCCCCGCTCTCAAGGCGCGCCGTTGCGGCCGGCGCGAAGTGGCCGGACTATAGCGACGCACCGACGAATTGCAACGGACGCGCGGCTGTCCATCGCGCCGCGCCGTTGACCGGGTATCGGCACGCCGCTAACGTCCGCCGCTTCCGACGTTCACGTCCTGTTTCCGCCGTCCCACGAACGCTGCCCGAGACCGCCGCCATGCCCGCCGACACTCCGAATTCCCCCGCCGTGCCGCCGCTCGCCGATGCCGATACCCTCGCCGTGCTGGGCCGTATCGCCGCCGCGCTGGAGCGCCTCGCACCGCCGCCGCCGGCCGCGTCCGACGTCAAGGCCGCCGACGGCTTCATCTGGGACGCCGCCCACGGCAGGCTCGAGCCGATCGCCAGGATCAACCGGGTCCCGATCGAGCTGCTGCGCGGTGTCGAGCTGCAGCGCCGGACCCTGTACGAGAACACCGAGCGCTTCGCCCTCGGGCTGCCGGCCAACAACGCCCTGCTGTGGGGCGCGCGCGGCATGGGCAAGTCGTCGCTGGTCAAGGCGGTGCATGCCGAGGTCAACGCCAACCATCCGGGTTCACTGGCCCTGATCGAGATCCATCGCGAGGACCTGGAGACCCTGCCGAAGCTGCTGCACATCCTGCGCGACGTCGACCGGCGCGCGGTCGTCTATTGCGACGACCTGTCCTTCGACCACGCCGACAACAGCTACAAGTCGCTGAAGGCGGTGCTGGAAGGCGGCATCGAGGGCCGGCCCGAGACCGTGCTGTTCTATGCCACCTCGAACCGCCGCCACCTGATGGCGCGCGACATGATCGAGAACGAGCGATCGACCGCGATCAACCCGTCCGAGGCGGTCGAGGAGAAGGTCTCGCTGTCCGACCGCTTCGGGCTCTGGCTCGGCTTCCACAGCTGCGACCAGGATACCTACTTCGCGATGATCGAGGGCTATGCCCAGGCTTTCGGCATCGACGTGCCGCGCGAACAGCTGCAGGCCGAGGCCCGCGAGTGGCAGGTGACCCGCGGCTCGCGCTCCGGCCGCGTCGCCTGGCAGTTCATCCAGGACCTGGCCGGCCGGCACGGCAAGCGGGTCGCGTAGGGCAGCCCGGACCGGCGGAGGGCACGGCGTGATCGAGAGCCTCACCCTCCTGCTGGTCTGCCAACTGGCCGGCGAGGTCCTGACGGGGATGTTCCAGCTGCCGGTCCCCGGTCCGGTCCTCGGCATGGTGCTGCTGTTCGCCGGACTGGCGGTCCGTGGCGGCGTCCCGCAGGCGATGCAGACCACCGCCGGCACCCTGCTGTCGCATTTCTCGCTGCTGTTCGTCCCGGCCGGGGTCGGCATCATGCTGCATCTGCAGCGGATCGAGGACGCCTGGCTGGCGATCGGCGTGGCCCTGGTGGCCAGCACCCTGATCGCGGTGGCGGTCACCGCGATCGCGATGCTCGGGCTGGAGCGCCTGGCGGGCCGCCGGCCCGACACGGCCGGGAGCGACCCGTCGTGAGGCCGGTCGGCGAGCTCTGGGTGTATCTGGCGGCCAACCCGCTGCTGCACCTCACCCTGACCCTGATCGCCTACCTGATCGGCAACCGGATCTACCGGCGGTTCGGGATGAACCCGCTGCTGAACCCGGTGGTGATCGCCATCGTGATCCTGGTCGGGTTGCTGGTTGCCACCGGCACCTCCTACGAGCGCTATTTCGAGGGTGCGCAGTTCGTCCATTTCCTGCTCGGCCCGGCAACCGTGGCGCTGGCGATCCCGCTGTACAACCAGTTCGACCGGGTGCGGAAGTCCGCCGGGCCGCTGCTGGCGGCGGTCGTGCTCGGCTCGTTGGCGGCGTCGCTGAGCGCGGTGGCGATCGCCGCCCTGCTCGGCGCCGGCCCGCAGATCGTCGCCTCGATCGCCCCGAAGTCCGTGACCACGCCGATCGCCATGGGCATCGCCGAGCAGCTCGGCGGGCTGCCGTCGCTGACCGCGGTGCTGGTGATCCTGACCGGCGTGACCGGCGCCATGCTCGGACCGCCCCTGCTCAACCTGCTGCGGATCCGCGACTGGCGGGCCCGCGGCCTGGCGATCGGGGTCGCCGCCCACGGCATCGGCACCGCCCGGGCCATGCAGGTCAACGAGGTCGCCGGCGCGTTCTCCGGCCTCGCCATGGGCCTGAACGCGCTCGCCACCGCGATCCTGCTGCCGCTGCTGTGGTCGTGGCTGTTCTGAGCCGCCCCGTCAGGCCGGCTCCTCGCGGACGATCCCGCGTGACATCAGCTCGAAGGCGGCGCGGTCGCCGACCCCCTGCAGGGCAGACCGGTCGACCGCGTCGAGCCGGTCGAGGCGCTCTTCGGGCACCGCCAGCAGCATCAGGATCGAGATCGGCCGGACACCGTCCAGCTGGGCTCCCTTCGGGTTCGGTACCCGCATGTTGACGCCGCGGAAGCGCCAGAGCCGGTAGCCCCGGCTGAGCAGCGCGTCGACCACGATGGCCATCTGGTCCGGCCGGTCGCACTCGACGCTGAGCACCGGCCGGCATGCTGCGATCGTGCCCAGGGCGCCGGCGACCACCAGCGCCTCGGCGCCCTCGACGTCGACCTTGATGAAGTCGCAGCGTCCCAGGCCGAGGGAATCGATACGCAGCATCGGGGTCGCGACGGTGTCGCCGTAGGCCGAGAACGCCCGGCTCGACAGGTCGATGCCGCCGAAATTGAACGGCCGGCCGGCCGGCAGCGAATGCAGGTCGACGAACTCGCCCTCGCCGTCGGCCGCCGCCACGATGGCCCGGCGGGCCTCGACCTGCGACAGACCGTTGGCCGCGAGGTTCCGCTGAAGGATCTCGAAGATCGGCGGCTGCGGCTCGAACGCCAGGACGCGGCCGGACGGGCCGACGGCGCATCCGATGGCGATCGAGAAGATCCCGACATTGGCGCCGACGTCGAGCGCCACGTCACCCGGCCGCAGGATCGACTCATACAGGTCGATCTCGGCCCCGCTGTACTCCCCGGTCCGCTCGATCGCCTGCCGGATGTACTGGTCGTCGGCCGGCAGATCGAGCGTTCCGAACCGCCATTCGAGGGTGACCGACCGGATCATCCGGATGCCGATCGCGGCCGTCCCGGGGCCGAGGAGGCCCGGGCCGCGCCGAGCTCGTCGCGGGGATCGACCGCGCGCGGTCCCCGGCGGATCTCGAAATGCAGCTGCGGGCGGTCGACGTTGCCGGTCTGGCCGACCGTCGCGATCGGCTGGCCGCGCTCGACCCGGTCGCCGCGCCGGACCAGCAGCTTGTCGGCGTGGGCGTAGGCGGTCGTCCAGCCGTCGGCGTGCTTGATCAGCAGCAGGTTGCCGAAGCCGCGCAGCTCGTTGCCGGCATACACGACCACGCCGTTCTCGGCGGCACGGACCTGGGTGCCCTGGTCGGCGGCGATGTTGATCCCGTCGTTGTGCAGCCCGCCCTCGCGCGGCCCGAAGCCGGCGATCACCCGCCCGTCGACCGGCCACAGAAACCGCCCGGCGGCCCGGGGCGGCGGGGTCAGCACGGCGGTGCGCGCGGCGCTCTCCCGCGCCGGTCCGACATGTCCGGTGGGGGCCCGGGGCATCGGCGGCGGGGCCTCGGCGACGACCACGTCGCCCGCCCCGGACTCCCCCGGCCGGGGCGCCGGCAACGGCGGAGGGTCGGCGGTCGTCGGGCCTTCCGGCGGCTCGGATCCGCGTACCGGGAAGTTGAGGCTGCCGCCGGACGACCAGGGCTGGTTGGGGTCGCGCGGCGGCGGCACGGTCTCGGCCTGCACCGGCGGGACCCGCGGGGCCCGGGAAGCGACCACGGTCCCGTCGGAACCGTCACTGGCCCCCGGCAGGCGCAGACGCTGGCCGACCCTGATCTCGTAGGGCGGCCGCAGGCCGTTGAGCGACGCCAGACGCCGGAAATCCACGCGGTAGTCGCGGGCGACCTCCGAGAGCGTGTCGCCCGACCTGACCACGTGGACCCGCGGCACCGGCACGAACAGCCGGTCGCCGACGTGCAGCAGGTAGGGCGGCGCCAGCCGGTTGTTCTCGATCAGGGTCCGGGCGCTGACCCCATAGCGTCGCGCCAGGGCATAGACCGTGTCGCCGGGCCGGACGGTGATCACCCCGTCCGCAGGCAAGGCGTTGCTGCCGGCGGTGGACGGCGGGTTCGATGCCGGGTCCGGGTTGGCCAGGCGCGGGCCGGAGCCCCCCATGGCGCAGGCGGCCAGCGCCAGGCAGGCGAGCAGGACGGCGGCGGGTCTGACGATCGAGCGGATCATGGTCCCGGCAGTGTACGGGGCGGCCGGATCCGGCTCAACGTGGCGGCGGCGCAACAGGGCGGCGGACTCCCGCGCCGGGTTCATTGCGTGCCGTCGGCCCTGGCGGCGCCGCGCACCAGCGGCACGAACCGGACGTCGAGCAGCTTCTCTTCCTCGATCCGGTCGCCGTGTCGTCGGAACCGCACCAGGCGCTGCACGTCGCTGGTATTGCCGACCGGGACCACCATCCGCCCGCCGTCGGCGAGCTGGTCGAGCAACGCCTGGGGCGGCTCCGAGGCGGCGGCGGTGACAATGATCGCCTCGAACGGTGCCTGTTCGGCCCAGCCCTTCCAGCCGTCGCCGTGGCGGGTGTGCAGGTTGTGCAGCTTGAGCTCGGCGAATCGCCGCTCGGCCACCTGCAGCAGCTCGGCATGGCGCTCGACCGTGTACACCCGCCGCGCGATACGGGCGAGGATCGCCGCCTGGTAGCCGGAGCCGGTGCCGATCTCCAGCACCTTGGTACGGTCGGTCAGTTCGAGTGCCTGGGTCATGAAGGCCACGACGAAGGGCTGGCTGACGGTCTGGCCGGCGGCGATCGGCAGCGCCCGGTCCTCCCAGGCCTGGTCCAGGAACGCCGGGTCCACGAACAGCTCGCGCGGCACCCGCTCGAGTGCCCCGAGAACCGCGCTGCTGACGATGCCGCGGCCCCGCAGGCTCATGATCAGGCGGATCTTGCGGGCCTCGTCGTGGCTCAATGGAAGGTCTCGGCCAGCTTGGTCAGCGTCGGGTGATCGGTCATGTTCATGTCGATCGGCGTGACCGCGACGGCGTTCGAGTGCACGGCGTTCAGGTCGGTGCCCGCGACCGTCGGGTCCTCGGTCCGCATGCTGCCGATCCAGTAGTACGGCGCCCCGCGCGGATCGCGGCCGGTGACGATCTGGTCGCCGATCTTGCGGCGGCCCTGGTTGGCGGCGCGGATACCGGTCACCCGGTCCGGCGCGACCGCCGGGAAATTGACGTTGATCAGCGAGTTGCGTGGCCAGCCGATCTGGCAGAGCCGGCGAATCAGGTCGGGAGCCAGAAGCTCTCCGGTCTCCCACGGGACCGGCCCGCCGACCGGGTATTCCTGGCTCAGCGCGATCGACGGAACCCCCAGCACGGTGCCTTCCATGGCGGCCGCGACGGTCCCCGAATAGGTGACGTCCTCGCCCAGGTTGCCGCCGCGGTTGATGCCGGACAGCACCAGGGTCGGCTTGCGGTCCTTCAGGATCTCGTTGATCGCCAGCAGCACGCAGTCGGTCGGGGTGCCGTCGACCGCATAGCGCCGCTCCTCGAGCTTCCGGATGCGCAGCGGCCGGCGCAGGGTCAGCGAATGCCCTGCCCCGCTCTGCTCGGTCTCGGGCGCCACGGTCCAGACGTCGTCCGACAGCGCCGCCGCGATCCGTGCCA
Organism: Thalassobaculum sp.; assembly: GCF_040219615.1. Classification (GTDB taxonomy): domain Bacteria; phylum Pseudomonadota; class Alphaproteobacteria; order Thalassobaculales; family Thalassobaculaceae; genus Thalassobaculum_A. The sequence continues at coordinate 415,280 of NZ_JAVJSE010000041.1, forward strand.
GCACCTTGATGCCCGGCGCCTCGATGCCGTCGTCGTTCGACAGCAGGATGCGGGCGGCCGACAGGTCCAGTGGCCAGTTCCAGCTCGTCATTGCGCGCGCTCGATCCGCTCCAGGCCCCGCAGGTACGGGCGCAGCGCCTCCGGCACCGTCACCGACCCGTCGGCTTCCTGGTAGTTCTCCAGAATCGCGATCAGGGCACGCCCGACCGCCAGGCCGGAGCCGTTCAGGGTGTGCACGAACTCGGTCGCCTTCTCGCCCTTGCGTCGGAACCGCGCCTTCATGCGCCGGGCCTGGAAGTCGCCGCAGACCGAGCAGGACGAAATCTCCCGGTACCGTCCCTTGCCGTCGTCCTGGCCGGGCAGCCAGACCTCCAGATCGTAGGTCTTGTGGGCCGAGAACCCCATGTCGCCGGTCGACAGCACCATCACCCGGTACGGCAGGTCGAGCCGCTTCAGCACGGTCTCGGCGCAGGCCGTCATGCGTTCGTGCTCCTCGCCGGAACTGTCGGGATGCGCGATCGACACCAGCTCGACCTTGCCGAACTGGTGCTGGCGGATCATGCCGCGGGTGTCGCGCCCGGCCGAGCCGGCCTCCGAACGGAAGCACGGGGTATAGGCGGTGAACCGCAGCGGCAGTTCCTCCTCGTCGAGGATCTGGTCGGCCACCAGGTTGGTCAGCGGCACCTCGGCAGTCGGGATCAGCCAGAAGCCGTCGGTGGTCCTGAACTGGTCCTCGGCGAATTTCGGCAGCTGGCCGGTGCCGTACAGCGCCTGGTCGCGGACCAGCAGGGGCGGCTGAACCTCGGTGTATCCGAACTCGCCGGTGTGGATGTCCAGCATGAAGGCGGCCAGGGCGCGCTCCAGCCGCGCCAGCTGCGACTTCAGGACGACGAAGCGGGCCCCCGACAGGCGGGTCGCCGCCTCGAAGTCCATCAGGCCGAGTCCTTCGCCGATCGCAACGTGGTCGCGCGCGGAGAAATTGCGGTCGCGCGGCGTGCCGACCCGGCGGGCCTCGACGTTGGCATCCTCGTCGGCGCCGACCGGTACGCCGTCGCCCGGCAGGTTCGGGATCCCGGCCAGAACCTCCTCGACCTCGGCGGCGAGCCGGCGCTCGTCCTCCTCCAGGCGGGCCATGCGGTCCTTGAGCTCGGACACCTCGGCCATCAGCGCGTCCGCGGGCTCGCCGTTGCGCTTGGCGAGCCCGATCTGCTTGGACGCCTCGTTGCGGCGCTGCTGGGCCTGCTGCAGCTCGGTCGTCACCCGCCGCCAGTCGGCGTCGCGGGCCAGGACGGTCTCCGCCATCGGGGCGAGGCCGCGCTTGGCGAGGCCGGCGTCGAAGGCCGCGCCGTCCTCTCTTATGCGTCGGATGTCATGCATGGCCGGGTCGTCGGATCCGTGTTGCGGTGCCCGCCCTTATACGTAGCCGTCCGGCCGCGGTCCAGCGAGCCGCCCGCCGACACCCGGCGTCCGGCTACGGACCTTCGGGTGCCTGGGCCTCCTCGCGCTTCTTCTCGATCAGGCGGGCGCACAGAATCGAGATCTCGTAGAGCACGATGATCGGCACGGCGAGCATCACCTGGCTGATGACGTCCGGCGGGGTGAGGATCGCGGCAGCGACGAAGGCGATGACGATGGCGTATTTGCGCTTGGCCCGCAGGCCCTCGACGCTGACGATGCCGACCTTGGCGAGCAGCACGATCAGCACCGGCAGTTCGAAGGCGACGCCGAACGCGAAGATCAGCCGCATCACCAGCGACAGGTACTGGTCGACCTTCGGCTCCAGCACCAGCGGCAGGTCGCCGTTGCCGCCGGGATGCTCGAACCCGAGGAAGAATTGCCAGGCCAGCGGCACCACGATGTAGTAGACCATCGCCGCGCCCATCGTGAACAGGATCGGGGTCGCGACCATGAACGGGATCGCCGCCCGACGCTCGTGCTTGTAGAGCCCGGGCGCGATGAACTTCCAGATCTGCAGCGAGACGATCGGGAACGACACGCAGGCCGCGAAGAAGAACCCGACCTTGATGTAGGTGAAGAACGCCTCGTGCAGCGCCGTGTAGATCATCCGCCGGCCCTCTTGCCCGGCGGTGATGTCGGCCAGCGGCTGCACCAGGAAGGTGAAGATCGGCTCGGCCGCCCAGTACCCCACGAAGAAGCACAGGATGAAGGCGGAGAACGACACGACCAGCCGTTGACGCAGCTCCATCAGGTGGTCGAGAAGCGGCATCTTGCCGCCTTCGAGATCGTCCGGCTCGTGGGTCCCGTCGGCCATCGGTCAGGCCTCCCCGGCGGGGCCGGTGGCCGGCCTGCGGGTCGCCCGCTTCGGCTTCGCGGCGGCCGGCTTCGCCGGCGCAGTGGATTTCGCGGCCGCGGGCGCGGCGGCCGCCGCCTTGGTGGTCGCGGCCTTCGCAGGCGCCTTGGACGCCGTGCTCCTGGCCGCGGCGCTCTTGGAAGTCGGGCTCTTGGCCGAAGTGGTCTTGGCTGCGGCCCGCTTGGCCGGTGCCTCTGCAGCCGGTTTCGCCCCTGCAGCCGGTTTCGGCTCTACCGCCGGGGCCGCCGGGCTATCCTGGCTGCGCGGCTCGTCGGCAGTCGCCAGCGCCTTGGTGTCGCGCCGCGCCTCGTCGACCGCCTGCTCGATTTCGGCGGCCCCCGACGAATCGCGAGCCTCCTCGAAGCTGCGGCGGATCTCGCCGTCCGGGTCGACATGCTTTTCGATCGACGCCCCGACACCGCCGCGCGAGGCCTCCTGGATCGACTTGCGGACGTCGTCCAGCTCGGACTCGCGCGCCATCTCCTCCAGGCTGCCCTGGAACTCGGATGCCAGCGACCGGGCCTTGCGGATCCATTGCCCGACGGTGCGGACGACCCGCGGCAAATCCTTCGGGCCTACGACTATCACAGCCACAAGCGCGATCAGGATGAACTCCTGCCAACCCAAATCGAACATCGTGATCCTCGCGCCCGACCGGGCGCCCCAGGCCTAGGAAAAAGAGCGGTTGAAGCCCTCTCAGCCCTTCACGGCCTGGTCGGACTTGCCGGCCGGCTTCGTGGCCGCGCTGTCGTCCGTCACCGAGCGGCTGGCCTGCTGGCCTTCGTCCTCGTCGGCTTCGTCCCCCTTCACGCCCTGCTTGAAGCTCTTCAGGCCCTTGCCGAAGTCGCCCATGAGCGCGGAGATCTTGCCTTTTCCACCGAAAAGCAGAAGCACGACGGCGAGAACCACCAGCCAGTGCCAAATGCTGAAGCTACCCATCGTTATGCTCCGAAATCCCGTTACGCCCCCGTTTGACGCGGCGGACTATACGCGACCGACGCCGCGTGCCGCAACGCAAACACCATCGAAAACTCATATGGTGTGTCAGTCCCCGAACACGAAGGTCTGTGTCGGATCGACCTGAATCCGGACCCGTGCGCCCGGCTTCGGCAGATAGACCCCGGGCACCCGGGCGTGCAGGTGGATCGAGCGATCCGGCTGTGCCGGCGCGGTGATCGTCATATGCACCAGGCTGGTCCGGCCCAGCAGCCGCGCCTGCTCCACCACGCCGCCGGGGTCGTCGGAATAGACCGGCGCCCAGGGCTGGATCTTGACGCCTTCCGGCCGGACCACCACGGTCGCCGCGGTGCCTTCCGGCAGACCGCGGGCCGGGACGATGCCGATCGGGGTCTCGATCGAGCCCGAGCGCACCACACCGTCGATCCGGTTCACCTCGCCGAAGAACGAGGCGACGAAGGCGTCCACCGGCTCGCAGTAGAGTTCGACCGGCGTGCCCTCCTGAACGATCCGGCCGTCGCGCATCACCGCGATCCGGTCGGCCATGAACATCGCCTCCTCGGAATCGTGGGTCACCATCAGGCAGGCCGATCCGCTGGCCTTCAGGATATGCAGCACCTCGTCGCGGACCCGGTCGCGGAGCCGGGCGTCCAGGCCGGAATACGGCTCGTCCAGCAGCACCACCCGCGGCCGCGGTGCCAGCGCCCGGGCCAGCGCCACGCGCTGCTGCTGACCGCCGGACAGCTCGTGCGGAAACGACCGCGCATAGTCGATCATGCCGACCTGCCGCAGCACCTCCTCGGCCCGCGAGCGCCGGTCGGCCGCGGTCCAGCCGGACAGCCCGAAACCGACGTTCTCGAGCACGTCGAGATGGGGGAACAGGGCGTAGTCCTGGAACACCAGGCCGACCCCGCGACGCTCCGGCGGGACCTCGACGCCGACGCCTGCAACCGTGACGCCGGACAGCCGGATGACGCCCTCCTGCAGCTGTTCCAGTCCGGCCGCGATCCGCAGGACCGTGGTCTTGCCGCAGCCGGACGGGCCGAGCAGGCAGACCACCTCGCCCGGCGCGACCGAGACCGACACCCCGTCGACCGCGGATACGCGGCCGTACCGGTGGCGAATCCCCTCCATGTGCAGGGCTGCCGGCACATCGGCCTTCAGGGCATCGGCTTTCAAGGCGGTCGCGGTCATTCGGGTGAGATACAGGCGCGCCGGCCCGGCCGCAAGGCGACACCCTGGCACAGCCTCGGACCGGAGCCGGTCACTCGTCCCCGACCCCGTCGTCGGGCAGGAAGTCGAGCTGCTCGGCCTGCTCCTCCGGCTCCTCCAGCAGGTCGTCCTGCTGCATCGCGATGCTGGTCAGGCCGCTGCGCTTGTCCAGCAGCCCCATGGCCTTGAGGTCGTCGAGACCGGGCAGCTCCTTGATGTCGCCCAGCCCGAAATGATCGAGGAACGCGGCGCTCGTGCCCCACTGCAGCGGCCGACCCGGGGTCTCCCGGCGGCCGCGCGGCCGGATCCAGCCGGCCTCCAGCAAGGTGTCGAGGGTACCCTTTGACAGCGCCACGCCCCGGATCTCCTCGACCTCGGCCCGGGTCACCGGTTGGTGGTAGGCGATGATCGCAAGGGTCTCGACCGCGGCGCGCGACAGCTTGCGGCGGACCGCCTGCTCGGTGCGCAGCATGCCGCCAAGGTCCGGGGCGGTCCGGAACGCCCAGCGTGTCCCGTTCCGGACCAGCGTCACCCCACGCTCGGCGTAGGTCTCGGCAAGCTCGGCGAGGATCGACTGCAGGTCGATCGGCTCGGGCACCCTCTGGCGCAGGACGGTCTCGTCCACCGGCTCGGTACTGGCGAACAGCACCGCCTCGACGAACCGCAGCCAGCGCCGCCGCTCCTCCTCGGCCAGGAGATCCGGCATGTCGGGGGCGGCGTCGGTCATGCCCGGTTTCCGGAGGACGGACCGCCGGAGGACGGACCGCCGGAGGACGACCCTTCGGAGGGCGAGCGCAGCCAGATCGGCCCGAAGGTGCCCTCCTGGCGGAGCTGCGCCTCGCCGTCCTTCACCAGCTGCAGACTGGCGACGAAGGTCGACGCCACTGCCGAGCGCAGCACCAGCGAGCCCTTCAGGAACTCCGGCAGGAAGCTGAACAGGGTCCGCCATTCGGGCACCCGACCGACCAGCCCGCGCAGCCGCTCGATGGCGTCCTCGACCGCATACAGGTCGGTGGCGGCGATCGTCAGGGTCTGGCCCTGCTCGCGCACCTTGTGGTCGGCATAGGCCCGCAGCAGGTCGTAGAGCGTGACGTCGTACACCGACCGGAAGCGTGCCGACAGGTTCTCCGGCGCGCCGCGCCCGAACACGTCGACCCCGAGCTGCGGCAGCGCCATCAGGCGGGTGCCGGCCTCCTGCATGGCCTCCAGCCGCTGCAGCTGGAACCGCAGCGCCTCGGCCAGGGCCGCCGGGTCTTGCTCCTCCTCCTCGCCCTCTTCGACCGGCAGCAGCAGCCGCGACTTCAGGTAGGCCAGCCAGGCCGCCATCACCAGGTAGTCGGCCGCCAGCTCCAGGTTCAGCACCTGGGCCTCCCGGATGAACACCAGGTATTGCTCGGCGAGCTGCAGGATCGAGATCTGCGTGAGGTCGACCTTCTGGTCGCGCGCCAGGGTCAGCAGCACGTCGATCGGCCCCTCGAACCCGTCCAGGTTCAGGAACAGCGACAGCTGTACCGGCTCGCGCCGCCGGTACTCGGGCTCCGGGCTCTCGAACGGGTCGTGGGTCGCCAAATCGCCGTCCGTGCTCAGTGGCCGGTGACCGTCATGATCACCGAGGCGAGCGTCTCGACCGGTGTCCAGATCAGGGTGCGCGCCACATCCAGTGTAACCCCGAGCTGGGCCGCCATGAAGGGCAGCAGGAACAGCACGGCGATGACCACGAACAGCCCGGCCCGTTCGAGCCGCGCGACCTTCCAGGCGAGCCGGTCCGGCAGCACCGCCACCAGGATGCGTCCGCCGTCGAGCGGCGGGATCGGCAGCATGTTGAAGACCGCCAGCACCAGGTTGAGCAGGAACAGGTTGCGCAGGTTCTCGGTCACCCATTCGACCGCGCCGTCGGGCACCAGGTCGACCAGGTGGAACAGCAGCGCGGCGATGGCCGCCAGCAGCACGTTCGAGGCCGGTCCGGCCAGAGCCACCAGCGCCATGTCGCGCCGCGGGTTGTTCAGACGCGAGAAGTTCACCGGGACCGGCTTGGCGTAGCCGAACAGGAACGGTGCCTTGATGATCAGCAGCAGCGCCGGCAGCACCAGGGTGCCGAACGGGTCGATATGGGCCAGCGGGTTGAGGGTGACCCGCCCCATCAGCCGGGCGGTCGGGTCGCCCAGGCGCGAGGCCGCCCAGCCATGGGCCGCCTCGTGCAGGGTGATCGCCAGGATCACCGGGATGATCCAGACCGTGGCGCCGCGGATCAGGCCGGCGATCTCGCTGCCGTCCATCAGACCGTCCCGACCCGGGCCAGCAGGGCGTCGAGCCGTTCAGCGGCGTCGCCCGGCGGCGGCGTCGCCCCGGCGGTGTTGCGCCGACGCTCGGCATCGGCCCGCTCGGCGCGCGCCAGTGCCGGTCCGGCCAATGGGCCGACCGCGTCGGCGACCTCGATCATCTCGGCCATCCGGCCGTTGCAGTGCAGGGCCAGGTCGCAGCCGGCCGCCAGCGACTTGCCGGCCCGACGGCCGAGCGGTCCACCCAGCGCCGCCATCGACAGGTCGTCGGTCATCAGCAGCCCGTCGAAGCCGATGCCCGCGCGGATGACCTCGGAGATCACCACCGGGGACAGAGTCGACGGCCGGTCGGCATCGATCGCCGTGAACAGCAGATGCCCGGTCATGCCGTAGGGCACCACGCCGGCCAGGGCCGCGAAGGGTGGGAAGTCCACGGCCTCCAGGGTGGCCCGGTCGGCCTCGACGCGCGGCAGCTCGGCATGGCTGTCGACCATCGAGCGGCCATGCCCCGGCAGGTGCTTGAGGACCCCGGTCACGCCGACCGCCGCCATCGCCTCGACCTGGATGCGGGCCAGCCGCGTGACCGTGGCCGGATCCTCGCCGAACGCCCGGTCGCCGATCACGTCATGGCTGCCCGGGTGGCGGACGTCGGCCAGCGGCACGCAGTCGACGTCGATCCCGAGCGCGGTCAGGTCGGCGCCCATCAACCCGGCCGACAACCGCAACGCCTCCTCGGCCAACGCCGGATCGACGGCATCCAGTCGCACGAAGAACTGGGCCGCCGGATAGCGCCGCCAGTGCGGCGGCCCCAGGCGCTGAACCCGGCCGCCCTCCTGGTCGATCAGCACCGGGGCGTCGCGTCCCACGGTGTCGCGCAGGGCCGTCACCAGCGCCCGCACCTGGCCCGGCGTCTCGACGTTGCGCTTGAACAGGATGAAACCGTAGGGATCGGCGTCGCGCAGGAAGGCCGCCTCGTCGGCGGCCAGCGCCGGCCCCGCACAGCCGAAGATGACGGCGCGCGGCATGCTACGGCTTCACCACGATGCAGGGTTGACCCTTGGCCTTGAGCCCGTCGCAGATCGCGCCGGCCGAACCCTCCGACACGCCGCCGGACTGGATGCGGAAGAATACCCCCTTGCCGGGCCCGAGATCGACCTTCTGGATGCGATGCTCGAGCGCCCCGAGCTCGCCGGGGAACCGCTTCTGCAGCCGCGCCCATTCGGACTCGGCCGCCGCCTGCTCGCGCAGCGCGCCGACCTGGATCCGGAAGGCGCCGGGCGTCGGGCGGGCGGACGGCGGCGTGGCAGCCGGCGTACTGGCGGCCGGCGGGCTGGCCGCGGCGACCTGGCTCGGGGCCGGCGCGGTGTCGCGCTTGCCCACGGCGGGATTCTCGGCCGGCGGCGCCGGTGCGGCCTCGGGGGGCGCGGCCGCGGGAGCCGGCGGCGGCGGGGTCGGTTCTGGCTGCGCCCGGGCCTCGACCGGCGGGCTCGGCGGGGTCTCGTCCGGCGTCGGGATCCGGGGCGTCGGCGCCGGGGTCACGATGCGTGCCGGCGGAATGCCGGTGTCGGCGGCCGGCGGCGTGGCGGGCGCGGTCGTGGCGGGCGCTGTCTCGGGCGCCGGCGGGACGGTCGCCTCGGCCGACGGCGCCACCGGAGCGACGCGCGGCTGCGGCGGTGCCGGAGGGGCGACCGGCCTCTCGGGCGGTGGCAGCAGGCGCTCGACCTTGGGCGCACCGGTCTCGTTCGGCCGCATGGCGTCGTAGACCAGCTTGTCCTGGTTCGGCACCTGCAGGCCACCGGGCTGTTCCGGGCGCACCTTGGTGGGGTTCGGGTCGGCCTTGATCAGCGGCGCGGTCGCCTCGGACCCGCGCTGCAGGCCCTGGTCGTAGGCGTACCAGACCACCGCCGCGAACGCCGCCAGGGCGAAGGTCGCGACGAACACGCCGAGCGCCCGCGAGCGCCGCGGCGGCGGCTCCCTCAGTTCAGGCGGCGGGCCCGGCCGAAACGACCGGTCCGCATACAGCTCCTCGTCGCGGCCATCGCTCATTCACGCAGCTCCTCGACCGGCTGCACGCCCATCACCGAAAGCCCCGAGGCCACCACGGTCGCGGTCGCCCTGACGAGCGCCAGCCGGGCCAGCGTGGTCTCGGCGTCGTCGGCCAGGATGAACCGCAGCCGTGCCTCCTCCTTGCCCTTGTTCCACAGCCCGTGAAAGGCGGCGGCAACCTCGCCCAGGTAGAAGGCGACCCGATGCGGCTCATGCGCGTCGGCCGCGCTCTCCACCAGTCGCGGCCAACCGGCCAGAAGCTTGATCAGACCAAGCTCGTCCGGGTCGGTCAAGGAAGCCAGCGAGGCCTTGGCCAGCGCGGCGTCCGACAGGTCGCGGCCGGGCAGCGCCTCGCCGGCGTGGCGAATCACCGAGGTCGCCCGGGCATGGGCGTACTGCACGTAGAACACCGGGTTGTCCCGGCTCTGTTCGCGGACCTTCTGGTAGTCGAACTCCAGGGTCTGGTCGTTGCGCCGGGTCAGCATGATGAACCGCACCACGTCAGGGCCGACCGCCTCCAGCACGTCGCGCAGGGTGACGAAGGTCCCGGCCCGCTTCGACATCCGGACCGGCTTGCCGCCGTCGAACAGGTGCACCAGTTGGCAGAGCTTCACGTCCAGGCTGCCCTCGCCGCCGGTGATCGCCGTGACCGCCGCCTTCATGCGCTTGACGTAGCCGCCGTGATCGGCGCCCAGCACGTCGATCAGTTCCTCCGAGCCGCGCAGGAACTTGTCGTGGTGATAGGCGATGTCGTTGGCGAAATAGGTCCAGGAGCCGTCCGACTTCTTCAGCGGGCGGTCGACGTCGTCGCCGAAGTCGCTGGCCTTGAACAGCAGCTGCGGGCGCGGCTCCCAGTCGTCCGGAGCCTTGCCCTTCGGCGGTTCCAGCACCCCGGTGTAGACCAGCCCGCGGGCCTCCAGCGTGTCGAACGCGCGCTGTACCGCGCCGGCCTCGACCAGGGCGCGCTCAGACGAGAACACGTCGAAGCGGATTCCCATGTCGAGCAGGTCGCGCTTGATGTCGGCGACCATCAGATCGACGGCCCGGGCCCGGAACACCTCGAGCCACTCGGCCTCCGGCTTGCCGACCCAGCGGTCGCCATCGGCGTCGGCGATCGCCTGGCCGACGTCCTTGAGGTACTCGCCCGGATACTGACCCTCGGGGAACGCCCCGATGTCCTCGCCCAACGCCTCGCGATAGCGGAGATGGGCGGACCGCGCCAGGGTCTCGACCTGGGCGCCGGCGTCGTTGATGTAGTATTCGCGGGTCACCGCGAACCCGGCCTTCTCCAGCAGCGCCGCCAGGGCGTCGCCGAACACCGCGCCACGGGCGTGGGCGGCATGCAGCGGGCCGGTCGGATTGGCCGAAACGTACTCCACGTTGACCCGCCGGCCGGCGCCGGCCGGCGAGTTGCCGTAGTCGGGCCCGGCCGCGAGGATGGCCGCGACCTCCTGCAGCCAGACCGCCGGCGCGATCCGCAGGTTGATGAAGCCCGGCCCCGCCACCTCGGCGGCGTCGACCTCCGGCAGGGCGGCCAGCACCTCGGCCAGCGGCCCGGCGATGGCCCGCGGGTTGCTGCCGACCGGCTTGGCCAGCAGCATGGCGGCGTTGGTGGAGATGTCGCCATGGCTCGGGTCGCGCGGCGGCTCCACCGTCACACGCTCGAACGGCAACCCCTCCGGCCAGCCCTCGCGCTTCGCCAGGGCTTCCAGTGCTGCCTGAATCTTCTCTCGGAACTGATTGAATACGTTCATCGTAGTGCGGTGATCATACCATGGCGAGTCGGCCCTGTCGCGCACCGAGCGGTCGGCGCGGCCCCGACCCGGTCCGGGACCGGCGATTCGGGCACCTCGGCGCGGCGGGCGGGCGGCGCAAGGCGCGCGGACCCTACCCGCTCGCCCTGGCCACAGCAACGCGAAAGCGCGTTGAATGGGGCACCGGCGCGACTTATATGCGATGATCGTGGACGAGCAGCCATCAACGGAGCCTGGACATGCCTGACGCCGATCTGCAGGACCGCCGCTTCTCGGTCACCGAGAACGCCGCCCGGCGCATCGCCGCGTTGCGCCGGGACGAGCCGGCCGGCGCCGCGCTGATGATGCGAGTGGCGGTGCTCGGCGGCGGCTGCTCGGGCTTCCAGTACAAGTTCGATTTCGACGACACCGTCAACGACGACGACCACGTGTTCGAGCGCGACGGCGTGAAGGTCCTGGTCGACGACGTCTCGCTCGACCTGCTGTCGGGCGCCCAGCTCGACTACAAGGACGAGCTGATCGGCTCGTATTTCGCGGTCGAGAATCCCAACGCCACCGCCTCCTGTGGCTGCGGCACGTCGTTCTCGATCGGCTGATCGCCCGGTCGGCCGGCTCCGGGTTGACCCGGGGGGTCGGCGTGGCACGATGCGGTCCCGCCACCGGAGGCCGCCCCCGTGAAGATCGCCAGCTGGAACGTCAACTCCATCAAGGCCCGGCTCGACAACGTCCTGGACTGGCTGAAGGCCGCCCAGCCCGACGTCGTGCTGCTGCAGGAGATCAAGACCGTCGACGACGGCTTCCCGCAGCTCGAGATCCAGGGGCTCGGCTACGAGTGCGCCGTGCACGGCCAGAAGTCGTACAACGGCGTCGCCATCCTTTCGAGGATCGGGCTGTCGGACGTGCGTTGCCGGCTCGACGGTGACGACGCGGACGAGCAGGCCCGCTACATCGAGGCGACGGTCGGGGCGGACGGGACCGGCGGCGGCGTCCGGGTGGCCTCGATCTACCTGCCGAACGGCAATCCGGTCGACAGCGACAAGTTCGGCTACAAGCTGGCCTGGATGCGGCGCCTGAAGGCGCATGCCGCCGCGCTGATCGAGAGCGAGCGGCCGGTGGTGCTGGGCGGCGACTACAACGTGATCCCGACCGAAGACGACGTGCACGACCCGGCGGCCTGGGCCGGCGACGCACTGTTCCGGCCGGAGACCCGCGCCGCGTTCCGCGAGCTCATGTGGCTCGGCTACACCGACGCGTTCCGGGCGATCGACCCGACCCCGCACAAATACACGTTCTGGGACTATCAGGGCGGCGCCTGGCAGCGCGACGAGGGCATCCGGATCGACCACCTGCTGCTGTCGCCGCGGGCCGCCGACCGCCTGACCGGCGCCGGCATCGATACCGCGCCCCGGGCCAAGCCGAAGGCCAGCGACCACACCCCGGTCTGGTGCGAGCTCCGCGAGGCGGCCTGATGGACGGGGCGCTGGAAGGCGGCTGCCTGTGCGGCCGGACCCGCTGGCGGGCCGAGGGGCCGGTGCTGCACCGGGTGCACTGCCACTGCAGCCTGTGCCGAAAGGGCTCCGGCGCGGTCGAGGTCCCCTGGATCACCGTCGAGCGCCGGCATTTCGCCTGGTCCGGCGAGCCGCCGGCACTGTATCGCTCCTCCGCCAAGGGCGAGCGGAGCTTCTGCCCGGTGTGCGGCGCCAAGCTGACCTTCGTGCATGACGACGTGCCGGACGACGTGGACATCGCCGTCGGCGCGCTCGACGACGTCGAGGCCGGCTATCCCCTCACCCAGATCCACGGCGAGAGCCGGATCGCCTGGCTGTCGGTCGACCCGCATCTGGGGTTCCGCCCGGGCGAGGATTCCGGTCCGCCGGTCACCGACCCGCCGCCGGTCCCGGCCGGCGCGGTCCTGGAGGGTGGCTGCCTGTGCGGCGGCTTCCGCTACGCGGTGACCGGGCCGCCGACCCACAGCGGCCTCTGCCACTGCGGCACCTGCCGGCGCGCCACCGGCGGGCTGGCCGCCGCCTGGGCGATCTGGCCGCGCGAGCGCTATCGCGACAACGGCGGGACGACCGTGGCGTGGAGCGCCTCCGAGCGCGGCGTGCGGCGGTTCTGCCCGACCTGCGGCGCCAGCGTCGTCTGCGACTTCGCGCACCGCCCGGACCTCGTGGAAGTCATGACCGCCGGGCTGGACGACCCGCATGCCGTGGCGCCCGAAGGTCACGGTTTCGCGGCCGAAGCCCCGTCCTGGCTGGCGATCGGCGACGACCGCCCCCGGTGGCCGGGCCGGCCCGGCAAGGGAGAACCGGATCCCGGCCTCATTCGCCACCGGCCCTGAGGCCGGCTCGGCAGCACGCCGGCAATCGTTCGGCGGACCGCTACAGCGCGCCGGCGCTGCCGCGCCAGACCGGGCCGTTCGGCGACAGCCGCACCCCGGGCCGCAGCCGGTGCCAGGGCAGTTGTGCCGGATCGGCGACCATCGGGCCGGGCGCCGCCGCCACCAGGATGGCCTCGGCGATCGGCGTGAAGTCGGCCCGGAAATGCACCGACGACTTGTTGACCAGGATCGCCTGCTCGGTCGGCTCGATGCCGACGAAGCGGTACAGCGCCTGGTCGGCCATCTGCACCTTGTTCGACGCCACGGCGATCCGCACCCCGCCGATCCGCAGGCAGGCCGAAGGGCCGAGGGTCATGCGGGCGTTGCGGTAGAACGGCCCGGTGCCGGTGGTGTTGCCGTCGTGCAGCGCCTCGACCACGAACCGACCGTGGAACGGCGAGTCGCCGGGGATCCCGGAATGCCCGCCCAGCGCGATTTCGATGCTGGCACCGACTCCGGCGGCGTGCGCCGCCCGGGCGGCGGCGGGGTCGATGATCAGGCCGATCGCGGCGCGCTCGATCCCGGCCGCGACCAGCGCCCGCAGCATGCCGGTGGTGTCGCTGTTGCCGCCGGCGCCGGGATTGTCCTGGGTGTCGGCGATCACCACCGGCTTCGCGGCTCCGGCCGACAGCCGAACCGCTTCGGCGACCGCCTCGTCCGGCTGGTAGATCCGGCCGGCGAAGGCCGGCTCGTGGCCGGCGACGTCCGCAGCCACCGCGTCGGCAGCACGGTCGGCATCGGCCTGGGTCGACCCGTAGGCCAGCACCGTCGGCCCGCAATCGGCGATGTCGGCAGCCGGGAATCCCGGCAGGTAGGAGGCCGTCCAGACCCCGCCGGTCTCCAGCGCCGCCATCCGGTCGTAGATCGGGCCCGACGGATCGGCCATCGTGCACTGCCAGGACAAGGGGATCAGAAAATCCAGCTGTCGGAATGCTTTGAATGGCACTCCCTCACCTAGAACCTTATCGAGCACTACCGCCGTCCGGCGCCCGGTGTCGGCCATGTCGATATGCGGATAGGTCTTGTAGGCGACCAAGGCGGTGGCCGCCTCGAAGCAGGCCCGGGTGATGTTGCCGTGCAGGTCGAGCGAGGCGACCAGCGGCAGGTCCGGGCCGATCACCGCGCGCACCCGGCGCAGCAACTCGCCCTCGCCGTCCTCGTGGCTCTCGGTGACCATGGCGCCGTGCAGGCACAAATACACCGCGTCCAGCGGGCCGGCCGCCAGCGCGTCGCGCAGGCCCTGGACGATCAGGCTGGATATCCGGTCGAAGGCGTCGTCGGTGACCTCGGCCGAGGGGGCGGCGGCGGCCCAGGTGGTCGGCACCAGGTCGTGGCCGGCGGCCCGGGCGGCCTCGATGAAGCCGGCGACCGAGATGTTGATGCCCTGCACCGCCTCGAACAGCGCCGGGCCGCTGACCAGCGCCGGCCAGCCGCCGCCGCGGGTGAACGCGTCGTAGCCCGCCTTGGTCGGCGCGAAGGTGTTGGTCTCGTGCTGAAAGCCGCCGATCGCTATGCGGGCCATGGTCGGACCTATCGGTTGACGCCTGCCCAGTGGCGCAGGCCGGCGCCGAGGTTGTCGAGGACCCGGCCGTCGGAGAGCAGCGGGAACGCCGCCAGGCCGAGCAGGAGAACCAGGGCGAGCGCAACCAGCGATGCCCTGCGGTCGAGGGGCGCGGGATCGACGTCGCGCGCCGGGCCCGGCCGTCTTCTGTGGAACGTACGGCGGTCAGGGAGCCGCATCGACACGGGATTCGAGGGCAGACATGAGGATACCGGAAGGAGATGTGTCTCCGTTCCGGTCGAGTGTAGCCGGGCCCCGGCGGCCGGCGCAACGCGGCCGGCGGCCAATTCCGGTTTCCGGCGCCGCGCCGATTCGGCATGGTATCGGGCAACGCCGGACCCCGTCGGCGCGCGGACCCATGCAAGGGGATGGAAATGGAACTCTCGGCCCTGCTCGTCTTTGCCGGCGCGCTGCTGCTCGCCGCCGGCTCGCCCGGACCCAGCCTGGCCGCCCTGGTCGCACAGGTGCTGGCCCGCGGCGCCCGCAGCGTGCTGCCCTTCGTGATCGCCATGTGGGTCGGCGAGGCGTTGTGGCTGTCCTTCGCGGTGTTCGGCCTGGTCCTGATCGCCGAGACCCTGCACGGGCTGTTCGTGATCGTGAAATACGCCGGGGTCGGCTATCTGGCCTGGCTGGCCTGGAAGATGTGGACGGCGCCGACCGGCCACGAGGCGCTGCCGGACACCCGGGGCGAGCGGCCGTGGCGGATGTTCCTGGCCGGCCTGGCGGTGACCCTCGGCAATCCGAAGATCATGGTGTTCTATCTGGCGCTGCTGCCGTCGATCATCGACCTGACCCGGGTCGGCCCGCTGGCCTGGGCCGAGCTGGTCGCCACCATGCTGCTGGTGCTGGCGGTGATCGACTTCTTCTACCTCGGCCTGGCCGCCCGGCTGCGGGGCTTCGTCACCGATCCGGCCCGCCGCCGGGTGGCGAACCGAATCAGCGCGGTGGTCATGGGCAGTGCCGCCGCGGCGATCGCGGCGCGCTCCTAGGGGCCGGCATGCGCCGCTGCCGCCCGTCCCCGATCCCGGCGCTGCTGGCGCTGGCGGTCCTGTGCGCGGCCGGAACCGCCCGGGCCGACGAGCCATCTGTGATCGAGGGGCCGGCCGAGGTGGTGGACGGCGGCACCCTGGCGGTCGACAGCAGTACCGTGCGGCTGGCCGGGATCGTGGCGCCCGGGCCGCGCCAGAAATGCCTGGACGGCAACCTGCCGTGGCTGTGCGGGGCCGCCGCCCGCCAGTACCTGCGCGGCCTGGTCGGGGACCAAAGGGTCCGCTGCGAAATGCTCCGTCCCGGGATCGCCGAGTGCCGGGCCGGCGGGGCCGACCTGGGCGCGGCCATGGTGCGCGACGGCTGGGCGGTCACCGGACCGGACGGCGAGGCCTATGCCGGGCTGGAGCGGGAGGCCCGGGCCGCCAGGCGGGGCCTGTGGGAGAAGGCGCCCTAGCAGCTCACTCCCGACCCGCGCCCGGCCCGACCCTCGCCCGGCCCGAGCTCGGCGCGGCGAAAGCAGTCGGCGATCCACGCCATCGCGGCCCTCACCGAGGCGTTGCGCGACAGTTCCGGGCCGGTGATCACCCAGTAGTCGGCGCGCAGGGCCTCGATCGGAACGGACAGCCGCACGAGACCCGGCTGCGCGTCACCGAGGAAGCGCGGCAGCAGGGCGACCCCGACCCCGCCGACGGCGGCGGCGACCATCAGGTCGGTACGCATCAGCCGGGCCGCGGGAGGCCGCTCGCGCATCAGCGCGCGCAGCCAGCCCATGGTGACGTAGTGCTGCTGCTCCTCCACGAAGCCGAGCCACGGCAGGCTGGCCAGATCGGCCGGCTCCAACGGCACCGCCCGGTCGCTCGCGAAGCCGGGCGCGCCGTAGATCGCGCAGTCGATCGAGCCGACCCGCCTGGTCAGCCCGTCGCCGGCCGGCGGCAAGCCGTGGCGGACCAGGATCTCCGGCGCCCGGCCGGTGACGGCGGAGGCTTCCCCGGTGACCAGCAACTCGATCCGCGGA
Organism: Thalassobaculum sp.; assembly: GCF_040219615.1. GTDB lineage: Bacteria > Pseudomonadota > Alphaproteobacteria > Thalassobaculales > Thalassobaculaceae > Thalassobaculum_A. Next base: position 431,785 of record NZ_JAVJSE010000041.1, read on the forward strand.
CCGTCGTCGCCGGCGCCGAGTCCGCGGGCCAGCAACAGGGCCGACCAGTCGCCGGCGGCGATCCGCACGGTGTCGGCGAGCCGGTCGACCACGCCGTGCGACCGCCGCTCGAACCGCAGGGCGGCGGTCTCGACCGCCCGGGCCTCCGGCAGCAGCTCCGCCCCGGCCGCCGTCAGCCGGTGGCCGTCGCGGTCGCGCTCGAACAGCGGCAGGCCGAGATCGCTCTCCAGAGTCCGGAGCCGACGGGCGATGGTCGGCTGGGTGACGGCGAGCGTCTCCGCCGCCCGGCGCAGGCTACCGAGCTGGGCGACGGCCAGGAAGGCGCGGAGATCGTTCCAGTCCATGTTACGAATAATTAACGATTGAACCCAATTCGTGAAACGATTCTCAATCTCCGGCGCGGTATCGCTTGGCCGATCCCATAGTGGCGGAGTCTTGCGATGCGCACCCCCGTTCTGGTCACCGCCGGCGCGATCCTGTCATGGGCTGCGGTGATCGCCGCCAGCCGGATCCTGCTGCTGCGGTTCGGCCTCGATCCCTGGGCCTTCAGCTTCGTCCAGCTCTGTGCCGGCGGCGCGGTGCTGATCGCGCTGGGCGGCCGCGGACGGATCGACCTGTCGAGCCTGCGGCGACCGGCCACCTGGGTGCTCGGCGTGCTCCGGGTGATCTCCGCGGCCTGCTACACGGCGGTGCTGGTCTGGGTCAGCGTGCTGGAGGCCGGGATCCTGGGGGCGGTCGCCACGCCGCTGGTGGCGCTGGCGGTCTGGGGCGCGTTCGGGCGCCGCCCGGCGCCGGGCGAATGGCTCGGACAGGCGGTGATCCTGCTGGCGATCCTGCCGCTGGTCGGCGGCCTGGAGGGCGGGGTCCGGCATCCGGCGGTCGCGCTGATGGTCGTCAACGAGATCTGCCTGGTGGCATCGACGCTGCTGGCCGAGCGTCACCCGGACAACGTCTCCGACGCGCCGGGGGTCAGGCTGCGCTTCACCGGTGCGGTGCTGCTGGTCACAGCCGGCCTGTTCCTGGCCGTCAGGCTGGCACAGGGCGGCACGGCCGAAATTTGGGACTGGCGGCTGCTGGCCGCCGGGATACTGGTCGGAATCGCGTTCCGGGCGCCGTCGATGGTCCTGTCGTTCCGCTCGACCCGGCTGGTCGGCGCCCAGAACTACATGGCGGCGGCATCCCTGCTGCCGCTGATCGGCATGGGGCTGGAACAGGCGGCATTCGCCGCCGGCCTGATCGACGTCTCCCGACTCACCACGGAAACCGCACTGCTCGCCCTCGGGGTGGTCGCCGGAACGCTGCTGGTGGTGGCCGCCCGGCTGCGCCAGCGCCGCGCGGAGACCGTCAGCCGGCCTCGTTGAGGCGCGCCAGGGCGGCCGCCAGCTTGTCGCGCTTCTGCTGCTCCTCGGCCCGGCGCTCGCGGTTCTCCTCCACCACTTCCTCCGGCGCCTTGGCCATGAACGCCTCGTTCGACAGCTTCTTGTCGATCTTGGCGATCTCGCCGTCGGCCTTGGCGATGTCCTTGGCCAGCCGGGCCCGCTCCTGGGCGACGTCGATCACGTCGGCGATCGGCAGCAGCAGGGTTGCCTCGTCCAGCACGCCCTGCACGGCGCCGGCCGGCGCCGAAGCTCCGGTACCGACGTCCGACAGCCGCGCCAGACGCAGGATCAGGTCGCGGTAGCGCCCGATCCGGTCCCGGGTCCCGTCGGACGCGCCGGTCAGGACCAGCGGGATCTGCGCCGACGGCGGCACGTTCATCTCGCTGCGGATCGACCGGACCTCGGAGATCAGCCGCACCAGCCAGTCCATCTCGGCGTCGACCGCGGGGTCGACCAGGGTCGCCGGCAGGTCCGGCCAGGGCCGGCGGAGCAGCAGGGTGTCGGCCTCCTCGCCGAAGCTCGCCCACAGCTCCTCGGTGATGTAGGGCATGATCGGGTGCAGCAGGTGCAACGCCCGGTTCAAGGCCCAGGCGGTGGCGGCCCGGGTCTCGGCCGCCGCCGGGTGCTCCGGTTCGCCCTCCGGGGTCTGCAGGATCGGCTTGGTGAATTCCAGGTACCAGTCGCAGAAGCTGCCCCAGAAGAACTGGTAGAGCGCCGCCGCCGCCTCGTTGAACTTGTAGGCCTCGATCGCCTCGCCCACCGCCACGCTGGTCTTGCGGACCTCGCCGACGATCCAGCGGTTCACCGTCTCGGTGCAGGCCGCCGGCTCGAAGGCCGGATCGGCGGCGCATCCGTTCATCTGGCAGAACCGGGCGGCGTTCCAGATCTTGGTCGCGAAGTTGCGGTAGCCCTCGACCCGGCCCTCGGCCAGCTTGATGTCGCGGCCCTGGGCCGCCATCGCCGCCAGGGTGAAGCGCAGCGCATCGGTGCCGTAGCGGCCGATCAGGTCGAGCGGGTCGATGACGTTGTTCTTCGACTTCGACATCTTCTGGCCCTTGGCGTCGCGGACCAGGGCGTGGATGTAGACCGTGCGGAACGGCACGTCCTTCATGAAGTGCAGGCCCATCATCATCATCCGGGCGACCCAGAAGAAGATGATGTCGAAGCCGGTCACCAGCACGTCGCCGGGGTAGTAGCGCGCCAGCTCCGGGGTCTGCTCCGGCCAGCCGAGGGTCGAGAACGGCCACAGTGCCGACGAGAACCAGGTATCGAGCACGTCCTCGTCGCGCCTGAGGTCGACCGCCTTGCCGTAGTGCGCCTCGGCGGCGGCCGCCGCCGCCTCCTCGGTCTCCTCGACGAACACCGTGCCGTCCGGCCCGTACCAGGCCGGGATCTGGTGGCCCCACCAGAGCTGTCGCGAGATGCACCAGGGCTGGATGTTGCGCATCCACTCGAAGTAGGTCTTCTCCCAGTTCTTCGGGACGAACACGGTCTTGCCGGTCTCGACCGCCTCGATCGCCGGCTTCGCCAGGGTCGCGGCGTCGGCATACCACTGGTCGGTCAGCCACGGCTCCAGCGGCACGCCGGAGCGGTCGCCGTGCGGCACCGCATGGCGGTGCGGCTCGATCTTCTCGACCAGGTCGAGCGCCTCCAGGTCGGCGACCACGCGCTTGCGGGCCTCGAACCGGTCGAGGCCGCGATACGCCTCGGGCACGTTGTCGTTCAGCCGGGCATGGGCGTCCAGGATGTTGATGACCTCGAGGCCGCAGCGCTTGCCGACCTCGAAGTCGTTGAAATCGTGGGCCGGCGTCATCTTCACCGCACCCGATCCCTGCTCCGGATCGGCATAGGCGTCGGCCACGATCGGGATCCGGCGTCCGACCAGCGGCAGGATCGCGTACTTGCCCACCAGGTCGGCGTAGCGCTCGTCGTCGGGGTGCACGGCCACGCCGGTATCGCCGAGCATGGTCTCCGGGCGGGTGGTGGCCACCACGATGAAGCGGCCGTCCTCGCCTTCGACCGGATAGCGGAAGTGCCAGAGATTGCCGTCGATCTCCTTGGACTCGACCTCCAGGTCGGAGATCGCCGACTGGAACTTCGGGTCCCAGTTCACCAGCCGCTTGTCGCGGTAGATCAGGCCTTCCTTGTGAAGCTGCACGAACACCTTGCGGACCGCGGCCGACAGACCGTCGTCCATGGTGAAGCGCTCGCGCGCCCAGTCCGGGCTGGCGCCGAGCCGGCGCAACTGGTTGACGATGGTGCCGCCGGACTCCGCCTTCCACTGCCAGACCTTGTCGACGAAGGCCTCGCGGCCCAGGTCGCGCCGGTCGACGCCCTCGGCGGCCAGGTTGCGCTCGACCACCATCTGGGTGGCGATGCCGGCATGGTCGGTGCCCGGCTGCCACAGCGCGTCCCGGCCGGTCATCCGGTTGTAGCGCACCAGGATGTCCTGGACCGTGAAGGTCAGGGCGTGCCCCATGTGCAGGCTGCCGGTGACGTTCGGCGGCGGCATCATGATGGTATAGGGGGTGGCGTTGGACGCTACGTCGCAGGCGAACGCGCCGGACTCCTCCCAGCGCTCGTAGAGCTTCGCCTCGACCTCGGCGGGGGAATAGGTCTTCTCCAGCATGACGCCACGTCCTCGAACCCGGAAACGACTCCGCCCGCGCGGCCGGTGACGGCACGCGAGCGGCTGGGTTGTTTAGGACATGACGGCCGGAAACGCTACAGGCGGATGGTAGCGGGCCTCACCAGCGGTCGCGACGCTGCGACAGCATGACCAGGCGCTCGATCTCCTCGCGCACCAGGCGCTCGACCATCGACGGCAGGTGCTGGTCGAGCCAGTCCTTCAGCATCGGCCGCATCAGCTCGCGCGTCAGCCGCTCGAGGGTGACGGCGCCGTTGCCGAGCGGCAGCTCCTGGTAGTCCTCGTTGAGCTTGGCCTGGAGCTCGGCGAAGGAGTGCACCGTCTCCTGGGCCTGCGGCGGCGAGACCAGGCCCTCGGGGGTCGGTGCCGGACGCGGCGGCGGAGCCGGCGGAGGCGCGTAGGCAGAAGGTGCGGCGGGCGGCGCGGCGGGCGGCGGAACGTAGGGCGCCGGTTCAGGCTCCGGCTGGCCTTGCTTGTAGCGCTGTTCGTCGAACAGCGGCTCGACCTCCTCGTCCTCGTCCTCCTCCTCGTCCTCCATATCGGAGAGGTCGAGGACGTCCTCCTCCTCCTCCTCCTCTTCTTCCTCGTCCTCGAACTCGGGCTCGGGTTCAGGCTCGGGTTCCGGCTCGGGCTCGGGTTCCGGCTCAGGTTCGGGCTCCGGCTCCGCTTCCGGAGCCGCCGCTTCCTCTTCCGGCTCGTCGCCATCCTCGGAAATGATCCGGCGAATAGACGCCAGGATCTCCTCCATGGAGGGTTCTTGCGCGGTATCAGTCATGCTCGAATGCCCCGACGACTCGCCCGGAACGGCCGATTCCGAGTCTGAAGATTACCCGACAAGCCCCTGTCAGGCCAGCAAGTAGTCGTCAGGTATGTCAATTGCCCGGCATCCGGCCCGGGGGCGTAGTCCCCCAGAGCTTGCCGGACACCTCGACATAGTGAGAGTCGTAGTCGTAGATCTCGACCGGCAGGCCCAGATCCTGGGCCGTCAGGCGGCCGAGCGCCTGCAGCAGCTGGTAACTGGCCACCGTCGCATCGCGCTGCGCCTGGACCAGTGCAACCTGACCGTCGAGCAGTTCCTGCTCGGCGTCGAGCACGTCCAGCACCGTCCGGGCGCCGACCGTGGCTTCCTGCTGCACGCCCTCGAGCGCGATCTCGGACGACTTGACCTCGTCCTTCAGCGAATCGATCCGCGCCAGCGACGTCTGATACGACTCGAAGGCGCTGGCTGCCGAATCGACGACGGTCCGGCGGGTGTCGTCGACCAGCAGTCGCGACCGGTTGGCGGTCTCCTTGGCCCGCCGGATGCTGGAATACTCCGCGCCCTGCTGATAGATCGGGATGGTCAACTGCAGCTCGGCGCTCAGGTCGGTGACCTCGTTGTCGCCACCGGAGGTGTCGTAGGTCTTCTGCGCCTGCGCGACAAGGTCCAGGGTCGGGATCAGGCCCGCCTCGGCCTGGTCGACCGCGTGGCGGGACGACAGCTCCGTAAACTTCGCCTGAACCAGGGAGAAGTTCTCACGGACCGCGATGTCGACGGCCTCCTCGCGCCCGGTCGGCAGGCCGGACGGGGTGCCCGGGGCCTGCACGCTGTCTGGCACCTGGCCGACGATCCGCTCGAACTGGACACGGGCGGTGATCAGGTCGCCCTCGGCCTGGGTGCGGTCGGACTTGGCGCGCGACACGCGGGCCTCTGCCTGCGCGACGTCGGTGCGGGTCACCTCGCCCACCCGGAACCGGTCGCGGGTCGCCTCGAGCTGCTTCTGCAGCCGGCTCAGATTGTTGACCTGCAGATCCAGCGTGGCTTCCGCGCGGATCACGTTCACATAGGCCGTCACCGCCTGCAGCAGGGTATCCTGCTCGCTGCTGAACAGGTTGGCGCGCTGCGTCTGAACGTCCGCCTCCGCTCCGGCGATCGCGGCATCGAAGGCGCCGCCGGAATACAGGGCCTGGGTGAGCGAGAGCGTAGCGGTCCGCGGGACACTGCTACCCTCGGTCGTCGTCCCGCCGGACTTGGTCTCGAGGTCGTTCACACCGACCGTCAGCGACGAGGACACGTTGGGACGCCATGCCGAGCGCGCCGCCGAGACGTTCTCGTCGACCGCCCGCAACTGCGCGCGCGCCGCCAGCAGGCCGGGATTGGTCTCGTAGGTGAGGGCCAGGGCCTCTTCCAGCGTCATCGCCTGCGCCGGGACGAGGCCCGTGCCGGACAGCCAGCCGGCCAGCAGGGCGGCGAGGACAAGGGAGCGCGGTTTCATCGGCATGACGGGAGAACCCTTCGTCACATGCATGGAGGAGGCCGGGCGGATCAGAATACGAAGCCGGGCTGGCGCCGGAACCCCGCCAGCATCGGCGTGCCGGCGTCGAACAGGATACGACGGCCGACCCGACCCGCCAGCTTTTCGTAGAGCACGGCCAGGCCGGGACCGACCGGGGTTCCGCCCTCGACGGTGACCAGCCGCCCGCCGTCCGCGAGCTGCGCGAACAGATCGTCCGGCAGTTCTTCGACGGCGCCGTTCACCAGGATGACGTTGTAGGGCGCCTGCTTCTGATAGCCGGCGGCCAGCGGGCCCGCCACCAGGGCGGCATTGTCGATCTCCAGGCCGGACAGCAGCCCGTTGCCCTGCTCGACCAGTTGGTCGATGTCGTCGACGCCGACCACGGTCGACACCATCCGGGACAGCAGCGCCGTCGCGTAGCCGGTACCGCAGGCCACGTCGAGCGCGACATCCGACGGCCCCGGCATCGCCGCCTGCAGCAGCCGCGCCAGCACCATCGGCTCGAGCATGTAGCGCCCGGATCCGATTTCAAGCGCTTCGTCCGCATAGGCGATCCCGCGCTTGCCCTTCGGGACGAACAGTTCCCGAGGGACGCTCTCGAAGGCGCCGACCACTTCCGGATCCGTCACCTTGTTGGTGCGGATCTGGCTTTCGACCATGTTGAGACGGGCAAGGGCGTAGTCCATCGCTTCCCTCGGCAAGATACAGGGCCCTGGCGATCCGGCCCGCCCGGGTTTTATAGGCATTGCGCTCCTTCGACACAATTGGCGCGACAGCGATTTCTCCGCCGGCGCCGGCTGTCCGCGGCCCCGGCCGGTGGCCTTGGGACCGCCCGGCCGGACGGTCGGTCGCCCTCGCGCAGGCGAATCCGCGCCGATCGAACGACGGAATGCCGCATCTCCCCTTGCCCCGCGGGGGGCGCTTCGGCTAAGAGGTCGGCTCGCTCGGCGACGGCCCCGTGGCAGAGTGGTTATGCAGAGGACTGCAAATCCTTGTACATCGGTTCGATTCCGGTCGGGGCCTCCAGCGAGTATGAAAGCGTGACCGCGCGATGACATTCGCGGTTGCGCGAGAGCCACGGGCGGCGCTATAGAGGCCGCCTTACTGGTCCCGGGTAGCTCAGTGGTAGAGCGAGCGGCTGTTAACCGCTTGGTCGGGGGTTCGAATCCCTCCCCGGGAGCCATTCTCCGCAAGGTCGCGGCCATCCGGTCCGCGGCCTTTTTCGTTCGGCCCGCCTCGGACCGGCGCTACCGCCGGCGCATCGCGTAGACCCGTCCGGGATGCCGGTGGCTGTCGTCGGCCCCCGGCAGCGGCAGGTAGGAGCCGCTCTCGGCGGCCCGCTCCCAGGTGCCGCCGGCGGCCAGCTTGTCGATCGCGGCCTTGAACCCGCCGGCCTCGTAGACCGGGTCGGTGATCGACACCACGAAGACACCGCCGGGCCGCATCACCCGGGCAATCTCCCCGAAAGCCGACGCCGGGGCATGGCCGACCGTGAACACGCCCGACGCCACGACTCCGGCAAAGGCGGCATCCGGAAACGACAGGGGCTCGCCGAGCACGGCGGTCGACAGCGCCCTGTAGCAGCCGCGCGCCGCGGCGCGCTTCAGCATGCCGGGCGACAGGTCGATTCCCGTGACGTCGCGGTAGCCGACCAGGCCCAGCATGTGGCCGATCAGACCGGTGCCGCAGCCGGCATCGAGCACCGGCGCCGCGACATCCGGCATCAGCCGGGCGAACAGGGCCGTGACCACGGCCGGGTTGGTGTAGCCGACCTGTCCCACGCTGTCGTCGTACTCGTCGGCCCAGGCATCGTAGACCTCGGCGAGCTTCGCGGTGTCGTTGCCGGCGGTGTAGACCCGCTCCAGCCAGTCGGTCATCGCTCTCTCCCTCGCTATGTGACGGAAACGAGCGTGCGACCCTACACCAGATCCTTCGGCGTGATGAACCGGGTGAGCCGGGCCGTCCCGGCACCCAGGCCGGACCAGGAGCCGTCGAACTCGAGAGTCGCCAGGGCCCCGGTCGAGAACTTCCGGCCGAGCGCCTTGCACGCCGGGGGCGCGCTGCCGGGGCCGGCCAGCGCCGTCGCCAGGTCCTCCAGCCCGGGGTTGTGCCCGATCAGCAGCAGCACGCCGACATCGTCCGGAACCCGGTGGAGCCGGCCGAGGAGGGAGGCGGCGCCGACCTCGTAGAGCTCTCGGCTGGTCAAGACCTCCAGGGGGTCGGGCAGCCCGCTGCGGATCGCCGCCAGAGTGTCGACCGTCCGCCGGGCGCTGGAGCACAGCACCAGGTCGGGCATGACCTTGTTCTGCCGCAGCCAGGCCGCCATCGCCGAGGCCGCCCGTTCGCCGCGCCCGGTCAGGGGACGATCATGGTCGCGCATGCGCAGGTCGTCCCAGCTCGACTTGGCGTGGCGCAGCAGATGCAGAGTCGGCACCGCCCCCGCCCCTACCCGGCCCGGGTGACGATCGAGATCGGGCCGTGCAGGGTACGGTGCACCGGGCATTTGTCGGCGATCTCGAGCAGCTTCGCGCGCTGCTCGGCATCCAGCGGACCCTCGATCGCGATGTGGCGTTCGATCCGGTCCACCATGCCCTCCCTGGTGTCGCAGTCCGCGCAGTCCTCGGCGTGCACCCGATCGTGCCGCAGTCGGGTCGCCAGCCGGTCGATCCGCCAGCCCTTGCGGCCGGCATACATCTTCAAGGTCATATTGGTGCAGGAACCGAGCGCCGCCAGCAGCAGGTCGTAGGGCGCCGGCCCGCTGTCGGTACCGCCGGCCCGTGCGGGCTCGTCGGCGCGCAGCCGGTGGCCGCCGGCCGCCACCCACTGCGGGAACAGCCCCTCGCCGGCATCGATCACCGCGACCTCGCCCTCGGCGGCCTCGGCCTCGGCCGGGGGTCGAACCGGCAGGAACCGCTCGGCCCAGCCGGACAGCACGGCCGCCACGTAGGCGGCATCCTCGGGCCGCGTCAGCAGGTGGTCCGCGCGGTCCAGCGACACGAAGCTCTTCGGGTGCTTCGCGGCGACGAACAGCCGGGTCGCATTGTCGATGCCAACCGTCTGGTCGAGCGGCGCGTGGAAGATCAGCAGGTCACGCCGCAGCCGACCGACGCTTTCCTCCAGGCGATGGTCCTTCAGGGCGTCGAGGAACGCCTTGCGAACCCGGAAGCGCCGGCCGGCGAGTTCGACCTCGGCCTCGCCGTCGCGCTCGATGTCGGCGACCCGGTCCGCGAAGTTGTGCACCACATGCCCGGGATCGGCCGGGGCCCCGATGGTGGCGACGCCCCTGACCTCCGGGATGCGTTCGGCAGCGGCCAGCACCGCCGCACCGCCGAGCGAATGACCGACCAGAACGGTCGGCGCCTGTCCCTGGCCGCGCATCCAGTCGGCCGCCGCCACCAGGTCGTCGACGTTCGAGACGAAGCTGGTATTGGCGAACTCGCCGTCGCTGTGCCCGAGGCCGGTGAAGTCGAATCGCAGGACCGCGATGTCCCGTTCGGCCAGTCCCGCGGCGATCCGCCGGGCCGCCGCCAGGTCCTTCGAGCAGGTGAAACAATGGGCGAACAGGGCAAATCCGCGGATCGGGCCGATCGGCCGGTCGAGCCGGGCGGCAAGCCGGTCCCCCAATGCCCCGGTGAAGTTGACACTCTCGGTGCGCACGGCCATGGTCGACCCCATGTTCTGGTGGGCTGGGGCGGATACTTAACACATGGCGGTAGAGGATGATGCCGCCGCGGGTGTCGCGCCTGCGGTCGAGGTACGTCACGCCACCCCGGCCGACGCCGAAGCGCTCGCCCTGCTCTCGCAGGAACTCCTCGCATTCTACGGCCTGCCGGTCCGCTACCAGCGCTCCTACATGGCCCATGTGATCGCCGAGAAGGCGTTCGCCGAGCCGCCCTCGATCGAGATCCTGATGGCCCTTGAGCGCGGCCAGGCCCGCGGCTTCCTCGCCTTCACCGAGAGCTTCGCACTGGCCAACTGCCAGACCAGCATCTTCATCCAGGACCTCTTCGTGACCCGCAAGGCGCGCTCGCTGGGCATCGGGCGGCGGCTGATGGTCGAGTTGGCGCGAATCTGTGTCGCCCGCGGCACCGGCCAGCTCGACTGGACCGCCGATCCCTGGAACGACAAGGCCCGGGTGTTCTACGAGGCGATGGGCCCCTTGCTGCGCAGCGACAAGACATACTACCGGCTTCTGTCGCCGCGGCTGGCCGCCCTGGCCGCCGGCGGGATCGCAATCGAACGGAAGCGCTGAGCGCCCGGGGACAACCCTGTTTCCGGAACGGCTCCCTTCCGGCTCCGCCCTTTATCGCCGCTCCCTCCCCGGCTAGGCTCCTCCCCGCGCACCGCTCGGCGCCGCCGGATCCAGGCCCGGCAGCAGCGGAACCGACGCGAGGATGGAGATCTCAGATGGACATACGCAACGGCTTCGTCGGCACCGTCGGCGATACGCCCCTGATAAAGCTGCGGGCGGCCTCGGAGCGCACCGGTTGCACGATTCTCGGCAAGGCCGAGTTCCTGAACCCGGGCGGCTCGGTCAAGGACCGGGCGGCGCTGGCCATCATCCAGGACGCCGAGAACAGCGGCACGCTGCGGCCGGGCGGGGTTATCGTCGAGGGTACCGCCGGTAACACCGGCATCGGCTTGGCACTGGTCGGCAACGCCCGCGGCTACCGCACGGTGATCGTGATTCCGGAGACCCAGAGCCAGGAGAAGAAGGACATGCTGCGGCTGTGCGGCGCCGATCTCCGGCAGGTGCCGGCGGTGCCGTACCGCGACCCCGGCAACTACGTCCACGTCTCCCAGCGGATTGCCGAGGAACTGGCCAGGACAGAGCCGAACGGCGCGATCTGGGCCAACCAGTTCGACAACACAGCGAACCGCGACGGCCACTACCGCACCACCGGGCCGGAGATCTGGGAGCAGACCGACGGCAAGGTCGACGGCTTCATCTGCTCGGTCGGCACCGGCGGCACCCTGGCCGGCACCGCCATGGCCCTGAAGGAGCGCAACCGCGACATCGTCATCGGCCTCGCCGACCCCATGGGCTCGGCGATCTACGGCCACTTCGCCAACGGCGAGCTGAAGGCCGAGGGCAGCTCGATCACCGAGGGCATCGGCCAGGGCCGGATCACCAGGAACCTCGAGGGCGCGCCGGTCGACGAGCCGTTCCAGGTCACCGACGCCGAGATGCTGCCGATCGTGTTCGAGTTGCTGAAGCACGAGGGCCTGTGCCTCGGCGGCTCCACCGGCATCAACGTGATGGGCGCCATCAAGCTGGCCGAGAAGCTGGGCCCGGGGCACACCATCGTGACGATCCTCTGTGACGGCGGGACCCGCTACCAGTCCAAGCTGTTCAACCCGGCGTTCCTGAAGGAAAAGGATCTGCCGGTGCCCGAATGGCTCGATGACGGAGATGCAGCATGAGCGACCCTGTTGCCGGTGGCCTGGTCTCGACCGCGTGGCTGGCGGAGAACCTGAACGACCCGGCGGTCAAGGTGCTGGACGGCACCTACCACCTGCCGACCGCCAAGCGGGACGGCAACGCCGAATTCCTGGAGCGCCACATTCCCGGGGCGGTGCGGTTCGACATCGACGACGTCTGCGATCCCGACGACCCGCTGCCGCACATGATTCCATCCGCCCAGCGCTTCGCCGAGAAGGTCGGCGCCCTCGGAATCGGCAATGACGACATCGTGGTGGTCTACGACGTCTACGGGCTGCAGAGCGCCGCCCGGACCTGGTGGATGTTCCGGCTGTTCGGGCACGACCGGGTCGCGGTGCTGGACGGCGGCCTGCCGGCCTGGACTGCCGGCGGCGGTACCTTGGAGTCCGGTCCGGCGAAGCTCGGGCCGGCGAAGTTCTCGGCCGGCTTCCGGCCCGAGCTGGTCCGTCGCCGCGAGGACGTGCTGGCGAACATCGACTCGAAGGCCTCTCAGGTGGCGGACGCCCGCTCGGCGGGCCGGTTCACCGGGAGCGAGCCGGAGCCACGGGCCGGCATGCGGTCCGGCCACATTCCCGGCTCGCGCTCGCTGCCGATCTCCGACCTGCTCGACCCGGCCACCAAGACCGTGCTGCCGAACGACGGTCTGCGGGCGGCGTTCGACAAGGCCGGCCTCGACCCGACGAAGCCGATCATCTCGTCGTGCGGCTCCGGCGTGACCGCCTGCGTGATCGCCCTCGCCGCCCATCGGCTCGGCCACCCGGGCGTCGCGGTCTACGACGGCTCCTGGTCGGAATGGGGCGGGCGCCAGGACACGCCGATCGACACCGGTCCGGCTGCATGACCGAATACCGGCCGATTCGCGATTCCGACGTCGAGGCGGTCGTCGCGCTCTGGCAGCGCTGCGGCCTGACGGTCCCGTGGAACGACCCGCATCGTGACATCGCCTCGGCCCGCTCGGCGCCCGACGCCGAGGTCCTGGTCGCCGAGGACGAGGGTGTCGTCGTCGCCAGCGTCATGGTCGGCTATGACGGCCATCGCGGCTGGGTGTACTACCTCGCCGTCGATCCCGACCGTCAGGCGAAAGGCATGGGCCGGGCGACCCTCGCCGCCGCCGAGTCCTGGTTCCGACACCGGGGCGTGCCGAAGGCCGAGCTGCTGATCCGGCGCAGCAACGAGCGGGTCCGCGGATTCTACGAGGCCCTCGGCTGGGTCGAGGAGCCGGTGGCGGTGTTCAGCCGGCGATTCGACGATTCCCCGCCACTCGGCGCAGCGACGGTCGAGACGGTCGTTACGACGCTCGAGATGACCGAGCGACCGACCAGTCCGACGACACCTTCGCCGGCCGGCCTGCCGACCGCCCTGGTGCGGGCCCGGCCACCGACCGTCGCATTCTACCGCTGGCTCTACGAGCGGGTCGGCGCCGACTGGACCTGGGTCGCGCGCCGGCTGATGTCCGATGCCGAACTGCTGGCGGCGATCGACGATCCCGCGGTCGAGGTCTACGTACTGCATGTCGGGGGTGTCCCGGCCGGCTATGGCGAGGTCGACCGCCGCAAGGGCCCGGAGTCGGTCGAGCTCGCGTATTTCGGGCTGCTGCCGGAATTCATCGGCCGCGGCTACGGCCGCTACCTGCTAGACGCCGTCGTCGACCTCGCCTGGAGCGCCGGCGCCTGCAGCGGCCTGCGGGTCCAGACCTGCGATCTCGACCACCCGCGCGCGCTGGCGGCCTATCAGCGTGCCGGTTTCCACCCGGTCGGGCAGCATACCGCCACGTTGTCGGACCCGCGGCTGGTCGGACTGCCGCTGCCCGGGCGGCACCGGGCGCGGGCAAGCGGGCCGCCGGCAGGCCCCGGGGCGACCGTCACCGCCCTGCGCCGCCCGGACGGGGGAACGGCGCGGCCCTGAGCCGGATCACGGGCCGGGTCACGGGCCAGGTCACGGGCCGGGTCACGGGCCAGGTCGCGGAATGACCCGGCGCACCCGGTACTCGGCCAGGGCGTCGGCCAAGCTCTCCCAGCTGCCGCGCACCCCTTCGAATCCGGCGCGCCGGATCTTCAGGGTCGAGGACATGTCGTCCCAGCCGATCCGCAGCATGAAGTCGCCGTAGGACCAGCTGACAATCCGGCCGAGGTCCGGCTCCGACAGACCGTGCTCGTCGACCAGGCCCGACCACAAGGCATCCATCCCGGCATGGGTGTCGGCCAGGGTCTCGGTCGCGACGCCGCCCGGCTCGGTGCCGAAGAATGCGGCCAGCCGGGGCCACAGGTCGCGCCAGCGGAAGTAGTCGGCGTTGATCACGTTGAAGGCCTCGCCACCGGCCGCCGGGGTCGTCATCGCCCACAGCATGGCGTCGACCAGCAGCCGCACGTCGGTAATCTGCGACACCGAGTCGAACGCCTCGGGCGTGCCGGGGAACGTCAGCGGACGGCCGCGCGCCTTCGCCAGCGCGCCATAGGCGGCGAGCACGCCGACCGCGTTGTGCGGATAGCCGAGGGAGAACCCGGACAGGATGTGCGGGCGCAGCGCGGTCCAGGTCCAACCGGCCTCGGCCGCACGACCGGACACCCAGTCCTGCTGGTCGAAGTAGAAGTTGGCCCCCGGGGCGCGCGGATCGTCCTCCTCGGCCGGAGTCTTGTAGGCCCCGAACTGGCTGCCGTACCACTTGGTGCCGTGCACCAGCAGGACATGCGCCAGCGGTGCGCCGGCCGCCTCGAGGCCCTCGACCAGGTTGACCAGCATGGCCGTGTTGCGGGCCGCCTCGACAGCCGGATCCGGGTCGGGCGCCCGCCCGGCATAGACGGCGTGGCTGGCGTCGCCGGCGACCGCGGCCAGGGCATCCCGGCAGGCGTCCCGGTCGCCCAGGTCGACCGGCCGATGGACCAGTCCGGGAATCCCCGGGTCGGGTGCGTGCCGCGACAGCCCGACCACCCGCCAGCCCCCGGCGACGAGCCGCCCGGCGATCGCGCGGCCGACGATCCCGGAGACCCCGGCCACCACGGCGGTGCGCTGCGGATCCGGCGTGGTCATGCGGCGATCTCCCGATACTCCGTGTCCGGAAAGTGAAAGAGGCGCGCAGGACCAGGCCCGCGCGCCTCTTCCGGACCGCCCCCCGCCCCCGCGGTGCGGTCGACCTCCGACTGTCCGTCTAGTGCGCCAGGATCTGGCTCAGGAACAGCTTGGTCCGGTCCGACTTCGGGTTCGTGAAGAACTCGCCCGGGGTGTTCTGCTCGACGATCTCGCCCTGGTCCATGAAGATCACCCGGTCGGCGACCCGCTTGGCGAAGCCCATCTCGTGGGTGACCACGAGCATGGTCATGCCGCTCTCGGCCAGGCCGACCATGACGTCCAGCACCTCGGAGATCATCTCCGGGTCGAGCGCCGAGGTCGGCTCGTCGAACAGCATGACGTTCGGGTTCATCGCCAGCGACCGGGCGATCGCCACCCGCTGCTGCTGGCCGCCCGAAAGCTGGCCCGGATACTTCAGGGCCTGCTCGGGGATCTTCACCCGCTCCAGCAGGGTCATGGCGACCTGCTCGGCCTCGGCCTTGGGCATGTTCTTCACCCAGATCGGGGCCAGCGTGCAGTTCTCCAGGACGGTCAGGTGCGGAAACAGGTTGAAGCTCTGGAACACCATTCCGACCTCGCGCCGGATGGCATCGATGTTCTTCAGGTTGGTGTCCATGGTCACGCCGTTGACCACGATATCGCCCTGCTGGTGCTCTTCCAGGCGGTTGATGCAACGGATCAGCGTCGACTTGCCGGAGCCGGACGGCCCGCAGATCACGATCCGCTCGCCCTTGTAGACGGTCAGGTCGATGTCCTTGAGGACATGGAACTCGCCGAACCACTTGTTCACCTGGTTCAGTTCGATCACCACCTCGTCGGAGATGGCGGACGCAATGTGGGAACCATTGGAGTCGAGTGTCTCGAGGCTCATCGTCGGTCGGTCTCCAATTCGTTACGTCGCACCGTCAACGCCGGCCGTAGCCGCCGCCGATCGTGCGCTCGAGATGCTGGCTGTACTTCGACATGCAGAAGCAGATCACGAAGAACACCGCGGCCGTGAACAGGAACGGCTCGGTGTGCATGCCGAGCCACTTGGTGTCCTGGCCCGACGCCTTCGCCATAAGCAGGATGTCGTAGAGGCCGATGATCGACACCAGGGTGGTGTCCTTCAGCAGCCCGATGAAATTGCCCACGATGTTCGGGATCATCAGCTTCAGGGCCTGCGGCATGATGATGAGCGTCATCATCTTCCAGTAGTTCAGGCCCATCGCCTGGGCGGCCTCGTACTGGCCCTTGTTGATGGCCTGCAGGCCGCCGCGCACGATCTCTGCCATGTAGGCGGCGGCGAAGATGCATACCGCGATGATCACCAGGACCAGCTTGTCGAGGTTGACCTCGACCGGCAGGAACAGCGGCATCATGGTGACCGCCATGAACAGGATGGTGATCAGCGGAACCGAGCGGAACAGCTCGATGAAGGCCGTGCAGAACACCCGGATGACCGGCATCTTCGAACGCCGGCCGAGGGCCAGGATCACGCCGGTCGGCAGCGCCGAGGAGATGGCGATGCCGGAGATCACCAGGGTCAGGAACAGGCCGCCCCAGTTCACCGTCGGCACCGGCGCCAGGTCCCAGGTGGCCTGGAATAACAGAGCCAGGACGAAGCCGACGACGAACGCCCCGATCAAGACGTACTTCTGCAGCCGCTCGTCCTTGTTCTCGAACCCGGACAGCCGCATCAGCGCGGCCCGCAGCGAGCCGTAGCCGGCATAACTCGCGGCCACGTTCAGCCAGACCGCCGCGAACGCGGTCAGCGCGATCCCCACCATGATCTGCAGGAACCAGCCGACCTCGCCGCCCAGCAGCATCGCCGCCGCCAGGAACGGATAGGTGAGGACCGCCGATATGCCGGTCGCGATCTTCGCCTTCACCTTCGGGAACCAGAACGGTGCCAGCCAGACCGCGAGGATCACCCCCGCGAGGTTGACCCGCCATTGCTCGACATCGGGATAGCGGCCGTAGAAATAGTTGTTCATCCAGACCGACACGCCGGCCCAGCAGGCCCCGTTGCCCCTGGTGATGTCGAGGCACTCGCGGTAGCTGCCTGCGCTCCAGACGGCGTTGGCGATCCCGTAGAGGTAGAGGGTGTAGGCGAAATAGGCGATCAGGCTGCCGCCGACGATCGTCAGGATCGAATCGAACGGCCCGCCGAACAGGTTCTTGCGCAGCCAGCCGACCACCCCGACCGTGTTGGGCGGCGGCGGCAGGCTGGGCTTCGGCCGGAAGACCGTGTCTTCGTGCATCGTCTCAGCCATGGCTCATCTCTCCTTCAGCTGAACGAGCTTGTTGTAGTAGTTCAGAGCCATGGAGATGCTGAGGCTGACGGACATGTAGAACAGCATGACCATCGCCACGATCTCGATCGCGTGGCCCGACTGGTTCAGAGAAGTCTGCATGAACACCGCGACCAGATCGGGATAGCCGATCGCGATGGCCAGCGACGAATTCTTCACCACGTTCATCCAGTTGCTGATCATCGGCGGAACGACCGCGCGCATGGCCTGCGGGATGATGACGAGGCGAAGCGTCATGCCGGGGCGCAGCCCCAGGGAATAGGCCGCCTCGGTCTGGCCGTGGGCGACCGACAGGATGCCGGCGCGGACCGCCTCCGCCATATAGGCCGAGTGGTAGATGACCAGGGCCAGCAGGATCGCGCAGAACGCCGGCGGAACGCTGACGCCGCCGACGAAGTTGAAGCCCTTGAGCGCGGCGAAGTCGAAGGTAAGAGGCGCACCGGTCGCGAGGAACACCAGCGCCGGCAGGCCGAAGAAGATCCCGAGCCCGACCCCGAAGGTCGGGAAGCGCTGCCCGGTCGCCATCTGGCGCTTCTTCGCCCAGACCGCCGTCGCATAGGTCGCGACGATGGCGATCACGATCGTGATCATGGTGAGGTCGAAGCCGTCACCCGGGACCGGCGCCGGCATGTAGAAGCCGCGGTTGTTCAGGAAGAACATGTCCAGCACGCCGTAGCTCTGGCGCGGCGACGGCAGCAGCGAGAACACGGCCAGGAACCAGAACAGGATCTGCAGCAGCAGCGGCGTGTTGCGCAGGATCTCGACGTACCAGGAGGCCATCTTGGAGATCAGCCAGTTCTTCGACAGCCGCATGATGCCGACGAAGAACCCGAGCAGCGTCGTGAAGAGGATCGCCACCAGGGAGACCACCAGCGTGTTGACGATGCCGACCAGGTAGACGTGGAAATAGGTATCGCCGGCCTGGTACGGCAGCACTGTCCAGGCGATCGAGAATCCGGCGCTGCCGGCCAGGAAGTCGAAGCCGCTCGACATCCCGCGCGCTTGCAGGTTTTCGGAGGTGTTGATGAACAGGTACCGCGCGACGACCACCACTACGATGGCGACGATCGCCTGGTACAGCACGGAACGGACGCGCTCGTCGTTCAGCCATTCGACAATCGAACGGCTCTCTCGTCGAGGCGATCCCTTCTCGAGAACGGCCATAGCCTGACCCTCCGTCTTCGAAACGGATCAACAAAAAATTCGTTTGAGCAAAGGCGGGCGCCCGGTCGAACCAGCGACCGGGCGCCACACCAATCAGTCGCTCACCGGAACGGCGGCGAGTACAGCAGGCCGCCCTTGGTCCAGAGCGCGTTCGGGGACCCGTCCCGCGGGATGTTCATGACGGTCTTCTCGCCCATGAACTCCTCGTAGTTCTCGCCGTAGTTGCCCACCGTCTTGATGATGTTGTAGGCCCACTTCGGATCGAGACCGAGGCCCTTGTTGAGGTCGCCCTCGAGACCGAGCATGCGCTTGATCTCGGGGTTGGTGGTCTCGGCGGCGATCTTGTCGACGTTGGCCGAGGTGATGCCGAACTCCTCAGCCTGGATCATCGCGAACACCGACCACAGGACGATGTCCTTCCACTGCGAGTCGTTCTGCCGGACGACCGGACCCAGCGGCTCCTTCGAGATGGTCTCCGGCAGGATCGTGAAGATCGACTGGTCCGGAGCCTTCGCGCGGGTCGAGGCCAGGCTCGACTTGTCGTTGGTGATGGCGTCGCAGCCACCGGTGAAGAACGTGTTGTCGCGGACGTTGCTGTCCTCGAACACGACCGGCTTCATGTCCAGGCCGTTGGTGCGGCTGTAGTCGCTCAGGTTCAGCTCGGTCGTGGTGCCGGTGGCGACGCAGACCGTGGCGCCCTTCAGCTCGAGCGCGCTCTTCACGCCGAGATCCTTGGTCACCATGAAGCCCTGGCCGTCGTAGAACGAGACGGTGGTGAAATCGAGCCCGAGCTGCGTGTCGCGGAACAGGGTCCAAGTGGTGGTGCGCGACAGCATGTCCGACTCGCCGTTGGCCATGGCCGTAAAGCGGACCGCCGACGTCACCGACTGGTATTCGATCTTGTCCGGGTCACCGAAAATGGCCGCCGAGACCGCACGGCAGTTCTCGACGTCGAAGCCGGACCACTTGCCGGCGTCGGACAGGACGTACCAGCCTGGCGCCGGCGTGCCGACCTGGCAGCGCAGGTGACCGCGGCTCTTGACGATGTCCAGCGTGCTCTGCTGCGCAGACGCCGGCTCGGCAGTGAACGTCAGGGCGGCCAAAAGCCCCGCGCCCAGACCGAAAAGGCTGACCTTCTTCATGTGAAACCCACCCAGTTATCGTTGTGACAAAGACCGAACACCCTGGCCTTTGGCGCCCTCTCGCAAGGATCTTGCCAGACCTTAGGTGTCGGCGTTTCGCGCCTTCAACCCCCTCCCCGGATCCGCACATGCTCAACGCGAGTGCAGCGCGATGCGGAGTGCCGCGAAAGCGGGCAACCGCCCGAAACGCAGACATCACACCATGCTACACCGCACGATGGCAAGCCTCGCTGCCGGCCGCTGGATCATTGCCGGCATTTGCCCTTACCCTCGCCATTGCTCACGGATGTTGTCCGCAGACCCGTTTCCAGAGGAATCACGACGATGGACGACTTGAAGGGGATGGCCGCCCGAACCCGGCTCGTGCACGCCGGCCGCCACCCGCACGACAATCACGGCGTCGTCAATCCGCCGGTCTACCACGCCTCCACCATCCTGCAGCCGTCGCTCGCGGTCTGGGAGGCTTCGCGCAAGCCGGATTTCCCCGGCTATCGCTACGGCCGCGCCGGCACGCCGACCAGCCGGAGCTTCGAGGAAGCGGTCGCCGACATGTATGGCGCCGCCGACGCGGTGGCGGTGTCGTCCGGGCTGGCCGCGATCGCCTGCGCGCTGATGGCCGTGCTGAGGGCCGGCGATCACCTGCTGGTCAGCGACAGCGCATATTTCCCGACCCGCAAGTTCTGCGACCAGATGCTGGCGCGCTACGGCGTCGAGACCACCTACTACGACCCGCGGCTGGGCGGCCGAATCGCCGACCTGCTGCGCCCCAACACCCGCGCGGTCTTCACCGAGGCGCCGGGTTCGCTGACCTTCGAGATGCAGGACATCCCGGCGATCGCCGCCGCCGCGCATGCCCACGGCGCCGTGGTGCTGACGGACAACACCTGGGGAACCGCCCTGCATTTCGACGCCCTGGGCAAGGGCGTCGACATCGTCGTCGAGGCCGTCACCAAGTACATCTGCGGCCATTCCGACGTGATGATGGGGCTGATCGCCAGCACCGCCGAGCACGCCGGCGCGGTGCGCGACATGGTCCGCCTGCACGGCAACTGCTCGGGTCCCGACGACCTGTATCTGGCGCAGCGCGGCCTTCGGACGATGGGGGTCCGGCTGAAGCAGAACGAGGCCAACGGGCTGGCGCTCGCCACCTGGCTGGAAGGCCGCCCGGAAGTTTCCAAGGTGCTGCATCCCGGGCTGCCGAGTCACCCCGACCACGCGCTCTGGCAGCGCGACTTCAGCGGCGCCAGCGGGCTGTTCTCGTTCGTACTGAGGCCGGTGCCGCGGGCGGCGCTGGCGGCCTTCCTGGACGGCCTCAAGCTGTACGGGATGGGCGCCAGCTGGGGCGGATTCGAGAGCCTGATCCTGCCGGGCGACCCGAAGGCGCTACGCACGGCCACCACCTGGGACGAGCCGGGTCAGTTGCTGCGGATCCATGCCGGCCTGGAGGACGTCGATGACCTGATCGCCGACCTCGAAGCCGGTCTCGACCGCCTCACAGCCGCCGCCAAGGCGGCGGCCTGATCCTCGGGAAGTCGACCATGGCGCGGCCGCGAATCCGCCTGCTGATCGGAGACGCCGTCGCGCTGGGCCCCGGCAAGGCCCGCCTGCTGGAGGCGATCGGGACGACCGGCTCGATCGCCGCCGCGGCCCGCACCATGGGTATGTCCTACGGTCGGGCCTGGCAGCTGGTTCAGGCGATGAACGGCGATTTCCGGGCGGCGCTGGTCGAGCGCGCCGCCGGCGGGCGCGGCGGCGGCGGCGCGGCCCTGACCGCGCTCGGGCTGGAGGCCCTCGACCGGTACCGCAGCATGGAGGCCCGGGCCGATGCAGCGGTCGCCGACGATCTCGACGAGTTCGCGGCCTTGCTGCGGACGCCGGAGCCCGGCGATCCGGTAGACGAATCTCCGACGGTTTGATGTGGATCAATGTCGGCGGCGGCGGCCGGTCATATCTTCCAGCTGTCTCTGCGACCCTCCACGACGCAGAAACTCCCAACCACGGCGGGGCCGGTAGCTTGCTACCGGTCCCGTTGTGGTTTCCGGCCCGGGCGTTCACCGCTTCTTAAGCACACCCGTCGCAAGTTCCAGGCTTCTGACACCCTGGATTCGCAACGCTCGTCGGACCGCGCCACGAATGACTCCGGAACGCCTCCTCTTCGCCGTCTCCGACCCTGCCCGCTACGAGGCGATTCGCGTCGTGCTCGCGGAGTCCTTCACGCTGCGACTGGCCGAAACGCGCTGGGACGCGGACTCGGCGGTCGACGATGGGCCGGACATCATGCTGGTCGAGCAGGTCCTGCCCGGCGGCCGGGGTCTCAGGATCTGCGAGCGCGCCCGGTCCCGCGCCGATGGCAAGGATCGACTGATCGTCGCCATCGGCGACGCCGACACGGCGGCGGTCGAGGAGGCGACGCTCGCAAGGGTGATCGACGGGTGGATCCCCCGAAACCTCGCGCCGGGCGCGTTCCTCACCCGGTTCTGGGCGTTGTACGGCCGGCGGGACGATCGCAGGCTGATGATGGCGGCCGGACCGGAGGCGAAACCGCTGGTGGAACGCGGTCGGGCGCTGTTCGCGGAGCTCGACGGCGGCATGATCACGGGCCGCACCCGGGCGCTGCTGTCGGAAACCGCGACCCGGGTCGTCACCTTCGCCGACGCCTGTTCCGCCTCGTCGCTGCTCGAGCTGCTGCAGGGGCATCACGCCTACACCTTCGCCCACAGCCTGCGGGTCGGCATCCTCATGGCGACCTTCGGACGGCATCTCGGGCTCGATGACGAGAACGTCACGCTGATGGCCGAGACCGGCCTCGCCCACGACGTCGGCAAGCTTCGCGTTCCGCTCGAGATCCTGGCGAAGCCCTGCCGCCTGACCGCCGACGAGATGACCGTCATGCGCTCGCACCCGGTGATCGGGGCCGACATGCTGCGCGAGGTGTATCACGACCAGCCGGGACTTCTGGCCGCGGTCCGGCATCATCACGAGCAGCTGTCGGGCGACGGCTACCCGAACGGCCTGAAGGGCGGGCAGATCGACGAGCTGTCGCTGCTGACCGCGGTGGTCGACGTGTACACCGCCCTCACCGACCGGCGCGACTACAAGGCGCCGATGTCCATGGTCGAAGCGATCTCGGTCATGGACTGCATGGCCGGACCGCACCTCGAGCCGCGGCTGTACCGCCGGTTCCTGGAGGTGATCCGCGAACTGGACGCCAGCAACAGCGCGTCGACGGTCGCCGCCTGACGCGCTCACGCCAGGCGGGGAGGTTTCCGGACCTCAGGCCGGAAAGTGGCGGAACGACAGGCCGCCGGCCTTCTTGATCTGCTCGACCAGCGCGATCTCCCAGGTCAGGTAGTCGTTCATGGCCTTCTCGATCTCCGCCCGGTTCTTGCGGTCGTAGGGCCGCAGATAGGTGTCCTGCGGTTCCGACAGCACCGCCGTCATCCCGCTCTGCATCGGCAGCCCGGCCGCGGCCCAGGCATCCGCCCCGCCCTCCAGCAGCAGCACCTCGCGGCCACAGCCGGCCAGGTCCGCCGCGGTCAGCCGCGCCAGCGCCGTCTCCGGGGCGGTCAGCACGATCGCGGCGCCGGCCGGAAGCTTCGACAGGTTCTCGGCGATCGCGGTGCGGCACGCCCACCACGCCCCTTCCGGATGCCGGTCGCGGTAGTCGAGGCCGCGCGCCAGGTCGAGCAGCACAGCGGAGCCGGCCGCCATCCGCCGCCCGGCCTCCGCCGGGGCGATCGATCCGCAGGCCGGGAGCGCGTCGATCCCGAGAACCGGCGCGGCGTAGCGGCCGGACACGGTCTCCTGGCCGTCCAGCCCGCCCTCCAGCACGTAGACGTCCTTCCAGCCGAGCTGGGCCAGCCAGCTGGCGGTCATGTCGGCCCGGACCCGCTTGTCGTCGACCAGCACCACGCGGGCGTTGCGGACCGGCAGGTACAGGTCGGTCGCCTGGACCAGCTGGCCGCCGGGCGCGTGCCGGGAATCGGCGATCCGCCGGGCCTCGAACTCCTCGATGGTCCGCACGTCCAGGATAGCCAGGGTGCGGCGGTCGCGCTCGGCCCGCCAGGCGTCCAGGGTGGCGGCATCCACGGTGCCGACGCCGAAGCGGCGGGCCGCCGCGGCGGATCGTGCCCGGGCCTGGGACAGCGCGGCGTCGTCCGGCGCCGGGGCGGCACGCTCGTTGCCGTGCTCCAGGCCGTAGCCGGCGAGGTGCCAGCCCATGGTGCCGTTGCGCAGCGCCACCACCTCGTTGGGGATGCCGGCATTGATCAGCGACTGGGCGCCGATGATCGAGCGGGTCCGGCCGGCGCAGTTCACCACCACCAGGGTGTCCGGCTCCGGCGCCACCTCGCCGACCCGGTACACCAGTTCGGCGCCGGGCACGTCGATCCCGGTCGGGATGTTCATCACCCGGTACTCGTCCATCGGCCGGGAATCGAGCACCACCAGCTTGCGGCCGGAATCCATGATCGACTTCAGTTCCTCGGCCGACACCGACGGCGTGCCGTAGGCGTGCTCGACGAACTCGCCGAACGCCTTGGACGGCACGTGCATGCCGCTGAACAACTCCAGGCCGGCGGCCTGCCAGGCCGGGGTGCCGCCGTCGAGCACCGAGACGTCGGTATACCCGAAGGCCTCCAGCCTGGCCGCGGCCTGCTCGGCCAGCCCCTCGCCGGCGTCCTCGACCACGATCGGGGTCGACCGCCGTGGGATCCGCTCGCCGGCCAGCAGCTCGAGGCGCGCCAGCGGAATGTTCGCGGCGAGAATCGGGTGCGACGCGGCATAGGGCGCCTGCTCGCGAACGTCGATCAGGGCGGTCTCCTCGTCGCCCTGCAGGCGCGCCTGCAGGGTGCGCGCGTCGATCTTCTTGGCCATCGGTGGTCCTCCCTCGGGTCGGTTCAGGCTGATGCCGCCTCCAGGGCCTCGGCGGCGGCGAGCCAGCGCTCCTCCGCCTCGGCGATCTGGGCGTCGAGCGCCGCCTTCTTCTGGATCAGTTTCTGCATCTCCGCGGTCGAGCCGCTGTAGGTGCGCGGGTCGCCCAGGGTGACGACCAGGGCGTCGCGTTCGCCGGTCAGCTTCTCCAGGCGCTTCTCGGCGTCCTGGGCGGCCTTGCGGATCTCGACGTTCTGCTTGCGGGCCTCGGCGGCCTGCCGGCGCTGGTCCTTCTTGTTGACCCGGCCGCCGGCGTCGGAATCGGCGCGGCGCGCCGAGCCCCGGCGCTCGTCGCGGACCCGTTCCGCATAGGCCGCGATATCGCCGTCGAAGGCGCCGACGGTGCCGTCCGCGACCAGCCAGAGCCGGTCGACGGTCAGCTCCATCAGCCGCCGGTCGTGGCTGATCAGCACGACGGCGCCGGGGAAGTCGTTGAGCGCCTGCACCAGCGCCAGCCGGGCGTCGATGTCCAGGTGGTTGGTCGGCTCGTCGAGCACCAGCACATGCGGGTCGTAGGCCATCACCAGCGCCAGCGACAGCCGCGCCTTCTCGCCGCCCGACAGCTTGCCGACCGCGGTGGTCTGCTTGTCCTGGGTCAGCCCGACCGCGCCGAGCCGGGCCCGCACCCGCTCCGGCGGCTGGGTCGGCAGCCGGCGGCGCAGATGGTCGACCGCGGTGTCGCCGCCGTCCAGCTCGTCGGCATGGTGCTGGGCGACGTATCCGACCCTGAGGCGGGCCGCCCGGTGGACATCGCCGCCGTCCTGCTCCAGCTCGCCGGCGATCAGCCGCGCCAGCGTGGTCTTGCCGTTGCCGTTGGAGCCGAGCAGGCCGATACGGTCGTCCGGGTCCAGGCGCAGGTTCAGGCGCGACAGCACCGGCTTGCCCGGCACGTAGCCGACCGACGCCTTCTCGAAGGACAGCAGCGGCGGCGCCAGGTTCTCCGGCGTCGGAAAGCTGAAGCGGGTCTCCGGATCGGCGAGCGCCGCCGGCAGGACCTCCATCTTCTCCAGCATCTTGATGCGGCTCTGGGCCTGGCGCGCCTTCGAGGCCTTGTAGCGGAACCGGTCGACGAAGGACTGCAGGTGCTTGCGCTGCAGCTCCTGCTTGACCCGCTGCGCGTCCAGCAGCGCCAGCCGTGCCTCGCGGACCCGCTCGAAGGTGTCGTAGTTGCCGGTGTACTGCACCAGCTTCAGCCCTTCGACATGCAGGATCGAGGTCGCCACCTCGTTCAGCAGGTCGCGGTCGTGGCTGACCACGATCAGGGTCTTCGGATAGACCTTCAGGTGGCCCTCCAGCCAGACCGTGGTCTCCAGGTCCAGGTGGTTGGTCGGCTCGTCGAGCAGCAGCAGCTCGGGCTCCTGGAACAGCACCGCCGCCAGCGCCACGCGCATCCGCCAGCCGCCGGAATATTCCGACAGCGGGCGGTTCTGCATCGCCTCGTCGAAGCCGAGGCCAGCCAGGATGCGGGCGGCCCGCGCCGGCGCCGCATGGGCGCCGATGTCGATCAGCCGGGTCTGGATCTCGGCGATCCGGTGCGGATCGGTCGCGGTCTCGGCCTCGGCGCTCAGCGCGGCCCGCTCCTTGTCGGCCGCCAGCACGTGCTCGATCGGGGTCTCGGTCCCGCCAGGCGCCTCCTGGCGAACCCAGCCGATGGCGTTGGCGCGGCCGAACGGCCCGCTCAGCTCGACCGAGCCGGTGTCGGACTGCAGTTCGCCGCCGATCACCTTCAGCAGCGTCGACTTGCCGGTGCCGTTGCGGCCGATCAGGCCGACATGGTGACCGGGCGGGATGGACACGGTGGCGTCGTCGAGCAGGACGCGACCGGCCACGCGGACCGTGATGGAGCGGATGGACAACATGGCCGGGGTGATAGCACCGCCGATGCCGCCGATCCAAGCGGTTCCCCTTCCCCGCCCCGACGACCCGGCGTATGACCGACCGATGGCCCCGTCCGACCCCGCCCTCCCCCGGCCCGTCGCCACCCTGCCGCCTGCCGTTGGACCGGCCGACCGCTCCGTGTCCACGCCGGGCCGCGCCATCCTGCTGATGGTGGCGGCGATGGCGGTGCTGACGGTCAACGACGCGATCGCCAAGTGGCTGACCCAGCGGGTGCCGGTCGGCGAGGTGCTGGCGGTGCGCGGCGCGATGGTGGTGGTCCTGGCGGTCGCCTGGGCGGCGGCGCGCGGCCGGCTGGCCGACCTGCGGGTGCTGCGCTGGCGGCCGAACCTGATGCGCGGCGCCCTGATGGCGACCTCGACCTTCCTGTTCGTGACCTCGCTGTCGCTGCTGCCGATCGCCGACGCCATCGCGATCTCCTTCGCCGGGCCGATCTTCGGGACCGTGCTGGGCGCCATGATCCTGGGCGAGCGGGTCGGCTGGCGGCGCTGGAGCGCGGTCGCCGTCGGCTTCGTCGGCGTCGTCGTGATGGTCCGCCCGACGCCGGAAATGATCCGGCTGGCGGCGCTGATCCCGCTCGGCGCCGCGCTGTTCGGGGCGCTGCGCGACGTGGTCACCCGCCGCCTCGGCACCGGCGGCGAATCGACCCTGGCGATCCTGGTGGTGTCGACATCGGTGGTGGCACTCGCCGGCCTGACGACCCTGCCGTTCGGCTGGGTCCCGCTCGGCTGGCCGGAACTCGGCCTGTTCGCCGGCACCGCGGCGCTGGTCGGCATCGCCCAGTCGCTGACCATCGAGGCGCTGCGCCACGGCGAGGTCGGGCTGGTCGGGCCGTTCAAATACACCAGCCTGGTGTGGGCGGTGCTGCTGGGGGCGCTGGTCTGGGGCGACGTGCCCGGGCCGACGATCTGGCTCGGCTCGGCGATCGTGATCGCCAGCGGCCTGTACATCTGGCGACGCGAGACGATGCCGGCACGCCGCGCGCCGTAGCCGGCGGGGGAGTGGCGCGCCCAGCAGGACTCGAACCTGCAACCGTCCGCTTAGAAGGCGGGTGCTCTATCCAGTTGAGCTATGGGCGCCTGCGCGCCGGGCCGGCCGGCCCGGGAACCCGTGCGACCCCTCAGTGGGTCCAGTTCAGCTTGCGGTCGAAGGCGAAGTTGTCGGCATAGGCCTTCGGGCGCGGTGCCCGCTCGTGCGGCTCGACCACGGTGTAGGCGAAGCCGTGACGCTTGGCGAAGGCGACCGCCTCGTCGCGGCTGTCGAACGGAATGCGGACCTGGTTGGTGGTGTCGCCGGCCGACACCCAGCCCATCAGCGGCTCCGGGATCCGCGCGGTCTCGGCGCGGTACTCCAGGATCCACTGCTTGGTCTTGCCGCGGCCCGACTGCATGGCGTTCTTGGCCGGCTTGTAGATACGGACACGCATGTTTCCGCCGCTCCCGTTCCATCGCGTCCGATCGCGGCCGCGAGTGTCCCTGCCGTGTTGGCCCTGCCGTATTGGTCGGGGTGGACGGATTCGAACCGCCGGCCCTCTGCTCCCAAAGCAGATGCGCTACCAGGCTGCGCTACACCCCGAGTCCCTGCAAAGTCGCGGAATTCCTAGCCTCTCGGGGCGCTCCGATCAAGAGGAGACGGTGCCGCGCCCCACCGACGGCATAAACCGGCACAATTCTCCGGTGCGCCCGGGGCAACCGGCAAGCCCGGCTCCCGCAACTGCCGCCCCGAGAGCGGCGTCACCCGCCTCCGCTTCCGCATCGGCCGCCGACGGGCGGCAGGCCGTCGCGGATCAGCACTTCTTGCGTGAAATCGTGCGCTCGATCGCCAGCTTCTCGCCCTTGTACTGGGCGACCTCGCCTTCGGCGTCGCCGGTCAGGGCGCTCACCGGGATCAGGACGAGAAACACGCCGATCGCGTCGGCGGTCTGGGCGTCGTTCTGGCGCGACGAGGCATCCGCCAGCTTGAACTCCGTTTCGGTGCGCACGCGGTTCAGCTCGTGGCAGCCAAGGTGCTCGTACTCGCTGCTGGCGACGGAAGCCGGCGCGATCGACGACGGCGACTTCGCGCAGGCGGCCAGTGTCAGGGCAACACCCGCCAGACCCAGCCAACGCGCCGCGTTCCCGACACGCGCAACAACATCCCGTTTCCGGGCCACGAAGACTCGTTGCATGACACCCCCCAATTTGCGCCGTCCCGAGCCCTCAGTCGTCGGGACGAACTCCCCCACCGGACCGCCGCCCCGGCCTATCCTGGCGTTGTGTCGGGCGACATATCCACAACGCCAGGATCGCGCGGGACGCGCAACCAATGTTTATCGTTAACGGGTATATTTCGATTCACTGTTGAACAGTCGCCGCTGTGCACGCATCGCGGCCCGGCGACGGACGGCCGGTGTTGCCAAGTCCCAGCGCCCCCCATATAGCGGGCCAGCCCACACCTGCTTACGGACACCAGGAGCCCGCATGTCCCCGCGCACCCTCACGCTCGACGACCGGCTCTATGCCTATGTCACCGATACCGGCGGCCGCGAGCCGGAGGTCGGCCGGCGGTTGCGCGAGAAGACCGCCGCGATGCCGATGGCGGGCATGCAGATCGCGCCGGACCAGGGCAATGCCCTCGCCCTGCTGGTCGAGCTGATCGGCGCCCGGCGGGCGGTCGAGGTCGGCACTTTCACCGGCTACTCGGCGCTGCGCACGGCGCTGGCGCTGCCGGAAGACGGCGAGCTGGTGTGCTGCGACGTCAGCGACGAGTGGACCTCGGTCGGCCGGCCGTTCTGGGAGGAGGCCGGGGTCGCCGGGCGAATCGACCTGCGGATCGCCCCGGCGACCGAGACCCTGGACGGCCTGATCGCCGGCGGCTGGACCGGCACCGTCGATTTCGTGTTCATCGACGCCGACAAGCCGAATTACGACGCCTACTACGAGCGCGCCCTGGTGCTGGTGCGGACCGGCGGGCTGATCGCCGTCGACAACGTGCTGTGGAACGGTGCCGTGGTCGACGACTCGGACCAGAGCGCCGACACCCGGGCGATCCGCGCGCTGAACACGAAGATCCACGGCGACCGGCGGGTCACCATGGCGCTGCTGCCGATCGGCGACGGCCTGACGCTCGCCCGCAAGCGCTAACCGTCTGGCAACCCGGGCCGGCCGGCGCCACAATACCCGGATGGCACGCTATCCGGGCGAAGAGAGCGAGCGGCGGTTTCCCCACCGGGTCCTGCGCGACACCGTCGGCCGGCTGTTCGCCGCCTGCGGCATGAACGCGGACGACGCCGGCACCCTTGCCGATTCGCTGGTGCATGCCGACCTGCGCGGCATCCACTCGCACGGCGTCCTGCGGGTGCCCGACTACGTCCAGAAGCTGACAAGCGACGGCGTCGACCCGGCCGGCCGGCCGCGGGTGGTGTCCGACATCGGCGGCGCCCTGGTGGTCGACGCCGACAACGCAATGGGCCAGATCGCCGGCCGGCTCGCCATCGACCGGGCGATCGCCCGGGCGTCGCGGATCAACGTCGCCTTCGTCGCGGTACGCGGATCCAACCACAGCGGGGCGCTCGACTGGTACACGCTGCGCGCCGCCGAGCACGACATGATCGGCATCGCCGGGACCAATGCGCTGCCCACCATGGCGCCGCCGGGCGGCACCGAGAAGCTCGTCGGGCTGAACCCGGTGTCCGTGGCGATCCCGGGTGGCGAGACCGGACCGCTGGTGCTGGACGTGGCCCTTGGCGCCACCGCCCACGGCAAGATCCGGGTCTACGCCCAGAAGCGGCAGCCGATCCCCGAGGGCTGGGCGCTCGACGCCGAGGGCCGGCCGACCACCGACGCGGCCGCCGCCCTGGAGGGCCTGATCCAGCCGATCGGCGGCCACAAGGGCATCGGCCTCGCGATGATGGTCGGAATCCTGGCCTCGGTGCTGTCGGGTGCCGGCTACGGCACCGAATCGGGCAACATGGCGGACGGCGCGGTGCCGGGCGCCGACGGGCAGTTCTACATGGCGCTCAACGTCGCCGGCTTCCGCGAGATCGACGCCTTCAAGGCGCATGTCGACCGGCTGGTGCGACAGTACCGCGGGAGCCGACGGGCCGACGGCGTCGAGCGGCTTTACCTGCCGGGCGAGATCGAGGCCGAACTGGAAGCCCGCAACCACCGCGACGGGGTGCCGCTGAACGACGGGACGGTCGCCCTGATCGCCGCGGCGGGAGAGCAGCTCGGGGTCGACGTCTCGGCGCTGCTGGCGGCGGCCCGGTAAGCCCCCTCACCCGCCGCCGATACCGGCCCCGGACACCCTGTCGCCGACCGCGAGGCCGAGCCGGTCGACCGTGCCGCCGTTGACCTCCAGCACGTAGCGGGCGCGCCGTTTGGCGGCGATGGTGTCGAGCGAGAACGGCACCGCGCGTTCGTGGATGTCGACGATCCGGCCGTCGTCGGCGATGAACAGCATGTCGAGCGGCAGCGGGGTGTTCTTCATCCACATGGCGATCCGCGTGGTCCGGGCGAACACGAACAGCATGCCTTGGTCGGGCGCCAGCTCGCGGCGGAACATCAGGCCCTGGTTGCGCTCGGGATCGGTGGCGGCAATCTCGACCTGGAACGCATGGCGGACGCCGGCCGCCGTCTCGACGGTCAGCGGCACCCGCTGCTGGGCGACGGCGGCGCCGGTCCAGAGCACCAGCGACAGGGCGACGATCAGAACTCTCATGGGGCCAGCACCGCCTCGATGATCCGATGGATATGGTCGCGCACCGGGCCCGGATTCGGAGGGTCGGCGAGCGTGGTGAACCAGTGCTCCGGCGGGTTGCGGCCGCGGCTGTGGTTCCAGGTCAGGTCGCGCAGCACCCGCTCGGCTGCCGGCACCGGCGGCACCGCCGGGTCGATCCCGTTCAGGGTCGCCCAGATGCCGGCCCAGGCCCTTGCCACCGACCACGGATTGTAGCCGCCACCGCCGACCACCAGCACCCGCGGCGCGGTCGGGACCAGGGCGGCCACCGCGTCCCACAGCGCCCGGTTCGACAGCTCCAGCCTGGCCTGCGGGTCGTCGGCCAGGCCGTCGGCCCCGGTCTGGATCACCAGCGCGTCCGGAAAGAAGCGCTGCACCAGCGGCACCACGGCGGCGTTCACCAGCAGCGCCATCTCGCTGTCGTTCAGCCCGGCCGGCACCGGCAGGTTGCGGGCCATGCCGCCGGCCCGGTCGTCGAGCGCCCCGGTCCGGGGCCAGCGGCCGTCCTCGTGCAGCGACACCGTCAGCACCCGGTCGTCGTCGTGGAACGCGTCCTGGACGCCGTCGCCGTGATGGGCGTCGAGGTCGACATAGGCGACCCGCTCCAGCCCGTGGTCGAGCATCGCCAGGATGCCGAGGACCGGATCGTTGAAGAAGCAGAAGCCCCAGGCCATGTCGCGGCGGCCGTGATGGGTGCCGCCGGCAAGCGAGTGGATGAGGCCGCGCTGGACATGGGCCAGCGCCGAGCCCGCGAGGATCGAGGCGCCGGACGAAGTCGCGGGGCGGCGGAAGATCTCGGCGAACACCGGGTTGCCGTTGCGGCCGATGTTGTAGCGCTCGCGCACCGCCTCGGGCACGTGCCGGCTGCGCTCGGCCTCGACCACGGCGGCCACGTAGTCCGGGTCGTGGAACCGGTGCAACTGATCGGGCTCGGCCTGCCGGCTCTCGGCGTAGTGCGCGTCGTCGATCCAGCCCATGGCCCGGGCGATGTCGACCGCCGGGGTCACCCGCTGGATCGAGAGCGGGTGGCGCTGGCCGTAGACCGAGTGCCGGTAGATCTCGTTCCCCACCATCACCGGTCGCGCCGGGAACGCCACCGGCAGCACCGTCGGGTCGAACCGGGTCCAGGCCGGGTCCCGCCGCGCCGTCACCTCGGGCGCCACGCGATAGGGCGCCGGATCGGGCCGGGAGACGGGGAGAACGGTGTCCATGGCCACAGAAACTGCGTCAGCGAAGCGGCCTTGCCAAGGGGTGGCGCCGCCGCCATGATCGGCTCGCCACTTCGGGGGAGCCGCAATCCGGCGGCTGAGAGGTCCAGGTGACTGGACGACCCCACGAACCTGATCCGGGTCACGCCGGCGGAGGGAGCAAGGAGGCGATGATGCGCGCCCGCGCAACAGGCCGTTCCGAGTCCGACGCAGCGAGCATCCGGGAACCCAGTTCCCGGCGATGATGCGCGTCCACCGTTTCGCCCGTCCCCTGGCGATCGCCGCCGGGCTGGTTGCGCTGTGGCAGGCCGTGGTCTGGGCGACCGCCGCCCCGCCCTACATCCTGCCGGGCCCGGGCCGGGTTCTGGTCGCCTGGGTCGAGCGCAGCGACATCATTCTGAAGCACGCCGGCACCACGGCGACCGAGATCCTGCTGGGGCTGCTGCTCGGCGCCGCCGTCGGCCTGGCGGTCGCCACCACCCTGCACGCGGTGCGTCCGATCCGTCCCTGGCTGCTGCCGGTGCTGGTGGTCAGCCAGGCGATCCCGGTGTTCGCGCTGGCCCCGCTGCTGGTGCTGTGGCTCGGCTACGGCATGGCCAGCAAGGTCGTGATGGCCGGGCTGATCATCTTCTTCCCGGTGGCCGCCGCATTCTACGACGGCCTGCGCCGGGTCGAGCCGCTGTGGCTCGACGCCGCCCGCACACTCGGCTGTCGCGGCCCCCGGCTGTTCCGCCGGGTGCGGCTGCCGGCCGCCCTGCCGGCGCTGGCCTCGGGCCTGCGGGTCGCGACGGCGGTGGCGCCGATCGGCGCGGTGGTCGGCGAGTGGGTCGGGTCCTCGGCCGGCCTCGGCTACCTGATGCTGCACGCCAACGGGCGCATGCAGACCGACCTGATGTTCGCCGCCCTGCTCACCCTCGCGATCCTCTCGGTCGCGCTCTACACCGCCGTCGACGCCGGACTGCGCCGGGCCATGCCGTGGCAGGCCGGCGAGGCGGAAGAACCGCACTAACCCTCCTGGAGACACCTCGATGCGCCTCGCCGCCTGCCTGCTTGCCGGCCTGCTGATCGTCACGGCCGGCCCCGCCCGCGCCGCCGACAAGCTCACCGTGCTGCTCGACTGGTTCGTCAACCCGGACCACGGGCCGCTGATCGTCGCCGCCGAACTCGGCCTCTATGCCGAGCAGGGCCTGGAGGTCGAGTTGATCGCCCCGGCCGACCCGAACGACCCGCCGAAGCTGGTGGCCGCCGGCAAGGCCGACATCGCGATCTCCTACCAGCCACAGCTGCACCTGCAGATCGACCAGGGCCTGCCGCTGGTGCGCTTCGGCACGCTGGTCGCGACCCCGCTCAACACCCTGGCGGTGCTGGCCGACGGGCCGGTCATGACCCTCGCCGACCTGAAGGGGCGCAAGATCGGGTACTCGGTGGCCGGTACCGAGGAGGCGATGCTGACGGCGATGCTGCGCACCGTCGGCCTCGGCATGGCCGACGTCGAGATGGTCAACGTCAACTTCTCGCTGTCGCCGTCGCTGATCGCCGGCCAGGTCGACGCGGTGATCGGCGCCTACCGGAACTTCGAGCTGAACCAGATGGACATCGTCGGCCGGCCCGGCCGGGCGTTCTTCGTCGAGGAGCACGGGGTGCCGCCGTTCGACCAGCTGATCTACGTCGCCCATCGCGACAACGCCGCCGACACGCGCCTGCCGCGGTTCCTGGCGGCCACAGAGCGGGCCGTCCAGTACATCGTCAACCACCCGGACGACGCCTGGGCGCTGTTCGTGAAGAACAACAAGGAGGTCGACGACGAGCTGAACCGCCGGGCGTGGCGCGACACGCTGCCGCGGTTCGCGCTCCGCCCGGCGGCGATCGATTTCGGCCGCTACGACCGGCTGGCCGGCTTCCTCAAGGAGGCGGGCCTAATCAAGGCGGTCCCGCCGGTCGAGAGCTACGCCGTCGCAGTGCGCTGAGCCGCCCGGCCGTCCGTCACCGGCTCGTCCACGAGCCGGCAGGTCTGCAGGAACGCCCAGTAGAGTTCCCGGGCCTGCCGGAACACCGGCCCCGGCTGCAGGTCCCGGCCCTCCCAGCCGGTCACGGTCTGAATCTTGCCGGCATTGCCGGACATCCAGATCTCGTCTGCGTCGTCCAGGTCCGCGACCGTCACCACCCGTTGCTCGACCTGGACACCGGCGGCCTCCAGCAGGCCGGCCACCCGGTTCTTGGTGATACCGTCCAGGAAGGTGCCGTTGGCCTTCGGCGTGATCGCCACCCCGTCCTTGGCGAGCCACAGGTTGGCATGGCTGAACTCGGCGACGTTGCCGTCGGGGTCCAGCACCACCGCCAGCTGGAAGCCGCGGCTCATGGCGTCGCGCCGGGCCCGCTGCGAATTCGGATACAGGGCGCCGGCCTTGGAATCGGTCGGGGCCTGGTCCGGTGCGGCGCGCCGGAACGGCGACAGCGTGGCCCGCCCGGCATTCTCCGGCGGCATCGGCATCTCGAAAACCGACAGGGTGAACACCGTGGTGCCGGTTTCGGGCAGCAGGCTGCCGTCGCGGCAGAAGAACATCGGCCGGACGTAGTAGTCGGTATCGGCCGGCAGCATGCGGATGCCCTCGACGCAGAGCGCATGCACCTGCTCGCCGGTCAGGTCGGGCTGCAGTCCGATCGCCCGGGCCGACCGGATCAGGCGGGCGCAGTGCCGGTCGAGATCCGGGGCGCAGCCATGGATCGACCGGGCGCCGTCGAACACGTTGTTGGCCGACCAGAAGCCGAGGTCGGTCGGGCCCGCGACCAACGGCGGATCATTGCGCCAGGAGCCCTCGTAGTAGTGCACGCCGTTCATGCCATCC
Organism: Thalassobaculum sp.; assembly: GCF_040219615.1. GTDB lineage: Bacteria > Pseudomonadota > Alphaproteobacteria > Thalassobaculales > Thalassobaculaceae > Thalassobaculum_A. Next base: position 466,794 of record NZ_JAVJSE010000041.1, read on the forward strand.
TCCCGGTTTGTACGATCGTTACAAGGACAGCATTACTGACCCAATTTAGGACAGCACTCCATACCTATTTCCGCAAAGCCCCCCGCGCCGAATAGGTGTCACCGCGACATCGCCTCGCCGGAATGTCGATTGTTCCCCACCGCACTTGGCGGGCACGCCGGACCTGTGGCATGAATTGCGCCTCCGGTGCAGCCTGCACCGGCGCGGGTCGGCGGGAGGGGGACAGCGGCGGAATGCTTCACGCATTGGTCTTGGGAGCGAGCCTCGCCGTGTTCTGGCTCCTGCTGTCGGGGTACTTCCACGAGCCGCTGCTGTTGTCGCTCGGCGCGATCTCGGTGGTCTTCACCGTCTGGCTGTCGCTCCGCATGGACCGGCAGGACGGTGAACGGGTCCGGATGCGGATCGACTTTCCGATCCTGCGCTACTGGGGCTGGCTGCTGATCGAGATCTTCAAGGCCAACATCGACGTGGCGAAACTGATCCTGGCGCCCAGGCTGGCCCTCAGCCCGCGCATGATCCGGGTAAAGGCGACGCAGTCCACCGACATGGGCGTCGTGATCTACGCCAACTCGATCACCCTGACCCCGGGGACGGTCACGGTCGACATCGACGGCGACGAACTGGTGGTGCACGCCATTACCCAGGAACTCGCCGACGGCCTGACCGGCGGCGACATGGGCGACCGCGTCACCGCCCTCGGGGCGCGTTGATGGACTATGCCCTGATGATGCTCGCCGCCGGCACCACCGGCCTGCTGGTCGCCATGCTGATCACCCTGGCGCGCGCGATCGCCGGCCCGAGCCTTTACGACCGCGTGCTGGCGGTGAACAGCGTCGGCACCAAGATCGTGCTGCTGATCGCCGCCATGGGCTTCCTGTTCGGCCGTCCCGACTTCCTCGACATCGCCCTGCTTTACGCCCTGGTGAACTTCATCGGCACCCTGGCGGTCCTGAAGTTCTTCCGGTACCGGCACCTCGGCCTGTCGGGCACCGCCCAGAGCGAGCCGGAGGGCCCGCAATGAGCCTGATCGCCGACATACTCGCCGGGGTTTTCTTCGCCGCGGGTGCCGCCTTCGTGCTGATCGGCTCGTTCGGACTGTGGCGCCTGCCCGACTTCTACACCCGGCTGCACGCCGCCGGCATCACCGACACCCTCGGCCTGTCGCTGATGCTGGTCGGCATGATGTTCCTGGGCGGCTGGACGCTGGTGACCGTCAAACTGCTGTTCATCCTGATCCTGATCCTGCTGACCAGCCCGACCGCCACCCATGCCGTCGCCAACGCCGCCTACACCGTGGGACTGCGGCCGTTCGGCGTGCCGGATGAGGACCCGCCGGCGGCGGATCGCCCGGACGGGGGGAACTGAGTCATGGAACTGCTGATCGACATCGTCCTGCTCGGCATCCTCGGCATCACCGCGATCGCCATCCTGTGGACCCGGCACCTGTTCGTGGCGACCATGCTGGCCGGGGCCTACAGCCTGACGTCGGCGGCCCTGCTGGTGGCGCTCGACGCGGTCGACGTGGCGTTCACCGAGGCGGCGGTCGGTGCCGGCATCTCGACCGTCCTGATGCTCGGCACCCTGACCCTGACGCGGCGGCGCGAGAAGGCGCACCGCAGGATCGGCGCCGGTCCGCTGCTGCTGGTGGTGGTCACCGGCGCCATGCTGATCTACGGAACGGTGGACATGCCGGCGTTCGGCGACCCCAACGCCCCGGCCATGCAGCACGTCGCGCCGGAGTACATCGCCGGCACCCGCGACGACATCAAGATACCCAACATCGTGACCGCGATCCTGGCCAGCTACCGCGGCTTCGACACCCTCGGCGAGACCGCGGTGATCTTCACCGCCGGAGTCGGCGTGCTGCTGCTGCTCGGCCGCCGGCGGGAAGAGGACGAGGAACCCGGGACCCGCCGGCCGGAGCGGGAGCGCGACGCATGAGGCACCATCTGGTCCTGCGGATCGTCTCCAAGCTGCTGATTCCGTTCATCATCCTGTACGGGCTCTACGTCCAGTTCCACGGCGACTTCAGCCCCGGCGGCGGCTTCCAGGCCGGCGTCATCGTGGCCGCGGCGATCGTGCTGTACGCCCTGATCTTCGGCATCGACCGCGCCCGCAGCGTGTTCAAGCCGGAGGTGCTGATGGCGCTGGCACCGCTCGGCGTGATCCTGTTCGCGGCGGTCGGCTATTACGCGATGGCCATGGGCGGCGCCTTTCTCGACTACGACTGGCTGGTCGCCGACGACACGACCGGCCAGCACATCGGGATCATCACGGTGGAGTTCGGGGTCGGCCTGACCGTGACCTCGGTCATGGCGCTCATCTTCCTGGCCTATGCCGGCCGGACCCAAGACATCGACGACGACGATTGGTGACGATGCTCGAGCTCTTCCTGGCCAAGTACAACTACTGGATCGTCATCGTCCTGATGATGGTGGGCCTTTACGTCGTCGTGGCGCGCGGCAACCTGGTGAAGAAGATCATCGGGCTCAACGTGTTCCAGACCTCGGTGTTCCTGCTCTACATCTCCCTGGGCAAGGTCGCGGGCGGCACCGCGCCGATCCTGACCGGCAAGGACGAGGTGTTCTCAAACCCGGTCCCGCATGTGCTGATCCTGACCGCCATCGTGGTCGGAATCGCCACGACCGCGCTGGGGCTGGCGCTGGTGGTGCGGATCCGCGAAGCCTACGAGTCCATCGAGGACGACGAGATCGACGAGGCGGAGAACCGCGACATGGCGGCCGACCTGGCGGGACCAAGCCGATGAGTTCCACGCTGTCCGCGCTCGCGGGCCACCTGCCGATCCTGCAGGTCGTGGTGCCGCTGATTTCGGCCCCGCTCTGCTTCCTGCTGAAGCGCAGCAACATCGCGTGGGGGTTCGCCACGCTGGTCAGCTGGGCGGCCTTCGCGACCGCGGTCCTGCTGCTGCAGGCGGTGATGGACGGTGGCACCATCCGCTACGAGATCGGCGGCTGGGCCGCCCCGTGGGGCATCGAGTACGTGGTCGACGCCACCAACGCAATCGTCCTGGTGCTGGTCTCCGCGATCGGCGCCGCGGTGATGCCCTACGCCCGGCGCAGCGTGCTCGCCGAGATCCCGGCCAGCCAGCACGGCCTGTACTACACCGCCTACCTGCTGTGCCTGGCCGGCCTGCTCGGGGTCACGATCACCGGCGACGCCTTCAACGTCTTCGTGTTCCTCGAGATCACCTCGCTGTCGTCCTACATCCTGGTCGCCGCCGGCGCCGGCATGGATCGCCGGGCCCTGACCGCGGCCTACAACTACCTGGTCCTCGGGACGGTCGGCGCGACCTTCTTCGTGATCGGCGTCGGGCTGCTGTACATGGTCACCGGCACCCTGAACATCATCGACCTGAGCCAGCGCATCCCGGCCCTGCAGGACAACCGGACCGTCCATGTCGCCTTCGCCTTCGTGGTCGTCGGCATGGGGCTGAAGCTGGCGCTGTTCCCGCTGCACACCTGGCTGCCGAACGCCTACACCTACGCGCCGTCGACCGGCACCGCGTTCCTGGCCGCGACCTCCACCAAGGTGTCGGTCTACGTCCTGCTGCGCTTCATGTTCGTGGTGTTTGCGCCGACCTACGGGTTCATGGCGCTGACCATGGACTACGTGCTGCTGCCGCTGGCACTGATCGCCATGGTCGCCGCCACCATCGCCGCGATCTACCAGTACAACCTGAAGCGCCTGCTGGCCTATTCCAGCGTCGCGCAGCTCGGCTACATGGTGCTCGGCATCTCCTTCGGCAGCGTCACCGGCCTGACCGCGGCGATCCTGCACCTGTTCAACCACGCCCTGATGAAGGGCGCGCTGTTCCTGGCGCTCGGCTGCGTGATGCTGCGGGTCGGCGACGTCACGATCCAGGGCGTGCGCGGGCTCGGCCGGCAGATGCCGTGGACCATGGCGGCGTTCGTCGCCGGCGGCCTCAGCCTGATCGGCGTGCCGCTGACGGTCGGCTTCATCAGCAAGTGGTACCTGGTTCTCGCCACCCTCGAGGACGGCCGCTGGTGGATCGCGGCCTTCATCATGGTGAGCTCGCTGCTGGCCGTGATCTACGTCTGGAAGGTGGTCGAGGCCGCCTATCTGAAGGAGCCGCCGGCCGGCCGCGTGGTTCGCGAGGCGCCGCTGTCGATGCTGGTCCCGACCTGGATCCTGGTGCTCGCCAACATCTGGTTCGGCATCGATGCCGACTACACGGTCACGGTCGCCCGGACCGCGGCCATGGGCCTGCTGGGAGTGGCGCCATGAGCCCGTCCTTTCTGCTCGCCGCCACCCTGCTGCTGCCGCTGATCGGCACGCTGTTCATCGCGCTGACCGGCAGCCGGCCGAACCTGCGCGAGGCGGTCACCCTGGTGACGTCGCTGGCGCTGGCGACCGTCGTCTACAGCCTGCTGCAGGACGTGCTGGCCGGTGCCCGGCCGGCGGTGACCCTGATCGAAGTGGTGCCGGGCCTGCCGCTGGCCCTGGAGATCGAGCCGCTCGGCATGCTGTTCGCCTGCGTCGCCAGCGGCCTGTGGATCGTGAACTCGCTGTATTCGATCGGCTACATGCGGGGCAATCACGAGCACAAGCAGACCCGGTTCTACGTCTGCTTCGCGATCGCGATCAGCAGTGCGATGGGCATCGCCTTCGCCGGCAACATGTTCACCCTGTTCATCTTCTACGAGACCCTGACGCTGTCGACCTACCCGCTGGTCGCGCACAAGGAGACCGAGGAGGCCAAGCGCGGCGCGCGGATCTATCTCGGCCTGCTGATCGGCACATCGATCGGCTTCCAGATGGTCGCGATCATCTGGACCTGGCTGGCGGCCGGCACCCTCGACTTCGCGGCCGGCGGCATCCTGCGCGACAAGGTCGAGCCGACGCTGCTGCCGTTCCTCCTGGCGCTCTACATGTTCGGCATCGGCAAGGCGGCGCTGATGCCGTTCCACCGCTGGCTGCCGTCGGCGATGGTGGCGCCGACCCCGGTCAGCGCCCTGCTGCATGCGGTGGCGGTCGTGAAGGCCGGCGTGTTCACGGTCCTGAAGGTGGTGATCTACATCTTCGGCATCGACCTGCTGGCCGAGACCGGCGCCTCGCAGTGGCTGATCGGGGTCGCGTCGTTCACCCTGATCACCGCGTCGCTGGTCGCGTTGACCAAGGACAACCTGAAGGCCCGACTGGCCTATTCGACGATCAGCCAGCTTTCCTACATCGTGCTCGGCGCGGCGCTCGCGACCTCCTTCGGGGTGCTCGGCGGCGCCCTGCACATCGCCACCCACGCCCTCGGCAAGATCACGCTGTTCATGTGCGCCGGCGCCATCTACGTGGCGACCCACAAGACCGAGATCAGCGACATGGACGGCCTCGGCCGCAAGATGCCGTTCACCTACGGCGCCTTCCTGATCGGCGCGCTCAGTATCATCGGCCTGCCGCCGTTCGCGGGGGTGTGGAGCAAGTGGTACCTGGGGCTCGGCGCGGTAGACGCCGGCATGTGGTTCGTGGTGGCGATCTACATGGTCAGTTCGCTGCTCAACATCGGCTACCTCATCCCGGTGGTGGCGCGCGGCTTCCTCAAGCCGTCGGCCGGGCCGGTGCCGCAGTCGGTGGGGGCCGCCGCCGCTCCCGTCAAGGACGGCATCCAGGAGGCGCCGCTGCTGTGCGTGCTGCCGCCCTGCCTGACCGCGGCCGGCTGCATCGTGCTGTTCTTCTACTTCGACGCCGTGGTCGCCCTGCTGCGACCGCTGGTCCAGTGATGGCCGGGAGGTGACGATGGCGCAACACTCCTCATCCCCCCCGCCGGGCGAGAAGCCGCGCTGGCTGGACGAACCGCGGAACGTGACCAAGGTGGTCTGGGCGCTGGTCGCGGTCTGCGCCCTGCTGTTCCTGAGCGACCTGGTCTACGAGAAGCACCCGGTGTTCAAGGTCGAGTACCTGTTCGGCTTCTACGCGATCTACGGTTTCGTCGGCTCGGTTGGGCTGGTGCTGGCCGCCAAGTGGCTGCGGAAGATCCTGATGCGCGACGAGGACTACTATGACCGCGATCGCTGAGCTGGCGATGCCCCTGAATCCGGGCCTGCTGGTCATCCTCGGCGGGCTGCTGGTGCCACTGATGGCGCCGGCCCTCGCCCGCGTCTACGTGCTGGCGCTGCCGGCGGCGGTCCTGGGCTATCTCCATCTGATCCCGGCCGGCGAGCACGGCGCCCTCGCCTTCATGGGGCTGGACCTGCAGATGCTGCGGGTCGACAAGCTCAGCGTCGTGTTCGGCACGATCTTCCTGATCGCGCTGTTCCTCGGGAACCTCTACGCATGGCATGAGCGCGACCGGATGCAGCGCACGGCGGCGCAGATCTACGCCGGTGCTGCGATCGGCGCGGCCCTGGTCGGCGACCTGGTCTCGCTGTTCGTGTTCTGGGAGCTCACGGCGATCGCCTCGGTGGTGCTGATCTGGGCGGCCGGCACCGACCGGGCGTACCGGGCCGGCATGCGCTACCTGATCGTCCAGGTCGGTTCCGGCGTGATCCTGCTGGCCGGCATCCTGTTCCACGTGCACGGCACCGGCTCGATCGCCTTCGGGAACATCGGCCTGGAGTCCCCCGGCGGGGCGCTGATCCTGATCGCCTTCGGCGTCAAATGCGCGTTCCCGCTGCTGCACAACTGGCTGCAGGACGCGTATCCGGAGGCCACCGTGACCGGCACGGTGATCCTGTCCGCCTTCACCACCAAGCTCGCGGTCTACGCCCTGGCGCGCTCGTTCGCCGGCACCGAGATGCTGATCTGGATCGGCGCGATCATGACCGCCTTCCCGATCTTCTACGCGGTGATCGAGAACGACCTGCGGCGGGTGCTGGCCTATAGCCTGAACAACCAGCTCGGCTTCATGGTGGTCGGCGTCGGGATCGGCACCGAGATGGCGCTGAACGGCACCGCCGCCCACGCCTTCTCGCACATCCTCTACAAGGCGCTGCTGTTCATGGCGATGGGGGCGGTGCTGTTCCGCACCGGAACCTGCAAGGGCTCCGAGCTCGGCGGGCTCTACAAGACCATGCCCTGGACCACCGGGTTCTGCATCGTCGGCGCCGCCTCGATCTCCGCGTTCCCGCTGTTCTCCGGCTTCATCTCCAAGTCGATGATCCTGACCGCGGCGGCCGGCGAGGGCCATTTCGTGGTCTGGGGCGTGCTGCTGTTCGCGTCGGCCGGCGTGTTCCACCATTCCGGCATCAAGGTGCCGTTCTTCGCCTTCTTCGCCCACGACAGCGGGCGCCGGCCGAAGGAAGCGCCCTGGAACATGCTGCTGGCGATGGCCGCCACCTCGGCCCTGTGCATCGGGATCGGCATCTGGCCGGAGCCGCTCTATGCGATGCTCCCCTTCCCGGTCGACTTCGTGCCCTATACCGCCGCGCATGTGTTCACCCAGCTGCAGCTGCTGCTGTTCGCCGCACTGGCCTTCACCTTCCTGATGCGGACCGGCCTGTACCCGCCGGAGCTGCGCTCGACCAACCTCGACACCGATGTGGTCTACCGCAAGCTCCTGCCCTGGCTGACGCTTGGCGTCGGCCGCAGCATCGACGCGAGCTGGACCCGACTGACCTCGGGAAGCATCGCCCTGCTGTCGCTCGCCATCGACGGCGCGGCCCGCAACTTCGGCCCGAACGGCCTGGTCGGCCGGACCGTCCGGGTCGGCAACGGGGTCGCCTGGGTGGCCGCCCTGCTGCTGGTGGTGCTGGTCGTCGGCTACGCCGCCGGCTGACCGCCCTGCGGCCGGTTGTGGCAGCGCCCCGGCAAATTTGTTAAGCGGTATCCGATCACGGACCCGCCCACGAAAGGTCTACCGCCATGGACATGACCGGCCAGCACACGATCCCGGCCCCCCGCCAGACGGTCTGGGAGGCGCTCAACGACCCCGACGTGCTGAAGCAGTGCATTCCGGGCTGCGAGGAGATCGAGCGGACCGGCGACGACGGCTTCGCCGCCAAGGTCTCGGTGAAGGTCGGACCGGTGAAGGCCAAGTTCGGCGGCCAGGTCACGCTGTCCGACATCGACCCGCCGAACGGCTACACCATCTCCGGCGAGGGCAAGGGCGGGGCCGCCGGCTTCGCCAAGGGCGGGGCCAAGGTCAGCCTGGCCGACGCCGAGGGCGGCGCCGCGACCGTCCTGAGCTACGAGGTCAACGCCTCGGTCGGCGGCAAGCTGGCGCAGATCGGCGCCCGGCTGATCGACTCGACCGCCAGGAAATACGCGAACGACTTCTTCGCGACGTTCAGCGAGATCGCGGCCAGCCGCGCCGGCGGTACCGCGCCGGCGGCGGCCGGCGCCGCGGCCGCGCACCAGGATCAACATCACGCCAAGGAGGATACGTCGGTGGCTGCCAGCAATCCGCTCAAGGAAGAAATGAAGCGCCTCGGGATCCCGGACGAGAACGTCTACAACGGCCTGCACTGGGCCGTGGTGGTCAGCTGGGGGCTGCTCGCCGCCGGCGTCGTGCTGTTCCTGGTATCCGCGCACAGCTGACCCGATAACAGCTGACCCGATACCGGCGCCCGCCGCCGGCCGACACGAACATCCGGGAGGAAGCCATGAAGGCACGCGCCGCCATCGCCGTCGAAGCCGGCAGGCCGCTGGAGATCGCCGACGTCGACCTGGAAGGCCCCAAGGCCGGCGAGGTCCTGGTCGAGGTCAAGGCCACCGGCATCTGCCACACCGACGCCTTCACCCTGTCGGGCGGTGACCCGGAAGGCATCTTCCCGTCGATTCTCGGGCATGAGGGCGCCGGCGTCGTGGTCGAGGTCGGCCCCGGCGTGAAGGGCCTGAAGGCCGGCGACCACGTGATCCCGCTGTACACCCCGGAATGCCGGGAGTGCGAATACTGCCTGAACCCGAAGACCAACCTGTGCCAGGCGATCCGCAGCACCCAGGGCAAGGGGCTGATGCCGGACGGCAGCTCGCGGTTCTCGCTGAACGGGAAGCCGCTGTTCCACTACATGGGCTGCTCGACCTTCTCGAACTACACGGTGCTGCCGGAAATCGCGCTCGCGAAGATCCGCAGCGACGCCCCGTTCGACAAGGTCTGCTACATCGGCTGCGGCGTGACCACCGGGATCGGGGCGGTGATCAACACCGCCAAGGTCGAGCCCGGCGCGAACGTCGTGGTGTTCGGGCTCGGCGGCATCGGCCTGAACGTCGTGCAGGGCGCCCGCATGGTCGGCGCCAACATGATCGTCGGCGTCGACCTGAACCCGGCCCGCAAGGAGCTGGCCGCCAAGTTCGGCATGACGCATTTCGTGAACCCGAAGGACATCCAGGGCGACCTGGTGGGGCATCTGGTCGAGCTGACCGGCGGTGGCGCCGACTATTCCTTCGAGTGCATCGGAAATGTGAACACAATGCGACAAGCGCTTGAGTGTGCTCATAAAGGCTGGGGCGAGAGCATCATCATCGGGGTCGCCGGCGCCGGCCAGGAGATCTCCACGCGGCCGTTCCAGCTGGTGACCGGCCGGTCCTGGCGCGGCACCGCCTTCGGCGGCGCCAGGGGCCGGACGGACGTCCCGAAGATCGTCGACTGGTACATGGACGGGAAGGTCAACATCGACGACCTGATCACCCACACCATGCCGCTCGAGCAGATCAACCACGGCTTCGACCTGATGCACGAGGGCAAGTCGATCCGCAGCGTCGTCGTGTACTGAACGGCCGAACGCTACCCCACTGATCGCGGCGGCGGGTGGGTTCCGGAGCCGAACGCTCGCGCGTCCCCTCCGGAATGACGAAATTGGGGAGGACTTGTCCGCCCTTCCTCCCGGATCCAACACTCACTTCGTCATCCCGGAGGGTCCCGGACTTGATCCGGGGCGGCTCCGGGATCCACGAAGCGACCGGCTGAGAACCCGCGATCTCGCCGGTCAGTCGGCGGCCGCAGCCTGTTCCATGCTGGCGAGATAGTCGCCGATCGTCCGGGTCATGTGGGAGACCAGCAGGGCGCGGGCGCTGTCGCGGTCGCCCTCGGCGATCAGGTCGCGCAGCCGGGCGTGATCGCGCAGCGACACCGCGTTCAGCGCCGGGTCGCCGCACAGTCGCGCCCGCAGGGCCTGGATCCGGAACGCGAAGCCGCCGTAGCAGTCGGCCAGGTAGCAGTTTCCGGCATGCTCGAACAGCGCCCGGTGGAACGCCGCATCCAGCACCCGGTAGCGACCGTTGTCCGCCGAATGGACCGCCTCGGCCATGGCGTCGACGATCACGGTCAGGGCGGCGACCAGCGGTTCGCTGCGCCGCTTCATGGCGCCGTCGAGCGCGGTGACCTCGAGGGTCTCGCGCAGTTCCCCGAGTTGCCGGATCTCGTCCGGGCTCATGTCGAACACGAAGCTGCCACGCTGCGGCTGGATCGAGACCAGCCCCTCCATCTTGAGCTGCAGCAGGGCCTCGCGGATCGGCGTCTTGCTGACTCCGAGCTCGAGAGCCAGGGCATTTTCCGAGAGCGGCGTCCCCAACCCGAGCTCGCCCCGCACGATACGGCCGCGGATCTCGTCGGCAGCCAGCGCGGTCAGGGATTTCGGTCGCTGCAGGACCCGAAGCGGTTCGGCCATTCGTTCGATCTTCCTCGTTTTGTCACAGGGAGGGCGTCGCCGTCCGACGGGGATATAGCAGATTCCACGCGCGGATCACCGGCCGCCCCCGACCGTCTCGACACTATGCCACAAATCGGCGTCAGCCGATGCCCGGATCGAATGAATGAGCGGATGGTGATGCGGATGCGGCACCCCTCGGTCCGGCGGGCCGGGTGGTTAACGGCTACCGCCCTCGCCGCTTGACCTGTGTCGAACTGGGAAAGAGACTGGAGCCGAAAAGGGGCGGCGATCCGTATGGCTCGCCTGCGGTATCCCCCTGAAACACAGACATTTCAGATCGCACGCTTCACGAGGGAGATGAGGGCATGCCCACGGTTACCATGACGGTGAACGGCAAGAAGGTGTCGGGCGAGGTCGAGCCCCGCACCCTGCTCGTTCAGTTCCTGCGCGAAAACCTGCGCCTGACCGGGACCCATGTCGGCTGCGACACCAGCCAGTGCGGTGCCTGCGTCGTCCACGTCAACGGCGATTCGGCCAAGTCCTGCACCATGCTGGCGGTCCAGGCCGAAGGCGCCGACGTCGTCACCATCGAGGGCCTCGCCAAGGGCGACGAACTGCACCCGATGCAGGCGGCCTTCAAGGAGCATCACGGCCTGCAGTGCGGCTTCTGCACCCCCGGCATGGTGATGAGCGCGGTCGACCTGGTGAAGAAGAACCCGAAGGCGACCGAGCACGAGATCCGGGAATGGCTGGAAGGCAACATCTGCCGCTGCACCGGGTACCACAACATCGTGAAGGCGATTCAGCACGCGCAACAGTCGGCGTGACCGATCCCCAATAAGCAATAGCAACAGGGAATCGGCCTAACAGGGAGCGAGACAATGCCTGATGGTGGTACCGGTATCGGCGCGGCCGTGAAGCGCGTCGAAGACAAGCGGTTCCTGACCGGTCGCGGCAACTATACCGACGACATCAACCGCCCGGGTCAGACCTACGCCTACATCCTGCGCAGCCCGCAGGCCCACGCCAGGATCAACAGGCTCGACACCTCGGCGGCGAAATCGGCCGACGGCGTGCTGGCGGTGTTCACCGGCGAGGACATGCAGGTCGGCTCCCTGCCCTGCGGCTGGCAGGTCCATTCCAAGGACGGCTCGCCGATGCACGAGCCGCCGCACCCGCCGCTGGCCCAGGGCAAGGTGCGCTGCGTCGGCGACCAGGTCGCCGTCGTCATCGCCGAGACCTACGCCCAGGCGAAGGACGCAGCCGAGAAGATCGTGGTCGACTACGGGCCGCTGCCGGCGGTCGTCGACATGAACAAGGCGCTGGCGGGCGGCACCCTGGTGCATGACGAGATCGGCACCAACCTCTGCTACGACTGGGAGATCGGCGACGAGAGCCAGATCGACGCGGCGTTCGCCAAGGCGGCGCACGTCACCAGGATCGACATCGTCAACAACCGGCTGATCCCGAACGCGATGGAGCCGCGCGCCGCGGTCGGCGAGTTCGACCAGGCGACCGGCGAGTACACGCTGTTCACCACCAGCCAGAACCCGCATGTGATCCGGCTGCTGATGGGCGCGTTCGTGCTGTCGATCCCGGAGCACAAGCTGCGGGTCGTGGCGCCGGACGTCGGCGGCGGCTTCGGCTCGAAGATCTACCACTACGCCGAGGAAGCGATCGTCACCTGGGCGGCCCCCAAGGTCGGCCGGCCGATCAAGTGGACGGCCGAGCGCTCGGAGTCCTTCATCAGCGACGCCCATGGCCGGGACCACATCACCCACGCCGAGCTGGCGATGGACAGCGAGGGCAAGTTCCTCGCGCTGAAGGTCCAGACCAAGGCCAACATGGGCGCCTACCTGTCGACCTTCGCGAGCTGCGTGCCGACCTATCTGTACGCCACCCTGCTCGCCGGCACCTACACGACGCCGCTGATCTACTGCAACGTGAAGGCAGTATTCACCAACACCGTCCCGGTCGACGCCTATCGCGGTGCCGGCCGGCCGGAGGCGACCTACCTGATCGAGCGGCTGGTCGACCGCGCGGCCCGCGAGATGGGGCTCAGCCAGGTCGACATCCGCCGTCGCAACTTCATCCCGACCGACGCCTTCCCGTACCAGACGCCGGTGGCGCTGCAGTATGACAGCGGCAACTACTTCGCCACCCTCGACGCCGCCATGAAGGCCGGCGACGTCGACGGCTTCGAGGCCCGTCGCAAGGCCTCGGAGGCGAAGGGCAAGCGCCGCGGGATCGGCTACTCGACCTACCTGGAGGCCTGCGGTATCGCGCCGTCGGCCGTCGTCGGCTCGCTCGGCGCCCGCGCCGGGCTCTACGAGTCGGCCGAGGTCCGGGTGCATCCGACCGGCTCGGTGACGGTGTTCACCGGCTCGCACAGCCACGGCCAGGGCCACGAGACGACCTTCGCCCAGCTGGTGTCGGAGAAGCTCGGGCTGCCGATGGAGAACATCGAGATCAGCCACGGCGACACCAACAAGGTGCAGTTCGGCATGGGCACCTACGGGTCGCGCTCGCTGGCGGTCGGCGGCGAGGCGATCGTCAAGGCGCTCGACAAGGTGATCGCCAAGGCCAAGAAGATCGCCGCCCATGTGCTGGAGGCCTCGGAGGCCGACATCGAGTTCAAGGACGGCAACTTCACGGTCGCCGGCACCGACAAGAGCATGGCGTTCGGCGCCGTCGCCCTGACCGCCTACGTCCCGCACAACTTCCCGCACCAGGAGCTGGAGCCCGGGCTGGACGAGAAGGCGTTCTACGACCCGCTGAACTTCACCTTCCCGGGCGGCTGCCACATCTGCGAGGTCGAGGTCGATCCCGATACCGGGGTGGTCACGGTCGAGCGGATGACCGCGGTCGACGACGTCGGGCGGGTGATCAACCCGATGATCGTGGCCGGCCAGATCCACGGCGGCCTCGCCCAGGGCATCGGCCAGGCGCTGCTGGAAGGCTGCGTCTACGACGACGACGGCCAGCTGGTGACCGGCTCGTACATGGACTACACCATGCCGCGCGCCGACAACCTGCCGTCCTTCTCGGTCGGCACCGAGAGCACGCTGTGCGCCCACAACTCGCTGGGCGTGAAGGGCTGCGGCGAGGTCGGGGCGATCGGCTCGCCGCCGGCGGTCATCAACGCGCTGGTCGACGCGCTTTGGGACCTCGGCGTACGCGACATGCAGATGCCGGCCAGCCCGCAGGTCGTATGGAAGACCATCCGGAACGCCCGGCCCGCGGCCGCGGCGGAATGACCACGGACGAGACCCGAGGAGACAGACGATGTACGCATTCGACTACCACAAGCCGTCGTCCGTGGCGGACGCCGTCAGCGCCCTGAAAGGGGCCGACGACGGCAAGTTCATGGCCGGCGGGCAGACCCTGATCCCGACGCTCAAGCAGCGCCTGGCTCAGCCTTCCGACGTCGTGGACCTGAGCGGCGTCAAGGAGCTGTCCGGCATCTCGGTGGCCGGCGGCACCGTCACCATCGGCGCCATGACCACCCACGCGGCGGTCGCCGACTCGGCCGAGGTGGCCGGCGCCATCCCGGCGTTGGCGGCGCTCGCCGGCGGCATCGGCGACCCGCAGGTGCGCAACCGCGGCACCATCGGCGGCTCGATCGCCAACAACGACCCGGCGGCCGACTATCCGGCCGGCTGCCTGGCGCTCGGAGCCACGATCAAGACCAGCACCCGCGAGGTCGCGGCCGACGACTTCTTCACCGGCCTGTTCGAGACCGACCTGGCGGATGACGAGGTCATCGTCTCGGTGTCGTTCCCGAAGCCCGAGAAGGCCGCCTATGTGAAGTTCGACAACCCGGCCTCGCGCTATGCCCTGGTCGGGGTGTTCGTGGCAAAGACCGCGGGCGGCGTCCGGGTCGCGGTCACCGGCGCCGGCCAGGACGGCGTGTTCCGGGTGCCGGAGATGGAGAAGGCGCTGACGGCCAGCTGGTCGCCGGACGCGGTCGCCGGCGTCAAGGTCGATCCGGGTACCCTGAACTCGGACATCCACGCCAGCGCCGAGTACCGGTCGCACCTGATCGCGGTGATGGCCAAGCGGGCGGTCGCCGCCGCCGGCTGATCGTTCCCGACCCGACATGTCGGCAGCGGGCCGGTCCCCATGGGGGCCGGCCCGTTTGCGTGATAGGCTGCGGTTCCGGACTTCACCTCCGACAGGAGATCCTTGAATGCTTGGCCGCACCCTCGCCATCGTCGCCTGCCTGGCGCTCGCCGGCGGTTCTCCGGCCCATTCGAAATCGGAGAAGGCCGCCGACAAGGCCGTCACCCACGGCGCCGCCAAGACGGCCGGCAAGGCCAAGACCGGGACATCCGGGACCGACGCGACCGCCGCTGCGGCCGCCGCCGCCGGCGCGGTGCTGGCCGGCGTGCTGCTGTCGGACCAGGACCGCACGACCATCTCCCGATACTTCCAGCAGCATCCGCAGCCGGCGACCGCGTTGCCGCCCGGCATCGCCAAGAACGTCGCCCGCGGCAAGCCGATCCCGCCGGGCATCGCCAAGCGCGGCGTGCCGAACGGGCTGTCCGGCCAGTTGTCGATCCCGTCGGGCTACGAACTGCAGACCATCGGCACCGACGTGGTGCTGATCGAGGCCGGCACCCGGATCATCGCCGACGTGCTCAAGGACGTGCTGCGAAAATAGCCGCTTGATCGCTGCGGCGCACAGGATATGTTGCGCCGCAACATTTCGAGGTCACGAGGACCGGATCATGAGACTCGACAAGATCGCCATCGGCCACAACCCGCCCTACGACGTGAACGTCATCATCGAGGTCGGCCTCGGCTCGGATCCGGTCAAGTACGAGCTCGACAAGGAATCCGGCGCGCTGTTCGTCGACCGCTTCCTGCACACCGCGATGAGCTATCCGGTCAACTACGGCTTCATCCCGCACACCCTGTCCGAGGACGGCGACCCGGTCGACGTGATGGTCGCCGGCCAGGTGCCGATCCTGCCGAAGTCGGTGGTGCGGGTGCGCCCGGTCGGGGTGCTGATCATGGAGGACGAGGCCGGCCTGGACGAGAAGATCCTGACCGTCCCGGTCGACAAGCTGCACCCCTACTACACCGACGTCGGCTCGTGGCGCGACCTGCCGAAGATCCTGATCGACCAGATCCAGCACTTCTTCACCCACTACAAGGACCTCGAGGCCAACAAGTGGGTGCAGGTCAAGCGCTGGGGCGACGCCGAGGAGGCGCTCGACCTGATCCGCGCCGGCATCCGGGCGGCCGACGCGAAGCCGGCCAAGGCCGCCGAATAGCGCGGCCCGGCCAAGCCCGGCGGATCGGCTGCCCCGCCAGGTCGGTTACAACGCCTTCAGGCCGGCCAGCAGTTCGGCCTTGCGCTTCTTGATCGCGTCCAGCCCCTGCTCGCAGCGCGCGTCCAGGGCATTTTCACCGGGCGATCGCTCGGCCTCGCACATCGACCAGCGTAGCCGGCGCCATTCCTCGGTCTCCCGCTCCACCTCGGCGACCTGCTGCGACACGAAGCTTGCCCGGTCCGCGCCGGCCGGAGCCAGCGAGACGGTCACCGTCGGCGGGAACTCGTAGACGTCGGTCCGCTGGGCCGCGCCGGTCGCCAGGGCCGGCAATCCGCCAAGCAGCAGGAACATCGCGCCGGTCGCCGCCTGGCCCTGTTTGGCTTCCGCGCTCTCCTCCGACGCCAGATAGCGCACCGTCGCCGGACCGCCGGCGGCAGGGATGCAGCTCAATTCCAAGACACGGGCGTTCTTCGGTACGAACAGCGTTGCCGGGGCGTCGACAGTCGACGACCAGACCGGGTTGACCCGCGAGCGATGCATCAGCATGGATCGGGCGGCGCACCGGGCCGCCCCCTGATCCGTCGACAGGGTGACCGGTTGCATCCGGACGTCTCCTTCCACCAATTCGCCGTCCTTCGGCGTCGCGCTGCAACCGGCGACCGCCAGCGACAGCACGATGGCAACTCCTGTACGCAACATCTGATGCCCCCCTGCATCCATTGAGAGATATTCGTGGCTATACGGTGATTCGGAAGGCGCCGCCACTCTCCGGCACGCCCTGCCGGCGTCGCCTTGTCCACCGCACGGCCGTGGTCTAAAACCGCCGGAAACTCCAACGAGCGCAGCAGGGAGGCATGCCCATGGCCGCCGACGGCCAACACGCCCGCACCGGTCCCCTCGCCGGAATCACCGTCGTCGACGTCAGCCGTATCCTGGCCGGCCCCTACTGCACCCTGCTGATGGCCGAGCTCGGCGCCAGGGTGATCAAGGTCGAGACCCCGGAGACCGGCGACGACGCCCGCCACTACGGCCCGTTCGTCAACGGCAAGTCGGCGTATTTCCAGTCGATCAACCGCGGCAAGGAGAGCATCGCGCTCAACCTGAAGCAGGACGACGACAAGGCGATCTTCGAGGCGCTGCTGGAGACCGCGGACGTCGTCGTCGAGAACTTCCGGCCCGGCACCATGGAAAAGCTCGGCTACGGCTGGGACAGCCTGCACGCGAAGTATCCCAGGCTGATCTACGCCGCCGCCTCCGGCTTCGGCCATTCCGGCCCGGACATGACCCGGCCGGCCTACGACATGGTCGTGCAGGGCATGGGCGGGATCATGAGCGTGACCGGCCATCCCGGCACCCCGCCGACCCGCATCGGCATGTCGATCGGCGACATCGGCTCCGGCCTGTACGCCACGGTCGGCGTGATCTCCGCGCTGTACCACCGGGCCATGACCGGCGAGGCCACCAAGGTCGACATCGGCATGTTCGACTGCCAGCTGGCGCTGCTCGAGAATGCCGCCATGCGCTACTTCACCTCGGGACAGGCGCCCGGCCCGCTCGGCGCCCGGCACCCCTCGATCACCCCGTTCGAGGCGTTCACCACCGGCGACGGCTACATCATCATCGCCGCCGGCAACGACAGCCTGTTCCGCAAGCTGGCCGACGCCCTCGGCAAGCCGGAGTGGAAGGACGACCCGCGCTACGTCTCGAACCCCAAGCGGGCCGAGAACGTCGAGACCCTGAAGGGCGAGCTCGAGGCGATCCTGAACACCGCGCCGACCGCGCACTGGATGTCGGTGCTCGACGCCGCCGGCGTGCCGGCCGGGCCGATCAACGACATCGGCCAGGCCGTCACCTACCCGCAGGCGGCGGCCCGCAACATGATCGTCGACGTCGAGGACCCGATCACCGGGCCGATGAAAGTGATCGGCAACCCGGTCAAGATCTCGGGCTTCCCCGACCCCACCACGCGCGAGCCGGCCCCCAACCTGGACCAGGACCGCGCCAAGATTCTGAAGGAGATCGGACGATGAACCTGATGGTAAGCGATCTCGACTACGGCCAGGCGCCGTCACTCGAGCCGAACCTGGATCCCTACGCCCTCGCCAAGTCGCTGTCCGGCCGCCACCTGATCGGTGGCGCGCTGGTGCCGGCGGCCTCCGGCGAGACCTTCGAGGTGGTGTATCCGGCGACCGGCGAGATCATCGGCTTCGGCGCCGCCGGCGATTCCGAGGACGTCGACCGGGCGGTGCAGGCCGCCGTCGAGGCCCAGAAGCCCTGGGCGAAGATGCGGGCCCGGGACCGCGGCAAGCTGCTCTACAAGTGCGCCGAGGCACTGGAGGAGCATGTCGAGGAGCTGGGCCGGCTGATCGCGCTGGAGACCGGCAAGGCGCTGCGGACGGAAAGCCGGGTCGAGGCCTCGATCCTGGCCGACGCCTTCTACTTCCACGCCGGCCTCGGCTCCGAGCTGAAGGGCGAGACCGTCCCGCACCATCCGGACATGCTGACGATCACGGTGCGCGAGCCGATCGGCGTGGTCGGCGCGATCATCCCGTGGAACGTACCGCTGCTGCTGATGGCGCTGAAGATCGCCCCGGCGATCCTGGCCGGCAACGCGGTGATCGTGAAGTCCGCCGAGGAGGCACCGCTCACGGTCCTGCGGGTCTGCCAGATCATGAACTCGGTGCTGCCGGCCGGCGTGTTCCAGATGCTGTCGGGCTTCGGCCCGGAATGCGGTGCCCCGCTGGTCGCCCACCGGAAGGTCGGCAAGGTGACCTTCACCGGCTCGGTCGAGACCGGCAAGGTCGTCTACAAGACCGCCGCCGACAAGCTGATCCCGGTGACCCTGGAACTCGGCGGCAAGTCGCCGATGATCGTGTTCGACGACGCCAACGTCGACAAGGCGGTCGACGGCGCCGTGATCGGCATGCGCTTCACCCGCCAGGGCCAGTCCTGCACCGCCGCCAGCCGGATCTTCGTGCACGAGAAGGTCTACGACGAGTTCGTGGCCAAGCTGCGCGCCAAGGTCGACGCCATGGTCATGGGGGACCCGCTGGACGAGAAGACCGACATCGGCACGATCATCTCGCCCGAGCAGTTCTCCAAGGTGCAGGGCTACATCGAGCATGGCCGCAAGGAGCCGGGCGCCAAGCCGATCGAGTGCTCGGCCATGCCGAGCGACCCGAAGTTCAAGGACGGCCTGTTCATCCGCCCGGTGGTGTTCACCGAGGTCGGCCATGACAGCAGGCTGGCCCGCGAGGAGATCTTCGGCCCGGTCACCTGCATCTTCCGCTGGTCCGACCGCGACCAGGTGCTGGCCGCCGCCAACGACACCGAGTACGGGCTGGCCGCGACGGTCTGGACCAACGACCTGAAGGCGGCGCTGAGCTTCACCGAGCAGTTGGAGGCCGGCTTCGTGCAGGTCAACCAGAACCTGGTGGTGCAGCCGGGCCTGAGCTACGGCGGCGTGAAGAACTCCGGCCTCGGCAAGGAGGCGACGCTGGAGTCGATGCTGGAGCACTTCACCCACAAGAAGACCATCATCTTCAACCGCACCTGACCCGGGGCGTGGCGAAGACGCCCCCGGCCGAGACCGGCGGCGGGACCGGGACCGAGAGGCGCCCCGGCTCCCGCCGCCGGCGTTTCGTGGTGGCCGCCGTGCTGGTGCTGCTGGCGCTGAACGTGCTGGCCGCCGGCGGCGTGCTGTGGCTGCGGACCTCGGTGCCGACGGTGGCCGGGACCGTCGAGGGGCTGGCAGGGCTGGCGAAGCCGGCGTCGGTCACCCGCGACTCGCGCGGCGTGCTGTACATCACCGCCGAGAGCCCCGAGGACGCCAGCTTCGCCCTCGGCTTCGCGCACGCCCAGGACCGGCTCTGGCAGATGGAGATGACCCGGCGGATCGGCAGCGGCCGGCTCGCCGAGGTGGTCGGGGAGGCCGGACTACCGGTCGACCGGATGCTCCGGACTCTCGGCCTGTATCGGCTCGCGGAGGCAAACCTGGACCGGCTGTCGCCGGCCGCGCGGGCCCATGTCGAGGCCTATGCCGCCGGGGTGAACGGCTATCTCGACACCCGGTCCGGCGCCCTGCCCCCGGAATTCGTCCTGCTCGGGCACTCGCCGGAGCGCTGGCGACCGGCGGACTCCCTGGTCTGGGGGCGGCTGATGTCGCTGCAGCTCGCCGGCAACTGGTTCGGCGAGATCCTGCGCGCCCGCATGCTGAAGGCGGGCCTCACCCGGGCCGACCTCGACACCTTGTGGGCCGAGCGGCCGCAGCCGCCACGCGCCGGGGCGGACGCCTCCTCCCCGGCCGTCGGATCCGGCACCGCCCTCTCCCTGCTCGACGCCGGACGGCTCGACCGGATCGCCGCCGCCCTGCCCGACGTGCTGGCCCCGCGGCTTGCATCCAACGTCTGGATCCTCGACGGGTCGCGGACGCCGACCGGCAAGCCGGTGCTGGCCGGCGACCCGCATCTCGGCTTCACCGATCCCGGCCTGTGGTCGCTGGCCCGCATCGAGACGCCGGGATACCGACGGGTCGGCGCCTTCGTTCCCGGCGTGCCGTTCCTGCTGCTCGGCCACAACGGCCGGGTCGCCTGGTCGATGACGACGACCACCTCCGATACCCAGGACCTGTTCGTCGAGAAGCTCGACCCGGCCGATCCCGGCCGCTACCTGACCCCCGACGGCAGTGCCGCCTTCGCGACCCGCACCGAGACCCTGCGGGCCGGCGACCGCACGCTCGAACTCACGGTGCGCGCGACCCGGCACGGGCCGGTGGTGTCCGATGTCATGGAGAGTGCGGCCGACGCCGCGGCCGCCGGAACCGTTCTGGCGCTCGCCTCGCCGGTGCTGATGGCCGACGACGACACCGCCGAGGCGCTGTTCCGCATGGGCGAAGCGACCGATGCGGATTCCTTCGTCGCGGCGCTGCGCGGATTTCACGCGCCGCAGCAGAACGTCGCCTTCGCCGACGTCGACGGCCGACTCGGCATCGTCTCCGCCGGCCGGGTGCCGGTCCGCGTCGGTGACGGCTTCCTGCCTTCACAGGGCTGGACCGGGACGCAGGACTGGCGGGGCTGGCTGCCGTTCGAGGCGCTGCCGAAACTCCGCGACCCGGCGTCCGGCGCGATCGTCAACGCCAACAACCGGGTCTGGCCGTCGGAGCAGGACCGGTTCTTCGGCCGCGAGCCCGACGCGCCGTACCGCGCCGATCGGATCGCCGAGCGCCTGGCCGACGCCGACGGCTCGGTCGAGGCCATGGCTGCCCTCCAGCGCGATACCCGGTCGGGATACGCCCGCGACCTGGTGCCCGTCCTGCTGCCTCTGGTGGCCGGCCGGGCGCCCGACAAGGCCACGCGAGCGGCCCTGACCCTGCTGCGTCTGTGGGACGGCGACATGGCGGCCGGGCGGCCGGAGCCGGTGATCTTCGCCGCCTGGACCGCCGCGCTGCACGAGCGCCTGCTGGCCGACGACCTGGGCGGGCTGCTGCGCGGGTATCAACGGATCCGCGCCGCGACCCTGCTGCGGATCCTCCTGCACGAGCCGGGCTGGTGCGACGACCGCCGCACGGCGACCATCGAGAACTGTGCGGACATCGTCGCCGGGTCGCTGTCGGAAGCGATGGCGGCCATGACCCGGCGGTTCGGGGAGGACGTCGCCAAATGGCGCTGGGGCGACGCCCACCAGGCCGTCTTCGAGCACCGGATCTGGAGTCGACTGCCGGTGATCGGCGGCTTTCTCCAGCGCCGCGCGGTCACCGGCGGCGGCGACTATACCGTCAGCCGCGGCTCCTGGACCTGGGGGGACGGCGAAAGGCCGGTATTCCCGCACAACCACGGAGCGTCGTATCGCGCGGTCTACGACCTGGCCGATCTGGAACGATCGCGGTTCGCGGCGGCGCTGGGGGCTTCCGGCAACCTGTTCTCGCCGTATTTCGGCTCCTGGCAGGGCGACTGGACGGCGGGGCGCAGCTTCGCCATCCCCGTCGATCCGGACGACGACACGGCCCGCCTGTCGCTGCGGCCTTGACCGGCTCAGAACCGGATCTTGGCGCCCACGGTGAACTTCTGATCGAGGCGGCTCTCGCCGAGCGAGCCCGGCCGCTCGGTCTCGCCGAGATACATCGCGCGGTACTCGGCCGAGACCGCCCAGCTGTCGCCCAGGTCGAAGTCGGCGCCGAAGCCGATCTGCGCGGTCGGCGCCATCTCCCTGCGCGCCGTCGGGTCGGTGCCGCCGACAAGGCTGGTGGTCCGATCGGCTCCGAGATAGCTCACCCCGACGCCACCGACGACACGCGGCGTTACCAGGGTGCCGGTGTCGAAGTCATAGGCGCCCGAAACCAGGAAGGCATAACTGCCGTCCGGCTCGGACCGCGGCGAACTCGATCCGGCCGTGAAGGTGATGACATTGCCCGGCGAGAGGCGCGAGAAGGACACGCCCACCCCGATCCGGGCCGGCCGCGGCTCCAGTGACAGCGCATTGCCGGAACGCGGCTCCGCGGAGTCCGGGCCGCCGACGATGTACCAGGTGGTGGAGGAAGCGGGAGCCGGGACGGACTTGTCGTCGGCGACAGCCGCGCCGGAGGCACACAACACCGCGCCGGCGAAGAGAATCGCCAGCGGCGTCATGAGCCTTCTGCTATGCGGTTGTGCAGCCAATTCGCCGCCCTCCGCGTGAGGCGGCGTCCGGAAAGCCGGGCCCGCCGCTAAGCGTACTATCCCCTTGCCTCCCTCGAAGTTCTGTACCACGGGAGGCGTCGAATGCCAACGTGAGTCAGCCGGTCCGGAGATAGACTGCCACGTCAAGACTAACGAATTCTTGACGTGGAAACGCCGGCCACCGGTCGGTGCAACCCTGCCGAGAGATCCTGCCATGCCGCTTCCGGTCGACCTGAACGCCATCCGCGACGCCGCGGGGATCATTGCCGGCTCGGTCGTTCGTACCCCGACGGTCCACAGTCCGAGCCTGTCGAAGGCGCTCGGCTGCCAGCTGTTCCTGAAGCTCGAGACCCAGCACTACACGAGCTCCTTCAAGGAGCGCGGCGCCCTGGTGAAGCTGAGCGGCCTGGACGCCGCCGAGCGCCAGCGCGGGGTCATCGCCATGTCGGCCGGCAACCACGCCCAGGGGGTCGCCTACCACGCCGCCCGCCTCGGCATCCCGGCCACCATCGTGATGCCCGCGACCACGCCGTTCTCGAAGGTCGAGCGGACCCGCTCGCACGGCGCCCGGGTGGTGCTGGTGGGGCGCACCCTGGCCGACTGCCGTTCCGAAACCGAGCGGCTGGTCGAGGAGCACAAGCTGGTCCTGGTACATCCCTACGACGACCCGGACATCATCCGCGGCCAGGGAACCGTCGGGCTCGAAATCCTGGAAGCCGCGCCCGACATCGACACGCTGGTGGTGCCGATCGGCGGCGGCGGCCTGATCAGCGGCATCGCGATCGCCGCCAAGGCCCTGAAGCCCGGCATCCGGATCCTCGGCGTCCAGGTCGACAGCTTCCCGTCGATGTACGAGGCGATCCACGGCCTGACCGCCTCGTCCGGCGGCTCCACCCTGGCCGAGGGCATCGCGGTCAAGTACCCGGGCAGGCTGACCCAGCCGGTGGTGGCGGAACTGGTCGACGATATCGTGCTGGTGCCGGAGCGCGCCATCGAGCGGGCGGTGCAACTGCTCATCGAGGAGCAGCGGGTGGTCGCCGAAGGCGCCGGCGCCGCGGGTATCGCAGCCCTGCTGCATGAGCCCGGGCGGTTCGCCGGGCACCGGGTCGCGACGGTGATCTGCGGCGGCAACATCGATTCCCGGATACTGGCGTCGGTCATGATGCGCGGGCTGGTGCGCGACGGCCGGCTGGTCCGACTGCGGATCGAGATCTCCGACGAGCCCGGGGTGCTGGCGACCGTCGCCCGCATCATCGGCGAGACCGGCGGGAACATCGTCGAGATCTACCACCAGCGCCTGTTCCATGACGTGCCGGTGAAGCAGGCCGACCTGGATGCGGTCATCGAGACCCGCAACGCGGACCACGTCCGCGAGATCATGTCGCGGTTCGCCGAACTCGGCATGAAGGCCCGGCTGCTCGGCACCAGCGCGCTCGGGGGCGAAGTGATCTGAAGCCGGCTGCCCGGGAGCACCGGCGTCGCCTCAGGACAGCCCGCGGTAGTCGCCCCGCCAGTAAAGCAGCGGCGCCTCGTCTCGCATGACCTGGGCCCGCAGCACCCGGCCGACCAGGATGACGTGGTCGCCGCCATCGTGGCGGGCGTGCACCCGGCAGTCGAGGGCGGCGAGCGCGTCGGACAGGATCGGCGCCCCGGTCTCCCAGGTCGTGACCCCGTCGTCGACGAAGCGCGCCGCCACCGGATCGGCGAACCGGGCCGACTTCTGGGCCTGACCGGCGGCCAGGATGTTGACGGCGAAGCAGTCGGCGGCGGCGAAGGCCGGACCGCTGCCGGCCGCCCGGTCGAGACAGAACAGCACCAGCGGTGGATCCAGAGAGACCGAGGTGAAGCTGTTGACCGTGAGCCCGGTCGGCCGGCTGTCCGCGCCGCGCGTGGTGACGATCGTCACGCCGGTCGCGTAGCGCCCCAGCACGGCCCTGAAGTCGGACGGATCGATCGGCATGCGGGGCCTCGGCTGACGACGCTCGGGGCGCCCTTCATATCGCGGGAATCGCTTTCGCTCAAACATGATGGACACAGCCCGGCGAATGGCCCGCACCCAAAACGCCCGCCGCTGCAGCGGTTTGCGCGATCGTCTTGGCAAATCAGCTAAGTTAACGAATTATAAGACGATCAAAGGGATGATGTGCCCCGGGAAAACCGGACACGGGAGCCGACAATGTTCGTGATCATCGGCTGGGTTGTCGTTTTCGTCTGCGTGATCGGCGGCTACATGGCCATGGGCGGCAAGCTGGGCCCGTTGTGGCAGCCGTTCGAACTGGTGATCATCGGCGGCGCCGGTGTCGGCGCTTTCATCACCGCCAATCCGAAATACGTGCTCGCGCAGGCCGGCCGCGGCTTCAAGTCGGCTCTCAAGGGGCCGAAGTACACGAAGGACGACTATCTGGAACTGTTGTCCCTGCTCTACGCGATCTTCAAGCTCGCCAAGACCAAGGGCATGCTGGCGATCGAATCGCATATCGAACGCCCCGAGGAAAGCAGCCTGTTCCAGGCCTTCCCGAGGTTCTCCGCGGACCACCACGCCATGGAGTTCCTGTGCGACTATCTGCGCATGATGACCCTCGGCACCGACAATCCGCACGAGCTGGCCGATCTGCTCGACGAGGAGTTGGAGACCCACCACGCCGAGGACGCGCAGATCCAGAGTGCCTATCAGACCATGGGCGACGGATTCCCGGCCCTCGGCATCGTCGCGGCGGTGCTCGGCGTGATCAAGACCATGAGCTCGATCACCGAGCCGCCGGAAGTGCTCGGCAAGCTGATCGGCGGCGCCCTGGTCGGCACGTTTCTGGGAATTCTGCTGTCCTATGGCTTCGTCGCCCCGCTGGCGTCCGCCATGGGCAACACCTTCGCCGCCGACGCCAAGTATCTGGGCTGCATCCGTGCCGGCCTGCTCGCCCACGTTTCCGGATATGCCCCGGCCGTTTCCGTCGAATTCGCCCGGAAGGCCCTGATGAGCAAGGACCGGCCGTCGTTCTTCGAGGTGGAGGAGGCGGTCGCAGCGCTGCCGCCGGTCTAAATATCCGAATGGCGACTTGAAGACCGAGAATCTGGCCCCGACCTTGCAGTGTCGGGGATCGGGTGAGACTTGAGGAAGGTGCCGGTCGGTGGACAACCACGCGACAATCGTAATCAAGAAGCTCAAGAAGGGCGGGCATGGTGCCCACCATGGCGGCGCCTGGAAGGTCGCCTACGCCGACTTCGTGACCGCGATGATGGCGTTCTTCCTGCTCCTGTGGCTTCTCAATGCCACGACCGAGGAGCAGAAGATGGGCATCTCCAACTACTTCGACCCGACGGCGATCTCGCGCTCGACGCGCTCCGGCTCGGGCGGCGTCCTCGGCGGAACCTCGATCACCGTCCCCGGCGCGCTGAAGTCGCCGAGTTCGCCGCCGCAGATTTCCACGCCCCAGGTGGCACGGCCGCAGGCCGAACGCACCGAAGCGCTCGATCCGGATTCCGACGATCCCGAGAACATCGAGTCCCGCCTCGGCTCGCGCGAGGACGAGGAAGGCACGGTCAACCAGGAGGTCGTCGAGCAGCTGCTGCGGGAGCGCGAGCAACAGCAGTTCGAGGACGCCGAGGCGGCGATCAAGGAGGCGATCGAGAAGACTCCGGAACTCGGCGAGGTCGGGGAGTCCCTGAAGATCGATTCCACCCCCGAGGGCCTGCGCATCCAGCTGATCGACCAGGAGAAGATCGCTCTGTTCCCGAACGGCAGCGCCGCCATGTACGAGCAGACCCGGCAACTGCTGACCAAGGTCTCGGAGATCATCTCCACGCTACCCAACCAGATCGAGATTACCGGGCATACCGACTCCAAGCAGTTCGCGCCCGGCTCGACCTACACCAACTGGGACCTGTCCTCCGACCGCGCCAACGCCTCTCGGCGGGTGCTGGTCGCCAACGGCATCGACGAGAAGCGCATCGACGAGGTGGTCGGCAAGGCCGACCGCGAGCCGCTGGCCGAGGATCCCGCGGACCCCACCAACCGTCGGATCAGCATCATCCTCAAGCATCTGTCGGCGACCGGGGACGAGGCCAAGAAGATCGCGGCGGAAGAAACCCGGCGCCGCGCCGCGCAGGCCGGCGGCGCCCCGGCCGGGTCCCCTGCAGACACCGGCGCGCCTTCCGGCACCCCCGATCGCGGCGGCCCGCCGGCGGTCGACCGCGGCGGTCCCGCGCAGCTGCCGAGGGCCGGCGGCTGAGCCGGCCCGCCGCCCCGGAACCTCCCCGCCGGTATGCCGGTTGTGGTCCGACGGCGATGCTCTTAGCCTGAATGGTCCGGCCATGCCTCCCAGCGAGGCGGGCCTCCGGTCCGGCTGCGACGGGGAGATCATGAGCGACGGTTCCGACCTGCTTACCGCCTACGACCGGCAGAACCACTGGTGCGAGATGTTCGGAGGCGACGGCGCCCCGGCAGAGCACGCGGCGATGGTCCGAACCCGGCTCGGCAGCCTTACGCTTTCCGACCTCGTACGTCGCGCCGAGATCGCCGAGCGTGAACTCTACAATCTCGGGATCACCTTCACGGTCTATTCCGAGCGGGACGTGATCGACCGGATCCTGCCGTTCGACGTGATCCCGCGGATCATCTCGCCCCGCGACTGGGACATCATCGAGCGTGGTTCGAAGCAGCGCGTGGCGGCGCTCAACATGTTCCTGCACGACGTCTACCACGACGGCCGGATCATCAAGGAAGGCGTGGTGCCGGCCGAACTGATCTACGGCAACGCCTACTACCGGGAGCAGATGCGCGGTGTTTCGGTCCCGCACGGATCCTATGTGAACGTCTGCGGCGTCGACCTGGTGCGCGACCATCTCGGCCAGTTCAAGGTCCTGGAGGACAACGCCCGCACCCCGTCCGGCGTGTCCTACGTGGTCGAGAACCGCCACATGATGCAGCGGACATTCCCCGACCTGATGGATGAGATCGGCATCCGGCCGGTCAGCGACTACGGCCAGAAGCTGCTGGAGGCGGTGGCGGACCTGGCGCCGGAGCAGGTCGGCGACCCGCAGGTCGTCCTGCTGTCGCCCGGGGTCTTCAATTCGGCGTATTTCGAGCACGTGTTCCTGGCCCGGGAGATGGGCGTGCCCCTGGTCGAGGGCTCCGACCTGTTCGTCGAGGAAGACCGGGTGTGGATGCGAACCACCGCCGGCCGGGCGCCGGTGCACGCGATCTATCGCCGGCTCGACGACGCGTTCCTCGACCCCGAGGTGTTCAACCCGGAGAGCCTGCTCGGCGTGCCCGGGCTGTTCTCCGCCTACGCCAAGGGCAATGTCGGCCTCGCCAACGCGGTCGGCACGGGCTGCGCCGACGACAAGGCGGTCTACGCCTACATGCCGCGGATCATCCGGTTCTACCTGGACGAGGATCCGATCCTGGACAACGTGGAGACCCATATCTGCCGGGAGCGCGAGGGCTTCGAGTACACCATGGCCAACCTCGAGAACCTGGTGGTCAAGCCGGTCGGCGAGTCCGGCGGCTACGGCATCGTGATCGGGCCGCGGGCGACCAGGGAAGAGATCGACGAGGTTCGCGCCAAGCTGCAGGCCGACCCGGCCAACTTCATCAGCCAGCCGATGATCGACCTCTCGGTCTGCCCGACCCTGATCGACGGCACGATCGAGCCGCGGCATGTCGATCTGCGGCCGTTCGTGGTCACCGGCCAGTCGTCATGGGTACTGCCCGGCGGTCTCACGCGGGTCGCGCTCCGGCGCGGATCGCTCGTGGTCAACTCGAGCCAGGGCGGCGGCTCCAAGGACACCTGGGTGCTAGAACCATGACGATCGGAACCAAGTTCCTCCTGGCCCGCTATGCCGACTGCTCGTTCTGGCTGGGCCGCTACATGGAGCGGGCCGAGAGCCTGGCGCGCATCCTCGACGTCAACCTGCACTTCTCCCGGGACTCCCGCGGCAGCCAGAACTGGCGCTCGATCGTCCAGCTCAACGCCGACGAGGAACGCTTCGACGAGGCCTATGACGTCGCCTCCTACGCCAACGTCGTGCATTTCTACGTGCTGGACCGCGACAATCCGTCGTCGATCATCTCGACGATCCGCGCCGCCAAGGAGAATGCCCGGGCGCTCCGGCCGACCATCTCGACCGAGATGTGGAGTCACCTGAACGTGTTCAACAACACGCTGTCTGCCCTGACCTCGGACGACCTGAAATACAGCGAGCTGTCGCGGGTCTGCGCGATGATCAAGGAGGAATGCCAGACCCACACCGGCATCACCGAGGGGACCTTCTTCCGGGACCAGACCTGGTACTTCTACCTGATCGGCCGGGAGGTCGAGCGCGCCGACCAGACCAGTCGCCTGCTGGACATCAAGTACCACCTCCTGCTGCCGCCCAACCAGGCGGTCGGCAGCCCGGTCGACGTCAGCCAATGGAACGCAATGCTGCGGTCGGTCGCCGGCTACCACGCGTTCCGGCGTGAACATCCCCGCGGCATGTCGCCGAAACAGGTGGCCGCGTTCCTGCTGTTCAACATGAGCTTCCCGCGATCGATCGCGCTATGCCTGTCCGAAATCGACGGACACCTGCATCGCCTTCGGTCGGGCTTCGGCCTGCGCGCCGGCGCCAGTGCGATGGAGATCCTGGACGAGACGCGCGCCGCGCTCGCCGACCACAGCCCGGACACGGTCATCCAGTTCGGCCTGCACCAGTTCTCCGACTACGTGCAGCGCCAGCTGATTGCGGTGACGGCGGCGGTTCGGGCAGAATTCTGCGGGGTCGTCCCCGAGCAGAACGCCGCCTGAGCGGAGAATGCGAGTATGCACGACGCAACGCTGGCGCCGCCCCTCACCTTCTTCCACACGCTGCCGATGCCCTGCCCCTACCTGCCCGGGCTGCAGGAGCGGCGACTGGTGTGCGACCTGTCGACGCGCCGCGGCCGGCACGCCCACGACACCCTGGCGAGGGCCGGCTTCCGGCGCACCCAGCACCTGGCGTACCGGCCTGCCTGCGCGGGCTGCACCGACTGTGTGCCGGTCCGGCTGCGTGCCGCCGACTTTCGCTGGACCCGCGGTCACCGGCGCGTGCTCAGGAGCAACGGCGACCTGATCGGCGAGGACGTCCCGAACGAGGCGACGCGCGAGCAGTTCGAGCTGTTCTCGCGCTACCAGGCCGGCCGCCACGGCGACGGCGAGATGGCGCTGATGGACTATCCGGACTACGCCGCAATGGTGGAGCGCTCGCCGATCGAGACCTCGCTGATCGAGTATCGCGACGCCAGGTCGGTGTTGTGGGCGGCGGTGCTGATCGACCGCCAGGACGACGGGCTGTCCGCGGTCTACAGCTTCTTCGAGCCGGGCGCCGACAAGCGCGCGCTCGGCAGGTTCATGATCCTCGATCTCGTCCGACGCGCGGCCGCGCGCGGCCTGCCGTTCGTCTATCTCGGCTACTGGATCCGGGGCAGCCGCAAGATGGCCTACAAGACCCAGTTCCAGCCGGTGGAGTGCCTGACCGCCGGGGGCTGGGAGGAGCTAACGATTTCCGGCGAGGAGTGACGCCCCCGCGCCGTCGCCCGCCAGGACCTCGTCGAGCGCCGCGGTGACGATCCCGGTCATTCCCCAGCCCCGCACCCGTTCGTACGCCTCCTCGCCCCGCGCCCGCCAGCTCCCGTCCGCCACCATCGCCCGGCAGGCGTCGACCAGCGCGGCGTCGTCCGGAAAGGCGCTGGTCGCGGCGAGGTAGCCGTCCGGGTCGGGTACCGTGTTGGACACGCAGCAGCGCCGGTTGTTGGCGAGATACACCACGCGCTGCGGACTGACATGATCGGCATGGGCCAGGTTGAGATCGATCTTGGAGCGGCCGATCCGGGCATTGCGCAGCAGTTCGTGCGGCGCGTGCGAGGAACCGGCCAGCACGTCGACCGCCAGCCCGGCCTCGCGCAGCTGCTGCAGCACCCGGGCTCGCGCCGGATAGGGATCGACGTCGCCGAAGAAGAACACGTCGACCGGCCGTTCCGCGGCGTCCGGGATCTCAGCCACCGCCGGATGGCAGCCGTAACGCATATAGACCGGTCGCGGCGTCACCGTCCGGTAGCTCTCCATGTCTTCCCGGAACAGGCACAGCACTCCGGCGGCGTTCCCGAAGAACCGCCGGAACGGCTCCCGGTCGTCCGGCGCCTCGGGCCCGGCGCCATGGGCGATTCCGCCGAGCGTCTCGACCCCGAGCACCAGGTAGCGTGCCCGCCGGCCGGCCAGCGCCTCGACCAGTTCCGGAACGCGAAACGCCATCGGTGGAACGATGATGGTGAGCGCGTCGGTCGCGATCCGGTTCTGCGACACCGTCACGTCGTGCCCGGCGTCGACCAGGGCGTGGTACAGCAGCGCGATCACGTTGCGGTACATGTTGAAGCGGTTTCCGACGCAGCAGATGTCGAGGCGCATAGGGAACTTCCGGGAAGAATGCAGAATCGACGGCGAGTGTGGCGGCCAGCCGGGCGGCATTCAACGATCCATCGGTTTCAGGGCAGAAGACATAGGGTTCTGCCGGTTTTATGGGCAGGGACGCTTGTTGCACCAGCATGTCGCTCCACTATAATCCGCGCGACCTGCGTGGTTCAGGGCCACGCGTCGCACGCGTAACAGGGAGTGCGATTCAGGGGGACAATCCGCCGATTGGTATGGCGGACGGCAACACGATGGGAGAAAACCATGAAGCGTCGTTCATTTCTTACCGGGGCCAGCGTAGGCGGCATTGCCGCCGCCGCAAGCGCGCTTTCGGCGCCGGCGATCGCGCAGTCTCGCGTCGAGATGGTTATGGTCTCGACCTGGCCGCGCGACTTCCCGGGCCTCGGCACCGGGGCGCAGCGCCTCGCCAAGCGTATCCAGGAGGTCTCCGACGGCCGGATCCAGGTGCAGTACTTTGCCGCCGGTGAGCGGGTCGGCGCCTTCGACGCGTTCGACGAGGTCGCCTCGGGCAATGCCCAGGCCTACCACGCCGCCGACTACTACTGGAAAGGCAAGCACCCGGGCTGGGCGTACTTCACCTCGGTGCCGTTCGGCCTGACCGAGAACGAGATGGGCGCCTGGATCCACCACATGGGCGGCCAGGAGCTGTGGGACGAGCTGGCCGGCGAATTCGGCCTGAAGTGCCTCGCAGCCGGCAACACCGGCGTGCAGATGGGCGGCTGGTTCAACAAGGAGATCAACTCCTCCCAGGACCTCAAGGGCCTCAAGATGCGTATCCCGGGCCTGGGCGGCGACGTCATGGCCAAGCTGGGTGCCTCGCCGGTCTCGCTGCCGGGCGGCCAGATCTACGAGAACCTGGTCTCCGGTGCGATCGACGCGACCGAGTGGGTCGGCCCGTGGAACGACTACTTCCTGAAGTTCTACGAGGCGGCGAAGTACTACTACTACCCGGGTATGCACGAGCCGGGCGGCTACGATTCGCTGGGTCTGAACAAGGCGTGGTGGGACAAGCTCTCGAAGTCCGACCAGCTCCTCATCAAGGCCTGCGCTTCCGAAGAGACCGATTTCATGATGGCGGAGTTCAACGCCAACAACGGTACCTACCTGCGGAAGCTGACCCAGGAGCACGGCGTCCAGCTGCGTGAGTTCAACGACGACGTCTACGATGCGTTCGGTCGTGCCTCGGCCGAGGTGTACGAGGAGGTCCGCGCGCACAGCGACCTCGCCAATCGCATTCATGAGAGCTTTGCGAAGGCGCGGTCCGATGTCGGCGCCTGGATGAAGCTGTCCGAAGGCGCGTACTACGCCCAGCGCAACCGGGTGCTGGGTCTCTAATCCGGTCGCGGATTCGAAAATCGACGGACGGGGTCTCCTGACCCCGTCCGTTTTCGAATCGCCATACGGACTTCCCCGAACTAAGACGGCGTCCCAAGCCGCGCGATACTCGGCTCACGGTTCCATGCCGGACGGCTTGAACCGGGTCCGATCCATTCGTCGTGAAGATCGCGGGGCGACCGCGGTTGCTAACGGAGACTGCCTGCCATGGCGACCATGGAACCAGCATCCCGCTACCCGTCCAAGGGCGGCTTTCCGGGACCGGGCTTCACCCGCGCGGTCGGGTGGATGATCGTCGGCCTGACAGCCGCGTTCCTGATCAACACCTACCTGTCGATCTGGCACGGCTGGCCGGGCGCCCAGTCGGCCTTCTCGAAGGGTGGCCTCGGTATCGTCCAGGCCGCCCTGTTCGTGGCCGGCGTCGTCGGACCGGTCCTGTTCGTGTCGCGCACCGACCGGGGGCTGCGGCAGGATTCGCAGCTGCTGTCGAGCGTGGTGGCCTACATCGTCCGGGCGGCGTTCTGGGCGGTGGTGCTGATCGGGCTCGCCGACATGCTGATCTCGTTCCTGCGGGTCGAGAACCTGCTCGTGACCATGGTCGGGCACGAACTGGCGACCGAACTCGGTCGCTCGCAGTTCCGGGGGCCCGTCATCCACATGCCGCTGCTGGTGCTCGCAATGGCTATCGCGGCATGGACCCGGACCATCGGTTTCCAGTGGCTGGCGCTGCTGGTGGTGGTCGCCGAGCTGCTGATCGTACTGACCCGGTTCATCTATTCCTACGAGCAGGCGTTCCAGGGCGACCTGGTGCGGTTCTGGTACGCGGGCCTGTTCCTGTTCGCCAGCGCCTACACGCTGTACGAGGACGGTCATGTGCGCGTGGACGTCCTGTATTCGGGGTTCTCGCCGCGCGCCAAGGGGATTTCCAACGCGCTCGGCTGCCTGTTCATGGGCGTCACGCTCTGCAGCGTGATCCTGGTCTTCGGCATGTTCGACAAGACCAGCGTGATCACCGGCCCGCTACTGAGCTACGAGGTCTCGCAGTCCGGCTTCGGCATGTATGTGAAGTACCTGATGGCCGGGTTCCTTGGAATCTTCGCCGTTACCATGATGATCCAGTTCGCCGGCTATCTGATGGACAGCGTGGCCGACATGCGCGGCGAACCGGGCCACCGCGACACCGAATCCCCGATGTCCTGACCGGGGCGCCGGCCCCCGGCGACCCGTGTCATCGCAGCATTTCCAGGGCCTCCGGCCCATGACCGACCAGAGCGAAAGCGGCGCCTAAAGATGGAGCTCTTCTTCCTCGCCCTCCTCGTGATCCTGATGGCTGCGGCCCTCGGATCGGGCTTCCCGGTCGCATTCGCCCTCCCGGGCTCGGCGATCGTCACCATCGGGCTCGCCGCGATGTCCGGCATGCTCTTCGAGGGCAATGCGGACGCCTACTTCGCCCAGGGCAGCCCCGTGAACTGGCTCAGCGCCGGCGTCACGAACTTCCGCGGGATCTACTGGGAGGTCGAACGCGACACCCTGATCGCGATCCCGCTGTTCGTGTTCATGGGCATCATGCTGCAGCGCTCCAAGATCGCGGAAGACCTGCTGGTATCGATGGCGCAGCTGTTCGGCCCGATCCGCGGCGGCCTCGGCATCTCGGTGGTGTTCGTCGGTGCGCTGCTGGCCGCGACCACCGGCATCGTCGGCGCGACGGTGGTGGCGATGGGACTGATCTCGCTTCCCGCGATGCTCCGCAACAACTACTCGCACCCGCTCGCCACCGGCACCATCGCGGCCTCGGGGACCCTCGGCCAGATCATCCCGCCGTCGATCGTGCTGATCATCCTGGCCGACCAGTTGTCCGGCGCCGTCGACCAGGCGGCGACCGCCCGCCTGGCGCTCTACAAGGCGAACACCGGCGAGTTCTCGATGCCGAGCGAGTTCAGCGTCAGCTCGACCAGCGCTGGCGACATGTTCATGGGCGCCCTGCTGCCGGGCCTGATCCTGGTCGGGCTGTACATGCTGTTCATCCTGGTGATCTCCTTCGTCCGCCCGAAGATGGCACCGGCGGTTCATTTCGACGGCGCCTACGACCGCCGCTTCGCCGGCAAGGTCCTGTTGGCCCTGGTCCCGCCGCTGACGCTGATCTTCGTCGTGCTCGGCTCGATCATCACCGGCATCGCCACCGTCAACCAGGCCGGCGCTATCGGCGCGGCCGGCGCACTGATCATGGCCGGCTACCGGCTGTACGAGGGCAAGGGAACCTATCGGCCTGCGGTGCTGGCGGTCGTCTCCGTGGTCCTGATCCTCGGCACCCTTCACGTCGTCCCGCTCAACATCCGCCAGGTCAACACCCAGGCCGACGTGATCGGCATGCTGGTGGCCACCGTCGGCGTGATCGGCCTGCTGGTCGCCCTGTCCTGGAGCGGCTATCGCACGCTGAAGATCGACAACACGCTGCAGGGCGTGATGATCGAGACGGCGAAGACGACCTCGCTGGTGTTCATCATCCTGCTCGGCGCCGCCATGCTGACGGCGGCGTTCAGGGCGTTCGGCGGCGAGGACCTGGTCCGTGAGTTCCTGACCGGCCTGCCCGGCGGGTTCTGGGCCCAGTTCATCATCGTCATGGCCGTGATCTTCGTCCTCGGCTTCTTCCTGGACTTCATCGAGATCGCCGTCGTCGTGGTGCCGATCGTGGCCCCGATCCTGCTGATGGACCCGTCGGCGAACGTCACCGCGGTCTGGCTCGGCGTGATGATCGGCCTGAACATCCAGACGTCGTTCCTGACGCCGCCCTTCGGCTTCGCGCTGTTCTACCTGCGCGGCGTCGCCCCGGCGGTGGTGCGGACGATCTCCATGTACAAGGGCGTGGTTCCGTTCATCTCGCTGCAGCTGTTTGCGCTGTTCATCGTCGGCGTGGTGCCGGAGCTGGTGAACTACATCCCGAGCCGGGTTTCGCTCACCGGTGTGACGGCCCCGCCGCCGAAGAACCCGCGCCTGCAGAGCTGCATCGAGGACTACATCCGGGAGACCAACGCGAACCGCGGCGACGAGATCAAGGCCGCGATCCGGCAGGCCCAGGGATGGGATCTCTCGACCCTCCCGAAGCGCCGCGCCACCGCGGTCGCGAAGGCGCTCGACACGGCCGGCCAGACCTTCACCGCCCTGGACGAGGCGTTCGCCGCGTCCAAGGCGATCGACGACGCCGCGGTGAACTACCGGCCCCTGCACGTCGCCGTCCGGGCGACCCAGGACGACATCCGGGGCCACAAGCAGGAGATCCAGGAGATCAGGAACCGGATCGACCTCGCCAAGCGCTTCCGTCCCGACGAGACCGCCTACCTCGCGGGCCTGGAGGAGGAACGGGACCGTCTCGAGGCCGAGCTGAAGCAGCTCGAAGCATCGATTCCCGACGACTGGGAGCCGCGGCACCGTGACTTCAAGAAAGTGCTGGCCGAGGAGAAGCGCGCGCGCCTCACCTATCGGCGGACCACAGACCAGGCCTACGAGCCGATCCTGGAGCTGATCGGCGTCCTGCGGACCGCCGACGCGCTGGCCGCCCTGGAAGACGACCTCCGCGCCCTCGGGGAGGTCGTGCGCAGCGAGCAAAGCGCCGACAGCAAGGAAGAGGCGATCAAGGAAGTCGAACGGCAACTCAACGACGGGGTCTCGGACGTCAACGAGATCCGCACCGCCCTGTCGTCGACGCGCCGCGCCATCCGCCGCGACGCCGACAAGCCGGAGAAGGCGATCCAGGAGTTCGAGAAGGCCGTGGCGATCATGAGCGAGGAAATCACCTGGCGAACCAACGCCCGGGAAAGCCTCCTGCCGCAGCTCGAGGCCTACGACGCGGCGATCAAGTACACGATCGGCCTGCGCCAGCTCAACCGGATGCCCGACGAGATCGCGGTCGAGATCGCCGCCTGCCAGGCCCACCACACGGACATCTCGCTGTACTTCTGAGCATCCCCCGCGGCAAACGCCGCAAGCGGCCGAAACGGAAAGGGCCCGGCGCATCGCGCCGGGCCCTTGGTCGTTGCTGCGGGTGCGGCCCGCCGGCCGCGGCGCCGCGATCAGGTGAAGCGCGGCGGCCGCGGGAAGCCGTTCGGCGGGTTCCGGCCGGCCCCGGCACGCTTGCCGCGCCACGGCTCCAGCTCGGTCTCGGTGCGCCGTCGGCCGCCCTGCAGCGTCCAGGACAGTCCCTCCTCGGCCTTGAACACCACGGCGTCGGCCAGCCGGCCGCCGCTCTTGTACTTCTGCAGGATCACGCCCTTGCCGCGCGACATCTCCGGCAGGTCGGCGAGGTCGAACACCAGCAGGTTGCGGTTGGTACCGACCACCGCGATGGCGTCGCCGGTTGCCGGCACGCAGACCTGGGCCTTGGCGCCCGCATCCAGCACCAGCACCTGCTTGCCCGTCCGGGTCTGCGCCACCACGTCGTCGGCCGGCACCACGAAGCCGCGGCCCTCGGTCGAGGCGACCAGCAGCCGCTCGCCGGCCCGGTGCGGCCTGATCGCGACCAGATCCTCCTCGTTGGCCAGGTCGATCATCAGGCGGATCGGCTCGCCATGGCCGCGGCCGGACGGCAGCTTGTCGCCGCCGATGGTGTAGAACCGGCCGTCGGTGGCGAACACCAGGATCCTGTCGGTGGTCTCGGCATGCAGTCGGAAGCGCTCGCCGTCGCCCTCCTTGTACTTGACCTCCTGGTCGGCGCCGATATGGCCCTTCAGCGCCCGGATCCAGCCCTTCTCGGAGCAGATGACGGTGATCGGCTCGCGCTCCACCAGAGCCTCGGTCGGCACCAGCACCGGGCTCGGGGTCGAGCCGATCACAGTGCGGCGGCGGCCGAGCTCGGTGTCCTTGCCGAAGGTCCGCCGCAGCTCGCCGAGCTGCTGCGCGACGGTCCGCCAGCGCCGGCGCTCGTCGTCGAGCAGCGCGACCAGGTCGTCGCGCTCGGCGGACAGCTCCTCGAACTCCTTGCGGATCTCGATCTCCTCGAGCCGCCGCAGGGCCCGCAGGCGCATGTTGAGGATCGCCTCGGCCTGCACGTCGGTCAGCTCGAAGGTCCGCATCATCACGGCCTTCGGCTCGTCCTCCTCGCGGATGATCCGGATGATCTCGTCGAGGTTCAGATAGGCGATCAGGTAGCCGCCCAGTACCTCCAGGCGGTGCGCGATCTTCTCGAGCCGGTGCCGGGTGCGGCGCACCAGCACCTCATGCCGATGGTCCAGGAACGCCTGCAGGGCCTCGCGCAGACTCATGACCCGCGGCACGTTGTCCTTGTCGAGGACGTTCAGGTTCAGCGGGATCCGGCTTTCAAGGTCGGTCTGGCGGAACAGGCTCTCCATCAGCACGTCGGGGTCGACGTTGCGGCTCTTCGGCTCCAGCACGAGGCGGATGTCGGCGGCCGACTCGTCGCGGATGTCGTCGAGCAGCGCCAGCTTGCGGGCCTGCAGCAGCTCCGCCATGCGCTCGACCAACCGGGACTTCTGGACCTGGTACGGGATCTCGGTGACGACGATCTGCCAGGTGCCGTTCTTCAACGGCTCGACTTCCCAGCGCGCCCGCACCCGGAAGCTGCCGCGCCCGGTCCGGTACGCCTCCATGACCGCCTCGCGGGATTCCACCAGGGTGCCGCCGGTCGGGAAGTCCGGGCCCGGAACCAGGTCGATCAGGGTCTCGTCGCGGGCATTCGGGTGCTCGATCAGGTGCTGCAGGGCGGCGCACAGCTCGTCGACGTTGTGCGGCGGGATCGAGGTCGCCATGCCGACCGCGATGCCCTGGGCGCCGTTGGCCAGCAGGTTCGGGAACGCCGCCGGCAGGACCACCGGCTCCTCGCCCTCGCCATCGTAGGTCTGCCGGAAATCGACCGTGTCCTCGTCGATTCCCTCGAGCAGCAGGCGGGCGACCTCCGTCATCCGCGCTTCGGTGTACCGCATCGCCGCGGCGTTATCGCCGTCGACGTTGCCGAAGTTGCCCTGGCCGTCGACCAGCGGATAGCGGACCGCGAAATCCTGGGCCAGCCGGACCAGGGCGTCGTAGATCGAGGAGTCGCCGTGCGGGTGGAACTTACCCATGACGTCGCCGACCACGCGGGCCGACTTCTTGTAGGCCGATCCCGGGTCGAGACGGAGCTGCCGCATCGCGAACAGCAGCCGCCGGTGCACCGGCTTCAGGCCGTCACGCACGTCGGGCAGCGAGCGCGCCATGATGGTCGACAGCGCATAGGCGAGATAGCGCTCGCTCAGCGCGTCGGCCAGCCAGGTATCGCGGATCCGCGGCGGGTCGTCGGTAGATGTCGTGGTCATATGCTCGATCCTCCACCAGATACTGTAACGTCCCGCGCGAAGCGTTCAACGAAACGCGTGCGGGCCGGCGGTGGCTGCCGGCCGTGGGTCGCAAACACATGGCGCTCAAGGAAGAATCCGGACAGCGCCAGACCCCGGAAAAGATCGTCGACGTCGCCGCCGCCGCGCCCGATCAGGAATCGCGGCAGCGCCAGCAGCCGGTCGCGGTACGGCTCGCCGGCGGCCAGCGAGACCGCCCGGCCGGAACGCGGGCTGACATAGGCGAGATCGTCGTTCACGCCGGTCGCGGCACAGCTCTCCAGGTCGAGGCCGTAGCCGAGGTCTGCCAGCACCCCGATCTCCCATCGGACATAGGCGGCGATCCAGGCATCGCCCAGGTCCGGACGGGCCATCGCGTCGAGCAGCGCGACCAGGCCGTCATACACCCGGGGATGCGGCTCGCGCTCGGGCAACGACGCCTCGGCGATCGCGCAGGCGGCGGTCAGGCCGGCCAGCTTCAGCGGGTCGTCAAGCGCCGCGGCCGCATAGCCGTGGGCGAGTTCGCAGGCATAGTTACCAAGATGCTCGGACAGCCGCGCCCGCCACTCCGCGGTCACCCGGTTGCCGGCCTGGTAGAGCCCCCTTGCCCGCCCCGAGAAGGCGCCGCGGACCAGCCCTGCGTGCCGGCCGTGCGCCCGGGTCAGCAGCATCACGACGGCCGAGCCCTCGCCGTGCGGCCGGGCCGCCAGGACGATGCCCTCGTCGCTCCACTCGACCATGGGTCAGGCGCCCGTCTCCGGAGACATGGCCCGCCGGGCGCTCACACGTCCCACTCCAGCCCCCAGGTGGTGTAGCGCTCGCGGTCCTCCTGCCAGGCCTCCCGCACCTTCACGAACAGGAACAGGTGCACGCGGCGGTCCAGCATGGCCTCCAGCTGTTCCCGGGCGAGCTGGCCGATCTCCTTGATCTTGCGGCCGTTCTTGCCGAGCACGATCATCCGCTGGTTGTCGCGCTCGACGTAGATCGTCTGGTCGATCCGCACCGAGCCGTCGTCGCGCTCGGTCCAGATGTCGGTCTCGACCGTCGCCTCGTAGGGCAGTTCGTCGTGCAGCTTGAGGAACACCTGCTCGCGCGTGACCTCGGCGGCCAGCAACCGCTCCGGGAGGTCGGAGAGCTCGTCCTCGGGATAGTGCCAGGGTCCTTCCGGCATGCGGTCCGCCAGATACTGCCGCAGGTCGTCGCAGCCGCTGCCGTTCAGCGCCGAGATCATGAACACCCGGTCGAACTCGAACAGCTCGGAGCATTCCTGCGCGATCGGCAGCAGCCGCTCGCGCTTCATGCCGTCGACCTTGTTCAGGGCCAGGACCGCACGCTGCCCGTTGGCCTTCAGGCCGTCGATGATCCGCCGGGTGTCCTCATCGATCCGCCCCTTGGCCGCGTCCACCACCAGCACGATCACGTCGGCATCGCCGGCGCCGGCCCAGGCGGCATGCACCATGGCCCGGTCGAGCCGGCGGCGCGGCCGGAAGATGCCGGGCGTGTCGACCAGGATGATCTGGGTCGGGCCCGCCATGGCGATGCCCCGGATCCGGGCGCGGGTGGTCTGCGCCTTGTGGGTGACGATCGAGACCTTCGCCCCGACCAGATGGTTGGTCAGGGTCGACTTGCCGGCGTTGGGCGCCCCCACCAGCGCGACGAACCCGCAGCGTGTGGGCGCATCGCCCGCACCACCGCCGGCCTGCCCGTCATTGCCCGGTACGTCGCTCATTCGCCAATCGCCTCCAGCATGGCCGCCGCCGCAGACTGCTCGGCCAGCCGTTTCGACTTTCCGATCGCCCGCTGCGGCTCCAGGCCCTCGACCCGCACCTCGACCGTGAACTCGGGGGCGTGCGCCGGGCCGGTCTGCACGACCGTGGCGTACACCGGAAGCGGCAGCCGGCGTCCCTGCGCCCATTCCTGCAGGGCGGTCTTCGGATCCTGCGGCGGCCGCTGGTCGAGTTCCAGGACCGGGTTCCAGTATCGGAGTATGAACCGCCGCGCCGCCTCCAGCCCGCCGTCCAGATACAGCGCGCCGATCACCGCCTCCATGGCGTCCGACAGGATGGTGTCGCTGGCGCGCGCGCCGGCCTCGTCCTCTCCGCGCGAGACGATCAGGTAGCGGCCGAGGTCGATGCTGTGCGCCACCTCCGCCAAGGTCTCGCGCCGCACCAGGCTGACATGGCGCTTGGCGATCGAGCCCTCGCGCTCGTGCGGGAACCGGTCCAGCAGATGTTCGGCGAGGATCAGCGCCAGCACCCGGTCGCCCAGGAACTCGAGCCGCTCGTATGCGTTCCAGGCCCGCGGTTCCGCGCTGGCATGAGTCACCGCGCGCCGCAGGATGTCGGCATGGTTGAAGGTATGACCGAGAAGCTCGGCCAGGCCGCTTAGGTCGCGGTCGACCTCGTTCATTCGATGCCTTCCAGCAACCGGCCGAACCGGGTCGCCGGCAGCCACTTCCAGACTTCCCAGACACTCGCGGTCGCGGCGGTCGAATAGAAGATCACCTCGGCCCGGCCAACCAGGTTGTCCTTCGGAATGAACCCGACCCGGGCAAACCGGCTGTCGACCGAATTGTCGCGGTTGTCGCCCATCGCGAAGAAGTGCCCCTCGGGCACCCGGTAGACCCCGGTGCTGTCGTTCGGCTGGTCGTCGCTGATCTCCAGGATGCGATGCTCGACGCCGTTCGGCAGGGTCTCGATGTACTGCTTGACGTCGGCCGGCCGGCCGAACCGGTCCTCGTCGCGGTAGTCCTCGACCTGGCGGCGCTTCACGGCCTCGCCGTTGATCTGCAGGATCCCGCCGACCACCTGGATGGTGTCGCCGGGCAGGCCGACGATCCGCTTGATGTAGTCGGTCCGGTTGTCGGTCGGAAGCTTGAACACCACGACATCGCCGCGCTCCGGCTCGTCATACAGCAGCCGGCCCGGGATCAGCGGGAGCGAGAACGGCAGGGAATGCCGGCTGTACCCGTAGGACATCTTCGACACGAACAGGTAGTCGCCCACCAGGAGCGTCGGGATCATCGAGCCGGACGGAATGTTGAACGGTTCGTAGGCGAAAGTGCGGATGAACAGGGCGATACCCACGGCGATGAGGATCGTGCGGATCATCTCGCCGAAGCCGCCCGTTTTTCTTACCGCCATGTGTCGGGGTCTCGCTTGCATCGAAGGACTCGGACTGGTCGTCCAGCCGCGGTCGGTATGCCGAATTTCCGTACCCGGGGCAAGAACCTGCGCCGTAAAACCGCACCCGCTCTCCGGATCATCCGCGGGCGCGCTCCACGGAGTTGATGACCGGTGTGGCGCGCAACGCCGCAATGATGGTGGTCAGATGCCGGACATCGCCGACCTCGACGTCGATCAGCAGTTCGAAGAAATCCACCGATCGCGTGACGATCTTCAGGTTGATGATGTTGCCGCCGTTCTTGCCGATCACGGTCGACAGCGAACCCAGGCTTCCCGGCTCGTTGGCGATGACCACCTCGAGTCGCCCGACATGGACCGTCGCGCGTTCGGAGTCCCAGCCGACATCGAGCCAGCGCTCCGGCTCGTGGTGGTAGTTCTCCAGGGTCTCGCAGTCGATGGTGTGGATCGTCACGCCCTTGCCGGTGGTCACGATGCCGACGATGCGCTCGCCCGGCAGCGGATGGCAGCAGCGCGCGAAGTGCACGGCCATGCCGTCGATCAGACCGGTGATCGGGATCGCGTCGTGGCTGGACTTCCGGGACTTGCCGCGCGCCCGCGCGATCGGCACCACGTTCGCGGGCTTCTCGGCCGGCCGCGCCGGCGGATAGGCGGCGTGCACCACCTCCAGCGCGCTGGTCAACCCCTCGCCGACGCCGGCGTAGAGATCCTCGACAGTCTCGGCGCGGAACTTCTCCGACAGCGGCGCCACGGTCTTCTCGCTGAACGGATGGCCCTCCTGGCGGAACGCCTTCTGCAGCATGGCCTTGCCGAGGTCTGAGAACTGCTGGCGGCGCTTCAGCCGGACGAAGCGCCGGATCCGCGCCTTGGCCTTGCCGGTGACGACGAACTGCTCCCAGGTCGGCGACGGAGTCGAGGTCTTCGAGGAGACGATCTCGACCTGGTCGCCGTTCTTCAGCTGGGTCTGCAGCGGCACCAGCCGGCTGTTGATCTTGGCGCCGACGCAGGTGTCGCCGATCTCGGAGTGCACCGCGTAGGCGAAGTCGATCGGCCCGGAGCCCTGGGGCAG
This sequence comes from Thalassobaculum sp., assembly GCF_040219615.1. GTDB lineage: Bacteria > Pseudomonadota > Alphaproteobacteria > Thalassobaculales > Thalassobaculaceae > Thalassobaculum_A. The sequence continues at coordinate 509,593 of NZ_JAVJSE010000041.1, forward strand.
CGCGATCAGGTCGCCCTTCGGGGTGAAGCAGAACACCTGGTCCTGGTACATCTCGAGCTTGGTGTGCTCGAGGAATTCCTCGGGGCCGGACGCCTGGTCCAGGATGTCGAGCAGTTCCCGGATCCATCGGTACTTGCGCCCCTCGCTGGCGCCCGATCCCTGCTTGTAGGACCAGTGCGCCGCGACGCCGAGCTCGGCGATGCTGTGCATGTCCGGGGTGCGGATCTGCATCTCGATACGCTGGCGATGCGGCCCGATCACGCCGGTATGCAGCGATCGGTAGCCGTTCGGCTTCGGGGTAGAGATGTAGTCCTTGAACCGGCCGGGAACCACCGGGTAGCGGGCGTGGATCAGGCCGAGCGCGTGGTAGCAGGCGCCGATGTCCGGCACCACCAGCCGGAACGCCATGATGTCCGAGAGCTGCTCGACGCTGACGTTCTTGCGCTGCATCTTCTGCCAGACCGAATACGGGGTCTTGGTCCGGCCGGAGATCTGCGCCTCGACGCCGCCCTCCGACAGCGTGCTCCGCAGTTCCTCGATGATCCGCTCGACCAGGTCCCCGCCCTCGGACCGCAGGTAGTCGAGCCGGGTCTTGATCGACGACCGGGCATCCGGATTGATCTCCGCGAAGGCCAGGTCCTCGAGCTCGTCCTTGATGTCGTTGATGCCGATCCGCGCCGCCAGCGGCGCATAGATGTCCATGGTCTCGGCGGCGATCCGGCGGCGCTTCTCCGGCTTCTCGATGAAATGCAGCGTCCGCATGTTGTGCAGGCGATCCGCCAGCTTGACCAGCAGCACCCGGATATCCTGGCTCATCGCCAGCACGAGCTTGCGGAGGTTCTCGGCCTGCTTGGTGCGGTCGGACTGCAGCTCGATGCGGGTGAGCTTGGTGACCCCGTCGACCAGCCGCGCGATCTCGTCGCCGAACATCCGGCGGATGTCGTCGAGCGATGCGTCGGTGTCCTCGAGCACGTCGTGCAGAAGCGCGGTGATGATGGTGCCGTGGTCGAGCTTCATCCGGGTCAGAATCCCGGCGACCTCGAGGGGGTGCGAGAAATACGGATCGCCCGACGCGCGCGTCTGGCTGCCGTGCATCTTCATCGCATAGACATACGCACGGTCCAGGGCCGCCTCGTCCGCGGTCGGATCGTAGGCGCGTACCGTTTCTACAAGCTCGTATTGCCGGATCATGAGGCCCTACCTGCGTTACCTCTCAAGGTAGGGCCGCCGCCATAAGTTGGCGAGACGGGAACTTCAGTCCTCGTCGCTGAGCGTGCCGTCGTCCACGTCTTCGAAGCCACCGGCCGCCTTCTCGTCTTCCTGCTCGACCTGCATGCCCAGGGACGAGGCCGCGTCCTCGTCCAGCGTCTCGCCTTCGGCAAGCCGGCCGTCCAGGCCGACGGCGCCGCCGAGGCCCTCGGCACCGATCAGCCGCTCGAGGTCGTCGTCCTCCGGCTCATCGACTTCCACATGCTTCTGCAGGCCCTTGATCAGGCTCTCCTTCAGCACCTCGGACTCGACGGTCTGGTCGGCGATCTCGCGCAGCGCGACCACCGGGTTCTTGTCGTTGTCGCGGTCGACGGTGAGCTGCGATCCGGCCGAGATGTCGCGGGCGCGCTGCGCCGCCGCCATCACCAGGTCGAAGCGGTTCGGGATCTGGAGGATGCAATCCTCAACGGTAACCCGCGCCATGAAAGCCTCTCGAAATCGGTCGGGGAAGGTCGGCGAGCCGCGGAATATAGCGATGCGCCCCCGGCTAAACAAGGACTATCCACAGCCCTCACCGGTCGTCGATCGGGCGGATCGCGGGACCGTCGGCCGGCAGCGCCGAAATCAGCTCGCGGACCGCCTCGCCGGTGCCCGGATGCCGCCAGGCCGGCGCCACGTCGGCCAGCGGGAGCAGAACGAAGGCCCGCTCCCGGGCCCGCGGATGCGGCAGCACCGGCCCGCCGTCCCGGCCGTCACGCAACGCGCCGTCATGGTCGATCAGGTCCAGGTCCAGCGGCCGGGCCTCGTTGCGGATCCGGCGCACCCGTCCGAACGACGCCTCGACCGCGTGCAGCCGCGCCAGCAGCTCGGCCGGCCCCAGCGCGGTCTCGACCGTCACCGCGCCGTTGACGTACCAGGGCTGCCCGGACGGCGGCACCGGTTCCGATTCGTACCAGCGCGACGTCGCCGTCACCGCGAGGCCGGGTTCCCCGGCCAGTCGCTCGACCGCCGCCCGGCAGGTCTCGAGCGGAGTCGCGAAACCGTCGGCCGGCAGGTTTGCGCCGATGGCAACGATGATCATCGCAAGCTCCTTGCGGCAGCGGGCCGAGTCCGGGCGTTTCGTCTGTACATGCGCCGCCCGGCCCTCATACTATGAAAGGCATCATTTGCGAGCCCGTTTGCGGCTTTGACGTGGCGGGCATTCGTTCATGTATTGATCCACCCAAGCACGCTATTTGAGAGGCTTTCGCGATGTTTTTTTATCCGCATGAGAAGGTTGCATTGTTCATCGACGGCGCGAATCTCTATTCCGCTGCCCGGGCCCTCGGATTCGACATCGACTACAAGCGGCTGCTCGAACTCTTCGGCAGCAAGGCCCATCTGATCCGCGCGTTCTACTACACCGCGCTGCTCGAGGATCAGGAGTATTCGCCGATCCGCCCGCTGGTCGACTGGCTCGACTACAACGGCTACAGCCTGGTGACCAAGCCGGCGAAGGAGTTCACCGATTCCCAGGGCCGCCGCCGGATCAAGGGCAACATGGATATCGAGCTGGCGGTCGACATGATGGAGATGGTCGACCGACTGGACCATGTCGTGCTGTTCTCGGGCGACGGCGACTTCCGCTCGCTGATCGAGGCGGTGCAGCGCAAGGGCGTGCGGGCCACGGTGGTGTCGACGATCCGCTCCTCGCCGCCGATGATCGCCGACGAGCTTCGCCGCCAGGCCGATCAGTTCATCGACCTCGACCAGCTGGCGAGCGACATCGAGCGGGTCCATGCCGACCGGCCGCCGCGGCGCGAACGCCCGGCCCCGTCGTCCAGCGACAATTCGACCGACGACGAAGAGGACTTCGAGGACGAGATGCCGGCCGTGGTGACGCGCCGGACACCGCGCCGTCCCGGCGGCTACGACGGCGTCTGATACCCGACGATGGGGGCTTCGGACGTCGACCCGCCGCGCGACTGCCCGCTCTGTCCGCGCCTGGTCGCGTTCCACCGCGGCAATCGCGCGGCCTATCCGGATTTCTTCAACGCCCCGGTGCCGAGCTTCGGTCCGGCCGACGGCCGCCTGCTGATCGTCGGCCTCGCCCCCGGCCTGCGCGGGGCCAACCGGACCGGCCGGCCGTTCACCGGCGACTATGCCGGCGACCTGCTGTACGCGACGCTGATCGCGCACGGCTTCGCTCGCGGGACCTACGACAAGCGACCGGATGACGGCCTCGAGCTGGTCGACTGCCGCATCACCAACGCCGTGCGCTGCGTGCCGCCGGAGAACAAGCCGGTCGGATCCGAGGTGTCGGCCTGCCGGCCGTTCCTGGTGAATACCATCGCCGGGATGCCGAACCTTCAGGCCATCCTGGTGCTCGGGTCGCTGGCCCACGGCGCGACCCTGGCCGCCCTCGGCCTGCGCAAGTCGGCCTGCAAGTTCGGCCACAACGCGGTGCATCCGCTGCCCGACGGCCGGACCCTGGTCAGTTCGTACCATTGCTCGCGCTACAACACGAACACCGGCAAGCTGACGGCCGAGATGTTCCATGCGGTGTTCGGCACGGTTCGCGCCCTGCTCGACGGCCCGCCGGCGACCCGAAGCTAGCCGCAGGCCAGGTCGTAGCGCCCGCGATACAGTTCATTCATCCAGCCGTATTCGAAGCCGACCAGGTAGAGCACCAGGGCCGACAGCACGGCGACGAGCAGCAGTTCCCGCACGCGGACCCAATCCACGTACCAGAACAGCGCCGCGACCAGCAGCAGCACCGGCGCCCAGAACTGGATCGTCGCGGTGAAGTACAGCAGGTGGATCTCGAACGGGTACACGACGCGCCGCCCGGCCTCGATCTGCGACTTCAGCCAGCAGGTCGACGTCGGCTCGACATAGGCCCACACCAGGACCGCGACGTTCAGCACGACCAGCAGGACCAGCGGGCTGGCGACCGACAGGCCGGCCATGACCGGCTTGAGGCGCGCCGGCCGGCGCGGCGCCGGTTCCGGAAACGGGGGCTGGAGGCCGCCGTCGCCGGAAGCGCCGGTCATGCCCGCTCCCGCATGATCCGCGACTTCTGACGCTCCCAGTCGCGCTTCTTCTGGTCTTCGCGCTTGTCGGCCAGCTTCTTGCCGCGCGCCATGCCGAGCTCGAGCTTGGCGATGCCCCGGTCGTTGAAGTACAGCGAGATCGGCACCAGCGTGTAGCCCTCGCGCCGGATCAGACCGAGCAGGCGCTCCTTCTCGCGCTTGTGCACCAGCAGCCGGCGGATCCGCTTCGGCTCGTGGTTGAACGGCTCGGCCGGCCGGTACTCGGGGATGTGCGCATTGATGAGCGCGAGGCCGCCCTCGTACTCGCCCGCATAGGACTCGCCGATCGATGCGCGGCCCTCGCGCAGCGACTTCACCTCCGAGCCGGTCAGCATCATGCCGGCCTCGATGGTATCCTCGATCTGATAGTCGAAACGCGCCCGCCGGTTCCGCGCCACCTCCCGGCGGGTGCCTTGGCTGCCCGCCATGACGCCCTCGCTGTGCCCGTCAGTTCAACAACCCGGCATGCCGCATCGCGTCCTCGACGCGGCGCTTGCTGGTCTCGGCGATTTCCACCATCGGCAGCCGTGCCGTGCCGTCGCACAGGCCGATCAGCTTCGCCGCGTACTTCACCGGGCCGGGGCTTGTCTCGCAGAACAGCGCCGCATGCAAGGGCTGCAGCCGCTCGTTGATCGAAAACACGGTGTCGAGGTCGCGGCGCTGCCAGGCCTCGTGCAGCTCGGACAGCGGCTTCGGTGCGACGTTCGCGGTCACCGAGATGCAGCCATGGCCGCCATGGGCCAGGAACGGCACGATCGAGGCGTCTTCGCCCGAAAGCTGGGTGAAGTCCGGGCCGATGGCCATCCGGGTCTTGATCGGCCGCACCGGGTCGGAGGTCGCGTCCTTGACCCCGGTCACCCGCGGCAGGTCGGCGAGCCGCGCCATGGTCTCGACGGTCATGTCGACGATCGAGCGTCCCGGGATGTTGTAGATGATCACCGGGATCTCGGCGCTGTCGTGCACCGCCTTGAAATGCTGGTACAGGCCTTCCTGGGTCGGCTTGTTGTAGTACGGCGTGACATGCAGCACCGCATCGGCGCCGGCTTCCTTGGCGTGGCGGGTGAAGTCCATCGCCTCGGCGGTCGAGTTCGAACCGGCGCCGGCAATCACCGGAACCCGGCCGCGCGCCTCGTCGATGCAGAGCTCGACCACGCGCTTGTGCTCCTCGTGGCTCAGCGTCGGGCTCTCGCCGGTGGTCCCGACCGGGATCAGGCCGTGCGTGCCGTTCGTGATCTGGTAGTCGACGAGTTTCCGGAACGCGTCCTCGTCCACCGAACCGTTCTTGAACGGCGTGATCAGGGCAACCAGCGACCCCTTGAACATCGGCTCTCCGAACGCGTAACCCATCGGCCCTCTCCCGAAGCGGCGACTTCACATGTCGCGGAGCCGGACCTTACGCCGCAGGTTCCGAGCGGGCAAGGCTCGCGGCCCCCCTCCCGCGCGGCCCCGGAACGCGGTATGTTGTTGTGCGTTGCGGAATTCTGACGAAAGAAGCGTCGATACTCCGATGCCCATGCCCGAGCGGCGATCAGCCCCCCTTCCTCCCGGTTCCCGCAGCCGTCGACCCGGTCGATCGGCCCTGCTTGCGGCCATCGCCCTGCTCGGCGGCCTCGGCCTCCCGGCATCCGCGGTCCTGGCGGCCGCGCAGCCGCCGCGACCGGTATCGCGACCCGCGGTCGACGCGCCGTCGGAGCCGCCCGCCGAAGCGACCGCCGAGCGATCGGCCCGGCCGGCGGACGGCCTGCCGCCACGGCCGACCCCTCGCCCCCTGGTTGCTCCCGGCCGCCTGCCGCCGGGCGACTCCGCCTGGCGGACGACCCTGGCCTATGCCGAGGACGGCGACTGGGATGCGGCGCTGGCGGTCCCCGGGCGGACGCAGGATGCCGATCTCGCCGCCGTGCTGCTGTGGCTCGACCTGCAGGATGCAAGCCGCCCCGCCGATTTCGCCACCCTCGCCGGGTTCCTGACCGAGCATCCGGGCTGGCCCGGCGAGTACGCGATCGAGCTCCGGGCCGAGCAGGCCATGCCGGCCGGCCTGCCGGGTTCCACCAAGGTGTTCTGGTTCCGGACGCACCGGCCGCGGACCGCGGCCGGGCGGCTGGCCTATCTGGATGCGCTCGACTCCGTGGGTGCCGGCGACGCCCTCGTGCAGGAGGTTCGCCGGGTCTGGCGCGAGCTGGATCTCGGCAACAAGGCATTCAAGGAATTCCTCGACCGCTACGGCCGGCACCTGCGCCCGATCGACCACCAGCACCGTCTGGACGAGATGCTGTGGCGCGGCGAGTCGCAGGCGGTCGAGCGGACCCTGCCGCTGGTCTCCGGTGGCTGGCGGAAGCTGGCGGACGCCCGGCTGCGGCTCCGAGAGGGCCGCGGCGGCGTCGACCAGGCGATCGAGGCGGTGCCGGCGGAACTCCGCAACGATCCCGGCCTGTTGTATGAGCGTATCCGCTGGCGACGGCAGCGCGGTCTCGTCACCGAGGCGCGGGAACTGCTGTTCGAGGCCCCCCCGAAGCCCGAGTTCGAGGCGCTCTGGTGGCGCGAGCGGGCCTGGCACATCCGCGAGGCCCTGGACCGGGGCAGCTACCAGGACGGCTACCTGCTGGCGGCATCGCACGTGCAGCGCGGCGGCATCGCGTTCGCCGAGGCCGAGTGGCTGGCCGGCTGGATCGCCCTGCGGTTCCTGGACCAGCCCGCGGACGCGCTGCGCCATTTCCGGCAGCTCTACGAGAACGTCTCGACGCCGATCAGCCTGGGGCGGGCGGCCTACTGGGCCGGGCGGGCCGCCGACGCCCTCGGCGACTCCGCCGACGCCCGCGCTTGGTACGGCCGCGGCGCCGAACAGGCGACCACCTTCTACGGCCAACTCGCGGCCGCCCGGCTGGGCGCCACCGAGATAGCGCTGGCGGCTGCCGACCCGCTCTCCGAGGAGAAGAGGCAGGCCTTCCTGGCCCGCGACCTGGTGCGGGCGACCGCGTCCCTGATCCGGGTCGACCGCAGGAAGCTGGCGGAGCGGTTCCTGCGCACCCTGGCCTACCGGGCGGCGGACGAGGACGAGTCAGTCGCGATCGCCCGGCTGGCGGCAGAGCACGGCTTCACATCGACGGCGGTCTATGCCGCCCGCCGGGCGGCCCGCAGCGGCGCCGCCCTGATCGACCTGGGCTATCCGCTGCTCGACCCGCTGCCGGACATGACGCCCGAGCCGGCGCTGGTCCACGCCATCATCCGGCAGGAGAGCAGTTTCGACCGGGACGCAATCAGCCGGGCCGGGGCCCGCGGCCTGATGCAGTTGATGCCCGGCACCGCCAAGGACACCGCCAGGTCGGTCGGGGTCGACTACGACCTGGGGGCGCTGATCGCCGACCCGAGCTACAACGTGAGGCTGGGGCGGACCTATCTGAATGCCATGATCGAACGGTTCGACGGCCAGTACGTCCTGGCGATCGCCGCCTACAACGCCGGGCCGCACCGGGTGAACCAGTGGATCGGCCGATACGGCCATCCGTCGTCGCCCGATGTCGACGTGATCGACTGGATCGAGAAGATCCCGTTCTCCGAGACCCGGAACTACGTACAGCGGGTGCTCGAGGGACTGCACGTCTATCGCGGGCGGCTACCGCAGCAGGCATCGCTGATGCTCGCGGCGACCACCTGGCGGCCGCAGGCGGTCTGGTGCGTGTACAGCTGTGGCGTCTTGCTGGACGGCCAGCAGGCCGCCCTCGCACGGGAGAAGAGCCGATGATCCACCGCCTGACCGGCATCGAGGCCTGCGTGTTCGATGCCTACGGCACGCTGTTCGACGTGCATTCCGCTGTCGGCCAATGCCGCGACCGCTTCGGGCTGGAGTCCGGGCCGGCGCAGACCATGTCCGACAGCTGGCGGACGCGGCAGCTGCAGTATTCCTGGCTACGGTCGTTGATGGGCAAGCATGTCGATTTCTGGCAGGTCACCGGCGACGCCCTGGACTTCGCCCTCGACACCGCCTTCGGCCCCGGCAAGGCGCCGGACGGCCTGCGCCAGGCCCTGATGGACAGCTACCTGGCCCTGCACACCTACCCCGAGGTGCCGGGCGTGCTCCGCAAGCTGAAGGATGCCGGCATGAAGACCGCGGTGCTGTCGAACGGCTCGCCGTCGATGCTGGAGAAGGTCTGTACCAGCACCGGGATCGACGCCGTGCTCGACGCCGTGCTGTCGATCGAGGACGTCGGGATCTACAAACCGCATCCCAGCGTCTACCGGCTGGCGGTCGAGCGCCTGGACCTCAGCGGGCCGGCCGCCGTCAGCTTCCAGTCCTCGAACGCCTGGGACGCGGCGGCGGCATCCGCCTTCGGGTTCAAGGTGGTGTGGTGCAACCGCTTCGGCCAGGCCCGCGAGCGACTGCCCGGCGCGCCCGACGTGGAAGTGACCAGCCTCACGGACCTCCCCGCCCTCGTCGGCGTCTGAACCGCCGATGTCCGCCGCCCCGCGCGAGCGCCCGGTCAGCAACCGCGACGGTCGGCGAATCCATGTCTCCGACTGGGGCGATCCGCTCGACCCCCGAACGCCGATCCTCGGCCTGCCCGGCTACGCCCGCAACGCCCGGGACTTCCAGCACGTCGCCGAGCGGCTGGCACCGCGCCGGCTGGTCTCGCTCGACTACCGCGGCCGAGGACGGTCCGACTATGAGCGGGACTGGCGGGACTACGACCCGCGCGGCCTGGTCGACGACGTCCGGCAGGTGACGGTGGCGACCGGGCTGCACCGGTTCGTGGCCATCGGGACGTCGCTGGGCGGTATCCTGGCGATGGCCCTGGCGGTCGCCATGCCGTCCGCCCTTGCCGGAGCGGTCCTGAACGACGTGGGACCGGCGGCGGCCAGCGGCGGAGCCGACTACCTGATCGACTACATGGGCCGGGACCGGCCGCAGCCGGACTGGCCGAGCGCGGTGGCCGAACTCCAGCGGAACATCCCGAACCTGTCGCTGCAGACCGAAGAGGAGTGGCTGGCCTTCGCCCGCAACACCTTCCGCCGCGGCGAAGACGGGCTCCTGCATATCGACTGGGACCCGGCAGTGGTCCGGCCGCTGCGACGCGGCTCGGCCCGCGGGACCGATCTCTGGCCGCTGTTCCGCGCCCTGCGGCCGTATCCGGTCCTGGCGATCCGCGGCGGGGCGTCGATGCTGCTGTCGGCCGAGACCTTCGACGCGATGGCCGCCGCCCATCCGGGCATGCGGCGGATAACCCTGGAGGGGGTCGGGCATGCCCCGACCCTGGACGAACCGATCCTGCGCGAGGCCCTCGATGACTTCCTCGATTCCGTCTGACCTGCCGTCGGCCGCCGACGTACGGGCCGCCGCCGCGCGCCTGGCCGGCGTCGCGGTGCGCACGCCGCTGCTGGAGCCGGGGTTGCTGAACGCCCGGCTCGGCGGCCGGCTCCTGGTCAAGGCCGAGCCGCTGCAGCGCACCGGGTCGTTCAAGTTCCGGGGCGCCTACAACCGGGTCTCGCTGATCCCGGCGGCGGACCGCGACCGCGGCGTCGTCGCCCTGTCGTCGGGAAACCACGCCCAGGGCGTCGCCGCAGCGGCCGCCATGCTCGGCCTCTCCGCCACGGTCGTGATGCCGGCCGACGCCCCCGCCATCAAGCGCGCCAACACCGCGGCCCTGGGGGCCCGCGTGGTCGCATACGACCGGCATTGCGACGACCGCGAGGCGATCGCCGCCGGGATCGCCGCGCGCACCGGCGCCACCATCGTGAAGCCCTACGACGACCCCGGCATCATCGCCGGCCAGGGGACCGTCGGCCTGGAGATCGCCGAGCAGACGGCGGAACTGGGCGTACGGCCAGACGCGGTCCTGGTCTGCTGCGGTGGCGGCGGCCTGGTCTCGGGCACCGCCCTGGCGCTCGCCGACGCGGCACCGGGCGTCCCGGTGTGGTGCGTGGAGCCGGCGGCGTTCGACGACACCCGGCGGTCATTGGCGGCCGGCGAGCGGCTGGGCAATCCGCCGGAGGCCCGGTCGATCTGCGACGCCCTGCTGTCGCCGATGCCCGGCCACCTGACCTTCGCGCTGAACCGCCGGCTGCTCGCCGGCGGGCTGGCCGTCGACGACGACGAGGTGCGGCACGCCATGCGTACCGCGTTCGAGACCCTGAAGCTGGTGGTCGAACCCGGCGGCGCGGTCGCACTCGCCGCCGTCCTGTCCGGCCGGATCGAGATCAGCGGCCGGACCGTCGTCGTCGTCGCATCCGGCGGCAATGTCGATCCGGAGACCTTTGCGGATGCGCTCGCCGCCTGACCGGCGACGTCAGCTGCCGGCTTCGACCGCGGCCACCGGCGTCGCCTGTGCCGGCGAGGAATCGCCGTCGCGGTGCATGGCCGGCTTGATCGGCTCGAGGCGCGGCATCGGCTTCTTCTCGCCCTCCGGCGGGAAGTGCCGGCAGTTGCCCTCGAAGAACGCCCCCGGCTCGATCGACAGGCGCTCCTGCACCACGTCGGCGATGACGCGGGCGGTCTTGATCAGGGTCACGTGCCGCGCCTTGATCTGACCGGTCACCGATCCGGCGATCACCACCGTCTCCGCCTCGATCGCACCGCGCACCGTCGCCGAGCTGCTGACGGTCAGCTTCTTGGAGACGATGTCGCCCTCGACCGTTCCGTCGACCTGTATGTCGCCGCCGCTGTTGAGGTTGCCGTTGATCGACAGGTCGGAACTGATGATCGACGGCGCCGCCGGCTTCGGGGCGCCCGCCGTCTCGGTTCTGCTAGTTGGTTTCTTTTGACTGAACATATGTGCCCGCCTTCAAAAATTTGGCCGGATTCAGGGCCCTGCCGTGATAGCGGACCTCGTAGTGAACATGCGGCCCCGAGCTCCGCCCGCTCGAACCCAGAAGCCCGATCGTCCGTCCGAGCTTGACCGTTTCACCACGGCGGACCGAAATCTTAGCGAGGTGGGCGTACCGCGTCATCAACCCGTGGCCATGGTCGATCTCCACCACCCGGCCGTAGCGGCTGCGGCGACCGGCGAACACAACCTCGCCATCTGCCGTGGCCGTGACCGGCTCCTTGTACGGACCGGCCATGTCCAGGCCGTCATGCATGGCAGTGCGGCCGTTGAACGGGTCCACGCGCGGGCCGAAGCGGCTGGAGATCCGGTAGTTCACGACCGGGGAAACCAGCGGCAGCGAGACGAACACGCCGCGCAGCGACTCCCAACGGTCGAGCCGCTGGGTCAGGGCGACGCGCAGGCTGTCGTCGTCCTCGTCGACCTGCATGTCCGGGTGATAGGGCACGAACGGCCCGCCCTGTCCCATCAGCTGCTTGGCAGGCAGCGGTGCGATCACGTCGAGCTTGAGGCCGGTTCGCCGGATGACTTCCTCGACCGTCCGTATGTTCTGCTGAGCGCGGTCGGCGATCCGCCGCAGCTCCGTCCGGTGCGCGTCGCGTTCCTCCTCGAGCGCGCGCTGCAGGCCGGACATCTGGTTGCGCAGACCGTCGTTGTCGGACGCAATGGCGCTCCGCTCGAGGATCACGGTGCGAAGGTCGCCCTTCAGGGCCTTCACGTTGTTCTGCAGCAGCGCGACCTTGGAGTTCGACGACTCGAGCTCGTTGTGGAGCGCCCACAGCTGGTCGTCCAGGGCCGCACGCTCCGCCGCGATCTCCGCCTTCTCGGCCTCGATCGTCTCGAGATGGCGGCGCAAGGTGCCGATATGGGCTTCGAGCGCGTTGTTCTTGCCGGTCATCTGCCGCAGTTCGGAACCCAGCAGCTCGAGCTGGTCGCCCAGGGCGACTCGGGCGTTGGCGATCCGCGCCCGCTCGGCCTCCGAGGTGCGCAGCGCCACCTCGGTCGAATTGAGATCCTGCTTCAACGCCTCGTTCTGGCTGAACAGGCGGCGCAGGTGCGCCTCGGTTTCCTTCAGGTCGCGGGTGATCCCGACGATCGAGAGCTGATAGTCGGATACCTGGTCGAGCAGTTTCCGGTAGGCGTGGCGCGACCGGTCGATCGCGTCGTTCTTCGCCAGGATCATCGATCCCTGCGTGTAGTAGCCGACGGTCGCGAAACCCACCCAGCCGGCGACCGCCAGCCAACCGCCGAGTGCGATCAGCTGCAGCCCGGTGGTCAGGCGGACGTAGCTGGTCTCGCCATCCGTGCGAAGAATGATCTGCCGTTCCGGGAAGATTCGGCGTACGCCGCCTTTCAGGCGATCCGCCCACCCCCTGGCGTCGTCTGTCATGCGGCCCCCCCCCGTCGATTACGTTCGATTGGGCCGAGCCTGCCCGCCCGACCGTTGCGTACTCTTCTCTCCCACGCGGCAAGCGCAAGTTAGCTTTCGCCGCTATCATAGGCAAGCTGTTGCCGCATCCGGAGCGTCGCTTGGAGCGCGATCTCGATCTCGACGACCAGATCCGCGGTGTCGCCATGGCGGTGCGCCACTGGTTCGACGTCCGCGACCTGGAAACCCTGCAGCGCAATGTCGGCATATTGCCCGCGCGCGACCGAAAAGCAGCGTATGACAAGCACCTGCGGGTGTTGACGGTATCCGCACTGCCGCCGCAGGTGGTCCGCATGAGGGCCGACGCACCGATGGTGACGCTTCATTACATGCAGGACGTGTATGACGACGGCATGCTTCGCGCCGACGCTTGGCGCTGGTGGTTCGCCTGGGTGGCCGTCGAGTTGATCGCGCGGCTCGGACCCGATCGCGACGGCTCCCGGACCCGCCGATTCGTTCTGGACGACCCGTCGATCGACAGCATCCGCACGGCGGCCCCGCGCTGGCTGGCGGCCAATCCGCTGCGCCTTCAGCTGGTCGAAAGACGGCTGGGCGAACTGGTCGACCGGGCCGCCGACCCGACGTCGTCGCCCGGACGGACGATCGAGGAGCGGGTCCGCGGCATGCTCGCGGGCCATCTGGCGCGGACGGTGGTCGATGCGATGGCCGGCGAAGCCGGCGAGGTCGCCGCCGCCATCACCAGGCGCTTCGACGAGCGGGCCCGGCGGGGCTGAGCCGGCCTCTCAGTCGGGCCCGGCCGCCAGCCCGCCGGGCCGCCGCGGATCGGCGAAGCCGCGATAGCCGTCCGGCGCCCGCCGGACCGCCTGGACCGTCGCCGACGGCCGGCGCACCACCACCCGGTGCCCCATGCCCTGCAGCAGGGCCACGGTGTCCGGCGAGAAGCCCTCCTCGACGCCCAGTTCGTCCGGCAACCACTGGTGATGGATCCGCGGCGCCAGGGTCGCCTCGGCCAGGTTCATGCCGTGGTCGAGCGTGTTCGTCAGGAACTGCATCACCGAGGTGATGATCCTGCTGCCGCCCTGCCCGCCGGTGGCGATGACGGTGCCGTTCCCGTCCAGAACCAGGGTCGGCGACATCGACGACAGCGGCCGCTTGCCGGCTTCGATCGCATTCTCCTCGCCCTGCACGAGGCCGTAGGCGTTGGCCGCACCCGGCCGCGCCGAGAAATCGTCCATCTCGTTGTTCAGGAAGATCCCGGTTCCCTCCGCCACAATCCCGGTGCCGAACGCGAAGTTCAGGGTGGTGGTCAGGGCGACCGCCGCCCCAGCCCGGTCCATGACCGAAAGATGGGTCGTGTTGTTGCTCTCGAAGACCTTCGGAGACCCGGGCCCCAGACTTGCGGAATCGCCGGCGCGCTGCAGGTCGATGCTGACGCGCAGCGCCTCGGCATAGTCCTTCGAGATCAGGCCGGCCAGCGGGACGTCGTGGAACGCCGGGTCGGCCAGATGCCTGAAGCGGTCGGCGTAGGCCCGCCGCATGGTCTCGGCCATCCGGTGCAGGGTCGCTGCCGATCCGAAGCCGAGTTCGGCGATCGGCCACCCCTCGAGCACGTTCAGCATCTGGATCAGCAGGGCGCCGCCGGAACTCGGCGGCGGCATCGAGACGATCTCGGTGCCGCGGTAGGTCCCGCGCACCGGCTCCCGCAGCACGGTCCGGTAGCCGGCCAGGTCGGCCTCGTCGATCAACCCTTCATGCCGCCGCATCTCGTCGGCGATCGCGACCGCGATCGGTCCGCGATAGAAGCCGTCGGGACCGTCCCGGGCGATCAGCTCGAGGGTGTTCGCCAGATCGGGCTGCCGGAACGTTTCGCCCGGCTCGTAGGCGCCGCCGTCGGGTTTGGCGACCACCGCCCGGGTCTGCGGCCATTGCCGCAGACGATCGGAGGAACGGGCGACGTCGCGCGCCAGCGACCGCGACATCGGGATGCCGTCGCGCGCCAGGGCGATGGCCGGCTCGATCACCCGGTCCAGGGACCAGCTGCCCCAGCGGGCCAGGGCATCGGCGTAGCCGGCGACCGATCCGGGAACGCCCACCGAACGGTGCGAGTAGCGGGCGATCCGGTTGTCGACATTGCCGTCCGGTCCGATGAACAGGTCGCGGAAGGCCCGTGCCGGGGCTGTCTCGCGGAAATCCAGGGCCACCGGCGGCGACCCGTCGGCCGGCCGGACCAGCATGAAGCCGCCGCCGCCCAGATTGCCGGCCTGCGGCAGCGTGACCGCAAGCGCGAAGGCGGTCGCGATTGCCGCGTCGACTGCGTTGCCGCCGGCCTCCAGCACCGAGACGCCGATTCGGGTCGCGGTCGCCTCGCGGCTGGTCACCATGCCATAGCGGGCTTCGGACGGGATGATCCGATCGGCACCTTCCAGCGGCGGCGCGCCGATCGAGGCGATCGCCGGCGCCGCCGCGCCGAGCAGCGTCAGGCCGCCGCCGCCGACCAGAAAGGCGCGCCGGCCCAGCCTGGCGCCGGGGCCGGTATGGGAACGATGTCGCTGGGTCACCGTTTGATCCTCCGCCCGTCGTCTCCGGGACAATAAGCGTCCGAAGACGGTCTCGCCACCCGGTCCCGGTTGCTGCAGAGTGCGCCCGAAGGGAGGGTCGTATGGTCGAGTATTCCGTCCTCAGTCTGGTGCGCAACGCGCTCGGCGGTCACAAGGGCTGGATCCGCGCCTGGCGCGACCCGGAACCGAAACGCCACTACGACGTGATCGTCGTCGGCGGCGGCGGACATGGCCTTGCCACCGCCTACTATCTTGCGCGCAACCACGGGATCACCAACGTCGCGGTCCTGGAGAAGGGCTATATCGGCGGCGGCAACGTCGGCCGCAACACCACCATCGTGCGCTCCAACTACCTGCTCGACGGCAACAACCATTTCTACGAGCACTCCCTCAAGCTGTGGGAGGGGTTGAGCCGTGAGCTGAACTACAACGTGATGTTCAGCCAGCGCGGCGTGCTCAACCTGGCGCATTCCGACGGACAGATGGACGCCTACGCCCGGCGCGGCAATGCCATGCGCCTCAACGGCGTCGATTCCGAGCTGCTGGACCGCGAGGACGTGCGCCGGCTCTATCCCTACATGGACTTCTCGGAGACCGCCCGCTTCCCGATCTACGGCGGCCTGCTGCAGCCGCGCGGCGGCACCGCCCGCCACGATGCGGTCGCCTGGGGCTTCGCGCGCGGCGCCGACCGGCTGGGCGTGGACATCATTCAGAACTGCGAGGTCACCGGGTTCGAGCGCTCGGGCGGCCGGATCACCGCCGTCAACACCACGCGCGGCAGCATCGGCTGCGGCCGGATCGGCATGGCGGTCGCCGGCAACACCAGCCGGGTGGCGCAGATGGCCGGCCTGGAGCTGCCGATCGAGAGCCACGTGCTGCAGGCCTTCGTGACCGAACCGCTGAAGCCGCTGATCGACGGCGTCGTCACCTTCGGCGCCGGGCATTTCTACATCAGCCAGTCCGACAAGGGCGGACTGGTGCTGGGCGGCGACATCGACTTCTACAATTCCTACGCCCAGCGCGGGAACCTGCCGATCGCCGAGCATGTGATGGCGAACGGCTGCGCGATGATGCCGAATCTGCGCCGGGTGCGGATCCTGCGCAGCTGGGGCGGCATCATGGACATGTCGATGGACGGCAGCCCGATCATCTCGAAGACGCCGCTTCACAACCTCTACCTCAATGCCGGCTGGTGCTACGGGGGCTTCAAGGCGACCCCCGGCTCCGGCTGGGTGTTCGCCCACACCATCGCCGAGGACCGCCCGCACAAGTTCAACGAGCCGCTGTCGCTGGAGCGCTTCGCGACCGGCCACCTGCTCGACGAGGGCGGCAAGGGGCCGACCCCGAAGCTGCACTGAGCGTGGAAAGCACCCGATGATCCGCATCACCTGCCCGCATTGCGGCCCGCGCGACCACGACGAGTTCAGCTATGCGGGCGACGCCGGCAAGCTCCGCCCGGCCGACCCGGAAGCCGCCTCGGCCGAGGACTGGCACCGCTACGTCTACCTGCGCGACAATCCGCGCGGCCCGCATCTGGAGTTCTGGCACCACGTCCAGGGCTGCCGGGCCTACGTGAAGGTGCTGCGCGACACCGCCACCCACGAAGTGCTGGCGACCGGCCTGCCTCAGGACGACCTGGAGGCGGCCCGATGATCTTCGGCCGCCACGCCCCCGAGCAGACCCACCGTCTCGCCGCCGGCGGCGAGATCGACCGGCTGCGGCCGATCGGCTTCAGCTTCGACGGCCGGAGCTTTGGCGGCTATGCCGGCGACACCCTGGCGTCGGCGCTGCTGGCGAACGGCGTGAAGGTGGTCGGGCGCAGCTTCAAATACCACCGGCCGCGCGGCATCCTGTCGGCCGGACCGGAGGAGCCGAACGCCCTGGTCGAGCTGCGCTCGGGCGCGCGGCGGGAGCCGAACACCCGCGCCACCATGGTCGAGCTGTTCCACGGCCTGAGCGCGACCAGCCAGAACCGCTGGCCCTGCCTGGCCTTCGACGCGATGGAGATGAACGACCTGATGTCGCGCTTCCTGGTCGCCGGCTTCTACTACAAGACCTTCATGGGCTTCCCGGGCTGGCACTTCTGGGAAAAGCGCATCCGCGCCGCCGCCGGCATGGGGCGGGGTACCGTCGAGCCCGACCCGGACAACTACGAGACCATGAACGCCCATTGCGACGTCCTGGTGGTCGGCGGCGGGCCCTCCGGCCTGGCCGCGGCCCTGGCGGCCGGTCGCACCGGGGCCCGCGTCGTCCTGCTGGACGAGACCGACGGCCTGGGCGGCCGGCTGCGCAGCGAGCGCGAGGCCCTGGACGGCGCCCCCGCCATGCGCTGGGTCGAGTCCGCCTCGGCGGAACTCGCCGACCTGCCCGATGTCAGGGTGCTGACCCGGACCACCGGCTTCGGAATCTATGACGGCAACGTGGTCGGCGCGGTCGAGCGGGTGGCCGACCACCTGCCGGTCCCGCCGGCCCATGTTGCTCGCCAGCGGTTGTGGCACATCCGGCCGCGCCGCGTGATCGTCGCCGCCGGCGCCATCGAGCGGCCGCTGGTGTTCGGCGGCAACGACCGGCCCGGCGTGATGCTGGCCGGCGCCGTGCGCAGTTATCTGAACCGCTTCGCCGTGCGGCCGGGCAGCAGCGCGGTGGTGGTCGCGAACAACGACGACGGCTACCGCACCGCCCTCGACCTCGCCGCCGCCGGCGTCGACGTGGCGCAGATCCTCGACACCCGCGGCGGCGGCCGCGGCGCCTGGCGCGACCGGGCGCTGGCCGCCGGGCTGGAAGTCGCCGACGGCCACGCCGTCACCAACGCCTACGGCCGCATGGGCCTGGTCGGCTGCGACGTCGGCCGGCTGGACGGCCGCGGCGGCACCGTCGGCGACAGCCGGTTCGTGGCCTGCGACCTGATCGCGACCTCGGGCGGCTGGACCCCGTCGATCCACCTGCACAGCCATGCCGGCGGCAAGGCCGAGTGGAGCGATGCGGTCGCCGCCTTCCTGCCGGCCGACGGACGCCCGGGCATTGCCACCATCGGCGCCGCCGCCGGCCGTTTCGCCCTCTCCGACTGCCTGGCCGACGGCTTCCGGACCGGCGCCAAGGCGGCCCAGGCCTGCGGCTTCGGTAGCGGCACTGCGCCGGACGCGCCCGCCACGGAAGAGACCGCGACCGCCCCCCTGCAGGCGATCTGGTCGGTCCCCGGCACGCCCGGCCGCAAGGTCAGGCGATTCGTCGACCACCAGGACGACGTCACCGTCGAGGACATCGCGCTGGCCCACCGGGAAGGCTTCGTCTCCGTCGAGCACCTGAAGCGCTACACCACCCTCGGCATGGGCACCGACCAGGGCAAGACCTCGAACGTCGCCGGCCACGCCCTGATGGCCGAGGCCCGCGGCCAGCCGGTCCCGGTGGTCGGCACCACCACCTTCCGGCCGCCCTTCACCCCGGTCGCCATGGGCGCGCTGGCCGGCCGCGCCGCCGGCCGGCACCTGGCGCCGATCCGCCGGACCGCCCTGCACGACTGGCACGCCACCAACGGCGTGGTGTTCGTTGAGGCGGGACCGTGGCTGCGCCCGCAGTACTACCTGCAGCCGGGCGAGGCGAACGCGAAGGAGGCCATGGACCGGGCGATCACCGGGGAGGTGGTGAACACCCGCACCCGGGTCGGGATCTCCGACGTCTCCAGCCTGGGCAAGATCGACGTCCAGGGGCCGGACGCCGCCGAGTTCCTGAACCGGGTCTACAGCAACGGCTTCGCCAGGCTGCCGGTCGGCAAGGCGCGCTACGGGCTGATGCTGCGCGAGGACGGCATCGTCGACGACGACGGCACCACCTCGCGGCTGTCCGAGCACCACTTCCTGACGACCACCACCACGGTCCATGCCGCCAAGGTGCTGGCCGACCTGGAGTGGTACCTGCAGGTGGTGTGGCCGGAACTGGACGTGCGTGTGTCGTCGGTGACCGAGCAGTGGGCCGGCATGGCGCTGGCCGGGCCGCGCGCCCGCGACGTGCTCGCAGCCGCCGTCGATCCCGGCACCGCCGACGTGTCGAACGCGGCCCTGCCCTTCCTCGGCGTCACCACGACCGCCACGATCCGTGGCGTGCCGGTGCGGATCTTCCGGATCAGCTTCTCCGGCGAGCTCGGCTACGAGGTCAATGCGCCTGCCGACTGGGGCATCGAGGTCTGGGAAGCGCTGATGGCGGCCGGGGAGCCGCACGGGATCCGTCCCTACGGCCTGGAGGCCATGGGCATCATGCGGATCGAGAAGGGCCATGTCGCCGGCCCGGAGCTGGACGGCCGCACCACCGCCGACGACCTCGGGCTCGGGCGGATGACCGGCCGGAGCAAGTGGTATGTCGGCCGCGGCATGCTGGACAAGCCGGCCTTCACCGACCCCGACCGTCCGAGCCTGGTCGGGCTGGTGCCGGTCGACGGTCAGACCCGGATCCGCGCCGGCTCGATCCTGGTCGACGATCCGGACGCGGCGACGCCGATCCCCAAGCTCGGCCACGTCACCTCCAGCGCCTACCTGTCGCCGACCGTCGGGCACCCGATCAGCCTCGGCCTGCTGGCGCGCGGCCGCGAGCGGATCGGTCAGGAGGTCTGGGCGGTGTACCCGATGCGCGCAATCAGGGTGCGGGCACGGGTCACCGAGACCTGCTTCGTAGACCCCAAGGGGGAGAAGCTGCATGGCTGAGACCGCCACCCTTCCCGCCCGCCGCTCCCCGCTCGACGGCGTCTGGACGCCGGGCGACCACGGGGCCGTCGGACCGGGCGGGCCGGGAGTCACCATGACCCGCCGGCTCGGCCTGTCGGCGGTCCAGCTCGACGCCCGGGCCGGCACCGCCGATGCCGTGCGCCACGCCATCGCCGCCGCCCTCGGCGTCGCGCTCCCCGCCGCCGGCCATGCGACCTCGGGCGGCGACGTCCGGGCGCTCTGGCTCGGCCCCGACCGCTGGCTGCTGATGGCCGCCGACGGGTTCGGCCTGGAGCCGAAGCTGCGCGATGCCGCCGGACCGGCCGGCGGCATCGTGGTCGACCAGGGCCATGGCCGGGCGATCCTGCGGCTGGAGGGGCCGGCCGTGCGCGACGTGCTGGCCAAGGGCACCGGAGTCGACCTGCATCCCCGCGCCTTCGCCGAGCACGCCGTGGCCCAGACCGGGCTGTTCCACCTGACGGCCACCCTGGACCGCCGGCGCGGCACCGGCCGCTTCGACGTCCATGTGATGCGCGGCTTCGCCGTCAGCCTGTTCGAGAGCCTGTGCGAGGCGGCGGCGGAGTACGGCTACCGGCTGGTGTGACGGCAGCTCAGTCCCACGCACTCTCCCAAGCCGTCATTCCGGACGGGCGCGCCGCCCTCGGGGCGACCGAGCCGGAATGACGGCGAAGAGCCGGAGCGGCCCCTAAGCCGCCACCGCCCCCACGGCACCGCGCCGCGCCATTTCGGCATCGATCCGCGCCGCCAGCGCATCGCTGACGCCGGTCATCGGCAGCCGCAGCTCCGGGCTGGCGATCAGGCCGGCCCGCCACAGCCAGTGCTTGATCGCGGCCGGGCTCGGCTCGGCGAACAGCATCCGGGCGAGCGGCTCGAGCGCCTGCCACCGGGCCAGCGCGCCCGGCCGGTCGCCGGCCAGCAGCAGATCCCGCACGGCGATCCATTCCGCGGTCTCGATATGCGCCGAGGCCGTGATGCCGCCGTCCGCCCCCTGGGCCACCGCGCCGAACAGCAGCGCGTCCTCGCCGGTCAGCACCGCGAAGCCCTCGGGCCGCCGGCACAGCAGGTCGAAGGACTGGGCGGCGTCCGCGCAGCAGTCCTTGAGGCCGACCACGTTGGGCAGCCGGGCGAGGTTCAGCAGGGTGTCGTTGGTCATGTTGACGCCGGTGCGGTACGGGATGTTGTAGATCGCGATCGGCCGTTCCGTGCGCCCCGCCAGGGCGGTGAAATGCGCATGCAGGCCGGCCTGCGACGGCCGCGAATAGTACGGGCAGGCGACCAGGTAGCCGTCGACCGGCCAGGGAGCCGTGGCGTCGAGCGTCCTCGCCATCCTGCGGGTGTCGCTGCCGGACAGGCCGAGCCACATCGGCAGCCGGCCGCGGCCCTCGTCGGCGGCGACCGCCACCAGTCGCTCGGTCTCGGCGGCGTCCAGGGTCAGACCCTCGCCGGTGGTGGCGGCCAGGATCAGGCCGTCGATCCGCCGACCGGCATAGTGCGCCACCAGCCGGCGCAGTGAGGTCTCGTCCAGCTCGCCGTCGCGGAACGGGGTGACCAGCGGCAGCCAGATGCCTGAGAGAACGGGGGTTCGCGGTTGCATGGGAGTGCTCCTTCCGATGGAGGCCGGGCGGAGCGTGGGCGCACATGCGAAAAATCCCCGTCCGAGCCGGCCGGGGATGATGGTGGTCGATCGCTTGGATGCTGCGCGGCGCGCTAGGGCATGCGAACGGAACCGGTCCCCGTGTCGAGGAGCGGTTTGGCTTTCCGGACGCTGTGGCTGCACGAGCGCATGGCCGGCAGCATCGTCGCCGATGCGGCGGCTGTCAATGCGGCGCGAAGCTCGGCTAGCATCGGGAAAAGGCCGGGAGGATCCGATGCCGCTGACCGATCTCCAGCATTTCCTGCTCCAGGTCGCCGACCTGGACGCCACGCGCGACTGGTATGTCGATGTGCTCGGCCTCGAGGAGGGCCCGCACCCGGATTTCGGCTTCCCGGTGCGCTGGCTGTACCTAAGCGGCAAGGACGTCCTGCACCTGACCGCGGGCGGAGCCGGCGTGTCCGAGCAGCGCCGGCGCTATGTCGGCCAGCAGTCGCAGGCGGTCGAGGGCACCGGCGTGGTCGATCACGTGGCGTTCGGCGCCACCGGGCTGGATGCCATGATTCAACGGCTCAGGGCCAGGGGCGTGGCCTTCACGGAACGCCGGGCCGACCTGGTCGCCGCCTACCAGCTGTTCCTGCTCGACCCGAACGGGGTGAAGGTCGAGCTGAACTTTCCGGCGAGCGAGGCGGCCGGGCGCACCACCGAGGTCATGGCTGGGGTGACGGAGAGTTGAGGCGGGCCACGCATCGCACCCTTGCCAACCGGGATTGCCCGTTCGCCCGCGCTTGCGGGTAGACTGTCGTCCGCAACGACCTTGCCCGTCCCAGGAGGCCGCCGATGGCCGCGCTTCAGGAAACCGACGCCGACCACGCCCCTGCCCCGGACCATGACGTGCTGATCGTCGGGGCCGGCATCTCCGGCATGTACCAGCTGCTGCTGCTGCGCCGGCTCGGGCTGCGGGCACGCGTGTTCGAGGCCGGCACCGGGGTCGGCGGCACCTGGTACTGGAACCGCTATCCGGGCGCCCGCTTCGATTCCGAGAGCTGGTCCTACGGCTACTCGTTCAGCCAGGAGTTGCTCGACGAATGGGACTGGACCGAGCACTTCTCGCCGCAGCCGGTGACCGAGCGCTACCTGAACCTGGTCGCCGACAAGTTCGACCTGCGCCGCGACATCCAGTTCCAGGCCCGGGTGTCCGCCGCGCACTGGGACGACGACGCCCGAACATGGACCCTGACCCTGGAGGACGGCAGCCGACACTCCGCCCGCCATGTGGTGACCGCCGTCGGCCCGCTCTCCACCCCGACCTATCCGCGGCTGCCGGGTCTCGACGACTTCCAGGGCCAGTCCTGGCACACCGGCCTCTGGCCGAAGCAGCCGGTCGACTTCGCCGGCAAGCGGGTGGCGGTGATCGGCACCGGCGCCTCGGGCGTCCAGGCGATCCCGATCATCGCCGGCCAGTGCGCCCACCTGACGGTGTTCCAGCGCCGGCCGAACTGGTGCACGCCGCTGCACAACGCGCCGATCGACAAGGCCGAGATGGAGTCGATCCGGGCGCGCTACCCGGAGATCTTCGAGCGCTGCCGGGAGACCGCCGCCTGCTTCGTGCACACCGTCGACCCGCGCGGTACCTTCGAAGTCACCCCGGAGGAGCGCGAGGCGTTCTGGGAGCGGCGCTATGCCGAGCCGGGCTTCGGCATCTGGCAGGGCAACTTCCGCGACGTGCTGACCGACCGGCAGGCCAACGCCCTGCTGTCCGACTTCGTCGCCCGGAAGATCCGCGCCCGGGTGACGGATCCGGCGGTCGCCGAGAAGCTTATCCCCAAGGACCACGGCTTCGGCACCCGCCGGGTGCCGCAGGAAACCGGCTACTACGAGACCTTCAACCGGCCGAACGTCGAGCTGGTCAGCATCCTGGACACCCCGATCGAGCGGATCACCCCGGCCGGGCTGAAGACCACCGAGCGCGACTACGCGTTCGACATCATCGTCTACGCCACCGGCTTCGACGCCATCACCGGCAGCCTCGACCGCATCGACATCCGCGGGACCGGCGGCCGCCGGCTGAAGGAGCGCTGGAAGGCCGGGCTGGAGACCTGCCTGGGGATGATGGTCGACGGCTTCCCCAACCTGTTCATGGTGATGGGCCCGCACACGGCGCTCGGCAACATCCCGCGCAGCATCGAGTACAACGTCGAATGGATCCGCGACCTGCTGTCACACATGGCCGCGCGCGACCTGACCCTCGTCGACGCCCGTCCCCGGGCGGTCCGGGACTGGACCGCGTTCGTGAAGCGCAAGGGCGAGGGCCTGCTGTCCAACGAGGTCGACTCCTGGATGACCGGCGTGAACATGAACGTCGACGGCAAGCAGGTCCGCACCATCGCCCGCTACAGCGGCACCGCGCCGGAGTACCGGGACTGGTGCGACAATGTGGCCGCCGGCGGCTACCGCGAGCTGGCGATGGATTGAGACGGCCACCCCGCATTTGACAGACCCCGGCCGGACCGGTCCAATATCCGTTGCAGGACAGCCTTCCCGCCTCCACCACTCATATGACAAGCTGACAATCCCCCGTGCAAAAAGGGGGTGCGTGCCGGAAACGACCCAGGGAACTTCACGGGAACGACCATGACCGATATCCGATACCTGGCACCGCAGACGCTCGACGAAGCGGTCGGTGCCTTCGCCGCGGCCACGGGCGCCGCCCGCATCCTGGCCGGCGGCACCGACCTCCTGGTGCAGATGCGCTCCGGGATGGTTCGTCCGGGCCTGATCGTCGACATCAAGAAGATTCCCGAGATGATGGCCATCGAGGAGACCGCCGACGGCGGCTTCAAGGTCGGTGCCGCGGTCTCGGGCGCGGTGCTCGCCGAGCACCCGAAATTCGGCAAGGCCTGGCCGGGCGTGCTGGAGGCGATCAACCTGATCGGCTCCACCCAGGTCCAGGGCCGGGCCTCGGCCGGCGGCAACCTGTGCAACGGCTCGCCGGCCGGCGACAGCGTGCCGGCCATGGTCGCGGCCGGTGCCGTGGTCACGGTCCAGGGTCCCGGCGGTCGCCGCGACATCAAGGTCGAGGACTTCCCGGCCGGCCCCGGCAAGACCAACCTGAAGCCGGGCGAGATCCTGGTGAGCTTCACCCTGCCGCCGCGGCCCAAGGGCTCCAGCGACGCCTATCTCCGGATGATCCCGCGCACCGAGATGGACATCGCGGTGGTCGGGGTCGGGGTCAACCTGACCCTGGAGAGCGGGGTGTGCACCGCCGCCCGGGTCGGCCTCGGCGCGGTCGCGCCGACCGTGCTGCTGGTCGCCGACGCCGCCAAGGCGCTGGTCGGCAGCAAGCTCGACGACGACGCCATCGCCGCTGCCGCGGCCGCCTGCAGCGCTGCCTGCAAGCCGATCGACGACAAGCGCGGCACCATCGCCTATCGCACCAAGGTGGCCGGGGTGCTGCTGAAACGCACCGCCGCAATCGCGGCCGAACGCGCCGCCCGGAACGCCTGAGGGAACGGAGACCATGGCTAAAATTCACGTCACCACCACCATCAACGGCGAGCCGACCGAGTTCCTGTGCGACCCGGCCGAGAGCATGCTCGACGCCCTGCGCGGCCCGCTTGCCCTCACCGGCGCCAAGGAAGGCTGCGGCACCGGCGACTGCGGCGCCTGCAGCATCACCCTGGACGGCCGCCTGGTCTGCTCCTGCCTGATGCTGGCGGCCGAGGCCGAGGGCCACGAGATCACGACGATCGAGGGCATGGCCGAGGGCGACCACCTGCACCCGCTGCAGCAGAAGTTCCTGGAGATGGCGGCCCTGCAGTGCGGGATCTGCACGCCGGGCGTGCTGGTCGCCGCCAAGTCGCTGCTGGAGCGCAACCCGGATCCGAGCGAGATCGAGGTGCGCTACTGGCTGGCCGGCAACCTGTGCCGGTGCACCGGCTACGACAAGATTGTCCGCGCGGTCATGGAGACCGCCGCCGATATGCGGGAGGCTGCCCGATGAACGACCAGAGCAACAAGTGGATCGGCAAGCGCACGATCCGTCCGGACGGTGTCGACAAGGTCACCGGCCGCGCCGCCTATGCGGCCGACAACAGCATGCCGGGCATGATCTGGGCCAAGGTCCTGCGCAGCCCGCACCCGCATGCGGTGATCCGCGGCATCGACACCTCCAAGGCCGAGGCGCTGCCCGGCGTGAAGGCGGTGGCGACCGCCAAGGACTTCGTCGACTTCCCGCTCGACAAGCCGGTGCCGATCGGCATCCAGGACATGCGCTGGATGTCGCGCAACATGCTGGCGCGTGAGAAGGCGCTGTTCCACGGCCACCCGATCGCGGCGGTCGCGGCCACCAGCCAGGACATTGCCGCCGAGGCGTGCAAGCTGATCGAGGTCGACTACGAGGTCCTGCCCTGGGCCGTCGAGATCGACGACGCGCTGAAGCCGGATGCGGCGAAGCTGTTCGACTTCACGGAGTTCGACGGCAAGCCCTCCAACATCGCCGGCAAGCTGGAGCACAAGAAGGGCGACATCGACGCCGGCTTCGCCGAGGCCGACGTGATCATCGAGCGCAGCTTCACCACCCGGCCGGTGCACCAGGGCTACATCGAGCCGCATGCCTGCACGGTCAGCGTCGGCGCCGACGGCAGCACCACCATCTGGAGCTCCAGCCAGGGCCAGTTCATGGTCCGCGCCATGACCTCGTTCCTGACCGGCATCCCGCAGAGCAGCATCCGCGCGATCCCGGCCGAGATCGGCGGCGGCTTCGGCGGCAAGACGATCTGCTACCTCGAGCCGGTGGCCGCCGTCCTGTCGCGCAAGTCCGGCCGGCCGGTGAAGATGGTGATGTCCCGCGAGGAGGTGATGCGGGCGACCGGCCCGACCTCCGGCTCGAAGATGACCGTGAAGATCGGCGCCAAGAAGGACGGCACCCTGGTCGCCGGCCAGGGCGTCTTCTACCTGCAGGCGGGCGCGTTCCCGGGCTCGCCGATCCGCGGCGCCGCCGGCTGCTCGTTCACGCCCTACACCATCCCGAACGTGCTCTCGACCGGCTACGACGTGGTGTCGAACCGCTCGAAGGTCGCGGCCTACCGGGCGCCGGGTGCGCCGATCGGCGCCTACGGCGTCGAGTGCGTGCTCGACGAGGTTGCCCAGGCGATCGGCATGGACCCGCTGGAGCTGCGGCTGAAGAACATCGCCCGGGACGGCACCAAGGCCGTGCACGGCCCGGTGTTCCAGAGCATCGGCTTCGCCCAGACCATCGAGGCGGCGATCAAGTCCGAGCACTACAAGTCGAAGCTGACCGGCAAGTTCCAGGGCCGCGGCGTCGCCAACGGCTGGTGGTTCAACGCCGGCGGCGAGTCGAGCGCCCAGGTGAACATCACCGAGGACGGCAACGTCGTGGTGACCACCGGCCACCCGGACATCGGCGGCTCGCGCGCCTCGATCGCCAACATCACGGCCGAGCTGCTGGGCGTCGACTACAACCGGGTCTCGGTGCTGATCGGCGACACCGCCACCATCGGCTACAGCAACCTGACCGGCGGCAGCCGCGTGCTGTTCGCCTCGGCCATGGTGGTGACCGAGTCGGCCGAGAAGGTGATCGAGCAGCTCAAGCAGCGGGCCGCCAAGCTCTGGGGCATCGATGCCTCGGCGGTGGTCTGGGAGAACGGCGAGGCCCGCCCGAGCGGCCAGCACACCGGCAACTTCCCGACCCTGACCCTGGCCGAGATCGCCGCCAAGGCGACCGAGACCGGCGGGCCGATCGGCGCCGGCAGCCAGCAGAACACCACCGGCGCCGAGGGTGGATTCGCCACCCATATCTGCGACGTCGAGGTCGACGTCGAGCTCGGCACGGTGACGGTGCTGCGCTACACCTGCATCGAGGACGTCGGCAAGGCGATCCACCCGAGCTACGTCGAGGGCCAGATGCAGGGCGGCATCGCCCAGGGCATCGGCTGGGCCCTGAACGAGGAGTACGTGTTCGACAAGCAGGGCCGGGTCGACAACCCGAGCTTCCTCGACTACCGGATGCCGGTGTGCTCCGACCTGCCGATGCTGGAGACCATCATGGTCGAGGTGCCGAACCCGAAGCATCCCCAGGGCGTGCGCGGCGTCGGCGAGGCGCCGCTGGTGCCGGGGCCGGCCGCCGTCTGCAACGCGGTCAGCAACGCGCTCGGCATCCGCTTCCACGACCTGCCGCTGTCGCCGATGCGGGTGCTGGCGGCGATCGACGCCAACATGAAGCAGGCGGCGGAGTGACGGCCAAGGCCTGACGCAAGGCATCGACCAGACGCGACGGGGCCGGCGGAAACGCCGGCCCCGTTCGCCTTTTGGCCTCACGCGACTGCTTGCAGGCCCTTGTCCTTCACCAGAGTCAGCAACTTCAAAGAGGCGCCGCGGGGCCGCTTCTCGCCGCGTTCCCACTGGCTGACCAGCCCGGTGGTGACGTTGAGGTAGCGGGCGAACACCGCCTGGCTGGCGCCCTCGCGCAGCCGGATGGCGCGGATCTGCTCGGCCGAGAGCGGCTCGACCGGCGTCAGGCACAGCGCGTCGAACTCCTTCATCGTGCGCTTGTCGATCAAGCCGATCTCGGCGAGGTCAGAGGCGGCCTCATGCACGGCAGCGAGCGCGCCGCTGCGGTAGGTCCTAGGCATCGTCGCCCACCTCGATCAGCTTTCCCTTGGCGAGCGCATGCCCGATCCCGTCATCGTCGACCCCGAGCATCTCTTTGGCGAAGTCGCGGAAGGCCATGAGTTCGTCCCGTCGGATGTTGTCCCGGTCCTTCTTTGCGTAGCCGTGCACGAAGACCGCCCGTTGGCCGCGCCGGAACAGAATGACCGTCCGACAGCCGGACGAGGCGCCCTCTCCGTCGCGCGCAATGCGCTGCTTGATCACGCCGCCTCCGAGATCGGCGTCGACGAGGCCGATATTCGCTCGGTGGACGGCGAGGCGCAGCGACGCGTCGGAAATGCCGTTGCCCGCCGCGAAGCGCGCGAACGGCCTAGTCTTGAAGATGCGCATCCGACTATCGCACTCAGTACTATAGTGAGTGGCAGGATCGCTGTCGAATGCGTTATGGGAGGCGCAGGGACGATTCGCCCGTGCCGATCGGCACGGAGTCTCGCCCCCGCCCGGCCCTTCGAGGCCCCCGGCTACGCCGGAGGCACCTCAGGGCGACAGGAGTCGTATATTTTCAGTGTCTTGTGCCTATCACACTGAGATGTCCGCCTCGGAGCGACGGGCTGCGAGGGGTCATTCCGCCGCCTCGCTCGCCCGGTCGCCCCAGCGGTACACGAACGCCTCGCCCTCCAGGTCGATGGCCGGGAACTCGTCGCGCTCGCGCCAATGGTCCTGGGTGTGCTGCCACTCCCGCGCCGCCCCACGCTTCGGCAGCAGGTGCATGGCCCGCAGCAGGTAGTTCGGGTTGAAGTTCTCCTCGTCGATCCAGGGCAGGATCGCCATGTCCTTCTGGGACGGCGGGATCTCCGGCCGCATGCTGCGCGCGCCGGTCGCCTTCATGTGGTTCAGCAGCCGGCCGACGAACTCGCCCACCAGCTCGGCCCGGAGCGTCCAGGACGCCCGGAAATAGCCGAACACCCAGGCCAGGTTCGGCACCCCGGTGAACATCATGCCGCGGTAGTTGACGGTCCGGCTCCAGTCGAGCGGCCGCCCGTCGATGCTGAACGCGATGTCGCCCATCACGCACATGTTGAAGCCGGTGGCGGTGACCACGATGTCGGCCTCCAGCAGCTCGCCGGACTTCAGGCGGATGCCGTCCTCGACGAAGCGGTCGATCTCGTCGGTCACCACCGAGGCGCGGCCGTCGGCGATCGCCTTGAACAGGTCGGCGTCGGGCACGAAGGCGATGCGCTGGCGCCACGGCCGGTAGGACGGGGTGAAGTGCCGGTCGACGTCGTAGTCCGGGCCGAGCAGGCTGCGCACGTTGGCCAGCAGGTCGTTCTTCACCGCCTCCGGCTTCTCGAAGCACATCCGGGTAAAGGCGTCCTGCTCGAACAGGATCTTGCGGCGGGTGATCTCGTGCACCCACTCCTCGTCGACCTGCAGCCTGCGCAGTTCCTCGGCGATCTCGATGGCGTTGCGGCCGGTCCGGAAGAAGGTCGGCGAGCGCTGCAGCATGGTGACGTGCGCCGCCTTGCCTGCCAT
Organism: Thalassobaculum sp.; assembly: GCF_040219615.1. Taxonomy (GTDB): domain Bacteria; phylum Pseudomonadota; class Alphaproteobacteria; order Thalassobaculales; family Thalassobaculaceae; genus Thalassobaculum_A. The sequence goes on from NZ_JAVJSE010000041.1 coordinate 539,105, forward strand.
CGCCGGGATCACCGTGGCGGCGGTCGCGCCGGAGCCGATCACCACCACCCGCTTGCCGGTGTAGTCCAGGTCCTCCGGCCATTCCTCGGTGTGGACGATCGGTCCCCTGAAGTCGGCCATGCCCTGCCATTCGGGGGTGTAGCCCTGGCGGTGCCGGTAGTAGCCCTGGCACATGTACAGGAAGCGGGTGGTGAAGCGCCGGGTCTCGCCGGTCGCGGCGCCGCTCGCGTCGAGGATCGCGGCCTCGACGGTCCACAGCGCGTCGGCCTCGGACCAGGCGGCGGCCAGCACCTTGTGGCGGTAGCGGATGCGCGGGGCCAGGCCGATCTCCTCGATCACCTCGCCCATGTATTTCAGGATCTCGGCGGCGGTCGCGATCGGCGGGCCGACCCACGGCTTGAAGCCGTAGCCGAAGGTGTGCAGGTCGCTGTCCGAGCGGATGCCGGGGAAGCGGTGGGTCCACCAGGTGCCGCCGAAGCTGTCCTCTGTGTCGAGGATCGTGAAGTCCAGGTCCGGGCAGTCGCGGCGCAGGTACCAGGCGGCGCCGATCCCGGAGATCCCGGCGCCGACGATCAGCACGTCGACATGCTCGGCCGTGCCCTGGGGATCCCTGGCCTCGATCGCGGTCGCCTCGCTCACGGCGTGATCCTCCCTCGCTTGAAGCGTCGTTTCACCCATCATGGGCGATCGGACCGCGCCTGCACAAGCCGGGGCCGAGATCCGCGACGGATCACCAGGGGACCGGCGTGCCCCGATGGTCGAAGAACCCGCCGGATCCGGCGACCGTCAGCCCGTCGACCACGGTCAGGAGGCGTTCCGCCGCCAGGGCGGGCAGCTGGGCCTCCAGGCCGGTCCTGGCGAACGGCCGGGACAGGCCGGTGTCGACGGTCCCGGGATGCAGCGCCACGCAGACCGCGTCCGGCCGGGTTCGCCGGAGTTCGACTGCCGCGGTCCGCACCAGTTGGTTGAGGGCGGCCTTGGAGGCGCGGTAGCCGTACCAGCCGCCGAGCCGGTTGTCGGCGATGCTGCCGACCCGGGCCGACAGGGTGGCGAACACCGCACGGCCCCGGCGCGGCAGCCGCGGCAGCAGGTGCTTCATGAGCAGGGCCGGGCCGACGGCGTTCACCGCGAAGGCGTGCGACAGCCGGTCGCCGTCGAGCTCGCGCCAGGACTTTTCGGGCATGGCCTGGTCATCGTGCAGGAAGCCGGTGGCGTCGATGGCCAGCCGGATGTCGCCATGGGCCGCCGCCGCCTCGACGGCATGCTTCAGGCTGGCCTCGTCGAGGAGATCGATCGCCGGCTCGGTCGCGCGGCCGAACCCGAGGACCGTCGCAAAGGCGCTTCCGGCCCGCAGCCGCTCCAGCAGGGCCGACCCGATCCCGCCGCCGGCGCCGAACACCACGGCGACCCCGCCGGGCGGCCACGGGGCGGAGGCGGCTTCCGCTTGATCCTGGTTCGTCATGCGGCCTGTTACGCGGCCGACAGCCGGGCGGATCAGCGCGCCGGCAGGTCCAGGGCGTGCCGGCTCAGCACCTCGCAGCCGGTCTCGGTCACCAGCACCGTGTTGCCGAGGCCCATCGCCAGCCGGGTCGCCGGGTCGCCGACCATGACATGCGGGAAGAACACCATGCCGGGGCGGAGTTCCAGGGGATTGCCGCTGTAGATCATCGGCGGCACGTCCATCCAGGACGGCCGGTAGGTGGCGCCGAGCGAATAGCCGCAGGCGGCGAAGCGGTGGTCGCGGTGGCCGGCGGCGTCCAGGCGGCGGCGGTGGATGTCGTCGACGGCGCCGAGCGGCTCGCCCGGCCGGAAGGCCGCCTGCATTTCCTCCAGCGTGTCGCGGACCAGGGCGTGCAGGTCGCGATGCGCGGCCGGCGGCGCCCCGATCGCGATGCTGCGCTCGAGGCAGGCGTTGTAGCGCCGGAAGGTGCCGGCGTATTCCAGGATCAGCAGGTCGCTGGCGTCGAGCCGGCGGGGACCACCGACGCCGCGGCCGTAGACCGCCCGGCTGCCGGAGTTGACCAGCGGGCCGGCCGGCGGCATGTCGCCGCCGCCGCGCAGGATGGCGGCGAGGATCGCGGCGGTCACCTCGGCATCGACGACGCCGGCGGCCGCCGTGGCCAGCGCCGCGTCGTAGGCGTCGTCGGCCAGCGCCGCCGCCCGGCGCAGATACTCGATCTCGGCCGGCGACTTCACGAGGCGCATCGCCGCCACCGCGTCGTCGGCCGGGATCAGGGGGCAGAAGCCGTCGAGCGCCGCCTGAACCCGCAGCAGGCTGCGGCCGGTCAGGCCGTGGGTGTCGGTCTCGATCCCGACCCGCCTGCCCGCCAGTCCCTTCTCGCCCAGGATCTCGCGCAGGGCGACCGCCGGGTCGGCCCCCTCGGCGTCGAACCACACCCGGATCTCGTCGATCAGCGAGGTGTCGCGGGCCTGCGCCACGTCCGGGCGCCGGCACAGCAGGGTCAGCGGCCGGTCGTCGGCGGTGACCACCAGGCACTGGAAGAACACGTAGCCACCGCCGTCGTAGCCGGTCAGGTAGTAGTGGCTCTCCTGGCCGAAGCACAGCAGGGCGTCGAGCCCCCGCTCGGCCAGCCGCGCCCGCAGGCGGGCGATCCGGTCGCGGTGCTCGGATTCCTCGAACGGCAGGGATGGCATGCGGCGGTCTCCGGTTGCTGTCCGGCAAAGCCTACGCGGTCCGGTCGCCCGCGGCACCTCTCGCCGGTTGACCCGCCCGGCGCCGGGGTGAAGGTTGGGCGGCGTCGAGGTCAGTGGAGGTGCACCATGGCTCTCAGCGAAGCCCAGCGCGGCGTGTTGCGCGGCATGCTGGCGGCGGTCGCCGTGACGGTGGCGGCGATCGGCGCGGCGGTGCTGCTGCAGCCGGCGTTCCTGATGCCGCTGCCGGGGTTCGAGCAGCGGCTGGCGGCGACCCTGCACTGGGACGGGTTGGTCCTGGCCTGCCTGGTGCTGGCGATCGGCCTGCTGGCCCGGCATCGGTTCTTCACCCCGGCCGACATCGACGGCAGCGGCCTGACCGCCGGCACCGACCGGGCGAAGGTGCTGCAGGCGGTGCTGCAGAACACCCTGGAGCAGGCGGTGATCGCGGTGCTGGCGCACCTGCTGTGGACGGCGGCGACCCCGGCCGGCTGGTTCGCGGCGGTGCCGGCGGCGGCAATGCTGTTCCTGGTCGGCCGGATCTGCTTCGCGCTCGGCTACCGCGGCGGCGCCCCGGCACGGGCTTTCGGCTTCGCCCTGACCTTCTACCCGACGGTACTGCTGACCGTCGTTTCCGTCCTCGTGCTGGCGCTGAACGCGGTGCGGTGAACCCGCCCGATGCGTCCACCCGCCCAGACCGACGACAAGCACCGGTAGCAGCGTCGGCGCCACGGCACAGATGCCGTGTTATACGGCGCGTTGCACCCCCACCATTCCGCGACTAGATTCCTGTGTCGGGGGACTTCCGCATGACCGCACTGCTTCAATCGATCCTGATCGCCGGGCGCAGATGCTCGCTCGGCCGGTGCTGACGGTCTCGACGACCGGCACCGGATCCGGCGGAGGACGGACACGACAAATGTCGACCGACGAACATCGTCACGGCACGATTCGATTGGGAGACATCGAGTACCACCCGGACACCGGAAGGCTCGCCAAGATCACGGGTGAAGAAGTCTTCCTACGCGCGCAATCGGCGCATGTTCTTCGCGTTCTCGGCGAGAACGCCGGGAGCCTCGTCAGCAAGGACCGATTGATCTCGGAAGTCTGGCGGGACGTCCATGTGACCGACGACAGCCTGACCCAGTGCATCTCAGACATCCGCCGCGCGATCGGCGACAAGACCCGCGAGATCCTTCAGACCGTTCCGAAACGGGGATTCATCCTGCGCGTCCCGACCGGCGGGCGGGCGTCCCCGCAGTCGGGAACCACGCTCTCGGAGGACGGCGCGGTCGCCGGCGCCGGAAGCGGTCACGCCTCCCTCTCGGCCGCTTTCACCGCCACCGCCGTCATCGATCCACCCAGCCGGACGGGCGGCCTCACGCGGACGCCCGAGCCGTACCCGCTTCCAGCCGCCCGGCCGCCGCAGAGCCCGCACGCGCTCGTTCAGCCGCTTTCCGGCCATCCTGAGCGATCCGCCGACCCGCTCCCGACGATCGCCGTCATCCCGGTCAGGGCGATCGGCGGGACGCCGGCGCTCGATGTCGTCGGCGAGGTCGTCGCCGACGACGTCATATCCGCCCTGTCGCTGTCCGACGAGGCCAACGTCACCTCCCGGCTGTCGACCACCGTCTTCAAATGGCGCGACATCCAGCTCGGCGCCGTCGGACGGGCGCTGAACGCGGATTTCGTACTGTCCGGCTCGATCGCGGGCGATGACGAGCGCGTCATCCTGCGCCTCGAATTCGCGGAGGTCGGCACGAACCAGGTCCTCTGGTCGGACCGCATCGAGGCCGGCATTCCGTCCCTGATCACCGAGACCGACGTCTCGCAGAAGATCGTGTCGGGCATCCGCCGGTCGGTCGAGCTGCGCGAGATCCGCCGCGTCAAGTCCAACCCGCTCGAATCCCTCAGGGACTACAGTCTGCTGACCGGCGCGGTCGGGCTGATGCACCGGCTCGCGCCTGCGGATTTCACCTCGGCGCGAACCCTGCTGGAAACCCTGATCGAGCGCTCGCCCAACCATCCGTCGCCCCTCGCCTGGATGGCCCGGTGGCACGTCCTGCGGGTGCAGCAGGGCTGGTCGCCCTCGCCGCAGCACGACGCTGAAGCGGCCCTCGACTGCGCCAGGCGCGCACTCGACATCGATCCGGACAACGTCCTCGCCCTCACCAATGCCGGCTTCGTGCTGACCAATCTGCTGCGCCGGCTCGACGAGGCCGAGGAGCGCTACGACACGGCCCTCGAGGTCAATCCCAACGACGCCAACGGCCGGCTCCTTCGCGGGGCGCTGTACGCCTTTCGGGGCGACGGGGAGCGCGCGATCCTGGACTCCGAGCGGGCGCTCCATCTCGCCCCCCTCGACCCCCACCGCTTCTTCTTCCTGGCCCTGGCCGCCGGCTCGCATCTGGCCGGCGCGAACTACGGACGCGCGCTCGAACTCGCCGACGACTCGCTGCGCTTCAACCGGTCCCACACCTCGACCCTGCGTATCAAGACGGTCGCGCACATGCGCCTCGGGCAACCCGAGAAGGCGCGGGCCGCCGCCCGGGAGCTGCTGCGGCTGCAGCCGTCGCTCCGCGTCAGCACCTGGTTGAGCACCTCGCCCAGTGCCGATTTCGAGATCGGCCGGCGCATCGCGGAGGACCTGCGTGCCGCCGGAATACCCGACTGAGACCACGCCATGTTGAAAGGAGTCGCGAGCCATGCCGGTCCCGCCCAGCGCATCGCCTGAAGGCAGCTTCGGAAGTTTCGGAAGTTTCGGAAGCTTCGGGAGTTTCGGAAGCTTTGGCAGTTTCGGCAGTTTCGGCGGGCCGGAGAGCCCGCTGGTAGCCGCGGCGCTGCTGACCAATCGCGACGGCATCGTCGGAGCGCCGGTCACGCCGGATCCCCGGCTTCCGCCGAACCGCCCCGACGACATCACCGGCCTCGAGCGCATGGCGCCCGCGGTCCGCGACAGCATCATGACGTTCGACCTCGCCTCCCGCGTCAGCTTCAGCGTCGACGCGGGGAAGTCGCCCACCGCGTCGATCTGGCGCTCGACCGAGCCCGCGGGGTCCTCGTCGCGGATCGAGCGCAAGCTGCTGGTCTCGATATCCGCACCGTCGATCAAGCAGTTCGAGACGCAGATGAACTACCTCACGGCCTATGCCGACCTTCGCGAGGACCGGACCAGCGAGATCCTGGCGCAGACCACCGGCGTGGTCCCGTTCTTCGCGTCGCTGCTCTACATGGATCCGGGCCGGACCCCGCACACGCTGCAGCTGCTCGCCATCGCGTTGCGCTTCGCAAATCTCGCCTACATGCGCGTCAAGTTCGGGCTCGGCTGCAAGCGGCCGATCCTGTTCTCGCCGCAGGTCCAGCCGGTGATCCCGACCCCGACTCATCCGACGCTGCCGAGCGGCCATGCCACGGAGGCGTTCCTGGTGGCGCGCCTGCTCTGGAAACTGCTGCGCGACTCCAGGTCGCCGCAGGCGCACGTCAAGACCGGCTCGTGGGGCGAGATGCTGATGCGCCAGGCGGCGCGGATCGCGACCAACCGCACCGTCGCCGGCGTGCACTTTCCGGTCGACAGCGCCGCCGGCGCCGTCCTCGGGCTGACCCTGGCCGACTTCGTTCACGAAGTCTGCCGGCCCAAGCCGGGTGTCCCGCCGACCGCCACCTTCGTCGGGCAGAACTTCGACCCTCACGCGGACTTCGACTGGCACCCGCTGTACGACGTCGAGCACGACCGGCAGGCGCCGCACGCGGGTCCGGCAAAGAAGCCGTGGGCGACCAGCGGCACCGGCAAGGACAAGGACCCGACCGCGCCGTCCCCCGCGCTGCACTGGCTGTGGGAGAAGGCCGTCGCCGAATGGGTCGAGGCGGGGTAGCGGCCGCCCCCCTGGACAGCGCCCGCCCGTCAACCGGAGGAGCCGGCAATGGAACTCAGCTGGCAGACCAGCACCGCCACGACCGTGATCGACCCGATCACCGACTACCGCCTGAGCCGCGACGCGACGGCCTATCCGGAACCGGTCGAGTCACTCTGGTGGTCGGCGATCCTGCTCCTGAGGGATATCAGCATCGACGAACTGATGCGCCGCAGCGACCTGCAATCGCCCGGCAACCTGATCGTTCCGAACGTCTACGACGCCGACGAGCGCAGCGCCGTGCCCGCCGAACAGCCCGTCACCCTGTTCGCCCGCGCGCCGCTGCTCAAGCTGGCGAACACCGTGGGGAACGACCTGGGCGTCGCCTCGGTGTGTCTCGGCGGGATCATCCGCAGGGAGCATCTGCGGCCGGAGCCGGAGCCGGCCCCCGGCCCCGGGCATACTCCCCCACACATCAGGTGCCCCAAGGGCTCGGCCGTAATGGCCGTGATCGACGACGGCATCGCCTTCGCCAACAACCTGTTCAGGGACGGCCTCACGTCGACCCGAATCCAGCTGGCCTACATCATGGCGGCTGCCCCCAGGCACGGTGGCAAGGGAAAGCCCGGCGAGACCCAGGGGCTCACGCTCGACAAGTCACGGATCGACAGGCTCCTGAACGAATGCACCTCGCTCGGCCTGCTGGACGAGGAGACGTTCTACGCCAGGGCCGGGCTGTTCGACCTGTTCGGCGGGCACTTCTCCCCGGTCGCCCACCGGCGCTCCCACGGCACCCACGTCGCCGCCCTGGCAGCCGGATACGAGATCGACGCGGCCCCTCGGACCCGGCCGATCATCTGCGCCTCGCTGCCGCCCCGGGTCACCCAGGACACGTCCGGGCAGAACCTGTATCCGAGCCTCCTGCTGGCATTGAAGCGGCTGAGGCGCGAGGCGCTGCGGTTCCGGATGCCGGGCGGCAAGCGACCGCCGGTCGTCTACAATTTCAGCTACGGAACGCTCGACGGGCCGCACGACGGGACCGGCAGGATTCCCCGGCTGTTCCAGAGGCTGGTAGGCGGCGACCAGACGCAGGTCAGCCGGATGGTGCTGCCGGCCGGCAACGGCAACCTCTCCCGCACCCACGCGCTGGCGGACTTCGCGAAGACCGATCGCGTCACCCTCGACCTGCGCGTCGTCCCGGACGACCGGACGGCAAGCTACGTCGAGCTGTGGATGCCCGACGGCGGCTCGGGCAAGCCGGATTACGTCGACGTAAGGGTTACGCCGCCGGGTGGTCCGCAGAGCCCGCCGGTCCGCGCCAACTCGGGCGAGTCGGTATCCCTCGTCGACCACGACGGGCAGGAAGTCGGCCGGCTGTCCTGCGGACGGGAATCCGGACCGGGCTCGCGCGGTGTCATCGTGCTGAGCGTCAATCCGACGGCGAGCCTGGCGCAGAAGGCGAAGCTGGCGCCGGCCGGGCGGTGGCGCATCGTGATCGGGAAGCGGTCGATCGCCGCCGGCGAGGCCGTGGAGGTCTGGGTCCGCCGGGACGATACCCTGCCCGGCTTCCCCCCGTTCGGCCGCCAGGCGCATTTCGACAACGCGAGCTATCGGCGGTTCGATGGGCTCGGCTACCCGCTGGCCGTCGATCCGCCCGGCACCGACTGCCCGGTGCGGCGTGCCGGCACGCTGAGCGGGATCGCCACCGGGGAGGCGCCGCTGGTGATCGCCGGCTTCACCCACAGCAACAGCCTGCTGTCCGACTACTCCGCCGCCGGGCCCGTGGAAAGCCGTGACGGCCCCGACGCCGCCGCCCGCAGCGACGACAGCGTCGTGCTGACGGGCGTGCTCAGCGCCGGATCGCGCAGCGGCACCATGGTCCGCCTGTCGGGGACCAGCGTCGCCGCGCCGCGGGTCGCCCGGTTCACGGCCGACGCCATGGCGAAGGGTGCGACCGGCGATCGGGCGTGGCTCCGCTCGGCGGTGGAGCATCAGCCCGCGCCGTTGCCGGGACCGTCCCCGGGTCCGACCCGGTGCGGGGCCGGCCGCCTGGCGATCGCGGTCGACTTCGGTCCCCCGGAGTGACGCCGCCTGCCGAAGTCCCGGCGATTTCGGCTTTCTTTCGGAAGGGTTTCAGGATTCCGGCCGCCGGACTCCGCAAGGTTGACCGCGTCGGGGCAACGCCCTGGCTGTCGACCGGATCGGAAGAAAGGAACCCCCATGGCCATGGTCGCCGCGTCTTCTGTCACCTGGGTCTGCCCTGCCCTTCCCGTCATGCTGCAGAACGCCTTCACCTCGAACGTCATCGCCCAGACCGGGGAATGGCCGCATAACAACGGCCTCTGCGCCTATTCGGGAATGCGCTTCGGCGAGGACACCTACTGGTTCTTCCTGCAGTACCTGCCGAACCGGTTCAAGATCGCGAACCAGCGCTTCAACAACTGGGTCATAGCCGGCGGCGACGGCACCATGACCGTCCACGATGGTGGCGACTGTCCCGACCAGTACTGGGCCATGGAGCCGGTCGACGGCCAGCCGAGCATCGTCCGGCTGAAGAACCTGACCCACGGGATCTATGCCTTCGACCCCAACTCGGTCGGCGAGACCGGGGAACTGGCCATCTCGCCGCTCAGGCAGGTGCAACGGTCCCGGTTCGAGTGGGCTCTCCTCAACCAGCCGAGCCTGGCCTTCTGATCCGCCGATCGACTTGCGGATCTATCGCGGAGAAATCCGAGGACCGGGCTGCCGGCGGCAGCCCCCGTCGGCGGCAAGGCGACCCGGTGCCGGTGGACGACAGTCACGCGTGCCCGAGTCCCAGGAGGGGGAGGACCGGCATGCGGGAGGGGCGGTCGAGCTTCGGCCGCCCCTCACGTCCCCCGCCCGTCCTCGCGCGTGGCCTTGGCGATCTCCTCGGCCGGGATGTCGTCGAAGCTGGCGTAGTTCATCCGGTACAGCCGGGCATACAGGCCGCCGGCCGCCACCAGGGCGTCGTGCCTGCCTTCCTCGATCTTGCGGCCGTCCTGCAGCACGATGATCCGGTCGGCGCCGCGGATGGTCGCCAGCCGGTGTGCGATCACCAGGGCGGTGCGGCCATGCAGCAGCCGCGCAAGCGCCCGCTGGATCTCCAGCTCGGTGTAGCTGTCGACATTGGCGGTCGCCTCGTCCAGCACCAGGATGCGGGCGTCGGCCACCAGGGCCCGGGCGAAACTGATCAGCTGGCGCTGGCCGAGCGACAGGTTGGCGCCGCGCTGCTCGAGCATGGTGTCGTAGCCCTTCGGCAGGCGCAGGATGAAGTCGTGGGCGCCGACCGCCCTGGCCGCCGCCTCGACGTCGGCGCGGGTCGCCCCCGCCTTGGCGTAGCGGATGTTCTCCTCGATGGTGGTCGAGAACAGGAACGGCTCCTGCAGCACCATGGCGATGTGGCGGCCGAGCGAGGCCTGGGTGACGCGGCGCACGTCGCGGCCGCCGACCAGCACCTCGCCCTGCCAGACGTCGTAGAACCGGTGCACCAGCGCGGTGGTGCTGGTCTTGCCGCTGCCGGTCGGGCCGACCAGCGCCACGGTCTCACCCGGCGCCACCTTGAAGCTGACGTCGTGCAGCACCGGGTTGCCCGACTCGTAGCCGAAGGTGACCCCGCGGAACTCGACCGCGCCGTCGATCTCGGCCGGGTCCTCGGCGTCCGGCGCGTCCTTGACCTCGACCTCGACGTCGGTGACCTCGAAGATCCGCTGCCCGGCCGCCATGGCGCGCTGCATGATGCTGTACTGCAGGGTCAGCGACCGGATCGGGTCGAAGAACCGCTGCACGTAGAACAGGAACGCCACCATCACGCCGATGTCGAGGCTGTCGGACAGCACCATCGAGCCGCCGGCCACCACCACGATCGCCATCGCCGAGCCGGTCAGGGTGTCGACGATCGGGATCATCACGTTGGTGAACTTCGAGGCCTTCAGATGGGCCAGCAGGTTGGTGCGGGCCTTGCCCTCGAACAGCCGGAAGTTGACGTCCTCGCGTCCGAGTTCCTGGATCGCCCTGATGCCGTGGACGTTCTCGGCGAGCGCGGCGTTCACCGAGCTGCTGGCCTCGCGCGCCGCCATGAACGCCTTGCGGGCCAGCGGCAGCCAGACGATCCGCACCAGCAGCAGCAGCGGCACCACCGACAGGGTCAGGCCGCCGAGCACCGGATCCAGGCTCAGCACCACCGCGACGATGCCGAACAGCAGCACCAGGTCGCCGATCGCGAAGATCGAGGACTCCAGGAACTCCTGCAGGGCGTAGACGTCGCCCTGCAGCCGCGACATCAGTCGGCCGACCTCGGTCTTGTCCATGAACGACAGCGAGACGACCTGGAGATGCGCGTACATCGCCCGGCGCAGGTCGAACAGCAGATGCTGGGCGGTCCGGCTGACGGTCGCCTCCATCACGTGGTTGGCGGCGTAGTTCAGCGCCACGACGCCCACGAACACGCCGACGAACAGCTGCAGCAGGCCGAGGTCGCGAATCTGCTCGGCCAGCGCATGGTCGATGGCCGCCCGCACGATCAGCGGGATCGACAACTGGGTGGCGGTGAATGTCAGCACCGCGACGATACCCAGCGCGATGCGCCGGCGGTACGGCGCCAGATAGGTCAGGAACCGCTTCACCACCCAGGGGTCGAAGGCGCGGCCGAACAGCTCCTCGTCCTGGTCGATCTGCGAGCCGACCACGGCCAGCGGCGACGGACGGTCGCGACGCTCGGCGGGATGCGGGGCGGTCGGCGTGGTCTCGGGCGTGCTCATGACGGCGCCCCCTCGCCGGCATTCGGTTCGGTGCTGCGGGCCTGCAGGTCGTAGAGCTGGCGGTAGCGTCCGCCGGCGGCCATCAGCGCGTCGTGGCTGCCGCGCTCGACGATCCGGCCGGCCTCCAGGAACAGGATCTCGTCGGCATGCATCAGGGCACTCAGGCGGTGGGCGATCACGATCACTGCGCGGTCGGCGGTGAACTCCTTCAGGGCCTCGCGGATCCGGCGCTCGGTGGCGGCGTCGACGGCGGCGGTCGAGTCGTCGAACACCAGGATCCGGGCGTCGGGCAGCACGGCCCGGGCGATCGAGAGGCGCTGGCGCTGGCCGCCCGACAGCGACACCCCGCGCTCGCCGACCAGGGTCTGGTAGGCCTGTGGCAGGCCCTTGATGTAGTTGTGCAGCTGTGCCATCTGCGCCGACTTCTCGATGTCGGTCCGGCCGGCCCAGGGATCGCCGTAGGCGACGTTGTGGTCGATGCTGGCGGTGAACAGGAACGGTTCCTGCGGGACGATGCTGACGGCGGCGCGCAGCGACTTCAGGGTGACGCCGCGAATGTCCTGGCCGTCGATGCTGACGCTGCCCTCGGCGACGTCGTAGAACCGGCCGATGAGCTGGGCGATCGTCGTCTTCCCGGACCCCGGCGGGCCGACGATGCCGATCATCCTGCCCGGGCGGGCCTCGAACGAGATGTCGCTCAAGGTGCGGTCGTCGCCGGCCGCCGCCGGATAGCGGAAGCCGACGCCCTCGAACCGCAGCGCGCCCTCGGTCACCACGAGCGGCCGGGCGTCCGGGGCGTCGGCGATCGACGGCTGCAGGTCGAGCACGTTGAACAGCCGGCCGCCGCAGGTCGAGGCGCGGGCGATCGAATTGATCATCCAGCCGATCTGCCGCACCGGCATCTGCAGGATCAGCATGAAGGCCAGCGCCTCGGTGAGCTGGCCGAGCGTCACCTCGCCGGCGATCACCTTGGCGCCGCCGACCCAGAGCGTCAGCGCCATCGCCAGGAAGTACACGAAGGTCATCTGGGTGGTCGACAGCACGAACAGCCGCACCCGCCGGCTGGCGATCGCCAGCGCGGTGTCGGAGATCGCGTCGTAGCGCGTCATCTCGTGGGCCTGGGCCGCGAAGGCGCGGACCACCCGGATGCCGCCCAGGTTCTCCTCCATCACCTTGGTCAGCAGCGACATCTGGTCCTGCAGGGCGATCCAGGTGTCGCGCAGCTTCAGCCGGGCGATCGAGGCGCGCACCCCGACGATCGGCACGAAGCTCAGCGCCGCCAGCGCCAGGACCGGATCGTTGCGGAACAGCACCACCGCCCCGCCGCCGATCAGCACGGTCAGCAGGATCGAGCGCAGAACCCCGGTGTCGACCCACAGCCTTACCCCCTCGATGTCGAGGATGCCGCGGGTCATCAGGTCGCCGGTATGCACCCGGTCGTGCCAGGAAAGGCTGAGTTCCTGGAGCTTGCGGTAGTAGTCGAGCCGCAGGCGGTAGCCGATCAGCTGGCCGACCGCCTCGCCCTGGTAGTTCTGCAGCATGGTGAAGGCGCCGCGCGCGACCGCCGCGCCCAGCAGCAGCAGCGCGGTGGCCAGCAGCGCATCCTCGGCGGCCGCGCTCGCCACGTCGCCGGCGGCGGCCCCCGCCAACAGGCCGCGCGCCTGGTCGACGGCCCGGCCGAGATATTGCGGCACCAGCAGCTGGAAGCCGCCGGCGCACAGCGTCGCGACCACGGCCACAGCCATCCGCGCGCGGTGGCGGAACGCCATGGCGGTGATGCGCCACAGCACGGACGTGTCGAGCTTCGAGACGTCGATGCTGTATTCCGCGTCGACGGCGATGTCGACGCGCTTGGCTGGCTTCTGGGACCGGGTCATCGGGTGCCGGGGTGGGTTCCGGAACGGGGCCGAGACTATGCCACGGTCTCGCGCCGGGGAACACCCGCGGGCGAGCTCGACCGTACTTGCGGGTCCCGCGCTCTCCGTGCGTTGATCGACCGAATGCCCATCCGAGGAATCGCTCCCATGAAAGCCACTGCCGGTCGCATCCTGTACGAAACCCTGAAGGCCCACGGCGTGTCCTGCCTGTTCGGGATGGAGGACCCGATCCACGTGTTCCACGCGGTCGACCGCGCGGCCACCCGGGTCGTCACCGTACGCGACGAGAAGCACGGCGCGATCATGGCCCACGGCTATGCCCAGGCCACCGGCCGCCCCGGCGTGTGCACCGCCACCTCGGGCCCCGGCGCCACCAACCTGATCACCGGGTTGCTGGAGGCGCTGCAGTCCTCGGTGCCGGTGGTGGCGCTGGTCCAGGACCATCCGCTGCGGATCAAGGGCCGCCACGCCGGCAGCGCGCTCGACCATGTTGCCGCCCTGACGCCGTTCGCCAAGGCGGTGTTGCGCATCGACCTGGCCGAACGCACCGCCGAGCTGACCCGCTCGGCCCTGCGGATCGCCACATCCGGACGGCCGGGCCCGGTCGTCCTGCTCTGCCCGACCGACGTGATGGCGGCCGAGACCGAGGGCGACCCCTGTGCCGACGCGCCCTACACCCGGTTCCCGGCGGTCCGCACCCGCGCCGACGCCGCCGCCCTCGCCCGTGCCGCCGACCTTCTGGCCGGCGCCGAGCGGCCGCTGATCGTCGCCGGCGGCGGCAGCGTCGCGTCCGGCGCCTTCGCCGAGATCGCCGAGCTGGCGGAACGCTTCGCCGCCCCGGTCGCGACCACCATGACCGGCAAGGGCGCGATCGCCGACGGCCACCCGCTGTCGGCCGGCGTGCTCGGCACCTCGACCGGCGGGCTGTACGGCCGCGGCAAGGTTTCCAACACCCTGCTGGACGAGGCCGACGTGGTCTTCGTGCTCGGTTCGCGCACCGGGCAGATCTGCTACTCGAACTGGACCCTGCCGAAGCCGGGCACGGCGCTGATCCACCTGGACGTCGACCCGGCCGAGATCGGCCGCAACTTCCCGACCGACGTGCCGATGGTCGGCGACGTGCGCGACAGCCTGCGCGACCTCCTGGCGCATTGCCGGGCGAACGGCCTGGAGCGCAAGGACCGCGGCAACGGCGGCCGCATGGCGGTGCTGAAGGAACAGGTCGAGCGCGAGCTCGCCGTGGTCGCCGGCTCCGACCGCCGGCCGATGCGCCCGGAGCGGGTGATGGCCGAGATCGGCCGGCTGACCGACGCCTCGACGATGATCGTGACCGACGCCAGCTACGTCACCGGCTGGGCCATGAGCCAGCTCGACGTGCCGGTCGCCGGCCGCTTCATGCTGTCGCCGCGCGGCACCGCCGGGATCGGATGGAGCCTGCCGGCGGCGATCGGCGCCAGGCTCGGCGACCCGTCACGCACCGTGGTCTGCGTCACCGGCGACGGCGGCTTCGGCTATGTGATGAACGAGCTGGAGACCGCGGCGCGCTACGGCGTGAAGGTGCTGACGGTGGTGTTCAACAACTCGACCCTCGGATTCCAGCGTCACTGGGAGCAGCTGGCGATGGGCAGCTACATGGACTGCGATTTCCTGGAGGTCGACTATTCCGAGGTGGCGCGGGCCCTGAAATGCGCCGGCGAGAGCGTGACCGACCCGGCCGACCTGCCGGCCGCCCTGGCGCGCGGCCTGGCCTGCGACGGGCCCTACCTGATCAACGCGGTGATCGACCCGGAGGCGGCGGCGCCGATCATGGGCTTCGACAAGCCGATCCCGGCCGACGCGGCGCACTGATCGATGACGGCCGGCCCGCAGGACTGGTATGTGCGGCACGGCCCGCTGACCGATCCCGAACCGTTCGGGGCAATGCTCGACAGCCTGCCGAACGGGGTGGGCGGGCTGGTCGAGGTCGTCCAGGGCCTGCTGATCCACGATGCGGGCCTGCACCTGTACGACCTGGCCGCCGCCGACTTCGCCGCCGCCTCGCGCGAGACCCGGCCGGTGTCGGAACGCCTGTCGGCCCTCGCCGCCGCCCCGTTGACGACCGCCCGCGCGCCCGCCGGGCGGATCTTCGCTACCTGCCGGGACTACGCGCTGCTGCTCACGGCCTTCCTGCGCCACAAGGGCGTCGCGGCCCGCGTGCGCTGCGGCTTCGCAGACTATCTCCGGCCGGGCTTCCATGCCGACCACTGGGTGTGCGAATACCGGCACGACGACGGGGGACGCTGGGCGTTCGCCGACGCCCAGATGGACGCTGCGCATCGTCGGCACCTCGGCATCGCCTTCGACCCTGCCAGGCTGCCCGCCGGCCGCTTCCTGACCGCCGGCGAGGCCTGGAGGCTGGTGCGGTCGGGTGCCGCCGACCCCGCGGCCTTCGGCCACGGTACCGCCTGCGGCGAGTGGTTCCTGCGGGTCAACCTCGCCCGCGACCTGCTGGCGCTCGGCAAGCGGGAGGTCTCAGACTGGGACGGCTGGCGGGATGCCGGGCCGGCGCACCGCCGGCTCGACGATGAGGCCCGGCGCCGGTGCGACGCGATCGCAGCGACCGCAGCCGGTGCCGACCGCGGCCCGGGAGTGATTCCGGCCGATCTCGCCGGCCGGCTGGATCCGTTCTGGCGCTAAGGGGCCGGTGCGGCAGTCCCGACGGCAGAAGGTTCGACAGGCGTCGACGGCTCGCGGGGCAGCAGCCGGTGCAGCAGCCAGACCGACCGCTCGTACAGGCTCGACAGCGCGAACAGCGCCTGGTGCGCGTCGCGATCGAGCGCCGGCATGTCGTTGACCAGCCGCTCACGCATCCGCTGGATCGTCTCGGCCCGGTCCGATGTGAGTCGGCTTATCGTCTCGATGTCCTCGGCGTCGGGCGCGATCAGGGTCTCCGCGACGGCCCCCACCAGGAAGTGCAGGCTTTCCGCCATCGCCGCGACGCTGGGAGCGAGACCGGGAAACGGAGCGGCGGCCTTGGCGGTGGCGACGAACGCCGTGACGGTCTCGGTCAGGTCCTTCGCCAGTTGCACGCGGTGACCCAGCAGCGTTCCGCCGATCAGGAACGACCGCGACTGGCTCTGGTCCTGCACCTCCTGGATGAAGATCTCGATACGGGAGGCCAGGGCGAGATTGGCGTCGTGGAGAACCGCCGGGGTGTGCGCCGGCGTCCGCGTCGGATCGGTGCCGATGGCCTCGATCATGACGCCGAGGTTCGGCAGCAGGCGCGACATTTCCTTCTCGGCCAACAGCGGGGCGGTCTCGGAATCGGCGTACGGTTCCGCCGGCAGGTAGCGTGGCGACGCCAGCCGGTCGACCTTGGAGACCCGCACCAGTCGCACCGCCAGCCCCAGACTGCGATCCCGGAACGCCAGGGCGATGAGGATCGTGCCCGCCTCCCACAGAACGATGATCATCACGCCGCGCGACGCCAGGCTGTCGGGAGGCAGCCATGCGGTCAGAAGGGAGACCGGGGCGCTCATGCCGCTCCACTCGAGCACCAGCAGACCCGTGACCAGCAGCGCAGCGGCGGACTGGTTGGCCACATTGAAATAGGCGAGCGACTGGGTCGCCCGATCGAAGCGGCGCATGTAGAGCGAGGTCTTGGACAGGTTGCCGAACATCCCGCCGACCAGCAGGAACCCGGCGATCAGGAACTCCATCGAACCCGACGCCACCAGGGACACCGTGACGATCGCGATCACCAGCACCGGCATAACGAAGCCGATGGACAGCCCGATGGCCAGCGCCACCAGCGGGTGGTGGGCGGCGACCAGCAGCGCTGCGTCCAGCAGTGCCGTTCCCTTCATCAGGAAGGCCGCTTCCCGCATCAGGTCGATGCCGAGGATGAGCAGGCCGGCCCCCAGGAGGGCCTGGACAAAATGGCGCGTCCGCTCGCGCCGGTGCAGGTCCAGCAGGTACATGACGCCGGCGGCGCCCAGCAGAGCCTCGTCGAGCAGGCTCGCATCGATGGCGAGCAGGAAGATGATCGGCGAGCCGCCGATGTTGGACCATACGATCACGTCGGCGCCGCGCTTCAGACTGAGCGCCCGGGCCGCCACCATGCCGGCGACGGTGTAGAAGAGCACGCTGGTCTTGAGTGTCAGCGGGCCGGTGATCAGGCCGAACAAGGCCGCATAGGGATAGGACCGCGTCAGGCGCCGCAGGACCCGCCGGAAGCGATGACTGACCATCTCGCGGGCGCCCGCGGTCAGCAGCTTCATGCTCATGAAGAGCACGCCGAACCCGGCGACGAGCGTGATGAGGATCGTCATGGCCGATCGCGTCACAGCAATTGCGGGAGCCCTGCGGCCGACCGCCGTCTACGCGCCCGCTCGCACCGCGGCGTTTATGACAACGGACAGTCGACGTCCAGTCGAACATGCGCGACGGACCTCGACCAATGTGCCCGGCAAAGGCAGTTCCGTTATGCGAAACGGCCCCTGACTACTGGGACTTCTCTTGGCATGGCCGACCGGGACGGTCAAACCTCGAGCAGGATCTTGCCGATGTGCTGGCTCGACTCCATCAGCGCGTGGGCGCCGGCGGCATCGGCCAGCGGGAAGGTCGAGTGGATCAGCGGCTTGACGGTGCGGGCTTCCAGCAGCGGCCAGACCTTCTCCTCGAGCTGGCGGGCGATCGCCGCCTTCTGGGCCACGGTGCGCGGCCGCAGGGTCGAGCCGGTGATGGTCAGGCGCTGGGTCATG
This sequence comes from Thalassobaculum sp., assembly GCF_040219615.1. Taxonomy (GTDB): domain Bacteria; phylum Pseudomonadota; class Alphaproteobacteria; order Thalassobaculales; family Thalassobaculaceae; genus Thalassobaculum_A. The sequence continues at coordinate 557,005 of NZ_JAVJSE010000041.1, forward strand.
ACCTTCAGGAAGTTGAACTTGTCGACCACCGGCGGCTGCAGGAAGGCGATCTGCACCAGCCGCCCCTCCAGCTTCAGGCAGTCGATGTTGCGCTGAATGTAGGGCCCGCCGACCATGTCGAGGATGACGTCGGCGCCGCCGGCTTCCTTCATCACCTCGACGAAGTCCTCCTGGCGGTAATCGATGCCCCGGGTCGCCCCGAGTTCCTCGCAGACCTTGGTTTTTTCGGCCGAGCCAGCGGTCGCGTAGACCGTGGCGCCGAAGGCATGGGCCAGCTGGATGGCCGTGGTGCCGATCCCTGACGAGCCGCCGTGGATCAGGATGGTCTCGCCCTTCTGCAGGCGGCCGCGCTCGAACACGTTGGTCCAGACCGTGTAGTAGTTCTCCGGCAGCGCCGCCGCCTCGGCCAGGCTGTAGCCCTTGGGCAGCGGCGAGCAGGTGTCGGCCGGGGCCGTGCAGTACGCCGCATAGCCGCCGCCGGCCACCAGGGCGCAGACCTGGTCGCCGACCTTCCAGCGCGTCACGCCGCCGCCGACCGCCGCCACCGTCCCGGCGATCTCCAGCCCGGGAATGTCGGAGGCGCCCGGCGGCGGCGGATAGCCGCCGGCCCGCTGCAGGCAGTCCGGCCGGTTGACCCCGGCGAACGCCACCTTGACCAGCACCTCGCCCTCGCCGGCCTGCGGCACCGGCCGGGTCCCCGGCTTCAGCACCTCGGGGCCGCCGGGCTGGGTGATCTCGATCGCCGTCATGGTCGCGGGCAGGTCGGACATGGCTCTCTCCCTGGATGACTTTCCCTCTACCTAGCCCGCCGGCCGCCGCGGGGAAAGTCCGACTCCCGGACTTGCCCGCGCCGTAGCGCCGGACGACACTCGTGCCATGCCGGAACTGCCGGACATCGCGATCTACCTGGAGGCGCTGGAGCGCCGGATCCTGGGGGCCGAGATCACCGGCCTGCGGATTGCCAGCCCGTTCCTGGTGCGCTCGGTCGATCCGCCGGTCAAGGCGGCGGTCGGCCGCCGGGTCGAGAACCTGCGCCGGCTCGGCAAGCGCATCGTGATCGGCCTCGACGGCGACCTGTTCCTGGTGCTGCACCTGATGATCGCCGGCCGCCTGCAATGGACCGCGCCGGGGGCGGCCCTGCCGGGCAGGAAGGGCCTCGCGGCCTTCGACTTCCAGGGGGGCACCCTGATCCTGACCGAGATGGGCTCGAAAAAGCGCGCCAGCCTGTACCTGGTACGGGGCGCCGGAGCGCTCGCGGATCACGACCCGGGCGGCCTGGAGCCGCTGGAGATCGACCGGGAGGCGTTCGCGACCGCCCTGGTCGCCGGCAACCACACCCTCAAGCGCGCGCTGACCGACCCGCATCTGTTCGCCGGCATCGGCAACGCCTATTCCGACGAGATCCTGCACGCCGCCGGGCTGTCGCCGATCGCCATGACGCGCAAGCCGGGCGATGCGGAAGTTACCCGGCTGTACGAAGCGACCCGCAGCACCCTGCTGGCCTGGATCGAGCGTGGCCGTCAGGAGACCGGCGACGGCTGGCCGACGCGGGTCACCGCGTTCCGCCCGGCCATGGCGGCGCACGGCCGATACGGCAAGCCCTGCCCGGCCTGCGGCACCCCGATCCAGCGTATCGTGCACGCCGACAACGAGACCAACTACTGTCCGCGCTGCCAAACCGGCGGCAAGCTGCTGGCCGACCGGGCGCTGTCGACCCTGCTGAAAAAGGACTGGCCCCGGACCATCGACGAATTGGAAAGCCGGAGGAAGACGCCTTGATCGACCATGTCTCGGTCGCCGTGCGCGACCTCACAGCCGCGGCGGCGTTCTACGAGGCGGTGCTGGGCCCGCTCGGCTACACGCGGCTGGTCGAGCGCGAGCGCACCGTCGGCTTCGGCAAGAAGTACCCCGAGGTCTGGCTGAACCTGCGCGAGGGCCTGGAACCGATCGGGCCCGGCACCGGCGTCCATGTGGCGCTGCGGGCCCGCGACGAGGCGGCGGTGCGGGCGTTCCACGCGGCGGCGCTGCAGCACGGCGGAACCGACGCCGGCGCGCCGGGACCGCGGCAGGCGGCGCTGGGCCCGTACTTCGGCGCCTTCGTGCAGGATCCCGACGGCAACAAGATCGAGGCGGTGACGTTTCCTGCGGGGGAGTAGCAGCCGGATCCAAGAGCCCGTCGTTCCGTGGGTTCCGGATCAGCCGCGCGGCTGCGCGCCTGTCCGGAATGACGAAGTGGGGTGGGGCATCGTTCATTTGCCGTCATTCCGGACCGGACCGCCGGCGGTGGGACGGAGCCGGAACCCACCCGCCGCCTCACCACTTGATAGCGGGACGCCCCTCACCCCCCGATCCGCACCGCCGACACCAGCTGCCGCACCGTCTTGGTCACCGCCATCGCCACGATCTTCCCGGTCTTGCGGTTCTCCTCGGCGACCGCGACGTCCTCGACGAACCGGAACGAGCCGAAGGCGCCGCGCGCCGTCACCTCGATCACATGGGTGTCGATGGTCGGGTCGGCGACGATGGTCAGCCGGGTGCGGTCGAGGCCGATGCCGGCCAGCGCCACCGCCGCCGAGATGTTGACGTTCTGCGGGTAGGTCGCCGCCCCCTCCCGCGCCGTGCCCTCGAAGATCACCGTCGGCTCGGTCATGCCGGCGAGGTCGAACAGGCCCTCGGCGGCGGTCCCGTACCAGGCGCTCGGATCCTTGCGCACCAGCATCTCGACCGCGTCCAGGCCGCCGACTGCCGCCCCCGACAGGATGTCGAGCGCGCCGATCCCGGCCGAGGCCAGGGTCAGGCTGGTGCCGCCCCGCTCGGCCGCCGCCCGGCAGCGGTCGTGCAGGGCGTCGTCGGTCAGGGCGCCGATCGAGGTCATGATGACGGCGACCCCGCGCTCCAGCAGCCTCGGCACGTGGTCGCGCACCGCCTGGTGGCCGGCGCCCTCCAGCACCACGTCGAAGGCGTCGGCATGGAACGCCTCCGGGTCGGCCAGCAGAAGCGGGCCCGGCGCCGCCGGTCGCGGCCGGCGCACCAGCACCGCCGGTATCGTGACCCGGTCGGACAGGTCGCGCGCCACCAGGTCGATCACATGCGCGCCGATGGCGCCGGCGCCGATCAGGCCGAGTCTGAGCATGGGGAGCCTCGTCGGGTTGGGTCTGCAGCCGGTACCGTAGCGACGGCCGGCTCCCGACGACAGGTCTCGCTTCGCCTTCCCCCTATCGTCCTGAGGCGCCGCACATCGTGCGGCCACGAAGGGCCGGCCGACACCGGGCCTTCGCGGCTCGCCTCGCGAGCACCTCAGGCCGATTGAGGGTGGAGGACGCGTGCAGCGAGGTGCCTCCTGGCGACAGCAAACCGTCGGGCGCGTATAGTCGGCGGCCCTGCCCGACGAGCCCCCGCCGATGACCGAACCCGCCCCGCCGCCGCTCCTGCGCAACCGCGACTTCCTGCTGGTGGTCGGCGGCCGCACCTGCAACACCGTCGCCGTCCAGGCCCTGACCGTCGCGGTCGGCTGGCATGTCTACCAACTGACCGGCGACCCGGTGGACCTCGGGCTGGTCGGGCTGGCGCAGTTCGCGCCGGCGCTGGCGCTGTTCCTGGTCTCCGGCCTGGCGTCCGACCGGTTCGACCGGCGCCGCATCCTGGTGGCCTGCAACCTGACACACATGGTCGCGGTCGGGCTGCTGATCGCGATCCTGTCGCACGACACCGGGACCGTGTGGCCGATCCTGGCGGTGCTGGTGCTGCACGGGGCGGCCCGGTCGTTCTTCCACACCGCCAGCCAGGCGATCCTGCCCAACCTGGTGCCGCGCGCGCAGTTCCCGAACGCCATCGCCTACTCGTCCTCGGCCGGCAAGGCGGCGCAGCTGGTCGGGCCGGCGCTCGGCGGGCTGCTGATCGCCTGGACCGGCGACGGCGTGTACTGGGTGATCCTGGTGATGTTCGCGCTGGCCGCCACCGCCGCCGGCGCGATCGGCGCCCGCCTGAAGGTGCAGGCGCGCGAGCCGTTCGGGCTGGCGATGATCCTCGGCGGGTTCTCCTATGTCTGGGCCAACAAGGTGGTGCTGGGCGCGATCTCCATCGACCTGCTGGCGGTGCTGTTCGGCGGCGTGATGGGCCTGCTGCCGGTGTTCGCCAAGGACATCCTGCATGTCGGCCCGGACGGGCTCGGGCTGCTGCGGGCGATGCCCGGGGTCGGCTCGCTGATCGTCGGCCTCGCGCTCACGCAGATCGCCTCGCCCCGTCACATGGGGCCGGCGTTCTTCGTGGCGCTGGCGATCTTCGGCGGATCGATCGTGGTGTTCAGCCTGTCCGAGACCTTCTGGCTGTCGCTGCTGGCGCTCGGCGTCTATGGCGGCGCCGACATGGTCAGCGTGTACATCCGCCAGACCCTGGTGCAGATCGCCACCCCCGACGGCATGCGCGGCCGGGTCAGCGCGGTGAACTCGGTGGCGATCAACGCCTCCAACGAGCTCGGCGACTTCCGGGCCGGCATCATGGCCGGCGGCATCGGCTCGGTGCCGTCGGTGCTGGTCGGCGGCGTGGTGACGATCGCCGTCACCGCGCTCTGGTGGCGGCTGTTCCCGGGGATCCGGCGGGTCGACCGGCTGGACGACCTGATCGCGAAGTAGCTACTCGGCCGCCACCGCCGGCAGCGGCCGGCCGATCTCGGCCAGGGCCCGGCGCAGGCCGTCCTCGACCCTGGTGTCGTTGGCGATCGCCGCCTGCTCCAAGACCCGCGAGATGGTCGGCGACGCCTCGCCGCCGTGGATCCGCAGCACCGGCGCGTCCAGCCAGTCGAACAGCCGGCGCTGCGCCTCGTCGGCGACCATCTGGCCGTAGGACGCGGTCAGCGGCCCCTGCTCGGCGACCACCAGGGCGCCGGTCTTGCGCACGCTGGCGCCGATGGTCTCCCAGTCCAGGCCGGCCCGGTCCAGGCTGCGCAGGTCGATGACCTCGGCGTCGACGCCCAGCCGCTCGGCCGCCGCCCGCACCCGTTCGACCATCGCCAGGTAAGTCACCACCGTCAGGGTGCCGCCGGGCCGCACCACCTTCGCCCGCCCGAACGGCACGTGGTAGCCGTAGTCGTCGACCGGTCCCGGGCCGGACGAGGCATAGAGCTCCAGATGCTCGATCACCAGAACCGGGTCGTCGCTGGTCAGCGCGCTGTTCATCAGCCCGACATAGTCGAACGGCGTGGTCGGCGCGACGATCCGCCAGCCCGGGAACAGGGCGTACAGCCCGGCCGGGTCCATCGAGTGCTGGGAACCGTAGCCGGAGCCCATGGCGACCTTGCCGCGCACCACCACCGGCATCGACAGGGTGTCACCAAACATATGCCTGAACTTGCCGATCTGGTTGAACAACTGGTCGCAAGCCACTAAGGCAAAATCCGGATACATCAACTCGACCACCGGCCGATAGCGCCCGTCGACGGCCACGCCGCCGGCGAAGCCGGTGAAGGTCTGCTCGCAGATCGGGGTCGGCAGCACCCGGCCGGGATACTTCTCGAACAGCCCACGGGTGGCACCGTTGGTGCCGCCGCGCAGCCGATGGATGTCCTCGCCCAGCACCACGACCCGGTCGTCGGCCGCCATGCGGGCGTCCATCACGGCGCTGACCACGTCGATGAACTTGCGCTCCTCGACCGCGCCGCGATAGGTCTCCAGCTCGACGAACCCGATCCCGTCGAACTCGGCGCCGCCGCTGCGCAGGCCGTGGTCGACGGTCCCGGTGTCCGGCCACAACGCCGGCACGATGCGCCGGCCGTTGCCCTCGGGCTCGACCAGCCGGCCGACCACCTCGGCGACAGTCCGTACCGCGCGCTCGCGCATCAGCGCGTCCTCGGCCTCGTCGATCAGGCCGGCGGCCGCCGCCTCGCGGGCCACCCGGCGGATCGGGTCGCGGGCCCGCCAGGCGTCCTCCTCCTCCTTGGTGCGATAGCCGAAGGCCGATCCCGGCAGCGGGCCGGACTGGTGGAAGTAGCGGTAGGTCGCGGCCTCGATCATCACCGGCCCCTTGCCGGCGCGCAGCATGGCCACCGCCCGGTCCATGGTCAGCGCGACCGCCAGCGGGTCCATGCCGTCGACCGCGAAGGACGGAATGCCGAAGCCGGGGCCGCGCGCCGACAGCCGGGTCTCGCGGGTCGCCTCGGCGACCGTGGTCGCGACCGCGATCTGGTTGTTCTCCACGAAGAAGCAGATCGGCAGGCTCCAGGCCGCGGCGAGGTTCAGGCTCTCCAGCGCCGCCCCGATGTTCAGCGCGCCGTCGCCGAAGAACGTCACCGCCACGTCGCCGGTGCCCGCCTTCATGCGCGACCAGGCCGCACCCAGCGCGAACGGCACGCCGCCGCCGACGATGGCATTGGTGCCGATCACGCCGGCCTCGGCCCAGCGCAGGTGCATCGAGCCGCCGCGCCCGCCGGTGAATCCGGGCTGCAGCCCCATGATCTCGGCCAGGGTCCGGGTCAGCATCGGCGCCACCGCCGGGTGCTCGCCGGCCACCAGCGGGTCGAAAGCCTCACCGTCCAGCACCCGCCCCAGCGCCTTGGCCAGGAACTGGTGGTGGGCCCGGTGCGAGCCGTTGATCTGGTCGCCGGCCCGCAGCGCCGCCATGGCGCCGACCGCCGCCCCCTCCTGGCCGATCGAGGAATGCGCCGGGCCGTTCACCAGGCCCTCGCCGGCCAGTTCCAGCACCGCCTCCTCGAAGGCCCGGATCAGGTGCATGCGGTGCAGCAGGGTCGCCAGGCGGCCGCGGCCGGCCTTCTTCCAGTCGGCCGGCGTGGTGCGGATCTCCAGCCAGGGCGTCTCGGTCGTCAGCCGGATCTCGCGCGGCATGGCCCTATCCCCCGAACTCGTCGGTCGCGTCCGCCTGGTGACGCAGCAGCGCCATCAGCCGGCGGTCGCGCCAGACCTGGCGCTCGCCCAGCCCGTCCGCCGCCAGCCGCTTGCGACGCTCGGCCTCGATCCGGCCGACCAGCGCGGCGTCCCAAGGCAGCACCGGCGCCTGCTCGGCCTGCAGCCGCTCGTAGAACGGGCCGTAGCGCGCGCAGTAGTCGGCGACGCCGCCGGGCGCGTTCAGGTCGATGGTCTCGAACGGCCCCATGAACGACCAGCGCAGGCCGAGGCCGTCCTTGACGGTCTTGTCCAGGTCGTCGGCCGAGATCGTGCCGTCGGCGACCAGCTTGAAGGCTTCGGCCAGCAGCGCGCCCTGCAGCCGGTTCAGCACGAAGCCCTCGACCTCGCGATTCACCGACACCGGCACCATGCCGGCCGCCTCCATGACCGCGCGCGCCCGCTCCACCACCGCCTTGTCGGTCCAGGGCGACGGGCAGAGCTCGACCAGCGGTACCAGGTAGGGCGGGTTGACCGGGTGCGCCACCAGGCAGCGCAGCCGCCCGGCCAGGCCCTCGGTGTAGCGCGACGCGGCGATCGCCGAGGACGACGAGGCCAGGATCGCGGTCGGCTCGGCCAGCCGGTCGGCCTGCTCGAACAGGGCGGTCTTCGGCTCGACCTGCTCGGCGATGCATTCCTGCATCCAGGCGGCCCCGTCCAGGGCATCGGCCAGGGTCGCCACGGTCTCGACCCGGGCCGCGACCTCGGCGGCGCCGGCGATCAGGCCCTGGGCCTCCAGGTCGTCGAGGTTGGCGCGCAGCAGCGGCAGGGCGGCGTCGAGCGCCGCCGGTACCGCGTCCCACAGGCGCACGCGATGGCCGGCGCGGGCGAACACGATGGCCCAGGCACGGCCGATCAGGCCGGCGCCGGCGACGGCGAAGGTTTCGGGCATGGCGCTTCCTCGAACGGCTTCATTGTTCGACGCGCCGGACGGCGCGCCGTGTTTCGAGGAAGTGTAGCGGGGTGTAACGGGGGCTGGAAGGACCGCCCGATCAGGCGGCCGTGCCCTGCGGCTGGCCGAAGCGCCGGTAGAAGGTGCCCGACAGCCAGCCGATCAGCGCCCAGGTGACCGCCGAGACGACGATCGAGGTGGCCGCGAAGCGGGCCGCCAGTTCCGGCGGCGCCAGCCCGGCCTCGCCGCCATGCGGATGCGGCGCGCCGACGACATGCGGCAGCGCGAGCAGCGCCACCCCGGCGACCTTCCACATGATCGAGCGACCGAACGCCAGCAGCCACAGGCCGGCCGCGGCGGTCACCACCGCCGAGATCCACCAGAGCTGGCGCGCCGCCAAGTCGCCGGCCACGCTGCCCGGCACCTCTGGCGGCAGGCCGAGCGCCGGCGACAGGGTCATGGCGGCGAAGCCGGCCAGCCCCCACAGCAGGCCGCGGCGCCCGCCGCCCTGCTCGCCGCGCAGCACGAAGCCGGCGGTCAGCAGCAGCGCGAACCCGGTGGCGCCGACGATGTTGGCGATGGTGGTGTAGAGCGTGCGCTCGATCCCGTCGGCCGGCGACCAAGTGTCGGCCCCGTGGCTGTGCGACCCGTGGTCGTGGGCGGCGGTAGCGCCGGCGGTGTGTGCTTGCGGGGCCGCCGCCTCGAAGCTCTCGGCCTGCAGAATCAGCGGCACCGTGGTGACGGCCTGCAGCGCGGACACCGTCAACCCGGCCAGCAGGCCGGCGACCAGCGCCGACAGGAACAGCCGTCGGATCATCGCGCCCTCGGCCCGATCAGTGGCAGGGGAAGCCCATCGAGTGGCGCCAGTCATGCGCCGCGTTGTGGACCGCGTCCGGCGCCGCCATGCCGACCCCGAAGGTCAGGACGCTGCCCAGGAACAGGGCCAGGAACGCGGCGACCGTCGCGTCGCGGCGGGTCACCCTGGCAGTGCCCTGCTTCAGAGCTTCCGTGGTCATGCCGATCTCCCTTCAATACCTGGACGTCCAGCGCCCGAGCTTATCGCGACGGCGTCGCTCAGCGAATCCCTAATCGACGGGCCGGCTCCGGTCAACGAGTCGACCCGGGCGGGCGACGCGGTTGCCGTCGGCCGGCCGCTCGCCGAAGATGCCGTGAGTCCACCCTGAAGTCCTGTGCCATGAACGACCGCCTTTCCCCTGCCGGCGACCTGTCGGCCGCCGCAGCCCCGACGGACCGCATCGCCGCAGACCGAATTGCGGCCGCCGACCGCGCCCGGTTCCGGGTCGAGCCGGGCTGGAACTTCGGCTTCGAGCGGATCGTCGAGTGGCGCGACGTCGACGCCTTCCGGCACGCCAACCACACGGCGTTCCTGCTGTGGTTCGAGTCGGCGCGCAACCGCTACCTGCAGGCGGCCGGGCTGCCGCGGCTGTCGGCCGACACGCCGGGGCCGGTGATGATGACCCTGGAGGCGCGCTACCTGCAGCCGCTGGCCTACTACGACACGGCGTTCGTCACCGCCCGGGTCAGGTCGATGCGGCGCACCTCCTTCGTGATGGAGTACGCCGCCTGGAGCGAGGCCGGCTGCCACGCGACCTGCACCGCGGTGCTGGTGCTGATGATCAACGCGACGGCCGAGAAGGTCGCGATACCCGACGGCGTGCGGGCGGCGATCCGCGCCCTCGACGCCCCGCTGGAGGACGGCGCATGAGCAGGACACACAATGGCCGCGTCGCGGTCGTCACCGGCGGCGGGTCCGGGATCGGCCGGGCGATCGCCGAGGCGCTGGCGGCCGCCGGCGCCGCCGTCGCGGTGCTGGACGCCAACGGCAACGCCGCCGAGGACACCGCCGGCGCGATCGCCGCCGCCGGCCACCGGGCGATGGCGGTGGCCTGCGACGTCGCGCGCTTCGACGCCGTCGAGTCGGCCGGCCGGGAGGTCGCCGCCAATCTCGGGCCGGTCGACATTCTGATCAGCAACGCCGGGATCTCGCCGAAGCATGACGGGCGCCCGGCCTCGGTGCTGGAGATGGACCCGGCGGAATGGCAGCGGGTCGTCGACGTCAACCTGACCGGCGCGTTCCACGGTGCCCGGGTGTTCGGGCCGGACATGGCGCGGCGCGGCTGGGGCGCGATCGTCAACCAGTCCTCGGTCGCGGCCAAGACCCATGTCGACTTCGTCGGCGTGCACTACCCGGCCACCAAGGCCGGCCTCATCGGCCTGACCAAGCACCTGGCCGGCGAGCTCGGGCCGATGGGCATCAACGTCAACGCCCTGGCCCCCGGCCGGATAGACACCCCGCTGATGCGCGGGGTCGCGACCGCGGTCAACGACGCGATCGTGGCCGACACGCCGATGCGGCGGCTCGGCACCGCGGCCGACGTCGCCGCCGCAGCCCTGTTCCTGACCTCCGAGGCCGGGCATTTCATCACCGGCCAGGTGGTCGATGTCGCAGGCGGCTGGAAGCTGACCTGATCGACCGGACGGTCAGGATTCCGGTTCTCTCGCCGCGGCCAAAGCTGTAACAATCCCCCGTCCATGGAAGGCGACCCAAGGGGACAAGGCGGTCGCCGATCCGAACAGGAGGCATCACAGATGACCAAGTTCACGTCCGCGTTCGCGGCGGGCATGCTGGCGGCGGTCGCAATGACCTCGACGGCGGCCCTGGCCGCGACGCCCAAGGATACCCTCGTGGTCGCCGCGGCGATCGACGACATCGTCTCGCTCGACCCGGCCGAGGCCTTCGAGTTCTCCGGCGGCGACCTGCTGCAGAACACCTACGACCGGCTGGTCGAGTTCGATCCGAAGAACCTGAGCGCCGGCTACCAGCCCGGCCTGGCGGCGTCGTGGAAGGTCAGCGAGGACGGCAGGACCTTCACGCTGACCATGCGCGACGGCGTGAAATTCCAGTCGGGCAACCCGTTCACCGCCGAGGACGCCGAGTTCTCGCTGCGCCGCGCGGTGCTGCTGGAGAAGACCCCGTCCTTCATCCTGACCCAGTTCGGGTTCACCAAGGACAACATCAACGAGACGATCAAGGCGACCGACGCCAAGACCCTCGTGATCACCACCGACAAGAAGTACGCCCAGTCCTTCGTGCTGAACTGCTTCAGCGCCACCATCGGCTCGATCGTCGACAAGAAGACCGCCCTCGCCCACGAGAAGGACGGCGACATGGGCTACGAGTGGCTGAAGACCAACACCGCCGGCACCGGCGCCTATGCGCTGAAGTCCTGGAAGGCCAACGAGTCCTATGTGCTCGAGGCCAACGCCGAGTTCTGGCGCGCCAAGCCGGCGATGAAGCGGGTGTTCGTCCGCCACGTCTCCGAGTCGGCCAGCCAGCGCCTGCAGCTCGAGAAGGGTGACGTCGACGTCGCCCGCAACCTGACCCCGGACGACATCGCGGCGATCGCCGGGAACGGCGACCTGAAGGTCGACGAGGACCTGCGCGGCCGCATCGTCTACATGTCCCTGAACCAGAAGAAGGCCCCGCTGAACGACCCGAAGGTCGTCGAGGCCTTCAAGTGGGCGGTCGACTACAAGGGCATGTCGGACACCATCCTGCGCGGCCAGTACACCCCGCACCAGGCCTTCCTGCCGCTGACCTATCTCGGCGAGCTGAAGGAGAAGCCGTACTCGCTCGACATCGCCAAGGCCAAGGCGCTCCTCAAGGAGGCCGGCCATTCGGACGACGTCGCGGTCAAGATCAACGTCCGCAACGAGCCGACCTACATGGCGATCGCCCAGGCCATCCAGGGCACCCTGACCCAGGCCGGCATCAAGGTCGAGCTGACGCCGATGACCGGCAAGCAGTCGCTCGGCGAGTACCGGGCCCGCGAGCACGACGTCTATCTCGGCGCCTGGGGCCCGGACTATCCGGACCCGCACACCAACGCCGACACCTTCGCCCACAATCCGAACAACACGGACGAGGCGAAGCTGACCGGCAAGCTGGCCTGGCGGAACGCCTGGGACATCCCCGGGATGACCAAGGAGACCGAGGCCGCAGTTCAGGAGGCCGACTCCGCCAAGCGGGCCGAGATGTACCGCTCGATCCAGCGTGAGCACCAGCAGGCCAGCCCGTTCGTGATCATGTTCCAGAAGATCGAGCAGACCGGCCTGCGCAAGAACGTCGAGGGCCTGGTCACCGGCAGCGCGATCTCGTCGGTGCACTACTGGACCGTGACGAAGTAACAGGACCAGATGAGCCTCACCGGCACCATCTCGGGCGGGAGGAGAGCCTGGCTCTCCTCCCGTTCCGGCATTTTGAAGCTCGGCCGCCTGCTGATCTCTCTGGCGGTCACCCTGCTCGGCCTGCTGCTGATCACCTTCCTGATCGGCCGGGTGATGCCGATCGACCCGGTCCTGGCCGTGGTCGGCGAACGCGCGACCAACGAGGTCTACGAGGCGACCCGCAAGGCGATGGGCCTCGACGACCCGCTGATCGTCCAGTTCTGGAACTACGTCACCGAGGTCCTGACCGGCAATTTCGGCACGTCGCTGCTGACCTCGCGGCCGGTCATCCAGGACATCGCCCGGGTGTTCCCCGCCACCCTCGAGCTGGCGACCGTCGCCACCATCATCGGGGTGTCGATCGGGATTCCGGCCGGCGTGATCGCCGCCGTGCACCAGGGCCGCTGGCCCGACCACTTGGTCCGCCTGCTCGGGCTGTTCGGCTATTCCATGCCGGTGTTCTGGCTCGGCCTGGTGGGCCTGCTGGTGTTCTACGGCAAGCTCGACTGGGTCGCCGGCCCGGGCCGCCTCGACGTGTTCTTCGAGGACGTGGTCCCGCAGGTCACCGGCGTCATCCTGATCGACAGCCTGCTGGCCGGCGACACCGAGGTGTTCGCCAACGCGCTGTCGCACATCATCCTGCCGGCCTCGGTGCTCGGCTACTATTCGCTGGCCTATGTCAGCCGCATGACCCGCAGCTTCATGCTGGAACAGCTGGCCCAGGAATACGTGACGACCGCCCGGGTGAAGGGCCTGTCCGAGGCCCGGGTGATCTGGCGACACGTGCTCGGCAACGTCATGGTGCCGCTGATCACCGTCATCGCGCTCAGCTACGCGAACCTGCTCGAGGGCTCGGTGCTGACCGAGATCGTGTTCGCCTGGCCGGGGATCGGCTTCTACATCACCAACGCCCTGCTGGCCGCCGACATGAACGCCGTCCTCGGCGGCACCGTCGTGGTCGGCATCGTGTTCATCGGCCTGAACCTGCTGTCCGACGTGCTGTACCGCTTCGTCGACCCGCGGGCCCGGTGAGGAGGCCGGCATGACCGACCACGCCGTCCCCTCGTCCGGCCGCCACGGCCCGCTGGCCTGGCTGACATCCGACTCGCCGACCAGCCGGCTGCAGGCCAAGTGCGTGCAGATCTACCTCGGTTGGCTCGGGCTGGCCCGCAACCCGCTGGCCATGCTCGGACTCGGGATCGTCGTCGTGCTGATACTGGCAGCGATCTTCGCGCCGCTGCTGGCGCCGGCCGATCCGATCGCCCAGGACCTGACCCGGCGGCTGCTGCCACCGGGCACGCCGGGCTTCCTGCTCGGCAGCGACGAGCTCGGTCGCGACATCTTCAGCCGCCTGCTGTACGGCGCCCGCGTCACCCTCTACATCGTGGCCCTGGTGGTGATCACCGCACCGGTGTTCGGGCTGCTGATCGGCACCGTGGCCGGCTATGCCGGCGGCTGGGTCGATGTCGTGCTGATGCGGATGACCGACGTGTTCCTGGCGTTCCCGCGGCTGATCCTGGCGCTGGCCTTCGTGGCGGCGCTCGGCCCCGGCATCGAGAACGCGGTACTGGCCATCGCGCTGACTTCCTGGCCGCCCTATGCCCGGATCGCGCGGGCCGAGACCCTGACGATCCGCAACTCGGACTTCATCGCCGCGATCCGCCTGCAGGGCGCCTCGCCGCTGCGCATCGTGGTCGGCCACGTGATGCCGCTGTGCATCTCCAGCGTGATCGTCCGGGTGACCCTCGACATGGCCGGGATAATCCTGACCGCCGCCGGCCTCGGCTTCCTCGGCCTCGGGGCCCAGCCGCCGCTGCCGGAATGGGGTGCGATGATCTCGACCGGCCGGCAGTTCATCCTCGACCAGTGGTGGGTGGCGACCGTCCCCGGCCTGGCGATCTTCACGGTCAGCCTCGGCTTCAACCTGCTGGGCGACGGCCTGCGCGACGCCCTCGACCCGCGGTCCGCCCGATGATCCCCAAGGCAAGCGCCCCGCTGCTCGAGGTCGAAGGCCTCTCGGTCCGCTTCCCGACCCGCACCCGGGTGGTCGAGGCGGTCCGCAACATCAGCTTCTCGGTCGGCCGCGAGAAGGTCGGCATCGTCGGCGAGTCCGGCTCCGGCAAGACCATGACGGGGCGCGCCGTGCTCGGCCTGATCCGGCCGCCGGGGATCGTCGAGGCCCGCAGGATGACCTTCGACGGCATCGACCTGCGGTCGCTGTCGGAGAAGCAGTACCGGTCGATCCGCGGCAACCGGATCGCCATGGTCATGCAGGACCCGAAGTTCTCGCTGAACCCGGTGATGACTGTCGGCCGGCAGATCGCCGAAGCCTACCAGGTCCATACCAGAGCCTCGCCGTCGGAGGCGAAGCGACGGACCCTGGAGATGCTCGAAGCCGTGCGTATCCGCGATCCCGAGCGGGTCTACGGCGCCTATCCGCACGAGGTCTCCGGCGGCATGGGCCAGCGCATTATGATCGCCATGATGCTGATCCCGGACCCGGACCTGCTGATCGCCGACGAGCCGACCTCGGCGCTCGACGTGACCGTGCAGATGCAGGTGCTGGCGATCGTCGACGACCTGGTCACCAGCCGCGGCATGGGGCTGATGTTCGTCAGCCACGACCTCAACCTGGTCGCCTCGTTCTGCGACCGGGTGGTGATCATGTATGCCGGCCAGATCGTGGAAACCTGCAGGGCCTCAGAACTGCACGCCGCCCAGCATCCCTACACCCGCGGGCTGCTGGCCTCGCTGCCGCGAGTCGACCAGCCCAAGGAGCGGCTGTCGACCCTGACCCGCGAGGAATCCTGGAAGACGGAGCCCGGTGTCGATGCGCGCGTCTCCTGAAGTCGCCCTCCTGATCGACCATCTCGACGTCCGCTTCGGCAAGGGCGAGGACATGGTGCACGCGGTGCGCGACGTCTCGCTGTCGGTCGACCGCGGCGAGAGCTTCGGGCTGGTCGGCGAATCGGGCTCCGGCAAGTCGACCGTGCTGCGGGCGATCGCCGGCCTGGCGCGCGACTGGACCGGCCGAATCGCGGTCGAGGGCAATAACCTCGGGCGCGACCGCAGCAAGGCGTTCTACGAGACCGTGCAGATGGTGTTCCAGGACCCCTATGGCTCGCTGCACCCGCGCCACACCGTCGACCGCACGCTGGGCGAGCCTGGCCGGATCCACGGTGTGGCGGACATCGACGCCCGCATCCTGGAACTGCTGCGCGACGTCGGCCTCGGCCCGGAGTTCCGGTTCCGCTACCCGCACCAGCTGTCCGGCGGCCAGCGCCAGCGCGTGGCGATCGCGCGCGCCCTGATGCTGGAGCCGAAGATCCTGCTGCTGGACGAGCCGACCTCGGCGCTCGACGTCTCGGTGCAGGCCGAGATCCTGAACCTCCTGCAGCGCCTCAAGCGCGAGCACGGCCTGACCTACGTCCTGGTCAGCCACGACCTCTCGGTGATCGCCCATATGTGCGACCGCATGGCGGTGATGAACGCCGGCCGGGTGGTCGAGGAGATGAGCGTCGACCAGCTCCGCCGATCGGAGCCGACCCACGCCTATACGCGGCAGCTGCTGAAGGCCTCGCTCGGCTACGACCGGGCGGCGGTGGATGCGCTGGAGACGTTCGACTGACCGCGACCGGGTGACGATCGCGGAACGCGCAACCCGCGGCTGCCACCCGGTTCCGGACAGCGTCTCGCGGCGGCGTCGCGGCCGAAATCCACTTATCGAAATAGTCTACTTACCGTATGATATGAAGGTCGGATCTTATTCACCTCAAAACGGTGCCTGACATGAAATCCCGGATCGGCACATGGGGCGGGTCGTGCGCATTGCGCCTGCCGAAATTCGCCGTTGAGACGCTCGGTCTGCACGAAGGCCAGACAGTGGACCTGCAGATCGAGCGCGACGCGCTGGTCATCCGGCGCGCCCGGCCCGCCTATGCCCTCGAGGACCTGGTGGCCGAGGCCAAGGCTCTGACCCCGCCCGACCCGCTCGACGACGCACCCGTGGGGCGCGAAGCTCTATGACGGTAAACCGTGGCGACCTCGTGTGGCTGGACTTCAATCCACAGAAGGGTCACGAGCAGGCTGGCCGCAGGCCCGCACTGGTGATTTCACCGGCCGTCTACAACGGCATCTCGAATTGCGCGATCGTGTGCCCGATCACGTCCAACCGGTCTCCCTGGCCTTGGAAGGTCATGCTGCCGGAAGGCGGCGAGATCACCGGGGCGATCCTGGTGGATCAGATCAAGTCGATCGACGGCGAAGCGCGGCGCCTGTCCGCCAGCGGTCACCGGGCGGACGACAGCACGCTCGGAGAGGTCCTGGCACGCTTGGCGACCCTCACCGCGTGACAAAGGGCTTACTCCGATGAAGCCGGCCGACTCGGCTCCACCCATTGCGCCTGCGCCGATCTGATCGACAGCCCGGCACCAATGGCATCATCTGATATGGCAGCCGGTTGACTCCGATCCGATTAGCCGCCGACACTGCCCCGGCCATCGTTCCAGAGCCGGGGTTCACCGGCCGGCATTTTCAGACAGGAGGAAGCGTCATGACGTTCACGACATCCGTGCGTCGGGCGGTGTGGGGTGTGCTCGGGGCCGCAGCGGTGGCTTCCGTACCCTTCGCGCCCGGCAACGCCGCCGACCCGATCCGCATCGGCGTGATCTACGACTTCACCGGGCCGTTCGCGGCCGGCGGGTCGCAGGCCGCCGCCATCGGCACCCAGTCCGCCATCGACATGATCAACGAGAAGGGCGGCGTCGAGGGCCACAAGATCGAGGCGATCACCGCCGACGCCCAGTCGAAGGCCGAGGTCGCGATCAACGAGGCCACCCGCCTGCTCGACCAGGAGAAGGTCGACCTGATCATGGGCGTCTACTCGTCGGCGCACTGCGTGCCGATGGCCCAGAAAGTCGACTCCCAGAAGAAGTTCATGTGGGCCAACGTCTGCGTCGCCTCGGCGGTGTTCAAGGGCAAGGACCTGAAATACGTGTTCCGCGCCCAGGTCCACTCCGACCAGTTCGGCTGGGCCTCCTGCACCTTCCTGAACGAGCAGGCCGAGGCGAAGCTCGGCATCAAGCCGGGCGACCTGAAGGTGGCGATCATCCACGAGGACGGCCCCTACGGCTCCGGCGTGGCCTCGGGCAACGAGGCGACCTGCAGCAAGTACGGCATGAAGGTGGTCCTCAAGGAGGGCTATGCCGCCACCGCGCCCGACCTGTCGAGCCTAGTGACCAAGCTGCGCCGGGCCCGGCCGGACGTCATCCTGCACACCGGCTACAACCCCGACATCACGCTGTTCCTGCGCCAGGCCAAGGAGCAGGGCCTGAAGTGGGCGGCGCTGATCGGCCACGGCGCCGGCTACGGCCAGATCGACAAGCTGAAGGACACCTTCGGCAAGGACGCCGACTTCATCTACAACGTCGACCCGGTGGCGGCCCAGCTGCTGGACCCGAAGACCCTGGCCCCCGGCCTCGGCGACCTGACCCAGGAGATGGTCAAGCGCTACAAGGCGGCCAGCGGTGCGGAGCAGGTTCCGCCCCACACCTCCATGGGCTTCAACCAGGCCTGGATCTTCTTCACCGACGTGCTGCCGCGCGCCATCAAGAAGTACGGCGGCTACGACCCCGAGGCCCTGCGCAAGGCGGCGCTGGACACCGACATCCCGGTCGGCGGCACGATCCAGGGCTATGGCGTGAAGTTCGATCCCCCGGGCAGCGAGATGGCCGGCCAGAACAGCCGCTCCTCGCCGGTGGTCATGCAGTATGTGGACGGCGAGACCAAGATCGTCTGGCCGACCGCGATCCGGACCATGGATCCGGTGCTGCCGCTGCCGGCCGGTCACAGCTACGCGCGCTGACCGCTAAGCACCAGCCTATACCGACGTCGAATTGGGGAGACCGGCGATGGGGTCCATGCTGGAAGTGCACGGGCTGACCAAGCGGTTCGGCGGCTTCACCGCCGTCGACCGCATAGGCTTCGACCTGGCCGAGGGCGAGATCCTCGGCCTGATCGGGCCGAACGGCTCGGGCAAGAGCACGACCTTCAACCTCATCGCCGGCGCCCTGCCGCCGACTGCCGGTTCGATCAAGCTGGACGGCCAGGAGATCGCCGGCCGGTCGCCGACCGAGGTCTGCCACCTCGGGATCGCCCGCACCTACCAGATTCCGCGGCCGTTTCGAAAACTGAGCATTCTGGATAACGTGGCGCTGGCCGCCTACTACGGCGCCAACAGCCTGATCTCGCGCGCCGAAGCCTGGAAGCGGGCGGAGGACGCCCTCGCCCTCACCCAGCTGCCGGCCGACCCGGGGATTCGGGTCGACGGGCTCGGCGCCGCCGGCCTGAAGAAGCTGGAGCTGGCCCGCGCGCTCGCCACCCAGCCGCGGCTGCTGCTCGCCGACGAGAGCCTGGGCGGCCTCGACGAGCACGAGATGGACCAGGCCGCCGACATGCTGAGCGACATCCGCCGCGAGCGCGGCATTACGATCATCTGGGTGGAGCACATCATGGGCGTGCTGATGCGGGTGGTGGACCGCTGCGTGGTGCTGGACCACGGCGAGATCATCGCCAGCGGCCTGCCGCGCGACGTCGCCCACGACCCCAAGGTGATCGAGGTCTATCTCGGGACCGACGCCGAGAGCCTGCAGACCCAGGTCGGCGGCCGCGCCGCGGAGGCCGGCGCATGCTGACGCTGGACAACGTGACCGCCGGCTACGGGACCTTCCAGGCCCTGTTCGGCGTGAGCCTGGAGGTCAACGCCGGCGAGGCGGTCGCGGTGATCGGCCCGAACGGCGCCGGCAAGACGTCGCTGCTGCGGGTGATTTCCAAGGTGATCCCGCTGAACGGCGGCCACATCGCCATGGAGGGCCAGACCCTCGACACCGTGCCGGCCCACAAGGTCATCGAGCTGGGGATCGCCCATGTGCCGGAACATCGCCGGCTGTTCCCGCGCCTGACGGTCGAGGAGAACCTGCGCATGGGGGCGTTCATCAACGGCGCCCGCAGCCGGTTCGACGAGCGCCTCGCCTACGTGTACGAGCTGTTCCCGCGCATGAAGGAGCGGCGCCACCAGCTGGCCGGCACCATGTCGGGCGGCGAGCAGCAGATGTGCGCGATCGGCCGCGGCCTGATGTCCGGGCCCAAGCTGCTGCTGCTGGACGAGCCCTCGGCCGGGCTGGCGCCGGTGATCGTGCAGCAGGTGTTCGACCTGGTGCGGCGGATCCGCGAGGAAGGCTACACCGTGCTGATCGTCGAGCAGAACATCCAGCAGGTGCTGAAGGTGGTCGACCGGGCGTATCTGCTCGAGGTCGGCCGGATCAAGATGAGCGGCGCGTCCCGGGATCTCCTGGAGAACGACGAAGTCCGCCGCGCCTATATCGGGCTGTAGAGGGGATCGACGATGGAATTCTCGCTCACCGATCCGTTCCTCTGGGAGACCGTGATCCAGGGCCTGCTGTTCGGCGGCGTGCTGGCGCTGCTGTCGCTCGGCCTGAACATCATCTTCGGCGTCATCGACGTGGTGTGGATCTGCTACGCCGAGCTGATCATGCTCGGCATGTACACGATCTACTACCTCTACGCGGACTTCGGGGTACCCCTGCCGCTGGCCTTCGGCGCCGGCATCCTGGTGGTGGCGGCCCTCGGCGCCCTGCTCCACCACCTGGTGATCCGGCCGATCCTGCACACCGAGCCGATCAACCAGCTGCTGGTGACCGGCGGCGTGCTGTTCTTCCTGCAGGGCCTGGCGACCATGATGTTCTCGGTCGAGTTCCGGAACCTGGGCGTGTCGTTCGGCAGCGTCGAGGCCGGCGAGATGTTCTTCCCGGTGTCGCGCATCATCGCCTTCTCGGTCTCGCTGGTGGCGGTCGGCGTGCTCTGGCTGTTCCTGAAAAAGACCTATCTCGGCACCGCCATCCGGGCGATCAGCCAGGACCGCGACGTGATGCCCCTGATGGGGGTCAGCCCCCGCAAGATCTACCTGGTCACCTCCGCACTCGGCGGCGGCCTGGCCGGGCTCGGCGCCTGCCTGCTGGTGCTGCTGTACGACATCCACCCGGCGATCGGCCTGACCTTCGGCCCGATCACCTTCATGGTCTGCGTGCTCGGCGGCCTCGGCAACATGATCGGCGGCTTCATCGCCGCCTTCATCTTCGCCGAGTTCATCGCGCTCGGCGGCTTCTACGCCGAGGTCGAGTGGGGCTACGTGATGGCCTTCGTGTTCTTCATCGTGATGATGTTCATCCGCC
Organism: Thalassobaculum sp.; assembly: GCF_040219615.1. GTDB lineage: Bacteria > Pseudomonadota > Alphaproteobacteria > Thalassobaculales > Thalassobaculaceae > Thalassobaculum_A. The sequence continues at coordinate 577,287 of NZ_JAVJSE010000041.1, forward strand.
CGCAGGGCATCCTCGGGTCACGGAGCTGAGCGATGGAAGCCTCGACCGCACGCAACGTCACGATCCTGAAGGCCGTCGGGCTGGCCGCGGTGCTCGGCCTCCCGCTGCTCGGCTTCAGCGACTACGTGCTGCACATCGCGATCTCCATCCTGCTCTGGGGCTTCGTCTACACCGGCTGGTCGGTGATGGGCCGGTTCGGCCTGGTCTCGCTCGGCCACGGCGCGTTCCTCGGCGTCGGCGCCTACGGCACCACGATGCTGTGGAATCTCTACGGCCTGACCCCCTGGGTCGGCATCCCGCTGTCGGTGGTCGCCGCCGGCATCCTCGGCCTGCTGATCGGCCTGCCGTGCTTCCGGTTCAAGATCACCGGGCACTACTTCGCGCTGGTGACGCTCGCTCTCACCGAGGTGGCGCGGCTGCTGATCGTGGCCCTGCGCGATACCACCGGCGGATCGCTCGGCGTAACCCCGATCGGCGTCGTGTCGCCCGAGGACCCGGTGTCGCTCTACGCCCTGCAGTTCGCCTCGAAGACGGTCTGGTTCTACATCATCGTCGGGGTCTGGCTGGCCGGGCTGCTGATCTGGCGCGCGGTCGACCGATCGATGCTGCGCTACGCCATGGAGGCGATCAGCCAGGAGGAGGACGCCGCCGCCTCGGTCGGCATCCACGTCACCCGCACCAAGCTGACCGTCACCGTGATCTCGGCGGCGATGACCGCGTTCGGCGGCGCCGTCTACGGCCAGTACCAGCAGTACATCAATCCCGAGACGGTGTCGGGCATCGCCATCTCGCTGCAGATCGTGTTCGCGGTGATCGCCGGCGGCATGTTCGTGCAGCTCGGCCCGACCATCGGTGCCGTCATCACCCTGCTGCTCGGCGAGGGCCTGCGGCTCGGCTTCGGGCACCAGTTCCACGGCCTCGACGTCACGATCTACGGGCTGATGCTGGTGCTGTTCATCATCTACATGCCGCGCGGGGTGCTGGGCAAAGCGGTCGACGTGCTGGCGGCCCGCGGCCCGCGCGCCGGCAGGCCTAGCCCGCAGCCGGGCGAATAGCTCCGTCCGCAGCCCGCAGGTTTCTGTCGTCGGCGGCCGCCGCCGCGCAACCCCGCTGCCCGTCGCAAGCCGGGTAGGGACCGGATCGGTCTTTTCCCCGCACCCCTCTTCCCGAACCCGCCCGGGATGCCCAGCCTCCCGGAAAAGCGGACTTTCGAGGGAGAGAAGCGATGTCTGTCTTCACCGCTCCCGACTTCGCGGGCCACGAGCAGGTGGTGTTCGCGTCCGATCCCGCCTGCGGCCTGCGCGCCATCATTGCCATCCACGACACCACCCGCGGCCCCGCCCTCGGCGGCTGCCGCATGTGGCACTACGCCAGCGAGGCCGACGCGGTGGCCGACGTGCTGCGGCTGTCCCAGGGCATGACCTACAAGTCGGCGCTCGCCGAACTGCCGCTGGGCGGCGGCAAGGCGGTCGTCCTGGGCGACCCGGCGCACGACAAGTCGGAAGCCCTGTGGCGGGCGCTCGGTCGCGCCATCGACCGGCTCGGCGGCCACTACGTCACCGCGGAGGACGTCGGCACCTCGGTCGCGGACCTCGAGACCGTCCGCACCGCCACCGCGCATGTCGCCGGCATCGCCGAAGGCGGCTCCGGGGATCCGTCGCCGGCCACCGCCTTCGGCGTGTTCATGGGGATGCAGGCGGCGGTGCGGCACCGGCTCGGCGGGGCCGATGTCACCGGGCTCCGGGTGGCGCTGCAGGGGCTCGGTCATGTCGGCCTGTGCCTTGCCGAGCATCTGGCCGAAGCCGGGGCCGAGCTGGTTGTCGCCGACCTCGATCCGGGCCGGGTGGATGCGGCCGTCGAGCGGTTCGGTGCACGCCGTGCCGAGTCGGCGGCGATCCATGCGGAGGATGTCGAGGTGTTCGCGCCCTGCGCCCTGGGCGCGATCCTGAACGACCGGACGATCCCCGAGTTGTGGGCGCCGGTGGTGGCCGGCTCGGCCAACAACCAGCTCGCCGAGGCCCGGCACGGCGGAGCCCTCGCCGAGCACGGGGTGCTGTACGCCCCCGACTACGCGATCAACGCCGGCGGCATCATCAACGTCAGCCACGAGTCGACGCGGACCGGCCGGCCCTACGACCGGCAGGCGGCCTATGCGCACATCGCGCGGATCCACGACACTCTGGCACGCATCTTCGAGGCCGCCGACGCCGAGGGCATCCCGACCTCGGTCGCCGCCGACCGCCTGGCCGAGGCTCGGCTCAGGCAGGCCGCCTGAGCGCGCGACCGCCGGGCCTGCGTCAGGCTGGCGCACCGTCTGCCGGATTGCGCTGGATCAAATCGGCAACCGCCTCGACGGCGCATCGTTTCAGCAACGGACCCGCCGAGGAGAGTTCGATGCCGAATGCCCGTCTGAAGGTGCTGGAACGCCGCCCCGATCCGGATCCCGTGCACGACCTCGCCGAGGCTCTGGCGGCGCTGCTCGGGCGGCATGGCTCGCCGTCCGAGCGGGTCGACGTCGAACTGGCGTCGGCAGACGGCCGCGGGCTCTCGATCGAGCGGGTCGGCGACACCCTGACGATCCGGGGGGCGGTGCTGACCCTGCGCCGCGCGGCCGAGCCGGACGCCCTCGCCGGCGCCAACAAGAACTATTTCTGACGCCACCTACTGTAGCGGCACCTCGTTGAAGCTGCGCAGCTTGCGCGAATGCAGCTGCTCCGGCGGCAGGGCGCGCAACAGCTCCATGGTCCGGAACCCGATGTCCAGATGCTGGGCGACCTGCCGGCGGTAGAAGTCGTCGGCCATTCCCGGCAGCTTCAGTTCGCCGTGCAGCGGCTTGTCGGACACGCACAGCAGCGTCCCGTAGGGCACCCGGAAGCGGAAGCCGTTGGCCGCGACCGTGGCGCTCTCCATGTCGAGGGCGATCGCCCGCGACAGCGACAGCGCGCGGTCCGGCTCGTGCTGCTCGCGCAGTTCCCAGTTGCGGTTGTCGGTCGACGCCACCGTGCCGGTCCGCATGATCCGCTTCACGCCGACCGGATCCAGGCCGGTGACGTCGGCCACCGCCTGCTCGAGCGAGACCTGGACCTCGGCCAGCGCCGGGATCGGCACCCAGACCGGCAGGTCGTCGTCGAGCACGTGGTCGTCGCGGTGATAGGCATGCGCCAGCACATAGTCGCCGAGCCGCTGGGTGTTCCGGAGGCCGGCGCAGTGCCCCAGCATGATCCAGGCGTTCGGCCGCAGCACCGCCACGTGGTCGGTGATGGTCTTGGCGTTCGACGGACCGACCCCGATGTTCACCATGGTGACGCCCTGGTGGCCGTCGCGGACCAGGTGATAGGCCGGCATCTGCGGCGCCCGCGAGGCCGGAACGCCGACCGCGGTACCGTCCTTGCGCAGCACCCGGCCGCCGGGCTCGACGAAGGCGGTGTAGCCGCTGTCCGGGTCGCGGACCAGTGCCTCGGCCCGCTGCACGAAGCCGTCGACATAGACCTGGTAGTTGGTGAACAGCACGAAGTTCTGGAACGCGTCGGGCCCGGTGCCGCAGTAGTGCCGCAGGCGGTGCAGCGAGTAGTCGACCCGGGGCGCGGTGAACAGCGCGAGCGGCAGCGGCTCGCCGGGCTCCGCGGCCAGCTCGCCGTTGACGATCCGGTCGTCCATCAGGGCCAGCGCCGGCATGTCGAAATGCCGCTTCAGATGGGTCATGGCCGCGGCGTCGAAGCCGTCGCCGACGATCATGCCGTCGGGAAACGCGAACGGCAGCGGGATCGGGGTTTCCGAGAGCCGAACCTCGATCGGTCCGCCGTGATTCTCGATGATGCGCGCGAACTGCTTCAGCAGATGTCCGCGGAACAGGTCGATTCGCGTGAAGGTGCCTTCGTACACGCCCGGCTGGTCGGCGAAGCCGAAGGTCGCCGACGGCAGCGGGGCATGGTCCTCGTCGACCACCAGCCGGGCCATCGGGTAGACCGCCCGGGCGCGCCCGCCGTGGTCGCCGCCCTCGTAGACGCGGAAGCGGGACTGCAGGAACTCGATCTGGCTCCGGTACAGCCGGTCCAGGGCCTCCACGGTCGCCGTCGCGTCGTGGCACATCACCGGGGGCTCGCTGGCCGCGCGCGCGATGCTCGATCCGTCCATGTTCCGAAGACCGGGGCTGTTCCAGGGCCGAGACTCTATCACGATGCGGTCCCGGGCGGCCATGCGCGCGGCGCCGGGAATTCGGGACTTGAACGCCATGCCGCATCCCCCGACACTCGCTCCCGGCGGTGCCGTCCGAGCCGACGCGGAGACGGCACAATAGGGAACACGGTGAGGCGTACCCATCAGGGGCCGAGTCCGTGGCTGCCCCCGCAACTGTGAGCGCCGAGCGTCACCCTACTCGCCACTGCCCCGATCCGGGGTGGGAAGGCCGGGTGAGACGCGAAGACGCGCAAGCCAGGAGACCTGCCGCCGCAGTGAAACCCGTGACGGTCGTCGGGTGGACGACCGAGGAGAACAGACACCATGAATCCCCGTCATATCCTGGCGCTCGTTCCGATCGCCCTGGCCGGCTCTATCGGCCCCGTCCTCGCCCATCACCCCATGGGCGGCGAGACACCCGGCACGCTGGCGACCGGCCTGCTTTCCGGCCTCGGCCACCCGATCATCGGCGTCGATCATCTGGCTTTCGTGATCGCGGTCGGCCTGGCCGCCGCGTTCACCGGCCATCGCCTGCTGTCACCGCTGGCGTTCGTCGCGGCCACCGTCGCCGGCTGCCTGCTCCAGGTGGCCGGCACCGTGCTGCCGGCGGCCGAGTTCGTGATCGCGGCGTCGATCCTGCTGCTCGGCGGGATCGTGCTGTCCGGCCGCCGGATCGCCAGCCCTGCCCTTCTCGGCCTGTTCGCGGTCGCCGGCCTGTTTCATGGCTGGGCCTATGGCGAGAGCATCGTCGGCGCCGAGCCGACCCCGCTGGTCGCCTACCTGGCCGGCTTCTCGCTGATCCAGTACGCGATCGCCGCCGGGTCGGGCTATCTGGTGCTCCGGGTCTGGAACGCCGCCGATCGGCATGCGATCCACCCCCGCCTGGCCGGGGCCGTGATCGCCGGCATCGGCCTGACCTTCCTGATCGAGAATCTGGAAGGCCTGCTGCTGGCCTGACGACCCGGGCGGAGCGGCGCCCGGCGCCGCTCCGCCCCTCATCAGGTCATATGACGACGAGACTCGTTTCACCCACATGATTAACGATCGGTCAATCTTGATCTTTTAGGATTCAGGGAGCCTGATAGCGGACTTTTTCGGCAAGTTTCCGTCACGGCACGGAGTTACCGGCCTTGCTCTATTCCCTGTACGAGACCCAGCGGGCCCTGCTCGCCCCGGTCCGACTGTTCACGCAGACCACCGTAGCCCTGAACGGCCATCCCCTCGCCCCGCTGTCCTACATCGCCTTCGGCCGCGCCCTCGAGGCCGGGGTCGAGGTCCTGGACGGCATGATCAAGCACCGGGGCAAGCCCGACTGGGAGATCGAGACCGCCGAGACGCCCGACGGGCCGGCGGCGGTGTCGTTCGACCCGGTCCTGGAGACGCCCTTCTGCAACCTGGTCCATGTGCGCCGCGACACGACGCGGCAGGATCCGAAGGTGCTGGTGGTCGCCCCGATGTCCGGGCACTTCTCGACCCTGCTGCGCGGCACCGTGAAGGCGCTGATCGCCGACCACGACGTCTATGTCACCGACTGGATCGACGCCCGCGGCATCTCGCTCAGCCAGGGCTTCTTCCATCTCGACGACTACATCCAGGTGCTGATGGACTTCATGCGCCACCTGGCGCCGGACCTGCACGTCATCGCGGTCTGCCAGCCGGCCCCGATCACGCTGGCCACGGTGGCGCTGCTGGCCGACCAGGACGACCCGGGACAGCCGGCGTCGATGACCCTGATGGGCGGCCCGATCGATCCGGACGGTGCCCCGACCGTCGTCACCCAGCTGGCCGACGACCGTGACATGAGCTGGTTCGAGACCCGCTGCATCACCACCGTCCCGGCCTACTATCCGGGCGCCCATCGCCGGGTCTATCCGGGCTTCCTGCAGATCGGCGCGTTCATCGCGATGAATCCCGACCGGCATTTCGCGGCGCACATGCAGATGTTCCGGCACCTGATCGAGGGCGACGACGATTCCGCCGAGTCGAAGCAGCGCTTCTACGACGAGTACCTGTCGGTCATGGACGTGCCGGCGGAGTATTACCTCGAGACCGTTCAGCGGGTGTTCAAGGAGCGCCAGCTGCCGCGCGGCGTGATGACCTGGCGCGGCCTGCCGGTCCGCCCCGAGGCGATCCGCAAGACCGCCCTGCTGACCGTCGAGGGCGAGCTGGACGACATCTCGGCGCCCGGCCAGACCCTGGGCGCCCATCGCCTGACGCCGAACATCCCGGAGGCCCGGCGCCGCGACCACCTGGAGCGGAACGTCGGCCACTACGGCATCTTCAACGGCCGCAAGTGGCGCGAGAACATCGCACCGACCATCGGCCGGTTCATCCGGGACGTCGGCTGAGCTCCTACCCGATCGCGGCCGTCGCCGAAGGACCCTGGCCCGCCCGCCTGGGGCTGGGACCGATTCCGGCCGGAGGCGAAGATCCGGCCGCGATCGCCGCCTGGGGGACGTCCACCGTACTCGGCCTGACCACCGCGCAAGAGGCCGAACGCCACGGCTGGAGCGACCTCGCGGACCGGCTGGCGGCTGTCGGGATCACCTGGCTCAACGCCCCCATCGAGGACTTCATGGTCCCCGACGCCGCCTTCGAGCGAGCCTGGCCGGCCCTGCGGGATCGCCTGATCGCGGTTCTCGACGGCGGAGGCCGTATCCTGGTGCATTGCCGTGGCGGACGGGGTCGCAGCGGCACCGTGGTCGCCGCGTTGCTGGTCGCCGGCGGCCTGCCGGCCGACGAGGCGGTCCGTGTCGTGCGGAAGGCCCGGCCCGGGGCGATCGAGACGCCGGACCAGGAGGCCTGGATTCGACAGCTGACCGCCGGACCGCAGGGTCGTACGCGCTGAACGAACCGGCGCCGACGCGGATGCCGCGCCGGCCCCGATCCATCGCCTTACTTCACGGCGGCGACGATGCCGATCTCGACGGTGAACTGCGGAGCAGCCAGACGCGGCGACTCCACGCAGGCCCGGGCCGGGGCGTGGCCGGCCGGCACCCAGGCGTCCCACACTGAATTCATCTCGGCGAAGTCGTCCATGCTGTTCAGCCAGATCGTGGCCGACAGCGCGTGCTCCTTGTCGCTGCCCGCCTCGGCCAGCAGGGCGTCGATGCGCGACAGGATGTCCTTGGTCTGCTCGGCGACGCTCTTGCCGCCGGCCCCCTGGGCCACCTGGCCCGCGAGATAGACCGTGCCGCCATGGACCACGGCCTGGCTCATCCGGGTCGCGGTCTGGAAGCGCTTGATGCTCATGGGATGTTTCCCTCTTCTTCTGGGTCTGATGCGTTGCGCCGCGGCGCGGCGGCGGTATCTTAGCCCGGTCGAAACCAGCCGAGCGACCCCCCATGGACTTTCACCTCCCCGCCGAGGTCGATGCGTACCGGGCCAAGGTCCGTGCCTTCGTCGCCGAGCATATCGTGCCGGTCGAGGCCGACCCCAGCGCCTATGACGAGCACGACAACATCCGCCTCGACCGGCTCGCGACGCTGCGGGCGAAGGTCAAGGAGGCCGGGCTGTGGGCGCCGCAGATGCCGCGCGAGATGGGCGGCCTCGGCTTCGACCAGGTCGGCATGGCCCCGGCCTACGAGGAGATGAACCGCTCGATCTTCGGACCGGTCTGCTTCAACTGCGCCGCCCCCGACGACGGCAACATGTTCGTCCTCAACCGGGTCGCGACCGAGGACCAGAAGCGGCGCTGGCTGCAGCCGATCGTCGACGGCAGCGTGCGCTCGGCCTTCGTGATGACCGAGCCGTCGCCGGGCTCCGGGTCCGACCCGGGCATGATGCTGACCAAGGCGGAGCCCGCCGGCAACGACCGCTGGCGGATCACCGGCCGCAAATGGTTCATCACCGGCGCCGAGGAGGCCGCGCACTTCATCCTGATGGCGCGCACCTCCGACGATCCGCGCAAGGGGCTGACAGCGTTCATGTTCCACAGGGACCAGCCGGGATGGCGGATCATCCGCCGGATTCCGATCATGGGACCGGAGGAGCATGGCGGGCACTGCGAGATCGAATTCGAGGGCATGGAGATCGACGACAGGGACCGCGTCATGGCGGTCGGCGACGGCCTCAAGCTCACCCAGATCCGGCTCGGCACCGCCCGGTTGACCCATTGCATGCGCTGGCTCGGGCTCGCCAAGCGCTCCATGGAGATCGCCCTCGAATATGCCGAGCGCCGCGAGGGCTTCGGGGTCCGGCTGGCCGACCGCGAGACCGTGCAGACCATGCTCGGCGACCTCGCCTACAAGATCGAGATCGGCCGGCTGCTCACCATGAAGGCGGCCTGGAAGCTGTCCAACGGCGACTTCGCCCGCAAGGAGGTGTCGATGGCGAAGATCCACGTCGCCGACACCCTGCACGAGGCGGTCGACATCGCCATCCAGATCAACGGGGCCCGCGGCTATTCCAAGGACACGCCGCTGGAATGGATCTACCGCTACGCCCGCCAGGCGCGCCTGGTGGACGGTGCCTCCGAGGTCCACAAGATGGTGCTGGCCCGGTTCTACCAGAAGGAGCGCGGCGACTTCTGGTCGTGGGGCATGTAGGCCATGCGGGCGGAGCACCGAGACGCCCTGGGCCGCTGGCTCGCACGGGCCCTGGGCGCAGGCGAGGTCCGGATCACCGAGCCGGCCAAGATGCCGGGCGGCGCGATCCAGGAGAACTGGACCTTCGACGCCCTGGTGACCGACGGACCGCATGCCGGCACCCTCGGGCTCGTGCTGCGGACCGATGCGCCCTCGGGGGTCTCGTTCAGCCGCAGCCGGATCGAGGAATTCGCCCTGCTGAAGGCCGCGAACGCCGTGGGGGTCACCGTCCCGGAGCCGCTGGCCGTCGACCCCGACGGCGAGGTGCTGGGCAAGCCGTCCTACGTGATGCGCCGGGCCGCCGGCACCGCCAATCCCCGCACCCTCGCCCGCGAGCCGGCCCTGGACCCGCACCGGCCGGCCCTGACCGAGTCGATCGGCCGGGAGCTCGCGCGGATTCACACCATCACGCCGCCGCAGCCGAGCCTGGCCTTCCTGGGTACCGATCCGCGGCCGCCGGCCCGGCGGCGGGTCGCCGAGTTCGTCGAGCAGCTCGACGCCCTGCCGCATCCGTACCCGGTGCTCGAATGGGCGATCCGGTGGCTCGACCGCAACGCGCCGACCGCGCCGGCCTCGGTGCTGGGACATGGCGACTTCCGCTGCGGCAACCTGATGGTGGATGCGACCGACGGACCGAGCGTGACCGCGGTCCTCGACTGGGAGTTCGCGAGCTGGTCGGACCCGATGGAGGATATCGGCTGGCTTTGTGCGCGGTGCTGGCGGTTCGGGGCCGACGACCGGGAGGTCGGCGGCATCGGTCTGCGCGCCGATTTCCAGCGCGGCTACGAAGCGGTGTCCGGCCGCCCGCTCGACTGGGCGCAGGTGCCGTACTGGGAGGTTCTGGCCACCACCCGCTGGGCGATCATCGCCGTCCAGCAGGGCGAACGCCACCTGTCGGGGCGTGAGTTCTCGATCGAGCTGGCGCTCACCGCGCGCAAGGCCGCAGAGATGGAATACGACCTGCTGGCCCAGATCCGCCGCATCGAGGAGGCCGCCTGATGTTCGACCGCCCCGACCGCCTCGCCCTCCTGGGCGCCGCCGAGACAGCGTTGCGCGACGAGGTCCTGCCGGGACTGGAGGGCGGCGCCCGATACACCGCCCTGATGGTCGCGAGCGCGCTCGCGATCGCCCGGCGCGAACTCGAAGCCGGCAACGAGCCCGCCCGCGTGGTGCTGGACGCCTTCGCCGAGCTGTACGGCCAGGACAACGTGCATCGCGCCGGCGGCGACTCCGGCGAGCGGGTGAAGGCCCTGATGGCCGACCTCGCCCGCGAGATCCGCGACGGGGAGTATGACGACGACCTGCTGGGCCCGATCCACGCGGTGCTGCAGACCCTCGTGGTCGAGCGCCTGAAGCGCTCCAATCCGCGGTTCCTGGAGGCCAGAGAGTACAGCCAGCCGAGCCGCTGCTGACCTCCTAGTGGTCGATTTCGATCGCTAACCCTCGGCGGACAGCCGGGACGTCGGGAACCACAGCACGACCGAGGTGCCCTCGCCCAGCCGGCTGGTCAGTTCCAGGCGGCCGCCGTGATGCTCCATCAGCGTCTTGCTGAGCGACAGGCCGAGCCCGGTGCCCTGATAGCGGCGGGAGAACGCGTTCTCGACCTGGGCGAACGGCGTGAGGACCCGCCCGAGATCCGCCTCGGCGATCCCGATTCCGGTGTCCGCGATGGTCACCCGCAGGCCGTCGTCGGCCTGGACCGCCACCGAGACCCGGCCGCGCGCCTCGGTGAATTTGACGGCGTTGGACAGCAGGTTGATCAGGACCTGGCGCACCCGCATCGGATCGCAGCGAAGCGTCACCGCGGCCGACCCCGGTGCCGGCCGCTGCAGATCGATCTCCTTGGCCCGGACCAGCGGCCGCACGATCCGCAGGGCATCGTCGATCAGCGTACCCACATCCACGGCCTCCTCGCGGAGCGCCAGCTGTCCGGACTCCATGCGGGTCATGTCCAGGATGTCGCCGATGATGCCGACCAGGTGCTCGGCGCTCTGCCCTATGTCCCGCGCGTACTCCTCGTAGCGGGCGTCGCCGAGCGGACCGTAGATCCGGTCCGCCATGATCTCCGAGAACCCGATGATCGCATTGAGCGGCGTCCGGAGCTCGTGGCTCATGTTGGCCAGGAACTCGGACTTGAACCGGTTCGCCGCCTCCAGCTCGGCCTTCGACGTCCGCAGGTCGGCCACGGTCGCCTCGAGACGGTCGTTGCTCTCCTGCAGCTGCGCCGTGCGCTCGACGACCAGCCGTTCCAGCTGCGCCCGGTACATCTCCAGTTCGCCGTGCTGCGCCTCGATCTGGCCCAGCATGTCGTTGAATCCGGTGATCAGGTCGCCGAGTTCGTCGTTGGTCTGCCGGTCGGCGCGACGGCCATAGGCGCGATCGGTGCTGACCTGGTTCATCACCCCGGCCAGATGCATGATCGGCCGCACCAGGGTTCGCTGGAGCATCGACGACAGGGCGAAGGCGATGATCGTCGACAGCAGGGCAATCACCCCGGCGATCGCCAGCAGCGCGTTGCGCTCTTCGCGCAGGACCCGCAGCGAGGCGAGCAGTTCGACCGCGCCGACGACCTCGCCGTTCAGCCACACCGGTTGCCGGACCCAAAGCCCGCGTTCGTCGAACCGTGCGCCCGCACTGAGCGCCGGCACGCCGCCGCCCGGCATGGTCCCGAAGCGCGCGAACGACTCGCCCTCCGGGCCGACCAGGCGACCGGCGACAACGTCGGTCCGGCCACGCAGGGCCGACAGGGTCTGGGTCGCTGCAACGGGGTCGTTGAAAACCAGGGCGGCGCCGGTGTTCTCCGCCAGCACCTGCGCCAGCGCCGTGATCTCGCGCACCATTCCCGACCGGGTGGCGCCGTTCGCATACAGCAGGAAGCCGATGGTCGCGAATGCCGTCGCGACCGTTCCGACCAGCATGGTCGCCGCAATGAATTTCGCGCGCAGAGAGAGGTTGGAGACCCAGCCGGGCATCACTTCCTCACCGCCTCGACGATCTCCGCCAGTTGCAGAAGCTTCGAACTCAACCTGACCCCCGCCTGGGTGACTGCTTGCAGATTTACTTGAAATCGCAGGCGCTTTCGATCCTCGATCAAGCCGATATGCCCGCCGAGGCCGGCGAAGCCGGGTTTGTCCGACACCAGCAGGACGGCGCCACGGCGAGCCCGCGCGAGCACGTCCTGCAGCGCGGTCTCGGAGGCGAACCCGCTCGCGAAGTAGATGTGGCAGGCATTGATCGCCGCTCCCGGATCGAGCATCCGGACCAGGATCGGGTGTCCGCCGACCGGACGGCCTTCGATGGCGTGCAGCGCCTCGCGGTCGAGATCGCCGTGGCGCGCGCACAGCACGATCGGGTCCTCGGTCGACTGGAACCGCTCTCCCGGCCAGATCGCGAACTTCGCGAAGTTGTAGACGAATGCCACCTTCACCGCCGCCTCCCGGGGCTGGTCGTTCGGCTCCGCCTCCGCGGCGTACGGCCGCCAGATCGCTCCAAGCAGCACCGCTGTCCAGCAGGCCGAAAGGAGCAATCGGCGGATCGCTCGCATCGACCGGAAGCTGGTTTGGCGCCCCGCCATGCCTTCAGAACTTCAGCGAGACCGACCCGAAGACCGAGCGTTCGGCCTTCGTCGAGATCGTGCCGGCCACCGCGTCGCCATTGAGCTCCAGACGCTCGCTGTGCAGCAGGTTCTGACCGGTGATAGCCAGTTCGAGATTCGGTACCGGCCGCCAGGCCAGGCGAACGCCGAGTTCGACATAGGCGTCGGTATCGTTCACGTCGATCTCGCTGACGTAGCGGGCGGTAGCGTCGAGCGTCACCGTCGGCGTCACGTCCCAAAGGCTGCGGGCTGCCACCTGGTGGTTCGAATCGGCGCTCTGGGCGTAGTCCGTCTGCAGGAACGCGTACCAGCCCTGCAGCCGCAGGGATTCGGCCGGTCGCCAGTTGCCGACGACCTCGAGGCCGTAGACGTCGGCCTCGTCGTCGTTGGCGGTGTCGAGCGGGACCACCACGTAGGAAGTCCCGTCGGACGACGCTGCGAACGGCGTTCCTGCGGTCGAGCTGACCAGTCGATCGTAGAAATTGTAGAAGGCCGCGACGTCGAACGACAGGTTCCGGTCGGCCTGCCAGCGGTAGCCGGCTTCCAGCGACAGCAGGTCCTCTGACGTGACCGACGGGTCGCCGATGAAGCGCACCACGCTCGGCAGCCCTCCCGCCGTCGGCGGGATCACGATCGCCGCGATGTCCAGGTCGTTCTCCGCCCGGGACGGGGTGCGCACGGCACGCGAGACCGCCGCCCAGGTCGAGTTCCGGTCGTCGAGGTGCCAGATCCCCCGAACGCTCGGCTGGATCTCCAGGCCGGTGTAGCTGTTGTATTCGACCTTGGTGCCGGCGGTGACCTCAACGTCGCCGCCGAAGAACTGCAGGGTGTCCTGGGCGAATGCGTTGATCAGGTAGAGGTCGTCGCTGTCCGGCTCGAAGTCGACGGCGAAGCTCTCGCTGAGATTGTCGCGGCTGTAGCGGCCGCCAGCCCCCCAGACGATGCGGTGACGGTCGCCCACCGCGAAGCGGTGCAGGGCCTCGACGTCCACCGTGTCGCGCTCCTCCTCAACCCGCGGATCGACGAGGGCGTCGCGCTGATAGTACATGCGCATCTCGACCTGGTTGCCGGCGGACAGCTCGCGGCTCCAGCTTCCCAGCACGAAATGGCCGGTCACCTCGCCGTCGACCTCGAGGCGCTCGGAATACGGGGCGGTCAGGGTCGGACCCACGTAGCCGTCGCCGACCACGCTGCTGAACGACCCGCCCTGGACGTGCCAGGTGTCGCCGCCCGGCTCGGACAGGTCGACGCGGAAACCGGCACGCGCCGACCGCCAGTCGTCGGCGCCGCCGACCCCGTCGTTGCCGGCCCTGCTGCCCTCGCTGAATGCCTTGCCGTACACCCGGTAGTGACCGTTCTCGCCGAGTGATCCGCCGTACCGTCCCTCGCCGCGGATCTCGTCGTTGGATCCGGCCCCGGCCGACAGGAAGCCTCCCCGGGTATCCCGGGCGTGCTTGGTGATGACGTTGATGACGCCGTTCACCGCGTTGGCGCCCCACAGCGCGGCCCCCGGCCCGCGGATGACCTCGATCCGCTCGACATCCTCCAGGAGCGTGTCCTGACGATCCCAGTACACCCCCGAGAACAAGGGCGTGTAGACGGTCCTGCCATCGATCAGCACCAGCAACTTATTGGCGAACCGGCCATTGAATCCGCGCGAGGAGATCGACCAGGAGCTGGCCGTGATCTGGGCGACGTTCAACCCGGGTACCATCCGTAGCGCCTCCGGGATCGACCGCGCGCCCATCCGTCGGATGTCCTCGTTGGTCAGGACGAACACCGCGGCCGGAGTGTTCTCTATCGATTCCGGACGTTTGGCTGCCGATGTGATCTCGATTTTCAGGAGCTGCTCGAGCGTCAGGTCCGCATAGTCCTCCGGCATCGCCGAGCGCGCCGGAGTCGCTGTCGCGACTCCCCAGGCGGCGACGGCGACGGCCGCCCAATGTCGATGCATGCCCCCCTCCCTGCAACACGGAGACAGGATACCCCAACACGGTTTACGTGTAGCCATGTCATTCGCGACGGTCCGATGGTCCCATGGCGGATCGCACGAGGGAGGACCGCGCGACGCCGGCGCCGGCCCCGTGACCGCGGCAGCAGTGAGACCGGAGACGGCGCCGCTCCGAACTGACTTGCCGTGCCGGGACAGCCGTGAAGATGGCGTCGCTCGGGATTCGGCGTATGCTGGAGACCTACGGCGGGTCGCGGCTGATCGCGTGACCGGCGCCGATCCGACGCCAGCCCATGACCGGCCCTGCCGCCTCGGACCAGACGTTCGGGAGTTTGGAAAATGGCCACTGGAGCGCAAATTCGTAATCCCCTCGAATGGGGGTTGGATCAACTTAAGAGAGTGCAGACCGCGATCGAGGCTACCGGGCACGCGGTCGGCGGGGCGGAGGCCGCGGCGCCTGCCGATACCGCCGGCATACGCCGAATCGAGATCCGGGACCTACGGGATGCGCTGTCGAAGGGCCTCGACGACTTCCGGGCAAGCCGGACCGACGTCCTGTTCCTGTGCCTGATCTATCCTGCGGCCGGCCTGTTCCTCGCGCATCTCGCATTCGGCTACGACCTGCTGCCGCTGATCTTCCCCATGGCGTCGGGCTTCGCGCTGCTGGGGCCGGTCGCCGCCATCGGCCTGTACGAGATGAGCCGCCGCCGGGAACGTGGCCTCGAGGCGACCTGGGCGGACGCGCTCGGGGTGATCAGGTCGCCCGCCTTCGGCGCGATCGCGGTTCTCGGCCTTTACCTGCTCGCAGCGTTCCTGCTCTGGCTGCTGGTCGCCTACGGGATCTTCCAGGCGACCCTGGGACCGGAGCCGCCCGCCTCGGTCGGTGCATTCGTCCAGGCGGTTTTCGGCACCGCTGCCGGCTGGGCGATGATCGCCATCGGCATGGGGGTCGGCTTCCTGTTCGCCGTCGTCGTCCTGACCGTCAGCGTCGTGTCGTTCCCGATCCTGCTGGACCGCGACATCGGCCTCTACCCGGCGATCGGCACCTCGATCCGGGCGGTCCTGGCCAACCCGGTGCCGATGGCCGCCTGGGGGCTGATCGTCGCCGCCGGCCTGGTGGTCGGGACGATCCCGCTGTTCATCGGCCTCGCGGTCGTCATGCCGGTCCTCGGCCACGCCACCTGGCATCTGTACCGCAGGCTGGTCGCAAGATGAGCGGCCGCGCCGACGGCACTTGAGGGCAATCGGGTGAAGGATAGGAGCGGCGGGTGGGTTCCGGAGCCGTGCGCTCTCGCGCCCCCTCCGGAATGACGAGAATGGGAGCGAGTCCGCCGATTGCAGTGACTTGCTCCGCCCTTTCCATCGTCATCCCGGAGAGTCCCGGACTTGATCCGGGGCGGCTCCGGGAGCCACGAAGCGACGGGCTGCCGACCTCAACACCGTTCACCCGATTACCCTGCGACGGCACTTGAGGCCGGTGCCGCAGACACATATCGTCCGGGGATGCGTGAGCCCTCATCGCCTCCATCGGATCGGGCGGTCGCCGCCTGGGCCCGGCTCGTCCGGGTCTCGCAGGCCCTGCTCGAGGCCGTCGAGGCGGACCTCAAGGCCGCCGGCATGCCGCCGCTGGTGTGGTACGACGCGCTGCTCGAACTCCGGCGCGCCGAGCCCGACGGCCTGCGACCGTTCGAACTGCAGAACCGGATGCTGCTGGCGCAGTACAACCTCTCGCGGCTGCTCGACCGGGTCGTCAAGGCCGGCTACGCCGAACGCCGGCCCTGCCCCGACGACGGCCGCGGCCATGTTCTGCGGCTCACCGACACCGGCGGGACCCTGCTGAAGTCGATGTGGCCGGTCTACCGCCAGGCGATCGCCCGGCATTTCGCCGACCGGCTGGACGACCGGGAGGCCGACGAGTTGGCCCGGCTGCTCGGCAAGCTGCAGGAGCCGGCGGGCAATCAGCAGCCGTCGCCTGAGCCGGTTCCGCCGCCTGAAGCGCAGCCCGAGCCGGAGCCCCCGTCGCTCCGATCCGGACGGCGCCTTCACTTGACCTCGAAGACCTCCAGGCGGGTCCGGTTTCTGACGATGAAGTCCCAGTCGTAGATCACCCCGAGGCCGGGACCGGTCGGGACGGAGACGCAACCGTCGCTGCCGATGCAGTCGAGCTGGTCCGAGTAGCCGCAGGCATAGACCGGCGGCACGGCGTTCGGGCAGTCCGGCCCGACCAGCGCCACCTCGTAGTAGTTGCTGTTGCGGGTCGCCGCCATCACATGGCGGTGCGCCGGCCCGCAGGCATGCACCTCGACGTCGACCCCGAAGGCCTCGGCGAGATGGTGGATCTTCATCGCCCCGGTGATTCCCATGTCGTATTCGGGATCGGAGCGCAGGAAATCGGTGCCGCCGGCCATCAGGAAGTCGGCCTTCGGCTCGATGCCGCGGACGTGCTCGGTCTGCAGGATCGGCGTGCGGATCATCTCGCGCAGCTTCTTGTGCGCGAAGGCCGAGACGCCGGAATCCCGGAACGGATCCTCGTACCAGAAATAGCCGGCCTCGTCGCAGGCCCGGCCCACGTGGAGCGCGTCGGCGAAGGTCCGCAACTCGCAGGCCGGGTCGAGCATCAGCGTCATCGAGTCTCCGACCATCTCGCGGACCTTCAGGACGTTGGCGGCCTCCTCGTGCCGGTCGCCGTCGTGCCAGCCATGGACCTTGAAGGCGCGATAGCCCATCTGCCGGCACTGCAGCGCGAACTCCCCGAACGCCTCCGGGCTGTCGAGGCCGCCGGAGCGGTCGCCGTGATAGGTCGAGGCATAGGCCGGCAGCCGTTCGCGATGGGCTCCCAGCAGGGTCGCGACCGAGCACCCGAGCTGCTTGCCGGTCCAGTCCCACAGCGCGATGTCGATCGGGCCGTGGCCCATGTGGTCGAACTGCCGGGCCTCGCGCTTGAGGTCGTCCCAGATGCCCTCGCGCTGCTCGGCATGCCGGCCGAGCAGCAGCGGCGCCAGCATCAGGGTCTGGCCGAGCGCGGACGGCGACGCCACCCAGTGGGTGACATACTCGCCGCGGCAGCCGTCGGCGGTCTCGATGCGTACCGCGTATTTCGAGACCCGCGAGGTCGCCCCCTTGCGGAAGCTCAGCGAGCCGATGCTGCCGCCCTCGGCGGCCCGCCCGAGATTGACGGCATCGAAGCCGAACTCGTGAACCTCGACGCGGGTGATCCGGGTCATTGCGCACCCTCCCTGCTCCAGCCTCGCGCGATCATGCGCGGCGGTCAGCGACCGGGCAATCCCGGTCCGCCGGTCAGAGCAGGTTCAGGAGTCCGCCATGGCCCGGTGCGGCGACCAGCCGGTCGGCCGGCAGCATGACCGATACCGTGGTGCCGCGCCGGGGCGCGCTGTCGATCGACATCCGGCCGCCATGAGCCTCGATGATGGCCTGGCTGATCGGCAGGCCCAGGCCGGTGCCGGCCTCGCCGGTGCGGATCGCCGACTCGGTCCGACCGAACGGCAGCAGGGCTATGGCGATCTCGTCCCGGGTCATGCCGTTGCCGCCGTCGGCGACGTCTATCCAGACGTCCCCGCCCGCTGCGACCCGGTGCGAGATCCGGATAGGCCTGCCATGCGACGAATATTTGATGGCATTGCCGATCAGGTTGACGAACAGCTGCCGCATGCGGGTCTCGTCGGCATACACCAGCGGCATCCCGGTGATGCCGTCGACGTCGATCTTGATCGACTTGTCGTGCGCCGCCCTTTCCAGCATGACGACCGCCGAGGACAGCACCGAGCGGAGTTCGACCGGGCGTTCGTCGAGCGAGGCCGGACCGGCGCTGGCCCGCCCGAGGTCGAGGGCGCCGTTCACCAGGGCCAGCAGGTGATAGCCGGACCCCACGATGTCCCGGGCATAGTCCTTGTAGCGGCCGGCCAGCGGCCCGAAATGCTCACCGAGCAGAATCTCGCCGAAGCCGATCACCGCATTGAGCGGCGTACGCATCTCATGCGCCAGGTTGGCGAAGACGTCGGCGATCCGTCCGCGCGACTCGGCGCGGGCTTCGACGTCCAGGACGCCGCCGCGCTCGGACGCGGCCGGAACCACGACCAGGGCCCGGCGGTCCTCGCCGCCGCCGGTCCAGTCCCGACCGCTCGACACCAGGACCGGCAACGCGCCGCCGGACAACGGCCGGATCAGGGCATGTCGCCACAGGGTCCCGGCGCCGTCAGGCGTGCCCTTGCCATCCAGCTCGACCGAGACCGGATCACCGAGGACGATGACCTCCGAGACCAGCCGTCCGACCACGTCGCTCGGGCCGGACCCGCCGATCAGTTGCAGGCCACCGGTGTTGACGTCGGCGATCCGGTCGTTGGCCAGAATGAACATGGCAATCGGCCAGGCGTCCACCGGCACCGAGCGGGCCTGCACGGGGGGCTCCTCCTTCGGTGAAGCCGTGGCCGGTGCTCCGCAACCGCCCACGCTCACAGTCCCCGTACGCCGTCGAGGTCGACGCCGTCGAGGACCGCGCCCTGCAACCGGGCCCCCTCGAGCATCGCGCCGCGCAGAACCGCGCCGGTCAGATCGGCGTCGGACAGGTCGGCCCGCCGCAGATCGGCTCCGCTGAGGTTCATGCCGACCAGCCTGGCACCGTTCAGGCGGGTGCCGACGAATGCCGCGCCGACGCCGTTGGCCGCGATCTCGCGCGAGTGGCTGGCCATCGCCAGCGGCCCGAGGTCGGCTCCCCGGAGATCCGCGTCGTTGAGATGGGCATCGCTCAAGGTCGCGCCGCGCAGGTCCGCCGACCGCAGGTTGGCTTGCCGCAGGTCGCTGCCGGTCAGGTCGATCAGCGCCATCGAGGCACCGTTCAGGTCGCCTGCGAACAGCACCATGCCGCGCAGCGATGCCGCCGCCAGGGCACGCCCGGCCCAGTTCACCTTCGGCAGCATCATGCCCGAAAGCACCATGCGCGCACCGCTGCCCGAGTTGGTCTCGACCCAGGAGCGGTGGGCGGCCAGCAGCGCCGGGAGATCGAGGCCGGCCTCCTGGTCGGTCTGGGGCTTGATCGCCTTGTTCAGGGCCGGGTGATCGAGCAGAGCGATGTCGATGATGGCGCCGGTGAGATTGGCGCCGGTGAAGTCGCTGTCCTCGAGCACGACATTGGTCAGGATGGCGCCCCGGAAATCAGCCTCGCTGGCCTTGCAGCCGACGAACTGCGCGCCTTCGAGGTTGGCGTTGCGAAACACCGCGGTCCGCAGGTCCGCCTTCTGGAACGACACGCCGCGCATCTGGGCGCCGGTGAAATCGGCGCGGACGGCGAAGGACTGCCCGACCCGGGCCGAGGTGAAGTCGGCACCGTGGGCCCGCACGCCGGAGAGGTCCGGCGCGCCGGACTGCGCGGACAGGCCCGACAGGCCCGAGGCCGAGGCCCGGGCCAGCACCGCCTCGCGGATGTCGGCCTGCGCCAGGTTGGCACCGCACAGGGAAGCCCCCCGGAAGCACGAGCCGCGCAGGTCTGCGCGTGTCAGATCGGCACCGTCGAGGCGCGCCCGCGTCAGGTCGGCGCCGAAGAATGTCGCGAAGCACAGGACCGCCCGGTCGAGCTTGGCATCGACCAGGGAAGCGCCCGTGAAGTCGGCCTCGTCCAGCCGCCGTCCGCTCAGGTTGATCCCGTCCAGCCGCATGTTGGCCAGCAGCGCGCGCCGGCCACCCGGAAGGCGCTTCACGTAGCGATCGTGCTGCTTGATGGCAGTCGCCACTGCCCGGCTGTCCGGCGTAACCGGACCGTCGGGAGAGACGTCGTTTGCCGTGGCCATTGCGGATCCCAGTTCCGTCGTTCGCCTGGAAAGTACCCCGGACTCGTTAAGGGAGGGTTGACGCAATTACCGTGAGGTACTCTACCACCCTAGCTGTACCCGGATGGAGCGACGAATCCGCCGTACTGCATCTCCATCATCCGGGCGAATGCCAGGGCGGTCTTGTCCCTGCCGTGGCCGGCGATGATCTGCAACCCGCACGGCAGGCCGTCGCGCGCCGCGCCGACCGGCACCACGGTGCTCGGCAGGTACACCACCGAAGACAGACCGGCCCAGAACAGCTGGTCGACCGTCGGTTCCGGGCGCCCGTTGATCGGGATCGTCCGCTCGTGCCGGAGCCCCTTCTGCTGATGCGGGAACGCCGTCGACGCGGCGGTCGGGCACAGCAGCAGGTCCCATTCGCCGAAGAACGCGGCCCAGGCCTCGCGCAGGTGGGTGCGCCGCTCATGCGCCCGCAGCCAGTCCCGGTGGCCCTGGGTCACCGCCCGCGCCACCATCGGCACGTAGCCATGGTCCTCGGGGGCCGCCTCGGCGGCGATCCGGCGCTGCTGCTCGAGATCGGCGTCGCCGAGGCGCGCCGAGGTCGCGGCCCGCAGCAGCTGGATGTACAGCCGGTGCGACTCGGTCGTGTCGAAGTCCGGCCGGGCGGTGTCCGAGACCGTCACCCCGAGCCGCGCCAGCGCGTCGACGGTGTCCTGGAGCTTGGACGTCAAGGTGTCGTCCTGGGCGCAGTTCCGGTCGGTCAGCATCACAGCGACCCGGAACTCGCGCGGGTCGGATCGGGCATCCTCCGGCATCTCGAGGCGCCAGCAGTCGGCGTCGAGCCCGTCGGCGCCGGCCATGGCGTCGAGCGCGACCTCCAGGTCCGCGGCCGATCGCGCCAAGGGCCCCACGACCGAGATGTCGGCGGCCGACAGCACCCCCGGCAGGGCGTGCCCGCGCATCGGCACGATGCCGTAGGTCGGCTTATGGCCGTACACCCCGCAATAATGCGCCGGGTTGCGGATCGAGGCGCCGATGTCCGATCCGGCCTCCAGCCCGGTCAGCCCGGCGGCGAGTGCCGCGGCGCTGCCGCCCGAGGAACCGCCGGGCGTGCGCGTGACGTCCCAAGGGTTGTTGGTGCTGCCGTAGACCGGGTTGTAGCTCTGCCAGTCGGCGAGCAGCACCGGCACGTTGGTCTTGCCGAACGGCACGGCGCCGGCGGCACGCATCCGGCGCACCACCGTCGAGTCCTGCCGGGCCCGCCGGTCGGCGAACTCGGGGAGGCCCCAGGTCGTGGGCAGCCCCTCCATGTCGTAGCTTTCCTTGAAGGTCATCGGCACGCCATGCAGCGGGCGCCAGACGTCGCCGCGGGCCAGCGCCGCGTCGGCGGCCTCGGCCCGGGCCCTGGCGCGCTCGACGTCGAGCACGACGATGGCGTTCAGGCCGGGATTGTGGCGCTCCACCCGATCCAGCAGATGCTCGAGCACGTCCACGCAGCCGAGCCGCCGGTCCCGTATCCGAGCCGCGATATCTGTGGCGGAAAGGTAGGCAATCTCGGTCATCGCGGCCTCGTTCGAACGGTTGCCCGGCAACAATGGTCCGCGGCGACCCGCCGATCAACTCGTGACCGTTTCTTAAAATCCCGTCATGCGAGTATGGATTTTATGGTTATTCCCTTGATGAACGATCTACATACGATCATATTCGAATCGGCACGGCTCGACGGGACCCATGGGACACATCCTCGCACACCCTCTGGAACGGCGGTTGACCCATCCGGTCCACCAGTTGGCGCTGGCCTACTGGATGCGATGCAGAAAGCTGTCCGGCGGGATCCCCGGGCGGCAGGACATCGATCCGGTCGAGATCCCCAGCCTGCTGCCGTGGGTGAACCTGATCGAGGTGCATCGCCGGCCGGACCGCCTGGCGTTCCGGCACCGGCTGGTCGGCACCGGGATCGTCGACGCCTGGAACCGCGACAGTACCGGCCAGTGGTTCCACGAGATCTACCAGCCCCGGAAATTCGCGTCCATGCAGCCGAGGCTCGAGGAAATCACCAGGACCGGCGAGCCGGCGGTCCTGGACGACGACCTTCGCGAGGTCGGCAAGCCGCACCGGACGGTAAGCACGCTGGTCATGCCCCTGGCGTCGGACAGCCGCCGCGTCGACATGCTGCTGGCGGTGTCCCAGTACGTCTGAGTCCGGGACCCGGGCGCCGCGCGGTCCCGCTCCTTAAATGAACAATGACCCATGGTTCATTTACCTTGACAGTCCTCCCGCTGCGTTCGCAGACTTGGCCGCAATAAGAGTCCCCCCACCGGAACCGCGACCGGCCAGCGCCAACCGGCGCCGGTAGCGCACGCCAAAAAGCGAGGAACGCCATGAAGAACCACCAGAGTCGAGGACCGTCCCGGCGAACCGTCCTGAAGGGGGCCGCCGGCGCCGCCGCCCTCGGAACCGCCATCGTCGGGTTTCCGGCCTATCTGAAGGCCGCCGGCAAGCCGATCAAGATCGGCATGCCGACAATCATGTCCGGCCGCGTCGCCATTCTCGGCGAATCTTCGGTCGCCGCCGCGCAGCTGCAGATCGCGCGCGTCAACAAGGCCGGCGGCGTCGGCGGCCGGCCGCTCGAGCTGGTGGTCCGGGACTCCCGGGGCAAGCCCGACGAGGCGGCGCGGATGACCCGCGACCTGGTCAACAACGAGGGCTGCGACATCATCCTGGACGCCGAGGCTTCCAGCGCCTCCTTCGCGGTCAACGAGGTGGTCCGCGACATCAAGAAGTACTGCATCCACTCCAACTCCGAGACCTCGTCGCTGACCGCCGAGCCGAAGAACCAGGTCCCCTGGGTCTTCCGCAGCGCGCGCCAGGGCATCCACGACGCCGTCGGCGGCGGCCTTTACGCCGCCAAGGTGGCGAAGGAGAAGGGCCTGAAGCGGTGGGCCACCGTGTCGCCCGACTACGCCTACGGCCGCGCCAACACCGAGGAGTTCATGGAGTACGTCAAGGTCTTCGCCCCCGAGGTGGAGATCATCGAGCAGACCTGGCCGAAGATCTTCCAGCCGGACTACACCGAGAACGTGACCGCCCTGCTCAACGCCCAGCCGCAGGCCGTGTATTCCTGCCTCTGGGGCGGCGACCTGGTGGCGTTCACCGACCAGGCCAGCCTGTACGGCCTGTTCAACCAGTTCGAGGCGTTCGCCGTGAACCTGGGCGACTACCCGGTGATCACTGCTATCAAGAGCCTGCCGGAAGGCGTGCACTCGGGCAGCCGCTACCACCGGGACATCCCCGACACGGCGGAGAACGAGGCCTGGTACAAGGAGTTCATGGCGAACTCCAAGGTCCTGCCGACCAACTGGAGCTGGGAGAACGCCACCGCGATGGACTTCATCATCGCGGCGCTGACGGCCACCGGCGGCGACACCGATGCCGAGAAGCTGGGCAAGGCGACCGCCGGTCTCACCATCGACTCGCCGTTCGGCGCCGGCGGCAAGCTGACCATGCGGGAGTCCGACCACACCCTGGTCAACTACATGGTCGGCTACAGCAAGACGATCGCCAAGGACCCCTACGTGGTCGACTTCAAGCAGACCGACTGGGCCGACATCTACAAGCACGAGGACGAGTGGAAGAAGCGCAACGGCTACATCTGACCTAGCCGGACGGGGCGGGCCCGCCCCGCTTCCCGAACCAGGCCGCGCCGGCAACCCCGGCGCGGCCTTCCCCGCGGCCCCGGGACTCGAAAATGATCGAACTCGACGCGCTCGCAGCCTGCCTGACGACGCCGGCCTGTCTCGTCAACCAGACGACCAGCGGGCTGATCATCGGCATGCTTCTGTTCCTCGTGGCCTCCGGCGTCACGCTGATCTTCGGCGTCCTGCACGTCATCAACTTCGCGCATGGCAGCTTCTACATGCTCGGAGCCTATTTCGCGTTCACGGTCTACGGCCTCACGGGAAACTACTTCCTGGCGGCCGGCGCCGGAGCGGCCGGCGCGGCGCTCAGCGGCATCGTGTTCGAGCGCCTGATCATCAGCCGCGTATACGGCCAGAACCTGCTGATGCAGTTGCTGGTCTGCTATGCGTTCATCCTGATCGTCGACGATCTGGTGAAGATCGTCTGGGGCGCCGAATACCTCGCCATGGGCATCCCGGCCGAGTTCCGGCTGCCGCCCCTGCGCTTCGCCGGCGGCTTCGTCCCGCCGTTCTACCTGTTCCTGGTGGCGATGGCGGTGGCGATCGGCGTCGGCTCGCTGCTGATCGTCACCAAGACGCGGTTCGGCAAGATCGTCCGCGCGGCCGCCCACAACGCCTCGATGGTCTCGGCCCTCGGGATCCGCGTGAACATCTATTTCGCGCTGCTGTTCGGCCTCGGCTGCGGCCTGGCGGGCGTCGCGGGCGCCTTGGCGGCGCCGGTGCGGTCGCTCACCCCGGGCATGGGTCTCGGCATCCTGGTCGAGAGCTTCATCGTCACCGTGATCGGCGGCATGGGCTCGATCCCCGGGGCGTTCCTGGCCGCCATCATCCTCGGCCTGACGCGCTCGATCGGCAGCGTCGGCTTTCCGCTGTTCGTCGACGGCGCGATGTTCATGATCATGGCGCTGGTCCTGATCTTCCGGCCGACCGGCCTGCTCGGCCAGGGGACCCTGCGATGACGCTGCTGAGAGAATTCCGCCGCGACCTGGCGATCGCGGCAGCCGGCCTCGTGGTCCTGCTGCTGATCGGCTTCGGCGTCGAGAACCCGTGGCCGCGCGACTTCCTGACCTCGATCTTCGCGGTCGGCCTGCTGGCGATGTCGCTCAACCTGCTGGTCGGCTACACCGGCCTGGTGTCGTTCGGGCACGCCGCCTTCTTCGCCTTCGGCGGCTATGTCTTCGGGCTGCTGCTGCAGTGGCCGGCGTTCACGGACTCGCTCGGCGCGGGCTCGGTCCCGGTGGCGTTCGCGGCCGCGGTGATCGGGACCGGACTGTACGCCACGATCATCGGCGCGATCTGCGTCCGCCTGACCGAGATCTACTTCGCTTTCCTGACCCTGGCGTTCCAGATGTTCCTGTACAGCGTGATCCTGAGCGCGGTCAGCATCACCGGCGGCGACCAGGGACTGATGGGCGGCATCCCGCGGCCGGTGTTCCTCGGCATCGATCTCGGCGATCCCCATCACCGCTACACCGTCTGCGCGGTGGTGTTCGTGGTCTGCGTGATGATCATGCGGATCGTGACCGAGAGCCCGTTCGGCTACACCCTGCGGATGATCCGCGACAATACCCAGCGTGCCGCGT
Source organism: Thalassobaculum sp. (assembly GCF_040219615.1). Taxonomy (GTDB): domain Bacteria; phylum Pseudomonadota; class Alphaproteobacteria; order Thalassobaculales; family Thalassobaculaceae; genus Thalassobaculum_A. Next base: position 602,659 of record NZ_JAVJSE010000041.1, read on the forward strand.
TCCTGGGGGTCAACGTCGCCCGCGTGAAGCTGATCTGCTTCGTCACCGCCGGTTCGATCGCCGGGGTGGGCGGCATCATCCTCGCCCTGTTCACCTCCGGCGCCTATCCGGAGTGGGCGTTCTGGGCACAGTCCGGCGAGGCGATCTTCATGATCATGCTCGGCGGTCTCAACGTGTTCCTCGGGCCGCTGCTCGGTGCGGTCGCGCTGCGCATCCTGAATGACGTCGTCCAGATGTACACGAGCCACACCGAGATCGTGATCGGGTTCGTGATCCTGGCGGTGGTGCTCGGGCTGCGGCGCGGCCTGCTGGACTTCGCGCGGGATTGGTGGATCGAGCGGCAGCAGGCGAAGCTGGCCGCCGCAAGCAGGGAAGAGCGTCAGTCATGAGCGCGGCCATGAGCATGCAGACCGGATCCCTCGACGGCCGGGTCGCGGTCGTCACCGGCGGCGCCAGCGGCATCGGCGAGGCCTGCGTCCGCCTCCTGGCGGCGCGCGGTGCCCGGCTGGTGGTGGCGGACCGCAACATCGAGGCCGCCGAACGGATCGCCGGCGCGGTCGGCGGCACCGCGCTCGCGGTCGACGTCCGCGACGCCGATGCGGTGCAGGCCCTGGCCGACCGCACCGAGCGCGAGGTCGGCCCGACCGCCATCCTGGTCACCTCGGCCGGCATCGTGCAGCCGCCGCTGCCGCCGGAGGACCTGCCGCTGGCCCTGTACGACGACGTCGTGGCGATCAACCTGCGCGGCACCTACCTGACGGCGCGCGCCTTCGCCGGCTACATGCTGACGCGCCGGGCCGGCGCCATGGTCACGATCAGCTCGGTGACCGCCGAGCGCTCGACGCCGCTGCACGCCTATGCGCCGACCAAGGCCGCGGTGACCAACCTGACCAAGGGGCTCGCCGCCGAATGGGGCCGGGCCGGCATCCGGGTCAACACGGTCGAGCCCGGCTACACCCGCACGCCGGCGCTGCAGGACCAGATCGACCGCGGCTACCGCGACCCGGGCCTGCTCGAGGACAACTCGACCCTCGGCCGCATGGTCGAGCCCGAGGAGATCGCCAAGGCGGTGGCGTTCCTGGTGTCCGACGAGGCATCGGCGATCACCGGCATCGCCCTGCCGGTCGACGCCGGCTACTTCTGTGCCGGATCCTGGCACCCCTATGGCGGCGTGCGCCGCAGGGACGCCTGACATGCTGAAGATCGAAAGCCTGGTGAAGTCCTTCGGCGGCGTGGTCGCGACCGACCACGTCTCGCTCGACTTCCCGTCCGGCTCGCTGAGCGCCGTGATCGGCCCGAACGGCGCCGGCAAGACCACGCTGTTCAACCTGATCACCGGACACCTGGTGCCGGACAGCGGCCGCATCCTGCTGGCCGGCGAGGACATCGCCGGCATGGCTCCCGCCCGGATCGTCCGCAAGGGCGTGGGACGGGCGTTCCAGGTCGCCAGCATCTTCCCGACCCTCACGGTCGAGCAGGCGCTGATGGTGGCGGTGGCCTCGCATGTCCACATGTCGGAGCGCCTGCTGTCGGCGTTCCCGCCCCCGGCCGTGCGCACCCGCGCCGGCGAGTTGATCGACCTGCTCGGCATGGCCCCGGTCGCCCGCCTGCTGTGCGCCAACATCTCGCATGGCGACCAGAAGCTGCTGGACATCGGCCTGGCCCTGGCGCTGGAGCCCAGGGTGCTGCTGCTGGACGAGCCGACCGCCGGCATGGGCCCGGAGGAGCGCTGGCAGATGATCGGCACGGTGCGCCGGCTGTGGGAACAGGGCCACATGACGCTGGTGTTCATCGAGCACGACATGGATATCGTCTTCGAGGTCGCCCAGGCGATCCACGTGCTGCGCTACGGGTCGGTGCTGGCGTCCGGGAACGCCGAGCAGATCCGCGGCAACCAGGAGGTCGTCGAGGCTTATCTCGGGACCGAGGAGGCCACGGCATGAGCGGCACGACGATCCTCAGCGTCGAGGACCTGGACGTGTTCTACGGTGCCTCCAAGATCCTGTTCGGCGTCGGCCTGGCCGTCGAGAAGGGCCGGACGCTGGCCCTGCTCGGCCGCAACGGCGCCGGCAAGAGTACGACCCTGAAGGCGATCGCCGGGGTCGCGCCGCCACGCCGCGGCCGGGTCCGGCTCGGCACCCGGGAGTTGGCCGGTGCGCGGCCCGACGCCATCGCGCGGGCCGGCATCGGCTACGTCCCGGAGGACCGGCAGGTGTTCCCGATGCACAGCGTCGAGGACAACCTGCTGATCGGTGCCAAGGCCGGGCCGGCCGGCCAGGATCACTGGACCCTCCAGACGGTCTACGCGTCCTTCCCGATCCTGGCTGGCATGAAGGAGCGACGGGCCGGGCTGATGTCCGGTGGCGAGCAGCAGATGCTGACCATCGCCCGGACCCTCATGGGCAACCCCGAGATCCTGCTGCTCGACGAGCCGTCCGAGGGTCTCGCGCCGATCATCGTGCAGGCCATCGGCGAGCTGATCCGCAAGCTCCGCGCGATGGGGGTCACCATCGTCCTGGCCGAGCAGAACATGCATTTCTGCCTGGGCATCTCGGAGGACGCGGCGGTCATCGACAAGGGCCACATCGTTTACCGCGACACCATCCAGGGCCTGCGGGCGAACACCGAGGTGACCAGGCGCTACCTGGCGCTGTGACGGCGGTCTGCCGCGGTCACCCGGCGCTGAACAGCCCGCGGCTGACCAGCTTCACATAGGCCTCGACAACATGCTCGGGCGGCGGCGCGGTGCCGCCCTTGCCGTCGTAGACGTAGCGCATGGAGAGATAGGACCGGGCCGACAGCAGGATGTAGATCACCGCCTCCAGCTCGGCCTCGCTGTAGCCCTGGATCTCGCCCCGCTCGACCGCCCGGCCGAGCGATCCGGCGTAGCCTTCGACCAGCAGCCGGAAATGCTCGGCATGGGCCTTGGGGGCGAAGATCTCGGCCTCGTAAAGGATCCGGTAGAACGACGGGTGCGCGATCAGATAGCCGAAGAACGCCCGGAGCCGGGCCTCCTCGCGGGCGGCGCCGGTCAGGTCCGCGGCGACCGTGTCGCGGATGTGGTCGAGCATCTGCCGTCCGAGATAGGGAAGCAGCTGGTCGAAGATCTGCTGACGCGATTCGAAGTAGTTGTAGAAGGTTCCCTGGGCGACACCGGCCAGCTGGGTGATCTTCGAGACCGAGGCTTCGGCGTAACCGTCCTCCCCGACCACCTGGGCCGCGGCCTCGAGGATGCGCATGTAGGTCTCGCGCGCCTTCTCCTCTCGGGTCACCCGGGGTCTCGGGCTGTGGCGGAGGACTGAAACCTTTCGCATCGATGGTCCAAGTTATTTCAACAGATGAAATTCCTATTTCGACCGCCGGGGACAACCTGTCAAGCACGAGCAGTATGGATAGGGCGGATTGCCGGGGTCAACTTAAATGACTAATGATTCATAATTCATATCAACCACGGCATCCGGCCGGCGGCGCGCCGCCGGAAAGCCGGTCTCAGGGGCCTCGCGACCGGCGGGCGGCGAGTTCGGGAACCGTCCAGAACAACGCTATGCCGGTGATCACGAAGGCTACCGAAAGCCCGAAACCCGCGTCGTAGCCGCCCGTCAGGTCGTGCAGGTAGCCGGCGACCCAGGATCCGACCGCGGCCCCGAGTCCCTGCCCGGTGGTGATCGTGCCGTAGATGACCCCGAGGCCGCGCCCGGCGAACAGCGTGGCGGCGATGGTCGAGACGACCGGGCCGCGCGCGCCCATGCTGACCCCGAAGAACACCACGAACACCACCACCAGCGCGAAGCCGGGTGCGCTCTGCATGGTGAACAGGGCGGCCACGCCGGTGATCGTACAGAGATAGCTCACGGTCGCCGTGACCCGGTTGCCGTAGCGGTCGGCGGCGGTGCCGGTGACCAGCATGCCGGCGATCGACAGCACGCCGGTGAACCCGAAGGCGCCGGCGGCCTCCAGGGGCGAGAACCCCTGCTCCACCAGATACGCGACCGACTGCAGGCTGACCGAGTACACCGCGACGGCGGTCAGGAAGAACACCAGGAACAGCGCCCAGAACGGACGCCCGCGCATCGCCGGCAGCAGGCCGGCCCCGACCGCCGCCGTCCCGACGCGCCGATCGGCGACCCGTCCGAGCGCGATCGCCGACCATGGCAGCAGGGCGACCGGCAGCGCCGCCAGCAGGACGCCGGCGCCGAGCCAGGCATAGGCGGTCCGCCAGCCGTCACTCTGAATCAACACCTGGGTGACCGGCACCAGGACCAGCGTCCCGGTACCGAGCCCGGTCGAGGCGACCGCCATGGCGGTCGCCAGCCGGCGGTCGAACCAGCGGCTGATCAGCGCCGAGGCCGGGATCATCCCGAGCGACGCGATGCCGAGGCCGCCCATCAGCCCGACGCTGAGATACAGCTGCCACAGGCTGGTCATCGAACCGGCCAGCAGGAAGCCGCCGCCGAGGCAGAGCAGACCGGCGACGTAGAGGATACGGGGGCCGAACCGGTCGAAGGCCAGGCCGACGAACGGCGACGCCAGGCCGTTGGCCGCCATGTAGACCGAGTAGACCGAGGTCAGGTCGCCGCGGTCCCAGCCGGTCTCCTCGCCGATCGGCAGCAGGAACACCGCATAGGTCTCGCCGGCGCCGCGCGCGAGCGCGTTCAGCACGAAGCAGAGGGCCAGCACGCCGAGAGCGGCGAGACCGCCCGCGGAGGCCTGGGCTCGGGTCATGACGGACCGAGTGTAGGAGGCGCAATCCGCCCGCGAAACCGCGCAGGCTGGCATCGCTGCCATGGCGTTCGAACATGACGGGCCGGTTCCGCCGGACCCGCGAATCGGAGGCCGGCCGCGGCGGCTCCCTACGTCTCGGTCTCGAACCAGTCGGCCGGCACCTCGGCGCCGGCGATCACCAGGCAACACTCGCCGACCAGCTGCCCGCCTCGGCCCTCCAGCACCGCCGCCAGTTCGGACAGCCGGCCGCGCACCACTTCCTCGTGCAGCTTGGTGAGCTCGCGGGCGAACGCCGCCGGGCGGTCGCCCAGCACCGCGATGGCGTCCTCGATCAGCTTCCCCACGCGATACGGGCTCTCGTAGAACACCAGGGTATGCGGCGAGGCGGCGTCGACCTCGATGAAGCGCCGGCGCGGACCGCCCTTCTTCGGCGCGAAGCCGCGGAAGGTGATGCCGTGCACCGGCAGGCCGGACAGCACCGCCGCCATCACGAACGCCACCGGCCCCGGCACCATCGAGACCGCGACCCCGGCCCGGGCGGCGGCCCGCACCAGGGTGAAGCCGGGATCGCTCACCCCCGGCGTGCCGCCGTCGGTCGCCACCGCGACCCGCTGGCCCTCGGCCGCCCAGCGCACCAGGGTCGCGGCCATCTGGCGCTCGTTGTGCTCGTGATAGGCCACCATGCGGGTCTTGATCCCGGACAGCGACAGCAGCCGGCCGGTCCGCCGTGTGTCCTCGCAGGCCACCACGTCGGCCGCCTCGAAGGCGGCGCGCGCCCGCGGGCTGAGGTCCTCGAGGTTGCCGATCGGCGTCGCCACCAGCTCGATCATGCGTCCGCTCCCTGCTCCGTCTTGCGGATGCGGCATACGAAGAACGATTCCATGAAGGTCGAGGGCACCACCCGCAGGGCGTGCCGCAGGTCCGGGTGATAGTCCCGGTTCTCCCAGCGCGCCAGGCCGGGCATGACCTCCGGGATCGCCAGGTCGATCGGCTCGACCCGGGCGTCGGGATTGTGCCGCAGCAGGTGGTCGAGCGGCGCCTCGTTCTCCTCCGGCGCGATCGTGCAGGTCGAGTACACCAGGATCCCGCCCGGCCGCAGCCGCTTGAACGCCGCCACCAGCATGCGCTGCTGCAGCCGGCTCATCTGCTCGATCCGCTCCGGGCTCCAGAACTTCAGGGCGTCGGCCCGGGACAGGTCGGCCATGCCCTCGCCGGAGCACTGGGCGTCCAGCAGGATGCGGTCGAAGTCAGCCTCCACGAACTTGTCCAGGTACTGACCAGGATGATTCGTCATTTCGACGATATTAACATTCAATAAATCAATAACTTCTGATAGTTTCTTGAGACGTCCCTTGATGCCGTCGTTGACCGTCAGCCGGGCCGCGTTGCCGGTCAGCGCGGCGATATGGGCGGCCTTGCCCCCGGGAGCCGAGCAGACGTCGAGGATGTCCTGGCCCGGCCGCGGGTCCAGGGCCAGCCCCGGTATCAGCGACGACGCGTTCATCACGTAGACCTCGCCGGCCGCATGCGGGGCGCTCTCGGTGATCGCGCGCTTGTCGCCGACGATGTGGAAGGCGTCCGCGCACCAGGGAATCGGCTCTAGTTCGGTCAGCGCCCGCAGCTCGCCCAGCACCGCCTCGACCGGCCGCCCGGCCAGCGGGTTGAGGCGCAGGCTGGACCGCCGTTCGCCGGTCAGCCGGAGCTCGACCTCCTGCGGCCGCATACCCCAGACGGCGGCGGCACGTGCCAGGAACCGGTCGCGGCGGCGGGCCTCGGCCGGGTGGCGGCGGGACAGGGAGTCGCGTGGACGATGGACGGCGCGGGCCATAGCGCGGTCATACAGACCTGCCGCGCCGCCGTCACCTGGGTTACGCGATCCCCGCCGCCGGGTCGTCGGGTGCCGCCATCGGCAGCGACACCGAGATCGTGGTGCCGGCGCCGGGTCGGCTGTCGACCTCGACCGTTCCCTGGTTGCGCTCGACCAGCGCCTTGACGATCGACAGGCCGAGCCCGGTGCCGCCCTCGCGATGGGCGTGCGACGGGTCGCCGACCTGGTGGAACGGCTCGAAGATCTTGTCGATCTGGTCCGGCGCGATGCCGATGCCGTGATCGCTGACCGCCAGCCGCAGCCGGTCGTCCTCGCGCACCACGGAAAGCCGCACGACCCCGCCGGCCGGCGAGAACTTGACGGCGTTGCTCAGCAGATTGACCAGGATCTGCCGGACCGACCGCGGGTCGGCCAGGGCCGGCGGCAGGTCGCGCGCCAGGTCGGCCTCCAGGCGGATGGAGTGCGAGCGCGCCACCGCCCGCATCAGCCGGACCGCCTCGGCGACCGCCCGCCGCGGGTCGATCGGCCGCGGATGGACCGCGAACCCGCCGGCGTCGAGGCGGGTGAAGTTCAGGATGTCGTCGATATGCGACAGCAGGATGCGGCCTGCCTGCAGCACGTCGCCGAGATACTCCCGCCGCTTCGTCGGCGACAGCCTGGCCTCCAGCAGGATCAGGGTCTCGGAGAGACCGAGAATGGCGTTCAGGGGCGTCCGCAGCTCGTGGCTCATCCGGGCCAGGAACGCCGACTTCGCGGCATTCGCCTCCTCGGCCGCGTCGACCGCGTCGCGCAGGTCCAGCTCCGCGCTCTTGGTCTGGGTGATGTCGGTGGCGATCAGCAGGGTGCCGCCGCCCACGAGCTTCTGGTCCTTGGCGCGGAACCAGCGTCCGAAGCGCTGGATGTCGACATAGCCGGCCGGATTGCGGAACTGCTCGAGGCGCTCCGGCACCGCCCGCTCCGGATCCTCGATGATCCCGCGCTCTCCGAACGCCTGCAGGATCGCCGCCATCGTCGTGCCGGGCACCAGCACGTCGTCCAGCCCCGGATGCAGATCCTTGAACAGCCGATTCGCGAACACCAGCCGCTCATCGGAATCGAACAGCGCCACCAGGTCCTCGATGGCATCGAGCGCCCGGATCAGCCGGTCCACGGTATCGCGGGCCGAGCGCTGTTCGGTCACGTCCTCGCGGATCGCCACATAGCCTTCGTGCCGGCCGTCGGCCGAGCGGAACCGGTTCATCCGCAGCGTGAATACCCGCTGCCGCCCGGCCCGGTCGCGGTTGTGGACCTCGCCGTAGTAGTAGCCGGTCTCGGAAAGCCCGCGCCGGACCTCGGCGACGAGCTGCACGGCCCCGTCGTCGCCGTACAGGATCGAACTCGGGCGCCGCCCGATCGCCTCGTCCCATTTGACTCCGAAGGTCTCCAGGAACGGCTCGTTCATCCAGACCAGCCGGTAGTCCAGGTCCATCACGTAGGTCGGGTTGACGCTGTGCCGGACGATCTCCGCCAGCCGGGCGTTCTCGGCGATGTGGCGCTCGATCGCGGCGCGCCGCTCCGCCAGTTCCTCGCCGCGCTCGATGACCTTGGTCTCCAGCCACTCGCGGGCCCGACGATGGGCGATGCTCAGGCCCAGCAGCCCGACGGCGTCGCGCAGCATGCGCTCGACCGGCGCGAAGGCGGCGACATCGGTGACCCGCAGGCGCAGCACGCCGAGGCGCTCGCTGCCCGGGCCGATCTCGTAGACATAGGTCCAGTCGCCAGAGGCCGGCGGCTCGACAGGCGTCTCGGAACTCAGATCCGCCTCGGCCTCGACGACCAGCGGCAGTGCGAGACAGGCGCGCCGGATGGTCGCGGCCATCACCGGTCCGAACGGCAGCGACTGCACGCGGCTCGCGAGATCCAAGAGGATCGGTCCGGCCTCGGCCGTGATCGTTCCGGCATCGCGAAGACGCACGCTGCCGCCCTCCATGCTCCGTCGCGGCAACGCCACCGCGCGTCCGGGGGCACGTCCTTCGTCCCGACTGTCGGCCGACACGCTTCTGCGATCTGTCGAACTGTCGACCGGTCCTGCCCCCCAACCCGGATGGACCGGTTTCACGCGTCGGCCGGAGCCGCCACCGCGAACAGCATGATGGCGGTTGCGGCGGCAAGGTTCAACGAGTCCGCGCCGACCCGCATCGGAATTCTGACGAGATGGTTGCAGGTTACCGCAATCCGCTCGGGCAGGCCGCTCTGCTCGTTGCCCATCACCAGCAGCGTCGGCGGCCCGCGCGTGATCGACTCGGGCCGGTCGGAGGCCGCCAGATGGGTCCCGACCGTGCGGCCGCCCCAGCCGGGATGCCAGTCCAGGTAGCCATGCTCGTCGAGCCGGACCAGCGGCACGTTGACGATCGACCCCATCGACGCCCGCACCGCCTCGGTCGAGTAAGGGTCCACGGTGTGGCCGATCAGGATGATGCCCGCCACCCCGAAGGCGTCGGCGCTGCGCACGATCGAGCCGAGGTTGCCGGGATCGCGGATCCCCTCGAGCGCCAGCCAGGTGACACCGGGCCCGGCCCGCACCGTGTCGATCGGCGCCCAGCGCTGCTCGATCACCGCGATCACGCTCTGGGCGTTGTCGCGCCGCGCCACCCGGGTCATCAGCTCGTCGGTAACCGTAAGCACCCTGCCGCCGCCGGCCCGGCAGCCCTCGATCGCCTCGCGCAGCAGGGCGCCTGAGCCGGCGCTCTCCGACAGCACCAGCCGGCGCACCCGCCAGCCCCGGCGCACCGCCTCGACCACATGCCGCAGTCCTTCCGACAGGAACGCGCCCTGCTCGCTCCGGCCCTTCTTGGATTCCAGCGCCCGCAGCGCCTTGATCTCGGGATTGGCGGCGCTGCTGATCACCACCGGGCTCGGCTCAGGCATCGCGGCTCCAGCTGACATAGAGAGAGGTCGGCAGCAGCCGGCCGGTGGTTTCCTCGCGCAGCGCCATCTCGCCCACGGAAATGCTCCCGGGCAGGCCGGCGAAGGCGTCCTCCAGCAGCCGCTGCAGGGTCAGCATCGACAGATGCGTGGCGTAGGCCGTCAGCACCAGGGTCGACGACCGCTCGTCCATCAACGCCCGGCAGTCGGCCAGCAGCTGCGGCAACTGCTCCTCCAGCCGCCAGACCTCGTTCTTCGGGCCGCGACCGTATTTCGGCGGGTCCAGCACGATCACGTCGTAGCGGCTGCCGCGCCGCACCTCGCGGGCCGCGAACCGGGCGGCGTCGTCGCAGATCCAGCGGATCGGGGCGTCCGCCAGCCCGGACATCTCCTGATTGACGCGGGCCCAGGCGATCGCCTTCTTCGAGGCGTCCACATGGGTGACCTTCGCACCGGCCGCCGCCGGCAACAGCGAAGCCATGCCGGTGTAGCCGAACAGGTTCAGCAGCGCGGTCTCGCCGGCGCGGGCCTGGACCACGTCGACCACCCGGTCCCAGTGCACCCGCTGCTCGGGAAAGATCCCGAGGTGGCGGAACGCGGTCAGCTGCGCCTCGATCCGCACCGGCCCGTAGGCGATCGGCCAGGGTGCCGGCAGCCCGCCGGCCTTGGCCTCCCAGCGCCCGCTGCCCTCCTCCTCGCGCCCGGCCAGGAACCGCGCATCGGCCACCGCCCAGCGCTCGGCCGGCAGCGACCGGTGCCAGATCGCCTGGGAGTCCGGGCGGTCGAGCAGCAGGCGGCCGAACCGCTCGAGCTTGCGGCCGTCGCCGCTGTCGAGCAGCGCGTAGTCCGGCCATGCCTCGGCCACCAGAATCTCGGGTACCAGCGCTGCCTCCCTTGCCGTCGGTGCGCGGCGAAACTACAGGCCCGCGGCGCCCGGCGCGAGCCCGTTAGAACGTCAGGTCGGCGGGCTGCAGGGTCGCTGCCTCGAGAACCGGTTCCGGCCCGGCCCCGCGCCGCCAGCCGGTCGCCACCAGGAAGCGCCCGGCCATGACCTCCTGATGGAAGCTCCAGGCCGACTCGTCGTCGGCGATCGCCGGGGTGAACCGGATGCAGGGCGGGTCGACCTCGAACCAGAACTCGTCGAGCGACTGCGACAGCCCGCGGCCGGTCGCCTTGATATAGGCCTCCTTCAGGGTCCACAGGCGCAGGAACCCCTCGGTCCGGCGGGCCGGCTCCAGGGTTGCCAGCCACTCCGCCTCGGCCCCGAAGAAATAGCGGTCGGCGACCTCCAACTCGACCTTGCGGTCGATCGCCTCGGCATCGACCCCGAGTTCCAGCCCGCGGGCGGCGGCGACCGCGACCAGGCCGCCGGTGTGCGACAGGTTGAACTGCACCACCAGCGGCCGGCCGTCGCACAGCGCCACCGGCTTGCCCTTCTCGCCGGCTTCATAGTGGAACGCGGCCGGCAGTTCGCCGGTCTCGGCGGCCAACAGCCTGCGGGTCAGGGCATGGGCGGCGATGTATTCGACGCGGTTGCGCTCGAAGGCGAAGCGGGCGGCCCGGGCGCGCTCCCGGTCGTCGAGGATCTCCCGCCAGGGCGCAACGTCCGCCTCGGTCAATCCGCCGACCGGCATTGCCCACAGCCGGACGGTCGTTCCGGCCGGCTCAGCCATCGGCCGCCGGCCCGGTGAATCCGACGGTCGCCTTGCCGGTGGCCACCGTCTCGCCGTCGGCGAGGTTCCGGATCGCCACCTTCACGATCGCCGAGCGGACCGCCTCGGAAAGCTGGTCGACGGTCCCGGTGACCGACAGCCGGGCGCCGACCGGGACCGGGCGCCGGAACTGCATGGCCACCGACTGCAGCAGCGCGTTCTCGCCCGGCAGGTGGACCCCGACGAGCCGCGAGACCAGCGCCGTCAGATAGGCACCGTGCACCACCCGGCCGTCGAAGCCGCGCGACCGGGCGAAGCCGGCATCCATGTGCAGCGGACTGACGTCGCCGGACAGGGCGGCGAAGCCGTCGATATCGGCGGCCGGGACCTCGACCTCGAAGGCGGCCTGCTGGCCGACCCGCAGGTCCTCGAAGGCGATGCGCGATACGACGGCGGTCATGGCCGCTCCCGATGGAACCCGACAGCGACGATCATCGGGCGCGGCGAGGCACTGTCAACCGCCGGTCAGAAGCCGAACTCCGGCTCCGACGGGCCCAGGATGGCGGTCGCGGCCGGCGGCTGCCATGCCGTGGCGATCTCCGCCGACAGCGCTGTCAGCAGGCTCTCGACGTCGGCCCGCGCGGTGTCGTGCATGGCCTCGGCGACGATCAGCACCGCCCGGGTGCCGTCGCGCACCGCCGACAGCCCGCTCTGCCGGTTGGTCCAGCGCCGGGCATGGGCGTTGCCGTCGGCGTCGGCGAACACCACCTCGCCCTCGGCCGGGTTCTCGGTCTCGCCGCCGAACGTCAGGTAGCGCTCGCTCCCGGTGGCGTAGCGGACCTGCAGCGAGCCGGCGATCCGGGCGACGTCCAGCACGGCGACCGGGATGGCGGTCGCCAGCGAGAGGGCGTTGCACAGGTCGACCAGCGGGTGCAGACGGGGCAGCGCGCCCTCCTTGCGGAACCGCCGCAGCAGCGCCTCCGAGGCGCAGCGATACTGGGTCGGCTTCAGCCCCATCCGCGAGAAGGCGCGCCGCCAGGCCTGGATCTCCGGAAGCTCGCCCTCGGTGCTGCCGTCGAGCCGGCTCCGCGCCGTCGCGCCGTAGCGGTCGACCGCCGCCGCGACGTCGGCCGCGGCATCGATCCCCTCGACGAACAGCGCCCCGGCCGCCAATTCCGGGAAATCCCGCCAGATGTCGCTGGAATGACTGAAACGCATGGGGTCACCTCGTCGCTGTACCGGCGACAGGAGACGCTGTCCGGCCGGCCGGGTCTTGAACGGAATTGCGGTCGGCGCCCTATCCGCGCACCGCCTGCGCATAGGCCCCGGGCGACAGCCCGAAGCGCCGTGCGAACACCCGGGTCATATGGCTCTGGTCGGCGAACCCGCTGTCGGCCGCCGCCTGGGCCAGCGGAGTGCCCGCGGCGATCAGGCGCCGGGCGAGGTCGGTCCGGCGCTGCACCTGATAGGCGTGCGGGGTCAGCCCGGTCGCCCGCGTGAAGGCGCGGATCAGCTGAAACCGGCTGAGGTCGCAGGACCGCGCCAGCTCGGCCAGGGTGACCGGGGCCGCCGGATCGTCGTCGATCCGGCTGCGTGCCCCGGCGATCCGGTCGGGCACCGCACGATCGGTGCGTGCCGGCATGCTCGCCCCCAGGGTCGCCAGCAGCGGCGGCAGCAGTTCCTCCCCGCGCAGCGCCTCGGCACCGGTGGTCAGGGCCGCGAACAGCGCCGCGAGCCGGCGCCCGACACCGCCGCCGGAGATCACCGGGCTGGCGAACTCGTAGCTCCCACCGTCCCCCTCGGTCAGGTCGTCGACGGCGTCGGCGACCAGCGCCGGCTCGAAATACAGGATCCGCCAGGCCCGCCCGCCCTCGCCGATCGGCATCCCGTCATGGACCTCGCCCGGATTGACGGTGATGACGTCGCCGGCACCGGCCTCGACCGTGCCGCGGCCGCTGAGCGAGCGCTGGGCGCCGCGATGGATCATCCCGATGCCGAACCGGTCATGGGTGTGCCGCGCGAAACTGTGGCGGCTCGCCGCCTCCACCGCCTCGACACCGGGCATCGCGCAACGCAGCATCCTGAAACCGCCGCGGGACATGCTTCACCTCCGATTTCCCGGATAGCATGGTTGTGCGAGCGGCGGCCATCGTGGCGACCGCACCGGTTCGGGAGTACACCGGCCCATGTCGACCATCGAGACCGCCCCGCTGACCGCCGAGCGCTGGCCCGACTTCGAGGCGGTGATGGGCCCGCGCGGCGGCGCCGGCGGCTGCTGGTGCATGCTGTGGCGCCTGCGCAAGCACGACTACGACGCCATGAAGGGCGCGGCCAACCGCGACGCCATCCGCTCGGTGGTCGAGGCCGGGCCGCCGCCCGGCGTTCTCGCCTATGACGGCGACCGGTGCGTCGGCTGGATCTCGGTGGCACCGCGCGCGGCGTTCCCGCGGCTGGAGACCTCGCGGGTCATGCAGCCGGTCGACGATACCCCGGTCTGGTCGGTGTCGTGCTTCCTGATCGCCAAGACCCACCGCCGCCGGGGCGTCGGCGTCGCCCTGCTGGAGGCGGCCTGCGCCCTGGCGCGCGAGCACGGGGCGCCCATGGTCGAAGGCTATCCGGTGGCGCCCGGCAGGGACGGCTATCCCGACACCTACGCCTGGACCGGCTTCGACGAAGTGTTCCGGCGGGCCGGGTTCCGGGAGGTGGCGCGGCGGTCGGAGACGCGGCCGATCATGCGGCGGGCGGTGTAGGGGACGAGGTCGGGTGCGCGGAGGGGTCGGGACATGGCCGGTCTCGACCCGTTGCGGCCGTTTCGGCCGGAAGGCTCAATTAGCGAAGGTGACTAACTTGGCAGGATTGTCTCGGTGAGATCGTAATGTCGCTCGGTATGCATCGACCGGCCCGTAGAAATTGAGCGGTGCGCTGTATCAGCGCTCAGCTAATGGATTCCCGTGTATGATGGTTTGTGTACTGATGGGGAAAGAGGCATGTCGAAGGTCGAATTCGCCGACTGGGCAGGTAGATACCTCCCGCCTGCCTGCATGAAACTCTATCTCTACCTAAGTGGATCCGACGGCAAGAAGCCTTGCGCAATGCTTGAGGGCTGGCGGCCCGGCAATGCCCAACCGGGAGAAGCGCGCCAGGGCGATACCGTTGCTCACATTAAGACATTCCCGATTCGGCAGATGGAGCGCGACGAGGCGCTCGCCTGGGCGGCGGCAATGGCGGATGAGCATGGGTATCCACTGATCTTGCTGAAGGACGACCTGCCACCTCGCGAATAATGACCCGAGATTCCCGAACAACCCCGATCGGCCTGTTCCACTTCGCGATGTCGTATCACCGTGCCGCCGTAGCGCTCGCCCTGAATTCCGAGAGTTATCCATTCAAAAATGTGCCGAGCATATTTCTATTCAGCCACGCTATTGAACTCTACATGAAAACCTTCCTTTTGCATGTCGGCATCGGTACTTCCGAACTGCGGCGGGCGCACGGTCACAACCTCCGTGCGACGTTCCAGGCGTGTCGCGATCGAGGGCTTCCCGACGTTCGAAGCGTCAGGTTCTGCGCGCGCCTCTTGGACGATGTCAGGGTCACCACCCGATATCGGTATATCGAGACCGGCACGACCAAGCAGCCAGCACTTGCCAGCCTCAACCAAGCCTGCGAGGGACTGCGGGATCACGTCTATGTGGCCCTGAAGGCAGCAGGCGAACGAGTGCACTCACCTCGCCTGTACTTCGGTGACGACGGTCACCAAGTTCCCGATCGATGGCGGCTGTTTGCGCAGGATCGCCAAGTTCCTCCAAAGTCGAATGGACCGAGCGACACCTCCACCGCTTCTTGAATGCCGCAGCTTGCGCGCGCAAGGACGGGTCACAAGGACCTGTGGTCCCGCCGTTCGGGCGACGTCGGACCCGGAAGGGTCATTCTTGCCGACGCTATGGGAGATCGGTCCAAGTACAAAGCTGGCGTCGGACTAGGCGGATATCATGGGGATCAATTCGGCAACGTTCCTCGGAGCCTAGCTGTGCCGGCTCAAACGGCTGTATCGCCTGCGCGTGACCTTGCCCATCGCATCCCGTCCCCCCCTCATCGAGGGGAACAGCTTAACCGGCTATCCGGATTTCAGGAGCCGCCTCAAAAGCCCGACAGCCCTGTGCAAGCGCTATCGCGCGACCCAGCACTACATCAACTTTGACGCGATTAAGATAAATTGGGCCATCAAAACTAAATCAGATACTCGACAGTATTGATTTCACAACATTAATGCCTTCTTCTGTAAGATTCATGTTCTTATCGACAATTCCTTTGTCTGTAATGTCTTTTAGAAATGCACGTGGAAGACCTTCTTCTAATAGTGCTTTTTTGACTATGGAATTAATTTCACTGTTCACCCGACGTGGGGTCAGATGTAGATTAGTTTTCTGAACGATAATTCTCTTCAAATATTCCATATAAGCTAAATCTAAATCTTCCAATGGAATACGCCTTCTCCTATCTTCAGAGCGCATAAGTTTGTGTCGCATTTCTGCAATTTCACGATGGGCATTTGTAAGTTTTTCTTCTTGTTCTCCTAACTTCATAAATAGGTTTTCCTTTTCTTTTTGATCCAATTTAGCGCGCTCCGCCAAATCATTAATAATAGTGTTCTTTGTTTCTTCCGCCTCAGATACTTCTGCTTCTTCTTGTTGTATTTTATCTCTTGCTGCCTCACGATCATAAGGAATTCGTTCAACGGCCGACTTTAGTCCACTATATCCTTCATCCAAATGCGACAACTTCTCGCCAAACCCAGCCTCTACTCGACCAAGTATTTCTGAGACTTCTTTGGTAAACTTATATGTATTATCGTAAAATATGTTGGCAGTTTCTGTTGCCTTAAAATAAAACACAACAGAAAGTCCAATAGAAAATAAAGCAAGTATCAAAGCCAGAAGATTGGAAAAATCAAATGTACTAACGGCTTTGGTTAAGTCCGCCTCAATAATTTTATAAACCACAACAGCAACCAAGGAGATAATTACGAGTATTTTAAGCCAATTATCTCGATTGGCTATCTTTTCGGCAGGAGTTAACCTTATGCCATTCTTTTCGACCATCATGTCCGCGTTCCCACTTCATGCGTCGCCTTAGAGGATCACCTTCTGCGTTTAAATGTACCACCTATAAGAGCGTCAATGCTACGCTTAATCTTATTTTAATATTACCTTATGTAATTGATTATAAATAGATCCTCACCAATAAATAATAAAAAATGAAATTGTATTGAATCGTTATATTTTAACAATGTAATCGAATGACGAACAAGAAAATAGAACACGCAATAACCATTGTTTGTTCATCTGCTCTCCGATGGAGGCGCTGGTACGTTCGCTGAAATCAACGTAGGTTTATCGCCTGACTGAACGATCTTCGGCTTGGGAGGGGATGGCGCCTTCATCCGCACTCCGGACAAGGTCATAGAAAGACGCAGATGGCCGGAATCCACCCAATTCAGCCAGGTCCGACGTCGCGGTTCACTTCCACCCTCATACCGCCATGTGGCGTTCCAGTTCGGCGCCCAGCGCCCCGCGCGGGTCGCCCGAGGCGACCACCCTGCCCCGGTCCAGCACGAACACCGTGTCGGCCAGTTCCCGGGCGAACTCCAGGTACTGCTCGACCAGCAGGATCGCCATGTCGCCGGTCGAGCGCAGGAAACGGATGGCGTTGCCGATGTCCTTGATGATCGACGGCTGGATGCCCTCGGTCGGCTCGTCCAGGATCAGCAGCCGCGGCCGCGTCACCAGGGCCCGGGCGATGGCGAGCTGCTGCTGCTGGCCGCCCGACAGATCGCCGCCGCGGCGGTCCATCATGGCGTCGAGCACCGGGAACAGCTCGAGCAGATTGTCCGGCAGGCTGCGCTTGGCCCTGGGCAGGGCGGCGAAGCCGGTCAGCAGGTTCTCGCGCACGGTCAGCAGCGGGAAGATCTCGCGGCCCTGCGGGACATAGGCGATGCCGCGCCGGGCCCGCTCGAACGGCGGCAGGGTGCCGAGATCCTCGCCCTCCCAGCGCATGGTGCCGCCGCTGATCGGATGATGGCCGACGATGCCGCGCAGCAGGCTCGACTTGCCGACCCCGTTGCGCCCGAGCACGCAGGTCACCTTGCCGGTCCCGGCCGTCAGGCTGACCCCCCAGAGCGCCTGGGCGGCGCCGTAGTGCAGGTCGATCCGTTCCGCTTCCAGCATCGTTCAGCGCCCCAGGTAGACTTCGATGACGCGCTCGTCGGCGCTGACCTGGTCGAGCGAGCCCTCGGCCAGCACCGCGCCCTCGTGCAGCACGGTCACCCGCACCCCGAGGTCGCGCACGAAGGTCATGTCGTGCTCGACCACGACGACCGAATGGGTCTCGGCGATCCGCCGCAGCAGGGTCGCGGTCTCGGCGGTCTCGGCGTCGGTCATGCCGGCCGCCGGCTCGTCGACCAGCAGCAGCGCCGGGTCCTGGGCCAGCAGCATGCCGATCTCCAGCCACTGCTTCTGGCCGTGGCTGAGATTGGCGGCCTCCATGTCGCGAAGGTCGCCGAGCCGGATGATGCCGAGAAGCTCCTCGATCCGTTCGCGCTCGCTCGATCCCTCACGCCGGAACAGCGCGGCGAAGGTGCCGCGCCGGCCGGCCAGAGCCAGCTCGAGATTGTCCCAGACCGTGTGATGCTGGAACACCGTCGGCTTCTGGAATTTTCGTCCGATGCCGAGTTCGGCGATCGACGCCTCGTCGAGCCTGGTGAGGTCGACATTGCCGTCGAAATAGATCGTCCCGGTATCGGGCCGGGTCTTGCCGGTGACGACGTCCATCATCGTCGTCTTGCCGGCGCCGTTCGGTCCGATGATCGCCCGCATCTCTCCGGCCTGGATGATCAGCGACAATTCGTTCAGCGCCTTGAACCCGTCGAAGGAGACGGAAACGCCGTCGAGATAGAGCAGGGTTTCGGTTTCCGGTCCGCTCATCCGCCTACTCCGCCGGTTCGGTCTTGAGACGGCCGCCGTCCGGGCCGTCCGTGTCCGTCACGGAGACGCCCGCTTCCGCCGCGGCCGACGCCCGCCGCTGTTTCAGGGCCGTCCAGCCGCCGCCCAGGGTGCCCATGATGCCCTTGGGCAGGAACAGCGTGACCCCGACAAAAAGCCCGCCAAGAGCGAACAGCCAGTACGGCGCCAGCGCCCCCGTGGTGAACCAGCTCTTTGCAAAGTTGACGACAATCGCCCCGACAATCGGTCCGACCAGCAGCCCCCGTCCGCCAACCGCGACCCAGATCACCACCTCGATCGAATTGGCCGGCTCGAACTCGCCCGGATTGATGATCCCGACCTGCGGAACATAGAGAGCGCCTGCGATTCCGGCCATGCAGGCGGACAGGACCCAGACCACCAGCTTGTAGTTTTCGACCCGGTAGCCGAGGAATCGCGTCCGGCTTTCGGCATCGCGAATAGCCACGATCACCTTGCCGAAACGCGAGGAAATGATTGATTTGCAGATCAGATACGCCAGCGCCAGCGCCAGTGCCGAGGCGGCGAAGAGGGCGGCGCGGGTCTCCGGCGCCTGGATGTTGAAGCCGAGGATGTCCTTGAAGTCGGTGAGCCCGTTATTGCCGCCGAAACCGAGGTTGTTGCGGAAGAAACCGAGCATCAGCGCGAAGGTCATCGCCTGGGTGATGATCGACAGATAAACCCCGGTCACCCGGCTGCGGAAAGCGAACCAGCCGAAGACGAAAGCCAGGATTCCCGGGGCCAGCACCACCATCAGCATGGCATAGGGGAACGACTGGAAGCCATACCAGGCGACCGGCAGTTCGTCCCAGTTGAGGAACACCATGAAATCCGGCAGCACCGGGTCGCCGTAGACGCCGCGGGTGCCGATCTGGCGCATCAGGTACATCCCCATCGCATAGCCGCCGAGCGCGAAGAAGGCGCCGTGGCCGAGCGAGAGAATGCCGCAATAGCCCCAGATGAGGCCGACCGAGAGGGCGAGAAGCCCGTAGGTCAGGTACTTGCCCATCAGCGGGATGGCGTAACCCGGTATGTGGAACGGGCTCGCCGGCGTCGTGTAGAGGGCGAGCGCCGGGACCACGATGGCGGCCGCGACAAGCACCAGGATGACGAAGAAGGCGCTGCGGTCGAAACCGTTGCGGATGAAGGAACCGATCATGCTTCGATCGCCCGGCCGCGAAGCGCGAACAGGCCGCGCGGGCGCTTCTGGATGAAGAGGATGATGAAGACGAGCACCAGGATCTTGCCGAACACGGCGCCGGCATAGGGCTCGAGGAACTTGTTGGCGATGCCGAGGGTAAAGGCGCCAACCAGCGTCCCCCACAGATTGCCCACCCCGCCGAAGACCACCACCATGAAGGAGTCGATGATGTAGCTCTGGCCAAGGTTGGGACTGACATTGTCGATCTGCGAAAGCGCCACGCCGGCCATGCCGG
>NZ_JAVJSE010000042.1:0-56198 GCF_040219615.1 Thalassobaculum sp.
GGTTCCGGAGCCGTCCCGGATCAAGTCCGAGACCCTCCGGAATGACGAAAGTGGGGAGGATCTGGTCGGCTTCCCTCCCGACTCCAACCCTCACTTCGTCATCCCGGAGGGGCTGCGCGAGCAGCCGGCTCCGGGATCCACGCAGTGACGAGCACTGCGAAATACCTCGAGCGGCTGACGTTTTCGCGATGTGTGAACACCGTAGACGAAGTGACGGGCGCCACTGGCCGCCGCTCCTATCCCAGAATCTCGAGCTCGTACTCGGTCGAGGGGATGACGATGCGCTGGAACGAGATCGGCGCGTCGCGGAAGCTGTAGCCGAGCGCCGTCATGTAGATGCCGGGCTCGCCCGGGCCACAGCCGATCAGCGCGGCATGCTCGGGGGCGAGCGGCCGGCAGTTCAGCCGGTGCACGCCACGCAGGGTCGGGGCGTTGTAGCTCTCGTGCAGCAGCACCCGCAGGTTCTTCTGGGTCAGGAAGCCGACCGGCAGGTCGAGCAGCGGCCGGAACCGGGCGGCGTCCAGGTAGAACCGGGAATGCACCTGGAACTCGCCGCCGACGTCGATGACCCGGTCGACCACGATGTGGCTGGCGCCGCCCAGGAAATCCGACCACTCGCCGTGCTCGGCGGTCTCCTCGACCGACCGGACCCGGATCTCGAACGGCATGAGCGACTGCCCGTCGCGGGCCCGGAACCGGAAGTGCCAGACGTTCGCGCCGATATCGCCGGCCTTGGTGATGAAGGTCCCAGCGCCCTGGCGACGGTCCAGCAGCCCGGCGGTGGTGAGTTGCCGCAGCACGCCCTGCACGGTGCCGAGGCTGAGCGACAGCGCCTCCGCCAGATCGCGTTCCGGCGGCAGCTGCTCGCCCGGGCGCCAGGCGCCGCGCTCGATCATCTGCAGGAAGGTCTGGTAGAGCCGCTGGCCCTTCGAGGCCGGCATGCCGGGCGCCGCCTCCTGCATCGCCCGGGCGAGCATGCGCAGGCGCAGGTCGCCCGAGGTGTCGGTTCGCGTTTCGGACATCGTCAGCCCCGCCCGGCCGCACCCGCCCGCGGCCGGCGGGCGAAGCGCCACAGCGAGAAGCAGGTGAGGACGACGAAGAACAACGCGATCGGGCTGGTCAGCAGGATCGTCATGTCCCCCTTGTACATCAGCAGCGACTGCCGGAGCGAGGTCTCGAACAGCGGCCCGAGCAGGAAACCGATCACCAGGCAGACCAGCGA
Source organism: Thalassobaculum sp. (assembly GCF_040219615.1). Classification (GTDB taxonomy): domain Bacteria; phylum Pseudomonadota; class Alphaproteobacteria; order Thalassobaculales; family Thalassobaculaceae; genus Thalassobaculum_A. The sequence goes on from NZ_JAVJSE010000042.1 coordinate 1,223, forward strand.
GAACCCGGTCCGCCGCATCAGGTAGCCGAGGCCAGCGAACGCCAGCATCAGCCCGACGTCGAACAGCGAGTTCGACGGGATGTAGACGCCGACGACGCAGAGCACGATCACGATCGGCAGGATCACCGGCTTCGGGACGTAGGTGACGTAGCCCCAGACCTGGATGCCGAGCCGTCCGACCGCCAGGTGGATGACGTTGCACATCAGCATCGAGGCGAAGATCGCGTAGATCAGTTCGCCGTGCTGCTCCATCATGAACGGCCCCGGCACCACGCCGTGGATCATGAACGCGCCGATCAGCAGGGCCGCCGCGATGTTGCCGGGCACGCCGAGCGCGATGGTCGGCACCAGGTTGGCGCCGCAGACCGCGCTGTTGGCGGCCTCCGAGGCCATCACCCCCTCGATGGTGCCGCGGCCGAAGCGCTCGGGCTCCGGCGACGCCCGCCTGGCCGAGCCGTAGCCCAGGAATGCCGCCAGCGACACGCCCAGCCCCGGCAGCATGCCGATGCCGCTGCCGATCGCCGCCGAGCGCAGCAGGGTGCGCCAGTGTCCCCAGAACTCGGCCGCGCCGAGCCGGTTGAGCGCCGGGTCGGCATGGACCACCGCGGCGACGCCCGATCGGTCCGCGCCGCGCCGCAGGTCGAAGATCTGGTGGATCACCGAGCTGAGCGCCAGCACGCCGATCGCCAGGGCGTTCAGCGAGATCCCGTCATACAGCTCGACGATCCCGAAGGTCATGCGCTGGGTGCTGTCGACCGGGTCGAGGCCGACGGTGCTGAGGAACACCCCGAGCGCCGCGGCGACGATGCCCTTGGCCAGCGACCGCCCGGACAGCCCGGCGATCAGGGTGAACGAGAAGATCACGATGGCGGTGAACTCGGCCGGGCCGAACTGCAGGGCGAAGGCCGCGAACGGCGCCGCCACCAGGATCAGCACGATGTCGGAGAAGGTGTCGCCGCACACCGAGGCGTAGAGCGCCGCCTTCATCGCCTTGAACGGCTTGCCCTGGCGGGTCAGCTGATGGCCGTCGAGGGCGGTCGCCGCCGCCTCCGGGGTGCCCGGGGCGTTCAGCAGGATCGCCGGCACCGCGCCGCCCGAGGTGCCGCCCTTGGTGACCCCGACCAGAAAGGCGATAGCGATCATCGGCGACATGTAGAAGGTCACCGGGATCAGGATCGACAGGGCGGTCACGCTGCCCAGCCCGGGCAGGATCCCGACCACGATGCCGAGGGTGACGCCGACCGTCATGAACAGCAGGTTGGCGGGGTGCAGGGCCAGCTCGAAGCCCTGCATCAGCTGCTCGAGGATCATCGCGCGGTCACGGCAGCTGGACGTGCAGGAAGGCCCGGCACAGCCAGTCCAGCACCACCGGCACGGTGACGGCGACGGCGGCCCCGACGACCCACGACCGCAGCCCGGCATAGGCCAGCCATCCGGCCAGCAGCAGCCCGCCGGTGACCACGAAGCCGATGCGCGGCAGCAGCAGCAGCACCAGCACCGTCGAGCCGATCCAGACCGCCAGGTCGGCGACCACCTGGCGCGGTGCCGGGCGCTGGTCGCCGATCTCCTCGTCGCCGCCGGCTTCAGCCCCGCCGGCACCGGCGGGATGGAGCAGCGCCCGCGCCGTCATGACGAGCCCGAGAACGCCGGCGATCGCCACGCACACCAGCGGCATGAAGGCCGGCGCGATGTCGTTGCCGGCGGTTGCGGCCAGGTTGACGTTCGCCGGCACGAACCACAGGCCGGCGACGGCCGCCAGGGCCGTCACCGCCAGTCCGCCGGCAAGGTCGGAGCGCCGCACGGATGCGCCCGCCTGGGCCACGCCCGCCCGGGCCAGGGTCACTGCGTCGCCTCGAGCACGGTCTTCAGGTCGCCGACCATCTCCTTCACCAGAGGCTGCAACGTCTTCTGGCCAATGAAGCTGTTGGGGAACTTCAGCTTCTCGGTCAGCAGGTCGTTGTAGGCGGCCTCCTTGCTGGCCTTCTCGAGCGCCGTCTCCAGTGTCGCCGCGACGTCGTCGGGAGTGCCGGCCGGCGCCACGATCACCGCATAGCTCGGCATCGAGATGCCGTAGATCTCCTTCAGCGACGGGGCGTCCGGCGACGCCGCCAGCCGCGTCGAGTTGAACGACGCCAGCACGTGCATCTTGTCGCCGTATTTCTGGTGGACTCCGCCGCTCCAGGCGATGTCGACCTTGCCGCCCAGCAGGAACGGCACCATCTCGCCGCCGCCCTTGGTCGGAATGGCGGTCCACTCGATGCCTTCCTTCTTGCCCATGTAGTTGATGTAGGCCCGCGACAGCGCGCTCTGGTCGGCGAAGTTCATCCCCGGGTTCTGCCTGGCGTGGGCGATCAGTTCCTTGAAGGTCTTGTACGGCTTGTCCGGGGTGCTGATCAGCGCCTGCTGGTACTCGGTGATCGACGCGATCCAGCGGAAGCTGTCGGCGGTGTAGTCGACCTGCATCGACAGCGGCGGCCAGGTCAGCGCGGTCGCCGCGGCGAACAGGATCGTGTAGCCGTCCGGCGCGGCCTTGGCGACGAAGGTGGCGCCGATCGCCCCGCCGGCCCCGGGCTTGGTGGTGACCAGCACCGGCTGGCCCAGTTCCTTCTCCAGCGCCGCGGCGTAGACCCGGGCCATGGTCTCGGTGCTGCCACCGGCCTGGTACGGCACGACCAGGGTCACCGGCTTGGACGGAAACCCGTCGGCGGCGGCCGAGCCCGGCATGACGGCAGCGGCGGCGGCAACGCCGAGTGCCAAAGCCGAGGCGAGTGCGGTGCGAGTGATGTCGAGCATGTCCGGTCTCCCCCATCGTGACGGAGCCGCGCGGGGCCGGAACGGCCGATGCGCGTCCATGCCGAAAAATGCTATAGAGCTTTCAAAAACCTGACAACCGGATTCGGATTCCCGAAAACGCTCGGCCGCCGACGCTCGGCGTGCCGATATCGTCCATGAATTCAGATTACTGGAAGTACATGGCAACGACTGGAGGCATCCGGTCTCGCCACCCGCATGGCGAAGACCATTGAACCAACAATGCTATGAAGCAATTATGATGCCCTGACCGGCCGCCCGCGAGGCGGCCCCGAAAGCCAGGAGGGAAACGCATGTCGGCGAAGCCAGGAACCGTGGACGACGAGCTGGTGGGCGCGGTCTGGCCGGTGACGCATCCCGGCGAGGACCCGGTGCTGTATGGCCATGTCGAGCTGGAGCCGAAGGGCGCCTTCGAGGCCCGCAGCCTGCAGACCTTCCGCCTCGTCTACACGGTCGGCCGCTACGGCATCGACGACACCGGGGCGATCCGGGTGGTGTTCCGCTTCGTCGGCGACTTCGGCGAGCTGCAGACCACCAACCCGACCGGCTACAACTACGTCACCGCGACCGCCAGCAACGGCGCGCGGATCGCCCTGGAGTTCAGGGGCACCGGCGGCCAGCGCCCGTGGTTCCGCGCCCTTACCGCCCAGCTGTTCGGCGGCTATCTCAGCGAGGGCGACACCATCACCATCGTGTTCGGCGACACATCGAAGGGCTCACCGGGCATGCAGATGCAGACCTTCGTGGAGGCCGGTTTCGAGTTCAAGGTGCTGGCCGACGTCTGTGCGGTCGGCCATTTCGTGCCGCTGCCGGAGTCGCCGGCGGTGTCGATCGTGCCCGGTCGCGTCGACCGCTGGTGCGCGGTGCTGCCGACCCTGCGGCGCCCGGGCGAGCGCTTCCAACTCGGGCTCAAGGCCGAGGACCGCTGGGGCAACCCGACCGACCGCGCCGCCGGCCGGTTCCGGCTGGAGCCGAGCCTGCCGGTCGAGGGCCTGCCCGAGACCGTCGACTACCCGCTCGGCGAACGGTCGATGACCTTCGAGAACCTGACGGTGGCCGAGCCGGGCACCCTGCGCATCCGGGTGCTGGACCGGGCGACCGGCGACCTCGTGGCCGAAGCCGGGCCGCTGCTGGTCCGGGCCGGCGAGGTGTCGGGATACTGGGCCGACCTGCACGGCCAGAGCGGCGAGTCGATCGGCATCGGCACCTCGCGGGCGTATTTCGAGTTCGCCCGGGACTGCTCGTTCCTGGACGCCACCAGCCACCAGGCCAACGACTTCCAGGTCAACAACGCGTTCTGGGCGTATCTCAACCGGCTGACCGCCGAGTTCCACCAGGACCACCGCTTCGTGACCTTCCCGGGCTACGAGTGGTCCGGCAACACCCCGGTCGGCGGCGACCGCAACGTCTATTTCCGCACCGAGGGTCGGCAGATCCACCGCTCTTCGCACGCCCTGCTGCCGGACCGTTCCGACATCCACACCGACGCGCCGAACGCCCGCGCGCTGTTCGAAGCGCTCAAGGACGAGGACTGCGTGATCTACGCCCATGTCGGCGGCCGCTACGCCGACATCCGGTTCGCCCACGACCCGCGGCTGGAGACCGCGATGGAGATCCACTCGGCCTGGGGCACCTTCGAGTGGCTGCTGACCGACGGCTTCCCGCTCGGCCACCGCTGCGGCGTGGTGTGCAACAGCGACGGCCACAAGGGCCGGCCGGGCGCCAGCTATCCCGGGGCCGCCAAGTTCGGCGCCTATGGCGGGCTGACCTGCTTCGTCACCAACGAGCTGACCCGCGACGGCCTGTTCGACGCGCTGCGCCGCCGCCACCACTACGGCACCACCGGCTGCCGCCTGCATCTCGACGTGCGCGCGACCCTGCCCGGCGGCGGGACGCTCTACGACCGCGACCCGAACGCCTTCCCGGACACCGCCAGCCGGCGGGCCGACGAGGTCATGATGGGCGATATCGTGCGCACCGACGCGACCGAGGCGACCCTGTCGATCGAGGTCGCCCACGGCGCCCCGATCGAGCGCGTCGAGGTGCGCAACGGCACCGAGGTGGTCGCGGTGCTGCGGCCGTTCGAGGCGGCCGAGCTGGGATCGCGCATCCGGGTGCTCTGGAGCGGTGCCGAATACCGCGGCCGTGGCCGCCAGACCAACTGGATCGGCCGCGCCCGGTTCGGCGGCTCGGCGATAACCCGGTTCGAGCGCATCAACCGCTGGAACCACGAGCGCCTGCTGGAGCAGAACGGCTCCGACACGGTCGAATGGAACACCCTGACCACCGGCAACTTCGCCGGCTTCGACGCCTGGCTGGACGAGGACCCGGACGGCACCCTCGAGATCGCCACCAACCTCGGCACCTTCAGCGTGGCGATGCGCGACATCGGCCTCGACGACACGGTGATGGAGGCCGGCGGCCTCGCCCGCCGGATCCGGGTGTTCCGGCTGCCCGAGAACAACCCGCACCGCGAGCTGCGCCGCACCGTCACGGTCCCGCTGAAGCCGGACGGCGACAACCCGCTGTGGGTGTCGGTATTCACCGAAGACGGCTTCCAGGCCTGGAGCAGCCCGATCTTCGCGTTCCGGTGAGGGACGCCCGTCGCTCCGTGGGTTCCGGCTCGGCCGCGCCGAGGGCGGCGCGCCCGTCCGGAATGACGACGGGGAGGATGAGGTTTCCGGCGGCCCGTCACCGGAGCTGACGGTCGCGTCGCTCCCCTTGTCGTCATTCCGGACCGGATCGCCGCAGGCGAGACGGAGCCGGAACCCACGGAGCGACGGGCCCCACCGACTTGTAAGGCCTGCCTCCCCGGGTCTAGTCTTTGCCTAAGCAACAATCCCGGAGGAAGCCGCCATGGCCGCGGACATCAGCCTCGTCGTGCGCAACGGCACCATCGTCGACGGCACCGGCGCCGAGCCCTACGAGGCCGACGTGGCGGTGGCCGGCGGCCGGATCGTCGAGATCGGCAAGGTCGCCGGGCGCGGCGCCGAGGAGATCGACGCCCGCGGCAAGCTGGTGACCCCGGGCTTCGTCGACATCCACACCCACTACGACGGCCAGGCGGTCTGGGATTCCCACCTCGCTCCCTCGGCCTGGCACGGCGTCACCACCGCGGTCATGGGCAACTGCGGGGTCGGCTTCGCGCCCTGCAGGCCGGCCGACCGCGAGAAGCTGGTCGAGCTGATGGAGGGGGTCGAGGACATCCCCGCCCCGGTCATGCACGAGGGCCTGAACTGGCAGTGGGAGAGCTTCGGCGAGTATCTCTCGGCGCTGGAGCGCAACCCGCGCGACATCGACGTCGGCGCCCTGCTGCCACATGCCGCGGTCCGGGTCTACGTCATGGGCGAGCGGGCGATCCGCCACGAGGCCGCGACCGCCGACGACATCGCGGCGATGCGGGCCATCACCGCCGACGCGGTGCGCCAGGGCGCCTTCGGCTTCTCGACCTCGCGCACCATCAGCCACAAGAGCCTGAAGGGCGACTACACCCCGACCCTGCGGGCCCATGAGGACGAGCTGACCGGCATCGCCATGGGCATGAAGGACGGCGGCGCCGGCTTCCTGGAGATCGTCTCCGACTGGAACACCCCGGACCCGGCGACCGAGTTCGCCATGCTGCGCCGTGTGATCGAGAAGAGCGGCCGCACCGCGGTGTTCTCGCTGACCCAGCGCCACGACCGCACCGAGTTCTGGAAGGAACTGCTGGCGCTGTCCGGCGAAGCCGCGCGTGACGGCCTGTCGATCCGTCCGGTGGTGGCCCCGCGGCCGATCGGCATCCTGCTCGGCCTGGAGGGCAGCCAGAACCCGTTCTCCGGCACCCCGTCCTACAAGCGGATCGCCGGCCTGCCGCTGGCCGAGCGCGTGAAGGCCATGCAGGACCCCGAGTTCCGCCGGCAGATGCTGTCCGAGGATCCGGTGGCCGGCAGCACCTTCCCGCTGATCCACCGCATCGGCTACGCCCACATGTTCCGGTTCGGCAACCCGCCGGTCTACTCGCCGAGGCGCGAGGACTCGATCGCCGCGATCGCCGAGCGCGAGGGCCGGACCGCGCCCGAGGTGGCCTACGACATGCTGATCGAGGACGGCGGGCGCAACTTCATCTACACACCGCTGGTGAACTACGTCAGCTACGACATGACCACGCCCGAGGCGATGCTGGCCGACAGGAACGCGATCATGGGCCTCGGCGACGGCGGCGCCCATGTCGGCTTCATCCTGGATGCCGGCTTCCCGACCTGGATGCTGACCTACTGGAGCCGCGAGCGCGGCCGCTGGGCGCTGCCGGAGATCGTGCGCCGGCTGACCTCGGACACGGCGAGCGCCGCCGGCCTCGGCGACCGCGGCGTGGTCGCGGTCGGCAAGAAGGCCGACCTGAACGTCATCGACTACGACCGGGTCAGCTTCGGGCGGCCCTACGTCACCGCCGACCTGCCGGCCGGTGGCCGCCGCCTGCTGCAGAAGGCCGAGGGCTACGACGCCACGGTGGTGTCGGGCACCGTCACCTACCGCAACGGCGAGGCCACCGGCGCCCTGCCGGGGCAGCTGGTGCGGGGGCAGCGCGCGGGCTGAGGCCGGCTCAGCCCCGCCGGATCGCCGCGGCCAGCCCGTCGAGCCAGCCGTCGACTCTCGGCATGTCCGCCAGCCCGGCTCCGTCGTCGAACAGCCGGTCGACCGCCCCCGGATCCGCCCCGGGGTTGGCTCGGTTCAGGCAGTCGGTCCATTTCGCCCGCGCCTGGTCGGGCGTGATCGGGTCCTGCAGCGAGCCCGGCAGCGCGGTGACGCTGCGCGAAACCGGCTCGCCCGCCACCGGGTGCAGGGTCACCGTCACCGGCGCGGCGCCGACCTCCGCCCCCTGTTTCGGCGGTGCCGTGTCCTCGACCACCGCCACGTCGCGCAGGCGCTCCTGGACCCCGGGCCGGACGACCGCCTCGTCCGTGAAGCTGCGCAGGTCGATGCGGCCGTCGGTCAGCCCGGCCACCACCGCGTAGGGCGCGCTGAACAGCGCGTTCAGGCCGGACCGCGGATACGGATGGATCAGCGGCTTGGTGGCGCCGCTCGGCATGTCGACCGACATCGACGCGACGTCGGCGAGCGCGAGTCCGCTGTCGCGGCGCAGCGCCAGGGTCGCCTCGATGATCTTGTGCAGCATGTAGCAGCACGGATAGCGCTTCTGCTCGAAGCCCGGCTCGACCACCGCGAACGGCTGGCCGAGTTCGAGGCCCTCCGGCCAGCCCGTCACCGCACCGCCGCTGAAGGCATTCAGATAGCCCTCGCCGTCGAAGGCGTCGGCGGCTCCCTCGATGCCGCCGGCCGCCAACCGGGCCGCCTTCAGGCCGTTGGAGGCTGCGATCCCGACATGCAGCGACTTCACCATCGAGCCGAAGTTGGCGCGCAGCCCCGAGGCCATGCTGGCGGCGATCGCCAGCGCGTGGCCGGTCCGCCGCCGGTCCAAGCCCATCAGCCGGGCGCAGGCCGCCGCCGCCCCGACGGTGCCGAGGGTGGCGGTGGCGTGAAAGCCGAGCGCGTAGTGCCGGAACCCCATGGCCTGGCCGAGACGGATCAGCACCTCGGTGCCGACCGCGAACGCCTCGAGCAGGGCGCGGCCCGAGGCCGCCTGCCGGTCGGCGGCGGCCAGCAGCGCCGACAGCACCGGGACGCTGGGGTGGCACATCGCCAGCACGCTGACGTCGTCGTAGTCGAGCACGTGGCTGGCCATGCCGATCAGCAGCGCCGCGTCGTCCCGGCGGTAGCGTTCGGCGCCCCAGAACGACGGCACCGCCTCGTCGCCGGCATCCGGCACCAGGGTCCCGGCGAGCGCGCGGACCGCTGGCTCGGCGCCACCGGCCATGGTCACCGCCAGGGTGTCCAGGACGATCGGCGTCGCGGCCTTCAGGGTGCGACCGTCGACCGGCGCGCCGACCACGAAGGCGGCCAGCCGGTCGGCGGTGGTGGTGGACGGCTGGTCCGAGGTTTGCGCAAGCGGGATGGCGACGCTCATGACTGCCTCCGGGATGGAATGCGGGTCGAAATGAACGATCCGCCCCGACGGTCTCCGGGTCAACCGGGCGTCGGCCCGCCGACACGCGCCGTCCGGTGGTGCGCTCCCCGCGTCCGGCGGTATGATGCCCGGCCAACCAAGCTCCCGGAGGGCGGATCGGTACCGATGGCCTCGACAGAATCAGGGTTGCCGGCCGGCCACGACGAGCGGTCGGCCATGCCCGCCGCGTCCGGGCCCGAGCCGCAGATGGGGTGGCATTTCGCGGTGCCGATGCTGCGCTGGTGCGCGCCCGATTCCGGTGCCCTGAACGAGGCGCTCGAAGCGCTGATCCTGGCGCGCCGCGCCGTCGGCCCGGAGGCGCATCTCAGCAATGTCGGCGGCTGGCAGTCGCACCCCGACCTGTTCGACGGACCCGCCCCGTGCATCGGCACGCTGCGGCGCCACATCGTGTCCCTGATGCGGATCGTCATGGCGGTCCCGGCCGGCGGCGACCGCACGCGCATCGAAGGCCAGCTCGGCCTGACCGGCTGGGCCAACGTCAACCGCGACGGCGATTTCAACCGGGTCCACGACCATCCCGGCAGCCACTGGTCCGGCGTGTACTACGTCAGCCTGGGCGAGCCCGACCCGGGAACCGAGCTGAACGGCGCGATCGAGTTCCTCGACCCGCGGCCGTCCGCCAACATGCCGATCCCGGGCTATCGTGCCGGGTCGGCGATGTCGATGCTGCCGGCGGCCGGCGAGTTCATCCTGTTCCCGAGCTGGATCCAGCACTACGTGATGCCGTTCCGCGGCCGCGGCGACCGGATCTCGATCGCGTTCAACGCCGGCCTCAAGGACTACCGGGTGCTCTGACCGGAGGCGCTACCCGGCGGTCGCCGCGCGATAGGCCGCCGGGGTGACGCCCTTCACGGTCTTGAAGGCCCGGGTCATGTGGCTCTGGTCGGCGAAGCCGGTCTCGGCGGCGACCGCGGCGAGCGGCAGGCCCTCGCCGATCAGGTCGCAGGCCCGCCGGACCCGACGGTCGCGGACATACCGGCCGGGCGTCGTGCCGACGGTCCGCTTGAAGTCGCGGATCACCTGGAAGCGCGTCACCCCGGCCGCCGCGGCCAGCGCCGACAGCCGCAGCGGCACCGCCAGGTCGGCCGTCACCAGGTCGTCGTAAAGCGCGAGGCGGCCGGCACTGCCCGCCGGTCCCGCGCCCGTATCCTGGGCCCGGCCGTCGCCGAAGCGCCGGACGATCGCCGCCAGCGCCACCAGCATCGCCGCCTCGGACTCCACCGCCCCCTCCGCCCCGGCCCCGGCGTGCGCCACCAGGAAGGACCGCGCCAGGTCCGGCGCCGGCAGCACCGCCGAGCTGAACATCGGCAGGTCGGCCAGTTCCAGTTCGTCGGCGACCTCGCGCATCAGCCCCGGCGACGGGTAACAGGTCCGGTACGACCAGCCGGCCTCGCAGCCCTTCTCGCCGTCGTGCGGCTCCTCCGGGTTGACCACCAGGATCGACCCCGGCGCCGCCAGGTTGTCGGTCCGGCCGACCCGGAACCGCTCGACGCCCGCGGTGACCACGCCGAACACCCAGGTCGGATGGGTGTGCAGGGCGTAGGCGTGATCGCGATAGGTCGCCGCCAGCATCTCCAGGCCGTCGAGCGCCGGATGCCGGGTCAGCCGCGCGGTCTCCCGCAGGTTCGATGCGTTGCGCATGGGGCGACTATCGTCGCTGCGGTCAATCCGGTTCAAGACCCATGCCGCCCGTGGTCGCAGACTGCGCGTCGAGGCCAGAGCATCGGAGGACGCCATGACCGCGAACGACAGGGTGGCAGGGATCACCGACGAGGTGATCGGCTGGCGGCACCGCATCCATGCCGACCCGGAGCTGGGCTTCCAGGAGCATCGCACCGCGGCCTTCGTCGCCGAGCGGCTGCAGTCGTTCGGGCTGACGGTGCACACCGACGTCAGCGCGACCGCCGTGGTGGCGACGCTCCGGCGCGGCACCGGCGGCCGCAGCATCGCGCTGCGCGCCGAGCTGGACGCCCTGCCGATCGACGAGGCTGCCGACCTGCCCTACGCCTCGCGCAACCCCGGCGTGATGCACGCCTGCGGCCATGACGGGCACAGCGCGATCCTGCTGGGGGCGGCCAGGCTGCTGGCCGAGGACGGCGGCTTCGATGGCACCGTGGTGTTCGTGTTCCAGCCTGCCGAGGAGGTGGTCGGCGGCGGCCGCCGCATGGTCGCCGACGGGCTGTTCGAGCGGTTCCCGGTCGACCAGGTCTACGCCCTGCACAACTGGCCGGGGGTGCCGGAGGGCCACATCGCGGTGCGGCCGGGTCCGCAGATGGCGGCGGTCGACGACTTCGAACTGGCGTTCCGCGGCAAGGGCTGCCACGCCGCCATGCCGCATCTCGGCGACGACCCGATCCTCGCCGCCGCCGACTTCGTGGCGGCCGCCCAGCGCGTGGTCAGCCGCAGCATCGACCCCTTGCAGCCGGCGGTGCTGTCGGTCACCCAGATCCATGGCGGCCGGTTCAACAACTTCGTGCCGACCGAGGTTGTCGTCGAGGGCACCTGCCGGTTCTACGACCGCGGCCTGTCCGACCACTGCGAGGCCGAGATCCGCCGGATCGCCGACGGGGTGGCGGCGGTCCACGGCCTGACCGCGTCACTGGCCTACCGGCGCGGCTACCCGCCGGTGATCAACCCCGCCGAGGGCGCAGCGCTGGCCGCCGCCGCCGCCGTCGACACGGTCGGCCCGGATCGGACCATCACCGAGTTCGCCCCCAGCATGGGCTGCGAGGACTTCGCCTTCATGCTGGGGGCGGCCGGCCGGGGCGCCTATGCCTGGATCGGCGCCGGCCCGGTCGGCCCCGGCGAGGGCCTGCACGGCGACCGCTTCGTGTTCAACGACGCGGTCGTACCGGTCGGCATCCGCTGGTTCCTGAACGTGGTGCGGCGGGCGCTGCCGGCTCAGCCCACCAGCCCGTAGAGCCCACCCATGGCGAAGGCGCCGAGGAAGGCGAAGCCGAGATAGGCGGCGAACACCGGCGGCCGGGCCAGGGCCCAGACCGCGATCGCCGCCGGGATCGAGCTGACCCCGCCGGCCAGCAGGAAGGCCATGCCGGCGCCCGGCGCCATGCCCTGCTCGATCAGGCCGCCGACCAGCGGCAACGCGGCGTAGCCGTTCAGATAGGCCGGCACGCCGACGGCGGTGGCGCCCAGGACGGTCAGCCAGCCGTCGCCGCCGATCAGGGAACTGACCTGCTCGGCCGGGACATAGGCCAGCATCAGGCTCTCCAGGAAGAACGCTATGGCCAGCCACTTGCCGAGGAACAGGGTGTTGTCCAAGGCGTTCTTCGCGAACCGCTCGCGCCGCGCCGGCTCGCCCCAGAACCGCCAGGCCACCGCCTTGGGGTTGCGGATCGACGAGGCGCCGCAGCCGCCGTTGCCGACCCCTTCGCGCAGCGGCTCGGCGATCCAGCCGGTCCGGACGATCGCCGCCGTGCCGAACCCGCCGAGCAGGCCGATCGCGATCGCCGCCACGGTCTTGAAGACCGCGAAGGTGGTGCCCAGCGTGCCGGCGGTCAGCAGGAACATCGAGGGGTCCATCAGCGGCGAGGCCAGCCAGAACGCCATCACCGGGGCCAGCGGCACGCCCATCGCCAGCAGCGCAGCGATCAGCGGGATCACCCCGCAGGAGCAGAACGGCGACAGCGCCCCCATCAGGGCCGCCGCCACGATCATGGTCGGCAGGTTGCCGGTGAACGCCCGGGCGATCAGCGCGTCGGCGCCGCTGGCCTTGGCGTAGGCCGCGACCCCGATCGACAGCGCCAGGAACACCGACACCCCGATCAGGGCGTCGCCGGTGAACCGCAGGCTCTCCAGCGCCTGGGCCGGCGCCAGCGCGGCCAGCAGGGCGAACGCCAGCAGGACGACGAGCACGACCGGGTCGATGCGTCCGGCAAGCCGCCTGGTGGCGAGGGCGATTTCGGTCATGGGAGCTTCTCCGCTATTCCCAAGAGTTTCGACATAGTTGGGCAAAAAAAGTCAAGCCGCCGCCTCTTTGGCATCGCAGCCGGCCGTGCCGGCATCGACGCAGCATTCCCGGGTCAGGAAGCCCAGGGTCTCGTCCATGGCGGCGTAGTTGGCGTGGCAGAACAGGGTGGTGCCGTCGCGCTCCTGGTGGACCAGGCCGACGGCGATCAGCTTGTGCAGGTGGTGCGAGAGGGTCGAGCGCGCGCTGCCGGTGCGGCGCTGCAGTTCCCCGACCGGCAGGCCGTCACGGCCGGCCCGGACCAGGATGCGGAACACCTCCAGCCGGGTCTCGTTGCCCAGCGCCTCCAGGCGCATCGCGGTGGTCTTGGTGTCCATGCCGGCAAATATAGGCTGGCCTCCGCCCGACATCAACGGTATTCCCAAGAATAACGGAATATTATGCGATGCATCGGGAATCATCGAATGGACGCCGGTGGCGGCGCCGTGAAAGGATGCTGCACCCGCCCGCCGGAGACCGCCTCGTTGACCGCCTCCCAGCCCGCCCCGACCACCGCCCCGCAGCCCGGTTTGCAGCCCGCATCGCCCGGACGCACCGTCCTCGCCCTGGCCTTCGCCGAGACCATCGTGTGGGCCGGCGTGTTCTACATCTTCCCAGCCCTGATCAAGCACTGGGAGGGCGACCTGGGCTGGGAGAAGACCACGATCGCCGGCGCCTTCACCGCCGCCCTGGTCACCTCGGCGCTGTGCGCCCCGGTCGCCGGCCGGCTGATCGACGCCGGCCACGGCCGCCGGCTGCTGATCGGCGGCGCGGCCTGTGCCGGCCTCCTGATCGGCATGGTCAGCCTGGTGCAGGCGCCCTGGCAGTTCTACGCGCTGTGGGTCGCGCTCGGGGCCTGCATGGCGGCCTGCCTGTACGAGCCGTGCTTCGCCTTCCTGACCCGAACCCGCGGCGGCGCGGCCCGCAAGGCCATCACCCGCATCACCCTGATCGCGGGGCTGGCCGGCACGGTATCGTTCCCGGTCGCCAACCTGCTGGCCGAACTGTACGGCTGGCGGATCGCGACCGCCGGCTTCGCCGCCGCCATCCTGCTGATCGCCGTGCCGCTGTTCGGCCACGGCACCCGGCCGGTTCCGGAGACCGCGGCGCCGGCCGCCGGCGGACCGGACGTCGGCAAGGACGGCGACGGCCTGCGGGCGGCCATGCGGCGGCCGGTGTTCTGGCTGCTGGCGGTGGCGTTCGCGATGATCGCGCTGACCCACGGCATCCTGATCACCCACCTGCTGCCGATGCTGGACGAGCGCGGGATCTCGACCGCGGTCGCGGTGCTCGCCGCCTCCTGCATCGGCCCGATGCAGGTCGCCGGCCGGCTGGCCATGATGGCGGTCGAGCAGCGGGTCTCGATGAACGTGATCTGCGGGCTGTCCTTCGCCTTCATGCTGGCGGCCTCGACGGCGCTGATCGGCGCCGGCGCGATCCCCGCCCTGCTGTTCGTGTTCGTGCTGCTGCAGGGCTCGGGCTACGGCGTCACCAGCATCACCCGGCCGGTGGTGACCGCGAACCTGCTCGGGCGCACCGGCTTCGGCGCGATCTCCGGGGCGCTGGCGCTGCCGTTCATGGGCGCGACCGCGGTCGCGCCGACCCTGGCGGCGGCGATCTGGACGGTCGGCGGCTACGACGCGGTGCGGCTGACGGTGCTGGCGCTGGTCGGACTCGGCGGTCTCAGCTTCGTGCTGGCGATCCTTTCCGCCCGGCGTCGATAGCCTGCACGCATGGGCCGGTGCGCCGCCGTCGGCGCCGGACTACAGTACCGGGGACAGTGGCCGAACCGCCGGAGGACGCCATGGACGCCCCCTACGACCGCGCCCGCGAGGACGTCGGCAACATCGTGCATCTCGAGCACGTCAACCTGCTGATCCCCGACCAGCGGCTCGCCACCCTGTTCTACGTCGTCGGCCTCGGCCTGACCCGCGACCCCTACCTGATGGTCGGCACCACCAACATGTGGGTCAACATCGGGCGCAGCCAGATGCACCTGCCGTCGCGCCAGCCGGTGGCGCAGCGGGTGCGCGGGACCGTCGGCCTGGTCCTGCCGGATCTCGACCGCGCCGAGGCGTCGCTGGCCGCAGTGCGCGGCGACCTGAAGGACACCGCCTTCGGCTTCCGGCGCAACGCCGGCGTGCTGGAGGCGACCTGCCCCTGGGGCAACCGGTTCCGCTGCCACGCCCCGGACCCGGCCTTCGGCCCGGTCGACCTGGGCATGCCCTATGTCGAGCTCGACGTGCCGGTCGGCACCGCCGACCGCATCGCCGCCTTCTACGAGGCGATCCTCGGCGCGCCGTCGAGGGTCGAGGAGCCGGACGGGGTGCCCTGCGCCTTCGTGCATGCCGGCGCCCACCAGACCCTGCGGTTCCGCGAGACCGAGGCGCCGCAGCCGGACTACGACGGCCACCACGTGGCGATCTACATCGCCGACTTCTCGACGCCCTACCGCAAGCTGGGCGAGCGCAGCCTGGTGTCGGTGGAGACCGGGCAGCACGAGTGGCGGTTCGAGGACATCGTCGACCTGCATTCCGGCGAGACGCTTTTCACCGTCGAGCACGAGGTGCGCAGCCTGACCCACCCGCTGTTCGCGAGGCCGCTGGTCAACCGAAACCCGGCCCAGACCCAGCCGGCCTACGCCCGCGGCCTGGACGCCTTCGCCGGCCGGGCGTGAGGACGAACCGCAAGTGCCCGTCGCACCGTGGGTTCCGGAGCCGGGCGCTCACGCGCCCGCTCCGGAATGACGAGAGTTGAGAGAGAATGCGGACTTCGCTGTCCGCCGGCCCCTTCTTTCGTCATCCCGGAAGGCCCGCGCGAGCGGGCGGCTCCGGGATCCACCCGACGCTTCCTGCCGTCACCGCCACCAGCCTAGGAGCCCCCCCGCATGACCCCACCGTCCTCCGGCGTCCCCGGCGGCGGCGCCCGTCCCGCCGCCGACCTGCCCCTGGCACACCCCTGGTTCGCCATCGAGTGGCACGCCGACGGCATCGTGCGGATCTGGGAGCCGCATGTGTCGCGGCTGCTGCGCGCCAACATGTTCCTGGTGAAGGGTCGCGACCGCGACCTGGTGGTCGACGCCGGCATGGGGGTGGAGAGCCTGCGCGGCTTCCTGGCGCCGCTGCTCGACAAGCCGGTGACCATGCTGCTCACCCACGCCCATGTCGATCACGTCGGCTCGGCCCACGAGTTCGCCGGCGACCTGGTCATGCACGCCGCCGAGGCCGAACAGATGCGCAACCCGCCGGACGACTGGCGGCTCAGCTTCGACGAATACCCGGAGGACAAGCGCCGGCGGCTGCAGGCGGCCGGGTTCGACACCACCGGCCTGCTGATCGCCGCCCTGCCCCGCCGCGGCTTCGACCACCGGGCCTGGCGGGTGCCGGGCGCCGAGCCGACCTGGCTGGTCGACGAAGGCGACACGATCGATCTCGGCGACCGCCGGTTCGAGGTGATGCACACCCCCGGCCACTCCCCCGGCTCGATCAGCCTGTGGGAGCAGGCCACCGGCACCCTGATCGGCGGCGACGCGATCTACGACGGGCTGCTGATCGACACGCTGCCGGAAAGCGACCCGGCTGCCTATCGCGTAACCATGCAGCGGCTGAGAAACCTGCCAGCAAAGGTGGTGCACGGCGGTCATCGCGAGAGCTTCGGCCAGTCCAAGCTTCGTCTGCTCTGTGATGACTACCTGGGCAATGCCTGACGAAATTATGACCTTGCCACGCCAGTGTTAGCGGGCGCAGCATTCGGGCTGTCGAATATCCGCGTGTTCCTCGCGGACAACCAAAACAGCACGGCAACGGGGCATGACGGGTCGGTCTCACGCACTCGCCCTGCGCGGGCTTTCCAAATACTACGGCTCGCTTGCAGCGGTCGACGGCGTCAGCCTCGACATCGCGAGCGGGTCGTTCCTGACCCTGCTGGGCCCCTCCGGGTCCGGCAAGACCACGATCCTGATGGCGATCGCGGGCTTCGTCGAACCGAGCGCCGGCCAGATCCTGCTGGACGACGCCGACATCACCGCCCTGCCGCCGGACAAGCGCAACTTCGGCATGGTGTTCCAGGGCTACGCCCTGTTCCCGCACATGACGGTGGCCGACAATATCTGGTTCCCGCTGAAGGTGCGCGGCATCTCGCGCGGCCGGGCCGGTGACAAGATCCGGGCCGCCCTCGACCTGGTGCAGCTCGGCCACCTCGCCGAGCGCTACCCCTCGCAGCTGTCCGGCGGCCAGCAGCAGCGCGTGGCGCTGGCCCGGGCGCTGGTGTTCGAGCCGGCCCTGCTGCTGCTCGACGAGCCGCTGTCGGCGCTCGACAAGAAGCTGCGCGCCGATCTGCAGTGGGAGCTGAAGTCGCTGCACCACCGGCTCGGCACGACCTTCATCTACGTCACCCACGACCAGGAGGAGGCGCTCTCGATGTCGGACGAGATCGTCATCCTGCGCGACGGCAAGATCGAGCAGCAGGGCGGCCCCGGGCTGCTGTACGAGAAGCCGGCGACCCGGTTCGTGGCCGACTTCCTGGGCAAGTCCAACTTCCTGACCGGGAAGGTCGGCGCGGCTGAGACCGACCGCTTCGGCTATGCGGTGGGCGCGCAGACCCTTGTGCAGGCCGGCGCGCCGGCGCACCGCCGGGTCGACGGCAGCGTGCTGGTGGCGCTGCGGCCCGAGAAGATCGTGGTGGCCGAGGCGCGGCCGGACACGGTCAACGCCGTCCCCGGGACCATCACGGCATTCAACTACTACGGCTCGACCTATCACTTCCAGGTCGCCACCGAGCACCTCGGCGAGATGGTCGCCACCGCGCCGGCCTGGACCTGCGCGATCGAACCGTCGATCGGCAATCCCGTATGGCTCGGCTGGCAGCCGGACGCCTCGGTTGTCGTGCGCGACCGCTGACCGACACCAAGGCCGGACTTCCGGCCCTGCCCCCCAGCCGCGGATGGGGCGCGGCACGACAGAGGAGGAGGATGCGATGAGTCTGCTGAAATCCCTTTACGAGAAGGACCTCTATCCCGAGATCGACGACGCCGGGCAGAGCGACTTCGCCCGCGACTGCGTCGAGATCGCCGCCACCCGGCTGGCCCGCGGCGAGATCGACCGGCGCACCTTCATGAAGGCCCTGACCGCGCTCGGCGCGCTGCCGGCCGCCGTCACCCTGGCCGGCCGCCCGGCCGGCGCCGCCGCCGGCGAGGTCGTGGTGGTCAACTGGGGCGGCCCGGCGGTCGAGGCCTACACCAAGGCGTTCGGCGTACCGTTCGAGAAGGCCACCGGCGTCAAGGTGGTGATCGACGGCACCGGCCCGCTCGGCTCCAAGATCAAGGCCATGGTCGACGCCAAGGCGGTGACCTGGGACGTCTGCGACACCGGCACCGGCACCACGCTGGTGCTGCAGAAGCAGGGCGTGATCCAGAAGATCGACTACGGCATCGTCGACAAGTCGAAGATGCAGGAGATGTTCGCCTACGAGTACGGCTGCGCGAACTACATGTTCAGCTTCATCCTGGCCTACAACAAGACCAAGGTGCCGTCGGCCCCGACCGGCTGGAAGGACTTCTGGGACCTCGCCAGGTTCCCGGGCAACCGGACCCTGCGCAAGCAGCCGAACGGCATGCTGGAGGCCTGCATGATGGCGGCCGGGCGGTCGCCGAAGGAGGTCTACCCGATCGACATCGACCTGGCGGTCGGCAAGCTCAAGGAGATCAAGGCGAACGTGATCGCCTGGGGCTCGGGCTCGCAGAGCCAGGAGCTGTTCCGCACCGGCGAGGTGGTGATGGGCAACATCTGGCATACCCGTGCCAACCTGCTGAACCAGGAGACCGGCGGCGACGTCACCTGGACCTGGCAGGACGGCATCGTGACGGCCGGCATGTGGAACGTGCCGAACGACAACCCGGCGGGCACCGAGACCGCGATGAAGTTCATCGCCTCGTCCCAGGACCCCGAGCAGCAGCTGGTGCTGTTCAACGCCATGGGCAACGGCCCGGCCAACCCGGCCGCCGCCGCCAAGGTGCCGGCCGACAAGAAGTACATCGACCCCGGCCAGCCGGAGAACCTGGCGCTGCAGGTCCTGCAGAACGGCCCGTGGTACGAGGAGGACAGCGGCACCCGCAACCTCACCAACGACGAGCTGTCGCGCGAGAAGTGGCTCGACGCCCTGTCGTCGTAAGCCGCGCCCGGAAGTCCACGAGCATCGGCAGGCCGTCCCATGCACGCATCGCTGCGCCGGATCTACTGGTGGCTGATCGCGCCGGCGGTCGTGCTGATGCTCGTGTTCTACATCTACCCGCTGCTCCAGGTGCTGTGGATCAGCGTCACCGATCCGGTTCCCGGCTTCGGCAACTACATGGAACTGATCGAGCGGCCGCTGATCCACCGGATCTGGATCACCACGCTCAGGATCTGCGTGATCACCACCTCGATCACGGTGGTCGCCGGCTATGCCGTCGCCTTCGCCATGGCCCGGGTCGGCGAGCGCCAGCGCACCTGGATGATGTTCTGCGTGCTGCTGACCTTCTGGCTGAGCGTGCTGATCCGGGCCTTCGCCTGGGTCATGCTGCTGCGCAGCCAGGGCATCGTGAATTCCGGCCTCATGGAGCTCGGCCTGATCGACGAGCCGCTGCGGCTGGTCCGCAACGAGTTCGGCGTGATCGTCGGCATGGTGCACTTCATGCTGCCGCTGGCGGTGCTGCCGATCTACTCGAACATGACCGGGATCGACACCCGGCTGCTCAGCGCGGCGCGCGGCCTCGGCGCCTCGCCGGCCGGCGCGTTCCTGAACGTCTACCTGCCGCTCAGCAAGCCCGGCATCATCGCCGCCACCATCCTGGTGTTCGTGTTCTCGCTCGGCTTCTTCATCACCCCGGCGCTGCTCGGCGGCGGCAAGGTCGTGATGATCTCGGAATACATCCAGGTCAGCTTCGAGGAGACCCTGCGCTGGGGCCAAGCCACCATGCTGGCCTCGACCCTGCTGTTCTCGGTGCTGCTGTCGCTGGCTCTGGTGGCGCGCTTCGTCGACCTGAAGAAGGTGTTCGGCGCGCGATGAGGAGGCGAGCGACATGACGAGATCGGCGGCGTGTGGGTTCCGGCTCGGCCGCGCCGGGACGGCGCGTCCGTCCGGAATGACGAGGCCGGGGCGCCGGCCTCTTGTCGACGTCATTCCGGACCGGATCGCCCGCGGCGAGACGGAGCCGGAACCCACCCGCCGCCTCGCCGTATCCAGGAGCGCCCCATGAAGGACCCGCGCGTCGTCTTCGGGCGCTGCCTGATGCTCGGCCTGGCCTGGACGGTGCTGGCCTTCCTGGTGTTGCCGATGATCATCGTGGTGCCGGTGTCGTTCACCGACCAGTACTACCTGTCCCTGCCCAAGGAAGGGCTGTCGCTGCGCCACTACGCGGCGTTCTTCGAGAAAGAGATCTGGCTGGCCGCCACCCGCGACAGCCTGATCGTGGCGGTATTCTCCACGGTGTTCGCGCTGTTCCTCGGCACGCTGTGCGCCATCGGCTGCTGGCGGCTGGCCAGCAACGCCGCCGAGGGCGTGCGGACCTTCATGCTGACCCCGATCATCGTCCCGACCATCGTGCAGGCCCTGGCGATGTACCGGTTCTGGATCGACCTCGGGATCATGGACACCTATTTCGGCCTGATCCTGGCGCACACCCTGATCGCCGTGCCCTATGTGGTGATCACGGTGTCGGCGTCGCTGGCCAACTTCGACGTCCGGCTCGAGCAGGCGGCCCGCAACCTCGGCGCCTCGACCTCGCAGACCATCCGCTGGGTGATCATGCCCAGCATCATGCCGGGGATGCTGTCCGGCGCGCTGTTCGCCTTCACCATCTCGTTCGACGAGATCGTGGTCGCGCTCTTCATCACCAGCCGCAACGTCTACACCCTGCCCAAGCGCATCTGGGACGGCATCCAGGACCATCTCGACCCCACCATCGCCTCGGTCGCGACCATGCTGATCGCAGCCACCCTCGCCCTGCTGTTGACCGAGCTGTGGGCCCGCCAGCGGCGGCGCGCCCGGCTGACGGCCCGGGTCGAGGGCGAGGGCTGACAGACCCCGACCGCGGCAGCCGCCGACGGTCGCCACATCGACGGAGACCCCCATGGCCGCCGAGCTCACGCCGGAGAAGCGGACTGCCCTCGACTGGATCGAGGCCAACGCCGCGCGCCTGTCCGAAGACCACATGACGATCTGGCACCTGCACGAGCCGTCCTGGCGCGAATACAAGTCGGCGGCCTGGTACGTCGAGCGGCTGCGCGCCGAAGGCTTCGACGTGGAACCCGGCTCGGCCGGCATGCCGACCGCGTTCTGCGCCACCTGGGAGCAGGGCAGCGGCGGGCCGACCGTCGGCTGCTACGCCGAGTACGACGCGGTGCCCGGCACCAGCCAGGAGGCCGTTCCCTACCGCAAGCCGCGCGAAGGCGTGCACCCGAACGCCGCCGGCCACACCGACCCGCACTCCGCCCTCGGCCTCGGCGGGCTGACCGGCGCGCTCGCCATGCAGGCGGCGATGCGCGAGCACGGCACCGCCGGGCGCATCAAGTTCTTCGGCGAGCCGGCTGAGAAGATGTGCGGCTCCAAGCCGATCCACGCCAGCCACGGCTACTACGACGACCTGGACGCCGCCATCAGCTTCCACCCGACCTCGCTGCCGGCGCTGTCGAACACGGTGATCTGGGAGACCCACTGCGGCTGCTACTGGTCGAAGGTCTACACCTTCACCTCGCCCGACCCCGAGACCTGGGGCAGCGCCGGCGAGCGCAAGGGCGCCCAGAACAGCCACTCCATCGCCCGCGCGCCGGCCGCCATGGACGCGGTCTGCCTGATGTACACCACGACGAAGTACACCAAGGAGAACATGCTGCCGCACCGCGGCAGCTGGACCCTGAACGAGGCGATCCTGAATTCCGGCTTCGCGACCGCGGACAACCTGCCGCCGCGGTTCGGGCAGATCCAGTTCGCCTGGCGCTGCCCGTCGGTCGAGATGGCCGAGGCGATCGAGCGGGTGCTGGACAACAACGCCGCGCATGTCGCCGGTCTGACCCATTGCCAGGTGCAGGGCGACTGGGTGACCAAGACCCGCCCCGGCCTGGCCAACAACGCGCTGGCCGAGATCACCTACGGCAATTTCGAGATCGTCGGCCCGCCGAAGTTCCCGGAGGAGGCCAAGGAATTCGGCCGCGCGATGATCCGCAGCCTCGGCTACGAGC
This sequence comes from Thalassobaculum sp., assembly GCF_040219615.1. Taxonomy (GTDB): domain Bacteria; phylum Pseudomonadota; class Alphaproteobacteria; order Thalassobaculales; family Thalassobaculaceae; genus Thalassobaculum_A. The sequence continues at coordinate 23,274 of NZ_JAVJSE010000042.1, forward strand.
CGCCGGCCGAGCCGTTCCCGGAGATCCTCGAGCAGCTGGTCGACCCGCGCGAGGGCGAGGCGGCGCTGCGCGCCCAGCTGCCGTCCTGGCAGAAGAACTACACCTCGGACGACTACACCGACTACACGTGGCATGCGCCGACGGTCCGGCTCTACGTCGGCCGCGCCGCCATCAAGAACCCGGCGCCGGGCGTGCGGGTGCCGCACTGGTGCCACTGCGCGCTCGGCGGCGTGCCGGCCGCCATGGACCCGATGTTCCTGACCGCCGGCAAGGTGATCGCGCTGACCGGCCTGGAACTGCTGACCGACACGGCGGCGCTGGCCCGCTGCCGGGCCGAGTTCGAGGAGCGCACCGGCGGCGGCATCGGCGGCTCGAAATGGCTGCCGCCGCTGCTCGGCAAGGACTACCCTGCCCCGGTGCACTACCCGTGGCCGGAATACGTCGAGACCGCGCGCGGCACCGAATGGGTGCTGCCGACCCTGCCCGCCTGATAGGAACCGACCACAAGAACCGATCCTGGGAGACCCCCGATGGGCGCCGTCAGCGAGTTCGAGTACCGCTACAACATGACCATCAAGACCTTCCCGTCGCATGCCGAGCCGGGCTTCGAGTCGCCCGAGCAGCAGGCGACGGTGTGGGGTCGGCAGTGGGGCTGCGACAACGACGTCGGCCGACTGCGCATGGTGCTGATGCACCGGCCGGGCGACGAGATGAAGATCCTCGACCCCGCCAAGCGGCTCGAGCATCTCGGCTCGTTCGGCGACGCCGAGGGCGAGACCTGGTACTGGCGCGGCGACAGCATCACGCCGCTGGAGGTCCAGCAGGCCCAGCACGACGGGCTGGCCGACGCCCTGCGCAAGGAGGACGTCGAGGTCGTCTACCTGACACGCTGCGCGCCCGGCCGGCACAAGTCGATCTACACCCGCGACAGCTGCATCGGCGTGAAGGGCGGAGCCATCGTCACCCGGCTCGGCCCGATCGTGCGGCGCGGCGAGGAGGCGCCGGTCACCGAGACCCTGGCCAAGGTCGGCATGCCGATCCTGCGCACGATCCACGGCACCGGCCTGATGGAGGGCGGGAGCTTCGTCTGGCTGAATCCGCGCACCGCGGTGATCGGCCGGTCGTCGCGGGTCAACGAGGAAGGCACCCGGCAGGTCGAGGAGGTGCTGAACGCCCAGGGCGTCGAGCTGCTGCGGGTCGACCTCACCGGCTACCGGCTGCACATCGATGGCGCCCTGGTGATGATCGACGTCGACACCGCGATCATCAACCCGACCCAGCTGCCGTTCTGGTTCCTCGGCAAGCTGCAGGAACTCGGCATCCGCACCATCGAGGTGCATCCGGACGACCCCTCCGGCGTGGTCAACTGCATCGCCGTCCGGCCCGGCCGGGTGCTGATGCAGGCCGGCGCCTCGCCGCGCACCGCCGAGGCGCTCGACACGCTGGGCATCGAGATCGTCCCGGTCGAGTACGAGGGCGTGTTCCAGGGCGGCGGCGGCATCCACTGCTCGACCTCGCCGCTGATCCGCGACCCGATCGAGTAGGTCGCGATGGCCCCGCCACGCCCGTCGCTCCGTGGGTTCCGGCTCGACCGCGCCGGCGCGCGTCCGTCCGGAATGACGAACGGGGAATTGGTTCTTTGTTCCTCGTCATTCCGGACCGGACCGCCGCAGGCGGGACTGAGCCGGAACCCACCTGCCGCTCCGTCGCCGGAGCCACTCCCATGACCCTCGCCGCCACCGGCCTGTTCCGCCCCGTCGGCAGCTATCTCGGGGTGCCGCAGACCCTCGATCCCGCGTCGGCGGGCGCGAAGGCCGCGATCGTCGGGCTGCCGTTCGATTCCGGCCGGCATCCCAAGCGGGTCGGCGCCCGGCTGGGGCCGGCGGCGATCCGCATGATGTCGACCGACATGGTCCGGCACTACCGGCCGGGCGTGGCCGCCGACTTCGACCCGGTGCGGGCCTTGCGGCTGGTCGACGTCGGCGACGTCGGCGTCACCTCGGGCGACATCGAGGACTCGGTCGAGCGCATGGGCGCGGCGATCGCGGCGGTGATCGCGGCCGGCGCCATGCCGATCGGCCTGGGCGGCGACGGGGTGATCAGCGTGCCGATGATGCAGGCGCTCGGCCACGCCCATCCCGGCCTCGCCGTGCTGCATTTCGACTCCCACACCGACGCCTATCCCGAGGGCGGCAACGCCATCGACCTGAACCCGGCGACGACCTTCTCCTTCGCCGCCGAGAAGGGCTATGTCGACCCCAGCGTGTCGCTGCATTTCGGCCTGCGCGGCACCGCCTACGTGCCCGGCGTGTTCGACTACACCCGCGGCCTCGGCTACCACGTGATTCCGATCGACGAGTTCGAGGACCAGGGCCCGGCGGCGATCCTGGAACGGTTCCGCGCGGTGATCGGCGACCGGCCGGTGTTCGTGTGCTTCGACATGGACGTGTTCGACCCGTCGGTCGCGCCCGGCGTGTTCACCCCGGCCTGGGGCGGCCTGACTGCGCGCGAGGGCCTGCGGCTGATCCGCGGCCTGCAGGGCCTGAACATCGTCGGCTTCGACGTCAACACCACCACGCCGACCTACGACGTGCAGGGCATGACCGCCTGGCTGGCCGCCACCGTGGTGCTGGAGTTCTGCTACCTGGCGGCGGCCGCGCTCGGGCTGCAGGGGGCCGGGCCGGAGTACTGACCGGCGCCGGTCGCTTCGTGGGTCCCGGAGCCGTCCGCTTGCGCGGACTCTCCGGGATGACGACCACAAGACACCGTCATTCCGGAGGGGGCGCGACCGCGCCCGGCTCCGGAACCCACAAGCTGCTTCCGATTCCTCAGTCGCTCTGCGGCCAGCCGGCGACCGCCTTGACCTCCAGGAAGTCCTCGAGGCCCCACTTGCCACCCTCGCGGCCGTTGCCGGACTGCTTGTAGCCGCCGAACGGGCTGCCCGAGGCGCGGCCCGCGCCGTTCAGCTGCACCATGCCGCTGCGCAGTTGCCGGGCCACCCGCCTGGCGCGCTCGGGATCGCCGGTCTGGACATAGGAGGTCAGGCCATAGGGCGTGTCGTTGGCGATCCGGATCGCCTCCGCCTCGCCCTCGAACGGGATGATCGACAGCACCGGGCCGAAGATCTCCTCGCGGGCGATGGTCATGTCATTGGTGACGTCGGCGAACACGGTCGGCCGCACGAAGTAGCCGCGGTTGAAACCCTCCGGCCGGCCCGGGCCGCCGGCGGCCAGCCGGGCGCCCTCGGCGATGCCCTTCTCGATCAGCCCCTGGACCTTGTTGAACTGGGCCTCGGAGACCAGCGGGCCGATATGCGGGCCCTCCTCCGCCGGGTTGCCGACCTTGGTGTTCTCGGCGGTCTCGACGGCGATCCTGACGACCTGGTCGTAGACCGAACGCTCGGCCAGCATGCGCGTCGGGGCGTTGCAGGACTGCCCGGTGTTGTTGAAGCAGTGGGCCGCCCCGGCCGCCACCAGCTTCTGCAGGTCGGCATCGGCGAACACGATGTTCGGCGACTTGCCACCGAGTTCCAGGGTCACCCGCTTGACGGTGTCGGCAGCCGCCTTGGTGACCGCGGTGCCGGCCCGGGTCGAGCCGGTGAACGACATCATGTCGATGCCCGGGTGGCGGGACATCGCCTCGCCGACGCTGGGCCCGTCGCCGTTCACCAGGTTGAACACGCCCTTCGGGAAGCCGGCCTCGTGCACGATCTCGGCGAACAGCATGGCCGACAGCGGCGAGACCTCGGACGGCTTCAGTACCACGGTGCAGCCGGCCGCCAGCGCCGGCACGACCTTCAGGGTCACCTGGTTCATCGGCCAGTTCCACGGCGTGATCAGGCCGCACACGCCGATCGGCTCGTAGATGATGTGCTCGCCGCGGGCGTCGTCGCGCAGCGGGTGCTCGAAGGTGAACTCCTGCAGGACCCGGATGAACGCCTTGATGTGGCCGTAGCCGGCGGCCGCCTGGGCCCTGGTCGCCAGGGTGATCGGGGCGCCCATCTCCTGGCTGATGGTCTTGGCCATCTCCGGCGACCGCGCCTTGTAGACCTCCGCGAGCTTCTCGAGCAGCGCCAGCCGCTCCTCGCGACTCGTAGCACTCCACCCCGGGAAGGCGGCGCGGGCGGCGGCCACCGCCCGGTCCACGTCACCGCCCGCGCCCAGCGAGATGGTCGCGAAGGCGGTCTCGTCGGCCGGGTTGATGACCTCCAGGTCGTTCTCGGCGAGCGGCGCCACCCAGGCGCCGTCGATGTAGAAGTCCGTCTTGCGGATCATCGCTCTGCTTCCTGTCGAAGGGTCTGAAGCGGCCCGCTTCCGGGCCTTGCGGCCAGACTATAGGCCGGTTGGCGCGGCGTGGGCAGACCATTGCCGCAGCGGTGGCAGGCCATTGCCGTGCCCCGTTCTGGGTCCAAGACCACGGCCGGCGGGTGCGACGAGCCGCCACGTTCCCTGGCGTAGGGAAACAATGTCAGAGTCGCTGACGCGATAGACAGCCGCCAACGTCTTGACGTGGCGTGCCGGCCGGGTTCCTACTCCTCACGCGAAGGCTCGTGTCCAAACGGGTCGAGGCGCACCGCAGGTGGGGAGGATTGGCCTTGCGGGCCACGGATATCGCAGACCCGAGTTATTTCCATAAGGTCGTCGACTGCCAGTGGGCCTGCCCGGCCCACACCCCGGTGCCGGAGTACATCCGGTTGATCGCCCATGGGCGATACACCGACGCCTACATGATCAACTGGAAATCCAACGTGTTCCCCGGAATCCTCGGGCGGACCTGCGACCGGCCGTGCGAGCCGGCCTGCCGTCGCGGCCGGGTCGAGGACGAGGACGTGGTGGGCGGCCGCAAGGAGCCGGTGGCGATCTGTCGCCTGAAGCGGGTGGCCGCCGACAACAAGGAGCCCCTGAACGGCCGCCTGCCCTCGGCGCCGGCCAGCAATGGCCGGCGCATCGTCTGCGTGGGCGGCGGGCCGGCCTCGCTGACGGTCGCGCGCGACCTCGCGGTGCTCGGCTACGAGGTCACCGTCGTCGACCAGGACCCGAAGCTCGGCGGCATGATCCGCACCCAGATCCCACGCTTCCGGTTGCCGGAATCGGTGATCGACGACGAGGTCGGCTACATCACCGGGATCGGCAACGTCGCCTTCCAGCAGCGTCGGATCGACAGCCTGAAGGACCTGGTCGACGAGGGCTGGGACGCGGTGTTCGTCGGATCCGGCGCGCCGCGCGGCCGCGACCTGGACATCCCGGGCCGGCAGGAAGCGGCGGCCAGCATCAGCATCGGCATCGACTGGCTGTCGTCGGTGTCGTTCGGCCATATCGACAAGATCGGCAAGCGCGTCATCGTGCTCGGCGGCGGCAACACGGCGATGGACTGCTGCCGGACCGCGCGCCGGCTCGGCGGCGAGGACGTCAAGGTGATCGTCCGTTCCGGCTTCGAGGAGATGAAGGCCTCGCCCTGGGAGAAGGACGACGCGATCTCCGAGGACATCCCGATCCTCAACTACCTGGTGCCGAAGAGCTTCGTGCATGAAGGCGGCCGCCTGGTCGGCATGACCTTCGAGAAGGTGCAGGCCGAGTACGACGCCAACGGCCGGCGCAGGCTGGTGCCGACCGGCGAGCCTGACCCGTTCTTCGAATGCGACGACGTGCTGGTCGCGGTCGGCCAGGAGAACGCCTTCCCGTGGATCGAGCGCGACATCGGCATCGAGTTCGACGAGCGCTGGGACATGCCGAAGGTCGACGAGGCCACCATGCGGTCGACCCACCCGAAGGTGTTCTTCGGCGGCGACGCGGCGTTCGGGCCGAAGAACATCATCTGGGCGGTGGCGCACGGCCACGACGCCGCGCTGTCGATCCATATCGCGCTCGAGGGCGGCGACCCCGCGGTCCGGCCGGCCCCGGGCGTCGACGTCGTCAGCCAGAAGATGGGCATCCACGAATGGAGCTACGACAACGACGTCGCTCTCGACACCCGGTTCAAGGTGCCGCACCGCCCCAAGGAGGAGTCGCTGCGCGACATCCGGGCCGAGGTCGAACTCGGCTTCGACGTCGAGCTCGCCTGGAAGGAGGCGCAGCGCTGCCTGAACTGCGACATCCAGACGGTGTTCACGCCGCAGCTCTGCATCGAGTGCGACGCCTGCGTCGACATCTGCCCGATGGACTGCATCACCTTCACCGACAACGGTGAGGAGGCCGACGTCCGGACCCGGCTGAGCGCCCCGGCGACCAACCTGACCCAGGATCTCTATGTCGGCGACGGCCTGAAGACCGGCCGCATCATGGCCAAGGACGAGGACGTATGCCTGCATTGCGGGCTATGCGCCGAGCGCTGCCCGACGGGAGCCTGGGACATGCGGAAGTACCTCATCGAAATGACCCACGCGGAACACGCATGCGGCAAGCACTGAAAGCGACCAACGACTTCGTCGTCAAGTTCGCCAACGTCAACGGCTCCGGTTCGGCATCCGCCAACGAGCTGTTCGCGCGATCGATCCTGCGCATGGGCGTGCCGGTCAGCCCCCGCAACATCTTCCCCTCGAACATCCAGGGCCTTCCGACCTGGTACGAGGTGCGGGTGTCGGAGGACGGCTATCTCGGCCGGCGCGGCGGAATCGACATGATCGTCGCCATGAACCCCGAGACCTGGGCGCAGGACGTCGCCGAGCTGACGCCGGGCGGCTACCTGTTCTACGACTCGACCCGGCCGATGCCGCCCAGCATGTTCCGCGACGACGTCACCGTCATCGGCGTGCCGCTGACCGCGATCACCAACGCCACCTACAGCGATCCGCGCCAGCGCCAGCTGTTCAAGAACATCATCTACGTCGGCGCCCTTTCGGTGCTGCTCGACATCGACCCGAAGGTCATCGAGTCGCTGTTCGGCGAGCAGTTCAAGGGCAAGGAAGCGCTGATCGACTCCAACGTGAAGGCGCTGCATCTCGGGCGCGACTGGGCGCTGCAGAACCTGGAGCCGGGGCTCTGCGGCCTCAAGGTCGAGGCCCGCGACAAGGTCGGCGACCGGATCTTCGTCGAGGGTAACGCCGCGGCGGCGCTCGGCTGCGTCTACGGCGGCGCCACCGTGTGCGCCTGGTATCCGATCACCCCGTCGTCGTCGCTGGCCGAGGCGTTCGCCGCCTACTGCAAGCGGTACCGCCACGACCCCGACACCAAGGAGGCGAAATACGCGGTCATCCAGGCCGAGGACGAGCTCGCCTCGATCGGCATGGTGATCGGCGCCGGCTGGAACGGCGCGCGCGCCTTCACCTCGACCTCCGGCCCCGGCATCAGCCTGATGACCGAGTTCATCGGCCTGGCCTATTTCGCCGAGATCCCGGCGACCATCATCAACGTGCAGCGCGGCGGCCCGTCGACCGGCATGCCGACCCGCACCCAGCAGGCCGACCTGGTCTCCTGCGCCTACGCCTCGAACGGCGACACCAAGCACGTGCTGCTGTTCCCCGAGGACCCGCGCGAGTGCTTCGACTTCTCGGCCGCCGCCCTCGATCTCGCCGACCGGCTGCAGACCCCGATCTTCGTCATGACCGACCTGGACATCGGCATGAACCACCGGCTGTGCGAGCCATTCGAGTGGGACGACTCCCGCCGCATGGACCGCGGCAAGGTGATGACCGCCGAGGAACTGGAGGCCGGCCGGGAATTCGGCCGCTACCTGGACGTCGACGGCGACGGCATCCCCTACCGCACCCTGCCCGGCACCCACCGGAGCAAGGGCGCGTTCTTCACCCGCGGCACCACCAAGAACGCCTATGCGCGGTACTCCGAGGAAGGCCACGACTACCTCGAGAACATGGAACGGCTGCTCCGCAAGTTCGACACAGCCAAGGCCCTGGTGCCGCAGCCGGTGCTGCGCGCGGCCGCCAGATCGACCCGCTACGGGGTGCTGTATTTCGGCTCGACCAGCCCTTCGATGAGCGAGGCGCTCGACCGGCTGCAGGCCGACGGCCTGCATGTGAACGCCATGCGCCTGCGCGCCTTTCCGTTCCCCGACCAGGTCCGCGACTTCATCCTCGCCCACGACAAGGTCTTCGTGGTCGAGCAGAACCGCGACGGCCAGCTCCGCAACATGCTGACCACCGAACTCGGCATCGACCCGGCGCGACTGGTGCCGGTGCTGCACTACGACGGCACCCCGATCACCGCGCACTTCATCCTGGGCGAGATCCGGCGCCGGCTCGCGCAATACAACGTCGTTCCGCTCGAAAGGGCCGTGTGATGACCTACATCACCAAGCCGAAGCTGCACCACCCGAGCCTGCCGAAGAACAGCGTCGGCTTCACCCGCCGCGACTACGAGGGCCGGGTGTCGACGCTGTGCGCCGGCTGCGGCCACGACTCGATCAGCGCCACCATCGTGCAGGCCTGCTACGAGCTGGCGATCGAGCCGCACCGGGTGGCCAAGTTGTCCGGCATCGGCTGCTCGTCGAAGGCGCCGACCTACTTCCTCGGCGCCAGCCACGGTTTCAACACCGTGCACGGCCGGATGCCGAGCGTGCTGACCGGCGCCCACCTGGCCAACCGCGAGCTGATCTATCTCGGAGTGTCCGGCGACGGCGACAGCGCCTCGATCGGCCTCGGCCAGTTCGCCCACGTCATGCGGCGCGGCGTGAACATGGTCTACATCGTCATGAACAACGGCGTGTACGGCCTGACCAAGGGCCAGTTCTCGGCGACCGCCGACAAGGGCTCGGTCGCCAAGAAGGGCGCGGTCAACAACGACAGCGGCATCGACCTGGCCTCGCTCGCGATCCTGATGGGCGCCACCTTCGTGGCCCGCTCGTTCTCCGGCGACAAGCACCAGCTGGTGCCGCTGATCAAGGCGGCGATCAGCCATCCGGGCGCCGCCATCCTCGACGTCGTCTCGCCCTGCGTGGCGTTCAACAACCACAAGGGCTCGACCAAGAGCTACGACTACGTGCGCGAGCACAACGAGGCGGTGAACCGGCTCGACTTCATCACCGGCCAGGAGCCGATCACCGCCGAGTACGAGCCGGGCACGACGGTCGAGATCATGCAGCCGAACGGCACCCTGCTGCGGCTGGCCAAGATCGACGCCGACTACGACCCGTCGGACAAGGCGGCGGCCCTCGGCTACATCCAGGAGAAGGAGCGGGCCGGCGAGGTCGCGACCGGGCTGCTCTACCTCGATGCCCAGCCGCGCGACCTGCACGGCAGCCTGCGGACGGTGCAGACGCCGCTTAACGGCCTGGACGAGCAGGAACTCTGCCCGGGCAGCGACGTCCTCGACCGGATCAACGCCGCGCTACGGTAGCCCTCGGGACCTTCAGAACCGCCGGCGCCACAGAAAAATTCCCATCGGCCTCGCCGATCGCGGATAATCGCGTACAGCCCAAGCGTATATGTCCGGAGATCTCCTCGCTGAAGGGCGCGCGGGAATGACCGATCTGGACGTGGTTGCGCATATTCAGCGGCTGCGGCGCTATGCCCGCTTCCTGTGCCGGGATGCCGCCGACGCCGACGACCTGGTCCAGGAGACCCTGGTCAAGGCGATCCGCCGGGCCGGGCAGTTTCGCCCGGATGCGGATTTGCGCGCCTGGTTGTTCGGGATCCTGCACAACACCTTCGTGTCCGGCACCCGCACGTCCGAGCGGCAGCGGCGGGCTATCGACCGCAATGAATCCGATGGTGAGTACCGGTCACAGAACCTCGCCCAGGAGACCCGGATCGAGCTGCGGCGCGCCCTGGCCGCCGTCGACCGACTCCCGGAGGACCAGCGCCGCGTGGTCCTGCTGGTCTCGGTCGACGGCATGAGCACCGACGAAGCCGCCGTCGTGCTCGGGTTGCCGGTCGGCACGGTACGGTCGCGACTGGCGCGCGGGCGCGAGGCCCTGCGCCGGGCGCTCCGCAGCGAGGGACCGGCCCGGTCCACGCTCCGCGTGGTTGGAGGACATGATGTCCAGGACGATTGATGCCGCGGAACTGAGTGCGTATGTCGACGGCGATCTCTCGCTGGCCAGGATGGCCGAGGTCGAGCGGGCGGTGGCCGGCGATCCGGCGCTGCGCCGGCATCTCGACGAACTGCTGGCCGACCACGCGATCCTCCGCGACCTTGCTCGTGCCGAATCGAGGGATCTGGGCGGAATTCCGCCGAGGCTCACCCGGCTCGCCGAGCGCCTGGACGGCAGCTTGCGGACGCTGGCCGCGCGGCGGGAACGGCCGCGGTCGGCGGGCGCCTGGGCGACGCTCTGGCGTCAGGTCGCCGGCCTGGCCGCGGCGGCGGCGGTCGGCTGGACCGCCGCATCCTGGGCGGCACCGGGCCCGGACGCGCTTTCCGACTTCATCGACGAGGTCACCGAGGTGCATCGGGTGACCGCCCTGGCGCCGGGCTTCTCCCTGGAAGCATCGGGTCCGGTGATCGACAGCCTTGGCAAGTTGTTCGCCCACAAGCTCACGCCGCCCGACCTGAGCGATGCCGGCTTCGCCCTGTCCCGCGTCGACGTGGCCGCGACCGACAGCGGCCCGGCGGCGGTCTTCTTCTTCACCGACCCCGAGGCACGGCGGGTGTCGCTGGTGCTGTCGCTGGACTCCCCCATCCTCGACGCCCTCCGCCACGACACCGCCGTGCCTCGGGTGACCACGCATGACGGCCTTGCCGTGGCCTATGGCGAACGGGACGGCGTCGCCTTTGCGCTGGTGGGCTCGATCCCCGAGCCGAATGCCCGCCAACTCGCCATGCGCGCCGCCCGCGCGCTGTCCAACTGAGTGCAGGCCATGCGCTTTCTGTCCCCGGGTGACTTCCTGCCGGATTTCCAGGCCGACAGCACCGTCAACCCCGAATTCAGGTTCAATACGCTGGGGGGGCGCCGCTTCGTGCTGGCCTTCATCGGTTCGGCCAAGACCGATCTCGGCCGCAACCTGGCGCAGACCCTCATCGCCCAGGCGGACTGGCTCGTTCAGCAGCAGGTCCTGGTCTATGTCGTGACCGCCGACAAGCCGAGCACGAAAGACGAGGTGCTGGCGCAGCTGACCCGGACGTTCGTCGTGTTCTGGGACCACGGCAGGTCGATCTACCGGCAGTTCGGAATGGAAATGCCGTCACCGGACAACATTCCGGGGCAGTCGATCCTGCGGGTCGGCCTGATGCTGGCCCGCTGCAATCTCCGCCTGCACGCGCACATCCCAGCCACGCCGCTCGATACGGTCGGCACGCGGATTCGCGAGGCGGTGGCGACCCTGCCGGTGCCCGAGCCGGAGCGCATCATCCGGGGCCAGGCGCCGGTCCTGCTCGTACCGGATGTCCTGAGCCCCGGGCTCTGCCGTCGCTATATCGAGCACTACGAGCGGACCGGCGGCTACGAGAGCGGCTTCATGCGGGACATCGACGGCCAGACCAGATCGGTTCTCGACCCGAAGAGGAAGCGCCGAAAGGATGTGAACATCGCCGACCCGGACTTGCAGAAGCGGCTTCGCGATGCCCTCGTAGAACGGGTCCTGCCCGAAATACGGAAGGCCTATGTCTACAACGCGACCCGGATCGAGCGGTATGTGATCGGCTGCTACGACGAGACCGACCAGGGATTCTTCGGCGAGCACCGCGACAACGTCTCGAAGGCGACCGGCCACCGGGCGTTCGCCGTCAGCATCAACCTGAACAGCAACGAGTACGAAGGCGGCGAGCTGCGGTTCCGCGAATACGGCTTGGATCTCTACAAGCCGGATACCGGCGCCGCCGCGGTGTTCTCCTGTTCGCTGCTACACGAGGCGACGCCGGTGACCCGCGGGCGCCGTTACGTCATCCTGCCGTTCCTGTACGACGACCATGCCGCCGTCGTGCGCGACGAGGGCGAGAAGTACCTGAGCAGCGAGCCCGCGCTGCGCCTGAACTCCCTGCCAGCCGCCTGAGGCGACGGCGGTTCGGCGATGTGCTAGCCTACGATCCGGAACGATACGCCAGAACAGGCGGACTACGCCGATGAACGGCCCGGGTTTCGAGATTTCGGTCGACCGCCGGAACGACATGGTCACCGTCGCCTATGTCGGCCTGCTGAGCCTCGACGTGGCGAAGCGGGCGCTCGACGCCGCCGTCGGCCATCCGGATGTCGGGCCCTCCACCCTGGTGCTGCTCGACACCACGCAGGCGATCGTCCACGAGATCGACGTCGACTGGCTGCGGCACTATCAGGCGTACCGGGAATCGCGCGGATACCCGTCCCAGCTGACGGCCCTGGTGGTGTCCGGCGACGAAGGCCACCAGATGCTCGGGCATCTCTGGGCCGCCATGCGCGCGACCACCGGGGCGCAGACCCCCGGCGTGTTCACCGACACTGTCGCGGCCGCCGAGTGGCTGATCGAGCAGCGCACGGCCGGCAGCGGGCGGACGCTCCGCGCCTGACGTCCCGCCGCTACGCCTACGGTGTTCACACATCGCGAAAAGGCGTGCGGTTTCATGCGGTTCGTGACGCCCGTCACTTCGTGGTTCCCGGAGCCGGCTGCTCACGCAGCCTCTCCGGGATGACGAAAGGGGGGTGGGATCTCGCGGTGAAAGCGGCCGAATTCCGCCAAACTTCCGTCATTCCGGAGGGGACGCCTGAGCGTCCGGCTCCGGAACCCACCCGCCGCCGAGAGATGTGTGAACACGGTAGGCCGCTACGCGGGCGCCGGGCCGCCCGGCCGGCGCACGTCGTCGGCGCCGGAAACCGTGCAGCCGAGATCCCGGATCACGCCGTCGTCGAGGCCGTATACCCAGCCGTGAATCGCCAGGCTGCGGCCACTGCGCCAGGCGTCCTGCACGACCGGAGTCTGCGCCACCCGTCCGACCGTCTGCTCCACGTTCAGCTCGCACAGCCGTGCGAGCCGCGCCTGGGCGTCCGGCAGGGCCGCGAGATCCGGCTCGAACCGCTCGTACACGTCCTGGATCGGCCGCAGCCAGTGGTCGATCAGCCCGTGGCGCTGGCCGTCGACCGCCGCCGCCACGCCGCCGCAGCCGTAGTGCCCGCACACGATGATGTAGGAGACCTTCAGCACCTCGACCGCGAACTGCAGCACCGACAGGCCGTTCAGGTCGCCCGGGTGCAGCAGGTTCGCGACGTTGCGGTGCACGAACACCTCGCCCGGCTCGAGCCCGGTGATCACGTTCGCCGGCACCCGGCTGTCGGAACAGCCGATCCACAGGTATTGCGGCGCCTGCAGCCCGGACAGCCGCTTGAAATAGTCCGGGTCGTTGCGCACGCGCTCCGCGGCCCAGGCCTTGTTGTGCTCGAGCAGCGCCTCGATCATCTGTCAGTGTCCCCGTACATCGGTTTCAAGTTGCCGAATTCCTGATCTAGGCTGCGGTCCAACGGCATCCAGCCCATGCACTCAATTCCGGAGACGCCGACCATGACCCCCGACGCCTTCCGCCGCTCGCTCGCCGACCCGGTTCCGCCGGCCGGCGCCTCGCCCGCCCTCGCCGCCCTCTGGCACCAGGGCCGCGGCGACTGGCAGGCCGCCCACGAGGCCGCCCAGTCCGACGACGGCCGCGACGCCGCCTGGGTGCACGCCCACCTGCACCGGGTCGAGGGCGACGAGGCCAATGCCGGCTACTGGTACCGCCGCGCCGGCCGGCCGCACAGCCGCGACCCGCTCGACGCCGAGTGGAGCGCGATCGCCGCCGCCCTGCTGGCCGGCTAGCGCCCCGTCACCAGCCCGCCGCCTTGCGCGCCGGCTCGGCCAGCCGCGCCAGGCAGAAGATCGTGAACAGGATCTGCGCCGCCGCATGCGCAGTGTTCGAGGTGGCGTCGTATTGCGGCGCCACTTCCACCACGTCGCCGCCGACCATCGGCAGGCCCGCCAGGCCGCGCAGGATCTCCATCGCCTCCAGCGAGGTCATGCCGCCGATCTCCGGCGTGCCGGTGCCGGGCGCATAGGCCGGGTCCAGGCTGTCGACGTCGAAGGACACGTAGAACGGCTGGTCGCCGACCACCGCCCGCGCCTTTTCGGCGACCGCGGCCGGCCCAAGCTTCAGGACGTCCTCGGCGTGCAGCACCGTCATGCCCGACTCGTAGGAGAACTCCCAGAGATACTCGGCGGCACCGCGGATGCCGATCTGGATGGTGCGTTCCGGGTCCAGCACGCCCTCCAGCACCGCCTGGCGGAACGGGCCGCCGTGATGGAACTTCGCGCCCTCGTAGGGGCCGCTGGTGTCGCAATGGGCGTCGATATGGACCAGGCCGAGCGGCCGGCCGCGGCCGAGGGCCTTCAGGATCGGCAGCGAGATCGAGTGGTCGCCGCCGATCGCCAGCGGCACCACGCCGGCGCCACGAACCTTGTCGAAATACGCCTCGATGTCGGCATGGCAGCCGGCCAGGTCGTAGCGGCTCTGCATCGCCACGTCGCCGACGTCGGCGACCGCGCAGCCGGCCAGCGGCGCGATCTTCAGCATGTGCTCGTAGGGGCCGATCCGCTCGATCGCGCGCACCGCGCGCGGGCCGAGGCGGGAGCCGGCGCGGTTGGTGACGCCGAGGTCCATGGGCACCCCGATCAGCGCATAGTCCAGGCCGTCGAGATCCGGGTCGTCGCCCTTCATGGGCCGGTAGGGCGCGTCCAGGAAGGTCGACACGCCGGCAAACGGCCACAGCCGGCGGCCGCCGCGGAAGATCTGCTTGCCGACCTCGGCGAAGTCGGGATCGAAGATCGTACCCTCGGGGGCGGAGCCGTATTTCTCCCGCAGGGCGCGCAGCTTGTCCTGGTCCATGGTCGGTCTCCGGTCGCCGAAGGCAGTGAACTGGGGCGTCGCGAATTCGCGGTCCCGACATAGCAGACGGCCGGGCGGCCGTCTTCACCCGGTTAGTCCGCCGCCATCGCCGCCGACGCCTCGGCCAGCAGCCGGCGCAACGCCCGCCCGCCGTCCGCCCCGAGCCGCTCTCGGACCGCGATCTCGGCCTGCCGCCAGACCGGGCGGGCCGCCTCCAGCACCCGCCGGCCGTCCTCGCTCAAGGTCACCGCCCGCGAACGGGCATCGGCCCCGGGCCCGAGCCGCACCCAGCCCGCCGCCTCCAGGGGCCGCAGGTTCCGGGTCAGGGTCGTCCGGTCCATCATCAGGGTCTCGGCCAGGTCCGTAATCGAGGGGTCTTCGGCCTGGGCCAGGGCGTTCAGAACCGAGTATTGCGTCAGCCTGAGGCCCGTGGGCTTCATCGCGTCGTCGTAGAACTGCGTCAGGCGGCGTGTGGCCCGGCGCAGGGCGGCGCCGGTGCAGCGCATCTCGGCGGCCATCGATGCCGGCTCGGCACGGGTGCCGGTACGATCGTCGGGATCACACATCGTTGACTCATTCGTGCAGGTACACCAGTGTAAGCACACGCATTATAACGAAGCCCTCCGCGTCTTCCAACGGCCCAGCGTCAGTCGAGGTTTCCGATGACCAGCACCGCATCCACCCAGCCCGGCCCGGCCTCCTATGGCTGGCGCACGCCCCTGGTGGTGATCCTTGCCGGTTGCCTGATCGCCATGGTCGGCTTCGGCGTCCGTTCGGTGTTCGGCCTGTTCCTGGAGCCCATGACGGTCGCCCATGGCTGGGACCGCAGCACCTTCGGCCTCGCGATGGCGATCCAGAACCTGCTGTGGGGCATCGGCGTGCCGATCGCCGGCATGATCGCCGACCGCTACGGCCCGTCCCGGGTGCTCGCGGTCGGCGCCGTGGTCTACGCGATCGGTGTGTGGGGATTCGCGCACGCCGGCAACGCCCTCGAACTGCACCTGTTCGGCGGCGTGCTGACCGGGCTCGGCGTCGCCTTCACCTCGTTCTCGCTGGCGATGGCGGCGATGGCCAAGGTGGTCGGGCCGGAGCGCCGGTCGCTGGCGCTGGGTCTCGGCACCGCCTCCGGTTCGTTCGGGCAGGTGGTGTTCTCGCCGCTCGGCCAGGCCTTCATCCACCAGTTCGGCTGGGAGCCGGCGCTCGGCTACCTGGCGCTGTCGGCCCTGCTGGTCATTCCGCTCGCCTTCATCCTGCCGAACGCCCAGGCGCCCAAGAGCGAGATGATGCAGGACCAGAGCCTGCTGCAGGCCCTGCGCGAGGCCAGCGGCCACCGCGGCTTCGTGCTGCTGACCGTCGGGTTCTTCGTCTGCGGCTTCCACGTCGCCTTCATCACCGTGCATTTCCCGGCCTACGTCTCCGACCTCGGCCTGGACCCGGCGGTCGGCGCCACCGCGCTCGCGCTGGTCGGATTCTTCAACATCGCCGGCTCGTTCGGAGCAGGGCTGGTCGGGCAGCGCTGGAGCAAGAAGACCGGCCTAGCCTGGATCTACTTCCTGCGCTCGATCGTCATCATCGGCCTGCTGCTGGCCCCGAAGACCGACTGGACGATCTACCTGTTCGCCGGATCCATGGGGCTGCTGTGGCTATCGACCGTGCCGCTGACCACCGGCATCGTCGCCCAGGTGTTCGGGGTGCGTTATATGGCGACCCTGTTCGGCGTGGTGTTCCTGAGCCACCAGCTCGGCAGCTTCCTCGGCGTGTGGCTCGGCGGCTACCTGTACGACACGGTCGGCTCTTATGACGGCGTGTGGTGGGCCGGCGTGGCGCTCGGCCTGATCGCGGCGGCAATCCACGTGGCGATCGACGAGAAGCCGCTGGCCCGCCTGACCCCGGCGACCGCCTGAGCCTGCCAAGGGGCTGGACAGCGGGGCGTGCGAGGAACCATACCGACGGCATGAGCCGTCTCCTCCTCCGCCTGGCCCAGCCGCTGGAAGCCGCCGTCGTGTTGGCGGTCTATGGCCTGCTCGGCCTGCTGCCGCCGGCCGCCAGCTCGGCCGCCGGCGGCTGGCTGCTGCGCCGTATCGGGCCGCTGCTGCGGGCCCATCGGGTCGCCCGCCGCAACCTGGAGCTCAGCTACCCGGGCCGACCGTCGGCGGAGCTCGACGCCCTGCTCGGGGGCATGTGGGAGAATCTCGGTCGCAACATCGGCGAGTTCCCGCATCTGCGCCGCCTGCTGACCGACCCGGCCGCGGTCGAGATGGCCGGCACCGAGACCCTGGAAGCCCTGCGGGCCGGCGGCAAGCCGGTGATCTTCGTCGGCGCCCATCTGGCGAACTGGGAGATCGCGCCGGCGGTGGCGGTGCGCTGCGGCTTCGCGGTCGACTACATCTACCGCGCGCCCAACAACCCGTGGGTCGACCGGCTGCTGGCCCGCCGCCGGATCGATCCGGACGGCGCCATGATCCGCAAGGGCGCGGAAGGCGGCCGGCAGGCGATGGCGGCACTCCGGTCCGGCCGCTCGCTCGGCATCCTGGTCGACCAGAAGATGAACGAGGGCATCGAGGCGCGCTTCTTCGGGCGCCCGGCGATGACCACGCCGGCCTTCGCCCAGCTCGCCCTGCGGCTGGGCCTGCCGGTGGTGCCGATCCGGTTCGAGCGGCTGGGCGGGCCGCGCTTCCGGGTCACCGTCGACCCGCCTGTCGAGATCACGGCGACCGGCGACCGCGCCGCCGACGTCGCCGCCCTGGTGCAGGCGGTCAACGACCACATCGAGACCTGGGTGCGCGAGCGCCCCGAGCAGTGGTTCTGGGTGCACCGGCGCTGGCGCGACCGCCCCGCGGTCAGCGAGCCGGACGCAGCGCCAGCAGGGCCGTGAGCGCGAAGGCCGCCAGCGCGGCGGCGAACCGCACATGGTTCCAGAACGTCCAGCGCTCGCTGTAGTCGGCCCACACCGCCGGCAGGTCGGCGGTCGCCGGGTCGATCCCGGCCAGGGCCTCGTTCATCGGCACGTTGACCACGGCGGTGATCCCGACCGAGGCCAGGCAGAACGCCAGGGCCAGCACCGCCGCCAGGCCGGCGCCGGCGCCGTCGCGCCGCCACAGGAAGGCGGCGGCGACCGTGGCCGCCACCGGCGCGCCGAAGAACGACACCGCGAACAGCGGGTTGCGGACCACCCGGTTGACGCCCTGCATGGCCTCGACCGCGGCTGCCGGCGCCGTGTCGTCCAGCCCCCACATCACGCTGTTGCTGTAGGCGTAGAAGAAGCCGGCGAGCAGGCCGAGGAGCAGCAGGCTGACGAAGTGCAGCAACCGGGTCATGGCGCCTCCCCTGGCCTCAGCGCCCGGCGGCGACGGCCGCCGGTTGCTCGTCGTCACGGAACTGCAGGGCGTGCAGCCGCGCATACAGCCCACCGCGCGCCAGCAGCTCGGCGTGGGAGCCGGACTCCACCACCCGGCCGCGCTCGAAGGCGTGGATCACGTCGGCGTTCTGCACGGTCGAAAGCCGGTGGGCGATCACGATGGTGGTGCGCCCGACCATCAGCCGGGCCAGCGCTGCCTGGATCTGCCGCTCGGACTCGGTGTCAAGCGCGCTGGTCGCCTCGTCCAGCAGCAGGATCGGCGCGTCCTTCAGGATCGCCCGCGCGATGGCGATGCGCTGGCGCTGGCCGCCGGACAGCTTCAGGCCGTGCTCGCCGACCCGGGTGGCGTAGCCGGCCGGCATCTCCGAGACGAAGCCGTGCGCCGCCGCCGCCTCGGCGGCCGCCTCGACCTCGGCGTCGGTCGCTTCCGGCCGGCCGAAGCGGATGTTCTCGGCCACCGTGTCGTCGAACAGCACGACCTCCTGGCTGACCACCGCGATCGCGGCGCGCAGGCTCCGCATGGTCAGGCCGCGCACGTCACGGCCGGCGACCTTCACGGTGCCGTGCTGGACGTCGTAGAAGCGCGGGATCAGCTGCAGCACCGTGCTCTTGCCCGCACCCGACGGCCCGACCAGGGCGGTGACCTTGCCGGCCGGCGCGGTCATGTCGAGGCCGGTAAGCGCCTCAGTGCCGTCGGGATAGCTGAACCCGACGCCCTCGAACGCCACCGCCGCCGGCGCGCGCGCCAGCGCCACCGCGTCCGGCGCGTCGGCGATCGCCGACTGGCGGTCGAGCAGGCCGAACAGCCGCTCGGCCGAGGCCAGCCCCTCCTGCATCGTGGTGTTGACCTTGCCGAGGCCGCGCAGCGGCTGATAGGCCATCAGCACCGCCGCGATGAACGAGAAGAACGCGCCCGGCGTGGTCACCCCGTCGATCACCCGCAGGCCGCCGTAGACGATGACCCCGGCGACCGCCAGGCCGCCCAGCACGTCGATGATCGGCTGCACCGCGGCGCGCACCCGGCCCTGCCGGTAGGCCAGCCGGAACAGCGCCTCGACCACCTCGCCGACCCGCCGGCGCTCGGCCGCCTCCATACCGTAGGCCTTGATCACCCGGATGCCCTGGAACGCCTGGCCGAGCAGGGTCGTCAGTTCGCCCATGCGGATCTGCGACTCGCCGGACACCCGGCGCATGCGCTTGCCGAGCCTCTGGATCGGCGCCACCGAGACCGGCGCCACCACCAGCGCGATCAGCGACAGCAGCCAGTCCTGGTAGACCATGACCGCCGCCAGGAACACGATCGACAGACCGTCGCGGCCGAGCCCGACCAGCGCGGTCGACACCGCCTGCCGAAGCGCCTGCACGTCGTAGGTGAAATGCGAGACCAGGGTGCCGGTCTGGCGGCTCTGGAACAGCGCCACGTCCTGCTCCAGCAGGTGCGCGAACAGCCGCTCCTGCACGTCGGCCACAATGCGCTGGCCGACGAAGGCCAGCACCGCCTCCTGCAGGTAGGCGGCGACCGACTTGACCACGAAGATCGCCAGCACCCCGCCACCGATCAGCCACAGCATGTCGCGGTCGCGTTCGACGAACACCTTGTTGACCACCGGGTCCAGCAGCCAGGCCGAGCCGGCGGTCGCCGCCGCCACCACCGCCGAGGCGACCGCCGCGCCGACCAGCCACAGGGCGTAGGGGCGCACGAAGTCGCGCCACAGCCGGCCGAGCAGCGGCCAGCTGCGCTCGTCGGCGATCGGGATGCGGCTCTTCTCGGGCTTGGAAGTGCTCATCGGGGCTCGGCGGGCGACCGGCCCGGGCCGCCGCAGGGTCCGGAATTGCTGTGTCGGGGCTTGGCCATACGGTCCGTGACGCGCTTTCCAGCGCGGGGGCGCTGTGTTAGTGGGTACGGCCCGCTCAACCTAGTGCCGAACGTCCGATGGCGCCACAGATTGTTGGCCGGACGGCCGCCGCGGCGACCGCCGCCGGAACGGCCGCCGAGGAGGCCCGCCATCACGCCGGCTGACCCCCAGACTGCCGAGGCCGGCCACGCCCGCACGGGCGGCGACGCGCTCGCGACCGCGGTGCTGTCCGCCGGCCTGTTCCTGTTCCCCGCCATAGGCGCCGCGTCCAAGCAGGCGCTGGCCCCCCTGGCGATCGCCCTGGCGGCCGCCCTGCTGGCCCTCACGCTGTGGCGCGACCGGCGGGCGGCCCTGCCGTCGCCGTCGGTCGGGCTGCTGTTCGTGGCCTTCTTCGGCTATGTCGCGGCGGTCCACCTGCCGCCCGCACCCGGCATCGCCGGTATCGGCGAGACCCTCGAAAAGTTCGGCATGCTGGCGGTGGTGCTGTGGCTGGCGGCGGCCGGCTGGACCCGGGTGGCGGCCTGCGCCCGGCTCGACCGGGTGGCGATGTGGACGCTCGGCGGCCTGGCGCTCGGCTCGCTCTTCCTGCTGATCGAGCTCGGCTTCGACGCGCCCCTGCACCGGCTGGCGGACGGGCTCGGCCCGGCCGCGACGGTCGATCCGGCGCGCTACAACCGGCCGGCCGTGGCCATGCTGCTGCTGTGCCTGCCGCTCGCCGGCCTGCTGGCCCGCCGGGTCGGCCGGCGGCATGCCGCCGTCGCCCTGCTGCTGGGCGCGGCCCCGGTGCTCGGCGGCGACTCGGCGGCCGGATGGCTGGCGGCGGCGGCCGCCGCCCTAGTCTATGCCGCCGCCCGCCTGCGCCCAGGCGCCGTGCTGGCGGTCGGCGGCGTCCTGACCCTGGTCATGATCGTGGCCGCCCCGCCGATCCTGGCGACCGCCTACCAGATCGCGACCCGCCACGAGATCCGGATGCCGCTGTCCTTCACCGACCGGCTGGAGATCTGGGACCACGCCGCGGCCGAGGTGGCGAAGGCGCCGGTGCTGGGCCACGGACTGGGCGCCGTGCGGAGCCTGCCGCTGACCGACGAGCAGCGCGCCCGCTATCGCTTCCACAAGGCGCCGTCGACCCATGCGCACAACGCCGCCCTGCAGCTGTGGGTCGAATTCGGCGCGGTCGGGATCGCCGCCGGGCTCGCCCTGCTCGGCATCGCCGCCGCTGCGATCCGGCGCCTGGACCGGTCCGCCCAGGCGACCGCGCTGGCCACCGCCGCCGCCCTGCTGGTCATCGCCATGCTGTCCTTCGGGCTGTGGCAGGAGACCTGGCTCGGCCTGATCGGCGTGACGCTGGCGCTGCTGCGGCTGGCGGCGCTGCCGGTCGACCGGGCGCCTGCGCCATGAGCGGCGGCCCCGCGCCCGAAAGCGTACTGGTCTATGTCGGCCTCGACCTGGTGGGCGACGGGCTGATGAAGCTGCCCTTCGTGCGGGCCCTGCGCAACGCCTGCCCCGGCGCCCGCATCGTCTGGCTGGCCGGCAAGGGCCGCAGCACCTATGCGGGCGTGCTGGCGCCGCTGGTCGAGGGCCTGATCGACACGGTGGTCGAGGAGGCCGGCGTCGGCCTCGGCTGGGACGAGCTGCGGCGCCCGGCGCTCGCCGGCACCCCACTGGCCGGGCAGCGCTTCGACCTGGTCCTCGACACCCAGCGGCGGGTCAAGACCACGCTGCTGCTGCGGCGGATCCCGCACCGCGAGTTCGTGTCGGGTGCCGCCGGCTACTGGCTGTCCGACCGCCGGCCGCCGCGCGGCCACCGCCGGCCGCCGGCGATGATCCGGCAGATGCTCGACCTGCTGGAGGCGGCGACCGGCAGGCCGGCGGTGCCGACGGTCACCCGGGTCGCCGACCCGGAGTCCGCCGCCCTCGCCGACCGCCTGCTGGCGGGTCGTGACCGGCTGGTCGGGTTCGCGCCGGGCGCCGGCGGGCGGCAGAAATGCTGGCCGCTCGACCGCTACGTCGAACTCGCCCGGCGCGTCGCCGCGCGTGGCCGGACCCCGGTCTTCCTGCTCGGCCCCGACGAGGCCGACTGGGCCGCCCGGATCCGCGACGCCCTGCCCGACGCGGTGCTGCCGCTGCAGGACCCGGCCGCCGGCGCCCTCGCCGGGTCGCCGCTGCTGACCATCGCGGTCGCGGCGCACCTCGACGCGGCGGTTGCCAACGACAGCGGCGGCGGCCATATGCTGGCGGCCGCCGACATTCCGCTGCTGTCGCTGTTCGGCCCGACCCCGCCGGCCAAGTTCGCGCCGTTCGTGAGCCGCGGGGCCGTCGTCCGGGCCCAGGACTTCGGCGGCGGCGGAATGGACGCGATTCCCGTCGATGCCGTGGACGCGGCGCTCGAAACCCTGCTGGCCGCCGCCCGACACGGACACCGATGATCGACCTGCCCCACCGCGCCGCCCCGACCGAGCCGATGACCACCGACCAGCGCCGTCGCGCCTGGTGGAACATGCTGCTGGTCGACCACGGCTTCCTGCGGCACTTCTACGTCCATCGCCACAAGGTCGCCGACGGGGTGTGGCGGGCCGCCCAGCCCGGCCCGCATCACCTGGAGCGGTTCGCCGCGGAGGGCGTGCGCACCATCCTGAACCTGCGCGGACCGCGCGTGGAGTGCGGCGCCTACCGGCTGGAGCGCGAGACCTGCGCGCGGCTCGGCCTGACCCTGATCGACTTCCCGATCCGCTCGCGCGCCTGCCTGGACCGCGAGACCATCCTGGCCGCCCTCGACCTGTGGGACGGCCTGGAGCTGCCGTTGGTCATGCACTGCAAGTCGGGGGCGGACCGCACCGGCTTCATGGCCACCCTGTACCTCTGGCAGGTCCGCGGCGTGCCGCTGCGCCGGGCGATGGACCAGCTGTCCCTGCGCTTCGGCCATGTCCGCCAGGCCAAGACCGGGGTCATCGACTTCTTCTACGAGAGCTATCTGGCGGCCGAGGCCCGGACTGGCATCGGCTTCCGCGAGTGGATCGAGACCGAGTACGACCCGAAGGCCCTGACCGCGGCGTTCCGGGAGAACTGGCTGGCCGGGATCCTGGTCAACAAGGTCCTGCGCCGGGAATAGGCCGCGGGTTGACCCCGGCGCGCGACGGCGACACGCTGCCGCACTGCACCATCGACCATGGGAGGTGCCGGTGGAGGGCTTCGTCGGGCGGCGCGGGCTGATCGAGCCGCAGCGGCTGAAGGAACTGTCGGGGCGGTCCGACCTCAAGGGCGCGACCCAGATGGCCGGCCACCTGGGGGCGCTGGCCGCGACCGGTATCGCCCTGCACCTGGCCTGGGGCGGTTGGTGGGCGGTCCCTGCCTTCCTGGCGCATGGCATCGTCCTGAACTTCCTGTACGCCGCCCAGCACGAGCTGAGCCACGCCACCCCGTTCAGGACCCGCTGGCCGAACCTGGCGTTCGGCCGGGCGATCGGCTTCGCCATGCTGTACCCGCGCGACTTCGACCAGATCCAGCACTTCGCCCACCACCGCCATACCCAGGACTGGGAGCGGGACGGCGAGCTGGCCGGCCGGCCGCGCTACACGCTCGCCAGCTACCTGCTGTGGATGTCCGGCCTGACCTACTGGCAGAGCCGGGTTGCCCGCATCCTGCGGCTGGCCCGCAGGGTGGTGGTCGAGCCGTACATCCGCGAGGTCGAGAAGCCGCTGGTGATCCGCGAGGCGCGCTGGCACCTGGCCGGCTACGCCCTGATCGCCGCGGTCTCGCTGGCGTCCGGAAGCTGGGCGGCGGTGCTGTACTGGCTGGCCCCGATGGTCGCCGCGAAGCCGGTGCATCAACTTCAGAATACAATCGAGCATCTTGGCCTAACACATTCTTCCGACACACTTTCCAATACCAGAACGATTCGCACGAATCCGGTGCTGCGCCGGCTCGGCTGGAACATGGCCTATCACACCGCGCACCACACCTTCCCGGCGGTGCCGTTCCACGCCCTGCCGGCCCTGCATGCCGAGATCGTGACGCGCAGCGGCCGCGAGCCGCCGACCATGGGCTATCTGGAATTCCAGGCCCGGATGATCGCGGCGCTGGCGCGCGGCGGCGAGGCCGCCTATGGCGACGACCGGTCCTGGGTCGTCGCCCCGGCCGCCCCGGACCGCCGGACCGCGGCATGACCCGCACGGTCGCCGACGAAGTCCGGTTCTGGCGGCACGGCGGCACCGGGGTCGAGCTGCTGAAGGCCCGGTTCGGCGGCCATGCCTACGACCGGCACGCCCACGACAGCTACGCGATCGGCGTCACCCTGCAGGGCCGGCAGGGCTTTCACCATCGCGGCCGCCGTCACGTCAGCACCCCGGGCCGGATCATCGCCATGAACCCGGACGACGCCCATGACGGCGAGGCTGCCGGCGACGAGGGCTTCACCTACTGGATGCTGTACCCGTCGGCCGGGCTGTGGCGCGGCCTGCTGGAGGATGCCGGCGAGCGGCCGGCCGATCCGCCGTTCTTCGCCGACACCCTGGTCGACGACCCCGGCACCGCGCGCCGGCTGCTGCGGCTGTGCCGGGTGCTGTGCGACCCTGCCGGCGACGCGCTGGAGGCCGACGAGGCGGTCGCCGACGCCCTGCTGCCGCTGGCCCGCCGGCACGGGCGCGCCGGCCCGCCGGCCGCGACCCGCGCCGGCGACGCAGCGATCGCCCGGATCCGCGACCTGCTGCACACCCACTACGAGCGGGAGTTCAGGCTCGACGACCTGGCCGCCGAGGCCGGGCGCAGCCGGTTCCAGGTCTCCCGGGCGTTCGCCGCCGCCTACGGTCTGCCGCCGCACGCCTGGCTGACCCGCCGCCGCCTGGCGGTCGCCCGCGAGCTGCTGCTGGCCGGCGAGCCGGCGGCCGAGGTCGCGACCGCCGTCGGCTTCGCCGATCAGAGCCACCTGATCCGCCGGTTCAAGGCCAGCTACGGCATCACCCCCGGCGAGTTCCGGGCGGCCTGCACGGACGTCCAATCCGCGGCCCCGGCCGGCGGCTAGTTCGGTACGGCACAGGCCGTCACCGGGAGCCGCCCATGAACCACGACACCAAGATCGCCATCGCCGTCCGCGCCAACCTGGCGACCTGGCAGAAGCTGAACGTCACCGCCTTCCTGGCGAGCGGCGTCGCCGCCCAGGCACCAGGCAGCATCGGCGAGCCGTACCGCGACGCCGACGGGGTCGGGTATCTCGCCATCTTCGGCCAGCCGGTGGTGGTGCTGGCCGGCGACGGCGCGGCGCTGACCAAGGCGCACCGCCGTGCCCTCGAACGCGGCCTGGCCCTGGCGGTCTACACCGAGGGCATGTTCAGGACCGGCAACGACGTCGACAACCGGGCGGTGGTGGCGGCCCTGCCGACCGCCGAACTCGACCTGGCCGGCCTGGCCGTGCATGGCGACCGCCGCGACGTCGACAAGGCCCTGAAGGACCTGAAGCTGCATCCCTGACGCCGCGGCGGCGAGTGGGTTCCGGCTCGATCCGGTCAACTGACGTTGGCCGTCTCGTCCGGAATGACGTCGAAAGGGGAAGGCGCTTGGTCTGCCCCCGCCGGCGTTCGAGCCACCCTCGGTCGTCATTCCGAACGACGCCGCCGCCCCGGCGCGGTCGAGCCGGAACCCATCCGCCGTCGGGCTGCCGGAGCGGTGGCCCGCCGATGATCAATCGGGCGCCAGCCTGCTCAATTCATTCGCACAACGGAGCGACAAATCCGACGGGCGGCCCGAAAGCCGCAGCGGCGAAGGCGCGGATATCGGGGACTTGGCCATGCCTCTCGACTCGTGCAACGCTTGGCATGGTCGTTGCCAAGGCAACGACGGTCGTCCCTCCTCTGGCGTCAGGGTTCCCCTCGCCGTGCTACAGCACATCGCCCACCGACTGCTGATCTCGATTCCCGTCCTGATCGGCGTCCTGCTCATCGGATTCCTGCTGCTGCAGGTGGTCCCGACCGACCCGGCTACGGTGATGGCCGGCCCCACCGCGACCCACGAGGAGATCGCGGCGATCCGCGAGTCCATGGGGCTGAACGAGCCGGTCTTCGTGCAGTTCGGCATCTACCTCTCGCGCGTGCTCCAGGGCGACCTCGGCCGCTCGATGATCTCGAACACCGCGGTGGCGACCGAGCTCGCCAACACCGTCGGGCCGACCATCGAACTGATGCTGGCCAGCCTGATCTGGGCGGTGCCGCTCGGGGTGATCCTCGGCACGCTCGCCGCGGTGCGGCGCGGCCGGCTGTCGGACCGGGTCATCATGGCGATCTCGGTCGCCGGCGTGTCGATGCCGATCTTCTGGTTCGGCCTGATGCTGATCCAGTATGCCGGCTTCCACTGGAAGCTGTTCCCGTTCCAGGGCCGCGGCGGGCCGCTGTGGACGCTGGACGGACTGGACCACATCGTGCTGCCGGCCCTGACGCTCGGCGGCGTGTTCATCGGCCCGGTGGCCCGCATGACCCGGACCTCGCTGCTCGAGGTGCTCGGCAGCGACTTCGTGCGCACCGCCCGCGCCAAGGGCGTGTCCGAGTACCGAGTCGTGGTCGGCCACGCACTGCGCAACTCGCTGATCCCGGTGGTCACGCTGATCGGCCTGCAGATCGGCTTCCTGCTCGGCGGTGCCGTGGTGACCGAGACCCTGTTCGCCTGGCCCGGGGTCGGGCGGCTGGCGGTCGGCGCCATCGTCTCGGCCGACTACGCGCTGGCCCAGGGCGCCATCCTGGTCCTCGCGCTTTCCTTCCTCATGGTCAACCTGGTGGTCGACGTGTTGTATGCCGTCCTCGATCCGCGGGTGCGGGCCCGATGACCGAGCTGTCCGCCACCCCGGCCGCGATCCTGCCGGACGACGCCCCGACCGAACGGCTCAAGCGGCCGTCGATCCTGCGCAAGCTGCGCCGCGACAAGGCGGCGATGCTGTCCGCCGGCTTCCTGGCCGTGGTGGTCGCGCTCGGCCTGCTGGCGCCCTGGATCGCGCCCTACGACCCCTACGACAACAACCTGCGGATGATGCTGAAGCCGCCGAGCGCGGCGTTCTGGCTCGGCAACGACGGCCTCGGCCGCGATATGGTCAGCCGGCTGCTGTTCGGCATCCGCACGACCCTCGCCATGGGCCTGCTGGCGGTCCTGGCCGGCGGCTCGATCGGCGCGGTGCTGGGCCTGACGGCGGCGTATTTCCAGCGCCTGGAAGGCCCGATCATGCGGGTCGTCGACATCCTGCTGTCGTTCCCGTCGATCCTGTTCGGCCTGGCGATCGCCGCCGTGCTCGGCGCCGGCACCACCTCGATCACCATCGCGCTGACGGTGGCGGCGGTGCCGTCGATCGCCCGCATCACCCGGGGCGCGGCGATGGTGGTGATGCAGCAGGAGTACATCTCGGCCTGCCGGGCGATCGGCATGAGCGACGCCCGCATCATGTTCCGCCACCTGCTGCCGAACTGCGCGTCGACGATCTTCGTCTACCTGACCCTGCAGCTCGGCCAGACCATCCTGCTGGGCGCGGCGCTCAGCTTCATCGGCCTCGGCGCCCAGCCGCCGACCGCCGAGCTCGGCACCATGGCGGCCGACGGCCGCAACTTCCTGTTCTTCGCGCCGCACGTCTCGACGATCCCGAGCGTGGTGATCTTCATGATCGTGCTCGCCTTCAACGTTCTCGGCGACGCGCTGCGCGACGTGCTCGACCCCAGGCTCCGCCAGTGAGGCGTGCGGAGCCCGGACGCCTGGACTGCAATCAACAAGGAGGGTGAAGCGATGAGGACACCGAAACGGGGCACACTGCTGGGGACGCTGGCGCTGGCCGCCCTGCTCCCGGCCGCCCTGCTGCAGGCGGCGGCGCCGGCCGCGGCCCAGAGCACCGTCACCGTGATGCGGACGATCGACACCGACCGCTACGACCCGCACAAGTCGACGGCGCGCTCGACCGCCGAGGCGCTGTTCATGGTCGGCGACACCCTGGTCGCGCTCGATCCCGACCTGAAGACCGTCCACCCGCTGCTGGCCAAGTCCTGGACCGTGTCCGAGGACGGCAAGCTGTACACCTTCAAGCTGCGAGACGACGTCACCTTCTGCAGCGGCAAGAAGTTCACCGCCAAGGACGTCAAGGGCTCGATCGACCGCTGGCTCGATCCGGAGACCAAGGGCGTGGTGAAGAACCGCGCCGGCGACGTGAAGGAAGTGCGCGCGGTCGACGACTACACGGTCGAGTACGAGCTGACCCAGCCGTATTCCGAGCTGCTGTTCCAGATGACCCAGCACTTCCACACCATCATCAACATCGATCAGGTCAAGGAACTGGGCGCCGACTTCGGCGTGAAGGGCTTCGACGGCACCGGCCCGTACTGCTTCGAGTCCTGGGAGCCGCGCAACGAGCTCGTCCTGAAGAAGCACGAGGCCTACAAGTGGGGCCCGGCGTTCTACGACAACAAGGGCCCGGCCAAGGTCGACAGGCTGGTCTGGAAGATCGTGCCGGAGGACAACAACCGGGTCGCCGGCATCCAGTCGAACCAGGGCGACGCCACCCAGTACATCCCCTACTGGGCGGTCGACCAGCTGGAGGCCAACCCGCAGATCGCGGTCACCAAGGCGCCGAACTACTTCTGGACCTATTTCGTCGGCTTCAAGATCACCCGCGAGATCGCCGACGACCTGACCATCCGCAAAGCCCTCAACCTGGCGGTCGACCAGAAGGCGATCGCCGAGGGCCCGTTCTTCGGCAAGGCCGAGCCCGCCTACTCCTACATCCACCCCAACGTGCTCGACTACAACAAGCAGGGCGTCGACCAGTCGCTCTTCGGGTTCGACCCGGAGGCGGCGAAGAAGCTGCTCGACGAGGCCGGCTGGAAGGTCGGCAGCGACGGCTTCCGCTACAAGGACGGCAAGAAGCTGCATCTGCTCGCCTACAGCTTCACCAACATCTGGCAGCAGATCATGGAGGCGATGCAGGGCGACATGCGCAAGGTCGGCGCCGAGCTCGAGATCCAGGTGTTCGACGCCACGGTGATCTGGGGCAAGCTCGCCACCCAGGACTTCGACATGTTCACCATGTCGTATCCCTACGTCTCGGCCGGCGACGCCATGAACCTGTACTTCCCGTCAGCCAACCGGCCGACCCCGAACCGGGTCAACTGGGCGGACGACGAGACCGACAAGTGGCTGCTGGAGGGCCGCGGCGCCCTGACTCCGGAGGACCGCTTCGCGGCCTACGCCAAGATCCAGAAGAAGGTGCACGACGCCGCGATCTGGATCCCGATCGTGCACGAGCCGATGTTCGTTGCCGCCGGTCCGCGCCTGAAGCCGATCCCGGCCCATGGCATCTACGGCGCCGGCCTGTACAAGGGTCTCGGCATCGAGCTGAAGTAACCGGGTCCGCCTGTTGGAACCGGCAGCGGGGCCGCCCATCGGGCGGCCCCGTTCACATTTCCGCGCCGCCTTTCCGGAACGCCTGCGGGGTCTCCCGCGTTTCCGGTGCGAACGACCATCCGCAACGGAGACCTGCATGCCCGGACGCAGCGGCTGTGCCGCACTGGCCCTCGGCACGGCGCTGCTCGCCGCCCTGGGGACCGCCCCCGCCTTCGCCGACCCTCCCGACCAGACCGCCAAGACCTGCATGGACGAGGCCGCCCGGTTCCAGAACGCCCTGGCATCGATCCCGCTGCCGCCGGATGAGCGCGAGGAGATCGAGCGCACCCTGGTCCACGCCCACGAGGAGGCGAAGGGCGGCAACGCCACCGCCTGCCACAACGCCCTCGGCCGCGCGCAGCACTTCGTCGAAGAGGCCGGCGGCCGGCCGATGCTGGCCGAGATACCGGCGCCGCAGAGCCCCGTCAGCACAGGGATCGCCCAGTTGCTGGCGCAGGCCGGGCTGACCGAGGCCGCGGGCGCGACCGTGGCGAACGCCGACGGCGAGACGGTCGGCGCGGTCGACCGGGTGGCGCGCAGCCGGGACGGGCGCCGGACCTTCCTGGTGGTGGGCATAGGCGGCTTCCTCGGCATCGGCGAGCGCGACGTTGCGCTGCCGCTGGAGGCGTTCCGGCCCGGGGTCAAGCAACTGACCCTGGCCGGCTACGACCGGCCGGCGCTGGAGGGGCTGCCGGCCTATGACCCGGCCGACGCCCTGGCGGTCGCGCCGCCGGCCGCCGGCAATGCCCCGCCCGACTGACCGGGGTCGCCCCCTACAGCCACTTCTCCATGAAGATCAGCTCGTCGCGCCCGTAGCCGAGCCGCCGGTAGAACCGCTCGACCCCGGCGTTGTCCGGCTCGATCAGCAAATTGACCTTGTCGCAGCCGATCGCGGCCAGGCGCCCCTCGGCCTCGGTCATCAGCCGGTCGCCGAGCCGCCCGCCGCGGGCCGCCGGGTCGACCGCCAGCCGGTTGATCCAGCCGCGCCGGCCGTCCCAGCTTGCCATCACGCTGCCGACGATCTCGCCGTCCCGTAGCGCCGCCAGGAACAGCCCGCCGCAGAACTCGATCAGGGCCGCCAGCCGCTGGTCGGTGTCGGAGGCGCTCGGATGCAGCCCGCAGCGCTCCCACAGCCCGCGCAGGGCCGGCAGGTCGGCGGCGACGGCCGGGCGGATGACGATGGTGTCGGTCATGAAGATCTTGGTGCGTCGGAGCGGCGGGTGGGTTCCGGATGCGCCCCACTTGCGGTGGTCCGCTCCGGAATGACGATAGCAGGAGAAACGCCCCGTTCTTCGTCATTCCGGACCGGGTCGCCAGCGGCGGCACGGAGCCGGAACCCACGAAGCGACGGGCTCCGTGGCGTCCCCCTCAGCCCGCCGGGATCTCCATGCCGCGCTGCACCGCCGGGCGGGCCATCAGGCTGTCGAACCAGCGCTTCACGTTCGGGTAGTCGGCGAGGTCGACATGCTGCCACTCGTAGCGCGCCACCCAGGGCAGGATGGCGATGTCGGCGATCGAGTACTCGTCGTTGGCGAAGAACGACTTGCCCTCGAGATGGGCGTCCATCACCGCGTACAGCCGCCGGCACTCGGTGCCGTAGCGCTTCTTGCCGTAGGGGACGTCCTCCTTGGCGGCGCGCTCGAAATGGTGGACCTGGCCGAAGATCGGCCCGACCCCGCCCATCTGGAACATCAGCCATTCGACCGTCTTCCACTTGCCGTCCGGATCCTGCGGCCAGAATTTGCCCGACTTTTCGGCGAGGTACATCAGGATCGCACCGGATTCCATCAGCGACCTGCCGTTGTCGCGGTCAACGATCGCCGGGATCTTGTTATTCGGGCTGATCTTCAGAAAAGCAGGGTCGAACTGCTCGTCCTTGCCGATATTCACCGCATGTGTCGTATAGTCGAGCCCGCACTCCTCAAGCATGATGGAGACCTTGCGGCCGTTCGGCGTAAACCAGGTGTAAAAATCGATCACGTGTTGCTCTCCCTTGCGTCGCGATAACTGGTTCGAAATTGACTTTTCAGCGTGTCAGCTCGGACGCCATGACATCCGCCTTGATGCCGCCCGCTTCCGCGGCGGCGAAGTTGAGTTCGACCTTCACCCCATTCGGATCGAGCAGGAAAAGCTGAAATAGCCCCTGATCGTCGACCTGGCGTCGCGTGTACGCGATTCCCTTCGCGTCAAGGTGCGCCATCATTTCCGGCAACCCGGTCGCCCGAAAGGCGACATGGTCGACGACACCCGATCCATGCGTCTCGGTCGTCTGCTGGCCGAGATATTTCTTCCGGTTTTCGGACACGGCAGCACCCCCGGTCGTCAGATGAAGGACCGGCTCGTCGCCAAGATACAGCCAGTGAACCGGGAATTTGAAATCCGGATGGGGCCCCGCGACCATTCCCAGGACATCCACATACCAGTCTCGCGTTCCATCAAGGTCTTCGGCCTGTATCAGAAAGTGCTCCAGATGGGTAAGCGGCATTTTTCTTCCACCCGTGTTTGTTTGCCTTGCCGCACACTATCCTATTTTTCTGGGCGACGAAATCACAGGGTCGTGGGATGATCGCGGGCCCCCACGCCGGGAAATTTTCCCGCTCAACGGAAGTCAGATCGGCTATACCTGCCGCCAGCGGAATTTAGGGAGAAACGGCATGACCGCCTACTGGCTGGCCCGCGCCAAGATCAACGACTACGACGAATACATGAAGTACGCGACCAAGGTCCCCGACATCCTGAAAAAGTTCGACGGCAAGGTCCTGACGCGCGGCGGCAATCACAAGACGCTGGAGGGCCGCGACTATTTCGAACGTTTCGTCGTGATCGAGTTTCCGTCCCTGGCCGATGCGGAAGCCTGTTTCAACTCACCGGAATACAAGGCTGCCGCCGCTTTCCGCCGCCAGAACAATGTGGGCGACAACGAGCTTACCATCGTCGAAGCCGACGACCTGACACCGACAGACTGAAATCGCAAACAGGAGACCGATACGTGACCAGCTATGCCGTAAAGCCGATGGAAATTCCCTGCGTCCCCGTCGCGGGGACGGACGACGTGTTTCCCGTCCGCCGCATCTATTGCGTGGGGCGGAACTACGCCGAACACGCCCGCGAAATGGGCTCGGACCCCGACCGCGATCCGCCGTTTTTCTTCATGAAGCCCAACAACACGATCATTCAGGACGGCGCGAATTTCCCCTACCCGTCCCAGTCGAAGAATGTCCACTACGAGATGGAGCTGGTGGTCGCGATCGGCAAAGGCGGCAAGGATATCCCGCAGGCGAAGGCCAACGACTACATCTTCGGCTACGCCGCCGGCCTCGACATGACCCGGCGCGATCTGCAGACGAAAATGCGCGAAGCCGGGCGGCCCTGGGAAGTGGGCAAGGCGTTCGACGATTCCGCGCCCTGCGCCGAGATCCAGCCGACGTCGAAGATCGGCCACCCCTCGACCGGCGCCATCTGGCTCAAAGTCAACGGCGAGACCAAGCAGAACGCCGATATTTCGGATCTGATCTGGAACGTACCTGAAACCATCGAATATCTCTCGGGCCTGTTCGAACTTCAGCCGGGCGACCTGATCTACACGGGCACCCCGGCCGGCGTCGGC
>NZ_JAVJSE010000043.1:0-50176 GCF_040219615.1 Thalassobaculum sp.
GCCAAGCGCCCTTCAGACGCACAGTCAGATGCACAGATCGGCCCATAAGCCAGAACCCTCTCAGGCCCCAGCACGCCCAGCCAAAAACAAAGCCAGACCGCCGCCTGCGCATCCCTTCCAATTCACAATGTACAAGAGCCGGCGGGTCCCGTAGAACCCCCTCTGCGGCGCGAAAGCGGCCGTGGCAGGTTTTCCTGCCCGACACCGTTCTCTTTCCGAGAGGCCGGAGAGGGCAGCGCCCTCAGCGGTGAGGGGTATATAGCCCCCGATTTTCCGGCTTGCAAGCCTTCGTTTCATAAAATCGACATCCTCCATATGCTGACTTGGTGAATCGTCCGTGGCACAATATCTGGCCATGGCGGTGCCCACCGTCGACGCTTCCATTTGAGGATCCGACGCGCCCATGACACCATTCTCGCCAGCCCTCCGTCGCCCCTCCCGATCTGTGGGTTTCGCCGGTATCGCCCGGATTGCCGCGCTGTCCGCCCTGCTCGGCCTCACCGGCTGCGTGACCAACCCGTTCGCCCCGCCCGAGCACAAGCAGGCCCAGGCGAGTGACGGCGGCAGGTCGCGATCCTCGGAGCAGCCCGTGAACACCGGCGCGACCGCGGCCGACACCTTCAAACAGTTCAACGACATCCCGATCCCGGCCGACGCCGACATCGACCTCGAGCAGTCGCTCGTGCTCGGCACCGAGGACGGCTGGATCGGCCGGCTTTCGCTCGACGTGGGCTACGTCATGATCGACATGTACGCCTTCTACACCAAGGAGATGCCGCGCTTCGGCTGGGAACAGCTGACGACCGTGCGGGCCCGGATCTCGACCATGACCTACCGGCGCGGCTCGCGCGTGGCGACCATCACCATGCAGCCGCATTCCGGCCTGCAGAAGTTCAGCAACCTGAGCAGCGGCACGACCATCGACTTCACGGTGGCGCCCGCCAACCGCACCGTGACCCAGGGCGGGAAGCCCGCCGGCGGCTGACCCCGCCGGCCGGAGCAAGCCGGTCAGAGCAGGCCGGTCAGAGCAGGCCGAGCGACCGCAGCTCGCGGCGCATGTCCTCGGGCATCTCCGCCGATTCGTCGACCGCATGCGCCGGCAGGTCGGCCGGCGCGTCGGCGCCCTCCAGATAGCGCCAGCCCTGGAACGGCCGCTGGCTGCGCGGCATCACCCGCACCAGCTCGTTCTCGAACACCAGGGCACAGCACGGCCGGCCCTCGTGGTCGACCGCCTCCTCGATGGCGTGCAGGCGCTGGCGCACCCGGACCTCGCGCTTGATCACCCAGTACAGCGAGCCGCCGGTCCCCAGGATCTCGTCGGCCCGCCGCGGGAAGTTGCGGGTCAGGTGGCGGTCGAACGGCGGCAGTCCGGCGGCAGCCAGTTCGGCCCGGCGCTGCCTGCGGTACCGCTCCAGCTGCTCGACGGTCTCGATGCCGACGCAGAGCTTGATCAGGTTGAGGGGCATCGGCCGCTCTCCGGTCTCGACAACGACGGTCAGGGCAGCAGCCCGAGGAACCGCCACCACAGGTAATCCAGCGGCAGCAGCAGCACCACCGTCGCCACCGCCGACACCAGGGCGGTACTGGCCGCCGCCCGGGCCGGGATGTTGCCGAGCTGCAGCAGCACGATCAGCGGCGGCACCTGGTAGGGAAAGAACACGGTCGAGAAACCGACCACGAAGGTCATCAGCACGGTCTCGACCGGCAGACCCGACGCCGCCGCCATGTCGCCGGCGATCGGCGTGAGAATCGCCGGCACGCCCGGCATGGTCGACACCGTGCCGAGACCGGTCGCCAGCAGCGACAGCACGAAGAAACTGCGCCCCGGCGACCCGGGATCGAGCTCGATGGCGTGCAGCACGCCCTCGGCCAGCGCCGCGCCCAGGCCGCTGTCGGCGACCAGCGCGCCGACCCCGAGGATGCCGGCGACATAGATCAGCGGGTTCATCGGCACCTTGTCGCGGAACGCCTGGGCCGGGACCAGCCCGACCGCCGGCATCAGGCAGATCAGCCCGGCGCCGAGGCTGATCCAGGCCGGCGACACGCCATGCGCCGCATCGCTGGCCCACAGCGCCAGGGCGGCGGCCAGCAGCACGGCGAGCCGGCGCTCGTCACGGCTCCAGTACACCGGACCCGCCTCCTCGGCGGCACTCCCCGGTTCGCCCGGCGGCTCCCGGAACAGCACCCAGACCACCACCACCAGCAGCACCGACTTCATCAGGCCGAGCACCGGAAAGTGCAGGACCAGCCAGTCGAAATACTGGATCTGAACGCCGTGGAACACCTGGGCCGCGCCCAGCAGCACATTGTTCGGCACGTTGGCCGGCAGGATCGCCACCGGCCCGAGATAGGACCCGAACCCGACGGCCACGACCAGGCCGGTACGGCCGCGCGAGCCCTCGCCCCAACCCAGACGCTCGGACAGCGCCAGCACGATCGGCAGCAGCAGGATCAGGCGGCTCATGGTCGACGGCATCAGGAAGCCGAGCGCCAGCGCGACGGTCACCACCCCGGCGACGGTCGCCAGATACCCGCCGGTAAACCGGCCGACCAGCGCCCGGGCGATTCGCCGGCCGAGGCCGGTGCGATCGACGGCGGCACCGATCACCAGCCCGCCGAACACCAGCCAGAATGCCGGGCTGGCGAAGCCGGAGAAGATCACCGGCGGTTGTCCGACATGCAGCACCATGGCGCCGAGGAAGAAGCCCAGCGCCGTCAGGTGTTCGGGAACGATCATGGTCGCCCAGCAGCCGATCGACAGCACCACCAGGGCAGCGGCGCGCATCATCACCGGCGAGGCGCCGTCCGGCGCAGGGGTGAACCACAGGACCAGCGCCGCCGCCACCAACCCGATGGCGATCAGCGGCGTGCGATAGCGGGCGATCATGCGCCGGCCACCCCGTCTTCCGGATCGCCCGGCTCCAGCACCACCAGTTCCGCCCCCTCCTCCACCAGGTCGCCCTCGGCGACCGCCAGCCGGGTCACCGTGCCGGCGGCCGGTGCCGCCATGCTGTGCTCCATCTTCATGGCCTCGAGCACCAGCAGCACGGCGCCGCGCGCCACCCGGTCGCCGACCGCCGCCGCCACCCGGATCACCTTGGCCGGCATCGGTGCCGTCAGACGGCCCTCGCCGCCCTCCTCGGCATCGCCGGCGGCGAACGGGTCGTCCAGAACCAGCGGCCAGGATCGCCCGGCCAGGAACACCACCCGGCGGTCGCCGTCGGCGACCACCGTCGCAGCCTGCCGGACCCCATCGATCCGCAGCTCCAGTCCGCCGTCGGCGTCGCGGGTACCGGCGAGTCGCAGCGGACTGGCCCCACCCGTCGGGTGATCGACCAGCGCCGTCCAGGCGCCGGCCTCGTGGGTCATGCGGACGGTGCGCATCCGACCGGCCTCCTGGCCGCCGTCCTGCAACACCAGGTCGTGGTGGGCGGCATCGTTCAGCCGCCAGCCGTCGGCCCGGGCCCAGGGCGAGTGCGGGTCTCCGGTGCGCCGGGCCGCCGCCTTGGCGGTCTCGTCCAGCGCCAGCATCTCGGCGAGGCCGGCGACCGCCAGGACGGCATCGGGTGCCGCCTCCCCGGCCGGCGCCAGCACGGCGATCTCCCGCCCGACGAAGCCGGTGTCGATCGGACCCGCCACCACCTCGGGATGCTCGACCAGCCGCTTCAGGAAGCCGGCATTGGTGGTGACGCCGACCACCTCGGTGCGGCCGAGGGCCGCCGCCAACCGGGCCAGCGCCTCGCGCCGGTCGCGGCCGTGGGCGATCACCTTGGCGATCATCGGGTCGTAGTGGACGGTCACCGCACCGCCCTCCTCGACCCCGGAATCCACCCGGATGCCCGGTCCGGACGGAAACCGCAGGCGGGTCAGCGGGCCGGTCTGCGGGAAGAAGTCGCGGGCCGGATCCTCGGCGTACAGCCGGACCTCGACCGCATGCCCGTCGATGCCCAGCGCCGCCTGGGCGAACGGCAGCTTCTCGCCGGCCGCCACCCGCAGCTGCAGGGCGACCAGGTCGAGGCCGGTGATCAGCTCGGTGACCGGGTGCTCGACCTGCAGGCGGGTGTTCATCTCCATGAAATGGAACGACCCGGAGGCGTCCAGGATGAACTCCACGGTGCCGGCGCCGACATAGCCGACCGCCTCGGCCGCGGCGACCGCCGCCTTGCCCATGGCCGCGCGGGTGCCCGGGTCGAGATCGGGGGCCGGCGCCTCCTCCAGGATCTTCTGGTGGCGGCGCTGGGCCGAGCAGTCGCGCTCGAACAGGTGGACGGTACTGCCGTGGCGGTCGGCGAACACCTGGACCTCGACATGGCGCGGCCGCTCCAGGTACTTCTCGACGATCAGCCGGTCGTCGCCGAACGAGGCCCTGCCCTCGCGCTTCGCCGACTCGATGGCAGCCGCCAGCTCGGCCTCGGCGCGAACCACCCGCATGCCCTTGCCGCCGCCGCCGGCCGACGCCTTCAGCAGCACCGGGAAGCCGATCTCGCGGGCCGCCGCGGCCAGCCGCCCGGGATCCTGGTCGTCGCCGTGATAGCCCGGCACCAGCGGCACCCCGGCCTTCTCCATCAGCGCCTTGGCGCCGGCCTTCGAGCCCATGGCCTCGATCGCCGCGGCGGGCGGCCCGACGAACACCACGCCGGCGGCCTCGCAGGCGCGGGCGAAGCCGGCGTTCTCCGACAGGAAGCCGTAGCCCGGATGCACCGCGTCGGCGCCGGCCCGGCGGGCCACATCGAGAATGACGTCGGCCTTGAGATAGGAGTCGGCGGCAGCCGCCGGACCGATCGGCCAGGCCTCGTCGCAGGCCCGGACATGCGGGGCGGCGGCGTCGGCCTCGGAGTACACCGCGACCGTGCGGATGCCCATGGCGCGCGCGCTGCGGGCCACCCGGCAGGCGATCTCGCCGCGATTGGCGATCAGAAGGGTGCGAATCACGCGCTCCACCTCGGCTTGCGCTTCTCCAGGAACGCGTCCAGCCCTTCGCGGGCCTCGGCGCCGGCCCGCTGGTCGGCGATCCGCTGGGCGGTGTCGCGGATCAGCAGGTCGTCGATCTCCTTCAGCGCCACATGGGCGATCAGGTCCTTGGCCGCCCGCACCGCTTTCGGGCCGGACGCCAGCAGCTTGCCGACCAGGTCCTCCACCGCGGCGTCGAGCCCCTCGTCGGGCACAACCTCGTTGACCAGGCCGATGCGCCGCGCGGTCGCGGCGTCGAAGCGCTCTCCGGTCAGGAAGTAGCGCCGCGCCTCGTGCGGGCCGATGGCGCGCAGCACATAGGGGCTGATGGCGCCCGGGATGATTCCGAGCCGGACCTCGCTCAGCGCGAACACCGCGCCCTCGGCGGCGACCGCCATGTCGCAGCAGGCGGTCAACCCGACGCCGCCGCCCATGGCGGCGCCGTTGACCCGGGCGATCGTCGGCATCGGCATGTCGTCGAGCCGGCGCATCAGCTCGGCCAGGCGCAGCGCGTCCTGGAAGTTCTCGCGGTCGCCCTGCTCGGCCGCGGAGCGCATCCAGCCGAGCTCGGCCCCGGCCGAGAACGCCTCGCCGGCGCCGGTCAGCACCAGCACGCGGGTCTCCCGGTCGGCCGCCAACTGGTCAAGCGTCGCGGTCAGGTCGTTGATCAGCGTGCCGTCGAAGGCGTTGCGGATCTCCGGCCGGTTCAGGGTGAGCCGGACGACGCCGCGCCCGTCGCGTTCGACGATCAGGGTCTCGGGCCGCTTCACCGCGGGTTTCATCGGCTTTCTCCCGCCATCACATCCGGAACACGCCGAACCGGGTGTCCTCGATCTGCCGGTTGAGCGCGGCCGACAGCGACAGCGCCAGGGCCGTGCGGGTCTCGGCCGGGTCCAGGATACCGTCGTCCCACAGCCGGGCGGTCGCGTAGTAGGGATGGCCCTGGGTCTCGTACTGCTCGCGGATCGGCGCCTTGAACGCCTCCTCCTCGGCCTCGGGCCAGGTCTCGCCACGGGCCTCGATGTTGTCGCGGCGGACCTGCCCCAGCACGTTCGCCGCCTGCTCGCCGCCCATCACAGAGATCCGCGCGGTCGGCCACGTGTACAGCATGCGGGGTGAGTAGGCCCGGCCGCACATGCCGTAGTTGCCGGCCCCGAACGAGCCGCCGACGATCACCGTGAACTTCGGCACCTCGGCGGTCGCCACCGCGGTCACCAGCTTGGCGCCGTCCTTGGCGATGCCGCCGGCCTCGTATTTCCGGCCGACCATGAAGCCGGTGATGTTCTGCAGGAACAGCAGCGGGATCTTCCGCTGGGCGCACAGCTCGATGAAATGCGCGCCCTTCAGGGCCGACTCCGAGAACAGGATGCCGTTGTTGGCGACGATGCCGATCGGATAGCCGTGGATATGCGCGAAGCCGGTGACCAGCGACGGGCCGTACAGCGGCTTGAACTCGTCGAGCACCGAGTCGTCGACGATGCGGGCGATCACCTCGCGGATCTCGATCGGCTGGCGCAGGTCCGACGGCATCAGGCCGTAGATCTCCTGCGGGTCGTAGCGCGGCGGCGCGGGATCGCGCAGCTCCACGTTCGGCCGCTTCGGGCGGTTCAGGTTGCCGACGATGCCGCGCGCCAGGGCCAGCGCGTGGTGGTCGCTCTGGGCCATGTGGTCGGTCACGCCGGAGGTCCGGGAATGCACCTCGGCACCGCCCAGGTCCTCGGCCGACACCACCTCGCCGGTGGCGGCCTTCACCAGCGGCGGCCCGCCGAGGAAGATCGTGCCCTGGCCCTTCACGATGATGCTCTCGTCGGCCATCGCCGGGACGTAGGCGCCGCCGGCGGTGCAA
Source organism: Thalassobaculum sp. (assembly GCF_040219615.1). Classification (GTDB taxonomy): domain Bacteria; phylum Pseudomonadota; class Alphaproteobacteria; order Thalassobaculales; family Thalassobaculaceae; genus Thalassobaculum_A. Next base: position 6,797 of record NZ_JAVJSE010000043.1, read on the forward strand.
CTGCCCATCACCACGGCGATCTGCGGGATACGCTCCGACGACATGCGGGCCTGGTTGAAGAAGATCCGGCCGAAATGGTCGCGGTCCGGGAACACCTCGTCCTGGTTCGGCAGGTTGGCGCCGCCGGAATCGACCAGGTAGACGCAGGGCAGCGCGTTCTCGCGGGCAATCTCCTGGGCCCGCAGGTGCTTCTTCACGGTCAGCGGGAAATAGGTGCCGCCCTTCACGGTGGCGTCGTTGCAGACCACCACGCATTCCCGGCCGGCGACCCGGCCGATGCCGGTGACGATGCCGGCCGACGGCACCTCGCCGCCATACATCCCGTCGGCCGCCAACTGGCTGAACTCCAGGAACGGCGCGCCCGGATCGAGCAGGGTCCGGACCCGGTCGCGCGGCAGCAGCTTGCCGCGGGCCAGGTGCCGCTCGCGCGCCCGTTCGCCGCCGCCCTCCTTGACCGCGCGGACCATGGCGCGCAGGTCGTCGACCAGGGTACGGGTGCGCTCGGCGTTGGCGCGGAAGCCGTCGGACCTGGTGTCCAGGCGGGAGACGATGACGCTCATCGGGACGTTCTCATGCAGTTGTCACCAGCCGCCGGTGGCGAGCCAGCGCTCGAGGTGGTCGAGCCGGTCGGCGCCCCAGAACGGCTCGCCGTCGACCACGAAGAACGGCGAGCCGCACACGCCGGCCGCCATCGCCGCCTCGTTCTCGGTCTTCAGCCGCTCCTTGACCGCCGGGTCCTGCAGGGCGGCGGCCAGCGCGTCGCGATCGATCCCGATCTCGACGGCACAGTCCAGCACGGCGCCGGCCTCGCGGATGTCGCCGCCCTGGGCGAACGCCCGGTCGTACAGCGCCAGGCAGAGCTCGCGGGCCTTCTCCGGATCCCGATCCTGCACCCAGTAGACCGCCCGCGCCGCGGCGATCGACGGGAACGGCATGACCTCGGGGAACACCAGCGGCAGGCCTAGGAAGCGGGCCGTCCGCTCCATGTCGCGGCGGGTGTAGGGACCCTTGATCGGGATGTCGAGCAGCGGCTGGGCGCCGGTGGTCTTGAAGATCACCCCGAGTAGGATCGGCCGCCAGTTCATGGCCCGACCATACAGCCGGGCGATCGAGTCGATCTTGTGGGCGGCGAGATAGCCGTAGGGCGACGAGAAGTCGAAATAGAACTCGATCGGGGATCCCGACCCCTCGGCCTGGCTCGGTTCTTCGTCGTTGTCGGTCATGACCTGGTTCTCCCTTGGTCGTGGTCGCCGCGCCTCACCAGGGCAGCGGCGTGCCGTCGAAGTTCCGGAACGCCCCGTTGTCGGCCGGGGTCAGGCCGGCGATCACCCGGCGCATGCCGGCGGCACTCTCCTGCGCGGTCACCGGCGCCGACGGGCCGCCCATGTCGGTGCGGACATGCCCGGGGTGAAACGTCACGGCGATCGCGCCCTGGCCACCCAGTTCCCGGGCCAGGCAGTCGACCGCCATGTTCAGCGCGGTCTTGGACGAACGATACATGATGCTGCCGCCGCGGTTCTCGGCGATCGAGCCCATCTTGGAACTGGTGAACGCCATGACCTTGGCGCCCGAGGCCAGCACGTTGTCCTTCAGCGCCCAGGCCACCCGGACCGGACCGAACACGTTGGTGGCCATGGTCCGCGCCCAGCCGTCGTAGTCGATGTCGCCGATCGACGCCCCGCGGATGTTGATGCCGGCGTTGTTGAACAGCACGTCGATCGGCTGACCGTTCAGCGCGGCCGCCAGGGCGTCGAGATCCGCCGGATCGTCGACGTCGAGCCGGTGCACCGGGACGTCGCCGCCGATCGCCTTCAGCTCGGCGGCCTTGCCGGGCTCGCGGCAGGTCGCGACCACCGTCCAGCCGTCGGCCGCGTACTGCCGGGCGAGTTCGAGGCCGATGCCGCGGTTGGCGCCGGTGATGAGGACGGTCGGCATGCAGCGTCTCCTCCGGCTAGAACGCCGCCCCGTCCAGAACCACGAAATGCGCGGCCTGCGGGGTGCAGCCGACACCGTTGATCGGGATGATGTCCTGCGGGCAGGACGAGAACGCCACGATGCAGTCGCGCTCGGCCCTCAGCAGGATGTAGCTGCCCGGCTCCGACACCGGCGGCTTCCAGTCGATCCGCCCGGCCAGGTCCCAGGGAATGTTCATGAACAGGTTCAGCGGGCTCGGCGTCTCGGTCGCGGCCAGCCCGAGCTCGGCCAGCGCGGCATGCAGGTTGTCCTGGCAGCTGTCGTGGAAACCCTCGACCCCCAGGCCCTCGTAGCGCCAACGGTCGCAGGCGGCGATGAAGGTGTCGTGGACCTCCCCCGAGGTGTCGTCGACCACCGACAGGATCGGCCGGCGGCGGTTGGTCACCAGGGTGTCGCCGATCTTCGGGGTCAGCCGGTTCATGGCGGCCCGGCTGTGCTCCATCGACATGAACTCCGTCATGTCGCCGTCGACGAAGGCCCAGGTATCGACCACCTGGGTGCCCGGGGTGTTGATCACCTTGATCGCCCTGCCCGCCGGCAGCCGCGCCGCCTTGCCCTTGCGGGCCGGGATCGTGACGGTGGCGTCGGTCATGGCAGTTCCCCTGGCAGAGGCAGGCAGGCCGGCACGGAGGACCCGCGCGAAGATGCAGGGCGGACGATAGCAAGCGCGCGGCCGGGCATGCGAGTCCCTCCACTCCGAGCGGTCATGGCCGTCCCTGCTCCCGCGCCGTCAGCCGGGCGGTCGCCTCGATCTCGACCCGCATGTAGGGCTCCACCAGTTCCGCCAGCACCGTGGTGTTGGCCGGCCGGGCGGCGTCGCAATGCTTCTTGATGATCGGCTTGATGCGCTCGAACTCCTCGCGGCTGGCCACGAAGACCCGCACCCGCACCAGGTCGTGCAGGCTGGCGCCGGCCTGGGCCAGGGCGCGCGCGATGTTGGTGAAGCAGTTCTCGCACTGGCTCTCGACGTCGTCCGGGAACTTCAGGGTCTCGGGATCGAAGCCGGTGGTGCCGGACACGAAGACGTAGGGCGGGTCGACCACCGCCCGGGCATAGCCGGCCATCGCCTCGAACGGGGCGCCGGAGTAGATGCGGGTGCCGGTCATCGCTGGTCCTCCCGGGTCAGGGCCGCTGGAACGCCGCGCGGGCGTGCTCGCAGGCGGTGCGGCTGTGACAGCCGTCCAGATGGTCGTTGACGATCCCGACCGACTGCATGAAGGCGTACATCGTGGTCGGGCCGACGAAGCTCCAGCCCCGCTTCTTCAGCGCCTTGGACAGCGCGGTCGAGGCTGAGGACTGGGTGATCTGCATCAGGGTGTCGCGGTCGAACCGCGTTGGCCGGTCGGCCGGCTTGGGCTCGAACGACCAGATGAACGCCGCCAGCGACCCGGCCTCCTCGACCAGCTCGACGGCGCGCCGGGCGTTGTTGATGGTCGATTCGATCTTGCCGCGGTGCCGCACGATGCCGGCGTCGGCCAGCAGCCGCTGCACGTCGCCCTCGTCGAAGGTCGCGACCTTGCGGAAGTCGAAGCCGGCGAACCCGGCCCGGAAGTTCTCGCGCTTGCGCAGGATGGTCAGCCAGGACAGCCCCGACTGGAAACCCTCCAGGCAGATCTTCTCGTACAGCCGGATGTCGTCGCCGACCGGCCGCCCCCATTCGTCGTCGTGATAGGCGATGTAGTCGGCATGCTCGCCCGGCCAGAAACAGCGTGCGAGACCGTCGGTCGCACCGATCAATCCGTCGTTCATCATTTTCCTGCCATGCTATCGATCCGGCGCGGCCTCGCCGCACCCGAAAATCGACGAGGGGATGTATCCAGATGAGCACCGAACTCAGCGACCGCCAACAGGCACTGGTCGACCTCTTCCAGGAGCATGTCCAGGCCGAACTCCGCGGCGACCTGGACACCACCATGGCCACCATGACCGACAACCCGCATCTCACCAACGTGCCGTCGATGGTCGGCGGTTACGGACGGGACGGGGTCCGGGCGTTCTACGCCAATCACCTGGTCGGCAAGTTCTTTCCGCCGGACGTCGAGATGGTTCCGGTGTCGAGCACGGTCGGCACCGACCAGATCGTCGACGAACTGGTGATCCGGTTCACGCACACCACGGAGATCGAGTGGATGCTGCCGGGGGTTCAGCCGACCGGCAGGCGGGTCGAGGCGGCGTTCTGCGTGGTGGTCGGGGTCAGGGACGGCAAGATCTCGCACGAGCACATCTACTGGGACCAGGCCAGCGTGCTGGTCCAGCTCGGCCTGCTCGATCCGGCCGGCCTGCCGGTGTCGGGTGCCGAGGCGGCGCGCCGGATCCTCGATCCCAGCCTGCCGTCGCGGCAGATGTGAGGAGCGGGAGCAATGCGCAACGCAGTTCGCTCTACCGCCGTCCTCGCGCTCACTCTTGTCACCCTGGCGCACGCGACCGCCGCACGGGCCGACGAGGCGGCCGTACGCGCCGCCGCCGACCGGTTCTATGCCGCGCTCAACGTGATGTTCACCGGCGACGTCCAGCCGATGCTCGAGGTCTGGTCGCATGCCGACGACATCACCTACATGGGTCCGGGCGGCGGGCTTCACGTCGGCTGGGTCCAGGTGGCCCCCATCTGGAAAGCCACCGCGGAGATGAAACTCGGCGGTTCGGTCGAGCCGACGGAGATGCGCGTCAACGCCGGCGCCGATCTCGCCGTGACCAGCAACTACGAGGTCGGTCGCAACATCGTCGACGGCAAGACGGAGACGGTCACGATCCGGGCGACCAACATCTTTCGCCTGGAGAACGGCCAGTGGAAGATGATCGGGCATCACACCGATCTCCTCTCCTTCCTGGCGAAATGACGATCCGGGGAGAAGCGGCCGGCCCGGTGCCGGCAGAATGCTGCGGTCTGCAATCATTGTGTGCATAGACGGACACGAAGATCGCAGCGATAGTGTGCCTCTCATGTTACCTGCGCGAAGGGGAGGCGCGTTGTGACACACGGAATCCGTAGTTCGACTCCGAACCGCCGGGATGCCCTCATGGGCCTCGGCGCGATGGCCGGCACCGCGGCGGCGATCTCGATCATGCCGATCACCGCCCGGGCGGCGATCCCGGCGATCCACAGCACCCGGCTGGCGACCGGCGACCCGATCGCCAGCCCGCCGCTCGCCACCGCGGTCTCGCCGACCGGCGCGGCCGCCCAGAGCTATCTGGGCCAACTGACCGGGATCCCGGGCCAGGCCGCCGCGACCCTGCCGGACATCCTGTATGCCTTGAACGCTCAGACCCGGTCCGACATCACGCTCGGCCCCGTGACGCTGACCGCCACGTCCTTCACCGACGGCAACTCGCCGCCACCGGCCGGGGCCGTTCAGGTCGGCCCGACCCTGGTGTTCCAGCGCGGGCAGTCCACCGGCGTGTGGTTCAACAACTCGATGACGGTCTGCGGCCCGAACGACGACATCGGCATGATGGCGCCGGATTCGGGATGGCGGCCGCACGGGTTCACGATGACGAACCTGCACACCCACGGCCTGCACGTCACGCCGCAGTCGCCGTCCGACAACGTGCTGCTGATGATCCGGTCGACGGCCGACTCCAACCACCACGTGATCGGCCAGCCGACCAGCTATCCGTACTACTATGCAGTCCCCGCCGACCACCCTGTCGGGACGTTCTGGTACCACCCGCACAAGCACGGCGCGGTGGCAAGCCAGGTCGGCCCCGGGATGTCGGGAGCGCTGATCGTCCGCGGCGAGGCCGGCGACGGCGACCTCGACGACCTGCTTGCCACCCAGTGCAAGATCACGGCCGCCGACGAAATCGTCGCGGTCATGCAGACCATCGACCTGAACTACACGAACGCGGCGAAGACCGCGGCGATCTTCTACCCCGCCGGCTACTATATCGGCGGCTCGCCGGATCCGAGCGCCTGCCTCGACCTGACCCTGACGCCGAACACCGCCGGCACCGCGACCTCGATCAACGGCCAGTACAACCCGACGGTGGCGATGGACATCGGCCAGATCGTCCGGCTGCGGCTGGTGAACGCCTCGAACGGCCAGACCTACATCCCGAAGCTGAAATACACCGGCACCGCGAGCCCGGCGCCCGCCCTGCCCGGCGTCTACGCCATCGCGGTCGACGGCATCGCCCTGCTGCCGCGCGACGCCACCGGCACCGGTGCGTATTTCGAGATCGACTACAGCCTGACGACCAAGGACAGCGCCTACTACACCACCGCCGAGATCCTGACACTGGCGCCCGGCCAGCGGCTCGATCTGCTGATCCAGGCGAACGCCGCCGGCAGCTTCGAGCTCTATGGTGCCGCCCCCGGCGAGGCCCCGACCGTGGTCGAGAACAACACGCCGAACACCTCGAACCTGATGACCTTCGTGATCTCGGCCAACACCTCGACCAAGGGCCAGACCCTGCCGACCGAGGCGCTGTTCGCGACCGCGACCATCCAGCGCCCGGCGGTCCCGGACAGCCTGCCGGTGTCCGGCTCGACGGTCGGCGTGCCGGCCACCATGCCGGTCGCGACCCAGAGCCTCGAGTTCAAGACCGTCGATGCCAACTTCAACGCCTCCGGCGTGCCGACCGCACCGGCGTTCCTGATCAACGACCAGCATTTCGACGGCGAGCCCGGCAAGCCGGCACAGCTGCAGCTGTTCAAGGGGGATTCCGACGTCTGGAACCTCTACAGCTCCAACGACGCCCACATCTTCCACATCCACATCAACTCGTTCGCGGCATTCGCCCGGGTGCCGTACGACGTCGCGAACCGGGGCTACGAGGCGCCGGTGTACTACCAGATGCCGATCTGGCGGGACACGATCTACTTCGATGCCGGCACGGCCGACACCAACTCCAACTTCGTGCCCGGCACCATGGTGGTGGCGGCCAGCAAGCAGGTCGACTTCACGGGCGAGTTCGTCCTGCACTGTCACAACCTGTTCCACGAGGACAACGGCATGATGCTGACGGTCGCGATCCTGGACCCGGAGACCGGCGGCTTCGACAAGCAATGAGCGGCGGCGGGCGGTTACGCGCCGCCCGCCGGCCTCAGCTGGTCTCCTTGAACAGCTCGCGGCCGATCAGCATGCGGCGGATCTCGCTGGTGCCGGCGCCGATCTCGTAGAGCTTGGCGTCGCGCAGCAGGCGGCCGGTGGCGTAGTCGTTGATGTAGCCGTTGCCGCCCAGGCACTGGATCGCCTCGAGCGCCATCCAGGTCGCCTTCTCGGCGGCGTACAGGATCGCGCCGGCGGCGTCCTTGCGGGTGACCTCGCCGCGGTCGCAGGCCTTGGCCACCGTGTACACGTACGACTTGGCGGCGTTCATGGTCACGTACATGTCCGCCAGCTTGCCCTGCATGATCTGGAACTCGCCGATCGCCTGGCCGAACTGCTTGCGCTCGTGGACGTAGGGGATCACCACGTCCATGCAGGCCTGCATGATCCCGGTCGGGCCGGCGGCCAGCACCGCACGCTCGTAGTCGAGCCCGCTCATCAGCACGTTGACGCCCTTGTTCAGGGTGCCGAGCAGGTTCTCCTCGGGGATCTCGACGTCCTGGAACACCAGCTCGCCGGTGTCCGAGCCGCGCATGCCGAGCTTGTCGAGCTTCTGGGCGACCGAGAACCCATTCATGCCCTTCTCGACCAGGAAGGCGGTGATGCCGCGCTGGTGGGCGTCAGGGTCGGTCTTGGCGTAGACCACGATCACGTCGGCGGTCGGGCCGTTGGTGATCCACATCTTGCCGCCGTTCAGGATCCAGCGGTCGCCCTTCTTCTCGGCCCGGGTGCGCATCGACACCACGTCGGAACCGGCGCCCGGCTCGCTCATCGCCAGGGCGCCGACGAACTCGCCGGACACCAGCTTCGGCAGGAAGCGCCGCTTCTGCTCCTCGTTGCCGTTCAGGCGGATCTGGTTGACGCAGAGATTGGAGTGGGCGCCGTAGCTGAGGCCGACCGCGGCCGAAGCCCGGCTGATCTCCTCCATCGCCACGCAGTGCTCGAGATAGCCCATGCCGGCGCCGCCGTATTCCTCGCCGACCGTGACCCCGAGCACGCCCAGGTCGCCGAGCTTGCGCCACAAATCGTGCGGGAAGGTGTTGTCGCGGTCGATGTCGGCGGCGCGCGGCGCGATCGCGTCGGCGGCGAAGCTGCGCACGCTGTCCCGCATCATGTCGGCGGTCTCGCCGAGGTCGAAGTTCAGCGTCGGATAGTCGTTGGGGATCATGATGTCGCGCCTCCCTGGCACGCCTGTTCGTGGCTTTAGGCGGCCGGCGGTTCGTCCGCCATGCCCGTCATTAACATGAGGGTGGCGAGCGCCGTCGCCACCGGCTTCTCGGTTCCGTCGCCGCGTCGCGCCGACACGTCGGCCTGCGCCACGATCAGGGTGCGCCCCGGGCGGATCACCCGGCCGCGGGCGATCAGCAGGTCGCCGACCGCCGGTGCCATCAGGTTCAGCTTGTACTCGACGGTCAGGATCGAGGACTCCGCCGGCGCCAGGGTGAAGCTGGCATAGCCGCAGGCATTGTCGGCCAGCGTCCCGACCACGCCGCCGTGGAAGAAGCCGTGCTGCTGCGACAGCTCGGGCCGGAACGGCAGCTCGATGACGCAGGTGCCGGCCTCGACCCCCACCAGCCGGGCGCCGAGGAAGCCCATGAAGGCCTGGCGCCGGAAGCTCTCGGCCACCCGCTCGGCGAAGGCCGGGTTCGGGGCGACCGGACCGCCCTTCCCTGTATTGACGCAAACGTCAACCATGCGCCGACCTGGCCGCGACCTCGAGCTGGTCGAGGCAGACCGCCTCGACCCGGTCCAGTTCCTCCAGGATCGCGTCGATGTCGCGGCGCTGGATCTCCAGGCTGGCCCGCCGCTCGCGGATCTTGCGCACGAAATGCACGAGCTGCCCGTGCTCGCCGTCGCCGCTGTCGTACAGGTCGAGGATCTCGCGGATCTCCGAAATCGAGAAGCCGAGCCGCCGGCCCCGGTTGATCAGCCGCAGCCGGGTGCGATCGCGCAGCGAGAACACCCGGGTGCGGCCGCGCCGCGACGGGGCGATCAGCCCCTCCTGCTCATAGTAGCGGATCGCCCGGCTGGTCAGGTCGAACTCGCGCGCAAGCTGGGTCATGGAGAAGGTCTCGGCCATGGCCGGAACGGTAGGCTCGGAATTACGTGCGCGTCAATACCGATCGATGCTCTTCACGCCGTGGGTTCCGGCTCCGTCCCGCCTGTGGCGGTCCGGTCCGGAATGACGGCAAGAGGGGAGCAGGCGCGTGCTGTCTTCCCCGTCGTCCTTCCGGACGGGCGCACCGTCCTCGGTGCGGCCGAGCCGGAACCCACGGGCCGACGGGCATTGCCGACAGCCGAGGGAGAAACCCCTACAGCAGCACCAGCGTGGCCAGCCCCAGAAACACGAAGAAGCCGACCACGTCGGTGACCGTGGTGAGAAACACTCCCGACGCCACCGCCGGGTCGACCTTGGCGCGCTGCAGGCCGAGCGGGATCAGGGTGCCGACCAGACCGGCGACCAGCAGGTTCAGGACCATCGCCGCCGCGATGATCCAGCCGATCCGGTAATCGCCGAACCACAGTACCGAGACGCCGCCCATCACCACCGCGAAGGCGAGGCCGTTGAGCGAGCCGGCCAGGGTCTCCTTGGCGATGAAGCGCATGGCGTTGCGGGTGTCGATGTCGCGCATCGCCAGGGCCCGGACCGCGACGGTCAGGGTCTGGGTGCCGGCGTTGCCGCCCATCGAGGCGACGATGGGCATCAGCACCGCCAGCGCCACCACCTTGGTGATGGTCGCCTCGAACAGCCCGATCACCAGCGAGGCGGCGATCGCGGTCCCGAGATTGATCAGCAGCCAGGGAAACCGCGACCGGGTGGTGTCCCAGAGCGAGCCGTACAGGTCGATCTCGGTCACGCCGCCGAGGCGCATCAGGTCCTCCTCGGCCTCCTCGTCGATGACGTCGACCACGTCGTCGACGGTGATCACGCCCAGCAGGCGTTCATCCTCGGCCACCACCGGCGCCGCCACCAGGCCGTACTGGCGGAACAGCAGCGCCACCTCCTCCTGGTCCATCGCCGCCGGCACCCGCCGGAAGTCCTTGCGCATGATGTCCGACACCCGGACCGGTCGCTTGGCGCGCAGCAGGTGCGACAGCACCAGTTCGCCGGCCGGGCGATGCGCCGGGTCGACCACGTAGATCGCGTAGAAGTCGTCGGGCAGGTCGCGCACGGTGCGCAGAAAGTCGATGGTCTGGCCGACCGTCCAGTGCGTCGGTACCACCACCAGCTCGCGCTGCATCAGGCGGCCGGCGGAGGATTCCGGGAAGGTCAGGCCCTGCTCCAGGATCAGCCGGTCCTTGGCCGGCACCGCCTGCAGGATGCGCGCCTGTTCGTCCTCGTCGAGCTCGCCGATCAGGTCGACGGCGTCGTCGGAATCCAGCACCGACAGGAACCGGGCGATCTGCGCCTCGTCGAGATGGGAGAGGATCTCCTCGCGCACGGTCTCGTCGAGATAGACCAGCACCTCCGGGTCCAGGGCGGCGCCCATCGCGACGATCAGCGCCTCGCGGTCGTCGGCGTCCAGCCGCTCGATCAGGTCGGCCTGGTCGGCCGGGTGGAGCGGGCGCAGCAGCCGCGGCACCACCGTGAAGCGCTCCTGCTCGAGCGCCCGCACGACCGCGGCCTCGAGCTTCGGTGTCATGCCGTACAGCGGTCCTTCCAGGACCTGGTTCTTGGTCTCCTCGATCTCGGCCTCGAGCTCGCGGATCTTGGCCTTCAGGTCCTTGCGCTTGACCTTGCGCTTCTTCGCGGCGGCCTCGGCCGCGGCATACGCGACCGCCTCCACGGTATCGGCGCCGATCGGCGCCTCGCCCGCGGGGTCGGCGCGATCGTCCGTCCCCTCGATCGAGTCGGGCCCGGCCATCGCCTACCTCGACTGCTTGCGCGCGCGCGCGTGTTCCTGGGCGTCGACCACCGCGACGGCGGTCATGTTGATGATGCCGCGCACCGTCACCGACTGGGTGAGGATGTGCATCGGACGGGCGGTGCCGACCAGCATCGGGCCGACCGACAGGCCCTGCTGCGAGGTCTTCAGCAGGTTGAAGGCGATGTTCGCGGCGTCCAGGGTCGGCATCACCAGCAGGTTGGCGGGGCCGGTCAGCCGCGAGTTCGGGAAGGTCCGCTCACGCACGGTCTCCGACAGCGCCGAGTCGGCGTGCATCTCGCCCTCGACCTCGAGCCCCGGGTTGCGCTCGGTCAGCCGCTGCACCGCCTCGCGCATCTTCAGCGCCGACGGCTCGGTCGAGGAGCCGAAATGCGAGTGCGACACGAACGCCACCTTGGGCTCCAGCCCGAAGGCCCGCACCTCGTTGGCCGCCAGCTCGACCATCTCGACCAGCTGCTCGGCGGTCGGATCGGGCGTCACATGGGTGTCGACGATGAAGTAGGAGCCGTGCGGCAGGATCAGCAGGCTGACGGCCGACAGCTCCTTCACGCCGCGCCGCAGCCCGACCACCTCGCGGATGTGCCGCAGGTGGTCCCAGTAGCGCCCGACGGTGCCGCAGATCGCGGCGTCGGCGTCGCCCTGGTGCAGCATCATCGCGGCGATCACCGAGTCGTTGGTACGCATCACCTCGCGGGCCCGGTCGGGCGACACGCCGCGGCGCTCCATCAGGGCGTGGTAGGTGCGCCAGTAGCTGTCGTAGCGGGCGTCGTTCTCCGGGTTCACCACCTCGACGTCGCGCTCCAGCTTCAGGCGCAGGCCGAAGCGCTCGATCCGGCGCTCGATAACCTCCGGCCGGCCGACCAGGATCGGCTGCGCCAGCTTCTCGTCGAGCACGGTCTGCACCGCCCGCAGCACCCGCTCCTCCTCGCCCTCGGCGAACACCACGCGCTTCGGCTCCTCGCGGGCGCGGGCGAACACCGGGCGCATCACCTGGCCGGAGCGGTAGACGAACTGCGACAGCTTCTCCCGGTAGGCCGCGAAGTCCTCGATCGGATGGGTCGCGACCCCGGAATCCATCGCCGCCTGCGCCACCCGGGGCGCGATCTCCATGATCAGCCGCGGGTCGAACGGCCGCGGGATCACGTATTCCGGCCCGAACGACAGCTCCTGCCCGCCATAGGCGGTGGCCACCACGTCCGAGGTCTCCTGGGTGGCCAGGTCGGCGATCGCGGTGACCGCGGCGATCTTCATCTCCTCGTTGATGGTGGTGGCGCCGACGTCGAGCGCGCCGCGGAAGATGAAGGGGAAGCACAGGACGTTGTTGACCTGGTTCGGGTAGTCCGACCGGCCGGTCGCGATGATCGCGTCGGGCCTGGCCTCCTTGGCGATCTCCGGCATGATCTCCGGGGTCGGGTTGGCGAGCGCCATGATCACCGGCCGCTCGGCCATCGACTTCACCATGTCGGCGGTCAGCACCCCGGGGGCCGACAGCCCCAGGAACACGTCGGCGCCGGCGATCACGTCGGCCAGTTTGCGCTTGTCGGTCTCGACCGCGTAGCGCTCGATCACCGGGTTCATCTGGTTCCGGCCGCGCCAGACCACGCCGTCGATGTCGGTGAGGACGACGTTCTCCTTGCGCAGCCCCATGGCGACCAGCAGGTCGACGCAGGCCATGGCCGCCGCCCCGGCGCCGGAGGTGACCAGCCGCACATCCTCGAAATTCTTGCCGACCAGCCGCAGCGAATTGAAGATCGCGGCACCGACGGTGATGGCGGTGCCGTGCTGGTCGTCGTGGAACACCGGGATCTTCATGCGGGCGCGCAGCTTGCGCTCGATCTCGAAGCACTCCGGCGCCTTGATGTCCTCCAGGTTGATGCCGCCGAAGGTCGGCTCCAGCGCCGCCACCACGTCGACGAACCGGTCGACGTCGTTCTCGGCGACCTCCAGGTCGAACACGTCGATGTCGGCGAACTTCTTGAACAGCGCCGCCTTGCCCTCCATCACCGGCTTGGAGGCGAGCGGCCCGATGTTGCCGAGGCCCAGCACGGCGGTGCCGTTGGTGATGACCGCCACCAGGTTCTGGCGGCCGGTCAGCTGGGCGGCGCTGCCGGGATCCTCGACGATGGCGTTGCAGGCGTAGGCGACGCCCGGCGAATAGGCCAGCGCCAGGTCGCGCTGGGTCGCCATCGGCTTGGTCGGGACGACGGCCAGCTTTCCGGCGATCGGGTTCCGGTGGTAGTAGAGTGCCGCTTCCTTGAGGTCGTCCGCCATGTGGTCCCCTGCCGCCTGCGCCCGGCGCGGCGCCGAGCGGGCGCATCGCGGGGCCTCCGGACCTTACACAAGCGACCGGGTGCGCCCAAGGGCTAAGCAGGAAACGACGTTTCGCGAGTCGGGCCAAAGGGAAGAACCCGCCAGCGAATGGCCGCCTATCGCGATGTGGGTTCCGGCTCCGTCCCGCCTCCGGCGATCCGGTCCGGAATGACGATGAAAGGAATGACGACCGTCCCACCCCTTCGTCATTCCGGACGGCCGCGCCGCCCCGGCGCGGTCGATCCGGAACCCACGAGGCGACGGCCCCCGAAAGCGAACGCCCCGGCCTTGCGGCCGGGGCGTTTCGCATTCACTCCGTGATGGTGCGGTCGAGAAGACTCGAACTTCCACCCCATTTCTGGGACAGCGACCTCAACGCTGCGCGTCTACCAATTCCGCCACGACCGCACTATGTTCGCCACGGAGCACGCGGGGTATCCCCGCGGCAGGCGTGAGGGATTATCAGAACCCTCCCCACCGATCAAGGCCGTTCGCCGAGCGGAGTGCGCATGTCATCAGCCGTCGCCCCGACCCCCGCCGCGACCCCGACCGGGCCCGCCGCCGACGCCATCGAATGGCGGGTCGAGCCGGGACTTCTGGACTACGACGCGGCGGTCGCCACGATGGAGGCGCGGGCCGCGGCGATCCACGCCGGAACCGCGCCGGAACTGGTGTGGCTGGTCGAGCACCCGCCGCTCTACACCGCCGGCACCAGCGCCCGGGACGCCGACCTGCTGCAGCCCGACCGCTTCCCGGTGTACCGCAGCGGGCGCGGCGGCGAATTCACCTATCACGGCCCCGGCCAGCGCGTGGCCTACGCCATGCTCGACCTGAAGCGCCGCAAGCCCGACGTGCGGGCCTATGTCTGGGCGCTGGAGGAATGGCTGGTCCGGGCGCTCGACGGCCTCGGGGTCACCGGCGAGCGGCGCGACGGCCGGGTCGGCATCTGGGTGCGCCGGACCGACCGCAACCAGCCGCTGCGCGAGGACAAGATCGCCGCCATCGGCGTGCGGGTCCGGCGCTGGGTCACCTTCCACGGCGTCGCCCTGAACGTCGAGCCGGAGCTGTCGCACTTCGAGGGCATCGTGCCCTGCGGCATCGCCCGGCACGGCGTGACCAGCCTGGTCGACCTCGGCCACCCGGCCACCCTGGCAGACGCCGACATGGCGCTGCGAGGGGCCTTCGACCAGGTCTTCGGCCCCGGCGGGCCGATGGGGCCGCGCAGCTAGGCCTTGCCGGCCAGCGCGTCGGCCATCAGCTCGATCGCCCGGCGCGCCTCGCGCTCCAGCCGCGGCTGCTCCAGCGCGAGGTCATGGGCGGTCACCGCCGGCACCGGACCCTCGTTGTGCAGGTAGGCGTTGCGGCGCTCGCGCAGCCAGACGTAGTCGCGCCCGAACCGGACCTGGTTGAGGTACAGCCCGTCGCCGACCGCCATCTCGACCCGTTCGGAGACCTCGCAGTCGATCGCGGTCTGGGCCAGCACCACCGCGGTCACCCAGGCGCCGGCGGCGAACACCCGGCGCAGCTCGGTCAGGACCGCCTCGGTCTGGCCGCCGACATGCAGCGGGCGGTCGTCGGCGGCCTTGCGCAGCCGCTCGTCGAACCAGCGGACCCGGTCGATCCAAAGACGCGGTGACGGGGGATCGATGCTTGTCATCGGCGGCCTCCGCTGTCTCCCGGGCGACCCAGGCAGGGCCGCCAGCACGGCTCGAGGGTAACGCCGCACCGCAGCATCCGCCACGCGATGCCGGCACGGGGGCCGCAAAGCCTTTGTCCGCGCCGCCCGGTGCCTCCGGGCAGCCCCGCCTGTTCCCTTGCCCCGCACCCCATCGCCCTAGGGAATCGGGCGGCCCGTCAGATCAGCATGCCGACCAGCAGCAGGATCGCGACGACGATCAGCGCCAGGACGCTCGAATACACCCAGCGCAGGGCATCGCCCGCGACATGACGGTTGGATACGGTTCCGGCGGCATTGCGGTCTGCCTTCACCGCAAGCCCTCCCTGGTGCCGCGCGCCGCGCCCGCAGGCGTCCGGCCTCGATCGCGGTTTCACCAAGGCGATCGGCGCGCGCCGCATCGGCCGGATAAGGACAAGGTGGGCGCGAATCGGCGCCGAGGCAAGGTTGCCGCGAGGGAATGGCGACGGGGAACTGCGGCGGGGAATGGCGGCAGCGGGTGGGTTCCGGCTCAGCCGCGCCGGGGCGGCGCGTCCGTCCGGAATGACGACTGTTTGTATGGCCCGACCGTCCCCTTAGACGACGTCATTCCGGACCGGGCCGCCGCAGGCGGTACGGAGCCGGAACCCACGGAGCGACGGACGCCCGCTACCGCCCTACGCCGTCGGCGCCTGCTCGAAGCCGTGCGGGCCGGCCTCGGACGGGTCGGCGTCGGAGACGAACACGCCCTCGACCGCGGCGCCGCGCGGGCCGTGGCGGCAGGCCTCGACCAGGTCGTCAACCGCGTCCTCCGGCCCGGTCGCGACCGCCTCGACCGAACCGTCCAGGCGGTTGCGCACCCAGCCGTCCAGGCCGAGATGGCTCGCCTGGCTGACGCACCACCAGCGGAAGCCGACGCCCTGCACCTTGCCTGTGATGAACATCCTGACGCTGCGGGTTCCCTGGGTCACGGGGCCTCCGTCGCTATTCGAACTCCACGATGGTCTGGTCGACCGCCAGGCTGTCGCCCGGGCTGGCGTGCAGCTTGGCGACCGTGCCGTCGCGCTCGGCGCGCAGCACGTTCTCCATCTTCATGGCCTCGACCACGCAGACCTCCTGACCGATCTTGACCGGATCCCCTTCCGCGACCGCCACCGAGACCAGCAGCCCCGGCATCGGCGACACCAGCAGCTTGCCGGTGTCGGCGCTCTCCTTCGGCGGCATCTTGTCGAGCGCGTCGGCCACCCTTGGCGGCACCACCAGGGCGTCGAGGGTGCGGCCGCCGAAGCTCAGCCGGTAGTAGATGCCGTCGCGGTCGATCTGGGCGGCGAACGGCTCGCCGTTCACCATGCCGTCGAACACCGCGATGGTGGCGTCCAGCGAGCCGCGCACCGCGTAGCGCTGGCCGGCGACGGTGACGTCGTAGCCGTCCTCGGCCTCGCGCACCTCGGCGCGACGGTTCTCGCGGCCCTCCCGGACCGTCCAGACCGCCGGCAGGTCGGCCTTGCCGCGGTTCGCCACCTGGCCGCTGATCCGCGCCAGCCGCTCCGCGTTGGCGCGCTCGAACGCCACCGCCAGCGCGCACAGCGCGCCCTCCTCGTAGGGATCCAGCACCGCCCCCGAGAACCCGTCCGGGAACTCCTCGGCGATGAAGCCGGTGGTGAGATCGCCGTCGCGGAACCGCTTCATGGCGATGGTCGCGGCCAGGAACGGCAGGTTGTGGCCGACCCCGCGGATCCGGTAGCGGCCGATGGCGTCGTACAGCCGGTCGGCCGCCTGGTTGCGGGTGTCGCCATAGGCCACCAGCTTGGCGATCATCGGGTCGTAGAACATCGAGATCTCGGAGCCCTCGTCGACCCCGTCGTCGACCCGGATGCCGTCGACGTCGGTCGGCGGGTCGTAGCGGGTCAGCCGGCCGATCGACGGCAGGAAGCCGCGATACGGGTCCTCGGCATAGACGCGGGCCTCGATCGCCCAGCCGGTCATCGTGACGTCGTCCTGGCCGAAGGGCAGCTTCTCGCCGGCCGCCACCCGGATCATCAGCTCCACCAAGTCGAGCCCGGTGACCATCTCGGTCACCGGGTGCTCGACCTGAAGACGCGTATTCATTTCAAGGAAATAGAAGTTTTTATTCGCGTCCGCTATGAACTCGACCGTGCCGGCCGAGCGGTAGCCGACCTGCCGGGCCAGGGCCACCGCCTGGGCGCCCATGGCGGCCCGGGTCTCGGCGTCGATGAACGGGCTCGGCGCCTCCTCGATGACCTTCTGGTGGCGGCGCTGGATCGAGCACTCGCGCTCGCCCAGATGCACCACGTTGCCGTGGCCGTCGGCCAGCACCTGGATCTCGATATGGCGCGGCTGGGTGACGAACTTCTCGATGAACACCCGGTCGTCGCCGAACGACGAGCGGGCCTCGTTCATGGCGCCGCGCACGCCGTCCTTCAACTCGGCCTCGGAGTTGGCGATCCGCATGCCCTTGCCGCCGCCGCCGGCCGACGCCTTGATCATCACCGGATAGCCGATCTCGCCGGCGATCTTCGCCGCGTGCTCCGGGCTCTCGATAGTGCCCAGGAACCCCGGCACCGTCGACACGCCCGCCTCGTGCGCGATCTTCTTCGAGGTGATCTTGTCGCCCATCGCCTCGATGGCCTTCACGCCGGGGCCGATGAACACGATGCCGGCCTTCTCCAGCGCCTCGCAGAACGCCGCGCGCTCGGACAGGAAGCCGAAGCCGGGATGCACCGCCTCCGCACCGGTCGCCTTGCAGGCCTCGACGATGGTGTCGATCTTCAGGTAGCTCTCGGCCGAGGCCGCCGGGCCGATCCGCACCGCCTCGTCGGCCATCCGGACATGCTTGCCGTCGGCGTCGGCGTCCGAGTACACGGCCACCGTCTTGATGCCCATGCGCCGCGCGGTCTTGATGATCCGGCAGGCGATCTCGCCGCGGTTGGCGATCAGGATCTTAGAGAACATTTCGTCATAACTCCCTGATCAGCCAATCAAAGCGGGATGTTGTCGTGCTTCTTCCACGGGTTCTCGAGCTGCTTGTCGCGCAGCATGGCGAGGGCCCGGCAGATCCGGCGGCGGGTATTACGCGGCTTGATGATGTCGTCGATGTAGCCGCGCGAGGCCGCCACGAACGGGTTGGCGAACTTCTGGCGGTACTCCTCGGTGCGGGCCTCGATCTTGGCCGGGTTGCCGGCGTCGGCCCGGAAGATGATCTCGACCGCGCCCTTCGGCCCCATCACCGCGATCTCGGCGGTCGGCCAGGCGTAGTTGACGTCGCCGCGCAGGTGCTTCGAGCTCATCACGTCGTAGGCGCCGCCATAGGCCTTGCGGGTGATCACGGTGACCTTCGGGACCGTGGCCTCGGCATAGGCGAACAGCAGCTTCGCCCCGTGCTTGATGATGCCGCCGTACTCCTGCTTGGTGCCCGGCAGGAAGCCCGGCACGTCGACGAAGGTGACGATCGGGATGTTGAAGCAGTCGCAGAACCGCACGAAGCGGCCTGCCTTCTTGGCGCTCTCGATGTCCAGGCAGCCCGCCAGCACCATCGGCTGGTTGGCGACGATGCCGACTGTCGAGCCCTGCATGCGGGCGAAGCCGGTCAGGATGTTGCCGGCGAAGTTCGGCTGGATCTCGAAGAAGTCGCCCTCGTCCACGACCTTCAGGATCAGCTCCTTCATGTCGTAGGGCTTGTTCGGGTTGGCCGGCACCAGGCTGTCGAGCGACGGTTCCGGCCGGTCGGCCTCGTCGGCGGTCGGGCGCGCCGGCGGCCGCTCGCGGTTGGAAGCCGGCAGGAAATCGATGAAGCGGCGCAGCTGCAGCAGCGCCTCGACGTCGTTCTCGAAGGCGAGGTCGGCGACTCCGGACTTGGTGGTGTGGGTGACCGCCCCGCCGAGCTGCTCGTGGGTGACGGTCTCGTGGGTGACCGTCTTCACCACGTCGGGACCGGTGACGAACATGTAGGAGCTGTCCTTCACCATGAAGATGAAGTCGGTCATCGCCGGCGAGTAGACCGCGCCGCCGGCGCACGGGCCCATGATCATCGAGATCTGCGGCACCACGCCGGAGGCCATCACGTTGCGCTGGAACACCTCGGCATAGCCGCCGAGCGAGGCCACGCCCTCCTGGATGCGGGCGCCGCCGGAATCGTTCAGGCCGATCACCGGGGCCCCGACCTTCATGGCCTGGTCCATGACCTTGCAGATCTTCTCGGCGTGGGCCTCGCTGAGCGAGCCGCCGAACACCGTGAAGTCCTGGCTGAACACGAACACCAGCCGGCCGTTGACGGTGCCCCAGCCGATCACCACGCCGTCGCCGGGAACCTTCTGCTCGGCCATCCCGAAGTCCGAGGAGCGGTGCTCGACGAACATGTCCCACTCCTCGAAGGAGCCGGGGTCGACCAGCAGGTCGATGCGCTCGCGCGCCGAGAGCTTGCCCTTCTGGTGCTGGGCCTCGATGCGCTTGGCCCCGCCGCCCAGGCGGGCGCGGTTGCGCATGTCCTCGAGCCGCTCGACGATGTCCTGCATCAAAGCCCTCCCTGGAGAAACCCGGCCCCGGGACGTCGCCCCCTCAAGGCCCGACTGGCGGGGATATCACCCCGCCCGCAAAAGCTCTACGAATTTTGCCGCTTCCGCCACCTCGGCGCGGCGCCTCCGGCGGCGCTGCTCGGCCTCGCGGTCCATGCCCCACTTCTCGATCTGGAACGCCTCGTCGACCTCCGAGGCGTCGTAGGCGGCGGCAGCGTCGAGCCGGCCGTGCAGCACCGCCAGCCCCAGCACCAGCGAGCCGGTGATGGAGGTCAGGGTGTGCAGCGGCGCCAGTTCCCAGTCGCCCAGCGCCTCCACCCCCCGGCGCAGTGCCGCCAGGCTGTCCGGCGACTGGGCGACCGGCATCACCCCGGCGGTCGGCCGCAGCCGCGCCCCGAACGCCTCCGATGCCCAGTCCCGCAACGGCGCCCAGGCCGCCTCCTGGCGGGCGGTCAGCTCGGCCGGCTCGTCGGCCAGGTAGCACACCAGGTCGGAGCCGCCGTAACCGGCCAGTTCGGTCACCACGAAGTCGCGCTGCGGCGAGACCCGGTCGACCACCGTGGCGACGAAGCCGGTCATCGGCATGCTGCGGGCATCGACCTTGTCGACCTGGGCGTCCCACTCCGCCGCCACTGCCTCGGCCAGGGCCCGCGCCGGAATGACCAGCGGGCGCTGCCCGGGGGAGTTCACCGGCTTGCCGTCCAGATGCACGGCGAAACCGCCGCCCCCGGCTGCCGGCGCCACCGCGACGGCCTTGTAGATCCGCTTCATAGTCTACTCTATCGCTTTCCGAAGATTATCGAACAACCCTTTGATACCGCCTGGTTTATTCTGTTCACTGGATGCCTTCGATGCACCGGGGACACGCTTGGCCTCGGCCGCCGCGATCGCCTCCGGGCAAGGCTGGTCGGCCGAGCCGCTCGACAAGAAGGGCAGCAGCAGGCCGAGCGGCCCGAGGGCGGTGCTGGCGGCGATGCCGCCGAGCCCCTTGGCGACCGCCACCGGGTCCGGCGCCGGCCGCGGGTCGGCGAGCGGCCCGGTCAGCAGGATCGGCGTCGCCAAGCTGAACAGGCTGGGGTCCTTCGGCCGCGGCACCAGCCGCATGTCGAGGATCTGGGCCGCCAGGTCGACCGTGCCCTCACCGGCGACCGTCACCCGCTCGCTGTCGACCATCAGCACGCTGGCGTCGGCGATCCCCTTGGCGATGTCGAACCGGCCGACCAGGCAGTTCAGCCGGCCGCGGTCGGCGTCGCTCACGAACGGCAGGAACCGGGTCGCCACGTCCTCGGCGATCAGCTCCCAGTAGCGGTTCAGGATCACGCCTTCATGGACCACCAGCCGGGCGACGCCCTGGCTGGAGCCGAGCAGCGCCCGCGGCGTCTCGCCGGCGCCGCGCAGGTCGAGGGCCGCATCCCCGCGCCCCTCTATCAGCGCCTCGCCCATCAGCGCCCGGTAGACAGTACCCATGTCCATGCCGCTGGCGGCGGCGGTGACCGACAGCGCGGTCGGCCCCTTGGCCTTGCGCTCCAGCACCAGCCGGCCGGTCAGCGGCCCCTCGGCGACCTTGCCGACCATCGGGTCGACCGTCAGCGTGCCGTCGGACAGCCTTGCCGTTGCGGTCAGGCCGTCGACCGCCACGCCGGCGGCGACCAGCCGGGCCGCCGTCAGCTCCAGCCGGCCGTCCGCCAGTGTCAGCAGGTCGAACGGCAGCGATCGGTCCAGCGGATCTCCCGAGCCGCCGGCATTGCGGATGCGATCCAGGTCGACCGTCCCGGCCTCCAGCCGGGCCTCGACCCGGGGCCGCGCGCCCGTCAGGTCGACGCCGGCGCTGCCGGTCGCGGTCAGGTCGCCGAACGACAGCTCGAGCCGATCGGCCCGCAGCCGGTCGACCGCCGTGCCGGCCCGCTCGACCAGGAACGCGGCGGCCAGCGCGAACGGTGTCCCCGCGAAGCTGCCCTTCAGCTCCACCGGCAGCTCGGCCCCGGGACGCCGCAGCGCCGCGAAGTCCGGCAGCGTGCCGGTCAGCTCGACCGGGTCGCCGTCGAGCACCGCCGCGAGCGCCACGGCGAGCTGCCCGGCCGATCCGCTGTCCGCCAGGGTCAGCCGATCGATCCTATAGGTCCGCTCGGCCGCCTTCGGGCCGGCCTTCCAGATCAGCGAGACCCGCTCCAACTCGGCCTTCCGGATCTCAGGAAGCTCGCCGCCGGACGCCGATGTGCCACCGCCCGGGGCGCCGGCGAGCTGCCAGTTGCCGCGGCCGTCGGGGCCGCGCTCCAACAGCAGTCGGACGTCGGACAGCCGGAGGCTGGTCATCCTGGCCTGCCCGGTCAGCAGCGGCAGCAGTTCGACGCCGACCGCCAGGCTGCCGACGGTCGCCATCGCCTGCTCGGACCCCCACTCGGCGTTGGCGATGCGGAC
The DNA here is from genome assembly GCF_040219615.1 of Thalassobaculum sp. GTDB lineage: Bacteria > Pseudomonadota > Alphaproteobacteria > Thalassobaculales > Thalassobaculaceae > Thalassobaculum_A. The sequence continues at coordinate 28,620 of NZ_JAVJSE010000043.1, forward strand.
GCCGGAGAGCGTCAGGTTCGGCCTGGGCGTCCAGCTCAGGTCGAGCGCGCCGGCGATCTCGACCCGACGGCCGCTCGCCTCCTCCAGGGCGGCCTGCACGTCGCCCTTGTAGGCGTTGAGGTCGAGCGTCGCGACATAGCCAACGGCCCCGCCGGCCAGGACAACGACGATCGCGACCGCGACACCCAGCCAGCGTAGCCAGCGCATGGCGTCCTCCTTCGCGCGGTTCAGGCCGGAACCAGTCGCCCGGCCGCCTCCGCCAGTTCCTCGAAGCGCCCGATCACCGCGGCCGGCCGCTCGGTCTCCAGCAGGGCCAGGTCATGATAGCCCCAGGTCACCGCGATTCCCGGCACCCGAGCCCGGCGCGCCATGCCCATGTCGAACACGGTGTCGCCGACCATCACCGCCCGGGCCGTGCTCGACCCGGCCTCGCGCACGGCGTCCAGCAGCAGCGTCGGGTCGGGCTTGCCCGGCCCGTCGTCCGCCGACTTCAGCACCACGAACCGCTCGATCAGCCCGTGCGCCTCCAGCACCTCGTGCAGGCCGCGCCGCCCCTTGCCGGTCACCACCGCCAGCAGCCAGCCGTCGGCCTCCAGGGCATCCAGGGCCGCCCGGGCCCCCGGCATCAGCGGCTCGGCGGCGCTGTCGGCATCCTTGGCGTCGAAATAGGCGTCGCGATAGGCCTGCCCGACGCGCTCCAGCTGCAGGCCGCGCACCTGCGGGGCCAGCCGGTGGATCGCGTGGTCGAGCGGCAGGCCGACGATCTCTCGGACCATCGCCGGGCTCGGCGGCGGCAGGCCCTCGGCGCGGAATGCCGCGGCCATGGCCGCCACGATATGGTGCTGGCTGTCGATCAGCGTGCCGTCCAGGTCGAGAGCGCAGAGCCGCAGGTCACCGGCCATGGTTCAGGTCACTCCTCGAACGGCTCGAACGGGTCGCTGCCCGACGCCTCGTCCAGGCCGAAGAACGCCCAGGACCGCTTCATATGGTCGTCCAGCGGCGCGACGATCTCCAGCGGCCGCCCCTTCGGGCCGGGAATCCGGATGGCCCGCGCATGCAGGTGGAGCTTGCGGCTGACCCCCTCGCCCTGCAGGAACGCCTCGGTGCCGCCGTACTTGCCGTCGCCGAGGATCGGGGTGCCGAGCTCGGCCATGTGGACGCGCAGCTGGTGGGTGCGCCCGGTGACCGGGAACAGCGCCACCCAGGTCACCTTGCCGCCGAGCCGCTCGACGATGGCGTAGCGGGTAACGGCGCGCTTGCCCTCCTCCGGGTCGATCGTCATCTTCTCGCCGGCCCGGCCGGGAAGCTTGGAGATCGCGCCCTCGATGGTGCCGGCCGAAGGCTTCGGCTCGCCGACCACCAGGGCCCAGTAGATCTTCATCGCCGACTTGGCGCGGAACGACTCGGCCAGCCGCCGGGCCGCCATCTGGCTCCGGCCGAGCAGCAGCACACCGGAGGTGTCCTTGTCGAGCCGGTGGACCAGCCGCGGCTTGTCCGGGGCGTCGAACTTCAGGCCGTCCAGCGCGCCGTCGACATGGACCTTGGTCCCCGTGCCGCCCTGTGTCGCCAGGCCGGCCGGCTTGTTGATCGCCAGCACGTCGCTGTCCCGGTACAGCACCGCTTCGCGCAGCCGCCGCGAGGTCTCGGGGTCGCGCTCGCCGGCCTTGGGCGGCGGCGTCCTGGTGCGCACCGGCGCCGGCCTGTCCTCCATCGGCGGGATCCGCACCGCCTGCCCGGCCTCCAGCATCTGGCTGGCCTTGGCGCGCTTGCCGTCGACCCGTACCTGGCCGGTCCGCAGCAGCTTGGCGAGATGGCCGTGGCCGAGCCCCGGGAAATGCCGCTTGAACCAGCGGTCGAGGCGCTGATCGCCCTCGTCCGCTCCGATCACCCGCGTCTCGACCGTCTTCATGCCAGTACCTGCTTTACGGTCCAGAGCCCGGCGAACAGCGCCAGGATCGTTAGCGACGTGGAGGCCGCGACATAGGCCGCGGTCGCCCCGGTGTCGCCGCGCTGCCAGAGCGTCGCGACGTCCAGGGCGAAGCTCGAGAAGGTCGTGAAGGCGCCGAGCACACCGACCGCCAGAAGGGCGCGCAGCTCCGGTGTCATGAACTGCTTCAGCGCCGCCGTCTCGATCAGCACGCCCATCAGGAACGACCCGACCACGTTGACGGTCAGCGTCCCCCACGGAAACCCGTGCCCGGCGACGTGACCGACCCAGCCGATGGTCTTGTAGCGGGCGACGGCACCGATGGCGCCGCCGAACGCGACCGCGAGAAGCATCTTCATGGCGCGCCCGGCTTAGCCGGTTCCACGCCGAATATCCAGCCTTCCCGCCGCGCGGCCGGCTCGCCGTCCGGGGCGGCCCAGACCCGCGGCTCGGCCGACAGCGCCCGCAGGGCGGCGGCGGCGACCACTGCGTCGGCCTTGTCCTCGGTGTCCAGAGCCGGCCCGGCATAGGGCGCGCTGCCATGCCCGGCCAGGGCGGCGTCCACCACCCGCGGATCCCGCCAGGCCCGCGGATCGGCGCCGGTCCGCATGAAGTACAGGCGCGGGAAAATCTCGACCACGGTCAGGCGGCCGGGCTGGTCGAACGGCCAGATCGCCGCCTGTCCGGACAACCGGTGCAGCAGGCGCATGCCGGCCAGCGACCCGGTCCCGACATTGGCGGCGCCAACGCATTTGAACACCGGATGCGGGCTGGTGACCGCCGCGCAGTCGATCTCGGTGCGCCGCCGGCGGTGCTCGTATCCGGCGCCGCGGCCAGCCGGCGTCAGGTAGAGATGCGCGACCGGCGAACCTGGAGCGTAGACGGCACCGCCGTACAGGTCGCCCCCGGCCGTCGCCAGTCGCTCGACGAAGGCCCACAGCGCCCGCACCTCGTCCGGCGCGCCCTCGACGCCGGGGAAGTAGCTGCCGCGGTCGCGTTGCGCATAGGCGAAGGCGAAGTCGAAGCCGGCCACCACCCGCTGCCCGGCCGCGTGCCGGGCCAGCAACAGGTCGAGCACGTCGGTGCGCCGCCACAGGCCGCCGCCTTGCGGACCCGGCAGCAGCCGCGGCGGGGCCGTACCGGGCAGCGCCTCGGCGACCTGGATGCCCGGCAGCCGGGCGGCCTTGGAACCGGACCAGTCGATGCCGAGCCAGGCGTCGGTCACGTCTCGCCGTCGCCGGTCGCGGCGGCGCCCTTGCGCTTGGCCCGCAGCTTGTCGAAATACTCGACCCGCTTGCGGATCTCGCGCTCGAAGCCGCGCTCGACCGGGCTGTAGAAGCGCTGCCGCTCCAGGCCGTCGGGGAAGTAGTCCTGGCCGGAGAAGCCCTCCTCGGCGTCGTGGTCGTAGGCGTAGCCGGCGCCGTAGCCGAGGTCCTGCATCAGCCGGGTCGGGGCGTTCAGGATATGCGCCGGCGGCATCAGCGAGCCGGTCTGGCGGGCCGCCCGGGCCGCCGCGCCATGCGCCTTGTAGGCGGCGTTGGATTTCGGTGCGGTCGCCAGATACACGACCAGCTGGCTGATCGCCAGGTCGCCCTCGGGCGAGCCGAGCCGGTCGTAGGTCTCCCAGCAGGCGATCGCCTGGGCCACCGCCTGCGGTTCGGCCATGCCGACATCCTCGACCGCGAACCGGGTCAGCCGGCGCAGGATGTAGGCCGGGTCCTCGCCGCCGGCCAGCATGCGGGCCAGCCAGTACAGGCCGGCGTCGGGGTCGGAGCCGCGCAGCGACTTGTGCAGCGCGCTGATCAGGTTGTAGTGCTCCTCGCGGTCCTTGTCGTAGACCGGCGCCCGGCGCTGTACGTTGGCCGCCACCCCGGCGGCGTCGAGCGGCGCCTTCGGCTGCAGCGCGAACACCTCTTCGGCCAGGTTCAGCAGGAAGCGGCCGTCGCCGTCGGCCATCGCCCGCAGCGCCGCCCTGCCGTCGGCGGTGACCGGCAGCTTGCGCCCCTCGGTCGCCTCGGCCCGCGACAGCAGCAGTTCCAGCGCCGCGTCGTCGAGGCGGCGCAGGACGAATACCTGGGCCCGCGACAGCAGCGCCGCGTTCAGTTCGAAGGACGGGTTCTCGGTGGTGGCGCCGACCAGGGTGATGGTCCCGTCCTCGACCACCGGCAGGAACCCGTCCTGCTGGGCCCGGTTGAAGCGGTGCACCTCGTCGACGAACAGCAGGGTGCCACGTCCCCCGGCGCGTCGGCCGCGGGCCGCCTCGAACTGCTTCTTCAGGTCGGCGACCCCGGAGAACACCGCCGACATCGGCACGAACTCGAGATCGGTGTGCTCGGCCAGCAGGCGGGCGATCGTGGTCTTGCCGCAGCCGGGCGGCCCCCACAGGACGCAGGACGCCAGCCGCCCCTTGGCCAGCATCCGCCCGATCGGGCCTTCCGGTCCCAGCAGGTGGTCCTGGCCGACGACCTCGTCGATCCGGGTGGGGCGCAGGCGGTCGGCGAGCGGCCGCGGCGCCTGGCTTTCGAACAGGCTCATGAACGGCAGTCTATCCCTGGACCTTGGTGGTGAGCACGCGATCGTCGCGGCGGATCGACAGCGTCCAGGAACCGGTCGCGCTCTGCAGCGCCCGGTCCAGGGTATTGACCCGGTCGATCGGCTTGTCGTTCACCGAGACCACCAGGTCGCCGCGTCGCAGCCCGAGCCGTTCGGCGGGCGAGTTGCGGGCGGTCCCGAGCACCACGACTCCGCGGGCCAACTCGTCGAAGCCCTCCTCCATGGCGAAGGCCGGCGACATGTTGGCGACCCGGGCCCCGGTCATCGGGCTGCGGCCGGCCAGGTCGCTGACATTCGGCGTCGGCTCGGCCTTCGGCGCCTCCATCGGCAGCCGGGCGGTGAACACCCGGCCGTTGCGCAGAACCTGCAGGGTGATGGTCTCGCCCGGCTCGCGGGTGCCGATGCGGTAGCGCAGCCCGCCGGCGTCGCTGACCTCGCGCTCGTCGACCTCCAGCACCACGTCGCCGGTGCGCAGCCCGGCACGGGCCGCAGGACCGCCAGGATAGACGTCGCCGATCAGGGCGCCGACCGGGCGGTCCAGGCCGAGGCCGCCGGCGAGGTCGGTGGTGACGGTCTGGGTCCGGGCGCCGAGCCACGGGCGGACGATCTTCCCGCTCTTCGCGGCGCGCAGCACGGTCGCCACCATGTTCGACGGGATCGCGAAACCGATCCCGACCGATCCGGCGGCCCCGCCGCGCTGGTTCGAGAAGATCGCCGTGTTGATGCCGACCAGGCGGCCGTCGACGCCGATCAGCGCACCGCCGGAGTTGCCCGGGTTGATCGACGCATCGGTCTGGATGAAGAAGCTGTAGTCGGTGATCCCGACATTGGTCCGGGCCAGCGCCGAGACAATGCCCATGGTGACGGTCTGGCCGACCCCGAACGGGTTGCCGATCGCCAGCACGATGTCACCGACCTCCAGGTCGTCGGAATCGCGCATGGCCACCGCCGGCAGCGGCTCGTCGCCGGTGTCGATCTTCAGAACCGCCAGGTCGGTCTTGGGATCGGCCAGCAGCAGGGTCGCCGGGAACTCGCGCCGGTCGGCCAGCACGACGGTGATTTCGTCGGCCTTCTCGACCACGTGGTTGTTGGTAACCACCACGCCGCTCGGGTCGACGATCACGCCGGAGCCGAGGGAGTTGGCCTCGCGCCGGCGCTCCGGCAGGCGCGGCACCATATCGCCGAAGAACCGCTTGAAGAACGGGTCGTCGAACAGCGGCGACAACCCCGGTCGCTCGGTCACCGTGGCCCGGCTGTAGACGTTCACCACCGCCGGCCCCACCTCGCGCACCAGCGGCGCGAACGACAGACTGAGCTGGGCCTGCGTCTGCGGCACCCGCGGCGCCGCCTGCGCCCGGGCCGGCAGTCCTCCCGCGACAGCCATGACCGCGACCAGACACCACACCGAAACGGCTCGTGCGAGCATCGACTTCATCCCTGCCTTCGGATCCTTGGACGCCGGTTGATGCGACGTCCCGCTGTGCTACCGTCTCAATCTAGGAAGCATGGCCGACATACCAAGGCGGGGCAGGATGCCCCACCGCGTGAGATCGGGGGGCCCAGGTTGCGATGCCGGGGCAACACCAAGGCGCGATCGAGGCCGCTCGCCGGGCCGAGCGCATCATAGCGAACCAGGGTGGCCCCCAGGGTGACCTGGCGGCGGCACGGGCCGCCTTCGGCGTCCTCACGTCGATCATCATCGAACACCCCGACGATCCCGAACTCACCAAGGTCGCGGTGTGCGGCGCCATGCGGCTGGCGGCGGCCGGCCGCAGCGGCAACGACATCGCGACGGTCCGTTGCGCCCACCTGTTCCTCGGAACCATGGCCGCCGACAGGCCCGGCGATCCACTGCCGCGCCGAGCCTATGCCGAGGCCTCGGTCGACCTGATCTCGGCCGAGGCCCGGATCAACGGACTGAACGGCGCCCTCGACGTCTATCGCGGCATCTCGACACTCGGGGAAATCTATACCGAGGACTCGGAGCTGGCGGGAATCCGGGCCAAGGCGGCCGCCAACCTCGTGGCGATCGCCCTGGAGGCGGGCCAACCCCGCGAGGCCCGCCGGGCGCTGGCCGACCTGGCCCGGCTGGAAGCCCAGCAGCCGGCGGCACCGATGATCCGGCAACAGCATGCCCGCGGGGTCTTCAACCGGCTGGCCCATGCCGCCCGGCGCGACCCGCCGGGTGAGGCGCGGGCCGCCCTCGACGCCCTGATCGATGCCGTCCACCGTACCCCGGGCCACCGAGAGATCGCCGAGTTCGCCGCCGAGGGGGCCTTCACCCTGGTCACCGGGCTCGGCAGCCGGGGGCATCTGGCGGCGGCGCGCGACGCCTACGAGGCGCTCGCCGCCCTGTCGCGCCTGCCGGAATCCGGCGAAGGCGCGGTCGGCCGGCTGGCCGACGCCGGCTTCAACCTGATCACCGACCTCTGCCAGTCCGGCGACCTGGCCGCGGCCCAGCTGATCTACGACGAACTGGCCGGGCTGTCGGTGGCCCATGACGAGGATCCGGCGATCCGGCTGGCCCAGGCGAAGGGGGCCGCCAATCTCGCGCTCAGCCACCGGCACGTCGGCGACGACGCCGCCGCCGGGGTGATCGCCGACGACCTGCGGGCCCTCCTGATCGGTCACCCCGATCATGAGGAACTGTTCCAGATCGCCGCCTTCCTCGACGCCGCCGACTGACCTGGAGGCGGCCGATACGGAGACCGAGCCGGCCGACGCAAAACGGGCGGCCCGAGGGCCGCCCGCCTGATCGTCTTCGTCTGTCATGGGGCCAAAGCCGGACAGGATCCTCAGATCGCCGACGGCATCATGCTGGCGGTCTCTTCCTGGACGACCGCCTGGCTCGGACCGGAATCCTGGCCGCGGGCGCTCTCGTCGCGGTCTACCAGCTCGATCACAGCCATCGCCGCCGCGTCGCCATAGCGGAAGCCCGCCTTCAGGACGCGGGTGTAGCCGCCCTGGCGATCCTTGTAGCGATCGGCCAGAACCTCGAACAGCTTCTTGGTCATCGCCTCGTCCCGCAGCCGGGCATAAGCCAGCCGGCGGGCGTGCAGGTCGCCCCGCTTGGCGAGCGTGATCATCTTCTCCACCACCGGCCGCAGTTCCTTGGCCTTCGGCAGGGTGGTGACGATCTGCTCGTGCTTGATCAGGGCCGCCGCCATGTTCTTGAACATGGCCTGGCGGTGGCTCGACGTGCGGTGCAGCTTGCGGCCGCTGTTGCCGTGACGCATCTCTCAGTCTCCTAGGTCTCGCGCCGCCGCCTCAGTACGGCTCTTCCAAACGCTTGGCCAGTTCCTCGATGTTCTCGGGCGGCCAATTCGCAATCTCCATGCCCAGCGACAGACCCATCGACGCAAGGACTTCCTTGATCTCGTTGAGGCTCTTGCGGCCGAAGTTCGGAGTCCGGAGCATCTCCGGCTCGGTCTTCTGCACCAGGTCGCCGATATACACGATGTTGTCGTTCTTCAGGCAGTTCGCCGAGCGGACCGAAAGCTCCAGCTCGTCGACCTTGCGCAGAAGGTTCTTGTTGAACGGCAGGTCGTGGGCCTCCTCGGACTCGGTCCGATGGGTCGGCTCTTCGAAGTTCACGAACAGCTGCAGCTGGTCCTGCAGGATGCGGGCGGCGTAGGCCACCGCGTCCTCGGGGCTCAGCGAGCCGTCGGTCTCGACCGACATCGACAGCTTGTCGTAGTCGGTGACCTGGCCGACACGGGTGTTCTCGACCTTGTAGGCGACCTGACGGACCGGGCTGAACACCGCGTCCACCGGGATCAGGCCGATCGGCGCGTCCTCGGGGCGGTTGGCGCTGGCCGGAACGTAGCCCTTGCCGGTCTCGACCGTCAGCTCCATCGACAGGGTCGCGTCCCGGTCCAGCGTGCAGATCACGTGGTTCGGGTTCATGACCTCGATGTCGGAAACCGTCTCGATCATGCCGGCGGTCACCTCGCCCGGGCCCTCGGCCTTCAGGCGCATCTTCTTCGGGCCTTCGCCATGCATGCGGATGGCGACCGACTTGATGTTCAGGACGATGTCGGTCACATCCTCCCGCACGCCCGGGACGCTCGAGAACTCGTGCAGCACGCCGTCGATCTGGATCGCCGAAATCGCGGCGCCCTGCAGCGACGACAGCAGAATCCGGCGCAGAGCGTTCCCGAGCGTCAGGCCGAAGCCCCGCTCCAGCGGCTCGGCGACGACGGTGGCCGTCCGCTTCGGGTCATAGCCCGGCTGGATGTCGAGCTTGCTCGGCTTGATCAGGGCCTGCCAGTTTTTCTGAATCACGGCTCGAACCTCATTCTCGAACGGCGATCCCCGCCGCGGTCGAGAGACCGGTCGGCGGGGTCGGAAACGGGGGCCCGGGGATCCGGACCCCCGGAAGGCGGTATCAGACCCGGCGACGCTTGCGCGGGCGGCAACCGTTGTGCGGGATCGGCGTCACGTCGCGGATCGCGGTGACGTGGAAGCCGACCGTCTGCAGAGCCCGCAGCGCCGACTCGCGGCCCGAACCCGGACCCGACACCTCGACCTCAAGGGTCTTCATGCCGTGCTCGGAAGCCTTGCGGCCGGCGTCTTCCGCCGCCATCTGCGCGGCATAGGGGGTCGACTTGCGCGACCCCTTGAAGCCCATGGTCCCGGCCGACGACCACGAAATGGCATTGCCCTGCGCGTCGGTGATGGTGATCATGGTGTTGTTGAACGAGGCGTTCACGTGGGCGACGCCCGACGTGATGTTCTTTTTCTCGCGACGGCGCAGGCGGGCCTGGGTCGGTTGCTTCGCCATGGTCTTCGATCCTCTTCGCACACCCGCCGGCCTGACCGGCCGCGGGCGATGATCCCTGGATGCGCCGGCCCGACGGACCGGCCCGGCCGAGGCCGGTTACTTCTTCTTGCCGGCGATCGCCTTCGCCGGGCCCTTGCGGGTCCGGGCGTTGGTGTGGGTCCGCTGGCCACGGACCGGCAGCCCCTTGCGGTGCCGCAGGCCGCGATAGCAGCCGAGGTCCATGAGCCGCTTGATGCTCATGGCCGTCTGCCGCCGCAGGTCACCCTCGACCACCAGGTCGGCGTCGATGCTCTCGCGCAGCCGCGCCAGCTCGTCCTCGGTCAGCTCGTGCACCCGCCGCTCGGCCGGGATGCCGACGGAGGTGCAGATCCGGACAGCCGTCGTGCGGCCGATGCCGTGAATGTAGGTCAATGCAATCACGACGCGCTTTTGCGTCGGGATGTTCACGCCAGAAATGCGCGCCACACCGTCTCTCCTCGTGCTCTAACCGGAACCGCCGCACGCCGAACGCGGACATGTACGACAAGCCTCAGCCCGTCGCAACAGCCCGCACTCCACACCCGCTTGTCCAGGGGCGCGGATTATAGGCAACGGCGGCCCCAAGTCAACCGGACCGCAACATTAATTCGACGCCGTCAGGCGCCGCCGAGAATGGCCTTCAACCGGCCAGTCACGGCGTCCATCGACGCCATCCCATCCACCGTCTTCAGAGCGCCCTTTCCGCTGTAGTGCGGAATGATCGGCGCCGTCTGGCGGCGGTACACATCGAGACGCCTACGCAGCGTCTCCTCGTTGTCGTCGCTACGCCCCTCTTCGGCAGCGCGCTTCAGGATGCGCTGCACCATGGCGTCCTCGTCGACCTGGAACTCGACCACATGGTCGATCGCCAGGCCCTTCTCCGCCAGCATGTCGTCCAGCGCCTCGGCCTGGGCGACATTGCGCGGGAACCCGTCGAGGATGAAGCCGTTCCGGCAGTCGGGCTGATCGACGCGCTCCGAGATCATCCGGATCATCACCGAATCGGGCACCAGCTCGCCGGCATCCATGATCCGCTTGGCCTCGCGGCCGAGCTCGGAGCCGGAAGCGACCGCTTCGCGCAGCATCTCGCCGGTCGACAGTTGCTTGATCCCGTAGGTTTCCTCGAGCCGCTTGGCCTGCGTTCCCTTGCCGGCGCCCGGCGGCCCCAGAAGAATCAAATTCATCCGCGCCTCCCCCGAATCTTAGACTTCTTGATCAGTCCTTCGTACTGATGCGCGAGGAGGTGCGACTGGATCTGGGTGACGGTGTCCATCGTAACGGTGACGACGATCAGGAGGCTGGTACCGCCGAAGTAGAACGGCACCGAATACTGGCTGATCAGGATCTCCGGCAGGATGCACACCGCGGCCAGATACGCTGCACCGACCGCAGTCAGACGGGTCAGCACGAAATCCAGATAATCCGCGGTGTTCTTGCCAGGCCGGATGCCGGGGACGAAACCGCCGTACTTGCGGAGATTGTCGGCGGTCTCCTGCGGATTGAAGACGATCGCCGTGTAGAAGAACGCGAAGAACACGATCAGGCCGACATACAGCGCGATGTACAGCGGCTGACCGTGCCCGAGCAGGGCCGTGACGGTCCCGAGCCACTCCGGACCGCTGCCCGCCGACATCTGCGCGACCGTGATCGGCATGAGCAGCAGCGAGCTTGCGAAGATCGGCGGGATCACGCCCGAGACGTTCAGCTTCAACGGCAGGTGCGAGCTCTCGCCGCCGAACATCCGGTTGCCGACCTGGCGCTTGGGATACTGCACCAGGATCCGGCGCTGCGAGCGCTCCATGAAGCAGATGAAGGCGATCACCCCCACCGCCATGACCAGCAGCAGCAGGATCAGCAGGGTCGACAGCGCGCCGGTGCGCCCGAGCTCAAGGGTGCCCGCCAGGGCCGAGGGAAGGTTCGCGACAATCCCCGAGAAGATGATCAGGGAGATGCCGTTGCCGACGCCGCGCGCGGTGATCTGCTCGCCGAGCCACATCAGGAACACGGTACCGCCGACCAGCGTGATCACCGTGGTCAGGCGGAAGAACATGCCCGGATCCATGACCGCGAGGCCGCGCGGGCCCTGCAGGCTCTCCATGCCGGTCGAGATCCCATAGGCCTGCACCGCCGCCAGCAGCACCGTCAGGTACCGGGTGTACTGGTTGATCTTCTTGCGGCCGACCTCGCCTTCCTTCTTCAGGGCTTCGAGGTTCGGGCTCACCGCCGTCATCAGCTGCATGATGATGGCGGCCGAGATGTACGGCATGATGTTCAGCGCGAAGATCGACATCCGCCCGAGCGCCCCGCCCGAGAACATGTCGAACATGCCGATGATGCCACCGGCGTTCTGCTTGAAGATCTCCTGCAGAGCGACCGGGTCGATGCCCGGCAGCGGAATGTAGGTTCCGAGGCGATACACCACCAGCGCGGCCAGGGTGAACCAGATCCGCTTCTTGAGCTCGGTCGCCTTGCCGAAGGCACCGAGGCTCATCTGCGAGGCGAGCTGTTCGGCACTGGAGGCCATCACTTGATCCTAGTTCCGGTGGCGCGGTCGCCCGGACGATCCGGGCGCCCGATCAGGACTCGGCCGTCGCGCCCGCCGACAGCGTCACGCTGCCGCCCGCCTTCTCGACCGCCGCAACCGCCGCCTTCGAGGCGCCGGCCACATGGATCTCTACCTTGGTCTTGAGCTCGCCCTGCGCAAGGAGACGGACGCCGTCCTTGGCCTCGCGCACCACACCCGCGGCGACCAGCGCGCTGCCGGTGATCGGCTGCGCGGCATCGACCTTGCCCGCCTCGATGGCGGCCTGCAGGCGGCCGAGGTTGATCACCCCGTACTGCTTGCGGAACAGGTTGGTGAACCCGCGCTTCGGCAGACGCCGGTAGATCGGCATCTGGCCACCCTCGAAGCCGTTGACGGCCACGCCGCTGCGCGCCTTCTGGCCCTTGTGACCCTTGCCGCTGGTCTTGCCGAGACCGGAACCGGTGCCGCGGCCCACACGCTTGCGCGGGCTGGTCGCACCCGGATTGTCGGACAGCTCGTTCAGTCGCATCGCTTCAGTCCTCAGCCTGGCGCACCGTGGTTGCGGCGCGCGTCATTCCCGGTGCTCAGCCCTGGTCCACAACCTGGACCAGGTGCTTCACCTTGTCGATCATACCCCGCACCGCCGGCGTGTCCTCCAGCGTACGGCTACGGTTCAGCTTGCCCAGCCCAAGACCGACCAGCGTCGCCTGCTGGTCCTTCTTGCGGCCCAGACCACTGCGGATCTGCTGCACCGTCACGGTGCTGCTCTTGCTCTTCGCCATCGTCCCGTCTCCGTCCGCCCGGCAACCTTACTCGGTCGCCGCCGCCTCGGCGGCTTCGCCCTGCGGCGACCGCCCGAAAATCTCGGCGACCTTCTTGCCGCGCTTGCCGGCGATCGCCCGCGGCGACTGCACGTTGGTCAGCGCGTCAAACGTCGCCTTGATCATGTTGTGCGGGTTCGAGGTCCCAAGGGACTTGGCGACCACATCGTGGACGCCGAGCGCCTCGAAGATCGCACGCATCGGACCACCCGCAATGATGCCGGTACCGGCCGGGGCGGCCCGCAGGGTCACCCGACCGGCGCCGAAACGGCCGTTGATGTCGTGATGCAGCGTCCGGCCCTCACGCAACGGCACCCGGATCATCGCGCGCTTGGCGGCCTCGGTCGCCTTGCGGATCGCCTCCGGCACCTCGCGGGCCTTGCCCGCACCGTGGCCGACGCGGCCACGCTGGTCGCCGACGATGACGATCGCGGCGAAGCCGAAGCGCCGGCCGCCCTTCACCACCTTGGCGACGCGGTTGATGCCGACCAGCTTCTCGACCAGTTCCGAATCCTCGCGATCGCGATCGCGGCCCCGGTCCTGCCTGTCGTTACGTGCCATCGTCCGGCCCCTTAAAACTTCAAACCAGCTTCACGCGCAGCGTCGGCCAGAGCCTTCACCCGCCCGTGGTAGATGTAGCCGCCACGATCAAACACGACCTCCTCGAGGCCGGCCGCCTTGGCACGCTCAGCAACCAGCTTGCCGACCACTTCCGCCGCCGACTTGTCGGCACCGGTCTTGATCTGGCCCCGCAGGTCCTTCTCGAGCGAGCTTGCCGCCACGAGGGTGCGGCCCTCGGCATCGTCGATGACCTGCGCGTAGATGTGCTTGGACGAGCGGAACACCGACAACCGCGGCCGACCGTTCGCCTTACGGCGGAGCTGCGCACGGGTGCGCATCTGCCGACGCTTGAAGAGATCCTTCGAGGAGAGCATGTCCCCTACTCCTTACTTCTTCTTACCTTCCTTGCGCAGGATGGTCTCGGTGGCGTACTTCACGCCCTTGCCCTTGAACGGCTCCGGCGGACGGAAGGCACGGATCTCCGAGGCAATCTGACCGACGCGCTGCTTGTCAGCGCCGCTGATCTCGATCGCCGTCGGGCGCTCGCACTTCATGGTGATCCCCTCGGGGATCGGGTACCGGACCGGATGGCTGTAGCCGAGCGACAGCACCAGGTCCTTCCCCTCGACCGCGGCACGATAGCCGACGCCGTTGATCTCGAGGTTCACGGTGAAGCCCTTCGACACGCCGGTGACCAGATTGTTCACCAGCGCCCGAGTGGTGCCCCACATAGCACGCGCCTTCTTGCTCTCCTTCATCGGGCGGACGGTCACCAGGTTGCCCTCGACCGTCACCTCGACGTCGGCGGTGATCGGCGCGGAAAGCTCACCGAGCTTGCCCTTGGCCGTCACCGTGTCGTTCGCGATCTCGACGGACACCCCGTCTGGGACCGCGACCGGATACTTACCTACCCGCGACATCGTCGCCTCCGATCAGAATACCTGGCAGAGGACTTCGCCGCCGACATTGGCAGCGCGTGCCTCGTTGTCCGACATCACGCCGCGCGGCGTCGACAGGATCGCGATACCGAGGCCGTTGTAGACCCGCGGCAGATCCTTGATCTTCGCATACACTCGACGCCCAGGCCGCGACACACGGCGGATCTCTCGGATCACCGGCTCGCCTTCCTGGTACTTCAGTTCGATTTTAACCTCGGATACCCCCGAACGGATCTCGTCGGTCGAGTAACCGCGAATGAACCCTTCGCGCTTCAAGACCTCAAGCACATTCGAACGCAGCTTCGAGGCAGGGCTATTCACGACCTGCTTCCGAGCGCTCTGCCCGTTGCGGATCCGAGTCAGCATGTCCCCGAGAGGATCGCTCAACGCCATGGACCGTCCTCCTTCCTCACCAGCTCGACTTGACCACGCCCGGAATCTGTCCGGTCGAGCCGAGGTCGCGCAGCGCAATGCGCGAGATCTTGAACTTGCGGTAGACGCCACGCGGGCGCCCGGTCAGCTCGCAGCGGTTGCGAACCCGGATCCTCGCCCCGTTACGCGGCATCTGCGCCAACGTGACGGTCGCCAGGAAACGCTCTTCGATCGGGATCGACTTGTCCTTCGCGACCGCCTTGAGGCGCTCCCGCTTCGCCGCGTGCTGGGTAGCCAGCCTGGCGCGACGGTTGTTCTTCTCGATCGAGCTCTTCTTTGCCATTACGTCCTCCGGTCCCGTCAGTTGACGAACGGGAACTGGAAGCGCTTGAGCAATTCGCGCGCCTCGTCGTCCGTCTTCGCCGTGGTGACCACGATGATGTCCATGCCCCGGACGGTATCGACCTTGTCGTAGTCGATTTCCGGGAACACGATCTGCTCCTTGACGCCCAACGCGTAGTTGCCGCGCCCGTCGAAGCTCTTCGGGTTCAGCCCGCGGAAGTCGCGGACGCGCGGCAGCGCGATGTTCACCAGCCGATCCAGGAACTCGAACATCCGCTCGCGGCGCAGAGTCACCTTCACGCCGATCGGCATGCCCTCGCGGAGCTTGAAGCCGGCGATCGACTTCTTGGCCCGCGTGACCACCGGCTTCTGGCCGGCAATCCGGGTGAGCTCATCGACCGCGGAGTTGATTCGCTTGGAATCCTGAACCGCCTCGCCGACACCCATATTGATGACGATCTTCTCGAGGCGCGGAACCTCGAGCCGGTTCGAATATCCGAACTCGGACATCAGATCCGGCCGGATCGTCGCCTCGTAAACTTCTCTCAACCGAGCCATGGTGCGATCTCCGTCTCTCGGCTCAGGCGTCAATGACTTCGCCGGAGCGCTTGGCAAAGCGCACCTTGCGGCCATCGTCCAGAACCTTGAAGCCGACGCGGGTGGGCTCGCCCGACTTCGGGTCCGCCAGCATCACGTTCGACAGGTGCAGCGGCGCCTCGCGCTCGATGATGCCACCCTGCTGGGTCTGCGACGGGCGGGTGTGGCGCTTGATCATGTTCACGCCCTGGACGAGCACGCGGCCGTCCTTCGGCATGACACCGAGCACCTCGCCGGTCTTGCCCTTGTCGCGACCGGTGGTAACCACCACACGGTCGCCCTTCTTGACGCGCGCGGCCATCACAGCACCTCCGGAGCCAGCGAGATGATCTTCATGAACTTCTTCGCCCGCAGCTCGCGTGTGACGGGGCCGAAGATACGGGTGCCGATCGGCTCGCCCTGCTTGTTGATCAGGACTGCCGCATTGCTGTCGAACCGGATCGCCGAGCCGTCCTGACGGCGCAGCTCCTTGGCGGTGCGGACGATGACGGCGCGGTGCACGTCACCCTTCTTCACGCGGCCCCGCGGGATCGCTTCCTTGACCGAGACGACGATGACGTCGCCGATCGACGCGACCTTGCGCTTGGAGCCACCGAGCACCTTGATGCACTGCACCCTCCGTGCGCCGGAATTGTCGGCGACCTCGAGGTTCGTCTGCATCTGGATCATGGTCTTGGTCTCCTAAATCCGGCTCAGGCGTTTTCAGCCACAGCCGTGTCCTCGTAGAGGACCTCGAAACGCTTCGACTTCGAAATCGGCCGGCACTCTTGGATCCGGACCTTATCGCCCTGCTTGAAGCGGTTCTCCGGATCGTGCGCCGAGAACTTCTTCGAACGGGTGATGAACTTCTTGTACAGCGGGTGCATGACCCGCCGCTGGACGGTCACGACCACCGTCTTGTCGCCCTTGTCGCTGGCGACGGTGCCCTGCAGAACTCGCCTCGGCATCGCTTTCTCCTAACCCCTCGTCCGACCGCGTCAGGCCGCGGCCGCGGCGCGCGTCTTCTCGCCCATGATGGTCTTCACCTTGGCGATCTCGCGCCGCACCTGCCGCATGCGGTTGGTGTTCTCGAGCTGCCCGTTCGCCCGCTGGAAGCGGAGGTTGAAGGCCTCCCGGCGCAGCTGCAGCAGCTGCTCCTTGAGCTGGTCCGGCGTCTTGGTACGCAGGTCCTGGGCCACTTTGTTCGCCATAACTCGATCCTCCAGCCCGCTCACTCGCCCAGTCGCGTCACGAACCGGGTGTCGACCGGCAGCTTCATGGCGGCGAGGCGGAACGCCTCCTCCGCCAGGTCGCGCGGCACACCGTCCAGCTCGAACATGATCCGGCCCGGCTTCACACGGCACACCCAGAACTCGGGCGTGCCCTTGCCCTTACCCATACGCACTTCGGCGGGCTTGCTCGACACCGGGACGTCCGGGAAGATCCGGATCCAGACCCGGCCGACACGGCGGATGTGGCGGGTGATCGCGCGGCGGGCCGCTTCGATCTGCCGCGCGGTCACGCGTGCCGGGGTCGTCGCCTTCAGGCCGTAGGCGCCGAAGTTAAGCGCGGTGCCGCCCTTCGCCAGGCCGTGGATACGGCCCTTGAAGGCTTTGCGGAACTTGGTGCGCTTCGGGGACAGCATGTCTCAGTCTCCTCTCACTCCGGCCTTCAGCGCTGACCGTGGCCGTGACCGTGGCCATGGCCGTGTCCACCCGGCTGCTGATCGGCGAGCCGCTTGTCCTGCGCCATCGGGTCGTGAGTCATGATCTCGCCCTTGAACACCCAGACCTTGACGCCGCAGGTGCCGTAGGTGGTGAAGGCCGTCGCCTCGCCGTAGTCGATGTCGGCGCGCAGGGTGTGCAGCGGCACGCGGCCTTCACGATACCACTCGGTCCGGGCGATCTCGGCGCCGCCGAGGCGGCCGCCGCAGGTGATCCGGATGCCCAGGGCACCGAGGCGCATGGCCGACTGCACCGCACGCTTCATGGCGCGACGGAAGGCCACTCGGCGCTCCAGCTGCTGGGCGATGTTCTCGGCCACCAGCTTGGCGTCGATCTCCGGCTTGCGGATCTCGACGATGTTCAGCGCCACATCCGTGCCGGTCATCTTCGACAGCTCCAGGCGGAGCTTCTCGATATCCGAGCCCTTCTTGCCGATCACCACGCCCGGACGGGCGGTGTAGATGGTGATGCGCGCCCGCTTTGCCGGCCGCTCGATCACGATCCGGCTGACGCCGGCCTGACGAAGCCGCTTCTGCAGGAACTTGCGCAGCGCCAGGTCCTCGTGCAGCAGGGCGGCGTAGCCCTTCGCGGCGAACCAGCGCGAATCCCAGGTCCGGTTGATGCCGAGCCGCAGCCCGATCGGATTGACTTTGTTACCCATCAGCTCTGCTCCTCCCGCTCGCGCACCACCACGGTGAGGTGCGAGAACGGCTTCTCGATCCGGCCGACACGGCCGCGAGCCCGCGGACGGAAGCGGCGCATCCGCATGCTCTTGCCGACGTAGGCTTCCTTCACGTACAGCCGGTCGACGTCGAGCTGGTGGTTGTTCTCGGCATTGGCGATCGCCGATTCCAGCGCCTTCTTCACCGCGTCGGCGATCCGCCGCTTGGAGAAGGTCAGCGAGGCAATCGCCTTCGACGCGTTGAGGCCGCGAATGCTCGCCGCCACCAGATTCAGCTTCTGAGCACTGACCCGGAGATTGTGGACAATGGCCTGAGCCTCGTTGTCCTGGAGCCGCCGGGCGGTCGCTTGCTTACCCATTGCCTAATTCCTCTCCGCGCTCAGCGCCGGGCCTTCTTGTCGGCCGCGTGCCCGTAGTAGGTACGGGTCGGCGCGAACTCGCCGAACTTGTGACCGACCATGTTCTCGGACACCAGCACCGGCACGAACTTCTGGCCGTTGTGCACGCCGAAGGTCAGGCCGACGAATTGCGGCATGATCGTCGAGCGACGCGCCCAGATCTTGATGACCTCGTTGCGCCCCGACGACCGGGACTTGTCGGCCTTCTTGAGCAGGTAACCGTCGACGAACGGTCCCTTCCATACGGATCGAGCCACCGTTCTTCTCCTTACTTCTTCCGGCGCCGCACGATCAGGCGATCGCTCGCCTTATTGCTACGCGTCTTCTTGCCCTTGGTCGGCTTGCCCCACGGGGTGACCGGATGACGGCCGCCCGAGGTCCGGCCTTCACCGCCACCGTGCGGGTGATCGACCGGGTTCATCGCGACGCCTCGGACCGACGGGCGCTTGCCGAGCCAGCGGTTGCGGCCTGCCTTGCCGAGGTTGATGTTCTGCTGGTCCGGGTTCGACACCGCACCGATCGACGCCATGCACTCGCTGCGCACCATCCGGACCTCGCCCGAGGCGAGACGCAGCAGGGCGTAGCCGGCGTCGCGGCCGACGATCTGGACGTAGGTGCCGGCCGAACGGGCCATCTGGCCGCCCTTGCCCGGCTTCAGCTCGACGTTGTGCACGATCGTGCCGATCGGGATGCTGCGCAGCGGCATCGCGTTGCCCGGCTTCACGTCGACCCGCTCGCCCGCGATCACCTTGTCGCCGGCGCCGAGGCGCTGCGGCGCCAGGATGTAGGCCTGCTCGCCGTCCTCGTAGGAGATCAGCGCGATGAACGCGGTCCGGTTCGGATCGTATTCCAGGCGCTCGACCGTGCCGACCGCGTCGAACTTGCGGCGCTTGAAATCGATCAGCCGGTAGCTCTGCTTGTGACCGCCGCCACGCCGGCGCGCGGTGACGCGACCGGTGTTGTTGCGGCCGGCCTTCTTGGTCAGGCCCTCGGTCAGCTTCTTGACCGGCTTGCCCTTCCAGAGCTCGGACCGATCGACGATCACCAGCTGACGCTGGGACGGCGTCGTCGGGTTGTAGGACTTCAACGCCATGGCGTCAGACTCCCGCCACCAGGTCGATCGACTGGCCCTCGGCCAGCGTCACGACGGCTTTCTTGTAGTCGGACCGACGGCCCGGGCGACCGCGGAAGCGCTTGGTCTTGCCCTTGACCCGGATGGTGTTAACCGCCCGGACCTCGACCTCGAACAGACGCTCGACCGCGAGCTTGATCTCCGGCTTGGTCGCGTCCAGAGGGACCTCGAAGGTCACCTGGCTGAACTCCGACCCGCGGGTCGACTTCTCGGTGACGATCGGCGCGCGCAGGACCTCGAAGGCCCGCTCGGCGCTCACCGTCGTCGGCTTCGGCTTGTAGGGTCTGATACTCATTTCAGCCGCGCCTCCAGATGCTCCACGGCACCGCGGGTCAGGACCAGCACTTCGCGCCGCAGGATGTCGTAGACGTTCGCGCCCTGTTGCGGCAGCACGTCCACTCTCGGGATGTTCCGCGCCGCCCGGGCGAAGCCCTCGTTCAGCTCGGGGCCGTCGATCACCAGGACCGACTGCCAGCCGAGCTTCGCGAACTTCGCGGCCAGCGCCTTGGTCTTCGCGTCGTCGGACGAGGCATTGTCCAGGACGATCAGTTGACCGGCCTTGAGCTTCGCCGACAGGGCGCACTTCAGACCGAGCTTGCGGACCTTCTTCGGCAGGTCGTGCGCATGGCTGCGTACCACCGGACCGTGCACGGTCTGGCCGCCCCGGAACTGGGTGGCCCGCACCGAACCCTGACGGGCGCGGCCGGTCCCCTTCTGGCGGAACGGCTTCTTGGTCGTGCCGCTGATCTCCGAGATGCCCTTGGTCTTGTGGGTACCGGCACGCCGCTTGGCGAGCTGCCAGTTCACGACCCGGGCAAGGATGTCGCGGCGCGGGTCCAGACCGAAGATCGAGTCATCGAGCTCGATCTCGCCGGTCTTCTCCGCCTCGAGGTTTGTGACCTCCAGCTTCATGGCCTCAGTCCTTCTGATCCGTCTCGCCGGCCGGATCGGCCGGGGCGTCCTCGACGGACGCGGTCTGCTCCGCTGCGGCCTGCTCGGCGGCCTTGATCGCGGCCGGGAACGGCACGCCATCCGGCAGCTTCGACTTGACGGCGTCCCGCACCAGCACCCAGCCGCCGTCGGAACCCGGCACCGCACCGCGGACCAGGATCAGACCGCGCTCGGGGTCGGTCGACACGATCACCAGGTTCTGGGTGGTGACGCGAACGTCGCCCATGTGCCCGGCCATCTTCTTGCCCTTCCAGACCCGGCCCGGATCCTGGTTGTTACCGGTAGAGCCGTGGCTGCGGTGCGACAGCGACACACCGTGCGAGGCGCGCAGACCGGCGAAGTTGTGCCGCTTCATGGCGCCCGCGAAACCCTTGCCGATCGAGGTACCGGTGACGTCGACCTTCTGGCCGGCCACGAAGTGCTCGACCGAGATCTCGGCGCCGACGTCCAGCAGCGCGTCCTCGTCCACCCGGAACTCGACCATCTTGCGCTTCGGCTCGACACCCGCCTTGGCGAAGTGCCCGCGCATCGGCTTGGTGGTGTGCTTCGGCTTGCGCACGCCCACACCGAGCTGCACCGCGGTGTAGCCGTCCTTGTCCTTGGTGCGGACGGAGACGACCTGACAGCCGTCAACCTTCAGCACCGTGACCGGCACATGGTTCCCCTCGTCGTTGAAGACGCGGGTCATGCCGACCTTCTGAGCGATCAATCCCGAACGCATGGCCGGTCCCCTTAGAGCTTGATCTCGACGTCGACGCCGGCAGCCAGGTCGAGCTTCATCAGCGCGTCCACGGTCTGCGGAGTCGGGTCGACGATGTCGAGCACCCGCTTGTGGGTGCGGACTTCGAACTGCTCGCGGCTCTTCTTGTCGATGTGCGGACCCCGCAACACCGTGAACCGCTCGATCCGGGTCGGCAGCGGAATCGGGCCGCGCACGCGGGCACCGGTTCGCTTGGCCGTGTTGACGATCTCCCCGGTCGACTGGTCGAGGACCCGGTGATCGAACGCCTTCAGGCGGATGCGGATATTCTGGCTGTCCATCATCTCAATCCCACGCCCTCGGAGGAGCGAAAAAGTGCCCCGGCTTCCCTAGTGGCCGCCGGGGCCGTTTCATCCTCACTCGATGATCTTGGAGACGACGCCGGCGCCGACGGTACGACCGCCTTCGCGGATCGCGAAGCGCAGGCCCTCGTCCATGGCAATCGGCGCGATCAACTCCACGTCCATCGCGATGTTGTCGCCCGGCATCACCATC
>NZ_JAVJSE010000044.1:0-174535 GCF_040219615.1 Thalassobaculum sp.
ATCTCGGTCGGCAACCTGTTCCTCGGCGCGATCCTGCCGGGCCTGCTGCTGTCGTGCCTGTACTTCGCCTACATCCTGGTGGTGTCGTCGCTGAAGCCGCACTGGGCGCCGTCGCTGTCCGACGACGTCGGCCCGGACTCCACCGTCGGCCTGCTGCTCATGCTGCTGAAGGGCTTCCTGCCGCCGGTGTTCCTGATCACCCTGGTGCTGGGATCCATCTTCGCCGGCTGGGCGACCCCGACCGAGGCGGCGGGCGTCGGCGGCTTCGGCTCGCTGGTCCTGGCCCTGGTGAACGGCAAGCTGAAGTGGGACGTCGTCAGGGACGTGTGCGAGCGCACCGCCCTGACCACCGGCATGATCTTCTTCATCTTCATGGGCGCGACGGCGTTCTCCTACGTGTTCCGGTCGCTCGGCGGCGAGGACATCATCATCGAGCTGATCGAGCATCTCGGCCTCGAGGCCTGGGGGCTGCTGTTCGTGCTGATGGGGACGATCTTCGTTCTCGGGTTCTTCTTCGACTGGATCGAGATCACCCTGATCGTGCTGCCGGTGTTCACCCCGATCGTGGAGCTGATGGACTTCGGCAGCCATGTCGAGGGCCGGGACATCGTCTACTGGTTCGCCATCCTGGTGGCGGTCAACCTGCAGACCTCGTTCCTCACACCGCCCTTCGGCTTCGCGCTGTTCTATCTGAAGGGGGTGTCGCCGAACTCGGTGAAGATCCAGAACATCTACCGGGGCATCATCCCGTTCGTCGCCCTGCAGGTGATGGGGCTGGTGGCCTGCATGATCTGGCCGGAGATCACCCTCTGGCTGCCGAAGCTGGTTCTGGACTGACGGTCCGGCCCGATACCCAAGAAACGGCAAGGGCCGCTCCGGATGGAGCGGCCCTTCGCCTGTCAGGCACCCCGGTGCCGGCTACCGGTCGCCGGGCGCCAACGGCACGACGCGCTGGAGGTAACCGTCGTAGTCGGTCTCCGTCGGCGCGTAGTCGGCGTCGAACAGCGGGCTGGTGATCAGGAAGTCGGCGGTGCTGCGATTGCAGGCCAGCACGATGTTGTAGACGCTCGACAGCCGGACCAGTGCCTTCACGTCGACGTCGTGCGGCATCGCCGACATCGGGTCGGCGAAGAACACCAGCACGTCGATCGCGCCGTCGGCGATCAGCGCGCCCATCTGCTGGTCACCGCCGAGCGGCCCGCTCTTCAGGCGCGTGACCGGCAGGCCGGTGCGCTCGGCGACCAGTGCGCCGGTGGTCCCGGTCGCCCACAGCTCGTGCCCGGCCAGCCGGTCGCGATGGGTGGCGACCCAGTCCAGCAGTTCGGCCTTCTTGGCGTCGTGGGCCACCAGGCCGATACGCTTGCGCCGACGCATGAAGCGGCGCTCCCGGCTCAGCGGATGAAGCGGTCGACGAAGTCGGCGCCCAGCCCGTTCTCGGTGTAGTGCCTGCGGCACATGTCGAGCTTGGCGAACACGTCCTCGAAGCCGGTGCAGCGCCCCTGCTCGTCAACGTAGTACATGCAGCCGGAGATGTTGAAGAAGGTGATCATCTCCTCGCAATCCTCGTCGACCACCAGGGTGTGGGTCTCGCCCGGCGGCTCGAACACGTAGGAGCCCTCGGTCGCGATCCAGTCGTGCTCAAGGTAGCGCCACTGGCCCTTCAGCACGAAGCCGTGGACCGGTGCGGGATGCAGGTGTCGGCTCAGCACGCCCGACTTGCGGACCCGCAGCAGGTTGCACCAGCCACCGTTCAGGGTGTTCAGCATCAGCGGCCGGAACCAGACGTTCGGCGCCTGCGGGACCCAGACCCGCTCGTCGTCGGGGATCGCCACCTCGACGATCTCCAGCGGCGACAGCGGATGGGTGGAGGCCGGGCGTTCCCGGTCGGCGACGCGCGCGCGCATGGCGAGCTCCCTGGCAAATTCTGTCGGCCGCACCATACGCCGGGGCATCCCGGCTGTCATGGCCGGCTCCGGCAGCGCGCTAGTTCCCGGCCAGCAACGCCCGCACCGCGTCGGCCCGCGGGATCGGGGCCACGGCGCCATAGCCGGTGGTGGTCAACGCCGCGGCCGCGTTGGCGTAGCGCGCGGCCTCGACCGGGTCGTCGCCGGCGGCCAGCCGGGCCAGGAACGCACCGTCGAAGGTGTCGCCGGCACCGGTCGCGTCGATCGCGTCGACCCGGTTGGGCGCCAGCCGCCGGCGCTCCTTCGCGGTCGCCACCAGCACTCCCTCGGCCCCCAGCTTCAGGGCCACGATCCGCGGTCCGCGCCGCAGATAGGCATCGGCGATGGCGTCCGGATCGTCCAGCCCGGTCAGGATCCGCGAGTCGTCGACCGACGGCAGCGCGACGGTGCAGCGCTCGATCGCCCCGTGCATCACCGCGCGGGCCCGCTCCAGCGACCACAGCTTGAGCCGGAGGTTGGTGTCGTAGGCGACCTCGCAGCCGGCCTCGCGGGCCGCCTCGATCAGTCGGAATCCGGCATCGCACGGCCCCTCGCCCACCGCCTGGCTGATTCCCGACAGTTGCACGATCCGGATCCGCGGCAGCAGGTCGAGCGGCAGGTCCGCCGGCGTGTAGCGGCTGGCGGCCGAGCCGGTACGGTAGTAGGCGAAGTCGCGGCCGGCCGGGCTCGGCGTGATGATGTACAGGCCGGTCGGGGCGCCGGCGTCGGTCCGGACCGCGGAATCGTCGACCCTCTCGGCCCGCCACAGGGCCCGCAGCTCGCGGCCGAAGCTGTCGTCGCCGACCGCCGAGATATAGGCCGTCCGCGCGCCCTGGCGGGCGGCGGCGATGGCGCAGTTAGAAGTGTCGCCGCCATAGCCCGGCCGGTAGGACGGCGGCTCGCCGTCGCGTTCGACCCGGGTCAACTCCATGAGCGGTTCGCCGAAACAGGCGAGGTCGATGTCGCGTGTGGTCATGGCCGGAAGGTGAACGACCCGACGGAAACCGGCAAGCGGGAACGCCGCCTGGCCGTCGGCAGGGACTGTTGCCCGGGCCACTGCCCCTGCTAGTGTGATGATCATACCTCTTCGGCCGACCGGCCAGCGAACCCCTACTGCGACCCCCCACTGCGAACCGCAGGGACATGGGTACCGAAAACAAGGGACGGAAACGATGACCGAGATCTCGGCGGCGGACCTCGACCGCCTCACCGCCTGGGACACCCCGACCATCTGCAACGCGCTCGAACTCACCAACCCCGAGCGGCGGGCGACCGGCTTCACCACCGGCCAGATGGTCTGCGCCTTCCCGGAGCTGAAGCCGATCTGCGGCTTCGCCCGCACCGCCACCATCCGCGCCGTGGCGCCGGCGGTGCGCAGCGCCGCCCAGAACCTGGCCACCCGGCAGGCCTACTACGAATACGTCGCCGCCAGGCCCGGCCCGACCGTGGTGGTGATCCAGGACCTCGACCCGGAGCCCGGCTTCGGTGCCTTCTGGGGCGAGGTCAACACCGCGATCCACAAGGGTCTGGGCGCGCTCGGCGTGGTCACCAACGGCTCGATCCGCGACCTCGACGCCTGTGCCCCTGGCTTCCAGCTGGTGGCCGGCAGGATCGGCCCGAGCCATGCCCACGTTCATCTGGTCGACCACGGCGGCCAGGTGAACCTGTACGGCATGGTCGTGAACGACGGCGACATCGTGCACGCCGACCGGCACGGCGCGGTGGTCGTCCCGCGCGACTCCGTAAAGAGCCTGCCGGACGCCGTGGCCCTGCTGACCCGCCGCGAGGCGGTGATCCTGGATGCCGCCCGTGCACCCGACTTCAACATCGACAAGCTGAAGGCGGCCATGGGCAAGTCGGCCGAAATCCACTGACCGCGCGCGGGCCCGCACCATGGCGAGCAACAGGAAGAAGGTCCTGGTCCTCGGAACGCTGCATCCCGACGGCATGGCCCTGCTCGAGGGCCGGGACGACGTAGAGTTCGAGGTGATCGAGGACATCTCCGAGGAGAATCTGCTGCGGCACGCGCCCGGCACCCACGGCATTGCCGTCCGGGTCGCCCGGATCACGCGTTCGATCATCGAGGCGGCCGGCTGCCTGGAGGTCGTCTCGCGGCACGGCGTCGGCTACGACTCGGTCGACGTCGCCGCCTGCACCGACAACGGCGTCCGGCTGGCGATCGCCCCCCGGTCCAACGCCCCGTCGGTCGCCGAGCAGGCGATGATGTTCCTGCTGGCGCTGGCCAAGCAGGTCGCGGTCTACGACCCGCTGGTCCGGCGCGGCGACTGGGACAAGCGCTTCCGGACCCAGGCGATCGACCTGGACGGGCGGACGCTGCTGGTCGTCGGGCTCGGCCGCATCGGCTCCCGGGTGGTCCGTCGCGCCCGGGCGTTCGACATGCGGGTGCTCGGCTACGACCCCTACGTCGCGCCCGATGCGATCCGGGCCATGGGCGCCGAGCCGGTCGCCGACTACCGGGCGGTGCTCGGCGACGTCGACGCACTGACGGTGCACTGCCCGCGCAACGACGAGACGCTCGGCATGATCGGCGCCGCCGAGCTGGCGGCCCTGCGGCCGGGCGCCCTGGTGGTGAACTGCGCCCGCGGCGGCCTGGTCGACGAGGCCGCCCTGGTCGCGGCGATCCGGTCCGGCCACATCGCCGGCGCCGGGGTGGACGTGTTCGACGTCGAGCCGCCGGCGGCCGACCATCCGTTCTTCCAGGAGCCCCGGATCCTGATGACGCCGCATTCCGCCGGCGCCAGTCTGGAATCCCTGAAGCGGGCGGCGGTGCAGACCGTCGAGAACATCCTGGCCACCTTCGACGGCACCCTGGATCCCGCCGTCGTCGTCAACAAAGCGGTCCTGCAACGGACCGAAGCGAGCTGAGAGGAAACGCTCATGGACAGCCGACTGCACAAGGTCTGGAACGAGGGCAAGGGCGCATTGAACGGCTGGCTCTCGATCCCGTCGACCGTGACCGCCGAGTTCATGGCCATGCAGGACTTCGACAGCCTGACCGTCGACCTGCAGCACGGCCTGGTGGACTACCAGACCGCGCTCACCCTGTTCCAGGCGGTCCAGGGCTGGGGCCGCACCCCGATGGCCCGGGTGCCTTGGAACGAGCCCGGCATCATCATGAAGCTGCTGGACGCCGGCGCGCTCGGCATCATCTGCCCGATGATCAATACCGCCGAGGACGCCAAGCGCTTCGTCGGCGCCTGCCTGTACCATCCGGCCGGCTACCGCTCGACCGGGCCGACCCGGGCCGGGCTGCTGTATCCGGACTACTTCCCGAACGCCAACAAGACCATCGTCAGCATGGCGATGATCGAGACCGTCCAGGCCATCGAGAACGCCGACGCGATCTGCGCCACCCCCGGCCTGAGCGGCATCTATGTCGGCCCGAGCGACCTCGCGGTGTCCATGGGCAAGAGCCCCGGCATGGATTCTACCGATCCCGCGGTGGTGGCGAACATCGACAAGGCCCTGGCCGCCGCCAAGAAGGCCGGCATCAAGGCCGGCATCCACTGCATGGCGCCGAGCTATCTGCGCAAGATGGTCGAGAAGGGTTTCGACTTCGTCACCCTCAGCTCGGACGTCCGGATGTTCGTCTCGTCCGCGTCGGGCGACGTCAAGGCGTACCGCGACCTCGAGGCCGGTCGATGACCGGCATCCGGCATGAGGGCGGCGAGGCCTTCGTGCCGCCGGCGGCAATGGAGGCGCTCGGCCGCGCGATCTTCGCCCGGGCCGGTTGCTCGCCCGAGGAGGCCGACCGGATCTCCCGGCGGCTGACCGGTGCCAACCTGCGCGGCCACGACAGCCACGGCGTGATCCGCATCCCGCGCTATGTCGAATGGGCCCAGACCGGCCGGCAGGTCCCGAACCAGACGATCTCGATCATCCTGGACCAGCCGAGCTTCGCGATCATCGACGGCAACTACGGCTTCGGCCAGTCGATCGGCGAGCAGACCGTCGACGTCGGAATCGCCAAGGCCAAGCAGCACGGCGTGGCCGTCACCGCCCTGCGCAATTCCGGCCATCTCGGCCGGATCGGCGACTGGGCGGAACGCTGCGCCGCCCAGAACGTCGTATCGATCCACATGGTCAACGTCCGTGGCTCGCTGATCGTCGCCCCCTATGGCGCGGTCGGGCGGCGCATGGGCACCTCGCCGTTCTGCGCCGGCATCCCGGTGGCCGGGGGCGAGCCGGTGATCCTCGACTTCGCGACCTCGCTGGTTGCCGAGGGCAAGGCCCTGGTGGCGTTCAAGGGCGGCAAGCCGCTGCCGCCCGGCTCGCTGGTCGACGCCGACGGCAAGCTGACCGCCGACCCGCACCCCTTGTACGGCGACGTCCCGGCCGGCGGCTATCCCGACCCGAACAACGGTCCCGGCGCCCTGCGCGCGTTCGGCGACCACAAGGGCTCCGGCCTGAACTTCCTGATGGAGATGATGGCGGGGGCGCTCGGCGGCTCCGGCACCGCCGGCGCGCTCGGCGAGGAAAACCGCCGCCGGTTCTGCAACGGCATGTTCTCGTTCTACGTGGACGTGGCCGCCTTCGACACCGGCAACGCCTTCGCCGACGAGGTGAAGAGCTATGTCGAGTTCGTGAAGTCGGCCAAGCCGGCCACCGCCGACGGCAAGGTCCTGGTGCCCGGCGAGAAGGAGCGCGCGACCCTGGCCGAGCGCACGGCCGGTGGCCTGCCGCTGGCCGAGGAAGCCTGGTCCGACATCGTCGACACCGCCCGCAGGCTCGCGATCCCGGAGGCCGAGATAGCGAGCCTGATCGGCGGCAAACCGTAGGGGCGCGCCGCCCGGGGTTCATCGGAACGCCCTCGACCGTCGCGGGTTTCCCTGGCGGAGCCCGGCCTGCCCGGGCGGCGAGGGATGGACCGATGACACCACGCGCAGTGACCCTGATCGTGAATCCGGCGGCCGGCAGCCTGCTGGACAGCGGCATCACGCCCGAGAGTATCGCAGACCGGATCGCGGCACTCGGCTTCGAGGTCGAGTTGCTGACCGGCCCGCCCGACGGTCTGCCCGGATTCATCGAGACCGCCCTAGACCGCCCGGCCGAACTGGTCGCGGTCGCGGGCGGCGACGGGACCATCAACACCGCGGCCGCGGCGCTTGCCGGCAGCGACAAGATCCTGATGCCGATCCCGGCCGGCACGCTCAATCACCTGTCCCGCGACCTCGGCATCCCGGCCGACATCGACGGGGCGGTCGCGGCGATGCGCCATGGACGGCCGGCCCGGGTGGATGTCGGCGAGGTCGACGGCCACCTGTTCCTGTGCAGCTCGGTGATCGGCTTCCCGTCCCGCATCGGTGGGCAACGCGAGCACTGGCGCGGCCGCCTGAACCCGATCCGCTGGATCCGGGTGATCGCCAAGAATCTCTCGACCCTGTCCCGGGACGGGCGCCTGGCCATCCGGCTGCCGGATGCCGGGGTGGCCCCCTTCCGCAGCCGGCACCTGATGGTCGCGGTCGGTGGCTACGACGAGGCGCCGGGCCGGCTGTTCACAAGGTCGCGGCTCGATACCGGGGCATTCGAGGTGTATGCCATGCCCCGCCCGACCCCGTCGGGACTGCTGCTGACCTTCCTGCGCGCACTGGCCGGCCGCTGGCGCCGGTCGCCGGAGCTGAAGACTGCGAAGGCCGCCACCGTCGAGGTGAGCAGCAGCCGATCGAAGCTGCGGGTGATGAACGACGGCGAGTTGCTGCTGCTCGAGCCGCCCCTTACCTACTCGATCCGACCGGCCGGCCTGCGCGTGCTGCGGGCCGCCGCCGAGACCGAGACCGACGTCCCCACCGCTGCGGCATGATCCGCCTGGCCCATCTGACCGACCTGCATTTCGGCCGCGTCGACCGCCGGCTGGTCGAGCCGCTGCGCGAGGCCCTGGCCGAGGCGCGCCCCGATGTCGTGGTGATCAGCGGCGACCTCACCATGCGGGCCCGCGAGCGTGAGTTCCTTGCGGCCGCGGAGTTCGTCGGGTCCCTGCAGGCCCCGTGCTTCCTGGTACCCGGCAACCACGACATCCCCGGCGGCCATGTCGTCGAACGCCTGGTCGATCCGTTCCGGCGCTGGCGCCGGCACTTCGGCCCGGACCTGGAGCCGACCATGGTGGACGACCGGGTGGCGCTGATCGGCGTCAACTCGGTCCGGCGGGCGTCGTGGCGGCTGAACTGGTCGCATGGCCGGATCGGCCGCCGGCACCTGGCCCGGATCGAGGACCGGCTGGATGGCCTGCCCGACGCCGTCACTCGGGTGGTGGTCTGCCATCATCCGTTTTTCGCCCCCGACCCGAAGCTGCGGCACAAGGTGCTCAGGCGCTCGGACGATGCCCTGCGGGCGTTCCGCCGGCACGGCGTCCGTCTGGTCCTCGCCGGCCACCTGCACCGGGCCTTCGTGCACGACCTCTCGGACGAGGCCGGCGGCTCCCCGATGCTCGTGGTCCACGGCGGAACCTCGTTCTCGACACGGCTGCGCGGCGAAGCCAACGCCTACAACCTGATCGAGATCACGGACGACGGCGCCCTGCGCCTGGATGCCCGGGTGTGGACCGGCGATCGCTGGGTCGAGGGCAGCCCGCCCGTGCTACGGATCGGAGGCAGGCCCGGTCAGTCGCCGGTCCCCGGCACGTAACGCCGCTCCTCGGCGTAATATTCCTCGAAGCCGACGGTCTCGTAGAGCTCCTCGAACGGCATCAGCCGGTCGGGCCCGGGATGGCCGCCGCCGGCCATCAGAGCGAGCGCGTCGCGCATGGCGCGCAGCGACGCGTTCAGGAGAGTCAGGCCGAACAGCGCCAGGTCGTAGCCCAGATCCTCGGCCTGCCTGGGCGACAGCAGCGGCCGGTCCGGCTTCTCGACCTGCGCCAGCATGGTCGGCACCGTCAGCCGGCGGTTCAGCTCGGCCATCTCGGCCTCGGACTGCGGCCCCTCGAAATACACGATGTCGGCGCCGAGATCCGCGAATGCCTCGGCCCGCCACAGCGCCTCCTCGAAGCCCTCGGGCCCGCGGCTGTCGGTCCGGCCGATCACCAGGATGTCGCCGCCGGTCGCCTGGATCTCCGCGCGCGCGTCGAGCGCCGCCCGCAGCCGCGTCAGCGACTCCTCCCGCGAGACCACGGCGAGTCCGTGCGCGTATCCGCAGCGCTTGGGATAGACCTGATCCTCGATCATCGTGCAGGCGAAGCCGGCCCGGTTATAGCCGTGGACCGTGCGCTTCACGTTCACCGGGTTGCCGAAGCCGGTATCGCCGTCGCCGATTACCGGGATATGGACGGCCTGGCAGATCCGGCGGCCCTGGGCGACCATCTCCTCGAACGAGATCAGCCCGGCATCCGGCAGGGCCAGCTGGGTCGCCGACACCGCATAGCCGCTCATGAACGCGACCTCGAAGCCGGCGCGCTCGATCAGCCGGGCGGACATGGCATCGAAGCAGCTGGGCACCACCGTCAGGCCCGGCCGGGTCAGCAGGGCGCGCAGCTTCGGCGCATGGGTAGACATGGGTCGTCTCCTCGGTTCCGGCGGACTTCGCCGCCGCTTTCCAGCAGCTTAGCGCGAACACCCGGATCTCCGCAGCGTCGCGGCGGCTCAGAGGTCCGGCGCCCGCGCGAAGGCCGTCCCGACCGCCCGCACCAGGGCCTCCGGCAGGTCGCAGCCCCAGCAGTCGGCCAGGTAGCGCCGGAAGTCGTAGATCGTGACCGCCGGGCAGACCTCGAACTCCAGGAGCAGCGGGTCGCCGGCGGTCGCGACCCGGATATCGAGCGAGAACACGTCGCGCAGCCCGATCCCCTTAGCGAGCCGCCGCGCCATCCCGGCGATGCGGTCGGCCAGCGCCGGGTCTTCCGCCGTCAGGTCGACCATGCGCGGCACGAAGGCCGCCGACCCGGCCCGGGACGCCGATGCAGCGCCCTCGGTGTCGGCGGTCCCGGACAGGGTGCGGTTGTCGGCCATGGTCAGGAACGCGCCGCCGACCTCGCCGCCGCCGGTCTCCAGCCGGTATATCCCCAGCCGCCGCAGGGCCGGGTCCGGCTCCACCGCGATATAGGAGACCCGGACGTCGAAGCCGGGAACATAGGGCTGGACCACCGCGTCGTCGCGATAGCGGGCATAGATACGCCGCGACAAGTCGGCGGCCCGGTCCAGGTCCTCGACCCGCGAGTCGGCCCAGATGCCGAGCTTGGCCCCGAGGGTATTGGGCTTCACGAACCATGGCCCGTCGCCGGGCGGCGGGTCGCCGAGCCAGCTGCCGTCGCGCAGCAGGCCGGTCACCGGCACCGGCACCCCAAGCGCGGCCGCCGCGGCCCCGCATTTGAACTTGTCCTGGGCCAGGTGCTGGACCGCCGCCGACGCCCCGAACAGGCGCGCCCCAAGCAGCCGGGCGAGCGCCGAGGCATGGCTGCCGCGGTAGTAGCGGATGCCGTCGGTGACACCCCAGACGACCGTCTCGGCCGGACGCTCGCGCAGCCAGTCCAGCCAGGCCTCCGGCCCGGTCGGGTCGCCGAACCGGACCTCGAACCCGGCCGCCGCCATCGCCTCGCGGACCGGCGCCTCGAAGGCGGCCAGGTCGGTCGCCTGGCTGAGATAGGCGGCGATCTCGCCCGCCACATCCGCCTGGAAGCCGGCGGCGACCAGACGCGCGGCGCAGCCGGCCTCGCGCTCGGCCAGGACCAGCAGCCGGCGGCTCACGCCCGCTTCCCGCGTCTGTAGGCCGCGATCAGCTCCACCAGCCGCGGCCGGTCGAACACCCCGAAATGGCTCGGGAACACCCGGGTCGCCGGCAGTTCGGCGAGCCGGGCATGGGTGGCCAGCAGGTCCGGGACCGACGCCCCCGGCACATCGTCGAACAGCTCGCCCTCGTAGATCGCGTCGGCGGCGAACAGGAAGCCGGTCGCCTCCTCGAACAGGCAGAGATGGCCGGGCGAGTGGCCGGGGGTATGCAGCACCGTCAGCGACCGGCCGCCGAGCTCGATGCGGCCGCCCTCACCCACCGCCCGGGCCGGCATCGGCGGCAGCCGCCAGCCCTCGGCGTCGAACCCGCCGGGCACCGGGTCGAAGGCCAGGGCGTCGTAGTCGCGCAGGAACGGCCAGCTCTGCACGGCGTCCGGCGTCGGGTCGGCCAGGATCGCCGCCTCCAGCGGATGCACCAGACGGTCGGCGAACTGGTGCAGGCCGCCGACATGGTCGAAATGGGTGTGGCTGGCGACCGCGACGATCGGCCGGTCGAACAGCGCTGGGACATGCTCCCGCAGCGGCACGAGCCCCCAGCCGGCGTCCAGCACCAGCCGGCGGTCGCCGCCGTCGACCACCCAGATGGCTCCGCGGCAGTACGGGCGGGCGTACAGCTCCTCGATCCGCCACACGCCGTCCCCGTGGTCCTCGACCCGGATCGTCCCGTCGTCCTGCGCCTGCATCGCCTCCTCCAGCGGTCGGCGCGATGCTATCAGCCGGCGACCCGTGCCAGGTAGTTCCCTCCGAGGATGCCGACGATCTCGGCCTCGACGAAGCCGACCGCTTCCAGTGCCGAGACCAGGTCTCCGAGCTGTTCGGGCTGCAGGAAGCTCCAGGGCGGCGGCGGATAGCCCCGGGGCCAGGTCGCTCGGCTGCGGTGGAAGAAGCCGAAGTCGCTGCCCTCGAGATACATGAAGTCGACCCCGAGCCCGACCCGCCCGGCCCCCGCGATCCCGGCGACATGCGCGATGTGGCGGGCCATCTCGGTCGGGATCCGGTCGCCCTCGGCACCGAGGAAGAACCCGACGCCGTTGATGCCCACATAACCGTCGCGGTCGGCGGCCGCGCGGATCTGCCCGTCGGTGATGTTGCGCTCGTGCTCGAACAGCGCGCGGGCGTTGGAGTGCGAGAACAGCGGCGGCCGCCGCAGGTCCATCGCCAGCACGTCCATGCTCGTGCGCTCGCCGCAGTGGCTGATGTCGACCCGCATGCCGACCGCGTCCATGCGTTCGACCAGCCGGCGACCGGCGGCGGACAGCCCGGCGTTGCGCGGTTCGTGGCAGCCGTCGGCGAAGGCGTTGGCAGCGTTGTAGGCGAGGATGGCGCGCCGGATGCCGGCCGCGAAG
Organism: Thalassobaculum sp.; assembly: GCF_040219615.1. GTDB lineage: Bacteria > Pseudomonadota > Alphaproteobacteria > Thalassobaculales > Thalassobaculaceae > Thalassobaculum_A. The sequence continues at coordinate 12,022 of NZ_JAVJSE010000044.1, forward strand.
AACGCGTCGACCAGATCCAGGTCGCCCAGAAAAGGCGTCGCGGTCTGGAAGTGGAACGAGACCGACAATCGGCCGTCCGCCCGTGCCGCCCCGATCCCGTCGCGGTCATGCGCGACCGGGATGCCCGCCGCCTGCAGCTGGGCGCGCAGCCAGCCGAGGGTTAACAGCGCCTCGCGGGCATCCTCCCCGGCCGCCGCCACCGTCAGCGACACGTGGTCGTAGCCGGACCGCCCCTGCCGGCCGAGATACGCCCCGAGGTCGGCGTCCGGCGGCAGGAAAGGCCGGGTCCAGGGCAGCAGCCCGTCGCAGATCGTCGCCCCGGCGAGCCACGGCCGCTCCGCCCGCCAGGCGGGCACGGCGGCCATCACAGGCCCCAGGCGGCGCGCACCCGCTCGCGGATACCCGTCAGGCGGTCGACCGGCTCGTTGGCGAACACGAAGCGCAGATAGCGGCCGGCATGGCCGTCGGCGCCCCAGCCGGTCATCGGTGTGGCGGCGATCCGGCCCTTCTCGAACAGTCGGGCCGAGGCGTCTGCGGGCGCCATGCCGAGAGCGGCCGTGTCGATCAGCAGCGACCATCCGCCGTCGGGCCGGACTACCGGCAGGTCGGCCATTTCGGCCAGGATCACGTCGCGCCGGCGTCGCCACTCGGCGGTCGCCGCCGCGACACCGTCGTCGGCCGCCGTCAGGGCCGCCGCCGCCCCGGGCATGGCGATGCCGACCTGGCAGACCACGTTGCTGAGGCTGACCAGGCCGACGTCGTTCATCACGGCCTTCGGCCCGACGATCCAGCCGACCCGCCAGCCGATCATCCGGTACTCCTTCGACACGCTGCCGACAGTGACCGTGCGCTCGGCCAGACCGTCGAGGCTCGCCGGGTGCAGCACCGGGCGGTCGGTGTACAGAATCCGCTCCATGGCGGCGTCGTGCACGACCCAGGCGCCGGTGCGATCGACCAAGTCGGCAATCGCCCGCCACTCATCGGCGGTGTGCACCACGCCGCTCGGCATCGACGGGCTCATGGTCAGCACCGCCCGGGTGCGGTCCGATTCGGCCTCGCGCAGGCGATCCAGGTCGAGCCGCCAGCCGCCGTCCACGACCCGCAGCGGCACCAGTTTCGGCACCCCGCCGGCCAGCCGGATGCGGTTCAGCAGCCCGGCATAGGCGGGGTCGGTGATCACCACCTCGTCGCCCGGCTCCAGGATCGCCAGCAGCACGTTGAGAATCCCCGACAGGCCGCCGGCCGAGACCACGCACTGGCTCTCCCAGTCGTAGCTCACCCCGGTGGTGGCCGTCAGCCGGGCGGCGGCCGCCCGCCGCAGCGGCGCGATCCCCAGGAACGGCAGGTAGCTGTTGGCGTCGTCGCGGGTGACTGCGGCCAGGGTCGCGGCGATCGCCTCGCGCGGCGGCGGAATGTCGGTGTCCAGGTTCTCCAGGCGCAGCATCCGGCCGTCGCCGGCGGCGTCCGCAGCGTTGCCCATCCGGTCGACGCCGATGCCGGGGATCTCAGCGAGCCGAGAAATTGTCATCGGTTTTTCCATATTGGATCCAATCTTGAGAACTCGGATACAACACCCTACCCTTCCGGGCAACGATTCGATCGACGGGAACGCACATGACAGTCCAGGGACCGGCGGACCGCGCTTCCGCCACCCCACGCCGCAGCGGCGACCAGGTGGCGGCGCTGACGGCGGAGCTGCGGGCACAGATCATTTCCGGCGAACTGCGCCCCGGCGAGCCGTTGCGCCAGGAACTGCTGGCCGACCGGTTCGCGACCAGTCGGATGCCGATCCGCGAGGCGCTGCGTGTACTGGAGAGCGAGGGATTGGTGGTGCTGGTGCCGCATAAGGGCGCCGCCGTCGCCCCGCTGGATCCGGCCGAGTTGAAGGAGGTCTACGAGATGCGGGTGGCGGCCGAGACCCTGGCCCTGCGCCGCACCATCCCCGAGCTGTCGAACGCCCAGATCGACCGGGCCGAGCGAATTCAGGACCGCGCGGAGGCGGCGGGCATGGCCGGGTTCGGTGCGCTGAACCGGCTGTTCCACACGACGCTGTACGCGCCCTGCGGCCGGCCCCGGCTGCTGGCGCACATCGCCGGCCTGATCGACGTCGCGGACCGGTACCTGACCTTCACCGCCGGCGCGCTCGACTACCGGGACCGCTCGCACCGCGAGCACCGGGCGCTGCTGGCGGCCTGCCGGCGGCGCGACGAGGCCACGGCTGTCGACCTGCTGGGCCGGCACATCGCCGAGGCCGGCGAGACCCTGCTGCGCTATCTCCAGGAGTCACCGCGGACCGGTCGCGGCGACTGAGAGGCTGAAACGCAAAACCCCCGCGCCGAGGGCGCGGGGGCTTGCCGAACCTTCCGGGCGTCGCGGACGACGCTCAGAACTTCTCCTTGACCTTCAGAACCTGGCGACCGCGGTACATGCCGGTCTTCAGGTCAACGTGGTGCGGTCGGTGCAGCTCGCCGGTCTCCGGGCTCTCGACATAGGCGTCGGACTGGAGCCGATCGTGCGCCCGGCGCATATTCCGCTTGGACGGGGAGGTCTTTCGCTTCGGAACGGCCATCGTTCGCACTCCACAAGAAACGCGTCGCCGCAGCCACGGCCGCGACGGAGCGCGCGTTATACGGACTCACGGCCACGGATGCAAGCGCACTCGTCACGATCCGAGCTTGGCGCGAGGCCACGGCATTCAGCATCCGTTAACCGACCCCGAGCTACATGAAATTCCGGAGGGATCGCTCGACAACAGAGGCAGAAGCCGCATGGCCGGTGCGCTCGACGTTGCGCAGATTGCCGCGACCGGCGCCCCGTTGGTCGTCGCGGCACTCTGCGTCTTCGCCTACCGCCGGGGCCTTGGCGGGCGATACCTGCTGACCTGGGCGGTGGGCCATCTCGCCCTCGCCCTCACCTTCGGAATCGTCGCCCACGCCGAGCCCACCGCCGTCGCCCCCGGCCTCGACCCGCTCTGGTCGTCCGCGATCTTCGGACTGCTCGTCTTTGGCCTCGCGCTGCTGTTCGGCGTCCTCGACATCGAGACCGAGACCGTCGGCTTCCGAAGGGGCCTCCTGCTGACGGTCGCGCTGGCCGGCATCGCGGTCATCGCCGGCGGGCTCGATCCGAGGATACTGGTCTTCCTGGTGCTTCCCGGTTTCGGCGCCATCTCCATCGCCGCCGGGGTCCTGCTGTTGGTTCGCCGACGCTCCCCGGCCTATGTGGTGGCCGGCGCCATCCTTCTGCTGCGGGCCGGGAACGGCCTGCTGTTCGCGTGGTCCGTACGGCAGACCGGCCTTCTCGACGTCCCGGCGTACATCGCGCCGGCGTCGATCTTCCTCAACTTCCTGACCGGCATCGCCCTGCTGCTGGTCGCCATCGATGACGCATGGCAGCGGCTCGGCGCCCTGCTGACAGAGACCCGCGCGGCCAAGGCGGTTTCGGAGGCGATTCTCAACGTGGCGCCAGTATCGATCCTGCAGAAGAACGCCGATCTGCGGATCGTGAATGCCAACCCCTACGCCGTCCGACTGATGCAGCAGTTGTCGCCGGGTATCGGGAACATCGTGGGCCTGCGGTCCGCCGAAATGACGCCCGGAGCGGAATCGCGGATGGGCGAGGAGATCGACCGGCAGCTCCTTGGGGCGCCGGAGACCGGGCCGCGGGAGTACGAAGCGACCTACGCCAGCTCGTCCGGCGCGGAAGTGACGCTGCTGGTCCGCAAGGCCGCCCTGCTCGACGAGAACGGCAAGGCGTTCGGCACGATCTCGGTCTCGTCCGACATCTCGGCCCTCAAGCGGTCCCAGGCGCAGCTGCTCGAGATGTTCGAGCGGGCCGAACAGGCGAACCGGATCAAGACCGACTTCCTCGCCAACATGAGCCACGAATTGCGGACGCCCCTGAACGGCATCAGCGGCTTCGCGGACATGCTCGCGGAGGGATATCTCGGCGCCCTCAACGCGCGGCAGATCGACTACGTCCAGAATATCCGGTCTTCCAGCCGGGCGATGCTGGGCCTGGTGTCGGACATCCTCGACCTGTCCAGGCTGACGACCGGCCAGCTGGACCTGCATGTCGGGCCCGTCGACATCTGCGAGGTGCTCGAGGCGATCGTGGCGGCCGTCCAGCCGATGGCCGGCGAACGCGGCGTGCGCCTGCAGCTCGAATGCCCGCAGATCATCGTCGAGGCCGACCAGCGGGCGATCCTGCAGGCGCTGAGCAACCTGGTCGACAACGCGATTCGCTTCAACCGACCGGGCGGCAGCGTCCGGATCTCGGCGACGCAGCACGACGGCAGCACCCTGGTCATGGTCGCCGACACCGGCCCCGGCATGACCCCGGAGCAGATCGCCGCCTCCGGCGATCCGTTCCAGCGCGGCGATCCCCTGAAGGCCCGGCCGGGCGGCGGCTCGGGCCTCGGCCTGGCGGTTGCGCGCGGGCTGATCGAGGCGCATGGCGGTCGCCTGGACATCGAGAGCCGCAACGGCGAAGGCTGCCGGGTCACGGTCCGGATCTGAAGAGCGCGCACCGCGGTCACACGACCGTCACGTGTTCTCCGTACAGACGTGGCAATCTGTTCCTCCTTCCGCGACCCGACGGCTCCGCCCCATGACCACAGTCTTCCGCAACGCCCGCCTCGTCCTGCCCGACCGCGTAATCGACGGGACCCTCGCGGTCGCCGACGGCCGGATCGCCGCCGTCGACGACGGCCCGGCCGCCCCGGCCGGTGCGCTCGACCTGCAGGGCGACTACCTGATGCCCGGCCTGGTCGACCTGCACAGCGACAACGTCGAGAACCACTACCAGCCGCGCCCGCAGGTCTACTGGGATCCGGTAGCGGCAGCGGTGAACCACGACGGCGAGGTCGCGGTGTCCGGCATCACCACGATCTTCGACGCGCTGTGCCTCGGCCTGACCGAGAAGGGCGAGCTCAGGGCCAGCCACCTGCGACCGCTGATCGGCGGCATCGCCGGCGCCAAGGCCGCCGGCATGCTGCGCGCCGACCACCGCGTCCATCTGCGCTGCGAGGTGATCGGCCCGAAGGTGCTGGACCAGCTCGCGACCTTCGACGACGACCCGCTGGTCGGGCTGGTGTCGGTCATGGATCACGCCCCGGGGCAGCGCCAGACCGCCGACCTCGACATCTGGTACCGGTTGCGGCGCGAGAACGACGGCCTGACCGAGGAGGAGATACGGGCCGACTTCGAGCGGCTGACCGTGGCCTCGCGCGAGCTCGGTCCGCGCCAGCGCCGGGCGGTGGCGGCCTGGGCGCGCGACCGCCGCCTCGGACTCGCCAGCCATGACGACCAGACCGGCGAGCACGTGGCGGAATCGGCCGAGATCGGCTGCACGATCGCCGAGTTCCCGACCACCGTCGAAGCCGCCGCCGCCTGTCGCCGGCATGGCCTGGCGGTGATGATGGGCGGCCCGAACCTGGTGCGCGGCCGGTCCTCCTACGGCAACGTCACGGCCCGCGATCTCGCGGCCGACGGCCTGCTCGACATCGTGTCCTCGGACTACGTGCCGGCCAGCATGCTGCACGCCGCCTTCACCCTGGCCGACTCGGTCGCGGGCTGGGACCTTTCGCGCGCCGTGCGGACCGTTACCGCGGCTCCGGCCGATGCCGCCGGTCTCGCCGACCGCGGGCGGCTGGCACCGGGCCTGCGCGCCGACCTGGTCCGGGCGCGGCTGGTCGACGGCCGGCCGGTGGTGCGCGGCGTCTGGGTCGCCGGCGAGCGGGTGGCGTGACCGGGGGGCTTCGACCGCTGGCGCTGGCGGGTGCGCTGGCGCTCTCGGCCTGCGCCGCGCCGCCCGGGACCTGCGCGCCGCCGCGGATCGTCGTCGACATCGGCCACACCCCGGACGCCCCCGGCACCGTGAGCGCCGCCGGTGTGCCGGAGTTGACCTTCAACCGTAGTTTCGCGGAACGGCTGACCACGGCCCTGCGACGACGGCTACCGGCGGACGGCACGGTTCGGACGGTCTCGATCGGCGACCCCGACCAGAAGCTCGACCGCCGGGTCGCCGCCATCGCGGCGCAGCGTCCGTCCCTGATCCTGTCGATCCACCACGACTCGGTCCAGGAGCGCTACCTGACCCGCCGGACCGTGGACGGGATGGAGTTGACCCAGACCGACGCGGCTGCCGGCTTCTCGCTGTTCGTGCCCGCCGACACTCCGGTCGCCGCCGGCAGCCTGGCCGCCGCGCAGGCGGTCGCCGACGCGCTGGCCGTGGCGGGCGAACGGCCCAGCCTGCATCACGCCGAGCCGATCCCCGGCGAGAACCGCCGCCTGCTCGACCCGGCGCGCGGAATCTACGCCGGCGACTTCCTGAAGATCCTGCGCACCGCGACGGCGCCGGCCGTGCTGGTCGAGGTGGGGGTGATCAAGAACCCGGTCGAGGAGCACCGGCTGTCCGATCCGGCGACGGCCGACCGAATGGCCGATGCCCTGGCACGCGCCACGGCATCGGCCTGCTTCTGAAACGCCCGGATCGGCTACCCTACGCCGGCGGTCGCACGGCCAGGACCCGCAGCGAATGCCGGCCGCCCTGCGGCGAAGCGAACTCGATCGCCTGGCCTTCCGAGAGTCCGAGCAGCGCCGCGCCGACCGGGGTCAGGATGGATACCGTGCCCTTCGCGATGTCGGCATCAATCGGCAGGGTAAGCCTGACTTCGCGGGGCTCGGTACCGTCGAGCTGATAGTGCACGGTCGAGCCGATCTGCACGGTGCCGGCCGGGACGGCATCGTCGGAGACGATGGTCGCACGGTCCAACTCGCGAAGTAGCTGGCGGGCGACATGCGGGGACCGCGCAGCTGCGGCGTCCGCCATGTCGCTGAGCCTGTCATAGGCCGAGGCCGAGACCACGATCTCGGGCATACCGTCGGGATTGCCTGTGGATTGCACGGGAGACTCCTCATGATGCTACCGGGAGCGCGGCGACGGACTTCGTCGCGACGACACTCGACCGGATTGTCTTACGGTTGATCTGGGTCGTGATGGAAAGCCGCTTGGCGGCCATGCGCCCTGTTGTCCCCGGCGGCTCGCGGCCGAAACGCTCCCCCGATCCCGGAGGCGCATCTGTCCGGGTCGAGGGTCAGGTTTCCGCGAGCAGACAACTCGTTCTGATCACGGGCATTTTAGCGCGGCGCTTCATGAGGGATGACGTGGGTATCGGGCGTTCGGTTGTCAAGCCGCCCTGTCGCCTACGTGCTCGCGCCACCGGCTTCCGGGTCGAAGCTGTAGCGGAAATCGCAATGCGGGGCGCCACCCATGATGGTCTGGGTGCGCTCCAGGGTGATCCGCGGGTCGAAGCCCTGGCAGAAGGTGCCGTCGCGGCCGCAGGACAGCAGGTGGCCGATGTCGCCGAGCCCCATCTCGCGGTACATCTCGGAGTAGCGGCAGCGGGTGACGTTGAAGTCGAGGCGGTCATGCGCCCGACCCACCTCCTCGATCTCCAGCGCACCGTTCGCCGTCCAGTGCTTCTGGATGGCGGCGAAGCCGTCGATGCCCAACTGTCCGCCCGATGCCTCGGCGAAGCTCCGGCCCTGGGCGATCGCCGCCTTCTCGATGGCGGCCCCCAGGATCGCCTGGGCGGCCTCGACCCCGAGGCGCGCGACCATCTCGTCGTAGATCGGCTTGATGACCCGGGCCTCGATCCGCCGCTGCTCCAGGATCGGCAGTTGCTCGCTCATGTCCGTTCCTCCTGCGTCACCGGCCGCGACAGCAGGCGGTCGGCCGCCGCCACCTCGGCCGTCACCGCCGCCACCGCCGGTCGCGCCGCCACCCGGTCGTACCACGCCTCCAGGTCGGGGACCGCATCCGTGCCGGGGCCGCCGAGGCGCTGCGCATACATGACGCTCATATACATGGCGATATCGGCGATCGAGTAGCCGCCGCACAGATACGGGCCCTCCAGCCTGGCCGCCACCAGCCCGTACAGGGCCGCGAGCTCGCCCTCGGCCTTGGCCGCGTCATCGGCCAGCTGGCGCCGCCGCACCGGGTCCGGGTTCTCCGGCTCGGTGCGGTACATCAGGCGCTGAAGCGGGCGCAGCAGGACCTCGTCGGCCATCAGCTCCAGCATCCGGCATCGGGCCCGCGCCTTCGGTTCGCGCGGCAGAAGTCGCGGCTCCGGGTAGGCATCGTCCAGGTACTCGAGGATCACCGTGGAATCGAACAGCGTCAGGTCGCCGTCGACCAGCACCGGCACCTGGCCCTTTGGGTTGGCGGCCAGCACCGCCGGATGCTTCGGCGAATATCCCTCGGTCTGCGAGAACGCCACCATCTCGCGCTCGCAGGCGAGGCCCTTCTCGGCGAGGGCGATCTCGACCTTGCGGGCGAACAGGCTGAGCGGTCCCGAGTACAGTTTCACGGCGAGGCTCCGTCACGGTTGCGACGAGAACATACAAGGAACATCCGGCGACGCAAAGCGTGCCGTTCGGTCTTCAGCGGGCGCTGTACCCTCCGTCGAGCAGAAGGTCCGCGCCGGTCATGAAGCTGCTCTCGTCGGACGCCAGGTAGACCGCGCCCTTGGCCATCTCTTCCGGGCGGCCGAGCCGGCCGAGCGGGTGCATCGGCTTGCCCCACTCCTCCTCCGCCCGCTCCGGACTGCCATGGCGCGAGAACAGCCGGTCGGTGGCGGTGCCGCCCGGCGACAGGGTGTTCACCCGGATCCCGTCGGCGGCGTGGTCGAGCGCCATCACCTTGGCCAGCTGCACCAGCCCGCCCTTGGTGGTGCAGTAGGCCGCACTGCCGGGATTGCCGACCCGGGCCATCTGCGAGGCGGTCAGGATCACCGAGCCGCCGCCGGCCCGCTTGAGATGCGGGATGCCGTGCTTGCACAGGTGGAAGGCGCCGGTCAGGTTGACCGCCAGCGCCTGCGCCCAGTCGGCGTCGTCCAGGTCCTCGACGGTGGCGGCCGGGGTCAGGGTCGCGGCGTTGGCCACCAGCACGTTCAGGCCACCGAACGCCTCGACCGCGGCGTCCACCGCGTCGAGCACGGAGTCGGTCGAGCGCACGTCGCAGTAGCCGCCCTCGGCCTTGCCGCCGGCGGCCCGGATGGCCGCGGCCACCGCCTCCGCCTCGGCGCCGTGCAGGTCGGCGCACCACACCGCCCCGCCCTCGGCCGCGAACGCCTCGACGATCGCCTTGCCGATGCCGCGCGCGGCCCCGGTCACGATCGCCGCCTTGTCGGCCAGCCGGCCGCGCTCCGCTCCGGACATGGCTATTTCTCCTCGGCCGGGGTGACGATACCGCCGGACAACGAGCGCGGATCCCGCAGGGTCCAGCGCCCGCTCTCGACGGTGTGCAGGAAGTCCTCGACCACGGCGTTGAACAGTGCCGGTTCCTCGAGGTTCATGGTGTGGCCGGTCTTCGGCAGCACCGACAGCGCTGCCGACGGGATGTTGCGCTTCATGAAGTTGCCGGGATCGAGGCAGGGCTCGTCCTCGTCGCCGTTGACGATCAGGGTCGGCACCGTCAGCGCCCGCATCTCCTCGACCAGGTCGTAAAGCGACGGCCGGCGCGCCTGCACGCCCCGCATGGTGTTGGCCGAACCCAGGGTCGAATGCTCGCGGAGCTGGGTCTCGAACTCCTTCCAGCCGCGCGGGTCCTTGGCCTGGAACTGCACCCGGGTCGGGCCGATCGCATAGGACTTGCCGACCACATCCATGCCCTCCGCGGCGATCCGGGCGGCCGTCGCCTCGGTCTCCAGGCGGAACTGCTCGCGCTTGTCGGCCTCGGCACCGTAGCCGCAGCCGGCGACGGTCAGCGACAGCGCCCGGTCGGGGTAGCGGAAGCCGAAATGCAGGGTGGCGAACCCGCCCATCGACAGGCCGACAACATGGGCGGCGTCGATCCCGAGGCCGTCCAGCACCGAGCGGATGTCGTCGCGGGCGCGGTCCTGGCTGTAGGACTCGTGGCTCTCCGGCACGTCCGAGGGCGGATAGCCGCGGGCGCAGTAGCTGATGCAGCGATAGCGCCGCCCGAAATGCCGCATCTGCGGCTCCCAGGCCCGCCAGTCGCCGGCATATTCATGGACGAAGACGATCGGCGTACCCTCGCCGACCTCCTCGAAATACAGCTTCACACCGTCGTCGGTGGTGACGTGCGGCATGGTGCGGCCCTCCAGGCGCTGATCGATGGGCGTTCAGTAGAACAGGCGCGGCAACCACAGGGCAATGGCCGGGAACGCGACGAGCAGGCCGATCATCACGAACATGCTCAGCACGAACGGAATGATGCCGATCATCACGTCGTTCATCGACCCGCGTCCGCGCACCCCCTGCACCACGTAGAGATTGACGCCGATCGGCGGGGTGATCAGCGCGGTCTCCAGCATCACCATCAGCAGGATCCCGAACCACACCGGATCGTAGCCGAGAGCGACCACGATCGGGGTGATGATCGGGGCCGTTGTGATCAGCATGGAGAGCGTCTCCATGAAACAGCCGAGGATCAGGTAGAAGGCGATGATGATCAGCAGGGTCTCGAACGGGTCGAGCCCGAGCGAGGTGATGAACTGGGCGAGTGCCTGGGTCAGTCCGATCATCCCGAGCACGAAGTTCAGGAAGATCGCCGCCACGATGATCAGCATGACCATCGCGGTGGTGCGCATGGTCCCCTCGATCGCCTGCCGCAGCATGTCCAGGGTGAGGCTGCGGTTCCGGGCGGCGAGCACGAGGGCGGCGATCACCCCCAGCGAGGCGGCCTCCGTCGGCGTGGCGATACCGGCGTAGATCGAGCCGACCACCACCAGGAAGATCGCCAGCGGGGGCAGCAGGTCCGGTAGCACGCGGAACCGGTCGGCCCAGCTGGTCCGGACATGGCTGCCGTCCAGGCTCGGCCGGATCAGGCAGAAGACCACCACCATGACCATGAACAGCGCCGCCAGCATGAAGCCGGGAATGAAGCCGGCGAGATAGAGCTCGGGCACCGAGGTGTCGGTCAGCATCCCGTAGACGATCAGGTTGATCGACGGCGGGATCAGGATGCCGAGCGTGCCGCCGGCCGCCAGCGTGCCCAAGAACAGCCGCTCGTTGTAGCCGCGCTTGTCGACCTCCGGCAGGGCCACGGTCCCGATCGTCGCCGCGGTCGCCACGCTCGACCCGGAGGTCGCGGCGAACAGGGCGCAAGCGCCGACATTCGAGTGCATCAGGCCACCGGGAAGCCATGACAGCCACTGCGCCAGGGCGGTGTACATGCGTTGCGCGATGCCGGCCCGCAGCAGGATCTCCCCGAGCAGCACGAACATCGGGATCGCGAACAGCAGGTAGTCGATCGAGGTCTGCCAGGCGTTCTCGGCGAGCCCGCGCCACAGGTAGCCGCCCGAGAACAGCTGGTCGAGCGCCAGGCCGAGGGTTCCGAGCACCGCGGCGATCGGAATGCTCAGGGCGATCATCGCCAGCAGAATCAGCAGGGTGGTTCCCAGCATCATGATCGCCGATCTCCGTCAGAGCGTGAGAATGTGTGCCGGGACATCCACACGCTCTCAGCCGGCCTGGCCGGCGGTGGGTCCGTCATCCTCGTCGCTGTCGTCGAGGGTCAGCGCGCCGGCAACCCGATGCACGCCGTCCAGGTCGCCGCGGGCGAGACGCCGCGCCGCCACCAGGAACACCAGCAGAATGGTAATCGAGAGCAGAACGAGGCCGGCGACCCAGAAGCTCTGGGGGATCGCCACCGGCGTGCGCATCGGCGTGATCGAGCGGGTACCGATGGCGATCGAGTCGCTCAGCATCAGATAGGCCCACCAGGTCAGCGGATAGACGAAGATCGCCAGCGCGACCAGCGAGACGACGTCCAGCAGCGCGCGTATCCGGGCCGGGAACAGGATGTAGAGGGCGTCGATCCTGACGTTGGTCCGATGCAGCAGGGCATAGGGAAACGCGAAGGCGGTCGACACCGCGAAGATGTACCCCGAGACCTCGTCCGCGCCCCCGAGCGTCATGTCGAACAGGTCGCGGATGATGATGTCGACGGTCACCATGAAGGCGGCGAAGATCAGGCCGGCACCGCCGATCCACACCAGGACCCGCGCCGCCACGAAATCCCAGGCGAGAAACTTCTCGAGCATGTCAGTCAGCCCCATCGGAACAGACGATCGGCCGGCGACACCGGAAGTCGCCGGCCGACCGCGCTGGTGAAGATCGGCTTACTGCGGGACCGGCGCCTTGACGCCGGCGATCTTCCCGATGGTCTCGTTCCACTGCTTCACGCACTCGGCGCCGCAGCGCTCGGCCCAGCGCTTGAGGACGACGTCCTCCAGCACCTTCTTGCGCACCGCGTCGTCCGCCGCCGACGGCTCGACCTTCTTCATGCTGCCGGGCTTGCCCTCGGTGCACTCGCCGCCCACGCCGGTGTTGCAGGTAATGCCCATGGCGTCCTCGGCCATGGTGTTCTTCCAGGACGTGTCCTCGAACTCCTGCATCTGCTTCTCGACGAACGCCTTGGTCTCCGGGCTGAGCTTGTTCCAGGTCTTCAGGTTCATCGCCGCGAAAGTCGCGGTGTAGCCGACCTTGAACAGATAGGCATGGGTCGCGACCTGCCACCACTTCGCCTGATAGGCCGGCATGGTGCCGGTGATGCCGCAGTCAGCCACGCCCTTCTCGAGGGCCGGCAGCACCTCGGCGAAGGCGATGGTGACCGAGACGCCGCCGAGGCCCTCGACCAGGTCGCCCATCGAGGCCGCGTAGACACGCACCTTCTTGCCCGCCAGATCCGCGACGTTGTTGACCGGCGGCTTGCAGAACAGCACCTGGCTCGGGAACGGATAGAGGGCCAGCAGCTTGGAGCCATAGGTCTTCTCGAACTGCGCGGCGATGATCGGCCGGTAGGCGTTCATCGATGCGCGCGCGTCGTCCCAGTTCTGGATCACGCCGGCCAGGTCGATGCCCTCGGCGATCGGATCCTCACCGGCGATGTAGCCGACGACGCCGTGGGCGACGTCGAACACGCCGATCTTCAGCATCCGCATGACCTCGAAGCCCTTGATGCCGACCTCGGTCTGCGGCACCGCGTCGGCGGTGATCTTGCCGCCGGACACCGCCGGCATGGTCTGCTGCCAGAACGGTCCTTCGTTGACCTTCCAGTTGGAGAGGTTGCCCCAGGTCCCGACGACCTTGAGGTTCAGCTGGTCGAGTTCGGCGTTCGCCGACCACGGAATCATGCCGCCGACAAGAACTGCCGCAGCCAATGCCAGAACTGATTTTCGCATTATGTGCCTCCCGTCCTACCCTGTTTACCGCCTCGGTCACTGCCGGACCGATTTCACGACTGTCATATTGTATGCCGAAGTACACAACGATGAAACCCACCTGACGGCACCGCCGGCCGCCGTCGGCCGGAACTGCGCGGTATCAGCGGCGCCGGCGGGCCAGGAGCAGGGCCAGCGTCGCGGCAAACACCCCTGCCCCGGCGAACGCCACCACCACCGCCGTCACCGCCGGCAGTGGCCCGGCCAGCAGGTGCAGCGCCAGGCAGAAGCTGGCATACACCACCATCGACGGCTGCGCCGCATTCAGCGTGGCGGCGGTGAAGTCGCGGCCGTAGTGGCCGTACAGCATCCAGCCCGAGGCGGTCAGCGTGGTCGGGAAGCCGAGCAGAAACCCGGACCAGACCGGACCGAGCCACGGGCTGGCGGTCGCCACGCTGACCACCACCAGGCCGGCGACGACGCCGCGCACGATGACGAAGCCCCAGCCGGCCGCCGCCTTGCCGCCGGCCGGACGCACCAGGCCCCGGCGGCGCAGCAGCCAGGCCAGCAGCGCGCCGCCGCCAGCGGCGGCGAATGCCCAGGGCACGGTGTCCGGCAGCGCCTCGGTCGCGAACGCCCAGACCGCCCAGGCCGTGATCGCCGCGGAGAGCGACAGCAGGAAGCCGCCGAACCGGGCGGCATGCACCCAGGCGGTGCAGAACAGCAGGACGGCACCGGTGATCGCGAAGGCGGTCAGCGCGCCGCCGCTGACGAAAGCGGCGTCCTGGTCCAGGGCGATGAAGAAGAACCCGGGGCCGGCGTTGACCGGCAGTGTGATCAGCACGCTGGTCAGCACCGGCCCGGCGCGCTGCGCCAGCCGGCCGGCGGCGACGATCACCGCCGCGGTCGCCAGCGCCTTCCAGAAGATCGAGACGACCAGCAGCAGCGCCAGGTTCAAGCCGCCACCACCAGATCCACCAGGCGGCGGGCGTCGTCCAGGCCCTCCAGGTCGTCGACCATGGCGATCAGCCGATCGGCGTTGGCGGATGGCACCGGTCCGGCGGCGAAGCCGAGGTTGCCGCGGAACTTCGCCAGATGCGCCTCGCGGGTCAGCGGCTTGGCCGGGTTGCCGTAGACGACCTCGATCCCGCGCGCGAGCTCGGCGCCCGAGCGCAGCCGCACGGTCACCGTGACCGGCGTCAGCGCATTGGGGTCCGGGTTGTCGTCGGGCGCGATCGCGATCCGACCGGCGAGGTCGAGGGTCGCCGGATCGTTCAGCGCCGCTTCGGTATAGTCGCCGACCCCGAGATCACCCGCGAGCAGCAGGCGCGCGGCCGCATAGGCGCCGCAGAGCCGGGCATAGTTCTGGGTCATGCCGGACTGCGGCGGCCGCCCGATCAGGTGGTGGATCAGCGGCGGTACCGACGCCGAGACCGACGCGACGTCGCCCCCCGACAAGCCATGCTCCGCCCTCAGCTCGCGCAGGGCGTCCATGATGCCGTGGGTGGCGCGTCCGCTCGGGAACGGCTTGTGGGCGACTTCCTCGATCCGCCACACCCGGCCGAGATCGCGGGTCAGGGCGACCGGGTCGTAGTCGCCCTCCATCAGGTTCAGGTAGCCGAAGCGGCCCTCCAGGGTGCCGCGCAGCCCGGGCATCCCTGCCTCGGCCATCCGCACGGCGGTGACCGCGTTGCGGGCGTTGAAGCCGACCTGCATGGCCAGCAGCGGCGAACCCTCGGTATGTGCCTGCATGGTGCCGCCGGCCTGCGCGTAGTACAGGCCGAAGGCGTTCAGCAATCGTTCCCGGTCCAGCCCGAAGGCCGCCCCGACCGCTGCGACCGCGCCGAAGCCGCCGCCGACCGCCGGCCGGAAGAACCGCAGGCCGTTGCGCACCGCACAGCCGATGTAGCAGGCCACGTCGACCCCCAGCACGACGGCCCGCAGCAGGCTCTTCCCGTCGACCCCACCGCGCGCCTCGGCCTCAGCCATCAGCGCTGCGAACGGCACCGCCATCGGATGCAGCACCGCCTTCTCGTGGATGCAGTCGTATTCGGAGTTGTGGATCAGGTAGCCGATCAGGGCCGCCGCCGCCGGTGTCGGCAACGCCTCGCCGGTTCCCCAGACCCGGGCCGCCCGGTCGCCGGCGGGGGCCTGCGACACCGCGATCCATTCGCGCACCCAGGGCGCCCGGGTGCCGGCGAGGCCGACGCCCAGGCTGTCCAGGATGAAGGTCTTGGCGGCGGTCAGTGCGTCGGCCGGGATGTCCTCGAACCGGGTCGAGACGACATGGTCGGCGAAACGTTCGATGGCGTCGGTCACGGCGGTCCCTCCGGAAACTGGAGACCGACCCTAGCAGCCTGCCGGAAGACCGGTGAAGCCGCTCACTCACCCGCCAGCGGCACGACGCCCGTGCGATCCTGGCGCAGTTCCTCGAGGGACTGCCGCAGGATCGCGGCCGCGGACCTCAGGAACAGCAGCGCCATCGCACCCGCCACGATCACGTCCGGCCAGCCTGACGCGGTCAGCCAGACCGCCACGCCCGCCCCGACCACCGCGACGTTGCCGATCGCGTCGTTGCGCGAGCACAGCCACACCGAGCGCACGTTGGCGTCACCGTCGCGCCAGCGGAACAGGATCACCACGCTGACCACGTTGGCGGCCAGTGCCAGGGCCCCGACGCCCGACATCACGAACGCCTCCGGCACGCCCAGCACGAAGGTCTGCCAGATCGTGGCGACGAACACGCCGACCCCCATGACCGCCAGCGACAGCCCCTTGAACAGCGCGGCGCGCGACCGCCAGACCAGCGGCCGGCCGATCACCCACAGGCTGAGGCCGTAGGTCAGGCTGTCGGCCAGGAAGTCCAGGGAGTCGGCGGCCAGGGCCACCGACCCGGACAGTGCGCCGGCGCCGATCTCGACCGCGAACATCGCCGCGTTGATGGCAATCACCGCCCACAGCGCCCGGCGATAGCCGGTCGAGAGGCCGTCGAACTTCACGTCGCTTCCGCAGCATCCGGTCATGCCGGGAGAATGGGGGGGGCTATCCGCGATGGCAAGATCCACCATGCCCGGCATAAACGACACTTGCGGGTCCCGCCGCCCGGGCCTCTCGAACGAAATTCTACCGGTCATCATTATTTTTCAAGAATAACAACTACCTTTGCGTGTGATATATTAAGAATACTTGAACAAAACTACTTAAGTTTCATTAACCGTAACCAATCACTGATGAAATTTTGGTTCTTGTACTGATCTGGATCAGATCGGGGCACGTACTTACTTCCCGACTACGGGAACGGCGCTGCCGTATCCCGCCAACCTACCCGTCCCGGGCCACACAGGCGGTCTCGCCGCCCTTCCCCGTTGCCCGACGACGGGTTCTGTAGCGCTCGACAGAACATCAAAGGACGTCAGCCAATGGATACGGTTGCTTACAGTCAGACGCCGGGCCGCCCTGCGCTCGGCCGTGGCCTCTCGGTGACGCAGAAGCTTCTGGGTGTCGTGGCGGTGTGCATTGCCCTGACCGGAGCGGTCGGTGGTACGGCCGCCTGGCAACTGTCGAACATCGGTCAGGAGGTGGCCGGTGTCGTCGAGCGGGACCTGCCGCTCGCCGCGGCTCTCGAGCAGGTCTCGACCCATCAGCTGGAGCAGGCCGTCCTGCTCGAGCGCGCCATCAGGCTGGGCACAACCGGCCAGGCCGGCGGCGAGGCGCTGCGTACGGCGACCCGCGAGATCGAAACCCTCGGGGCAAAGATCGTCGGCGAACTCGGCGACGCGATCCGGCTGACTCAGCAGTCCTTGAGCGGCGCCGCCTCACCGCAGGCTCAGGCCAAACTGGAGGGCATGCTGGCCGACCTGAACGGGATCAGCCGGGACTATTCCGCATTCTCCCGGCGTGTCGAAGAAGTTACGGCAGCGATCGCCGAGGGCCAGGCCGGCCGGGCCCTCGCGCGGATCGACGAAGTCTCGCGCATCGAGGACGAACTGCACAACAGCCTGGTGGCGCTCGGCGACGAGATCCGCGGCCTGACCGCTTCGGCGACCGCCGCGATCTACCAGCACGAGCAGACGGCGCTGAAGGCGACGGCGATCCTGACGCTCGCCGCCACCGTCCTCGGGTTCGGACTAGCCTTCGCGATCATTCGAACGCAGATCTCGCGGCCGCTAACCGAGGTCGTGCACGCCCTCGGCAGGCTGGCAGACGGGGACACCAGCGTCGAACTCGCGGTCCGCAGCCAGGACGAAGTGGGCCAGGTCGCCATCGCCTTCCAGACGTTCAAGGCGCGGACAATCGAGATGAAGCAGCTGGAGGCCGACAAGCTCGAGCAGGAGAAGCGTGCCGAGGAGCAGCAGAAGCGCGCCATGGCGGCACTCGCCGACCAGTTCGAGCAGAGCGTGGGCTCGATCGTCGAGGTCGTGTCGTCGGCCGCCACAGAGCTGGAATCGGCGGCGAAGACCCTGAACCTCACGCTCGAGGAGACCAACGCGCAGGCCGGCAATGTCGCGGCGGGCGCGACGCAGGCCAGCGCCAATGTCGAGACCGTCGCCGTCGCCTGCGAGGAACTGGCGGCCTCGGTGCGGGAGATCGGGCAGCAGGTGGGCCAGTCGACCACGATCTCCAGCCGCGCGGTCGGCAATGCCGAGGAGACCCAGGCCACGGTCGAGGGTCTTGTCGCGACGACCCAGAAGATCGGCGAGGTGGTCAAGCTGATCCAGGACATCGCGGCCCAGACCAACCTCCTCGCCCTGAACGCGACCATCGAGGCAGCCCGCGCCGGCGAGGCCGGCAAGGGCTTCGCGGTGGTCGCCTCGGAGGTCAAGTCGCTGGCCAGCCAGACGGCGCAGGCCACCGAGAGCATCACTGCCCAGATCGGCGACGTGCAGGACGTCACGCAACGGACGGTGAGTGCGATCAGGAGCATCGCCGAGGTGATCGGCGAAAGCCGGGAGATCGCCTCCGCCATCGCCTCGGCCGTAGAGGAGCAGGGTGCGGCGACCCAGGAGATCGCGCGCAACGTTCAGCAGGCATCGGCCGGGACCGGCGAGGTCTCCCAAGCGATAGCGCAGGTGAGCCAGGCGGCGGCCGAAGGCGGCTCGGCAGCCACGCAGGTGCTCTCCAGCGCCCAGGAACTGTCCGGCTCCGCAGCCCGGCTGCGCCGCGAAGTCTCGGAGTTCCTGACCCGGGTCCGCGCCGCCTGAACGAACGGGAGGGCCGGCCGCCGGCCCTCCCGCCGCTCCGCTTGACAGGATCGAAGCCTCTATTTAATCGATTGTTAGATTAAATAGAGGCTTCGCCGTCATGTTCGATATCGAACCGGCCCGAAGAGCGGGCAGGCCGCTTGGCGCGCCGGAGACCCGCAGGAACTGCCTCGACGTCGCCGAGCGGCTGTTCGCCGCCGGCGGGTTCGCCGGCACCGGACTGCGCGACATCGCCGCGCGCGCCGGCGTCACCGGCGCCACCCTCGCCTATCACTTCGGCTCGAAGGAGAAGCTGTACGGCGCTGTCCTGGCCCGGATCGCCGACAGCATCCTCCCCTATCTGCCGCCCACCCCGCCGATGCCTTCCGACCCGGCGTCGGTCGCCGGACTGATCGAGCGCTTCCTGGACTGGGCGCTGGATCACCGCCACTACGCTACCCTGCTGCTGCGCGAGCTGATGGAGAACCCGGACCGGGCGCGGAAGGCCAAGCGCTGGTACCTGCTGCCGCTGATCGAGGCCTATGCCGCCGCCATCCGCGCCGGCCAGGAGCGCGGCACCGTCGGCCCGGTCGACCCGGAGATGACCGCCTTCCACGCCACCGGGGCGATCACCCATTTCGCGGCGTCGACCGTCACCATCCAGCGCATGCTGGCGCTCGACCACGAGGCCGAGGCGGTCGACCGGTTCCGCCGCACCCTGCGGGACAGTCTCGTCGCGATGCTGGCGCCGGCCGCAGCGGGTGAGGCCTGAGATGAGCGCCGGCCCGGGCCAGGTGCTGCCGGCAGAGACCTGCGTGCTGGCGCGCGCCCTCGAGCGCCACGCCCGGACCCGCCCGCACGATACCTACGCGGTGTTCGAGGACGGTTCGCGCTGGAGCTTCGCCGACACCCTGGCCCAGGTCCGCAGCGCCGCCGCCGGGCTGCAGGACCTCGGCGTCCGCCAGGGCGACCGGGTACTGATCATGCTGCCGAACGGCGCCATGGTTCTGCGGGCGATGTTCGCCGCGAACTGGCTGGGCGCGATCATGGTGCCGGTCAACACCGCCTACCGCGGCGCCCTGCTGGCGCATGTGATCGCCGAATCCCGGGCCGCGGTGGCGGTGGTCGACGCCGCCCTGCTGTCGCGCGTGCTCGGGGGCGAAACGGCGGCGCTGAGGCGGATCGTGGTCGCCGGCACCGACGCGCCGCCTGTCTCGCCGGCCGGCATCGAGCTGGTCGGCCAGGACATCCTGCTGCGCCCCGGCCGCGCGCCCAGCCCGCCGGAGCGGCCGATCGAGCCCTGGGACACCCAGTCGATCATCTTCACCTCCGGCACCACCGGGCGGTCGAAGGGCGTGCTGTCGAGCTACATGCACAGCTACACCGCCATGAACCCGGATACCTGGACCTGCACCCGGGCCGACGACCGGCACCTGCTGCACATGCCGGTCTTCCACATCGGCGGCGCCTTCATCGCCTCGATGGCGCTGTGCGTCGGCGCCTCGGTGGCGGTGGTTGAGCGGTTCCGCACCGACGGGTTCTGGCCCGCGGTCCGGCGGATGGAGGTGACCTCGGCCTTCCTGCTGGGCGCCATGGCGACCTTCCTGCTGAAGGCGCAGGCCCGGCCGGACGACCGCGAGCATCCGCTGCGCCACGTCATGATCGTGCCGCTGGGCGCCGCCGGGCCGGCCTTCCGCGCGCGCTTCGGGGTCGACGTTTACACCCTGTTCAACATGACCGAGATCAGCACCCCGCTGATGTCCGGGCCGAACCCGGCCAAGCCGGGCACCTGCGGCCGGCCGCGCCAGGGCGTCGAACTGCGCCTGGTCGACGCCGACGACCTGCCGGTGCCGGACGGCACGCCCGGCGAGTTGGTGATCCGCACCGACGCACCCTGGACCATGACCCACGGCTATGACGGCCGGCCGGAGGCGACCGCCGCGGCCTGGCGCAACGGCTGGTTCCACACCGGCGACCTGTTCCGGCGCGACGCCGACGGCGACTGGTTCTTCGTCGACCGCCTGAAGGACGCGATCCGCCGGCGCGGCGAGAACATCTCGTCCTGGGAGGTCGAGGTCGAGATCCTCAGCCACCCGGACGTGCGCGAGGCGGCGGTGGTGGCGGTGCCGAGCGAGCACAGCGAGGACGAGGTGCTGGCGGTGCTCAGCCCGGTCGCGGGCCGGACGGTCGACCCGGCGGCGATCATCAGGCACCTGGAGCCCCGCCTCGCCGGTTTCATGATCCCGCGCTACGTCCGGGTGGTAGACGACCTGCCCAAGACCCCGACCGCCAAGGTCGAGAAGCACGTCCTGCGCACCCAGGGCCTGGACGGGCCGGTCTGGGACCGCGAGGCCCAACCCGCGCCCTCGCACGACCGGGGATGACGCCCCTCTCCCTCCCGCCGTCATTCCGGACGGGCGCGCACCAGCGCGGCCGAGCCGGAACCCACCGGCCGCCGCCGTCGCCCGTCGCTGCCTGGGTTCCGGCTCCGTCCCGCTCCCGCGGTCCGGTCCGGAATGACGTCGAGGGAGGGGTGACAAGCAGCCCCCAAACCCAACCACCCCCGAGAGGAAACCGTCGTGAGCCGAACCGTCGTCCGCGTGTACTCGGACTACAAGAGCCCCTACGCCTTCGTCGCCGTCCGCCCGACCCTGGCGCTCGCCGAGGCGTTCGACCTCGCGCTGGAGTGGCGGCCCTACACGCTCAGGATCGCCGAGTATCTCGGCTCCGTCGACGACCGCGGCCCGCACGCCTGGCGGCGGGTGCGCTACTCCTACATGGACGCCCGGCGCTACGCCAACAAGCAGGGCCTGACCCTGAAGGGCCCGAAGCGGATCTACGACGGCTACCACGCCAACGCCGGCATGCTGTTCGCCCAGAAGCACGACTTCTTCGAGCGCTACCACTGGACGGTGTTCGAGCGGTTCTGGAAGCACGAGCTCGACATCGACGTGCCCGAGGAGGTGGCGGCGGTGGTCGCCGAATGCGGCGGCGACGCCGAGGCGTTCAAGGCCTACGCCGAGGGCGCCGGGCGGACCGAGATGACCGCGGTCATCGACGAGGCCGAGGCGATGGGGGTGTTCGGCGTGCCGATGTACGTCCTCGACGGCGAGCTGTTCTGGGGCGGGGACAGGCTGGACCTGCTGAAGGAACGGCTGGCCGAACGGCAAGGCGGCTGACCCCGGCCCTTCGTGGCCCGCCGCTGCGCGGCGCGCACCTCAGGGCGACAGGGAAAGTTATTCCACGCCAAGCCCTTAACCTGTCGCCCTGAGGTGCCCGGAGCGCAGCTCGGGGCCGCGAAGGGCAGGCTCACGCCGCCTTCGCGATCTCCCAGCCGATCTGCGCCAGCCGCGGCGCCTTGGCCCCGACCTCCAGCGCGTCGAGCGAGCTGGCGTTGCCGGCCAGGCCGCGGGCGTAGACGCCCTGGCAGATGGCGGCCAGCCGGAAGAACGAGAACGCCTGGAAGAACGCCATGTCGGGGATGCCGTCGCGGCCGGTGCGCCGGCAGTAGGCGGCGATGTGGTCGGCCTCGGCCGGGATGCCCAGCGCCGCGAGGTCGAGGCCGGTCATGCCCTTCAGCGCCTTCTCGTCGTAGGGCATGCGGTACGGCATGCAGTTGTAGGCGAGGTCGGAGAGCGGGTGGCCGAGCGTGCCGAGTTCCCAGTCCAGGATGGCGATCACCCGGGGCTCGGTCGGGTGCAGCATCAGGTTCGGCAGCCGGAAGTCGCCGTGCACGATCGACACCTCGTCGGCCGGCGGGTCGCGCTGCTTCAGCCAGGCGGTCAGGGCGTCCATGTCCGGCATCGGGTCGGTCTTGGAGGCCTCGAACTGCCGGGACCAGCGGTCGATCTGGCGGCCGACGTAGTTCGCCGGCTTGCCGTAGTCGGAGAGCCCGACGGCCGCCGGGTCGACGTTGTGCAGCTTCGCCAGCGCATCGTTCATGGAGTCCCAGATCGCCGCCCGCTCGTCGGGCGAGTAGCCCTCGTCCAGGGACGGCTCGCCCGGGATCCGGCCCTCCAGGTAGTCCATGACGTAGAACGCGGTGCCGATGACTTGCGCGTCCTCGCACAGCAGCCGCATGACCGGCACCGGGACGTCGGTGTCGGCGAGCGCCGCCATCACCCGGTACTCGCGCTCGACCATGTGGGCCGACGGCAGCAGCTTGCCCGGCGGCTTCTTGCGCAGCACATAGGCGCGGTCGCCGGCGTCGACCCGGAAGGTCGGGTTCGACTGGCCGCCCTGGAACTGCGCGACCCGCAGGCCATGCCCGGCGCCGGGTAGGCCCTGGTCGGCCAGCCAGCGGTCCAAGGCCGCCTCGTCGAAACGGTGGGCCTCGGTGACGGCCCCGAGCGTCGCCATGCTTCCCGCCCCTTCAGCTCGGATCGCCGATCGTGCGCCCGCCGTCGGCGACGATGGTCTGGCCGGTGACGAAGGACGCGCTGTCGGACGCCAGGAAGGTGGCCAGCGCCGCGATCTCCACCGGCTCGCCGATGCGACCGAGCGGGGTCATCCGCTCCATGATCGACAGCCGCTTCGGGTCCTCCCACAGCGCGCGGGCGAAGTCGGTGCGGATCAGCCCCGGCGCGATGGCGTTGACCCGGATGTTGGCGCCGCCCCACTCGACCGCCAGGTTGCGCACCAGCTGCTGCTCGGCCGCCTTGGACACGCCGTAGATGCCGAGCTTGCGGTTGCCGTACATCGAGGCGATCGACGAGATCAGGATGACCGCCCCGCCCTCGCCGCGCTCGGCCATGCCCGGCGCCACCATGTTGCACAGCCAGAACGCGCTCTTCACGTTGGTGGTCATGATCTTGTCGTAGGCCTCGTCGGAGACCTCGTGCATCGGCCCGAACACCGGGTTGGTGGCGGCGTTGCACACCAGGATGTCGATCCGGCCGTAGGTCCGGATGGCGGCGGCGGCCAGAGCCTCCAGGTCCTCCTTGCGGCCGATGTTGCAGGCGAAGGCGGCGGCCTCGCCGCCGGCGGCGCGGATGCCGGCGACAACCTCGTCGCAGGCCTCCTGCTTTCGGCTGGACACCACGACCTTGGCGCCCTGCTTCGCCATGGTCTCGGCGATCGCCTTGCCGATGCCGCGCGACGAGCCGGTAACGAGCGCGACCTTGCCGGTGAGTTCGAACATGCGGGGGTTTCCTCTTGGTTTCCTTCGGGCGCTATCTTCCCGTCGTCATTCCGGACGGCCGCGCCACCGCGCGGGCGATCCGGAACCCACGGAGCGACGGGCGTTGGCGACGACCGGCGATTGAGCGGCGGGTGGGGTCCGGTCCGGAATGACGACATCAAAGCAGGGCATTGGTCCGCCCCCTCACATCGCGGTCACGCCGCCGTCGACCACCAGCTCGGTGCCGGTGACGAAGGCCGAGTCGTCGCTGGCCAGGTACAGCACGGCGCCGGCGATGTCGGCCGGCTCGCCCATGCGGCCGAACGGGCTGGCGCTGGCCAGGGCGGCGCGCATGCGCTCGGGGTCGCTGCGCGACTGGATCATGCGCTCGACCATCGGGGTGTCGGTGTAGGACGGGTGCACCGAGTTGCAGCGGATGCCGTAGCCCTTGCGCGCGCAGTGCAGGGCGACCGACTTGGTCAGCATCCGCACGGCGCCCTTGGACGCGCAGTAGGCGCTGAGCTGCGGCGCCCCGACGATGCCGGCGATGCTCGACATGTTGACGATCGAGCCGCCGCCGGTCTGCTTCATGGCCCGCACGCCGTGCTTGCAACCCAGCATCACGCCCTCGGCGTTGACCCCCATGATGCGGCGCCAGCCGTCCAGGGTGACGTCCTCGATGGTGCCGTCGCCGCCGCCGCCGACCCCGGCGTTGTTGACCAGCACGTCGAGCCGGCCGTGGCGCTCCAGCACGCCGTCGACCGCCGCCGCCCACTGGTCCTCCTCGGTGACGTCGAGCGCCAGCACCTCGGCGTTGCCGCCGGCCTCGGCGATCTCGGCGACCACCGCCAGCGCCAGGGTCTCCTGGATGTCGGCGACCATCACCGTCGCCCCCTGCTCGGCGAACATGCGCGCGATCGCCCGGCCGATGCCCGACGCACCGCCGGTCACCAGCGCGATCTTCCCGGCGATCCGGTCCTGTCCGGCAGCCATCTGCGCCCCCCTTCCCGGAATTCTTGTGAACTCTCGTTTCACGGGCAGATTAGGCAGGCCGCCGGGACCTGTCGATCCTTCGCGGCCGGCGGCGCGCTATTGGGCCGGCTCGCCGAGCGGCTGCGGGTCGGACCGCACCGCCGGCGGCCGCTCCCGGCCGAGCCGCGGATGGATGCGCCGGGCCAGCAGCGCCAGCGCCAGGGTGACCGCGCCGCCGACCACGAACACCGCCGGCAGCTCGAACACCCGCAGCAGGATCGAGAACACGCCCGGCGGCACGATGTCGGCGACGTCGCGGTAGGTCGAGTACACCGTGGTCATCTCGGCCCGCTCGTGGCGCCGCACCGCGAACAGGAACAGCATGTTGCCGCCGGCGTCGATCGCGCTCATGCCGAGTGCGGCGCACACGATCAGGCTGATGCCGAGCCAGGGCTCGCTGATGGTGACCGCGACCAGGATGGTCGACACCGCCGCCAGCAGGAAGCCGAGGACGAACACCCGCCGGATACCCTCGCGCCGGACCAGCCGGCCGCTCAGCGGCGTCAGGAAAAGGAAGCCGGTGCCGACCGAGACCACGGCGCCGCCGACCTCCGGGCCGAGGCCGGTCTTCACCGCGTAGACCGGCACGTAGATGAAGAACACCACCCACCAGACGTTGCGGCCGGTGGTCATCACCCAGGCCAGCCGCAAGCGCGGCTGCGCGAAGTAGCGCCGGACATAGGCCAGCGGCGTCGGCACCGGTACCGCCTTCTGCACGACCGCCGGGTTCTCGGTGATGCGCAGGAACCAGAAATACCCCAGCGCCGCCAGCGACACCCCGGCCGAGACCAGGAACGGCAGCTCGCGGCCGAAGTTCACCGACAGCCAGACGCCGAGGAACGGGCCGGTCATCCAGGCCGCCGCCGAGTAGAACAGCCGCATCGGCTCGGAACGCGACAGGTCCTTCTTGGCGATGAAGTCCAGGATGTAGAGGCTGAGGCAGACGGTGACCGCGACCGTGCCGATCGCCCGCACCACCATGCCGGCCATGAACGGCTCGAAGCCAGGCAGCACGAACAGCGCCGGCGCCGCCGCCAGGCCGAGGAAGCCGAGCGAGTAGACCCAGCGCCGGGCGGTCTTGCGGACCAGCCAGGGGATCCCGAGGCTGGCGGCCAGGGCGCACAGGCTGGACGAGAAGAACGCCGCGCTGACCCCGCCGGCGTCGCCCAGGAAGCGCAGGGCCTCGAGCGGGATCACGGTGGCCAGGATGGCGCGGGCGAAGGACTCCAGCGCGAACAGCACCGCGAAGGCCTCGGCCCCGGGCGCGCCCAGCCGCTTGAGGAAAACGGGACGTCCCAACTGCATCGGGAAACCGGCGACCGGAATGTTGCGCTCTGGCAGGCATTACGCGCTTGCCCGCAATCGCCGCCAAGCGAAAATGCGTAACCCGCCGCAGCCCCTCGTCGCGCCGCCATCGCGTTGGTATCGTTGCGTCAACGGCGTGCCCGAAACGCCGACCGACAGCAGGGAGGAATAGGGATGCTGCGCGGCCTGATGATGGATCGCCCGCTGCTGGTCTCCAGCATCATCGACTATGCGGCGGAGATCCGGTCGGACACCGAAGTGGTCTCGGCCCGGGTCGAGGGCGACGTCCACCGATACACCTATGCCGACTCGCGGCGCCGGATCGCCCGACTGGCGAACTGGCTGCGCGCCTACGGGATCAGGCCCGGCGACCGGGTCGCGACCCTGGCCTGGAACGGCTACCGACATTTCGAGCTGTATTTCGCGGTCGCCGGCATCGGCGCGGTCTGCCACACCATCAATCCGCGGCTGTTCCCGGAGCAACTGGTCTACATCGTCAACCACGCCGACGACCGGCTGCTGTTCCTCGACACCACCTTCGCGCCGCTGATCGAGAAGCTGGCCGACCGGATGCCAAAGGGCATGCGCCCGGTGCTGCTGTGCGATCGGGCGCACATGCCCGAGACCGGCCTGCCCGACCCGCTGTGCTACGAGGAGCTGCTGGCCGACCAGTCCGACACGATCGTCTGGCCGGAGTTCGACGAGAACGCCGCCTGCGGGCTGTGCTACACCTCCGGCACCACCGGCAACCCCAAGGGCGTGCTGTACTCGCACCGCTCCACCCTGCTGCACTCGATGGGCATGCTGGTAGCCGGCGACGGCATCGGCCTGCGCCCCGGGCAGTCGATCCTGCCGGTGGTGCCGCTGTTCCACGTCAACGCCTGGGGCCTGCCCTACGTGATGCCGCTGGTCGGCACCAGGCCGGTGTTCCCGGGCCCCAAGCTTGACGGCCCCAGCCTGTTCGCGCTGATGGACCAGGAGAAGGTCACCGCCGCCTGGGGCGTGCCGACGGTCTGGCTCGGCCTGGCCGCCGAGATGCGCAAGCAGGGCCGCGCGCCGGCCGGGCTGGAAATCGTGCTGACCGGCGGCTCGGCAGCGCCCGGGCCGCTGATCCGCGAACTCGAGACCGACTTCGGCCTCGACATCACCCACGGCTGGGGCATGACCGAGATGAGCCCGGTCGGCTCGCTCACCCTGCTGGACGAGGGCATGAAACGGGCGCCTGCCGAGAAGCGGCTGGGCTGGAAGAACTCCCAGGGCCGCCGGCTGTTCGGCTGCGACCTGAAGATCGTCGACGACGACGGCAACCGGCTGCCCCATGACGGCGTGGCGTTCGGCGAACTGCTGGTGCGCGGGGCGGCGGTGATGTCGGCCTATTTCAACGACGAGGCGGCCAGCGCCGCAGCGCATGACGCCGAGGGCTGGATGCGCACCGGCGACGTGGCGCGGATCGACCCGGACGGCTTCCTGTACATCGTCGACCGCACCAAGGACGTCATCAAGTCGGGCGGCGAATGGATCAGCTCGATCGACCTGGAGAACGCCGCCATGGGCCACCCGGCGATCCAGGAATGCGCGGTGATCGCGGCGGCGCACCCGAAATGGGCCGAGCGGCCGCTGCTGGTGGCGGTGCTGAAGGAGGGCAAGACCGCCACGGCTGACGAGATCCGCGGCTTCCTGGCCGACAAGGTCGCGAAGTGGTGGCTGCCCGACGACGTGCTGTTCGTCGAAGAGCTGCCGCACACCGCCACCGGCAAGCTGTCGAAGCTGCAACTGCGCGAGCGCTTCAAGGACCACGTGCTGCCCACGGTGGAGGGGTAGCCGTTCAGCGCCCGTCGCTACGTGGGACCCGGATGCGTGCCGCCTGCGGCGATCCGCTCCGGGATGACGTCAGGAGAGTATGACGGGCAGGCGGCGCAGCAGCGATGACGCCAGCCGGGTGCGGCGCTGCCCCCCCCACGATGCGCCACGCATCGGCCCGGCGCGCGACAAGCAGAAGTGACCGGGCCGGAAGATAACCGGCCAGAGCCGCATTCGCCCGGTCGCATCGCCTGCGGACAGCACCGGGCGGCGGCGGGTCCATGTCAATTCGCGCCACACTTGTCACTCCCCCGGTGTCGAGGTTCGGCCCTATCTCCTGGTCGTCATCAGCAACCATGAGCAGGGAGCCGAGCATATGAGCAACCCGTATACCGGCGGATGCGCATGCGGCGCGATCCGCTACGAAGCGGCGTCGGAGCCGATCTTCCAGAACCACTGCCAGTGCCGTGATTGCCAGAGGCGAAGCGGCACCGGCCACGGATCCTACCTGACCTTCCCGTCGCGCGCCGACGTGAAGATCGCCGGCACGGCGTCGCACTGGCGGGCCGCCGGGGACAGCGGGAACCAGAAGATGCACTCGTTCTGCCCGACCTGCGGGACGCCGGTCTACCACACCTTCGCCGCCATGCCGGACCTGTTCGCGGTCCACGCCGCAAGCCTGGACGACCCGGGCCGCTTCAGCCCGGCCGTCGTCACCTACGGCAGTCGGGGTCTCGCCTGGGACGCGATGGCGTCCGGGCTGCAGACCTTCGACACGATGCCGACCGGCTGACGAGCGGCCTCGAAGCCCGTCCCGACTGCCTGCAGAACCGGATGCACAGCCAAAGAACGGAGTCGATCAATGACGCGGAATCCACTCGCTACCGCCGATGCGCACAGGACCGCATCGAAGACCGAATGGCTCGCGGAGCGGAAGCAGCTGCTCGCGCGCGAAAGGGAGCTGACGCGCCTCAGCGATCAAGTCGCCCGCGAACGCCGCGCCCTGCCCTGGGTGCCGGTCGACAAGGACTACGCCTTCGATACCCCCTCGGGCCGGCGCACCCTCGCCGACCTGTTCGACGGTCGCCGGCAGCTGCTGGTCCAGCACTTCATGCTCGGCCCGAGCTGGGAGCAGGGCTGCCCGAGCTGCTCCTTCATGGCCGACCACATCGACGGCATGACCGTGCACCTGGAGAACCGGGACGTCTCGCTGGTCGCCGTCTCACGTGCGCCCCTGGACGAGATCGAGCGCTTTCGCCGTCGCATGGGCTGGGAGTTCCGGTGGGCGTCCTCGCACGGCAGCGACTTCAACCACGACTTCGGCGTCAGCTTCACGCCGGAACAGGTGGCCCGGGGCGACATCGGCTACAACTACGGCATCTCGCCCCACTGCTACGAGGAATTGCCCGGGGTCAGCGTCTTCTTCAAGAACGATGACGGACAGGTCTTCCACACCTACTCGACCTACGGCCGCGGCGTGGAGGTGATGATGGGCACATACCGCATGCTCGACCTGGTTCCGAAGGGCCGTGACGAGCGCGACGTGGAAAACAGGATGGAGTGGGTGCGCCACCACGATCGCTACGGTCCGGTGGCGGGCGGAAGCGCGGCACAGGATGCCGGCGGCCCGGTCGGGGGCTGCACCGCCAGCGACTGCTGCCGCTGACGCCGAGGCGGTGGCAGCGGCGCCTCGCCCGCGGGTCCACGCGGCTCCGGGAACCGGCCCTGTCGCGCCGGTCCCGGAGCCGCGGCGCTCTCAGCCCCGCGTCGGATCCTCCGAGACCTTCACGAGCTGCTTGCCGAAATTCTCGCCGCGCAGCAGGCCGATGAAGGCGCGCGGCGCGTTCTCCAGGCCCTCGGTGACGGTTTCCCGGTACTTGATGCGGCCGTCGCGGATATAGGCGCCGACCTCCTCAATGAACGCCTTCTGGTGCTGGGCGGCGCGGTCCGAGACGATGAAGCCCTGGATCTTCAGGCGATCGGTCAGGATCCGCCGCATCAGCCCCGGCAGCCGGTCCGGCCCCTCGGTCGACGGCCCAGTGTTGTACATCGAGATCATGCCGCAGACCGGAATCCGGCCGAACGGGTTCATCAGCGACAGCGCGGCCTCCAGGGTCGCGCCGCCGACATTCTCGAAATAGATGTCGACGCCGTCCGGGCAGGCCTTCTTGAGGTCGTCGCGCAGGCTCGGCGAGCGGTGGCTGACGCAGGCGTCGAAGCCCAGCTCGTCGACCACGAAGCGGCACTTCTCCTCGGCCCCGGCGACGCCGACGACCCGCTTCGCTCCCTTGATCCGGGCCAGCTGGCCGACCACCGAACCGACCGCGCCGGAGGCGGCCGAGACCACCACCGTGTCGCCGGCCTTCATCTCGCCGACGTCGAGCAGCCCGACATAGGCGGTCAGCCCCGGCATGCCCATGACGCCGACCCAGGTCGACAGCGGCGCCACGGCGGGATCGAGCCTGCGCACCCCGGTGCCGTCGGACACCACGTGGCTCTGCCAGCCGAACATGCCGAGCACGAAGTCGCCCTCGGCGAATTTCGGGTTCCGGGTTTCCACCACCTGGCCGACGGTGCCGCCCTGCATGACCTCCCCGATACCCTGAGGCTGGGCGTAGGAACGCTTGTCGTCCATGCGGCCGCGCATGTAGGGGTCGAGGGTCAGCCAGATGATCCGGACCAGGATCTGGCCGTCGGCGAGCGCCGGCAGCTCGACCTCGCCGATGTCGAAGGTCTCGGCCGTCGGCTCCCCGGTCGGGCGCTTGGCGAAACGGACTTGCAGGCTCTTCATCGGATCGTCCTCTTCTCTCTCACGCTTTCAGATCCTCGCGGATCAGCTCGGACGCCTTCTCGCCGATCATGATCGACGCGGCGTTGGTGTTGCCGGACACCATGGTCGGCATGATCGAGGCGTCGGCGATCCGCAGGCCCTGCAGGCCGTGCACCCGCAACCGGTCGTCGACCACGCCGTTCGGCCCCGGCGCCATCCGGCAGGTGCCGATCGGGTGGAACGCCGTGTTGGCTGTCCTGCGGACGCTGTCCAGCAGGGCGTCGTCGCTGGCGGCGCCGGGGCCGGGGTCGACTTCCTCGTCGAGATACGGGTCGAGCGGCCCGGCATTGGCCAGCCGGCGGATCAGCTTCAGGCCGTCGACCATGGTCCGCCGGTCCAGCGGGTCGGACAGGAAGTTGAACCGGATGTCCGGGTGGACCTCGGGGTCGGCCGACCTGATGTGGATCGAGCCCAGGCTCTCCGGCCGCAGCTGGTAGCAGGTCAGGGTCAGCCCCGGCCAGTCCTGCAGGGTGCGCCGGGTCGGGTCCTTGATGACGTAGGGCAGCACGTGCATCTGGATGTCCGGGCAGTCCAGGTCGGGCCGGGTCTTCAGGAAGCCGACCAGCGGGGCCGACGGGATCGCCAGGAATCCGCGCCGGCCGACGATGTATTTCAGCCCCTCCCAGATCTTGCCGAGCCCGGCGATCCGGTCGTTGTAGGACAGCCCCCTGACCTTCAGGCGCCAGATGATGCGGGCGTTGATGTGGTCGCGCAGGTGCTCGCCGACCCCGCTCATCGCGTGGCGCACCGCGATGCCGTGCTGCCCCAGGACCTCCGGGCGCCCGATCCCGGACAGCTCCAGCAGCTGCGGGGTGGCGACCGCGCCGGCCGACACCACCACCTCGCGGCCGGCCCGGGCCTCGACCTCGCGGCCGCCCTGGCGATAGGCGACGCCGACGCAGCGCGTGCCCTCCAGCAGCAGCCGGGTGGCGTGGGCGTCGGAGACGATCCGCAGGTTCGGGCGGCTGCGCGCCGGCTTCAGGTAGGCGACGGCGGCGCTCATCCGGCGACCGTCGCGGATGGTGGTCTGGGTGCGCACGATGCCTTCCTGGTCGGCGCCGTTGTAGTCCCTGTTGCGCGGGATCCCGAGAGTGTCGCCGGCTTCCTGCAGGGCGTCGTAGATCGGGCTGCGGTCGTAGGCCTCGCAGACATGCAACGGGCCGCCCTGGCTGCGCCAGCCGTCGGCGCCGTGCTCGTAGTTCTCCATGCGCCGGAACACCGGCAGCACGCTCTCGTAACTCCAGCCGCGGTTTCCGAACTGCGCCCAGCTGTCGTAGTCGATCGGCTGGCCGCGGACGTAGACCAGGCCGTTGATCGAGGACGAGCCGCCGACCAGCCGGCCGCGCGGCACCGGGATCACCCGGTTGGCGGTTCCCTCCTCCGGGGTCGAGCGGTAGTTCCAGTTGGCGGTCGGGTGGTTCATCAGGAAGGCGAAGCTCATCGGCACCGACGAGATCGGGTGGCTGGCGGCCCCGGCCTCCAGCAGCAGCACCCTGAGCTTCGGATCCTCGCTCAGCCTCGCCGCCAGGGCCGATCCCGCCGAGCCCGCGCCGACCACGATGATGTCGTAGCTGCCGTCCTGATCCACGTCGCGCCTCCCTCGATCGGCCCGGCTTCCACCGCCGGTTGGAGGCGATTGTGCACGGGACCGGCGCCGCGGTCTCCGGGGTTCGCGGGGATGTCTGCGGTTCTCCCTGAGAACGACAGTTAACGTCAATAATTTATGATAGTTAGCGTAACTTATTCACACTATGCACAAGCTTATCCCCGTAACCGGACAATCGACGTCAGGCGACCTCGACCTCCAGGCCGTCATGTGCGGTCTCGTAGGCCACCTCGCCGGTCCAGCGCAGCATGTCGTCGCTCATATGGGTCAGGATCAGCCGCTTCGGCCGGATCCGGTCGAGGTTGCGCTCCAGGCTGGCGAGGTCGAGGTGGTACGGCACCGCCTTGTCGCGGAAATACGCCTCGGCGATCAGCAGGTCGGCGTCGCGCCCGGCGTCGACCAGCGCCTCGGTCCATTCGGTGTCGCCAGTATAGGCGAGCACCCGGCCGCCGACCTCGATCCGGAACGCGAAGAACGGGCCGCCCGGCGGGCCGTGCACGACGCGCTGCGGGGTGACCGCCATGCCGGCATGTTCCCATCGCGTGCCGGCCTCCAGTTCGACCAGCGACAGCTCGAATCTCTGGCGGGTCGCGGACGAACCTGGGAATGCGGTTTCGAGCGCCCGGACGTACCAGTCCCGCAGCCCCTCGGGGCCGGCGATGGTCAGCGGGGCGCTGCGCTTCGCGAAGAACTGGGCGTCCAGGACGAAGAACGGCACGCCGCCGAAATGATCACCGTGGAAGTGGGTGACCAGGATGGTGTCGATGGCGTTGCGGTCGATCCCGGCCGTCTTCATGGCCGGCAGCGCGGTCGCCCCGCAGTCGATCAGGAAGCTGCGGCCGTCGGCCGTGACATGGAAGCAGGTGTTCAGCCGGCCGCCGCTGCCGAAGGCGTCGCCGCTGCCCAGGAACCGAACCTTCATCGTCAGTTTCCCTCCCCTCGCCGGTCCTCGGCGACGTCGCGGTCCTTCACGCTCTCCATCACCACGTAGGTGCTGGTATGCGAGACATGCGGCAGGCTCGACAGGCTCTCGCCCAGGCTGCGCCGGTAGGCCCGGATGTCGGCGGTGCGGACCTTCAGCAGGTAGTCGAAGCCGCCGGCGATCATGTGGCACTGCTCGACCTCCGGCAGCTTGCGGACCGCCCGGTTGAAGGCGTCGAGCGCCGGCGTGGTGGTGTCGCTCAGCGTGACCTGCACGAAGGCGATGTGGCCGGCATCGAGCCGCGCCAGGTCGACCAGCGCGGCGTAGCCGAGGATGTAGCCCCGCTCCTCCAGCCGCCGCACCCGCTGCTGGCACGGGCTCTTCGACAGCCCGACGCGCTGCGCCAGCGCGGTCATGGTGACACGGCCCTCCTTCTGCAGTTCCGCCAGGATCCTGCGGTCGATCTTGTCCAATTCGTCCGTCATGGCCCGAATCTCGTATCACTTCGCCCTGATGTTGGCAAAAATTCGGGACGAATGACCGGCGAGCCGGGCGGAACGAACGGTCCGCCCGCGGCGAGTTGCGCTAGGATACCGTCCTCTCGCCACGCGATCACGAGGTGCGCCATGCGCGACGGCCCCGTCAGCCCCCCCGTCAGCCCCGCCGGCCTCCGGCCGGTCATCGCCGGGCAAACCCTCGCGGACGAGAAGGCGACGCTCGACGCGCTGATCGCGCTCGCCGGGCTCGGCGCCGACGACCGGGCGGCGATCGCCAGGGACGCGGCGCGGCTGGTCCGGGCGGTCCGCGGCAACACCCGGCCCGGGATGATGGAGAGCTTCCTGGCGGAGTACGGCCTGACGACCAAGGAGGGCGTGGCGCTGATGTGCTTGGCCGAGGCGCTGCTGCGGGTCCCCGACCGCTGGACCATGGACGAGCTGATCGAGGACAAGGTGGCGCCGGCCGACTGGAGCCGGCATCTCGGGCATTCCAGCTCGCCGCTGGTGAACGCCTCGACCTGGGCCCTGATGCTGACCGGCAGGGTGGTCGGCGAGCGCGACGAGGACGACCTGGCCGGCGCCCTGCACGGCATGGTCAAGCGGCTGGGCGAGCCGGTAATCCGCACCGCCGTGCGGCGCGCCATGCAGGAGCTCGGCCGGCAGTTCGTGCTGGGCCGCACCATCGACGAGGCCGCCGAGCGCGCCAAGGGCATGGAGGCCAAGGGCTACACCTACTCCTACGACATGCTGGGCGAGGCCGCCCGCACCGAGGCCGACGCCCGGCGATATCACATCGCCTACAGCCAGGCGATCTCGGCGATCGCCGCGCACTGCGACCACGACGACATCCGCGCCAATCCCGGCATCTCGGTCAAGCTGTCGGCCCTGCACCCGCGCTACGAATACGGCCAGAAGCCGCACGTGCTGGACGACATCGCGGCCCGCACCCGGTCGCTGGCGCTGATCGCCAAGAGCGCCGGCATGGGCTTCAACATCGACGCCGAGGAGGCCGACCGCCTCGACATCTCGCTCGACGTCATCGAGGCGGTGCTGTCGGACCGGGCGCTGGCCGGCTGGGACGGCTTCGGCGTCGTGGTGCAGGCCTACGGCAAGCGCGCCCGCCACGTCCTCGAGTGGCTGCATGCGCTGGCGACCCGGCTCGACCGCCGCATCATGGTGCGGCTGGTCAAGGGCGCCTACTGGGACAGCGAGATCAAGCGCGCCCAGGTCATGGGGCTGGACGGCTTCCCGGTGTTCACCCGCAAGGTCTCCACCGACCTCTCCTACATCGCCTGCGCGCGACTGCTGCTGGGCATGACCGACCGGATCTATCCGCAGTTCGCCACCCACAACGCCCACACCGTGGCCGCCGTGCTGCGCATGGCCGGCGGGGTCGAGGGCTACGAGTTCCAGCGCCTCCACGGCATGGGCGAGTCGCTGCACGAGGCGGTGCGCAAGGAGTCAGGCGTGCGCTGCCGGATCTACGCCCCGGTCGGCGCCCACCGCGACCTGCTGGCCTATCTGGTGCGCCGCCTGCTGGAGAACGGCGCCAACTCGTCCTTCGTTAACCAGATCGTCGACGAGCGGGTGACGCCGGAGGAAATCGCCCGCGACCCGCTCGCCACGGTCGAGGGCCTGGGCGACAAGGTCGTCAACGACCGGATACCCCGGCCGGCCGCGATCTACGGCGCGGACCGCCGGGGGGCCAGGGGCTGGGACCTGACCGACCCGGTGACGGTCGCCGAGCTGGACGCGGCGCGCGAGCCGTTCCGGACCCGGCAGTGGAGCGCCGCCCCGATGATCGCCGTGGCGGTCGACGCCGAGACGACCGCACATCCGGTCCGCAACCCGGCGACCGGCGAGCCGGTCGGGACCGTCGCCGACGGCACCGCCGCCCATGCCGCCGCGGCGATCGGCGCTGCCGCCGCGGTGCAGCCGGCCTGGGCCGCCCGGCCCGCCGGCGAGCGCGCCGCCTGCCTGGAGCGGGTCGCCGACCTGTACGAGGAGCACGCGCCGGAGCTGTTCGCCCTGGCCTGCCGCGAGGCCGGCAAGACCCTGCCCGACGGCGTCGCGGAGGTCCGAGAGGCCGTCGACTTCTGCCGCTACTACGCCGCCGAGGCCCGCCGCGCCGGCGACGGCGCCCGACCGCCCTGCGGGGTGTTCGCCTGCGTGTCGCCGTGGAACTTCCCGCTGGCGATCTTCACCGGCCAGATCGCCGCCGCCCTGGTGACCGGCAACGCCGTGGTGGCCAAGCCCGCCGAGCAGTCGGTGCTGATCGCCGCCCGCGCCGTCGAGCTGATGCGCGAGGCCGGGGTGCCGGAGGCGGTGATCCAGCTGGTGCCCGGTCCGGGAGAGACCGTCGGCGCGGCGCTGACCGGCGACCCGCGGATCGGCGGGGTGTGCTTCACCGGCTCGACCGACACCGCCCGGCACATCCACCGCGCCCTGGCCGCCGGTGCCGGGGCCGACGCCCCGCTTATCGCCGAGACCGGCGGGCTGAACGCCATGATCGTCGACTCCACCGCGCTGCCGGAGCAGGCGGTGCGCGACATCGTCGCCTCGGCCTTCCAGAGCGCCGGCCAGCGCTGCTCGGCGCTGCGGGTGCTGTATGTCCAGAAGGACGTCGAGGGCCGGATCCTGGAGATGCTGTACGGCGCCATGGACGCGCTGCGGGTCGGCGACCCGTGGGACCTCGCGACCGACGTGGGGCCGGTGATCGACGCCGAGGCCCGGCGCGACATCGATGCGCACTGCACCGCCCTGGAGGCCGACGGCCGGCTGCTGCGGCGGGTCGGGCTGGGCAAGGAGACGGCGCAGGGCAGCTTCGTGGCCCCGACCGTCCTGAAAATCGACGGCATCGCCGCCCTGGAGCGCGAGATCTTCGGGCCGGTCCTGCACGTGGCGACCTACGAGGCGACCGACCTGGAACGGGTGCTTGAGGCGATCAATGCCACCGGCTACGGCCTGACCCTCGGGCTGCACACCCGGGTCGACAGCCGGGTCCAGCAGGTGGTCGACGCCGCCCGGGTCGGCAACCTGTACGTCAACCGCAACCAGATCGGCGCGGTCGTCGGCTCGCAGCCCTTCGGCGGCGAGGGCCTGTCGGGAACCGGCCCGAAGGCCGGCGGCCCGCATTACCTGGACCGGTTCCGCCGGCCGCTGGATGGTGCGGCGACCGGCACCGCGTCGAAGCCGGCGCCGGCGGTCGACCCGGCGGCCCTGGACCGGGCGCTGGCGGTGGCGGTCGCCGGCGACTGGGCGACCCGGGGCGACCGCATGCGGGTGCTGCGCCGGGTGGCGCAGGGGCTCGACGGCTGGGCGGCCGCGGTCGCCGAGGCGTCGCTGGCGACCGCCGAGGCGATCGACATGGCGCCGGTCGACCTGCCGGGGCCGACCGGCGAGAGCAACCGGCTGTCGCTGCATCCGCGCGGCACCCTGCTGTGCCTCGGCGATCTCGGCGACGACCGGCCCGACGCGGCGCTCGGCCAGGCGATGCTGGCGCTGGCGCTCGGCAACGGCGCGGTGGTCGCCGCACCGGGCGCGGTGGCGGCGGTGTCGTCCCTGCGCGCCGCCGGAGTCCCGGTCGCGGAACTGGACGGCCGTGTTCCGGCCGACCTCCTGCGCGGCTGCCGCCCCGTCGACGCGGTGCTCGCCGAGGGACCGCCAGCCGCCCTGGCCGAGGTCCGCAGGGCGCTGGCGGCCCGCGACGGCGCCCTGGTGTCGCTGGTAGTCGGACATCTGGAACCGCATCGCTGCCTGGTCGAGCGGGCCTTGTGCATCGACACCACCGCGGCCGGCGGCAACGCCCAACTGCTGGTGGCGGCGGCGGAGTGACGAAACCGGAGTGACGGCGAACGGTCACGGCACCCCTGCGGGCGGGCGGCTACCCACCCGGCGGCGGACACGGCATGATCCACTCGTCCCCCGGTTCCCGAGCATGAGCCGGCAGGACAGCGAACCGGTGCGGACGGAGACGACATGAGCGGCTGGATCATCGGCGTGGACGTCGGCGGAACCTTCACGGATTTCGCCGCGCGCAACGCCGAGAGCGGTGAGAGATTCGTCCACAAGCGCCCGTCGACACCCGACGATCCGTCGCGCGCCATCCTCGACGGCCTGGTCGAGCTGCAGGCCATCGCCGGCATCGAGGGCGACCGGATCGAGCGCCTGGCGCACGGCACAACGGTCGCCACCAATGCGCTCCTCCAGCGCAAGGGCCCCGAGGTCGGCCTGGTGACGACCAGGGGCTTCCGCGACCTGGTCGAGATCGGCCGGCAGGTCCGCCCGCTGATCTACGACCTCCAGGCCGACGCCCCGCCGCCGCTGGTCAGGCGCGAGCATCGCTTCGAGATCCGCGAGCGCATCGGCCCGAGCGGCGAGGTCGTCGAACCGCTCGCCGACTCGGACATCGAGAGCCTGATCGACGACCTGAAGGCGACCGGCGCGATCCGCAGCCTCGCGGTCTGCCTGCTGTTCTCGTTCGTCAATCCGGAGCACGAGGCGCGGATCGCGGCCCGCATCCGCGAGGCGCTGCCCGACCTGTTCGTATCCGCCTCCAGCGCCGTGCAGCCGGAGTTCCGCGAATACGAGCGGTTCTCGACCACGCTGATCAACGCCTTCCTGCAGCCCGAAGTGAGCCGCTACATGGACCGGCTGCGCGCCGCCATCGGGCGGATCGCGCCACGGGCGAAGCTCGGCATCTTCCAGTCGAGCGGCGGCCTGATGAGCGTCGAGCGCGCGGCCGGCTTCCCGGTCCGCACCGCCCTCTCCGGACCCGCCGCCGGCGCGGTCGGCGCCGCCGCAGCCGGGGCGAAGTCCGGCATCGGCGACATCGTCACCCTCGACATGGGCGGCACCAGCACCGACGTCTGCCTGATCCGCAACGGCCGGACGGCGCGGGTCAACGTCCGCGAGATCGCCGGCTTCCGGATCCGGCTGCCGATGGTGGACATCCACACGGTCGGCGCCGGCGGCGGCTCGATCGCCCGGATCGCGCCGGACGGGCTGATGAAGGTCGGCCCGGAGAGCGCCGGCGCGGTGCCGGGGCCCGCCTGCTACGGCCAAGGCGGCACGGAGGCCACCGTGTCGGACGCCAACGTCGTGCTCGGCCGCCTGCCGACCTCGCTCGCCGGCGGCGGGCTGACCCTCGACCGCGGCCGGGCCGAGGCCGCCGTCGCGCGGATCGCCGAGCGCCTGGGGATCTCCACGATCCGGGCGGCCCTCGGGATCGTCGGGATCGTCAATTCCAACATGACCCGGGCGATCCGCGCCGTCTCCACCGAGAAGGGACACGATCCCCGCGACTTCACGCTGATGCCCTTCGGCGGCGCCGGCGGCCTGCACGCCGTCGAGGTCGCCGCCTCCCTCGGCATCCGACGGATCATCGTGCCGACCGCACCGGGGATCCTGTGTGCCGAGGGGCTGATCGAGGCGGAACTCCAGGAAGATTTCGTGATCACCCGCCGGGCCGCCCTGGACGGCCCGCTGGGAGAGATCCGCGACGCGCTGGCGGAGATCTCGCGGCTGGCCGACCGCTGGATCGCGGACGAGGCGGCGGACGCCGGCAATCCGCGCAAGATCGTCACCCTCGACATGCGGTACATCGGCCAGAACTACGAGCTGCCGGTCACCATCGGCGAGGCCGCGGGCGCGCCGGTCCTGCCGGAAATCGAGGACCTGAAGGAGCGCTTCTTCGAGGAGCACCTGCGCAGCTACGGCCATGTCGACCGGGACGCCCGCATCGAGATCATGAACGTGCGCCTGAAGGCGGTCGCCGACCTGACCCGGGCCGACGGCGCGCCCGCCGTCGGCGGCGGACGTCCCGGCCCGGCCTCCCACCACGACGTCTGGTTCGACGCCGAGGCCCCGGTCAGGACCGCCGTCTACGAGCGGTCCGCGCTCGCCGCCGGCACGACCCTGGCCGGGCCCGCCATCGTCACCCAGCTCGACGCCACCACCGTCGTGCCGCCGGGGACGCGGGTCACGGTGGACGACGCCCTCAACCTGCTCCTGGAGTCGGACCATGGCTGACGACCGCACGCTCGACCCCATCGAACTCGAGATCAGGTGGAACGGCCTGAAGTCGGTCGCCGACGAGTGCTTCCTGACCCTGATGCGCAGCGCCTTCTCGACCAATATCAAGGAGCGCCACGACCACTCCACCGCGATCGCCGACGCCGAGGGGCGGCTGATCGTCCAGGCCGAACAGGCGCTCCCCATCCATCTCGCCTCGATGGCCGGGCTGATGAAGCACATCCTCGCGCAATACGGCGACAGCATCGCCCCGGGCGACATCTTCATCGGCAACGACCCGCATGTCGCCGGCGGCACCCACCTTCCCGACATCAACCTCGCCACCCCGGTGTTCGACGGCGACCGGCTGATCGCCTTCGTCGCCAACATCGTCCACCACGCCGACGTCGGCGGTGCCTCGGCCGGGTCGATGTCCGGCGGCCTCGACGAGATCTACAAGGAGGGGCTGCGCATCCCGATCGTGCGGCTCTACGCCGGCGGCGAGCTGCAGGACGACATCATGCGGATTCTGCTGCTGAACATGCGGCTGTCCGACGAGCGCAAGGGCGACCTGAACGCGCAGATCGCCGCCGCCCGGCTGGGACGCCGGCGCGTCGAGGAGATCGTCGAGCGCATCGGAACCGACACCCTGCTCCGGGTCTTCGACGAGATCGTCGTGCGCACCAACCAGCGCATGCGCAAGGCGATCTCCGGGCTGCCGGACGGCCGCTACGGCTTCAGCGACGTCATGGACGACGATGGCACCGGCGTCCGCGACATCCGGATAAACCTGACCATCGTCAAGCAGGGCGACCGGATCGCGTTCGACTTCGAGGGCACCGACCCCCAGGTGCCCGGCAACATCAACCTGACCTTCAACGCCACCCAGTCGGCGGTGTGCTACTCGCTGAAGGCGCTGCTGGACCCGGAGGTTCCGAACAACCAGGGCATCTTCGACGCGATCGACATCCACGCCCCCTCGGGATCCTTCGTCAACTGCGTCTCGCCGGGTGCGGTGGCGCTGCGCGCCAACACCTGCCAGCGCGTCGTCGACATCGTGCTGGGCGCCCTCGCCGAGGCGCTGCCGGACCGGACGATCGGGGCGGCCAACGGCGCCAACACCAGTGCCGTGTTCGCCGGCATCGACCCCAGGACCGGCGGGCCCTACGTCTATCTGGAGACCCTGGGCGGCGGCATGGGCGGGCGCGCCACGAAGGACGGCAAGGACGGGGTGCAGGTGCACATCACCAACACCTCGAACCTGCCGGTCGAGGCGATCGAGCAGGAATATCCGCTGCGGGTCGAGGAATACGCCCTGGTCGAGGACTCCGGCGGCGCCGGCAGGTTCCGGGGCGGCATGGGGATCCGCCGGAGCATCCGCCCGGTCGGCCATGTCTGCGAGTTCAACGGCGTCGGCGAGCGCTTCCGCAACCGGCCCTGGGGCATCTTCGGCGGACAGCCGGGCGAGCATGGGCGGTTCGCGCTGCTGCGCGACGACGGCACCCGCACGCCGCTGCCGCCGAAGGCCACCGGCCTCAGGCTCTCGCCGGACACGATCGCCGTCATCGAGACCCCCGGCGCCGGCGGCTACGGACCGCCGGAGCAGCGCAGCCCGGCCGCCATCGCCGAGGACCGCAGCACGCAGAAGTTTTCCGACCGCTACATCGCGGAGCACTACCCGCAGTTCGACCGGCCGGCGGAATCCGCCGAATGACCTCGCGGCGGGTGGGTTCCGGCTCGCCCGCGCCGGAAGCGGCGCGCCCGTCCGGAATGACGTCGTAAAAGGGCAGCAGCCGCGGCAACCACCCGAACGCCCACCGCCGCCCCTTTCCCGACGTCATTCCGGACCGGACCGCCGCAGGCGGAACGGAGCCGGAACCCACGGAGCGACGGGCAACGCCCGCCTACGGCCGAGGGTCCATCAGCCGGGTGTCGTAGACGCGCGGCATCAGGCCGGACTGGAACCAGGTCACGAAGGACTGGATGCTGAACACCGGCACGCCCAGCGCGCGGCGCAGCTCGGCCGCGTAGGGCACCATGTTGGTGCATTCCAGCACGATCGCCCCGACCTCCGGATGGCCGTCGAGCAGCGCCCGGCCGGCATCCAGCAGGTCGAGCAGCGACTTCCCGACGTCGAGCTCGGGCTCGTTGCCGAGGATCGCCCGGGTGAACTCGCGCCCGCCCTCGGTGCCGGCCACCGGGGTGTCGAGCGGCACCCCGACCGCCTCCAGATGCGCCGGCGTCAGGGTCTCCTTCGAGACCGTCAGCACCCCGACCCGTCGGCCAGCCGGCAGCAGCGCCTGGACCATCGGGATCTGCATCAAGGACGAGGTCGCCACCGGCACCCCGACAGCGTCGGCGATCTCGCGCTGGAACAGCGACAGGAACCCGCAGTTGGTGGTGATGCCGTCGGCCCCGGTCGCGACAAGGTCCTTCGCGGCCTCCACGAATGGCTCAAGCAGCCCGACCGCGCCGCCGCGCACAACCCTGTCCGGCGAGGCGCCGCGCACCACCCGGTAGTGCACCGGGAACGGCCAGGTCAGCGCGTTGCCCATGTCGCCCGGCACCCGCGGGAACCGCGCCTCCAGCATCAGGATGCCGACGGCGGCCCCGAACACCGCCTTGCCGCCGCGCTCCACGCCCATGCCGTCGGTCATCCTGCGATCTCCTGTCGGTTCCCGGCACGCTAGCCGACCCGGCGGCCGAAGCAAGCCGGCACCGCCCAACGAAAGAGGCCCGGCTTGCGCCGGGCCTCCCCGCATCCCATCCGTCCGGGTGTCAGGACTTCGGCGCGACGTTGCCGACTTCCATGTAGTTGCCCTTGGTCCACTCGTACCAGGTGTAGTCGGCCGTCGTCCGGTCGCCGTTCTTGTCGAACGACAGCGGGCCGATCACCGACGAGAACTCGCCGCTGTGCAGCGCCGCCTCGACCTTCTTGGCGTCAAGCGAGCCGGCCTTCTTCACCGCCTCGGCCCAGATCTGGATCGCGGCGTAGGTGTAGAGGGTGTAGCCCTCCGGGTCGTAGCCCTCGGCCTTGAACCGGTCGACGATCTTCTTGGCTTCCGGCTTGGCGCGCGGGTCCGGCGCGAAGGTGAACAGCAGGCCCTCGCCGGCATCGCCGGTGATCGACCAGAACTCCAGCGTGTTCAGGGCGTCGCCGGACAGGATCTGGGCGTTCAGGCCCTGCTCGCGCATCTGCCGGGCGATCAGGCCGAGCTCGGTGTGGTAGCCGCCGTAGTACAGGGCGTCGATGTTAGCGGCCTTCAGCTTGGTCACGAAGGCCGAGTAGTCACGCTCGCCCGGGTTGACGGTCTCGTACAGGACGGCCTTGCCGCCGGCCTTCTCGAACGCCGCCAGGGTCAGGTCGGCCAGGCCCTTGGAATAGGCCTGCTTGTCGTGGGCGAAGGCGACCTTCTTGCCCTTGTAGTGCTTGCCGAGCCAGGCGCCGGCATAGTCGCCCTGCTGGTCGTCGCGGCCGCAGGTGCGGAACACGTTGGAGAAGCCCTGCTCGGTGAACTTCGGGTTGGTCGAGGCCGGCGACATCATCAGGATGCCTTCCTCGTTGTAGACCGCCGAAGCCGGGATCGACGAGCCCGAGCAGAAGTGCCCGGCCACGAACTGGATCCCCTCGTTCACGAACTTGTTGGCGACCGCCACCGCTTCCTTCGGGTCGCAGCGGTCGTCGCCGATGGTCAGCGCGAGTTGCTGGCCGAGCACGCCGCCGGCCGCGTTGATGTCGCGGACCGCCGCCTGCGCGCCCTTCTGCATCTGCTCGCCGAACGACGCGTACTGGCCGGTCATCGGACCGGCGGTGGCGATCTTGATTTCCGCCT
This sequence comes from Thalassobaculum sp., assembly GCF_040219615.1. Taxonomy (GTDB): domain Bacteria; phylum Pseudomonadota; class Alphaproteobacteria; order Thalassobaculales; family Thalassobaculaceae; genus Thalassobaculum_A. The sequence goes on from NZ_JAVJSE010000044.1 coordinate 55,344, forward strand.
GGGCGCCGGTGGCCGCGAGGGCCAGCAACGCCGCAACGGCGGTCGTGACCAATTGCCTCTTCATGCGAAGTCTCCTCTTTCCCTCGTCTTCTTGTTTCGGCGCCGTCCGGGCGCGGTCCCCGGGACCCGCCCGCCGGCCTGATCCGGCTTGGCGGCCCGGTCGGCGGCGGACATAAGCCGCCGCCGCGGACCCGCTAGTCGGTCGCCGCCCTGGCGTCAGACGCACCGCCAAAGTCCGTACCCGGCACCGGACGCCAGCTCAGCGGCCCGGTCCGTTCATATAGCCATGGATATTGCGACACCATCATGTCCGCCTGGTTCCATCGGAACGCCAGTGCCGACACCGACAGGAACATCGCCAGTGCGATCACGAGGCCGGCCGGGTCGAGCAGCGCCGCATCGCGCAGCGCGAACAGCAGGAACCGGTCGGCGAGCGCGATCAGCACGGCGTAGCCCAGCGCCACCCGGATCGACCGCCAGCCCCGGGCCGCCGCCTGTCCGGCGAGCCAGCTGCAGAACCCGAACACCAGACCGAGGATCACGAAGACCGGGACCGATTTCGACAGGATTGCCTCGGCCATCACGCGTGACCTCCCTCTAGATAGGCGGCCTTCACCTCCGGGTTCTCCAGCAGTTCCCGGCCGGTCCCGGTCATGGTGATCTGCCCGGTCACCAGAACATAGCCGCGGTGCGCGAGATTCAGCGCGTGGTGGGCGTTCTGCTCGACCAGCAGAACGGTCATCCGGCGCTGCGCGTTGATCCGCTTGATCGCCCCGAAGATCTGCTTCACCACCAGCGGTGCCAGGCCGAGGGACGGCTCGTCGAGCAGCAGCAGGGACGGCTCGCTCATCAGCGCGCGCCCGATCGCCAGCATCTGCTGCTCGCCGCCCGAGAGCGTGCCGCCGCGCTGCTGCTCGCGCTCCTTCAACCGCGGGAACAGCTCGAAGACCGCCGCCAGATTGTCGTCGTAGCGCCCCGGCTCGGCCGTTAGCGCCCCCATGCGGAGGTTCTCCAGCACCGTCATGCGCGGGAAGATCCGGCGGCCCTCGGGCGAGCAGGCGACGCCGCGGCGCACGATGTCGTCGGTGCGCTCCGCCGTGATGTCGCTGCCGGAAAACGTGATCTGCCCGCTCCGGGCCTTGGTGACGCCGCAGATCGTCATCAGCAGGGTCGACTTGCCGGCGCCGTTGGCCCCGATCAGGGCGACGATCTCGCCCTCGTCGACATGCAGGTCGACGCCCTTCAGCGCCTCGATGGCGCCGTAGAAGGTGTGCACGCCCGCGACCTCGAGCATCACGCGACCTCCTCCTCGCCGAGATAGGCGGCAATCACCCGCGGGTCGTTCTGCACCTCCTCGGGCGTGCCGTCGGAGATCTTCTTGCCGTAGTCGAGCACGATGACGTGGTCGGAGATCCGCATCACCACGCTCATGTCGTGCTCGATCAGCAACACGCCGATTCCCTTCTCCTGGCGCAGCAGCAGCAGCAGGTCGTTGAGCTGGCCCGACTCCCGCGGGTTCAGCCCGGCCGCCGGCTCGTCCAGGCACAGCAGCGCCGGGTCCGAGCACATCGCCCGGATGATCTCCAGCCGGCGTTGCGCCCCATAGGGCAGGTTTCCGGCCTGCCAGTCCGCGACCTCGACCAGGTTGGCCAGTTCCATGTAGTGGCGGGCCTTCTCGATCGCCGCTTCCTCGGCATGCCGGTAGTTGGCGAGGCCGAGCAGACCCGCGACCGAGTACCAGCTGGCCCGCATCAGGTTGGTGTGCTGGGCGACCAGCAGGTTCTCCAGCACCGTCATCCTCGGGAACAGGCGGATGTTCTGGAAGGTCCGGGCGACCCGGGCGTCGCGGCCGATGCGGTAGGCCTCCAGCCGCTCCAGCAGGAATCGCCCGCGGGTCGGGTGGTCGAGCGCCAAGCGGCCGACCGTCGGCTGGTAGAAGCCGGTCAGGCAGTTGAACACCGTGGTCTTGCCGGCGCCGTTCGGCCCGATGATCGCGGTGATCTCGCCGTCCCAGGCGCTGAAGCTCACGTCGTCGACCGCCGTCAGGCCGCCGAAACGCATGGTCAGGTGCTCGACCGTCAGCAGCGGGCGCTTCATTCCGCGCCCTCCCCGGCCGCGGCTGCCGGCTTCGGCGCCAGCCTGCCGGGCGGCATCCGGTCGGCCAGCAGCACCGACGGCTCGCGATGGGACAGCAGCCCGCGCGGCCGCCAGATCATGATCATCACCAGCCCGGCGCCGAACGCCACCATGCGGTACTCGGCCAGGTCGCGGAACACCTCGGGCAGCCCGATCAGCAGGACCGCGGCGATGGCGATGCCGACCAGCGAGCCCATGCCGCCCATCACCACGATGGCGAGGATGATGGCGCTCTCGATGAAGGTGAAGCTCTCGGGGCTGATGAAGCCCTGGCGGGTGGCGAAGAACGCGCCCGCGAATCCGCCCCACGCCGCCGAGATCGCGAACGCCGCCAGCTTGACGGTCGTGCGGTTGATCCCGAGCGAGGCGCAGGCGATGTCGTCCTCGCGCAGCGCCTCCCAGGCCCGGCCGATCGGCAGCTTGCGGATCCGCACGGTGAAGATCGCCACCAGCGCCGCCATCGCGACGATCAGGTAGTACAGGAAGATGATCCGGTGCTCCGAGGAGTACTCCAGGCCGAAATACTCGTGGAACGGCGGCAGGTCGCCGGAGCCGTTCCGGCTCATCGCGGCCAGGCCGAAGAAGTCGGGGCGCGGAATGCCGGAGATCCCGTCCGGGCCGTTGGTGACGCCGTACCAGTTGATCAGCACGATCCGGATGATCTCGCCGAATCCGAGCGTCACGATCGCGAAATAGTCGCCGCGCAGGCGCAGCACGGGAAAGCCGAGGATCAGGCCGAACGAAGCCGCCAGCAGACCGGCGAACGGCAGTGCCAGCCAGAAGCTGATCCCGAGATGCTGCGCGGCGAGCGCATAGGAATAGGCCCCGACCGCGTAGAACGCGACATAGCCCAGGTCGAGCAGGCCGGCATAGCCGACGATGATATTCAGCCCCCAGCCCAGCATCACATAGGTGACGATCAGGGTGGCTACGTCGATCACATAGCGGTTCGAGAACGGCAGGAACGGGAGGGTCAGCGCGAACAGCACCGCGGCCACCGCGAACACGCTGACCAGCTTGCGGACCTGCTCGCCGATCGCCTCCTTGCGGGCGTCGCGCTGGGCCGCGGTCACCGACGACCGCTGCCGGCCGAGTCTCACCCCGGCACGGATCGCCAGGACGGCACCGCCGACCCCGAGCAGGAACGACAGGGCGTAGGTCGGCGAGATCGCCGGCCACTCGGCGATCCCGAGCAGTGCTGCGAGCGTGTCGCGGAAAAGATCCAGCATGCCGATCGCCGCGGCGATCGAACCGCCGATCGCGACCCAGCTCTCCTTGCCCGGCGTGCGCAGCAGGATGATCCCCAGGCGCCCGAGCACCAGGGCGACCAGGATGAAGACCGTGGAGGGCCAGCGGGCCTGCAACTGCAGCCCGCCGACGTCGTCGATGGTCTGGTAGCTGACCAGCGGCACGCAGAGCGCCAGGCCGATCAGCAGGGTCAGGCCGAGTTCCTTCAGCATGGCCTCGCGCCCCGGTCCGGCGGGTGCGGAATGACGGACGCTCATGTCACACCTTCTCGACTTCAGGGCGGCCGAGCAGGCCCTGCGGTCGGAAGATCAGCACCAGGACGAGGATCGCGAAGGCGGCGACGTCCTTCCATTCGCTGGAGAAGTAGCCGGCCCACAGGGCCTCGATCAGCCCGATCAGCAGGCCGCCCAGCATGGCGCCCGGCAATGACCCGATGCCGCCGAGCACCGCCGCCGTGAAAGCCTTGAGGCCGGCCAGGAAGCCGAGGAAGAAATCGACGACGCCGTAGTACAGGGTGACCATCACGCCGGCCACCGCAGCCAGCGCCGCGCCCATGACGAAGGTCATCGACACCGTCCGGTCGACGTTCACGCCGAGCAGCGCCGCCATCGTCTTGTCCTGCTCGCAGGCCCGCTGCTGGCGACCGAGCGAGGTGGTGTTGATGAACTGCGTGAACCCGGTCATCAGCACCAGCGTGGTCACCACGATGATGATCTGAAGGTACGACAACTGCACCGTGAACTCGCCCTCCTGCATCACCGTGAAGCCGCCCTGGATCATCGGCTGGATCGGCTTGTTGCGCGCACCCTGGAGAAGCTGCACGTAGTTCTGCAGGAAGATCGACATGCCGATCGCCGAGATCAGCGGGGCCAGCCGGAACGAACCGCGCAGCGGCCGATAGGCCACCCGCTCGACCGTCCAGCCGTAGGCCGCCGTGATCAGCATCGAGAACAGCAGGACCAGCAGGATGGCCACCACCAGCGGGAAGTTGGACAGCGCGGTGAAGGCGATGATCGCGACGAAGGCGCCGATCATGTAGATCTCGCCATGCGCGAAATTGATCATCCCGATGATGCCGTAGACCATCGTATAGCCGATCGCGATCAATCCGTAGATCGACCCGAGCGTCAGCCCGTTGATGAGCTGCTGAAGCAGGTACGCCATATCCCCCCGATCCGGCGGTGCGGTTGCTGCGGGAGCGCACTCGACGCCGGCCGGCGGCCGTCTTCGACTACGTTCTCGTCCAGTCCGAACCTGCCTGTTCCGAGCGTCTTGTCTGGCCGTCCCGCGATTGTCGCGGTGACGCGCTCATGCCCCTCCTTGTAATCCAGCCCGGCGGCGGGATAAAGCCGCCTTGAACACGTATGCTTGCGGACCGGACGGAAAATTTGGCTGGAGACAGCAATCGCTTCAGCTTAGCCTAAATCCCAAGTTCGTCGCCGATCGCCGTACGCGATCCGATTTTCGACCGGGAGGGGTTCTTGAAAAAGCTGCTCGCAACGACCGCGATCGCCGCGGCCTTGACCGCTGGCGCGCCGGCGGCGCCGGCACAGGCCGCCGAGATCACGACACAGACGCTGGCCTATACCTTCGTATTCGCCCTCGCCGGCACCGCCGCGGGGGCCATCCTGCTCCCGTATGCCGCGCCGGCAGCCGCGCCGGTCGTCGCCGGGGCCTATACCGCGACGACGGGCGTGGTGAACGGCGCGCTCACCGGCCTGGGCAGCCTGCTCCTGACCGAGCCGCGCATGACGGGCGCCATCCTGGGCATGGGCACGGGACTGGCCTCGGGACTGTACTTCTATAGCGAGTAGTCACCCCTCCAGCCTACGCCTGCCGATGGCAACTCCAACGAATGGTGAACGACACATGCAGACCTCGTTCTGGTCCGGAGGACTCTTTGCCGTCGCCCTGCTGTCGCTGGGATCGACCGGCGCATCGGCAATCGAGACCGGCTCAAGCCATACTGGTCGAATCGACCTGACGTTCCGCCAGGTCCCGCTACCCGAGGGCGAGTGGACGGTCCTGGGATACGGCGCGAACAGCCTGACCAGCGGCGACCCGGGCGCCTACGGCATCATCGAGAACGTCATCCTCGCACGGCGCGACGGCGACCGGATCGACGGGCTGGTCGAGATCAACACCAACCGCCTGTCGGTCGACGACGGCTGGGGGACCGCGAGCGACTGCGTCCGCGAGGACAGCCTCGCCCGGGTGGCGTTCTACAAGTCGCCGGTCGACGGCTTCTGCATGTTCGTCGTCCCGACCGAGCTCGGCGCGGCCGACGCCCCGGGACCGCAGACCTGGACGGCGGTTCGCCCGGCCCTGCATGACGGGACCAAGCCGCCGTCGCCGGTCTGGCTGACGGTCGGCTTCCGGGCATCGGACCGCCGCGACGTGCTCGACGTCCGATACCACCTGGACCCGAATCGACTGGGCTTCAAGCCGATGAGCGCTTCCGAGTGGACGGTCGAGGCGGTGCTCGAGAAACCCGAGCGGTACTCCGCGGTCAATCAGCTCACGGCCTGGGGAGGCCTGGCCGCCGGGCTGGTCCAGGACGGGTTCCGCGGCGTGCTCGCCGGCGAGCCGGCGGCGCCGCTGCCAAACGCCTGGGAGGTGCCGGTTCCGAAGGAGGCCGGCGACGCCGTTCACGGTGGCAACGCCCAGGGCCGGGTCAGTCGGTCGGCGCGCATCGCCGCGCTGGACGGACTCGTCGCCTCCGGCGCGATCAGCGAGGCCGACCACGCGGCCTATCTGAAAGCCATCGAGGAACTGCCGCCACCGGCGACGCCGGACGACTACTATCGGCTGCTCGGGGCCAAGGTGGTGTCCTTCAACTTCTTCCGGGTCTCGGTCGACTACATCCTGGCCTTCGTGGTCACGGTGAACTCGCTGATCTCCGGCTACATCACCGCCGCCATCGTCGCGACGCACAGCGTCGCCCAGGTGTTCAACGACATGTGGTGGGACAACTACATTGCCAACCAGGCGAAGGCGAACACCAGCACCGTCGATTTCGTCTATGTCGGGGTCCGGATGGGGAAGATGATCTGATGGGCGCGAAACTGCACGGCGGCCGGGCCCTTCTCACCCTCGCCGCTTGCCTGCTCGGCTGGTCGTCGACCGCCGCGGCACAGGAAGTCGGAACCGTGGCGACCGGCACGATCACCGTGGCCGGCAAGCAGGTTCCGCTGCCGCCGGGCGACTTCACGGTGATCGCGAGCGGCACGGCCAATGCCCGGATCGTCAACAAGACCGGGATCGAGAGCGAACGCCTGGACCTCGGGCCGATCCGTACGGTCACGCTGGCCCAGGTCGCCGACGGCAGGGTTCCGGTGGTGGTCGAGATCGCCGCCAACCTGGTGCCGCATCACGACGGCTGGGGAACGACCGCGGACTGCACCCGCAAGGACATCTATGCCGCCGTCTCCAACTACAAGAGCGGCTGGGACGTGTCCTGCCTGTACCTGAAGCCGTTGCCGGTCGGCGACACGGCCCCGGCCCCCGGCGGCGAAGCCCTCGCCCGGCTCGCCGGCGACCGTGGCGTCGCGGTCTCCAGCTTCTGGGTGGTCGCCGGCCTGCGCGTGGCCGACCGGCAGGACGTGGTCGACGTCCGCTACCACATCGACCCGGCCGCCCTCGGGGTGCCGGCGACCGCGGCGAACGCGGCCGCCTGGGAGCCGTCCGCGATCGAGCAGCAGCCGGCACGGTTGGCGGTCGTCAAGGATATCGCCGCCTGGGCGGGCACCGTGGCGGCGCCGCTGTCGGCCGGGTTGCAGGGCAGGATGGAGCCGACCTGGACCGCGTTCCCGCCGATCGCCGGTTCCGCCGCACTGGATCCCGAAGCGCTCGAGCGGACCGCCCGCGCCGAGGCGCTGAAGCGGCTGCGCGATTCCGGGGCGATCTCGGATGACGCCTTCGACGAGCAGATGGCCGTCGTCACCGGGGCGGTCGCCGGGGCCGGAGCCGCCGAGGCGACGACCTGGACCTATGCGCAGGTGGCCGGCTGGAAGGCCTTCACCTACCGGGTGGTCGTCACCACCATCAACGCCGGGATCGACTACGTGTTCATCGGCCGGCCGTTCGCGGCGGGAGTCCTGGTCGTCCTGCAGGTGGTGGTCAATACAACCAAGTTCTTCTTCCATGAAATGATGTGGCAGGAGGTCTTCGGCATCAGCCCGTTGCAGCGCGAGGCCCCGAACGTCATCGAATTCGGCCGGACGGTCGTCGCCTCGGCGAACTGACACGTGATAGGTTCGGCCGGCAGAGACGAAATGGAGGGAATCTTGAGAAAGCTAGTGATCGGCGCCGTCCTCGCGACCGCGCTCGCCTCGGCCCCGGTTGCCCCGGCCGCCGCCGAGACCAGCATCGCCGGCGTCGCCATGACCACGGTCGTCGCCGTTGCCGGCGCGGCCGCCGGCGTGGTGCTGGTCCCCTACCTGCTGCCGAGCGCGGCACCGGCCGTCGCCGGCGCATACGGCGTGACCGCCACGGCGGTCAACAACGCCATGGTCACCCTGGGCAACCTCGTGATCGCCCAGCCCCAGGTGACCGGTGCGGTGGTCGGCCTGGGGGCCGGCATCATCGTCGGCGATTACCTGTTCCAGTGACCCGATGCCGGGCCGGATGGTTCATCCGGCCTTCAGGACCATCTGGGTCTGGGTGGTGAGCGACACCAGCTTGCCTTCGGCGGTCTCGATGCGGGTCTGCCACACCTGGGTCCGGCCGCCGCGGTGAACCGGGGTGGCGGTCGCAACCAGCGTGGAGCCGGCCGGGCCGGCGGCCAGGAAGTTGGTCTTGCTCTCGATCGTGGTGGTGCCGTCGCCGTCCCGCAGATTGGCGACCGTCGCCACCGCCCCGACGGTGTCGGCGAACGCCATCAGCGCGCCGCCATGCGCTACCGCCGGCCGGGTGCAGAGATCCTCGCGCACCGGCATCTCGGCGACCACGCGGTCGCTCTCGACCAGGGTGAACCGCACGCCCAGCAGTCGGGCGAAAGGCAGCATTCGGGCATTCGCCTCGTCGACGGTCAGCGGCACGGCGCGTCCTCCGGCAGTTGGTTCACGCGCCAGTCTAGCCGCGGACGGCGAAAGCGCGATTACCGAAGGGATAATCGCGTGGGTCCACCCGGGTCGGGAGACGCAGCCTCAGGGCAGCCAGTCGGCGATGACGAAGGGCACGCGCTTGCGGGGCACCTCGGGGTGGTGCCAGGAGTACACGATCTCCGCCGCCTCGAACGCCACCCGCTCGTCGGCCCCGCTGCCCTTCAGGGTCGCGTAGGTACGGGTGACCGCCTGGCGGCAGGCGGCCGTGACCGGGCAGTGGGGTTCGATTCGAAGATGATCGACCATGATGACCGGTTCCCTGCTCAATGCTTCTTCTTCAACCGCACCCCGAACAGCTCGAGGTGGTGATCGACCAGTTCGAACCCGAGGTCGTGCGCGATCCGTTTCTTCAGATCCTCGAGCTCCTGGTTGTAGAACTCGATGACCTCGCCGCTCTGGACGTCGATCATGTGGTGATGGTGATCCTCGGGGCCCGACTTGCGCTCGTATCGCGCCCGGCCGTCGCCGAAATCGCGCTTGGAGACGATGCTCATCTCCTCGAACAGCTTCATCGTCCGATAGATCGTGGCCATGGAGATCGAGGAATCGATCGCCTTCACACGATCATAGAGTTCCTCGGCGTCCGGATGATCCTCGGAGTCAGAGAGCACCCGTGCGATCACCCGCCGCGGCTCCGTCATGCGAAGACCCTTCTCGGCGCACAGCGCCTCGATCCTCGACAACACCCCGATCTCGCCCACCGCTTCGTCCTCGACGGCCACTGTTCCGTCCTCAGTTCACGCCGACGCTCTGGATGACCTCGGCCTTGCCGTGCGTTGTGTCGAACTTCAGCCGCTCGACGCTCTCCAGGTCGGTCCCGGTGACCCGCACGAAACGGGCATTCGCCGGATAGTCGATAGCATGGATCGCCCCGACGTCGTAGAGCCCCGCCACCCCCGGCGTCAACCGGTAGGTCTTGACGTGCTCGAGCTCGGCGTCGCCGGCCCCGGACTTGCCGTCGACCCGGCGGTACTCGCTCATGTCGGTATGCTCGGTCGCCTGGCCGTAGATCGCCCAGGACGAGCCGTGGTCGTGCGGCGGCGACTTGCGGGCATCCTTGTTCACATGCGCCAGGACGACGAAGTCGAAGTCCGGGTCGCGATACAGCTGATGGGTGCCGAACTCCGCGTCCGGCCCGCAGACCGACTGGACGAACGCGTCGTTCTTCAGCAGCGCCTCGAGATTGCGGCGGATCGTGTCCTTGCCGCCGCGCCCGGGATCGGCGCGGAGCGCGGCGTTCGCGTCCTTGCAGAACTGCTCGAACGTGTAGGCCATGTGGCTGCCTCCGGATATCTCTGTCGTGGTTCCCGACAATCTACGCCAGCGCTCGGGCCGCGACAACGCCGGGGCGCCCGGCGGCGGGATCACCCGGTGAGCAGCCGTTGCATGCGGTCCCGATAGGCCTCGATCGGCGCCACGTCCAGCCCGTCGACCTTGCCATGGTCGTCCCATTCCCGCAGCCGCAGGGCAGCCGCGAGATGCGGGTCCGCCTCGAACTCGCGGACCTCGTCGGGCGACATCGGCCCGCCCTGGTGCGCCAGGGTATGCGTGGACGCCGCCGACAGCCGCGCCGCATAACCGGGGTCGACCGCCACCCGGTAGCGCTTGGCGGCGACGTGCATCCGCACCGGCGCGACCACCGCCTCCGGAAAATGCCGGGCCAGGAAGGCCGCGCCGCCGGCGTCGTGCCGATGCACGCCGTAGCCGTCGTCAGGATCCTCGATCAGATGCCCGACGTCGTGCAGCAGGGCGGCGACCACTAGCGCCTCGCCCGCGCCCTCCCGGTCGGCCAGCGCCGCGCATTGCAGCCCATGCTCGGCCACCGACACGTCCTCGCCGTAAGGCTCCCGGCCCTTGGTGTCGAACAGCTCGATGATTTCGTCGACGATGGTGCTCATGAGCGATGCTAGCGCCCCGGGCCCGATCCCGGCAACCGATCCCGGCGACCGACCTGCGTTCTCGGCGGGCGCTCGCCGACCCGGTTCGTGCCATAGTCGGGCGAGACTCCGGAGGAGCCACGATAATGACCGGACCGGCCCCGCGCATCGCCCTGATCCATGCCACGCCGCTGGCGGTCGAGCCGGTGGCCGAGGCGTTCCGGCGGCTGTGGCCTGAGGCCGAGGCGTACAGCCTGCTGGAGGACTCGCTGGCCCCCGACCTGGCGCGGGCCGGACGGCTCGACGCCGCCATGGTCGAGCGGTTCCGGCGGCTGGCGGCCTACACCGTCGACTGCGGCGCCGATGCCATCCTGTTCACCTGCTCGGCCTTCGGCCCGGCGATCGAGGCCGCCGCCCGCGACCAGGCGCCGCGCCCGGTGCTCAAGCCGAACGAAGCGATGTTCGCCGAGGCGCTGGGCCTGGGCGGTCGGATCGGCATGGTGGCGACCTTCCAGCCGAGCGTGCCGTCGATGCAGGCGGAGTTCTCGGCCATGGCCGCCGCCGCCGGCTCGGCGGCCAGGCTGGAGACCGTCTGCACGCCCGAGGCGATGCCGGCGCTGGCGGCCGGCGACACCGCCACCCACGACCGCCTGGTGGTCGAGGCGGCAGCCGGCCTCGCCGGCTGCGACGTCGTGGTGCTCGCCCAGTTCTCGATGGCCGGCGCCCGCGCGGCCGTCGCGGCGGCGACCGGAAAGCCGGTGCTGACCAGCCCGGACAGCGCCGTGACCTTGCTGCGCAGCAGGCTCGCCGCGGACTGAGCCCTCCTACACCGCGGTGTGCGCCGGGGCGCCGGCGACGCCCTTGTAGAGCACGGCCTGGCGGAACTCCATGATCCGCCGGTGCTCGGCCAGGGCCGCCGCGTCCATGTCGGCGACCGGCGGCTTCTCGTGGACGAAGTGGCCGTAGCGGTCCTCGCCGCGCACCAGCAGGGCGGAGTCCTGGTCGCCGTTGATCTGCCGGACATAGGGCGGGATGTAGCGGATCGCGACGCCGATCCTTCGGTCGTCGCTGCGGTTCGGCTCCGAGGCATGGGCCGCCAGCACGTGGTGCAGCGAGATCTCGCCCGGCTGCAGCGGCATCGCCACCGCCTCGTTCTCGTTCACCGCGACCGCGATCTCCTGGCCGCGGGTCAGCAGGTTCTCCTTGGCCAGGGTGTCGCGGTGCTCGATCTGATTCCAGGTCTGGCTGCCCGGGATCACCTTCATGCAGCCGCTGACCTCGGTCGCCGGCGACAGCGCCAGCCAGGCGGTCACGACGTCCGGCCTGTCCAGGCCCCAGTAGGTCGCGTCCTGGTGCCAGGACACGAAGCTCGGGTTATTGGCGTCCTTCACGAACAGCGACACGCCCCAGCAGAACAGGTCGGGACCGAGCACGTCCTCGACCGCGTCGAGGATGCCCGGATGCATGGCCAGTTCGGCGACCCAGGTCTGCAGCAGGTAGAGCTTGGCGCCCTTCGACAGCTCGTACCAGCCGCCCTGAGCGGCCTCGTAGGCCTCGAACTTCCGCCGGTAGGCCGCGGCGGTCGCCGCGTCCATCACCCGGATCGGCGAAGCATAGCCGTCACGGTGATAGGCCGCGACGCGCTCCTCGGACAGCACCTTGCCCATGACGTTCCCTCCATCAGCCGGCTGCGCCGGTCTCAACTTCAGGCCGAGGGTAGTGCCGAGTCCGGGCTTCATCAAACGATCGGTGTGCCATGGCCGCCCGAATCCGGTACAGGCGATCGCAGGCCGGCGATCAGGGGGTTGCCCGCTCCGGCCCGATCGCCGACAAAGCCGGTCCGATCACCAATCCGCCGGCCTGGCATGCCCCCCTCGACCCCAAGATCCCTCGACGCCGCGTCGCTGCCGGCGCTGCTGTCCCGCCTGGCGCACGGACCGCTGCTGGTCGCGCTCGATTTCGACGGCACGCTGGCACCGATCGTCGACCGGCCGGACGGCGCCCGGCTGGAGGACCCGATGCACGGCCATCTGTCGGATCTGGTCGAACTGGTCCTCACCGCCGTGGTCAGCGGCCGCGATCTCGAGGACCTGCGGCTGCGGGTACCGGCATCCGGCCTGATCCTGGTCGGCTCGCACGGCGTGGAGATCGCCTATCCGGGCGACGGCGTCGAGCGGGCGCCCGGACTGGCCGAGAGCGACGCCGCGCTCGGCCCGCTCATCCGCCGGCTGCGGCACGCGACCGCCGAACTCCCAGGCGTCCTGGTCGAGCCGAAGCGGCATTCGGTGGCGGTGCACTGGCGGCTGGCCGGGCCGGTGGAGGCCGTCTCGGCCGAGCGGGTCGTCGACTCCCTCGCCGGCGAGTTTCCGGCCTTCGTGGTCGGACGCGGCAAGATGGTTGCGGAATTCAGGCCGGCGATCGATCGGGACAAGGGCAGCGCGATCGGGCTGCTGCGCGGGCACGCCACGGTCGACGGCGTACCGCCGGCGGTGCTCTATCTCGGCGACGACGTGACCGACGAGGACGCCTTCCGGGCGCTCGATCCCGATCGCGACACCGGCATCCTGGTCGCCGCGCCGCCGCGGCCGAGCGCCGCCGGATGGTGCCTGCCCGACACCCGCGCCGTCTCCGGGTTCCTGGAACGCCTTATCGAGGTGCGCCGCACCTCGGCCCGGTGACGCGGGCTACTCCATGAAGCAGCAGGACACCAGGTCGTCGCCGCGATAGAGGGCGGCGGCGAAGCGGTGGTTGCCGTCCTGGATCAGGCCGTCGCGGATCGTGACCGAGCAGCGGTTCGGCCGGACGTTGCGGATCAGCCATGCGATCCTGCCGGCATGCTCGGCCGCCGGGATCGGCGCGTTCGGATCGCGGTTGTCGTCCGGCTCGATCAGGTCGTCGTTGGCGAGGTGGCGCTCGATCAGGCCGTCGTCGACGGTGACGCCGCCGGCCCAGTGCGGATAGCCGCGGACACCGGTCATCGCCATGACCTCACGAACGGGAAGGGTCGCGAGTCGGATCGCCATTGGCGGCCTCTCTCCGGTACGTCGAGCCACGGGGGGACGGCGCCGGCAGGCCGGACGATCCCGATGTCAGGAAGCGTCACGGAGGCCTCGCGCGCGGCGGCGACCTCCGTGACGAAGGGCCGTATATACGGTTCGGTTTTGCGGCGCAACACTCGCAAAACGACAAAGGATGTCGGCGCCAGACGATCAGCGCCGACAGTGACTTCCTATCTATCTGGTCAGGATAGCCGCCCTTGCCGGGCGGCTTTTGTTTCGGCGCCGCACAAGCGGCCAGGCCCACGGATGGTCAGAATGACGCCAGGACTCGAGACCGGCAGTCTCGCTACCGACGCAGCGGTCGATCCGATCGTCCTGGCGGTGATGTTCGTTGCCTTCCTTGTGGGTGCCGTCGGGCCGTTTGCCATGTGCGTGATCGGGTCGATCCGCGACGAGCGGGCGATGCGCCGCTATGCCGCCGCGGCGGCCGCTGCCGAGCCGGTCGCCACGGCCCGCACGGTCGACCCCGCGGTCGTGGTGCCGGCTGCCGTCACGCTGAATCCGTCGGCGCTCGACGTCGACGGCATCGATCCGGCCAACGACGACGTGTCGCCGGACGACGGCGACGCGACGCCCCGCCTCGCCGTCAGAAGCTGAGACGAACCATCGACACGCCGTAGACGGCGTCGCTGTCGCTGCCGAAACCGCTGCGGTCATCGACGTCGGCGTAACCCAGCACGCCGACGACCGACACGCCGGGCCCGAGGTCGTACCCCGCCTCCAGCTGCACGGTGTCGAACGAGGCCTTGCGGGCCCCGGTGCCGCCGGCATTGGCGGTCGCCGAGCCGTCGCGGTCGCCGAAGAAGCCAGCCAGCGACAGCTTCCACGGCCCGGGGGCGTAGTTCAGACCGACGGTCCAGCCGGTGCTGTCGCCGGTCGCGGAGTCGCCGTCGGACCCGGCCGCGGCGGCCGCGAGCGTCCACGCGCCCACGCCCAGCGACAGGCCGGCGTTGTAGGCCGTCGGGTCGGAAGCAGTGGACGAGTCGGCCGCCTGCATCATCCCCCAGCCGAGCGAGGCGCCGACCGCGACCGGCCCGATGCTGCCCTTGTACTGCGCCGCCAGCGCAACCCCGTCATGCGATGCCGCCGACCGGTCGACCGACGTGTTGTCATCCTCGGTCGCCTTCGGGACGTAGCTGGCGCCGAGCTGGAACCCGCCGAACCGCGGCGTCATGTAGGTCAGCCGGTTGGCGTCGTTGACCCGCCCCGGCTCGGTGTAGGTCGAGCCGAACGGCCCGCGGAACACGCCGGTGTCGCCCCCGACGCCGGTGAAGTCGACCCACTCGACGTTGTCACCGGAGTTCAGGCCGAAGCCGAAATCCTTCGGCGCGACATGCATCATGTACATCGCCGAGTTCTCGGAGCCGAGGACGACCTGGCCGAATCCGCCGGTGAACTTCAGGTGCGACTCGTCGATCTGGTCGCCGGTGCTGTTGCCCTCGAGCTGCACGTCGACCGCGACCTGGATCCCGTTGTCGAGAACCGCCGCGCCGGTGAACCAGATCTCGGTGTCGGACTTGACGTCGAACCCGCTCACGTCGCGTCCGGGCACGTCCTGGTCGACGTAGCCGAAGAACTGTTCCATGAAGCCGCCGACCTTCACGTGCAGCGGCTGGGCGTCATGGGGGATTTCCCGGGGCTCCTTGGCCGGCTCCGCCGCCCAGGCCGCCGGACAGGAGAGCAGCCCGCCCGCGACGGTCAGCGCCGTGCTCGCAAGCAATCGATACCGCATCCCCACCCCCGTGTTGCCGTCCCGCAAGAGTGCCACCGGCGGCATTCCGGGCAAAGCATGTCTACAGCCGCCGCGGCAGGTAGGTCGCGATCCCGGCGGTGGCGACCATCAGCAGGCCGAGTGCCACGAACACCGAACCGAGCGGCAGCACCAGCAGCAGCAACGCAAACAGCGCTGCCGGCAGCAGCTGCGACATCTCGATATAGGTCCGGAAGACCGAGGTCATCTCCGAGCGTTCATAAGGGTGCACCGAGCGCAGGAATGGGATGTTGCCGAGGGCGTCGAGGGTGACCGAGCCGAAGCAGGCGAAGAAGAACAGCACCGCCAGCGCCACCGGGCCGGGCTGCAGCAGGCCGGCGAGGATCGACAGTCCGCCGCTGAACAGGAACGCGCCGACGATCATCCGCCGGATCCCGAACCGAGCCCCGAGCCGCCCGGCGATCGGCGCCAGGAACAGGATGCCCTGGCCGCCCGACAGCATGGCGGCCGCCAGCATCTCGTCGCCGCCGTTCTTCACGATGTAGAGCGGCGGATACACGAAGAACGTCGTCCAGAAGGCGCTGCGGGCGAACGGAATCGCCCAGGCCAGACGCAGCCGCGGCTGCAGTGCGTAGCGGCGGATATTGTGCCAGGGCATCGGCGGCCTGCGGGTCGCCGGTGCCACCGCCGGGTTCTCCTGCATCCGCAGGACCCAGAAATACGCCAGTGCCAGCAGTGCGAAACCGGCGCTCGGCACGCACACCGCCAGCAGCCCGACGGTCTTGTAGAGCCAGATCCCGAGACCGGGGCCGATGAACCAGGCCACGCCCATGAAGGCCAGCCGGCGCGGCTCGGCGGTGACGAAGTCCTTCCGGCGGATGTAGTCGAGGATGTAGAGGTTCAGGGAGATGTTGACGCACACCACGGCCAGCGCCCGGAACTGCAGGGCCGCCACGAACGGCAGCGCGGTCCCGGCCAGCATCAGCAACGGCGCCGCCACCATGAACAGGCAGCCCACCGAGAACACCCATTTGCGGCGCACCACCCGGATCACCAGCGGCACCGCGAAACTCGCCAGCAACGCCACCACGCCGATCACGGTGTAGGCGATCGAGACGTTGCGCGCCGACTCCAGGAGCGCGTAGGCCTCGAGCGGGATGATCCCGGCGATCAGCGACCGCGAGAACGCCTCGGTCGCCGACAGGGTGGCGAACACGTTCGCACCGGGCCTGTCGACGACCCGGAGCCACATGGGGAACCGGATTTCCATGGACGGAGATTACCTGCGCCGGATCGGTCGCCTACCCCGATTCTGACGATCCGGTGCATTCATGCGGATTCCCCCGCGACCCCGGGTGACGCCGCCGGGAGACCCGGACTGCTGACGACATCCGACAGCCGCATCGGGCATGCTGTCCCGTCGGCGCGGTAGCGCCGCTCGCCCGGCAACCGACCTCGGATCCGCCATGACCTACGACGAGTTCAACGCCTTCTGCGCCTCGCTGCCGGTGACCACCCATGTGGTCCAGTGGGGCGGCTCCGACGTGTGGAAGGTCGGCGGCAAGGTGTTCGCCATCGGCGGCTGGGACGGCGGCGGTGAGCCGCGCTTCACCTTCAAGGTGTCGGAGATCGCCTACGAGTTCCTGAAGGAGCAGCCCGGCCTGCGCCCCGCCCCCTACCTGGCGTCCCGCGGCATGAAGTGGATCCAGCACTACGACCGCCCCGGCCTGGCGCCGGACGATCTGCGCGACTACCTGCGGGAATCGCACCGCATCGTCGCCGGCGGGCTCACCAGGAAGCTGCGCCGGGAGCTCGGGCTGGAGGCCTGACCTCCCGGCCTCAGCCGCCGATGTCGGCCGGGTCGAACGGGGTGGTCTGGTACAGGTAGTTGATCCAGTTCGAATACAGCAGGTGGGCGTTGCCGCGCCAGGTGTTGACCGGCGGCTTCGAGGGGTCGTCGCCCGGGTAGTAGTGCAGCGGCACGCCGATCGGCGAGCCCTTCTCGAGATCCCGCCGGTACTCGGCGTCCAGGGTCGTCGAGTCGTATTCCAGGTGGTTGAACATGTGCACGTGACGCAGCCGCCGGTCGTGCACCAGGCAGGGCCCGGCCTCCGCCGAATCGATCAGCAGTTCCAGGTCGGGATGCGCCGCGATGTCCTCGCGGCGGTTCTCGGTGTGCCGCGACACCGGGATGCGGATCTCGTCGTCCAGGCCGCGCATCAGCAGCGAGGTGTGATCGAGCACCCGGTGGGTGAACACCCCGAACCGCTTCTCCGGCAACTGGTACTTGGGAATGCCGTGGAAATGGTACAGCGCCGCCTGGCCGCCCCAGCACAGCGCGAACAGCCCGTGCACATGGGTCAGCGACCAGTCGAAGATCCGCCGCAGCTCGTCCCAGTAGATCACCTCCTCGAACGGCATCTGCTCGATCGGGGCGCCGGTCACGATCAGGCCGTCGAACTTCTCCTCGCGGATCGCCTGCCACGGCCGGTAGAAGTCGATCATGTGCTCGAGCGGCGTATTCTTCGGCACGTAGCCGGACGGCGCGAACATGGTCATCTCGACCTGCAGCGGCGTGCCCGCCAGCACCCGGGCGATCTGCGTCTCGGTCTCGATCTTCTTCGGCATCAGGTTCAGCAGCGCGATTCGCAGCGGCCGGATGTCCTGCAGGATCGCGTCGGTGTCGCGGATGATCAGCACGCCCTCGCGCTCGAGCGTCTCGCGGGCCGGCAGGTCGTGGGGGATCTTGATGGGCATCGTCGGGCTCGATTGTGGCGGTCGTTCAACCGGGAATGGCATCCGGCACGCTCGGCGGACGCCGAAACGGCGCTCTTCCCTAGCAGAACCGGATGCGCATGAGAATTGCCGCGACCGGCATACACAAGACCGGCAACGGCGCCGATCGACCCGGCCGCGGTCTCATCCGCCGTCCGGTGCCCGGCTCTCGCTGCGCCGGGCCGCCAGGATCCCCTGCACCAGGTCCTCCGGCACGGCCTGCAACGCCTGCTCCTCGGAATCCCGCATCGCGTCGCCGGCCAGCCGGCGGGCCCGGTCGTAGGCCTGCAGGTAGCGGCGGCAATGTGGGCACAGCTGGGTATGCAGCTCGATCTGCCGGCGCGCCAGCGGCCCCAGGTTGCCGTCGAGATAGTCGACCAGCCCGCCCTCGAACTCCTCGCAGGTCATGGCGCCGTGCAGGCCCCGGGCAATCCAGTGCCGGATCCTCGCCCAGGTGCCGCGCTGCCCGGTCCCGCCCGCGCCGGGCTGTGTCGTGCCGGATCCGGTCATGCCGAGACGTCTCCCGTCCAGAGCGGTTCGATCAGGCGCTTCAGCGCCGCCCGGGCGCGATGCAGGCGAACCTTCATCGCGCCCTCGGCGATCCCGAGCGCTTCCGCGGCCTCGCGGGTGCTCCAGCCCTCGAGGTCCCGAAGCACCAATGCCGTCCGGTACCCTTCAGGCAACACATCGATCTTCGATCGCACGAATTCCCGGATCCGCCGGCGCTCCAACTCGCTCTCCGGGTCGCCGGCGGGAACCTCGACGAGGTCCCGGCGCCAGCCGTCGCTGTCGAAGGACGGCAGCAGGTCGTCGATCGAGGTTTCCGCCAGCCGGCGCTCCTTGCGCAGCCGCATCAGCGCGGCGTTGATCGTGATCCGGTGCAGCCAGGCTCCGACCGACGACCGCGGCTCGAACCCGTCGATCGCCTTGTAGGCCGACAGGAAGGCCTCCTGGACACAGTCGTAGGCAGCCGCCTCGTCGCGCACCAGACGCCGTGCCGCCGCCAGCAGCCGGCCGGTCTCGCGGCGCACCAGCATCTCGAAGGCGCGCTCGTCGCCCGCCTTCAGCCGCGCCACCAGTTCGGTCTCGTCCAGCTCCGCCTGTCCCTCGGCCTGCGACCGATCCACGCTCGACACCTCCGATCCCCGGGCCGGAGCATCGCCGCGCAGTTGATCCATCGCAAGGACGGTGTCGGGTTCGCCGGGAATAGTCGGGGCGACGCGGCAGAATGCCGCCACCGTGGAGATTCGCATGCTCGACGAGACCGTCTCCCGCCCGACCGCCCGCACGAACGCCGAGGCCGTCGATCCGGACACCCGCCGCAAGGCCCTGCGAACCCTGCCCGCCCCGGAACCGGCGGCCGGGACCGCCGCCTACTACCGGGAGCGCGACCTCGCGCTCGCCGCCTCGCCGGAAAAGCGCGCCAACTACCAGCGCTATCTCGCCGCGCAGCGCCGTGAGGCCGCGCCCGACTACCTGCCGATCAAGCTCGACATCGAGAACGTCAGCCGCTGCAACTTCCGCTGTACCATGTGCAGCGTCGGCAGCTGGCACAAGGGCCAGCGGGCCGACGACCTGCCGCTCGCCGCCTTCGAGCGGCTGATCGACGAGCAGGTCGGCCTGGTCGAGATCAAGTTGCAGGGACTGGGCGAGCCGACCCTGCAGCGCGACCCGTATTTCGACATGATCCGCTACGCCCGGGCCCGCCACATCTGGGTCCGGACCACCACCAACGCCTCTCTCCTGCACCTCAAGGACAACTATCGCCGGCTGGTCGACGCCGACCCGAACGAGATCCAGATCTCGATCGACGGCGCGACCAAGGCGGTGTTCGAGGGCATCCGCCGCGGCTCGGTGTTCGAGCGCGTGATCGAGAACTGCCGGCGGCTGAACGCCTATTGCCGCGAGCGCGGGGTGGTGCGGACCAAGATGTGGACGGTGGTGCAGCGCGCCAACTTCCACCAGCTCGCCGAGCTGGTACAGCTGGCGTCCCAGCTCGGATTCAAGCACCAGGTGTTCTCGCTGGAGCTGGTCGACTGGGGCCTCGCCGAGTGGCGGGCCGCCAACGACAGCGTCAGCGTCGAGGACGAACTGGACCCCGGCGCCCTGCTCGCCCTGGTCGGCCTCGGCATGGAACTGGGCGTGCAGGTCCGGTTCTGGAACACCACAGAGAAATACGCCACGCGGTCCCCCGAGACCCTGTGCCCCTGGCCGTTCGAGCGCGCCTTCGTGTCGTCCGACCTGCGCGTGGTGCCGTGCTGCACGATCGGCAATCCGGACGTCTGCCAGATCGGACCGGCCCTGGACGGCGACGACCCGGGGGCGTTCACCCGGCACTGGCACGGGGACGAGTTCGTCGCATTCCGCCGGGCGCACCTGGACGGCCGGGTCCCGGAAGTGTGCAAGGCCTGCTACGCTGACCCGGACTAGCCGCGGCGGCCGCGGCACGGAACCAGCCGGCGGAGAAGCATGGCAGTGAACTGGTGGGGCGGTCTGGCGCCGGCGCGGCGAGTGGCCGCGATTCTCCTGATCCTGGCCGCCGGCCCGGCCTCGGCGGCGGTCGGCTGCGAGGGCGGGAAGGTGGCGGTAGGCGACGCCTGCATCGGCACCGGCGAGGCGGCCGACGGCGTGCGTCGCCTGGTCGACGCCGCGATCGCCGAGTACGACCTCAACGCGGTCGTCGTTTCCGTCAGGATCGGCGACACGCCCGTGCTTACCGAGGCCTGGGGCGAGTCGCTGGCCGGGATCCCGGCCACCCCGGACATGCACTTCCGCAACGGCGCGATCGCCATCACCTATCTGACGACCCTGCTCCTGCAGTTGCAGGACGACGGGCTGCTGAGCCTCGACGACCCGGTCGCGCGCTGGTTCCCGGACTACCCGGCGGCCGACCGGATCACCCTGGCGATGCTCGGCGACAGCACCGCCGGCTACGCCGACTATGTCTACGACATCCCGATCTACGAGGACGTGTTCCGGCAGTGGACCGCGGACGAACTGATCGACGCCGCCCTGGCCAAGCCGATGCGCTGCGAGCCCGGGCGCTGCTTCGCCTATTCGCACGCGAATTTCGTGATTCTCGGCGAGATCCTGCGCATGGTCACCGGCAAGCCGGTCGAGGTGCTGCTGCGCGAGCGAATCCTCGATCCGCTGGGGCTCGCGGACACCCGCAGCGAGTCGACGGCGACCGTGCAGCAACCGGTGCTTCATGCCTTCACCGACGAGCGCGGCATCTACGAGGACTCGACCTACTGGAACCCGTCCTGGACCCTGGCCCCCGGCGCGGTGATGACCACGAACGTCGCCGACGCCCTGGCCTCCTTCGTCGCCATCGGCAGCGGCAGGCTGATGTCCGAGGCGGCCTACCGCCGCATGCTGGCGCCGACCACCGCAGCGTTCCCGCCGATGACCACGGAGATCTACTACGGGCTCGGGGTCGTCGTGAGCAATGGCTGGCTACTGCAGACGCCGTCCTTCGGCGGCTACTCCGCGGTGGTCGGCTACCTGCCGGACCGCGGCACCGGCTTCGCCCTGACCTCGACCATGGGGCGCAGGACGCCGGACGAACGGATCGCCAACCGCCTCGCCGGCCGGATCGGGGCGTTCCTGGCGCCGGACCGACCGCCACGGCTGCCCTAGGCTTCCGTGCGTGCTGGTCTCCGCGGATCGGCTGTGGCAGCGTCGTCGCGGACACGAGCACGGAGCGGCGTCCTTGAGCACCCCGATCGAGCGTCCTGCAACGACCGCCGGTACGGCGCGCCCCGCGGTGACCGTCGCGATCGCCGCCGACGGACTGGCGATCGGCTGGCCCGACCTGCGCCGGACCTTCCATCCGATCTGGCTGCGCGAACAGTCGCGCGACCCGGGGGCCCGCGACCGTGCGATCGGCCAGCGGCTGTACGACGCCTGGCGACTGCCGCCCGACCTTGCGATCGCCGACGCCACGCTCGACGGCGACGCCGTCTCGGTGACGTTCAGCGACGGCCATGCGACACGCTATCCGCTCGAGTTCCTGCGCCGGGAGTGCGAGCGCACGGTGCCCGACGACCTCGCCGGGACACCGCGCCCCTGGGATACCACCCTGGCGCCGCTGCCGAGCCTGCCGTGGCCGGAGGTGATGGCCAGCGACCGCGCCGTGCTCGCCCTCGCCGACACCCTGGCCGTCCACGGCTTCTGCATCCTGACCGACGGCCCGGCCGGCATGGACGACGCCGAGCGCATGGCCAACCGCTTCGGGCCGATCCGCCGGACCAACTGGGGCGGCGTGGCCGACGTGAAGGTCGAGGCGGTCGCGGTCGACCTGACCCAGACCAACCGCTGGCTCGAGCCGCATGCCGACAATCCGTACCGGCTGCCGGCCCCCGGCTACATCCTGCTGCACTGCCTGCGCAACGACGCCGAGGGTGGCGAGTCGACCCTGGTCGACGGCCTGCACGTGGCCGAGACCCTGCGGCGCGACGACCCGGCCGCCTTCGAGGTGCTGACCACCACGGCGACCCGGTTCCGCTACGTCGACCCGGACACCGTGCTGGAGCACTACGGCCCGCTAATCGAGCTGGCGCCCGACGGATCCGTGCGCCGGTTGCGCTTCAACAGCCGCACCGAGGAGCCGCCAGCGCTGGCGCCGGAGCGGCTGGCCGCCTACTACGCCGCCCGCCGTCGCTATGCCGACCTGCTGCACGCGCCGGAGAACACGCTGGAGTTCAAGCTGGAGCCGGGCCAGCTGCTGTTCATGGACAACCACCGCCTGCTGCACGGCCGGCGCGGCTATTCGCTGGACAGCGGTGGCCGCCACATGCGGCAGGCCTATCTCGACCGCGACTGCGTGGCCAGCCGGCAGAAGGTGCTGCGGCGCACGCTCGGCGTGGACACGGATCCTTGGGGAGCACTGGCATGAACGAGATGACGACCGTCGGCTTCATCGAGATGAAGCACGGCACGGCTGAGGACTACGCGCTTCTCGGCCGCTACGAGCACGAATACGCCGCCGGCACAGCCGACCGCATCCTCGAACAGCTCGCCAGGCTAGGCGGCGGCCTCTCCGGCTACAAGATCAGCCGGCTGGAACACTCGATCCAGACCGCCGCCAGGGCCGAGGCCGACGGCGCCGACGCCGACTGGATCGTCGCCGCCCTGCTGCACGACATCGGCGACGAACTGGCACCGCACAACCACGACAGCATCGCCGCCGACATCGTCCGGCCGTTCGTACGCGAGCAGGTGAGCTGGGTGGTCCAGCACCACGGGATCTTCCAGATGGTCTACTACGCCCACCACACCGGCGGCGACCCGGAGGCCCGGCGAAAATACGCCGACCACCCGTACTACCAGGACGCCGTCGACTTCTGCGAACGCTGGGACCAGTCGAGCTTCGACCCCGACTATGCGAGCCCGCCGCTCGGGCATTTCGCGCCGATGGTGCGGGAAGTGTTCGCCCGTCCGGCCTGGGACGAGGCGGTGCTGCGCAAGGGCGTGCGCGAGCCGCTGGTCCGTTAGCCGCGGACGACGGAGCCCCGGAGGCGGAGCGGCCCCGCGCGATGAACGCACGGGGCCGCCCACAAGCCGACTTGATGCCGGATCACTGCTGGCGCTTGTACTCCGGCATCGCCTCGGCCTGCTTCTTGGTCAGGCCGGCCGCGACCAGGGTTTCGCCCTGCACCTCGAGATTGGCGACCGGGATCGCCACCTGCTTGGCGCCGATGCCGAGGAACCCGCCGACATCGACGAGCACGGACTCGACCTTGCCGCTCTCGGCCATGACGACGTCGTCGATCTCGCCGACTGCCTCCTGGTCGGCGCCATGAACGGTCTTGCCGACCAGCTCGACCTTCTGCCAGCCCTCGCCAGCGACACCGGCAGCCGTGTCGGTCCCGGCCTTGACCGTCGAGTCCACGGTCGACCCGACCGTGCCGAGCACACCGGTGTCGCTCTTGGCATCGGCCTGGGCCCCGGCCTTGGCGTCCATGCCGGCCTTGCCGTCGGTCATCTTGGTTTCGGCCGAGCCGGAAGCCCCGGCAGCCGCGCCGACCTTCACGCCACCGACCGCGTCGTCCACCGAGCCGAGCGAGGACGCGATCTCCTGCGGCCTGGACTCCTGGTTGTCGATCAGATCGCGGGCCTCGGCGATCTTCTTACGGGTCGCCACGATGGCCTCCCGGCTGCTCTCCGCGATTTCGGCCTTGGCACGCGCCAGCGCGGTCTCGACCTCCTCGATCGCGACGCGCGCCTTCTCGCGGGCCTCGGCGAACTTCTCGCCGGTGGCGTCCTTGACTTGCTCCAGCGCCGTCATGGCGCTGCGCAGCTGGGCCTTGGCATCGTTCAGAAGCCGGGTGGAAGCCGAAGCCGACGTGCTCTGCTCAACCTTGGTGCTCTGCTGGACGCTGGTCGACTGCGCGGCGCCGGCGGCAGCCGGCAAGGCCAGGGACAGGACCAGGGCGGTCGTCGCCAGAAGACGTTTGCTCATTCTCGAAATCCTCCACGTTGAAGCGGGTCGACCATCTGGCCGATACAGCCGGACAACGGTCGGCACGAAGGCGCGTTCCGAGAAATTTTTCGCTTATTATTCCGGCACTTGCACTATTGCACTTAGAGACGGCCACTGTCCGCCGCCTACGACAGCGTGGTTCCTCCCGCCTGCAGGCGTGCCAACTTGTCCGGGTTGCGCATGACGTAGATGCCGTCGACCCGGCCGTTCGCGTCGAAGCCGAAAGTGACCGCCGCGGCCAGCGTCCCGTCGGCCGCCACCAGCAGCACACCGCGGCCGCCGTTGATGTCGGCCGGCCGCCATTCGTAGTTCGCCCAGTAGCCGTGCAGCGAACCCATGAAGTCCAGCACCGCCGCCTTGCCACGCAGCGTCTGGGCGATTGCCGTCGCCCGACCGCCGCCGTCGGCGCTGAGCGCGATCTCGTCGGACAGCAGCGCCGCGAGCCGCTCGGTCCGGCCGCTGGTCAGGGCGCCCCGGAACGCCGCCAGCAAGGTGTCCTGGCGGTCCAACGGGGCGGTGTAGCGGGCGGCGGGGCGACCGACCGCCGCCCTGGCCCGCGACACCAGCTTGCGGCAGGCCGCCTCCTGCACCCCGAGTATGGCCGCCACCTCCGGATAGGGCTGCTCGAAGATCTCGTGCAGCAGGTAGGCCGCGCGTTCCCGCGGGCTGAGGCGCTCGAGCAGCAGCAGGAAGGCGGTCGACAGCGAAGCCGACAGCTCCAGCGAACTCTCCGGCGTGCCGTCGACAACGGTCTGCACGGGTTCCGGCAGCCAGGTCCCGACATAGTCGACCCGGGTCCGCCGGGCCGCCCGCAGCAGGTCCAGGCAGCGCCGTGTGCAGGCGGTGGTCAGCCAGGCCGCCGGGTTGTCGATCACGTCCCGGTCGGCCTCGGTCCACTTCACGAAGCTGTCCTGGACCGCATCCTCGGCCTCGGCCAGCGAGCCGAGGATGCGGTAGGCCAGGCCGGTCAGGCGGCGACGATGGCTCTCGAACAGTTCGTCGTCGGCAGCCGTCATGTCAGTGCGCCGAGACCTGGATGCGGTTCCACAGGTTGATCATCGCCACCTCCGCCGTCAGCGCGGCGATCTGCGGGTCGCTGAAATGCTCGCGCAGCGCCGCCCGCAGGCCGGCATAGTCGGCGTGCCGGTCGATCGTGGTCAGCGCTTCGGTCCAGGCCAGTGCCGCCTTCTCCGCCGGCGTGAAGTCGCCGACATGGTCCCACACGATCACGCGATCGAGGCGCGCCTCGGTCTCGCCGTCCTCGCGGGCCTCGCGCAGGTGCATCTTGATGCAGAAGGCGCAGCCGTTGATCTGCGAGGCACGCAGCCTGACCAGGTGGCTCAGCAGCCGGTCGAGGCCGTGGCCGGCAATCACCGGATGCACGGCGCCCAGGGCCTGCAGGACGTTGGGCATGGCCTTCTGGTAGTTCACGGGCTGGGTAGAGGTCATCGGGGTGCTCCCGGGTTCAGGGTGACTGATACCCCCATGACGATCCATGAAGTCGGCCTGTGACGTGCCGGCGGAAAAAATCGCTCAGCCGGCGGAGAATTCCCGCAGTGCCGCCTTCAGCGCGTCCGGCATCGGGCTCGCGGCGATCTCGGGGCCCGCGGTCGTGTACGCCAGCACCTGGGTGACCGCGAACTTCGCGGCCCCGCCGACCGAGCCGGCGACCGCGACGGTGAAGGCGCTGTTGCCGACCTTCAGCACCCGCAGTTCCAGGTCGAGCGCGTCGCCCTGGTACAGCGGCCCCTTGAAGTCGACCTCCAGGCGGACCGTCGGCACCGCCCGGTTCTCGCGGCCGTGCAGTCGGTGCCAGGGGCAGTCGAGGGCCTCGGCGAAGAAGTCCTCGATCAGCCGGTTCACCATCATCAGCATGCGCGGGTAGAAGCCGATGCCGGCCGGGTCGCAGTCCTCGAACCGGACCGGGACGGTCTTGCGGAACACCTGGCCCGGCATTCAGGCCGGATCCGGGATCAGCGCGGTCGCCTCGATCTCCAGCCGGGCCAGCGGCTCCACCAGCCCGCTGACCCCGACCACCGCCATCGCCGGGAAGTTCCGGCCGAGCACGTCCCGGTAGGCGGCGCCCAGGCCGGGCAGGTTGCCGCGGTACTCGTCCAGGTCGACCACGTACCAGGTCAGGCGGACCAGATGCTCCGGCCCGGCGCCGCCGGCCGCCAGCACGGCGACGATGTTCTCGAAGATCTGCCGGGCCTGCGCCACGAAGCCGTCGGCGAAGCGCTCCTCCGCGTCCCAGCCGACCAGCCCGCCGGTCACCACCACCGTGCCGCGGCCCATCATGCCGTTGGCGTAGCCGCGCGGACGGGGCCAGCCCTCCGGGTTCAGGGTCACGGGTCGTTCCGTCTCCGGCGCCGGCTCGCGCAGGTCCATGCCGTCGGTCTCCTGTCTCTAGGCGGCGCCGCGCGCCTGCTGCTCGGCCATCGTGCGAAGCTCGAAGCGCCGCAACTTGCCGGTGTCGGTGCGCGGCAGGGCCGCAACATACTCGATCGCCCGGGGATACTTGTAGGGCGCGATCTCGGCCTTGACATGGTCCTGCAGCGCCCTGGTCAGGGCGGCGTCGCCGGCGTGTCCGGGCTTCAGCACCACATAGGCCTTCACCAGCGAGCCGCGGTCCGGGTCGGGCTGGGCCACCACCCCGCATTCCGCGACCGCGGGATGCGACAGCAGCGCGGCCTCGACCTCCGGCCCGGCGATGTTGTAGCCGGACGACACGATCATGTCGTCGGAGCGCGCCTGGTACCAGAAGTAGCCGTCGGCATCCATGCGGTAGGTGTCGCCGGTCAGGTTCCAGCCGTCCTGCACGTAGTTGCGCTGGCGGTCGTCGGCGAGGTAGCGGCAGCCGGTCGGCCCGCGCACCGCCAGCCGCCCGACATCGCCCGGCGCCAGGGTGTCGCCGTCCGGGCCGACGACCTTGGCCTGGTAGCCGGGCACCACCTTGCCGGTCGCGCCGGGTCGGATCTCCTCCAGGGTCGCCGAGATGAAGATGTGCAGCATCTCGGTGGCGCCGATACCGTCCTGAATCCTGATGCCGGTGGCGGCGAACCAGTCGTCCCAGGTCGGCTTCGGCAGGGTCTCGCCGGCCGACACGCATTTGCGCAGCGAGGCGATGTCGCGGCCCTCGAGCTTGCCCAGGATCGCCCGGTAGGCGGTCGGCGAGGTGAAGCAGACGGTCGGCCGGTACTTCTCGATGGCGTCCAGCAGCTGGTCGGGCGCCGCCTTCTCCAGCAGCACCGCCGAGGCGCCGACCCGCATCGGGAACAGCACCAGCCCGCCGAGCCCGAAGGTGAAGGCCAGCGGCGGCGAGCCGATGAACCGGTCGTCCGCCGTCGGCTTCAGGACATGCTTCGAGTAGGCGTCGCAGACCGCCAGCATGTCGCGGTGGAAATGCATGGTGCCCTTGGGCTCGCCGGTGGTGCCGGAGGTGAAGCCGATCAGGCAGACGTCGTCGCGCGCGGTGTCGACCGCCTGGAAGTCGTCGGGCTTGGCCGCCATGCGGGCCTCCAGCCCGTCGGCGCCGCCGGTCGAGAAGTACAGGATGCGCTGCAGCCGGTCGGTCCGCGACAGCGTCTTCTCCATCTCGTCGGCGAGGCGCGCGTCGCACAGCGCCAGGGCGATCTCGGCCTTGTCGACGATGGCCGCGAGCTCGACGGCGCGCAGCAGCGGCATGGTGGCGACCGCGATGCCGCCGGCCTTGATGACCGCGAACAGCGCCGCCGTCATGGTCGGGTTGTTGGCCGAGCGGATCAGCACCCGGTTGCCGGTGACCATGCCCAGGTCCTCGACCAGCACCCGCGCCATGCGGTTCACGGTCTTCTGGAAATCGGCGTAGCTGACGTCGCCGTCCGGCGTCACGAACAGGGTGCGGTCGCCGCGGCCCTCGGCCACGTGGCGGTCCAGGAACTCGACCGCGCAGTTGATGCGCTCGGGATAGCGGACGTCCTCCAGGTCGAACAGGAAATCCGGCCACTGGTCCTTCGGCGGCAGGTTGTCGCGCGCGAAGGTGTCGACATGCGCGGTATAGCTTCCCATCGCTCCTTCTCCCGTCACACAGCCCGTTCCCGCGTCAGCCGGCCGGAGCACCAAGCTCAGGCCGTCCCCCCTGCCCGCGCGTCCAGCACCTGGCGCGCGATGACGATCTTCTGAACCTCGCTGGCGCCCTCGTAGATCCGCAGCGCGCGGACCTCGCGGTACAGCTCCTCGACCTTCACTCCCGTGGTGACCCCGAGCCCGCCATGCATCTGCACCGCCCGGTCGACCACGCGCTGTGCCGCCTCGGTGGCGAACAGCTTGGCCATCGACGCCTCGCGGGTGACCCGGGCGGCGCCGGAGTCCTTGGCCCAGGCCGCGCGGTAGACCAGCAGGGCGGCGGCGTCGACCTCGGTCGCCATGTCGGCCAGTGCCCCCTGGGTCATCTGCAGGTCGGCCAGCGGCGCCCCGAACATGCGGCGGCCGGACGACCGGTCCAGCGCCTCGTCCAGGCCGCGCCGCGCGAAGCCGAGGGCGGCGGCGCCGACGGTGGCGCGGAACACGTCGAGCGAGCCCATCGCCACCTTGAAGCCCTCGCCCGGCTTGCCGATGCGATTTGTCACCGGCACCCGGCAGCCGTCGAACCGCAGGCGGGCCAGCGGATGCGGCGCGATCACCTCGATCCGCTCGGCGATCTCCAGCCCCGGGGTGTCGGCGTCGACCACGAAGGCCGACAGCCCCTTGGCGCCCGGCGCCTCCCCGGTGCGCGCGAACACCACGTAGTGGCCGGCGATGCCGCCGTTGGAGATCCAGGTCTTCTCGCCGTCGATCCGGACATGGCCGTTGCCGTCGGGCACCGCGGTGGTGGCCATCGCCGCCACGTCGGAGCCGGCGTCAGGCTCGGACAGCGCGAAGGCGGCGATCGACCGGCCCTCGCGCACCGGCGGCAGCCAGCGGTCCTTCTGGGCGGAGTCGCCGAACAGCGAGATCGGCCCGGTGCCGAGCCCCTGCATGGCGAAGGCGAAGTCGGCGAGGCCGGCGTGGTAGCCGAGGATCTCGCGGGCCAGGCAGACCGAGCGCACGTCGATGCGCTCGTGCCGGCCGCCATGGCTGGCCGGCACCACCAGGTCGAGCCAGCCGGCCCCGGCCAGCGCGGCGACCAGCCGGCGGCAGCTGCCGTCGACGTCGTGGTGGTCGATCAGGTCGGCGACGGTGTCGCCCGCCCAGGCATCGAGCGCGCGGGCCAGTTCGCCGTGATGCGGGTCGAAGAACGGCCAGGACAGGAAGCTGCGGTCGGCCATCGTCAAGCTCCGGTCGTCGGTTGGCGGCGGTTGGGTTCCGGCTCGACCGCGCCGGGGGCGGCGCGTCCGTCCGGAATGACGATGATTCTTCCCCCGTCATTCCGGGCCGGGCCGCCGAAGGCGGGACGGAGCCGGAACCCACGAAGCGATCGGCGTCCCAACGGCCAAGCCAGGAAGCTGCGGTCGGCCATGGTCAAGAAGCCCCGAGGCGGCGGGTGGGTACCGGAGCCGGCTGCTCGCGCAGCCCCTCCGGGATGACGGCGATTTTTCCCCCGTCATTCCGGACCGGGCCGCCGAAGGCGGGACGGAGCCGGAACCCACGAAGCGATCGGCGCCCCATCAGTTGCCCTCGAACTCGGGCTTGCGCTTGGCGGCGAAGGCATGGAAGGCGCGGCTGAAGTCCTGGGTGCGCATCAGCATGCCCTGGGCCAGCGCCTCGGCGTCGATCGCCTGGTCGACGCCCATCGACCACTCCATGTGCAGCATCTTCTTGGTGATGCCGTTGGCGAAGCTCGGGCCGTCGGCGATCCGCTGGGCCAGCTCCCGGGCGGCCGCGAGCAGCTCGTCGGGCGCGACCAGCCGGTTGAAGAATCCCCAGCGCTCGCCTTCCTCGCCGCCGAGCGAGCGGCCGGTGTACAGCAGCTCGCCGGCCCTGCCCTGCCCGACGATGCGCGGCAGGATCGCGCAGGCCCCCATGTCGCAGCCGGCCAGCCCGACCCGGTTGAACAGGAACGCCACCTTGGCGCCGGCGGTGCCGATCCGGATGTCGGAGGCCATCGCCAGGATCGCGCCGGCCCCGGCGCACACCCCGTCGACCGCGGCGACCACCGGCTGCGGGCAGGCCCGCATCGCCTTCACCAGGTCGCCGGTCATCTGGGTGAACTCCATCAGCCCGGCCATGTCGCGGTCGAGCAGCGGCCCGATGATCTCGAACACGTCGCCGCCCGAGCAGAAGTTGCCGCCGGCGCCGGTGATCACCACCGCCTTGACCTCCGGCTCGTACTGCAGGGCGCGGAACAAGTCGCGCAGCTCGGCATAGGACTCGAAGGTCAGCGGGTTCTTGCGGTCCGGCCGGTCCAGGGTGACGGTCGCCAGCTTGCCGTCGACCTCCAGCTTGAAATGCTCGGGCGCGAAGTCGCGGACCGGCAGGATCGTGGCGTTGGCGTGCGTCATGTCTCCACCGCGTTCTGGATGCTGCGCCCGACCGAGCGCTTGGCGGCGCCCAGCAGCGCCATCAGTTTCTCGACCTCGCCCGGCCCCAGGTCGGCGAACAGGTCCGCCACCCAGTCCTCGTGCTCGGCCGCCATGGCGACGAAGGCCCGGTGGCCGGCGTCGGTCAGGCTGACGTAGTGGGCCCGGCGGTCGGTGTCGGACTGCCGGCGCTGCAGCAGGCCCTCGGCCACCAGCCGGTCGACCAGCCCGGTGACGTTGCCGTTCGACACCATCATCCGGCGCGACAGCTCGCCCAGCGTCATGCCTTCCGGCACCCGCTCGAGCTGCGCCATCAGGTCGAAGCGCGGCAGGGTGATGTCGAAGCGGTCGCGCATGCGGCGGCGGATCTCGGTCTCGATCATGGTCGTGCAGGTCAGCAGCCGCAGCCACAGCCGCAGCTCGGCCTTGTGGTCGGCATGGCCGCCATCGGCCCGGCTCTCGGAATCGAGATGGTGCGTTTCGGCGGGAAGAGGATCGGCCGGCTCGACGCTCATGGTCCCCCTCACATGATCTCGCCGCCGGCGACCGCGATCGCCTGGCCGGTCATGGATCCCGAGGCCGGATCGGCCAGCCACACTACCGTGCGCGCCACCTCCTCGGGTTCGATCAGCCGGCGCTGCGGGTTGCCGGTCACCATCTCGGCGACCAGCGCCTCGGCCGGCCTACCGGTGCGCTCGGCCAGCCGCGCCACGCTGCCGCGCACCAGGTCGGTGTCGGTGTAGCCGGGGCAGACCGCGTTGACGGTGACGCCGGTGCGCGCGGTCTCCAGCGCCAGCGACCGGGTCAGGCCGATCACCGCATGCTTGGCGGCGCTGTAGGCCGAGGCGTAGGCGTAGCCCTTGAGGCCTGCCGTGCTGGCGACCGTGACGATGCGGCCCCAGTCGCGTTCCAGCATGCCCGGCAGCACCCGGCGGATCGCCCGCACCACGCTGGTGAGGTTGAGGGCGAACATGCGCTCCCACAGCGCGTCGTCGGCCGCCGCGAACTTCGCGGTCTCGGCGGATCCGGCGTTGTTGACCAGGATGTCTATGGGACCGAAGCCGGCCTCGGCCTCGGCGATGGCGACGTCGAGGGCGGCAGCGTCGGTGACGTCGGCAACCAAGGCCCGGCCGCCGGTTCCGCCGGCCACCGCATCGAGGGCGGCGCGGTCGCGGCCGAGGACGGTCACCCGGGCGCCGGCGACGGCCAGCGCCGCCGCGATCGCGGCCCCGATGCCGCGGCTGCCGCCGGTCACCAGCGCATGGCGCCCGTCCAGACCCATCCTTCGCGACCTCCCGTGAATTTATTTGAAGCTTAAAGCTTCTATCGGAAGCCGACAAGCGGGAGCGACGCCCGGGAGCGACGCCCGGTGTCCGGCGCGGGGCAAATGGCGCGGTCTCAGCAGATCGGAAGGAGAACGTGCCCGCCACGACATCTGGCCGGTGCTGGGCTCGTGGCGGCACAATGCCACCGGGCTCGTCTCGCCGACCCTTGCTCGCCCGAGGCACCGCCGGCTAAATCGACGGGCTCATCAATTAGGTGCAGTGTCACCGTAATTCCACCGCAATTCCAATTTCGTACGACACTAGCCAACCCTCTTAGCTGCAGGCTTTTGGGTATTGCAGCGAAATCGTATTGCACTAGAGAACGAGATGAGTAGCAACATAAGTACTATTTCGCGAACTGCGGACATACACACCACAATAATTAAAAAATACACCATGGCATTACTGCCAATTAGACCCGCGTTACAATTTGTAATTGGTGGAACAAAAATATGAATACCGTATATATTTGCGATCGATAGCAACAAATGTCCAAACACAGTAGACCACCCACTAACATAATCTCTAAGATATACGGACGTATTTTGATACCGGCGTACAACGCGTCGTGTCTTAGCGATGTTGATAAATATAATAACGGACATGATAATAAATCCGAGAGAATCAGATACTAACATTGAAAACTGCGTCAACCGAATAACCGGAGCTAACTCCGAAAAACCAGATGATTTCAGAAAAGAAGCGTATTCAGGTGATTGCGACGGCGGTCCGAGGAATGTCAACCATGTGTTTGAAGCAAGTGATCGTATATCAATGATAAAATCCAAAACAATAAGCGCACACCACAAACTAAATACAACAACAACGTCAATGTAAATTAGTACAATAAAACACTTACGCATTAGTCCGGAAACGCCAATACCGCAGAACTCTGGGGCGCCGGTGAAATGCTTGTCGCACGACGCCCTGTCACATCCGGGCTGAGAAGTAACGATTCCCACAAGGTATAGTAGTATTACAGCAATATATCCGGCCCAAATTGTCCCAATTTGAGTTTCGGTGACAGTGCACTCAATTGGAGGTTCCAGTGCATTGTGCCTGTTTGAGCCGGCTCAGAATGAGTGCACTGTCACCGAGATTCGAATTTATTTGAAGCCTAAAGCTTCTATCGGAGACCGACAAGCGGGAGCGACGCCCGGTGTCCGGTAAGGGGTAAATCCCCTGGTCTCGACAGGCTCGAAGGGGAATGGGCCCACCGCAACACCTGTCCGGTGCCAGGGAAGCGAGGACGCAGCGCCACCGGGCTCGTCTCGCTGCCCCCCTGTTGCTCGCGCGAGGCGCCGCCGGTCAGAGCATGGAAACGTCGCGACCTTCAATTATATGCACTGTCACCGGAATCTTACTGTCACCGGAATCCTTATTGTCTCATTCGAAACGTAGCTCATTGTTATCCTATAAATCCAGCTATCAACACTGATAGTAGCCCATGAAATCCAGCAAACATTAGGTATAATTTCACAACACCCGGAAAACCTCTGCGATCAAAGACAATCTCCGAGATTATGTCGATATTTCTTGTATTGTTAAACTTCTTCACCGTTACAAAAACCGTCAACAGCACCGGAGCAATTAAAACATGTGCAAAAGTCGAAAGAAAAATCATTCTCGCACAAAATATCAATATATCTGACATACCAATCACCTCATTACGGCTTATTAAATATAGAATATAAATTAGGATGAGAATAATACTCGATAAATGGAGAGTCCATTTTACTTGACACCCAGATTAAAGCATCCCAACTGAAGATACGCTTACATCATCTTTCCCGCAGCCCCTCGCTGGCATACCGCAGCACCGGCTGCAGCACGAACTCGATCAGCCGCCGCTCCCCGGTCCACACGTCGACCGTAACCGTCTTCCCGGCGTCGAGCGCACCTCCCGGCCGTCGACGGCGATGCTGGCGGTCTCGAACGCGATCCGGACGGTGTAGGGCGGCGCCAGCCGCAGGTTCCGCCCGGCGGCGCCACCGAAGCCTCGATCCGCGAGGCCAGGTAGTAGCGGTGCAGACCCGAGAGGGCCGAGCGATTCTCTGCGAGGGCGATCATCGCGTGCTCCCGTCCCCCAAGCGATCAACGCGTTCCCATGAACTCCCTACATGCGGGAGTCGCTTCGCTGCGCCTACTATCGTGCATTCTCCTTGGCACTTGAACCGCGGTCGACAGCAAGAGCCCTCTCACGTGACGCGCTCACCGGCCCGCCCCGGCCGGTTGCCGGAAATATATTTTAAGCTTAAAGTTTCTTCGCCGCCAACACCTGCGCCCGGCGCAGCGGCGGGTATCCAGCGTTTGCGAGGCGAGCGATGCGCATCTCGATCATCGGCGGCGGCCCGGCCGGCCTGTATTTCGCGATCCTGATGAAGGCGGCCCGGCCCGCCGTCGACATCACCGTCTACGAGCGCAACCGCCCCGACGACACCTTCGGCTTCGGCGTGGTGTTCTCCGACGAGACCCTGGAGACCTTCGAGCGCTACGACCCGGCCTCCTACCGGTCGATCACCGAGCACTTCGCCTACTGGGACGACATCGAGATCCACTTCAAGGGCAGCGTCCATCGGATCGGCGGCAACGGATTCTGCGGCTGCGCCCGGCCGACCCTGCTGCGGCTGCTGCACCGGCGCTGCCGCGACCTCGGGGTCGAGCTGCTGTTCGAACACGAAGTCACCGACATCGACGCGCTGATCGCCGGGAGCGACCTGGTGGTCGCCGCCGACGGCATCAACAGCGCGGTGCGCCGCCGCTTCGCCGAGCATTTCCAGACCACGGTCGACCTCCGCCCCAACCACTTCACCTGGATGGGCTCGGACAAGCCGCTCGACGCGTTCTCGTTCTTCTTCCGCGAGACCGAGCACGGCATCTTCATCGCCCACACCTACCAGTACGAGCCCGGCCACAGCACCTGGGTGCTGGAGACCGACCCGGCGACCTTCGAGCGCGCCGGCCTCGCCGCCATGACCGAGGAACAGTCGGCGCGCTTCCTGGAGAGCGTGTTCGCCGAGGAGCTGGCCGGCCACCGGCTGATCACCAACCGCTCGATCTGGCGCAACTTCCCGACCATCCGCAACGCCCGCTGGGTCAAGGACAACCTGGTGATCCTGGGCGACGCCAAGGGTACCGCGCATTTCTCGATCGGCTCCGGCACCAAGCTGGCGATGGAGGACGCGATCGCGCTGTTCGAGGCGTTCCGGGCGGAAGCCGATGTCACCGGCGCGCTCACCCGGTTCGAGACCCAGCGCCGCGAGGACGTCGAGAAGACCCAGCACGCCGCCGACGTCTCGCTGGTCTGGTTCGAGCATCTCGACCGGTTCTGGCACATGGACCCGGTGCAGTTCGCCTTCGGGCTGATGACCCGCTCGAAGTCGATCACCTACGACAACCTGCGCCTGCGGGCGCCCGAGTTCGTCGACGCCGTCGACAAGGTGTTCGCCGGCCAGGTCCGCGACCAGGGCTTCGACGTCGACACGAAGCGCCCGAAGCCGCCGCTGTTCCAGCCGTTCCAGCTGCGCGGCATGACCCTGGCGAACCGGCTGGTGCTGTCGCCGATGTGCCAGTACTCGGCGGTCGACGGCTGCCCGACCGACTGGCACATGGTGCATCTGGGCGCCCGTGCGCTCGGCGGTGCCGGGCTGATCTACACCGAGATGACCGACGTCTCCGAGGAGGCCCGGATCACCCATGGCTGCGCCGGGATCTACACCGACGCCCACGAGGCCGCCTGGAAGCGCATCGTCGACTTCGTGCATGCCAACTCGACCGGGAAGATCTGCCTTCAGCTCGGCCACGCCGGCCGCAAGGGCTCGACCAGGCTGATGTGGGACGGCATCGACGAGCCGCTGGAGACCGGCAACTGGCCGATCGTCAGCGCCTCGCCCCTGCCCTACTACCCGCACAGCCAGGCGCCGCGCGAGATGACCCGCGCCGACATGGACAGGGTGGTCGCCGACTTTGTCCAGGCGGCCGAGCGCGCCGACCGCGTCGGCTTCGACATGCTGGAGGTGCATGTCGCGCACGGTTACCTGCTGGCCTCCTTCGTGTCGCCGCTGACCAACCGGCGCACCGACGAGTACGGCGGCGCCCTCGAGAACCGCCTGCGCTTCCCGCTCGAGGTGTTCGACCGGGTGCGGGCGGCCTGGCCCGACGACAAGCCGATGTCGGTGCGGATCTCGGCGACCGACTGGAAGGACGGCGGCATCACCGGCGACGACGCGGTCGAGATCGCCCGGGCCTTCGGCGAGCACGGCTGCGACCTGATCGACGTGTCGACCGGCCAGACCGTGCACGACGCCGAGCCGGTGTTCGGCCGGATGTTCCAGACCCCGTTCTCCGAGCAGATCCGCAACGAGGCCGGGCAGGCCACCATGTGCGTCGGGAATATCGTGTCGGCCGACCAGGTCAATACCATCCTGGCGGCCGGCCGCGCCGACCTGGTGGCGCTGGCCCGCCCGCACCTGGTCGACCCGGCATTCCTGATGCGGGCCGCCGCCTTCTACGGGGTGCGCGACGTGCATTGCCCGCCGCAGTATCTTGCCGGGATGGACCAGCTTTACCGGACGGCGGCGCGCGACCGGGAGGACCTGCTGGAGCTGCGACGAAAAGCCCGGCCGAAATCCCATCACCGATCGCTGCCGGAGGCGGCACAATAGGCCGGACCTTACGGAACCGGCCAACCGGGCCAGGGAGAACGGCGATGAAGGCGATCGTGGTCGGCGGCGGCATCGGGGGGCTGGCGACGGCGCTCAGCCTGCATGCCCAGGGCATCGAGGTCGAGGTGTTCGAGCAGTCGCGGACGATCCGCGAGCTCGGGGTCGGCATCAACACCCTGCCGCACGCCATCAAGGAGCTGGCGGCCCTCGGCCTGCTCGATGAACTGGACCGGATCGGCATCCGCACCCACGAGCTGATCTACACCAACCGCTTCGGGCAGGAGATCTGGCGCGACCTGCGCGGCACCGACGCCGGCTACGAGTTTCCGCAGTTCTCGATCCACCGCGGCAAGCTGCAGGGCGTGCTGCACAAGGCGGTTCTGGAGCGCATCGGCGGCGACAAGGTGCATCCCGGCCATCAGCTGGTGCGCTTCGAGGATACCGGCGGCAGGGTGACCGCGACCTTCGAGCGCCGCGAGGGCCATGACGACGTCACGGTCACCGGCAGCGTGCTGATCGGCGCCGACGGCATCCACTCGACCGTCCGCAAGGCGTTCTACCCGGACGAGGGCGCGCCGAGCTGGAACGGCCTGATGCTGTGGCGCGGCGCGGTCGAGGGCAAGCCGTTCCTGACCGGCCGCTCGATGATCATCGCCGGCGGCATGAGCGCCAAGTTCGTGTGCTACCCGATCTACAACGACCCCGACACGCCCGGCAGCACGCTGCTGAACTGGGCGGTGGTCGCGCGGATCGGCGACGGCTCGACCCCGCCGCCGCGGCGCGAGGACTGGAGCCGGCTCGGCGACCGGGCGGAACTGATGAACCATGTCGACGGGGTGTTCACCCTGGACGTGGTCGACCCGGTGGCGATCATCAACTCGACGGTCGACTTCTACGAGTATCCGATGTGCGACCGCGACCCGGTCGACCGCTGGTCGTTCGGGCGGGTCACCCTGCTCGGCGATGCCGCCCACCCGATGTACCCGGTCGGCTCGAACGGCGCCTCCCAGGCGATCCTCGACGCCCGCTGCCTGGCCGGGCTGCTGGCCGGCGGCGGCGCGGTCGAGGACGCGCTGAAGGCCTACGAGGCGCAACGCCTGCCGATGACCGCCGAGATCGTCCGCACCAACCGCAAGGGCGGCCCCGAGCAGGTCATCGACCTGGTCGAGGAGCGCGCGCCCGACGGCTTCGGGAAGCTGGAGGACGTGGCGACCCGCGAGGAGCTGGAGGCGATGGTGCGCGGCTATGCCAGCCTGGCCAGGTTCAGCCAGAGCGACGTGAACAAGCCGGGCGGCTGAATCGGCCGGCGCGCTTCGTCGGCGACAAGCCCGGCGAAGTCGTCGCGGAGAGCGCGGCCCCGTCTTCGCGCCATGACGGTCGAGCGTTCCGGACATTGAACGTGCCGGACGAGTTCACCCGTGAGGACCTGGCGATCCGGGCTGGCCGGCGCCGCGGCCGGAAGCCGGACCGCCTTCGTCGAACCATGATCGCAATGGGAGAACCAGCTGCATCGAGAGCTTCGGCGCCAGGCTCCGTGACGAACCGCGCGATGGCGAGATCCCTTCCGGAGACGGTCATCCCGCGGCCTGCTCTCTCACCGGCCCCTCGGAAATTTCGGCGCGGACCCAGTCCGCCGTCAGCCGCAGCCCGTCCTCCAACGGCACCTCGGGAGACCACCCGAGCTGGCTCCGTGCCCGGCCGATGTCGAGGACGTTGACCGGCACGTCCAGCGCCCGGCCGGCCCGACGGTCGACGGCGATCGGGCGCCCGATCGTCTGCTCGACCAGGCCGATCATGTCCGTGAGGGACCGTCCGGTCCCGGAGCCGATATTGAAGACCCGGGCCTCCCCGTCGTAGTCGCCGAGCCGTCGCAGGGCCACGACCACGTCACCGACCGGAACATAGTCGCGGACGATGCGGCCGTCGCCAAGCAGAGGAAACGTCGTGCCGCGCAGGCCGTGTTCGATCAGGGCCGCCACGACGCCCTGGCCCTTCGCTCTCCGCTGATACGGGCCGAAGGGGTTGGAGACCCGGGCGATCCGGTAGTCGAGGCCGTGCAGGACGTGATGGACGTGCAGGTGCCGTTCGATGGCAAGCTTCCCGACGCCGTAGGAGCAGATCGGCCATTGCGGCGCATCCTCCGCAACCGGGCGGCCGTCGGTGACGCCGTAGACGGTACCGCCCGACGACAGGAACACCAGCCGGCGGAAGGCGCCGCGCCGCGCCAGATCGAGCAGCCGCAGGGTCTGGCGCAGCACGGTGTCCCGCTGACCGGTCTCCAGGCGCTCGGCATCGGGCAGGCTGGTCGGGCCGATGAGGTGGTAGACGACGTCGCACCCTTCGACCGCGGCGGCCAGTCGGCCGGTGTCGTCGAACTCGCCGACCCGATGGTCGCCGACGGGCAGGTCGGCCCGGAACGGGCATGGACGGCCGTAGGTGCGGACGAACCCACCCGAGGCCGACAGATGCCGGGCGAGGTTCAGGCCGATGAACCCCCCGCCGCCGATGATGCAGTGCACGGCCATGCCGCCCCCGGCCAAGGATGAAACGATCCGTCAGCTGGGCAAATTACCAGGGAAGCGCCACCGGATCTCGTTTCCCAGTATGCTTGCCGTGCGGGAAGCGACCACTGTCGCAACCGCCTGTTGCCGGCTGCCGGGAACGAAGGAGGATTCGGTTCCATGGCGAAGGCATCGTCGTCGGGGATGAGAGGTCCGGTCGGGGACGAGGCGCGCTTCGACGTCGCCGTGGTGACGACCGCGGCGCTGCCCTGGCGGACCGGGCCCGCCTATCTGTCCCTGTGGCATGCCTGCGGACTCGCCGAGATGGGCCTCCGGACCGCCTATGTCGTTCCATGGGTCGGGATCGCGGGCCAGAACCGGCTGTGGGGCCGGCCGGACTTTGCGACGCCGGCCGTGCATGCCGAGTGGCTGGCCGGCGAGGCTGCCCGTCTCGGCTGCCCGCCGCTGCCGGACGTGTTCCACTATCGGGCCCATGGCTCGGCCCTGCTGCGCAGTATCGTCCCGCTGCAGGACGTGTTCGCCGCGGTCCCGCCGACCGATGTGGTGGTGCTCGCGGAGCCCGAGCATCTGTGCTGGTACCCGTTCACCCGACCGCGGAGGCGGGTGGCGGCGAAGACCGTCGCCGGCCTGATCATGACCAACTACGAGCATTACCTGCACGGCCAGTTCCCCCCTGCCCTGCGCGGACTGGCGCCGCTGGTCACCCGGATCCATCGCTCGCTCGTCCGCCGGCACACCGACTGGGTGGTGCCGTTGTCGCCGGCGGTTGCCGACGTCGCGGCCGGCCACCCGACACGGCAGGCCCGGGTCACCGGCGTGCTGGCGCCCTACGCCCGGGTGCCACCGGTGCGACCCGGTTCCGGCGGAGCCTACTTCATCGGCCGGCTGGTCTGGGACAAGGGCCTGGAAACGGTCATCGACGTCGCCCGGCGCCTGGACCTGCCGGTCGACGTGCTGGGCGACGGACCGGACGCCGCCGCGATCCGGGGACTGGCCCGCGACCGGGCGGCACCGGTACGGTTTCTCGGCGTGAGCCCGGCGCCCTGGGAACAGCTGCCGGACTACCGGGTGTTCCTCAATCCGTCCGTCAGCGAGGTGCTGTGCACGGCGACCGCCGACGCGCTGGTCGCCGGGCGACACGTGGTCATGGCCGACTGCCCGGCGAACCAGCCTTTCCGGCCCTACCCGAACGCTCACTTCTTCACGGATATCGAGGGCGCGGTCGCTACGATGCGACGGGCGATGGCGGAGCAGCCCGATCGGCCGGACGCCGTCCGGCGCGATTTCGACTGGCGCAATGCCTGCCGGACATTGGCGTCACTCTGGGCCGACAGCGGCGAATCCGGCCCAAGGTGAGGCGGGCCGGCCAGAGATCGCGTCGCGAACGGCGCACCCGCCAGCCCTTGACCTTTCCCCCCCGTTGGAACCACCTTCTGTCGCTGGCCACCGTCGTGAAGGTTCCGCCACCGTGCTTCGAGCTTGCCTCTGCCTGCTGCTGTTACTGAGCGCGATCGGTTTGTCGCCGAGCGACGCTCGGGCACACGCCGGTGTTGCCTCGGAGATGGCTGAGACGGCTTCGGTCGGCCTCGAGCCGGGCGCCCCCCCGGTTCCGGCATCGCCGACCAGCCAACGGATGCCGCACGACCACGTCCCGGGCGGCATGAGCTGCCTGACCGCGGTCGGATGCAGCGGCGTCGGCAGCGTGGCGTCGGATGTCCCGGGCCTCACAGCGCCGGGCAGCGTGACGGCCGCCGAGCCGCTGGCCACCCAGCGAGCGCCGCGCAGTATCGATCTTCCGACCGACGACCGCCCTCCAAGACCGGTGTGACCGCGCGCCTTCGGCCGGTCCGGCCGAAGGGAGACCCGAGCGTTCCCAGTCCGCATCACCCGCGCCTTGCCGGCGGGGCGGCGGACGACGCCCGAGGACCGTCACACCCATTCGATGCTTGGAGTCGACATCATGAATACGCGTACCCATTCCCCGCTCGTGCTCGCGGCCGCCTTGTTGCTCAGCCTCTCGTCCACCGCTCAGGCCGCCGGGTCGCATGGCGGCGGCCATGGGGCATCCGCCTTTGGCCAGCCGGCCGAGGCTTCGGCGGCGAGCCGGACCATTACCGTCACCATGCGCGACAACCTGTTCGAGCCGGAGAGCATCGCCGTGAAGGCCGGCGAGACCGTGCGCTTCGTGCTGCGGAACGAGGGCGATTTCGTGCACGAGTTCAATATCGGCACCGCCGCCATGCACGCCGCCCATCAGGAAGAGATGCAGATGATGGTCGAGCACGGGGTCCTGGAGCCCGACCGCATCAATCGCGATCGCATGAAGATGGACATGGGCGGCGGCAAGACCATGCAGCACGACGACCCGAACAGCGTCCTGCTGGAGCCCGGCAAGACCGGCGAGATCGTCTGGACCTTCACGAAGGCGACCGACCTGGAGTTCGCGTGCAACGTCCCGGGCCACTACGACGCGGGCATGGTCGGCAAGCTGTCGATCAAGCCGAAGTCGTCCTGAGAGGCCCGATCACGATGACCCGGAAATCCGCAAGGGAGGCAGCCATGGCGACGATCGTCGTCATGGCCGCCGCATTCGCGGTCGCCGCGCCCGCCCGGGCCGCGACCTACGACATCACGATCGGCAGGATCACCGTCAACCACTCCGGCACGCCGAAATCGGCCATCGCCTACAACGGCCAGACGCCCGGCCCGACCCTGCGCTTCAAGGAGGGCGAGGACGTCACGATCAACGTCACCAACACGCTCGACGAGTCCACGTCGATCCACTGGCACGGCCTGATCCTGCCGTTCCGGCAGGACGGGGTGCCCGGCATCACCTATGACGGGATCGCGCCCGGGGAGACCTTCACCTACCGCTTCCCGATCGTGCAGAGCGGCACCTACTGGTTCCACAGCCATTCCGGCATGCAGGAGCAGGATGGGGCCTATGGCTCGATCGTGATCGACGCGGCCGACCGCGAGCCGTTCAAATACGACCGCGAGTATGTCGTCCTGCTGTCGGACTCGCATGACCACAGCGGCGACCGGATCCTCGCCAACCTCAAGAAGAAGTCGGACTACTACAACCGCCAGCAACGCACCGTCGGCGACTTCCTCCGCGACGTCGGGGAGAACGGTCTCTCCGCGACACTGCGGGAGCGTGCCGACTGGGGCGAGATGCGGATGATGGCGACCGACATCGCCGACGTCCAAGGCTACACCTTCCTCGTGAACGGCAAGAACGCCGACGACAACTGGACCGGACGGTTCGAGCCGGGAGAGCGCGTCCGGCTGCGGTTCATCAACGCATCGGCCATGACCTATTTCGACGTGCGGATTCCCGGCCTCGACCTGCTGGTGGTGCAGGCCGACGGCAACAACGTCCAGCCGGTCAAAGTCGAGGAGTTCCGGATCGGCGTGTCGGAGACCTACGACGTCATCGTCCGTCCGACCGAGAGCCGGGCTTACACGATCTTCGCGGAGTCGATGGCCCGTACCGGGTTCGTCCGGGCCACCCTGGCGCCGGGCGCGGACCTGCAGGCCGAGATCCCGGTCCAGCGCCGGCCGCCGCTCCTGACCATGGCCGACATGGGCATGGATCACGGCTCGATGGCCGGCATGGATCATTCGGGGATGGCCGGGATGGACCATTCCAAGATGGCCGGATCGGGTCAGGGCTCGATGGCCGGGATGGATCACTCCAAGATGGCCATGGGCGACAAGCCGGACGCCTTCTACGCCCCCGGAAGCGGCCTGGCCCCGACGGCGGCGGCCGGCGGCAAGTTCCTGTCCTATGCCGACCTGCGCGCGCAGAAGCCGCTCTACCCCGATCGCGAGGCGACCCGCGAGATCGAGCTGCGGCTGACCGGGAACATGGAGCGGTATTTCTGGTCGATCAACGGCGTGAAGTACTCCGACGCCGAGCCGATCCGGCTGAAATACGGCGAGCGGGTGCGCTTCAAGTTCGTCAACGAGACCATGATGACCCACCCCATGCACCTGCACGGCATGTGGTCGATCCTCGACACCGGCAAGGGCAAATGGGATCCGGTCAAGCACACCGTCAGTGTCGCGCCCGGCACCACGCTCTACACCGAGACCGAGGTGGACGCGCCCGGACAATGGGCCTTCCACTGCCACCTGATGTACCACATGGCCACCGGCATGTTCCGCAAGGTGATCGTGGAGGGCGGGCCGCAGTCGGCCGCGCTCTCCGACTGAGCGGAGGACGACATGCGAGGATCGACACGAACGGCCGCCGTCGCCGCCGCGCTCATGCTGACCGCGACGCTGCCGGCGCAGGCCGAAATGCTGGACGACGCGATGTTCACCTCGGTCCGGCTCGACCGGCTCGAATACCGCGTCGGCGACGGCTCGAACGTCGCCGCCTGGGATGCCGAAGCCTGGATCGGCGGCGACTACTGGAAGCTGGCCCTGGAGTCGGAAGGCGAATACGCCACCCGGCCGGGGACCTTCGAGACGCTGGAGAACCAGCTGGTGGTCCGGCGCCTCGTCAGCGACTTCTTCGACGCCAAGGCCGGCATCCGGGTCGAC
Source organism: Thalassobaculum sp. (assembly GCF_040219615.1). Classification (GTDB taxonomy): domain Bacteria; phylum Pseudomonadota; class Alphaproteobacteria; order Thalassobaculales; family Thalassobaculaceae; genus Thalassobaculum_A. Next base: position 99,277 of record NZ_JAVJSE010000044.1, read on the forward strand.
ACCCCGGCCGGGCCGGACCGCGTCTACGGAGTCATCGGCTTTCAGGGCCTGGCACCGCAATGGCTGGAAGTCGAGGGCGACCTGTTCCTCAGCCAGAAGGGCGACCTGTCGTCCCGGTTCAGCGCCGAATACGACATCCTGCTCACCAATCGCCTGATCCTGCAGCCGGTCGCCGAGATCAACATGGCCTTCTCGGACGACCGGGAGATCGGCCAGGGCCAGGGGATCACCGACGTCGAGGCGGGCCTGCGGCTGAGCTACGACCTCGTCGACCGCACCGTCGCCCCCTATATCGGCGTGCACTGGGAAAGAAAGCTCGGGGAGACCGCCCGCATCGCCCGTGACGAGGGCGATGACACCGACGCGGTCCGCGCCGTCGCCGGCGTCCGCCTGCTGTTCTGACCGGCCGGGAACGGTGCTCGGCCGGGAACGGCCGGGCACCGTCCTGCGCGTGGGCCGGCGGTCGTCACCGGTTGCGGCGCTCGAATTTCCCGGTCTCGGGGTCGATCCAGAACAGCGAAATGGCCATGGCCGGGATCTCGCCGGAGAACGAGCCGGCCCGGTCGAGCCGGGCGCGCGCCGCCACGGCCTCCTCCGGCCGATTCAGCTCGGACCACAGCCTCACCAGATAGACGACCGGCGTCTCGTCCCGCGGCATCTTCCGCTCTGCGGCGGCGAGGAACCGCGCTGCCGCCTCTCGATCGCCGGTCGACCAGAGAGCGAGACCCTCGGCGACGTCGACATAGGCCTCGAAATTCCAGGGTGCCTCGGTCAACCCGGCCAGATAGGTCCTGGCCGCCCGGGCGTACCGCAGCGCCGCGTCCGGTTGCCGGTCGTGGATGGCCATGAAGGAATAGTTGACCTGACCGACCGCCTTGGCCCCGGCCGAGATGTTCGGATCAAGGTAGGCCCGCCTGAACGCCGCCTTCGCTGCCGCCGGGTCGTTTGCGATCAGGTACTGCAGGGCGTCGAGGGTATTGAGGCCCGCCCACTCGGTCTCGCGTCCGACCGGCGCCGGGATCTTCAGTGCGTTCCTGGTATCGGAGCTGGCGCGGGCCAGCTGGACGTCGTCGCCCTTGATGCCGGCGAGGAACCGGCTGAGGGCGACGCGGTACGGCGCGATGCGTTCGAACGTGGCGGTGGCACCGTCGCGCAGGAGCGCCACGACGTCATTGTCCTCGCGGCGGAGATCGAGCTGGATCGGGATGCTGTTCTGTTCCGACACCAGCAGCACGAGGCGGTAGTCACCCTCCTCCTTCATGAGCGCACCGGTGACGTGCAGCGTCTCCTGGCCGAACGAGTCCTGGATCGCCGAGGTCAGCCCGCGCAGCTGCAGGGACTCGCTGATGACGCCGACCACGGTCTTGCGCGAACTGATGCGCGTCGACGGTCGCGAGATGGTCGAGGGCGCGTCGACGATGCGCTTGACCTCGGCCGCGAAGACCTCCTCCGCCGCCTGTCGGGTGAAACCGATCGACTCGACCCGCGGCGGCACGGAGATCGAGACCGACAGCGTGCTCGCGCTCCACACCGCCTCGCTGGTCACGAGACCGGCCAGCGCCATGGTAATGAACGTCAGCGTGTAGAGATCCATCAGGCGGCTCCCCATGACTCCCGCATCCTGGCCGAGGAGGCAACCGGTTCCCCGGCCGCAACCGACGGGCGGCCGGACGGAAACACGGCAGCCCCCTCTTCCGCATGCTGCGGGAGCTTGGCGAATACGCAGGCCGCAGCCCTTGATCCGGATCAAACCGCACCGGGAGGAGACCATGCGAGGAAACACCGGCAGGATCGCGGTCGTCGGCGCCGGGATCGTCGGCGCCTCGATCGCCTACCATCTGGCGAAGCGCGGGGCTCGCGTCACCCTGATCGATGCCGGCCGACCGGGCGGCGGTGTCACCGCCCGCGCCTTCGGCTGGATCAACGTCTCCTCCGGCGTTGCCGGTCAGTGCGCGCCGCTGCGCGGTCTGGCGATCGCCGACTACCACCGGCTCGACGCGGAGCTCGGCGGTGCACTCGGCATCCACTGGTGCGGAGCGCTCACCTGGTCGGCCGACCCGGCGGAAGCCGAGCGCATGGTCCGCGACCACGCCGCGCGCGGCCACGACATCCGGCTGCTCGACCGTGCCGCCGTCACCCGGTTGGAGCCTGGCCTGGTCGATGTGCCGGAATGCGCCGCCCACGCAGTCGGCGAAGGCTCGCTCGACGCGGCAGTGGCCGCTGCGACCCTGGCGGCCGCGGCTCGGGCAGCCGGGGCCGAGACACGCACCGGAACCCAAGTCCGCCACCTGGAGCACCGAAGTGGCCGCGTTGTCGGCGTGTCGACCGATGCCGGCTCCATCGCCGCCGATCTCGTGGTGATCGCCGCCGGCACCGGCGCGCCGGCGGTCTGCCGGACGATCGGCGTCGCCGTGCCGATCCACCGTTCGCCGGCGATCCGACTCCGGTTCCGCGCGCCGGGGCCACTGGTCAACGGCATCGTCCAGGGGACGGCCTTCGAGGTGCGGCAACCGGCGGCCGGGACCCTTCTGGCCGCCGAGGACTACATCAACGACACGGCAGAGGACGGTCCGAAGGCCGTCGCGGGACGGGCGCTGACGTCGATCCGCGCAGGCCTCCTGGGCGGCGGCGGGCTGACCCTCGCGGAGACCGTGGTCGGCGTCCGCGCGATTCCCGCCGACGGCGACCCGATCATCGGTCGCACGCCCGGGATCGACGGCATCTATCTCGCGGTCATGCACGCCGGCGTGACCCTGGCGCCGACGGTCGGACGGCTGGCGGCGGCGGAGATCCTCGGCGGCGGCGGCGAGCCGGCGCTCGACCACTGCCGTCCGGACCGTTTCACCGGATGATCAGGCACCCGGCGGCGGCAGGAACTCGACCTCGTGCTCGGCGGCGATCCGCACCACCTCGGCCGGGTCGGTGAGGTTGTGGATACGCTCGAACAGCGTGCGCAGGGTGCGCGACGGGGTCACCCAGAACAGCGCCTTCACCGGCTTGCCGGACTTGTTGAAGATGCCGTGCGGCAGGCCCATCGGCATGCGGATCAGGTCGCCGTTGCTGGCGTGCAGGGTCTGGCCGTCGAGCATCAGCTCGAAGGTGCCGTCCAGCATGTAGATGAACTCGTCCTGGGTCGGGTGGATGTGCGGCGGCACGAAGGTCCCGTCCGGGAAGAACGTCTCGAAGGCGAACGAGCTCTCGCTCTCCTCCTTCGGATAGTAGGTCTGGCCCAGAATGTTCCAGACGACGCCGTCCAGGCCCTTGCCGGCCGGCGTGATCCCCGCGGTCATGATCGTCATCGCACACCTCCTCGTGGCGCCTGCCGAACGGGCGCTTGCTGCATGAGTGAACCATAGGCCCGGCGGCCGCGAGAAGGCCTGCCGCGAACGCTGCCGAATCCGGCGGCTTGCGCGCCGCAGCGCGTCCCGTCACCGTATCCGCTCCCAGGGGTTGAGGAATCGAGATGACCGACGCCACCGTCCTTGTCCGCCCGTCCGGCCCCGCCGATCTGCCGGCCATCCAGGCGATCTTCGCGCATCATGTGACGCATGGCTTCGGATCGTTCGAGGAGGTGCCGCCGGACGTCGACGAGATGGCGGCGCGCCGGCTGGCGCTGGTCGAACGCGGCCTGCCGCACCTGGTCGCCGAAGCCGACGGCCGCGTCCTCGGCTACGCCCATGCCGGCCCGTACCGCCCGCGGCCGGCCTACCGATACACCGTCGAGGACTCGGTCTACGTGGCGCCCGAAGCGGTGCGCCGAGGGGTCGGCCGGGCCCTGCTGGCCGCGCTGATCGAGATCTGCGAGGCCGGGCCCTGGCGGCAGATGGTGGCGGTCATCGGCGACCGCGGCAACACCGCCTCGGTCGCCCTGCACGCCGCCCTGGGCTTCCACGAGGCCGGCCACCTGAAGGCCGTCGGCTTCAAGCTCGGCCGCTGGGTCGACGTGGTGATCATGCAGCGCGCGCTCGGCACGGGCGACGACGACGATCCCGACTGAGGGCGCGGGGCCGCCCGGCGCGCCCGGCGGCTCGACAATTGGCGGTCGCGAGCCGCGATGCTCAGCCGCGCTGCCTGTCCGACGCGACGCGAAGAGCCACGAAGCGTCACACATGCAGGTACCGGTCGATGACGCCGGCGTCGGCGCGGAACGCCGCGGTGTCGCCCTGCCAGACCACCCTGCCCTTCTCGACCACGTAGTGCCGGTCGGCCAGGTCGAGCAGCGCCGAGACGTTCTTGTCGATCACCAGGATCGCCTCGCCCTCGGCCTTCAGCCGGCCGATGCAGGCCCAGATCTCCTCGCGGATGATCGGCGCCAGGCCCTCGGTCGCCTCGTCCAGAATCAGCAGCCTCGGGTTGGTCATCAGCGCCCGGCCGATCGCCAGCATCTGCTGCTCGCCGCCGGACAGCTGGCCGCCCAGGTGGCGCCGGCGCTCGCCCAGGCGCGGGAACAGGCCGACCACGCTCTCGACGGTCCAGCGGGCCACGCCGGCGCGCCGGTTCGCCGAGGTCGCCACCAGGTTCTCCTCGACGCTCAGGGTCGGGAACACCTGGCGCCCCTCCGGCACCAGGCCGAGGCCGCGCTGGGCGATCCGATAGGGCGGCAGGCCCTGGACCGGCTCGCCCTCGACCAGCACCGTGCCGCCGGTCGGCCGCACCAGCCCCATCACCGTCGAGACGGTGGTGGTCTTGCCCATGCCGTTGCGGCCCATCAGGGTGACGACCTCGCCAGCAGCCACCTCGAAGCCCATGCCGAACAGCACCTGGCTGTCGCCATAGCCGGAGGTCAGCTCCTCGACGCTGAGCATCGGCGCGGTCACGGTGCGCCCTCCTCGCCCAGATAGGCGGTCCGGACCTCCGGGTCGGCGCGGATCGCGTCGGGCGTGCCCTCGGCGATCACCCGGCCGTAGACCAGCACCGAGATCCGGTCGGCGAGCGCGAACACCGCGTCCATGTCGTGCTCGACCAGCAGGATGGTGAGTGTGCCGCGCAGCGCCTCCAGGGTCTCGACCAGACGCGCGCTCTCCTCGTGGCCGGTCCCGGCCATCGGCTCGTCGAGCAGCAGCAGCTTGGGCTGCATGACCAGCGCGATCGCGATCTCCAGCTGGCGCTTCTCGCCGTGGCTGAGCGAGCCGGCGCGCACCGCCGCCCGCCGTCCCAGGCCGACGCTCTCGAGCGCCGCCATCGCCGCGTCGTTCAGGCGCGCCTCGGTGGCCGCCGGCCGCAGGAACCGGAAGCTGTGGCCGTCATGGGCCTGGGCCGCGACCGCCACGTTCTCCAGCGCGGTGAAGCGCGGCAGCACGGTGGTGATCTGGAACGACCGGGCCAGTCCGCGCTTGCAGCGCGCATGCATCGGCAGGTCGGTGACGTCGCGCCCGGCGAACCGGATGCGGCCGGCGTCCGGGGCGATCTGGCCGGAGATCTGGCCGATCAGGGTGGTCTTGCCGGCACCGTTCGGGCCGATCAGCGCATGGATGGCCCCCGGCTGCACCGTCATCGACAGGTTGTCGGTGACGGTCAGCGCGCCGAAGGACTTGCGCAGCCCGTCGAGGACCAGGATCGGCTCAGCCATCGCCGTCGCTCCGGCCGATCAGCCGCCCGAGCCCGCCGCGGGCGAACAGCACCACCAGGATCAGCATCGGCCCGAAGATCACCCGCCAGTGCTCGGTGACGTGCGACAGCATCTCCTCGAGCGCCAGATAGGCGATGGCCCCCAGCACCGCGCCGTGCAGCGTGCCCATACCGCCGAGCACCACCATGATGATCAGGTCGCCGGAACGCTGCCACGACATGTAGGACGGGCTGACGAACTCGGCATGGTTGGCCAGCAGCGCGCCGGCCAGCCCGGCCATCATGCCGGCGACGACATAGGCCACCAGCTGGTAGGCGTAGGGGTTGAAGCCGACGGCCTGCATGCGCAGCCGGCTCTCGCGCACCCCGGCGATCACCCGGCCGAACCGCGACCCGACCATCGCGCGGGCGAACAGGAAGCAGCCGGCGAGGCAGCCGAGCACGACGTAGTAGAAGGCGGTGTCGTCCTCGAACGGCGTGGTGCCGAGGATCTCGCTGCGGCCCCACATGGTCAGGCCGTCGTCGCCGCCGTATTCCGACAGGCTGCTGGCGGTGAAATAGGCCATCTGGCCGAACGCCAGGGTGATCATGATGAAGTAGACGCCGCGGGTCCTGAGCGAGATCGCCCCGGTGGCGAGCGCGAACAGCCCGGCCGCCAGCACCGCGATCGGGAAGGTCAGGGTCGCGTCCCACAGGTCGTGGGCCGAGGCGATGCCGACCGCATAGGCGCCGATGCCGACGAAGGCGGCGTGGCCGAAGCTGACCATGGCGCCGTAGCCGAGGATCAGGTCGAGGCTGAGCGCGGCGATCGCATAGATCATGATGCGGGTGACCAGCGAGGTCGCGAAGCCCATATCGGCGGCGTTCGCGACCGCCGGCACCGCCGCCAGCAGCACCAGCAGCACCACCGGCACCTGCCAGGCCGGCCGGGACGGGACGGCGGCCCCCACGCTCACCGCCCGGCCGCCGGGAACAGGCCGGAGGGCCGGAAGAACAGCACCCCGGCCATCAGCAGGTAGATCAGCATCGAGGCGATCGCCGGGCCGACCTGGTTGGCCGCCGCCGGGGCGAGGAAGGCCTTGAAGATGTCGGTCATGAAGGACCGCCCGAGGGTGTCGACCAGCCCGATGATCAGGGCCGACACGAAAGCGCCGCGGATCGAGCCGATGCCGCCGATCACGATCACCACGAAGGCCAGGATCAGCACGCCGTCGCCCATGCCGGGCTCGACCGACAGGATCGGTCCCGACATCACCCCGGCGAAGCCGGCCAGCATGGCGCCGAAGCCGAACACGATCATGAACAGCCGCCGGATGTCGACGCCGAGGGCCGAGACCATGCGCGGGTTGGTGGCGCCGGCCCGCACCAGCATGCCGACCCGGGTGCGGGTCACCAGCACCCAGAGCAGCAGCGCGGTCGCCAGGCCGGCCAGGATCATCGCCACCCGGTAGATCGGATAGCCGAAGCCCTCGATCAGCGGGATCGTGCCCTTCAGCATTTCTGGGATCGGATAGGACAGCGGGGCGGCGCCCCAGACGATCCGCACGCCCTCGTTCAGGAACAGGATGACCCCGAAGGTCGCCAGTACCTGGTCGAGATGGTCGCGGTCGTACAGGTGGCGGAACACCACGAACTCCAGCAGCAGGCCGAAGGCGAGCGCCGCCAGCAGCGCCAGCACCAGGGCCGCGAAGAAGTTGCCGGTCAGGCCGTAGAACGTCACCGCCAGGTAGGCGCCGAGCATGTACTGGACGCCATGCGCCAGGTTGATGAAGTCCATCACCCCGAACACCAGCGTCAGGCCCGCCGCCACCAGGAACAGCAGCACGCCGAGCTGCAGCCCGTTCAGCACCTGGACCGCGACCAGAGTCGCCGTCATCGCCCCCTCCGAATGAAAACGGCGGGCGGGACCAGGGTCCCGCCCGCCGGCCGGGTCATCCCCGGATCACTTCATCTTGCAGTCGGAGGCGTAGGAGTCGCCGTAGTCGTCGAACACCTTCTCGACGACCGCGGTCGCGTACTTGCCGTCGTCGCGCTTCACCGCCTTGACCAGGTAGTAGTCCTGGATCGGGAAGTGGTTGTTGTTGTACTTGAAATCGCCGCGCACCGACGGGAAGTCGGCCTTCTTCAGGGCCGCCATCACCGCCTTCTTGTCGGACAGGTCGCCCTTCACCGCGGCGACCGCGGAGTCGATCAGCTGGGCGGCGTCGTAGGCCTGGCTGGCATACAGCGACGGCACGTAGCCGTATTTCGCCTCGAACGACTTCACGAACGCCTTGTTGGCGGCGTTGTCCATGTCCGGGGTCCACTGCGAGGCCGAGAACAGGCCGACCGCATCGTCCTTGGTCGCCGGCAAGGTGGTCTCGTCCACCGTGAAGGCCGACAGGAAGGTCACGTTCTTGTCGAGGCCGGCCTGCTTGAACTGCTTCACCAGGTTCACGCCCATGCCGCCCGGCATGAAGGTGAACAGCACGTCCGGCTTGGCCGCCGCGATCTTCGCAAGCTCGGCCGAGAAGTCGAGGTTGCCGAGCTTGGTGTAGACCTCGTCGACCACCTCGCCCTTGAACTGGCTCTTGAACCCGGCGACCGAGTCCTTGCCGGCCTGGTAGTTCGGGGTCAGCAGGAACGCGGTCTTGAAGCCCTTGTCCTGGGCGTATTTGCCCATGACCGCGTGGATCTGGTCGTTCTGCCAGGAGGTCGAGAAGAAGTAGGGGTTGCAGCCCTTGCCGGCGAAGGTCGAGGTGCCGGCATTGGCGCCGATCAGGAAGGTCTCGCTCTCGGTGACCGGCCGGAACACCGCCTGCAGGATGTTCGAGAATACCACGCCGGTGACGAAGTCGACCTTGTCGCGCTCCAGCAGCCCCTTGACCTTGGTCAGGGCGACGTCGGGCTTCAGCTCGTCGTCGGCGACCACGAGTTCGACGTCACGCCCGCCGAGCTTGCCGCCATGCTCCTCCAGGTAGAGCTCGAAGGCTTCCTTCATGTGCTTGCCGAGGACCGCCGGCGGGCCCGACAGCGTCAGCATCATACCGATCTTCAGAGGCTCGGCCGCGTTCGCCGCGAAACCCACCCCCACGCCGGCCGCCACGAGGGCCGCCGTCAGAACCTTGCGCATGTCCGTCTCCCTAGTACCAAGCCTCATCCGACGCCCGGGCAACAGCTTCTCGCGGCCGTCTCCCGTCGCATCCCGACCGGTGCACTCCGGGCAGGCAGGCGGATATTTTAAGTTTAAAGTTTCCTGCCTGCCAAGCCCCGTGCCCCGTGCCTCGGACCGGCACAGTCTGCACACCGGGCCCAGCGACGCCAAGCCCGACGGCCAACGGCGACGGAACGGCGACCGGTCAGGACTCGCGCGCGGACATCGCGGCTTCGGTGGCGGCCCGCTTGGCGGCCCGCTCGCGCTGCCGTTTCTCGGACGCCCTGCTCATGAACCAGAGCAGGAGGGTCAAGCCTCCATAGGCCAGCCCGAACACACCGAGGCCGACCAGCGCCTCGATCTCCAGGACATGCAGCACGCTCATGACAACACTCTTCAAGCACGACGAAGGCGGCCGTATCAGGCGACCGGATCGCCTTCATATCGCCGGAGGGCCGGCTTCGGCGAGCCCTCCGCACCGAGACCGATTGCCTCACCCCGCTGCCGGCCGGTCGCCGGCAACGGCAGCACCAGGACGGCCCGCAGCCCCGGTTGCGCATCGGCCAATTCGAGATGTCCGCCGTGCAACCGGGCGACCGCCGCCACCAGGCTGAGGCCGAGGCCGGCCCCCTTGCCCGACCGGCTGGGATCGAGCCGGACGAAGCGTTCGGTCGCCCGCTCGCGGTCCCCGGCCGGGATTCCGGGGCCGTCGTCGGTGACCGCCACCCGCGCGGCGTTCTCGTCCTGCCAGGCATCGACCCGGATCCGGCGACGGGCGTATTTGGTGGCGTTGTCGACCAGGTTGGACAGGGCCTGGGCCAGCAACTCGGCATGCCCGGCGATCGCGATCTCGCGCCCGGCGTCGGCCTCGAGCACCATCCCGCGGTCCTCGGCGATCGGCTCGTACAGATCGACCACGTCGCGGGCGACGGCGCCGAGATCGACCGCGGCCATCTCGCCGCGTTGCAGGCCGGACTCGGCCCGCGCGATGTCCAGCAGCCGTCCCAGCAGGTCCAGGGTCAGGTCGACATCGGCCACCGCGGCGTCCAGGGCCGCTTCGCGCTCGGCCTCCGACGCGCCGGCCAGCCGGGCCCGCTCGAGCCGGTTGCGCAGCCGGGTCAGCGGGCTGCGGATGTCGTGGCCGACGCTGTCGGTGACCGTCCGCATGCCCACCATCAGCTCCTCGATGCGGCTGAGCATGGCGTTCATCGAGTCCGCCAGCCGGTCGAACTCGTCGCCGGAGCCGCGCACCGGGACCCGCCGGCCGAGTTCGCCGACCATCACCTCGCGGTTGATCGCCGCCACCTCGCCGACCCGCCGCAGGACCGTACGCGACAGCAGGATGCCGCCGCCGACCGCCATTGCCCACAGCGCCGCCAGCGCCCACAGCAGCGACTCCCCGATCGCGTCCTGGATCGCCACCCGGCCCTCCAGGGCCCGGCCGACCAGCAGTCGCACGCCGCCGATCAGTTCATAGCCGCGCGCGCCGATCAGGATCGGGTTCTCCTCGCCGCGACGGTACAGCTCGACCTTGCGCCAGCCCCCGTCCGGCAGGATCGTCGGCGGCCAGGCCAGCAGGTTGCCGGCCAGCCGGTTGCCCAGCCCGTCGACCACCAGGTAGACCGGCTCGGCCTCCGCCGGCACCGCCGAGCGGTCGCGGACCGTCTGCATCAGGTCGGCGAGGCCGGATTCGCTGAAGTGCTCGATCAGGCCGCGCATCTCGGACGCCACGGTGTCCGCCGCCTGCTGCTCGACCACGCCGACGGCCCGCCAGTACAGGATGCCGAACACCACGCCGATCATCAGCGTCGACGCCACCGTCGACGCCAGCACCAGGCGGACGGTGACCGACCGCCACCAGCGGACCTGCATGTTGCCGTCGGGCATGCCCTCAGCCTTCGGGCGACAGCATGTAGCCGCTGCCCCGCACGGTGTGGATCAGCGGGATCTCGAAGTCCTTGTCGACCTTCTGGCGCAGCCGGCTGATATGGACGTCGATGACGTTCGTCTGCGGGTCGAAGTGATAGTTCCACACGCCTTCGAGCAGCATGGTCCGGGTGACCACCCGGCCGGCGTTGCGCATCAGGAACTCCAGCATCAGGAACTCGCGCGGCTGCAGCGGGATCGACCGCCCGGACCGGGTCACCTTGCGGGACAGCAGGTCGATCTCCAGGTCCGCCACCGCCAGCCGCGACGGCGTCGCCTCGTCCGGCACGACACCGCGCCGGATCAGCGCGTCGACGCGGGCGTGCAGCTCGGCGAAGGCGAACGGCTTGACCAGGTAGTCGTCGCTGCCCTCGCGCAGCCCGCGCACGCGCTCGTCGAGCGCGCCCATCGCCGACAGGATCAGGATCGGCGTGCGAACCCCGGCGGCCCGCGCCGCCTTCAGGACCGCCATGCCGTCCAGCCCCGGCAGCATTCGGTCCAGGACGATGGCGTCGTAGGCCCGGTCGGTCGCCAGGAACAGCCCTTCGCGGCCGTCGGCGGACCGGTCGACGCCATACCCCTGCTCGACGAAGCCGCGCTCCACGTAGCTTGCGGTCTCGTCGTCGTCCTCAACGATCAGGATCTTCCGCATCACGCCGGCCCTCATACACCGCGGTGGAACGTTAGTGTAGCTCTCACGACCATGCGACGCATTGGGGCCCGGCCACCGTGGCGGCCGGGCCCCTGCCTGGCTCGGTCGACTGTGGGGGTCGACCGGACCGGACTACGCGTCGGCCAGCCGGATCCCCACGAACAGCGTGCTGCCGTGCCGGTTGATCAGCACCAGGACGCTCGGCGCCGGCGCATCGCGCACCGCCGCCTCGAGGTCGGACGGCGCCTTGACCGCGCGACCGTCGATCTTCTCGATCACGTCGCCGGCGACCAGGCCCGCCTTGGCTGCGGCCCCGTCGGGCTTCAGGCTGGTCACCACCGCGCCCTCGACCGACTCCTCCAGGCCGAGCGAGGAGCGCACCTCGTCGGTCACCGGCGCCACGGTGATGCCGAGGCGCCCGAGGGCGGCGGTGCGCTCGGGCCGCAGGTGGTCCGCCGCACTGGCGGTCTTCTGCTCGCGACGCCCGATATCCACCGCGACGTCCATGCTCTTGCCGTCGCGGACGATCCCGATGCGGGCGGGTTCGCCGATCCGCGACGCGGCGATCAGCTTCGGCAGCTCGCGCATCGACTCGACCGGTTTGCCGTCGACCGAGCGGATGACGTCGCCGCTCTGCAGCCGGCCTTCGGCCGGGCCGTCCGGCATGACCTGGGCGACCAGGGCTCCCCGGTTATCGGCGAGACCGATCGCGTCGGCGATCTCCGGCGTCACCGGCTGCACCGAGACGCCGAGCCAGCCGCGCTCGACCCGGCCGTTCTCCCGCAGCTGCGCGATCACCGTCCTCACGGTGTCCGACGGGATCGCGAAGCCGACGCCGACCGAGCCGCCGTTCGGCGACAGGATGGCGGAGTTCACCCCGACCACCTGGCCGTCCATGTTGAACAGCGGGCCGCCGGAGTTGCCGCGGTTAATGGCGGCGTCGGTCTGGATGAAGTCGACATAGGGACCGTCGTCGATCGCCCGGCCGCGGGCCGAGACGATGCCGGAGGTGACGGTACCGCCGAGGCCGAACGGATTGCCGACGGCGATCACCGGGTCGCCGACCCGCAGCGACTCCGAGTTGCCGAAGACCGCGGCCGGCAGATCCTTGCCGGCGTCGACCTTGAGCAGGGCCAGATCGGTTTCGCGATCGGTCCCGACCACGGTGGCCGTATATTCCTGCTGGTCGCCCAGCTTGATCTTCACCTCGGTGGCGCCTTCCACGACGTGGTTGTTGGTCACCACGTAGCCGGTCGGGTCGATGACGAAGCCCGAGCCGAGACCGTGCGCGGGGCCCGGGCGCTGCTGCGGTCCCTGCTGCGGAACCGGGACGCCGAAGCGCCTGGCGAAGTCCTCGAAGGGACTGCCGGGGCCGAATGGCGAGGCGCCGGCCTCGCCGGCCGGCTGGAGCTGGGTTGTGAACACGGTGACGACGGACGGCGCGACCTTCTCCACGAGATCGGCGTAGCCGCCGGTCGCCGCGGACGCGACGCTCGACCAGACGATGATGCCGGCGCCGGCCAGCGCGACCGCGCCGCGCCGCAGGATCCGCGTCCCCCGGCCACGGTCTCCGGTCGCCGACAGACGGCGGCCTTCGGTCAGGACACTCATCGAGTACCTCCTTCGATCGGTTAGCGGCGGAAGATCCGCTGCACGCCGTCGAAGATGGACCGCGCACCCGTACGGCGCCTGTCTGCCACATTAAACCTTGTTAATGTCGCCGCCGGCGTCGGGACCGTTGCGATGTCAGGGGCCGTTGCGGTGCACGGTGCCGAAGCCCGAGACGTCGTAGCCGCCGAGGTCGGCGGCCCGGCGCCGGAACGCGTCGCCACGCGCCAGGGCCAGCAGGCGCTGGATCGGCGGCTCGAAGATCTCCCGGCGCCACAGTGCCAGGTCGTAGCGCTCGTCCGCGACCGGCACGAATTCGAGGCGGTGCTGACGCGCCACGCTCTCGATCGCCAGGCCGGCATCCGCCCGCCCCTCGCCGACCGCCAGGGCGACGTCCGACTCGCTACGCGCCGGCGGCTCCAGCAGCGTCGCCGCGCCGGCCGGCAATCCGGACCGGGCCAGCAGATGGTCGAGCAGCACGCGGCTGCCGGCCCCCGGCTGCCGCGCTACCACCCGACGCCCGGTGAGGTCGGCAATACCGGCGATCCCGAGCGGATTTCCGGCCGGCACCACCAGTCCCTGCCGGCGCCGCGCCCACTCCATCAGCACGACCGGCTCGCCCGGCAGCATCCGCTCGACGTGGCCGATGTTCCAGTCGCCCCGGTCGGGCTCGAACAGGTGGACACCGGCGCCGATCACGCGGCCGGCGGCCAGCCGCCGGAGGCCGTCGAGGCTGCCGTCGAAGAAGGTGGCGATCTCCGATCCCGACTCCCGCAACGCCCAGTCGAGCAGCGGGTCGTGGCTGCCCGCGAACACGGTCGGCCGCGGCATCAGCGGCGCCGTGGCCTCGCGGTAGTCGACCCGGCGACGGACCCAGGCCTCGACCAGATCGTGCGGGAACAGCAACTTGCCGGTGGCCCGGCTGACGGGAATCTCGCCGGTCGCCACCAGGTCGTAGACCTTGCGTTCCTTGATCCGCAGATAGGCCGCCACCTCGCGGGTGGTCATCAGCCCCGGGGGTCGGCGCCCGCTATCCATGGGCCGGCTTCCACCGCCGCGGGCCGGCGTCCGGGGCTCTCGGCGCGGCGCTCAGTTGAGCCGGACCGAGCCGCGGTCGGCGGTGTTGGCGGTCTGGGTCGAGCCGTCGACGACGTAGTTGAGCGCCGCCCAGGCGATCACGGCGATGGCGACGATCGCGACACACGCGGATACGAAGGCCTTCATGACTTCCTCCCTCGCCGCCCGGCTGTACTAGCGGGTGGCCTTTTCCAGATACTCGATCAGGTCGGCCCGGTCACGGGCGTTCGTCATCTTCTGCAGGGGCATCTTGGTGCCGGGCAGGAAGTGGTCGGGGCCCTCGGCGAACAGCTGGTCGACCGTCTCCGGTGTCCACACCAGGTCGGATCCGGTGAGCGCCTCGGAATACGGGTAGCCGGCGACCGTCCCGATGCGCCGGCCGAACAGCCGGTGCAGCGTCGGCCCGGCACGCCGGGCGGTGTCGGGGGTCAGGGTGTGGCAAATCCGGCACTTGCGCTCGAACTGCCTTTCGCCGTTCGAGGCGGCCGGCCCGGACCGCTCGCGCGTCTCGATCTCGGCCGGGCGGCGCAGCGGATCGAGCGGCCAGACGGCGACCGCCGAGCCGAGCCCGCCGACCAGCAGACTCTCGTCCTGCGGTCCGAACGCCAGCGCCCAGACCGGGCCGCGGGCCGCCGGGAAGTCCTGGCTCACCTGGCCGCGCCCGGCGTCGACCACGGTGACCACCCCGTGGCCGTCGCCGAACGCCAGGCGGCGCCCGTCGCGGCTCTGCGAAAGCGCCAGCACCGGGGTGCGGTCGTTGTCCAGGCTGGCCCGGACCTCGCCGGTCGCGAGGTCGACGATGCGCATGCCGCCGTCGAGCGCGCCGTAGGCCAGCCGGCCCGCGGCCTCGTCGACCGCGATCACATTCACCCCGAAGCCGTGCCGGACCAGGGTGCGGAGCTCGTGGCGGGCCGCCACGTCCCACAACCGGACAGTGCCATCGTATCCGGCGGAATACAGTCGGGCACCGTCCGGCGAGAACGCGACGGCGTTCACCGGTCCGTCATGCCCCTCTAGCATCGTCACCGGCCCCGGCGGGTCGAGCGTCCACAGGCCGATCCGGCCGTCCCATCCCGCGGTCGCCGCGTGCCGGCCGTCGCCCGCCACCGCCACCTGCAGGATCTTGCCCTGATGCCCAGTGAGCCTTGCCGCCGGTTCGCGGCGCTCCGCCGGCCCGTCGGTCGGCCAGACCAGCACCAGACCGTCGTCGCCGGCAGTCACCAGGCGGCGACCGTCGGGCGTGAAAGCGACAGCGTTGGCCGCGGCCTCGTGGCCGTACAGGATCGCCTGCTCGGCGCCGGTCGGCCAGGCCCGCAGGATGATGCTGTAGTCGAAGCTGGCGGTCGCCACCCGGTCGCCGGCCGGCGCCACCGCGATGCCCTTCACCGGGCCGCCGTGCCCGGTCAGCTGCTCGGGAAGTGCGGCCGCCCGGATCCCGCCCGCCCACTCCGGCGCGGCCACGGCCAGCAGCAGTGCGGTGACGATGCCGATTATCCCGGGACGCATCCTGTCCAGAACCGTTCGGGCGGCCGGTTATTCCGCCGGGCTGTGGCGATGAGCCGACCCGTCCGGCTCCTGGGCCTCGACCTCCTCGACCCACAGCGAGTGATGCTCCCGGGCCCAGTTGAGGTCCACCTGGCCACTCCCCATGGCGTCGAACGCGCCCTCCATGCCGAGCGAGCCGATGTAGATATGGGCAATGATCATGGCGATCAGGAAGACCGAAACGGCGGTGTGCCAGATCTGGTTGAGCTGCATCTCCTGCATCGCCGTGAGGCTGGTCGGCAGGTCGAGCCCGAAGACGTTCAGCGCCGCGAAGGTCTTGGCGAACAGCTCGAACTGGAACGGGAACATCAGCGCCAGGCCGGACAGGCTCACCGACAGCCCCCCCAGCATTACCAGCCAGAAAAGGATCTTCTGCCCGGCATTGAACTTCCGCGCCGGCGGATGCGCCGAGCCGACGATGCCGCCGCCCTTCAGCACCCACATCAGGTCGCTCTTGTGCGGGATGTTGTGAACCACCCACAACACGAAGGCCAGCGCCAGCCCCGCCATGAAGGCGAAGGACAGGTAGTTGTGCGCGTACTTGCCGAACAAGGTGATCGCGCCGAACGCGTCGGCCCCGATCACCGGCTTCAGCACGTAGCGGCCGTACAGGAGGTTCAGCCCGGTCAGGCCGAGCACCACGAACGAGCCCGCCATCAGCCAGTGCGCAAACCGCTCGACCGCCTTGAAGCGCTCGATCGTGACCCCGGCGCGACCGTGCTCGATCCGGATGCGGCCGCGGATCGCGAAGAACGCAGCCAGCACCACCACGGTGCCCAGCAGCAGCCACGCGCCGTAGGTGGAAAGCGGGCCGTTGCGCACCGCCCGCCAGTTGTCTCCCTCGGACTGGATCAGTACGCCGGAACTGGCGTTCGGGATCGATACCTGCCCCTGGGTGCCGCCACGGATCTGCCGCCAGAAGTCGGCGTCGGACGTGCTGCCCAGGCTGTCGCCCGGGACCTGTCCGCCGGTCTGTGCGCCCGCCGGCGCCGGATCCAGCGCGACGGCCGCCACCGCCAGCATCGTCAGCACCGCCAGAAATGTCGCAAGTCGCCTAGCGATCATGGCCATCCCGCCTCCGTCCCGCCGGACGCCCGCGCGCCGGCTGCGATCGACTGTGTCAGTTGTAGCTCTGGTGCTGGGCACGCTGACGCAGCACATCGGACGTGCCCTCCGGCAGCGCGTCGTCGGCCTTGCCTTGGTAGACGCCCTTGTCGTAGCTCAGCGGCCGGTCCTGCTCGTCTTCCCGGCAGCCGGCGAGCGCAACCAGCGCCACCAGACCGGCCACGGCCGCGAGCCTTCGATATCCTGAATTCATCATTTCCGTCCCGGTCCGACGCAAGATCGCCGCCGCCGCCGCAGTATCCCGCAGCGGCGGCGCCGTCCGGCAATTGGCAGTTGGAACGGGGCGCACCGGCTCTCATCGGAACCGATGCGCCCCGTCGCCGGTCAGGAGCCCTTGAGCCCGTAGGCGGTACCCCAGCCCCAGGCCCCGGTGCCGAAGCCGCGCGCCACGACCCGCTCGCGGAAGATCGACGACACCGTGTCGCCGTCGCCCGCCAGCAGCGCCTTGGTCGAGCACATCTCCGCACACAGCGGGAGCTTGCCCTCGGCAAGGCGGTTGCGGCCGTACTTCTGGAACTCGGCGGCGGAGTTGTCGTCCTCCGGGCCACCGGCGCAGAAGGTGCACTTGTCCATCTTGCCGCGCGACCCGAAGTTGCCGGCCTGCGGATACTGCGGCGCCCCGAAGGGGCAGGCGTAGAAGCAGTAACCGCAGCCGATGCACAGGTCCTTGGAGTGCAGGACCACGCCTTCGTTCGACTCATAGAAGCAGTCCACCGGGCAGACCGCCATGCACGGCGCGTCGGAGCAGTGCATGCAGGCCACCGAGATCGACCGTTCGCCGGGCTTGCCGTCACTGAGCGTGACGACCCGGCGGCGGTTGATGCCCCAGGGAACCTCGTGCTCGTTCTTGCAGGCGGTGACGCAGGCGTTGCACTCGATGCAACGCTCGGCATCACACAGGAACTTCATGCGTGCCATTGTGCGTCTCCCTTACACTCGTTCGATCCGGCAGAGGGTGGCTTTCGTCTCCTGCATCTGCGTGACGGAGTCGTAGCCGTAGGTCTGTGCCGTGTTGGAGGACTCGCCGAGCACGTAGGGATCGGCGCCTTGCGGGTATTTGCTCCGCAGGTCCTTGCCCTCGAAATGCCCGCCGAAGTGGAACGGCATGAATGCCACGCCCGGAGCGACGCGCTCGGTCACCATGGCGGCGACCTTCACCTTCGCCCCTTCCGGGCTGTGCACCCACACCATCTCGCCGTCGCGGAGGCCGAG
Organism: Thalassobaculum sp.; assembly: GCF_040219615.1. Taxonomy (GTDB): domain Bacteria; phylum Pseudomonadota; class Alphaproteobacteria; order Thalassobaculales; family Thalassobaculaceae; genus Thalassobaculum_A. The sequence goes on from NZ_JAVJSE010000044.1 coordinate 117,123, forward strand.
GTTGTTGGCGTCCCTCGGATTGACCTCGACGAACATCTCCTGCTGGAGCTCCGCGAGCCACGGGTTCGACCGGGTCTCGTCGCCGCCGCCCTCGTACTCGACCAGCCGGCCGGAGGTGAGGACGGTCGGGAAGTCCTTCGCGAAGTCCTTCTCCTGGATCGACTTGTACAGGGTCGGCAAGCGCATGAACTTGCGGTCCTCGTAGGTCGGGTAGTCGGCCACCAGGTCGCGCCGCGGGGTGTACAGCGGCTCGCGGTGGGTCGGGATCGGGTCCGGGAAGGTCCACACGACCGTACGCGCCTTGGCGTTGCCGTAGGGCGCGCAGCCATGCTTGATGGCGACCCGCTGGATGCCGCCCGAGAGGTCGACCTTCCAGTTGGCCTTGTCGCCGCCGACCGCCTCGATCGCCTTGCGCTCGTCGTCGGTCAGGTCGACGTCCCAGCCCAGCTTCTTGAGCATGGCCATGGTGAACTCGGGATAGCCGTCCTCGATCTCCGAGCCGGTCGGCCAGCTGCCGTCGGCCAGCAGATTGTCGCCGTTGCGCTCGACGCCGAAGCGGGCCCGGAAGCCCATGCCGCCCTCGGCGACCGGCAGGTCGACGTTGTACAGCACGGCAGAGCCAGGATGGTTCATCTCCGGTGTGCCCCAGCACGGCCAGGGCAGCCCGTAGAAGTCGCCGTCAGCCGGGCCGCCGTTCGCCCGCAGGGTGGTGCGGTCGAAGGTCGCCTGGTTGGCCATGTGAAGCCGCATGCGCTCCGGCGACTGGCCGGTGTAGCCGATGGTCCACATGCCGCGGTTGAACTCGCGGGTCAGATCCTCGATCAGCGGCTCCTCGCCGTTGACCTTGATGTTGCGGAAGATCCGATCCTCGAACCCGAACTTCTTCGCGAACAGATAGGCGATCGTGTGGTCGGGCTTCGACTCGAACAGCGGCTTGACCACGGTCTCGCGCCACTGCAGCGACCGGTTCGACGCGGTCACCGAGCCGTAGGTCTCGAACTGGGTCGAGGCCGGCAGCAGGTAGGCGCCGTCCTGGCGGTCGTGCAGCACGGCCGAGACCGTCGGATAGGGATCGATCACCACCAGGAGATCGAGCTTCTCCATGGCCGCCTTCATGTCCTTGAGGCGGGTCTGCGAGTTCGGCGCATGCCCCCAGAACACCATCGCCCGGATGTTGTCGGGCTGATCCATGTTCTCCTTGGCCTCGAGGACACCGTCGAACCAGCGCGACACCGGAATGCCGTCGGCGTTCATCAGCTTCTTGTCGCCGAACCGGCTAACCAGCCAGTCGTAGTCCTCGTCCCACACCCGGGCCCAGTGCTTCCAGGATCCGTCGGCCAGGCCGTAGTAGCCCGGCAGGGTGTTCTGCAGCACCCCGAGATCGGTGGCACCCTGGACGTTGTCGTGACCGCGGAAGATGTTCGTCCCGCCGCCGGCCTTGCCCATGTTGCCGAGCGCCAGCTGCAGCACGCAGTAGGCGCGGGTGTTGTTGTTGCCGTTGGTGTGCTGGGTGCCGCCCATGCACCACACGACGGTGCCCGGCCGGTTGTTCGCCATCAGGCGGGCGACCCGCTTGAGCTGCGAGCCCGGTACGCCGGTGACCCGCTCGGTCTCCTCCGGGGTCCACTTGGCGACCTCGGTCCGGATCTGGTCCATGCCCCAGACGCGCTGGCGGATGTACTCCTTGTCCTCCCAGCCGTTCTCGAAGATGTGGAACAGGATGCCCCAGATCAGGGCGACGTCGGTGCCCGGCCGGAACCGCACATACTCGTCGGCATGGGCCGCGGTGCGGGTGAAGCGCGGGTCGCAGACGATCAGCGGCGCGTTGTTCTGCTCCTTCGCCTTCAGCACGTGCAGCAGCGACACCGGATGCGCCTCGGCGGGGTTGCCGCCGATGATGAAGATCGCCTTGCTGTTGTGCATGTCGTTGTACGAATTCGTCATCGCGCCGTAGCCCCAGGTGTTGGCTACGCCGGCGACGGTCGTCGAATGGCAGATACGCGCCTGGTGATCGACGTTGTTCGTCCCCCAGTAGGCCGCGAACTTGCGAACCAGGTAGGACTGCTCGTTGTTGTGCTTGGCGGACCCGAGCCAGTAGACCGAATCCGGTCCCGACTTCTCGCGGATCTCCAGCATCTTGTCGCCGATCTCGTTGATCGCGGTCTCCCAGGAGATCCGCTCCCACTTACCGCCGACCATCTTCATCGGGTACTTCAGGCGCCGCTCGCCATGCGCATGCTCGCGCACCGACGCGCCCTTGGCGCAGTGGGCGCCGAGATTGAATGGGCTGTCCCAGCCGGGCTCCTGCCCGATCCAGACGCCGTTCTGGACCTCGGCCATCACGGTGCACCCGACCGAACAGTGGGTGCAGATCGACTTGATGACCTGAACGTCGCCCTTGACTGCCGTCGCTGCCTCGGCCTTGCGGACCGAACCACCCGAGAACGCCGTCGCGGCGGCGATGCCGCCCACGGCCAGGCCCGAATTCCGGAGGAAGCTCCGGCGATCAAGCGCTCTCTCGGTGGTCTTGGCGGCGAAAGTCGACAGACGAGGGCGTGACGCAACCTCGCTAGCCTTCTTCCTCAGCATTTCCAATCCCTCCCTGCACCATCCCATCGATCCGGCCGCACGGCCGCATCCCGGGACTTGGCGTAGCCCGAACTGCCCGCGTCTCGCGGATCAGAAACGGGCGGTCTCGTAGTAGGTGCGGACATGCGCGGTCTCGCGATAGCCCGTGCCTTCCGGCTCCGCGGCCTCGGCCGGCTTCACCGGCGCGATCGCCGCCGCGGCACCCGCCGCCGCCACGCCGAGCGTGGACAGCTTCAGGAAGTCACGGCGCGCGGAGACCGTCTGGTCGTCCTTCCGATCCTTCATCACTCACTCCTCTCCCAAGCCGCCACCGACCGCAGGCCGGCGCCGGCACGTTCACTCCTCCATGGCGAACGCCGCCGTCTCGATCTCCATGAACAACCGGCCGATCGTGCCGGCCGGTCGATAGAGATCCGCGGACTTGGCGGCTTCGACATCGGAGAAGAAATGACCCGCCCAGGGGGCGAGATGCCGTTCGAAAAACGCGCGCTGGAGCTTGACCGGTGCCGGCTCCAGGAACCGGCCGCGGATCAGGCCCGCCATCATCTCGCAGAGCGACGCAATATGGTCCTCGGGCTCGGCCACGCCCTCCTGCCGGACGATACCGAGCCGTGCCATGTCGTCGCGCAATACCGCGAGCGGCTTCTCGTTCAGGAAGCCGGTCAGGTAGTAGGAGCCGTAGGGAACCAGTTCGCCGCGGCCGAGCCCGATGAACAGGTCGCCGTATTCGTGCCGCGCCGCCGTCGGATCGATGCTTCCGGCCCGCGCCGCCAGCGCCGCGAAGGCCTGGCCGATCGGGGTGTCGTCACCCTGCAGTCGCTGGAGATCGGAGAGGAAGCCAGCGTCGGGCTCGCGCCGGAAGACGCTCGCCAGGACGTCGTAGACGCCGGCGCGCAGCAGGTCTTCCTCCGCCGCTGTCGCTTCGTGCTGCTTCAGGCTACCGGCGTTCGCCGACACACCATCCTCCCGCCTGTCCGTTCCGCGATCGCAGTTGGTCCCGCCGCGGTTGCATACAATTCTAAGGCAAACTGGTCCGGTTGCCAGACCTATTTGTTAAAATGCCGTGAACCTGTATGCAGCCCGTCCGCATCCGGAGTCGCGAACACCATCCGCCGCCGGCGTGGCGCCTCGGCAGGCTCCGGGCGGGCCCCCGCCACCGGTTCCGGGGGCTCCGCAACAGGCCGGTCGCCAGGGTCGGGGTCCGGCCCCGCGATCACGTTCCCGTGGGCATCCGGGTCCGGGGCATCCGGGTCCGGGGCATCCGAGTCCGGGGCATCGGCGGCCGGGCTCTCGTCGGGCCGGGCATCGCCGGCCTCCCCGGCTTCCGGCGCCGGGCCGGCAGGCTCGCCGCCCGACGCAAGCCTCTCGGCGGCCAGCTTGTCGGCGGCATCCTGCAGGTGGGCGGCGCCGCCCCGGCCGACCTGATAGGCCGTCTTCACCACCCCGGCCAGCATCGCCGCGTCGGTGTAGTCGTCGTCGTAGTCGTTCAGGCCGTCGAGATTGGCCAGCACCGGGTCGAGGCGCCAGACCCGGCGCAAGGCCAGGTTGCGCAGCCGGGCCGGCACGCCCTTGCGCATGAAGACGGCGACATCGTCGGAGGCAGTCAGGGTCGCGGGGTCGGGGAGTTCGTACTTCGCCAGGAGATCGCTATCGCTGAGGGCTGCCTCGTCGACCTCCTCGGCCGCCGCTGCGCCGGCGTCCGCCGCGGCCGGGGCGTCGGACGGCGTGTCGCCCGACTGCTCCTCGACTTCCTCGCGGCCGTCCCGGGCCTGCTGCTTGCGGCGCGACCAGCGCGACAGGAATCCGGCGCCGTCCTGCGGACCCCGGCTCATTGCGGCTTCCGACCGGTGGGCGCGCGGAACACGTCGGAGACCTGGCGGATCCGCGGGTCGCCGCGGCCGTCCTCGACCTTGTCGACGTCGACCCGGTCGCGCCGGCGCTTCACGAACGCCTCGTCCTCGTGGTGCGCGGCCACGAAGGCCTCCAGCCATTCCAGCATCGCCGGCGGCAGTTCCAGGCGCTCGATGATTTCCTCGGCGCTGTCCAGCCGGTCCTGCGCCTCGTAGGGCGACAGGCTGGCGAAGCTCGGCTCGTAGTCCCACTCCTCGGCCTCGGGGTCGCCTTCGCGGATCCCGACATAGATCGCCGGCGCCCCGGTCTCCAGGTTGGCGACATAGGCCTCGGTGTCGGACCGGTACAGGCTGACCGTCATGGTCGCCGCGTGGTAGCGCACGCGGTCGGGTTCCTCGGTCAGCAGCCGCCAGCGTACCCCCTGCTCCGCCCAGGGCAGCACCCCGACCGGCTCCCACGACCACTCCTGCCAAGGGTGATCGATGCGACGCTTCTGGACGATGATGCCGACCGGCATCGCCTCGTGCCTCTCCATTGCCACCCGTCGTTCTCGCCGGGACCCGGGGTCCCTCCCCATGCGGACCGCATTCTCGGCGCGGCTTCACTATGCAACGAGTCCGACACACTTTAGTTTCGGCCGCAAGGGAGGCGCGGACCCCCGAACCCGAGGGCGAGGAGACGAAACGGCATGCGGCGAGGCGATCGCACCGTCCTGGTCTGCGACTGCGGCGGCACCATGGACATCGACGGCCGGAAGCTGGCCAAGGCCTGCGGCGGCGACGGCGAGCAGGTGTTCACGGCCTTGTGTCGGCGGGAGATCGACCGCTTCGTCGGCGCGCTGGCCGGCGACGGCCCGGTGGATGTCGCCTGTATACAGGAGGCCCCGGTGTTCTCCGAGGTCGCCGAGGACCACGGCGCCGGCGACCGGCTGTCGTTCTTCAACATCCGCGAGGCCGCCGGCTGGTCCGACGAGGGTGCCGCGGCACTGCCGAAGATGGCGGCGCTGATCGCGGCGGCGGGCCTGACGACCCCGGCCTCGCGCTCGCTGACCCTGACTTCCGAAGGCACCTGCCTGGTGTACGGCCGCGGTCAGGCCGCCCTGGACGCCGCCCGCCGGCTGTCCGAGTCGCTGTCGGTCACCTGCATGCTGACAGACAGCGACGACGCCCTGCCGCCCGCCTCGGCCGACTTTCCGATCGTCACCGGCCAAATCCGCCAGGCCACCGGGCGGTTCGGCGCGTTCGAGGTCACGATCGACCGGTTCGCCGAGCGCACCCCGTTCGTGCGCGCCGGGCTCGGCTTCGACCGACCGGTCGACGGGGCGCATTCGGACTGCGACCTGATCGTCGACCTGTCCGGCGAGCCGCCGCTGTTCCCGGCGCCCGAGAAGCGCGACGGCTACCTGCGCGCCGACCCGCGCGACCCGGCGGCGGTCATGACCGCGCTGTTCGAGGCCTCGGGCATGGTCGGGGAGTTCGAGAAGCCGATCTACGTCGCCGTGGACAACGGGCTGTGCGCGCATTCGCGCAACCGCAAGACCGGGTGCACCCGCTGCCTCGACCTGTGCCCGGCGGGCGCCATCGCCCCGGCCGGCGACGTGGTGTCGGTCGACCCGGCCCTGTGCGGCGGCTGCGGGCTGTGCGCCGGCGCCTGCCCGACCAGCGCCATCACCTACGCCTATCCGGACGTGCATACGGTGCACGAGCGCATCATGACACTGGCGACCGCCTTTCGGACCGCCGGCGGCACGGCGCCGCGCCTGCTGATCCACGACGACAAGGCCGGAGCCCAGGTGATCGACGCCGCCGCCCGCTTCGGCCGCGGCCTGCCGGCCGACACCATCCCGCTGGCGGTCAACGAGGTCGGCCAGGTCGGCCACGACATCCTGCTCGGCGCCCTCGCCCAGGGCTTCCAGGAGGTCGTGCTGCTGACCGACCCGCGCCGGCCGGACGACTATGCCGGGCTCGACGCCCAGGCGGCGATCGTCGAGGCCCTGCTGGCCGGCCTCGGCGACGGCGGCGGCCGGGTGCGGGTGCTGGACACCCCCGATCCCGACGTACTGTGCGAGGCGCTGTACGGCCATCGCCCGGCGAGCGCGCTGCCGGCCGCGACCTTCGTGCCGCTCGGCCGCAAGAAGGCGATCACCCGGCTGGCGGTGCGCGGCCTGGCGGCGGCGCTGGGCGCCAAGGTCGACGCGATCGCGCTGCCCGACGGCGCACCCTACGGCCGGGTCGACGTCGACACCGCCGGCTGCACGCTCTGCCTGGCCTGCGTCAGCGCCTGCCCGGCCGGCGCCCTGCAGGACAACCCCGACCGCCCGCAGCTGCTGTTCCAGGAGGACGCCTGCGTGCAGTGCGGCCTGTGCGCCGTCACCTGCCCGGAGAAGGTCATCACCCTGGAACCGCGCTACGCCCTCGCCGACTCGGCCCTGTCGGCGCAACTGGTGTTCGAGGACGAGCCCTATGCCTGCATCTCCTGCGGCAAGGAGTTCGGCACCAAGCGGTCGATCGAGGCGATCGTCGGCCGGCTGTCCGGCAAGCACTGGATGTTCGCCAGCGACGACCGCACCAAGCTGATCCGGATGTGCGAGGACTGCCGGGTGGAAGCCCAGTTCAAGGCGACCGACAACCCGTTCGCCGGCCCGCCGCGCCGCGCGCCGCGCACCACCGCCGACTACGAGAAGGCGCGCGAGGAAGGCCGCGAGATCGACGACGAGTGAGCGCCGGGGACCGGCCGCCTCATTGCGGCACGGTCGACCGGCAGAGCCCCTCGGCGCGCTGCTTGAACAGCGCCGCCTGGGCCGGCTGGAACACGCCCTCCGACACACCCTTGTCGATGGTCGCGTGATGCTCGGCGATGCAGCGCGACAGCGGGTCGGCCGCGGCGGTCGCCGGACCGGCGATCAGCCCGCGCAGGTCGTCGCGGTGGATCGTGGCCAGCACCGCCAGCGCCGCCAGCCCGACGCCGACCGCCACCAGGCGGGCGGCCGGGCGGTCCAGCGGATGCGGACGTTCATCTTCCGACACCGCATCAACTCGTCGGCTTAAGCGGAAGATTTGAAATGATATTTTGCGGTTTCATCCGAACCACACCATCGTCGCCCATCGCCAGCCCCAGGTAGATCGGGCGGCCGGCGACATTGTCGCGCACCGCGGCGGTGTCGTCGATGTCCATGCGGAACAGCCCGAGGATCTGGCGCAGCTGCTCCTCGGTCGGGGTCCGGCCTTCGTACAGCGCGTTCAGGATGGCGTTGGCGTCGCGGTCCAGGCCGATGTGCCAGACCCAGCCCTCGTCGTCGATCCGGCGCAGCGGCTGAATCCGGCAGGCGACCCCCGCCAGATGCCCGACCCAGGCCTCCAGCGCGCGGGCCAGCCCGTCCAGCCCGGGCTGCGCGAAGCCGATGTCGATCGCCGTGTCGAATCCGTCGGACCGCCCCCAGTACTCGTCGCGGTTCGCCTCGGCGAGCACGTCGATCTCGACCATCGGTCCCTGGCCGCCGCCCGAAGCGGTACCGTCCAGGGTTTGCCCGGCCTGGGCCTGCAGGTCGACCACCGCCTGGTCGGCCACCATGATGCGGTCGTCGCCAAGGGTCACCCGCTGCGGCCGGAAGAACAGCTCGCCGGCCCGCACGCGGAACGGGTCGCGGCTGCCGTCCAGGGCGTTGCGCAGGATGACATGCGCCATGTGGTCGACGAACATCGGCGGGAAATCGATCCCGCCCGCCCGCGCGATGTGCAGGTATCCGGCCTCGACCGTCGGGAACCGGGTCAGGAAGTCGCGAAAGCGCAGGACCGCACGGTAGTTCTCGGCGGCATCCGGATCGGCCAGCGCGCGCAGTTCGGCATCGCTCACCCGCCGCATCGGGTCGTCGGTGAGCGCGTCGTGCAGGACGCGCTCGCGGTCGCAGGATTCCTCGACCGGCGCCACCTCCGGCCGGCGCCAGTAGGCCGCAACGAAGGCGGGGGTCGGCACCAGCCGCCCGGCGCCGTCCCGGTCGAGCAGCCGGAACCCGGAACTGAGCCAGAAGTCGCCCGCCTGATTCATCGAAACGCCCCGTCCTCGTCGAACATCGACCAGATCGACTGTGCCGCCCCCGGCTCGGCGGCGGCAATCCGCCGGAACGCCTCGCGCAGCCCGCCCGGTCCGATTTCCCGCGTCACGGCGAGCGTGGTGCCCGGCTCGTATTCAGCGCACAGGTCGGCGGCGAAGGCGACCTCGTCCTCGGCGACCGGCAGGGCGGCCTCCCGGTCCGGAGCACCGTAGCGGTCGACGAAATGGTCGGCCAGGATCTCCACCAGCCGCCGTCGCACCGTGTCGTCGGCGCTGGCGACCGCCACGAAGGTCGAGCGCCCGAAGCTGGCGAGCCCGAGGAAGCCGTTGGCGAACGCCTGCCGGCGCTTGCCGACCAGGGTCTCGGCGCTGTCCTGGCTGAACTCGAAGCCGCCCGGTACCGCCCATTCGCCGTCCTCGGCGGCGATCTCGAACACCCGCGAGTCGGAATCGTCGAAGCGGACCACCCGCGGCAGCTTCATGGCGTCGCCGCTTCCAGATGCCCGGACAGCGGATCGGCCCGGGTGGCGGCGGCATCCTTCAGCAAGGCCCGGCCGTCCTCGTCCAGGCCGACGAAGGCGGCGCCGCCGACCGTCATGCCGGGCTCGGCGCGGGCCGACCAGGCGTCGTGCAGCGGCCGGAAGCCGTCCTCCTCCCAGCGTCGCAGCCACACCAGGAAGTGCCGGGACATCGACTCCAGCAGCCGCGCCGGCGGTATGACGCCGCTGCCTTCCTCGTAGAGCGCGGTCTCGCCGGGGCGCTCGCCCGGTTCCGTGGTCGTGTCGGCCGACAGCCGAAGATCCAGGCCGACCGCCAGCCAGTCCGGCACCGCCGCCGGGTCGGTGGCCGCCGCCGCCAGCCTGACCCGGCCGGCGGCGGCGCCGTTGACCAGCACCGTGGTCGGCCAGCGGTATTCGACCGCGACTTCCGGCGGCGCCAGCGCGCCGATCGAATCGCCGACCGCGATCATCAGGGCATGGGTCATCTGAAGGGCCCGCTCCAGCGGCACCTCCGGCGCCAGGGTGACCGCGAACCGCAGCAGGTCGTCGCCGCCGGCGAACACGAACACGCCCGGGTCGCCGCCGGCCGCCGCCACCCGCACCGCCGTCGCCATCGGGTCGGTATCCGCCGCCACTTCGCGGCCGGTCAGCAGCGGCGGGAACAGGGGCGGCCAGCCGGCCTCGTAGCCGTCGTCGATGGTCAAGCGGTCTCCTCCGCTGCCACAGCCTCGATGCGCCGGATCAGTGCCCGAGCGGCGTCGCGGAAGGCCCGCGCATGCACGCCGTCGGGCCGGGCCACCACGATCGGCGTACCGGCATCGCCGCTCTCGCGCACCACCACGTCCAGCGGGATCGCCCCCAGCAGCGGCACGCCGTGACGCTCCGCCTCGCGGGCCGCCCCGCCCTCGCCGAAGATGTGGTCGACCCGTCCGCAGTCCGGGCACTGGTAGAAGCTCATGTTCTCGATGATGCCGACGATCGGCACCTGGGCGCGCTGCAGCATGGCGATCGCCTTGCGGGCGTCCAGCAGGGCCACGTCCTGCGGCGTGCACACCACCACCACGCCGTCGACCGGGGTCTGCTGGATCATGGTGATCGGCACGTCGCCGGTACCCGGCGGCAGGTCGATCACCAGGTAGTCGAGCCTGCCCCAGGCAACCTTGGTCAACATCTGGGTCAGCGCCGACTGCACCATCGGGCCGCGCCAGGCGATCGGCGTATCCTCGGCCGCCAGCAGCCCCATGGAGATCAGCTTGACCCGGTAGTTCTCGAGCGGCGCCACGGTGTCCTGGCCGATCGGCTTCGGGCGTCCGGTCACCCCCAGCATGCGCGGCTGCGACGGCCCGTAGACGTCGGCGTCCAGCAGGCCGACCGCCTTGCCCTCCAGCGCCAGGGCAACCGCCAGGTTGGCCGCGGTGGTCGACTTGCCGACCCCGCCCTTGCCGCTCGCCACCGCCACCACGTGGCGGATCTCCGACAGCGGCGCCTCGGTCGCCTCGGGACCGGCGAAGTCCGGACGTCGGCCGGCGGTGCCGGCGGCGGCGTGCGCCGTCACGATGCCGGTGGCACTGGTCACCCCCGGCAGCGCCTGCACGACCTGCTCGGCCCGGCGGCGCAAGGGCTCCATCGCCGGCCCGCGATGGGCGTCGACCAGGAGGGTGAAGCCGACATTGCTGCCGCGCACCGTGACGCTCTCGATCATGCCGGCCGTCACCAGATCGATTCCGCGCGACGGATCGACCACGGTGCGCAGGGCGTCCAGGACCGCCGCCTCGGAGATCTCAGACATCCGAGTCGGGCAGCACGATCTCCGCTTCGACGACATGCTGGAGATCGGTCCCGTCCAGCGTGATCACGGCCCGCGCGGTGCGGGTACCGGCCCCGGCGGCACGGGCGGCGCGCTCCAGTTCCTGGTGGCCGGTGACGCCGACCTGCTTCAGGAACTTGCGCACCGACATCTCGAAGTCGTCGGCCATGCTCGGCCCTCCCTGATCCTGTTTTCCGGCACTGTAGGGGCCGCGCCGGGTCGCCGCAATCGAGCTCGGCAGCGATCCTGCGTTATGCATTTCACTGTTTTGATATGTGTTTTCTTACGGCCTTCAGGCATTTCTGTACAGTGCGCAACGTCAGCCTAGATTCCGCCCGAAAGGGAGGGTGTCCGGCGTGCAGGATTTCGGCGCCGCGTTCGGCGCGGCATTCCAACTCGTGATCTCCCTCGACCCAGATCTGATCGAGATCGTCGGGCTGTCGCTTCGCGTCAGCCTCGCCGCCGTCGTCGCGGCGGCGGCGGTCGGCTTGCCGCTCGGGGCGGCGCTGGCGGTGGCGCGTTTCCCCGGGCGCGGCGTCGCGCTGGTGGCGCTGAACTCGCTCATGGGGCTGCCGCCGGTGGTGGTCGGGCTGCTGGTCTACCTGACGCTGTCGCGGGCCGGGCCGCTCGGCCCGCTCGGCCTGCTCTACACCCCGACGGCCATGGTGATCGCCCAGATGATCCTGGTGATCCCGATCGTCGCCGCAGTCACCCGGCAGACCGTCGAGGACCTGAAGGACGAGTACGACGAGCAGCTGCGGGTGCTCGGGGTCGGCCCGGCCGGCATGGTCGCCACCCTGCTCTGGGACGCGCGCTACAGCCTGCTGACCGCCCTGCTCGCCGGCTTCGGACGGGCAATCGCCGAGGTCGGCGCGGTCATCATCGTCGGCGGCAACATCGCCCATGTCACCCGGGTGATGACCACCGCGATCGCGCTGGAGACCTCGAAGGGCGACCTCGCCCTGGCGCTCGGCCTGGGGATCATCCTGCTGGCCCTGGCGATCGGCGTGAACGCGGCGGTGATGGGCATCAGACGGACGGCGGGCCATGCGGCTTTCGCCTGAGTTGCCCGCCGACCCGCCGGCGACCGGGGTCGACGCCGCCACCGGTGCCGGCGCCGTGCTGCCGCTGCGCGGCAGCGGGCTGACGATCCGGCGCGCCGGCCGCACCCTGCTCGACCGGGTCGACATCGCCGTCGAACCGGGCCCGCTGACCGTGATCATGGGGCCGAACGGTGCCGGCAAGAGCCTGCTGCTGCGGGTGCTGGCGACCCTGGTCCGGCCCGACGAGGGCATCGTGACCTGGGCCGGCACCCTGCCCGACCGTGCCCGTGCCCCGCGCCTCGGCTTCGTGTTCCAGAAGCCGGTGATGCTGCGCCGCTCGGCGATCGAGAACGTGCGCTACGCCCTGAAGGTCGCCGGGGTCCCGCGCGCCGAGCGCGATCGCCGCGCCGCCGAGGCGCTGGCCGCCGCCGGGCTGGAGCGGCTGGCGGCCTCGCCGGCCCGGGTGCTGTCGGGCGGCGAGCAGCAGCGCCTGGCGATCGCCCGCGCCCTGGCGGTCCGGCCGGAGGTGCTGCTGCTGGACGAGCCGACCGCCAACCTGGATCCCGGCGCCACCCAGGCGATCGAGGCACAGGTCGCCGCCGCCCACCGGGCCGGCACCAAGGTGGTGTTCGTCACCCACGACATCGGCCAGGCCCGCCGGTTGGCCGACGAGGTGGTGTTCGTCCACCACGGCCGGATCGCCGAGCGCGCACCCGCCGGCCGTTTCTTCACGGAGCCGTCAAGCGAAGCGGCCATCGCATTCACCGAAGGGAGACTGTTGCCATGAAACGCCTGGGAGCTCTGCTCGCCGCCGCCGCGCTGCTGGCGTCGGTTACCGCCGCCGCCGCAGCCGACAAGTTCATCACCGTCCAGTCGACCACCTCGACGCAGAACTCCGGCTTGTTCGACGCCATCCTGCCGAAATTCAAGAGCGATACCGGGATCGACGTCCGGGTGGTCGCGGTCGGCACCGGGCAGGCCATCAAGAACGCGGCCAACGGCGACGGCGACGTGCTGTTCGTGCACGCCAAGCCGGCCGAGGAGAAGTTCGTCGCCGAGGGCGGCGGCGTCGAGCGGTTCGACGTCATGTACAACGACTTCGTGTTCGTCGGCCCGCCCTCCGACCCGGCCAAGATCGCCGGCGGCAAGGATGCCACCAAGGCCCTGACCGCGATCGCCGGCGCCAAGGCCCCGTTCGCCTCGCGCGGCGACGACAGCGGCACCCACAAGAAGGAGAGGTCGCTGTGGAAGCAGGCCGGCGTCGACGTCGGCAAGGCGAGCGGCGACTGGTACCGCGAGACCGGCTCCGGCATGGGCGCCACCCTGAACGCCGCCGTCGGCATGGGCGCCTATACCATGTCCGACCGGGCGACCTGGATCTCGTTCAAGAACAAGGGCGACTACAAGATCGTGGTCGAGGGCGATCCGATCCTGTTCAACCAGTACGGCGTGATCCTGGTGAGCCCGAAGAAGCACCCGCATGTGAAGGTCGCCGAGGGCCAGGCCTTCGTCGACTGGCTGCTGTCGGCCAAGGGCCAGCAGGCGATCGCCGACTACAAGATCGACGGCCAGCAGCTGTTCTACCCGAACGCCGGCAGGTAGCCGCCGCCGAGGCCCGGCTCAGCGCGACTTCAGCAGGTCCGGGTTCAGGCCCGGGGTGACCGCCTCGGTCACCCCGCCGCCGCCGCAGCGGCCCTCGGACACGGTCGCCGCGGCGCGGTCGATCTGGATCGAATACACGCACATCGCCATGCGGCAGCGACGGCCGTCACCGGGCAGCCGATCATGCCGGGTCACCCGGATGGCGTCGAATCGGTCCCCGTCATGCGGCAGGCGGTCCGCCAGCACGCCACCGGGCATCTCGTAACGTCCCCAATCCCAGTGCCCGATCAGGTCGCGGCGCACGGTTTCGGCCGGCCAGGCATCGCTGGCATCGGCGACCGCGACGGCACACAGCTCGACGACGCGGGTCCGGTGCCCGGCGATCTCCGACGCGTTCCTCCACTGCAGAAGCATCCCCGCGACGATCGCCGTCCCGGCGATCGCGCCCAGGATCAGCCGCGCCGGACCAATTCGGATTCCCGCGTCCATGCCAGGGTATATACCACGCTGGCGGCGCGGCCTCAGACCGCCCGGCTATGGCGCCCCGGTGCGGCGTCCAGGGCCGGGTCGAAGCAGGCGGCGACATTGCGCAGATAGCGCCGGCCGAGCCCGGTGCAGCGAAGCGTCCAGCCGTGCAGCACGACCAGGCCGTCGGCCTCCAGCGCCCGCAGCCGCCGGAACGCGTCGGACAGGTTATCGACCGGCGTCCCGACCGCGTCGGCGACCCGGGCGAGATCGGCGGCGCCGTCGCACAGTACCCGCTCGATCGCAGCCCGTACCAGCCGGTCGTCGCCGTCGACGGCGATACCGCGGGCCACCGGCAGTTCGCCGGCATCGACCCGCTGCGCCCAGCGCTTCAGATGCGCCTCGTTCTGGATGTAGCCCTGCGGCAGCGAGCCGATCGACGAGGCGCCGAAGCCGAGGATCGCGTCGGCCGGGTCGACCACATAGCCCTGGAAGTTCCGCCGCAGCCGGCCGGTGGCCGCCGCCACCGCCAGCGGGTCGTCCGGCCTGGCGAAGTGGTCGAACCCGATGGCGTCGTAGCCTTTGGCGTCCAGCACCCGGGCCGCCGCCTCGGCCTGCTCGAAGCGCTGCTCCGGTCCCGGCAGCGCGGCCTCGTCGATGGCCCGCTGGTTCGCCTTGAACCACGGCACATGGGCGTAGCCGAACACCGCGACCCGGTCGACGCCGAGCAGGGCGACCGCCCGGGCCGAGGCCTCGACGTGCTGCACCGTCTGGTGCGGCAGGCCGTACATCAGGTCGGCATTGATCGCCATGATCCCGGCCCGGCGCAGCCCGGTCACCGCGCGCGCCACCGTGCCGAAGGGCTGGATCCGGTTGATGGCGCGCTGGACCTGCGGGTCGAGGTCCTGCACGCCGAGGCTGACCCGGGTCACCCCGGCCTCGGCCAGGGCGTCGATGCGCGCCTCGTCGAGGCCCCGCGGATCGACCTCGACGGCGACCTCGGCGTCGGGCCGGAACGCGAAACGCTCGCGCAGGCGCGCGCTCAGCGCCAGGAAGCTGTGGGGATCGAGAATCGTCGGGGTGCCGCCGCCGAAGTGAAGGTTCACGACCGGCCGGCCCTCGCCGATACGGTCGGCGACCAGGTCGATCTCCCGCATCAGCAGTTCGACATAGCGGTCGACCCGGTCGGTGTCGTTCGGGACCGAGGTGTGGCAGCCGCAGTACCAGCACAGGGTCCGGCAGAACGGCACATGCACGTAGAGCGACAGGGTCGACGCCGCCTCCAGGCCGGCCAACCACCCGCCGTAGGTCCCGGCGTCGACGGCGGGATCGAACCGGTTGGCCGGCGGGTAGCTGGTGTAGCGTGGCAGCGTCGCCAGGGCGTAGCGCTCAAGGTACATGCGATCCTCCATGGTCCGGCCAACCGATAGTCGAGGTTTCCGGCAGCGACCTTGACCTGGGTCAAGCTCAGACCGCTTGGACATCGGCGCAACTCGCCCTAATTTGAATCAAAACGGGCCACGGGATGGAAACGATGACCGACGCAGCACGCACCGCCTTCGTTTCCGGCGCCGGTCGCAATATCGGGCGGGCGATCGTGCTGGCCCTGGCCCGCGACGGCTGCGACGTGGTGATCAACGGCCGGGCCGATCGCGCGGCCTGCGACGAGGTCTCGGCGGAAGTGCAGGCGCTCGGCCGGCGGGCGCTGGTGGTGATGGGCGACGTCGGGCGCTCCGAGGCGGTCGCCGGGATGGCGCGCGAGGCGCTGGCGGCGTTCGGCCGGGTGCAGATCGTCGTGAACAACGCCGCGATCCGTCCGGAGAAGCCGTTCCTGGAGATGTCCGACGACGACTGGCACCGGGTGATCGACACCGACCTGCACAGCGCGTTCTACACCGTCCGGGCGTTCGGGCCGGGCATGGTCGAGGCCGGCTGGGGCCGGGTCGTCAACCTGACCGGCATGAACGCCATGCACGGCTACAGCGGCCGTGCGCCGGTGTCGGTCGCCAAGCACGGGCTTTGGGGCCTGACCAAGTCGCTGGCCAAGGAGTTCGGGCCGAAGGGCGTGACCACCAACGCGATCTCGCCGGGGCCGATCGCCACCGAGCACGCCGACGCCTCGATGACCGCGCATATCCGGTCGCAGCTCGACCGCATCCCGGTCGGTCGGCTGGGCACGCCCGAGGACATCGCGTCCCTGACCGCGTTCCTGTGCTCGGACGCCGGCGGCTTCATCAACGGCCAGATGATTGCCTCGAACGGAGGTACGCAGACATGAGCTGCACGCCGCGTGCGCGGCCGACGATCGACAGCCCCCGGCTGCAGGCCCTGTATGCCTACTGGAACGATCGTCGCGCCGGCCGCGACATGCCTGCCCGCTCCGACATCGACCCCATCGACATCCCGCGGCTGCTGCCGAACCTGCTGCTGATCGACGTCGAGCCCGGCACCGCGCGCATGAAGGTCCGGGTCGCCGGCACCACGGTGGTCGAGATGTATGGCAGCGACTACACCGGCCGCTACCTCGACGAGATCGACTTCGGCGACCGCCGGGCCGCCGTGCTGTTCGACTACAATGCCTGCCTGGAGTCCCGGCAGCCTTATGCCGCCGAGCACAGCTTCTGGACCGACCGCGGCATCACCTACCGGATCGAGCGGCTGATCCTGCCGCTGTCGGACGACGGCGAGACCGTCAGCCAGCTGATCGCCGGGCTGGAGTTCGATACGGTCAAATAGCGGGCGACCGGCAGCCGCCCTTGCCTCGGGCGCGCCGCCATGGCATCCCCGGCGCCATGGAAACGCGCGAGTTCGACTACGTGATCGTCGGCGCCGGCTCGGCCGGCTGCGTGCTGGCGGATCGGCTGTCCGCCGACGGCAGGAACAGCGTGGCGGTGCTGGAAGCCGGCGGCAGCGACCGCTCGATCTTCATCCAGATGCCGACCG
The DNA here is from genome assembly GCF_040219615.1 of Thalassobaculum sp. Taxonomy (GTDB): domain Bacteria; phylum Pseudomonadota; class Alphaproteobacteria; order Thalassobaculales; family Thalassobaculaceae; genus Thalassobaculum_A. The sequence continues at coordinate 133,973 of NZ_JAVJSE010000044.1, forward strand.
CGCTGTCGATCCCGATGAACATGAAGCGCTTCAACTGGTTCTTCGAGAGCCAGCCGGAGCCGGGCCTGGACGGCCGTCGTATGCACTGCCCGCGCGGCAAGGTGATCGGCGGCTCGTCGTCGATCAACGGCATGGTCTACGTGCGCGGCCACGCCCGCGACTTCGACCAGTGGGAGGCGCAGGGTGCGCGCGGCTGGGGCGGCCGCCACGTGCTGCCCTATTTCAAGCGCGCCGAGACCTGGATCGGCGGCGGCGACGAATACCGGGGCGGCGACGGCCCGCTGGCGACCAGCAACGGCAACGGCATGCGCAACCCGCTGTACCGGGCCTTCGTCGACGCCGGGGTCGAGGCCGGCTACGGCGCCACCGCCGACTACAACGGCGGGCGCCAGGAAGGCTTCGGCGCCATGCACATGACCGTCAAGGACGGGGTCCGCTGGTCGACCGCCAACGCCTATCTGAAGCCGGCCCTGAAGCGCCCGAACCTGCACCTCGTGACCCACGCCCTCACCCACCGGCTGACCCTCGACGGCCGGCGCGTGACCGGGGTCGACTACACGGTCGGCGGCGAGCGGCGGCGGGCGAACGCGCGCCGCGAGGTGATCGTGGCGGCCGGGCCGATCGGCTCGCCGACCATCCTGCAGCGCTCCGGCATCGGGCCGGCCGCCCTGCTGCGCGACCACGGCATCGAGGTGGCGGCCGACCGCCCCGGCGTCGGCGGCAATCTGATGGACCACCTGGAGGTCTATTTCCAGTTCCGCTGCACCCGGCCGATCACCCTGAACGCCGAGCTGTCGCTCTGGCGCAAGGCCCTGATCGGCGCGCGCTGGGTCCTGTTCAAGGACGGGCTGGGCGCCACCAACCATTTCGAGTCCTGCGCCTTCGTGCGCTCGCGCGCCGGGGTCGAGTGGCCGGACATCCAGTACCATTTCTTGCCCGGCGCCATGCGCTACGACGGCAACGCCGCCTTCGACGGCCACGGCTTCCAGGTGCATGTCGGGCCGAACAAGCCGCACAGCCGCGGCCGCGTGCAGATCGGCGGCCCGGCGCCGACCGATGCCCCCTCGATCCTGTTCAACTACCTCACCGACGAACGCGACATCGAGGACTGGCGCCGGGTGGTCGCCGTCACCCGCGAGATCATCGCCCAGCCGGCGATGGACCCGTATCGCGGCGAGGAGATCCAGCCGGGCGCCGGGGTCCTCGAGGACGCCGACGTCGACGCCTGGGTGCGCGCCAACGTCGAGAGCGCCTACCACCCGAGCGGCACCTGCCGGATGGGGGCGGCCGACGACCCGCAGGCGGTGGTCGACCCGGAGCTCCGGGTGATCGGGGTCGAGGGCCTGCGGGTGGTCGACAGCTCGGTGTTCCCGACCATCACCAACGGCAACCTGAACGCCCCGACGATCATGGTCGGCGAGAAGGCCTCGGACCACATCCTCGGCCGGCAGCCGCTGGCGCCCGCCAACCTGCCGGTCTGGATCGCGCCGGACTGGCAGGCCCGGCAGCGTGCCGGAACGCCGGCCGCGCGGTGACGGACACCGACGTCCTGATCCTGGGGGCCGGCGCCGCCGGGCTGATGTGCGCGATCGAGGCCGGCAGGCGCGGCCGTCGCGTCGTGGTTCTCGACCAGTCGCAAAAGCCGGCCGAGAAGATCCGGATCTCCGGCGGCGGGCGCTGCAACTTCACCAATCTACACACCACGCCCGCGAACTTCCTGTCGGCCAACCCGCGATTCTGCGTCTCGGCGCTGCGGCGCTACGAGCCGGCGGACTTCATCGCCCTGGTCGAGAAGCACGGCATCGCCTGGCACGAGAAGACCCTCGGCCAGCTGTTCTGCGACGGCTCGTCCCGGCAGATCGTCGACATGCTGCTGGCCGAATGCGCCGCGGCCGGCGTCGAGATCCGGCTCGGCCAGCGCATCGCCGAGGTCTCGAAGCCCGACGACCGGTTCGCGGTCGACACCGCGGACGGCCGGCTGTCGGCGGCTGCCCTGGTGGTCGCGACCGGCGGGCCGTCGATCCCGAAGATGGGCTCGTCCGGGCTCGGCTACCAGGTCGCGCAGCGCTTCGGCCTCGCGATGGTGCCGCCCCGCCCGGCCCTGGTGCCGCTGACCTTCGCGCCCGACCTGCTGGAGTGGACCCGGGCCCTTGCCGGCGTCTCGGTCGAGGCCGAGGTGGCATGCGGCGGCACCCGGTTCGCCGAGGGCCTGCTGTTCACCCACCGGGGCCTCAGCGGCCCGTCGATCCTGCAGATCTCGTCCTACTGGCAGGACGGCGAGGCGGTCACGGTCGACCTGGCACGCGGCATCGACGTCTTCGAGGCCTTGAAGCGGGCCAGAGTCGAGCACCCCAAGCGCGATCTCGTCACCGCCCTCGCCGCGGTCCTGCCGAAGCGCCTGGCCGACAGCATCGCCGCGGCGACCGGGATCGGCGGTCGCCTCGCCGACCTGGGCGATGCCCGGCTGCGTTCGATCGCCGACCGGGTGAACCGCTGGCAGGTGGTGCCGAGCGGCACCGAGGGCTACCGGACGGCCGAGGTCACCCTGGGCGGCGTCGACACCTCCGGCCTGTCGTCGAAGACCATGGAAGCCGGCGCCGTGCGCGGCCTGTACTTCATCGGCGAGGTGGTCGACGTCACCGGCCATCTCGGCGGCTTCAACTTCCAGTGGGCCTGGGCCTCGGGGCACGCCGCAGGGCAGTCCGTCTAGCCGCCGCCAGCCCTTCCGCTCCCCCAGCCATCCGCTAAACTCCCGTCGCGAAAAGCGAAGTCGGGAACCGGGGAAGACGAATCCATGACCGCCGAATGGGACTACATCATCGTCGGCGCCGGCTCGGCCGGCTGCGTGCTGGCGAACCGGCTGAGCGAGAACGGGCGGCACAGGGTGCTGCTGCTGGAGGCCGGGCCGAAGGACAGCAGCTTCTGGATCCCGATGCCCGTCGGCTTCTACAAGCTGCTGACCAGCAAGACCTACAACTGGGGCTTCGTCACCGAGCCCGAGGCCGGCACCGGCAACCGCCCGATCGCCACCCCGCGCGGCAAGACCCTCGGCGGTTCCAGCGCGATCAACGGCGTGCTGTATGTCCGCGGCCAGCCGCTCGACTACGACACCTGGAGCCAGTTCGGCAACCGCGGCTGGTCCTACGAGCAGGTCCTGCCCTACTTCCGCAAGTCCGAGACCTACACCAACGGCGGCGACGACAGCCGCGGCACCGACGGCCCGCTCGGCGTCACCGAGACCACCGAGCGCCACGAGCTGCTGGACGCCTTCGTGGCGGCCGCCGAGAGCCGGGGCTTCCCGCGCAACTCCGACTACAACAACGGCGACCAGGAGGGCTTCGGCTATTATCAGCTGACCGCCCGCGGCGGCCGCCGGGTCAGCGCCGCCAAGGCGTACCTCCACCCGGCCAAGGGTCGCGCCAACCTGACGGTCGAGACCGAGGCCTTCGCCACCGGCCTGCTGTTCGAGGACGCGCGCGCCTGCGGGGTCGCCTACACCGTGCGCGGACGGCGCCGCGAGGCCCGGGCCGGCCGCGAGGTGATCCTGGCCGCCGGCGCGGTGCAGTCGCCGCAGCTGCTGGAGCTGTCGGGCATCGGCGACCCGGCGCTGCTGCAGCGCCACGGCATCGCGGTCCGCCACGCCCTGCCCGGGGTCGGCGAGAACTACCGCGACCACTACGGCACCCGGATGCGCTGGCGCATCACCAAGCCGATCACCCTCAACGAGCTGACCCGCGGGCCGAACCTGGTGAAGGAGGTGCTGCGCTGGGGCCTGACCGGCAAGGGCGTGCTCGGCTACGGCGCCGGCATCATCTTCGGATTCGTGAAGACCCGACCGGAACTGGCGACCCCCGACGTGCAGTTCCACCTGGCCCATGCCAGCTACGCCGACGCCGCCACCCGCAAGCTCGAGAAGGAGCCAGGCATGACCCTGGCGGTCTGCCCGCTGCGCTCCGAATCCAAGGGCAGCATCCACATCAGGTCGGCCGACCCGGCGGCTCCGCCGGCGATCCGCGGCAACTTCCTGTCCGACCCGGTCGACACCGCCGCCATCGTCGAGGGCATGAAGATCGGCCGTCGGATCGCCGAGGCCGGCCCGCTCGACCCTTACCGGGCCTTCGAGATGACGCCCGGGCCGGACTGCACGACCGACGCCGACTTCGAGGCCTATGCCCGCCAGACCGGCCAAACCCTCTACCACATCGTCGGCACCGCCAAGATGGGACCGGCCACCGACGGACAAGCGGTGGTCGACGACCGTCTGAGGGTGCATGGCGTGCCGGGGCTGCGGGTGGTCGACGCCTCGATCATGCCGACCCTGGTGTCCGGCAACACCAACGCCGCGGCCATCATGATCGGCGAGAAGGGCTCGGCCCTGATCCTGGAGGACGCGAAGGCATGAGCGACATCGGCGACTTCCGGGAGCTGGCGGACCGCCTCGCGGATACCGCGCGAACCATCGTGCGCGAGGGCCGCGACCGGCTGGCCATGGACATCAAGGCCGACGGCAGCCCGGTCACCGCCATCGACCGGGCGGTCGAGCGGGCGCTGCGCGAGATCCTGGCCCGCGAGGCGCCGGACCACGGCGTGCTGGGCGAGGAGTTCGGCCCCGAGGGCCTGGACCGCGAGTTCGTCTGGGTGCTGGACCCGATCGACGGCACCAAGCAGTTCGCCGCCGGCCTGCCCGGCTTCGGCGTGCTGATCGCGCTGTGCCGGAACGCCCGGCCCGAACTGGGGATCATCGAACAGCCACTGACCGGCGAGCGCACGCTCGGCCTGTCCGGGGGCGGCTGCTGGCTGAACGGCCGCCCGGTGCGCACCAGCGGCAAGACCGACCTCGCCGAGTGCATCGCCGGCATCTGCAACCCGGACTCCTTCGGCCCGTCGCACGATCCCGGCATGCAGCGCCTGCGCGGTGCCACCCGCTGGAACGTCTGGGACACCGGCTGCCTCGGCTACGCCTCGCTGGCGCGCGGCACGATCGACGTCACGATCAACGGCCCGAACCTCGACGCCTTCGACATCTGCGCCCTGGTGCCGGTGGTCCAGGGTGCGGGCGGTTCGATCACCGCCTGGGACGGCGGCGCGCTGACCCTGCAAAGCGAGGGGGCGATCGTGGCGTCGGCGAGCGAGGAACTGCACGCGGCGGTGTGCGGTCTGCTGAACGACGGCCGAGCCTAGCCGAACCTGCCCGCCCGATAGTCCCGGACCGCCTGCTCGATCTCCTCGCGGCTGTTCATGACGAACGGGCCGTAGGACACCACCGGCTCGCCGATCGGGTCGGCGTGGCCGTACAGGACCGCGGCGTCGCCGGTCGCCTCGATCTCCACCGTATCGCCGTCGTCGTTCAGTTCGACCAGCCGGAATCCCCCAACCTCGGTCCCTCCAGCCTCGGTCCCGGCGATCCGCAGGTCGCCGCGCACGACGTAGAGGAACACGCTGCGCCCGGCCGGGGCCGGCAGGACGACGCGGCCGCCGGCCGTGAGTTCGACGGTGCTCATGAACACGCCGGTGAGCGGCCGGAACGGACCGGCCTTACCCTCGTACTCCCCGGCGATCAGGTTCACCGTCACCCGGCCGCCGTCGCTCGCGAGCGCCGGGATGTCGGCACGCTGCAGACCCCTGTACGCGGGAGCCGTCATCTTCAGCCGGGCCGGCAGGTTCAGCCAGAGCTGCAGGATCTCCAGGTCGCCGCCGCTGCGCTTGAAGTCCTCGGGCGAGACCTCGGCATGCACCAGACCGCTGCCGGCGGTCATCCACTGCACGCCGCCGGCCTCGATGACGCTCTCATGGCCGCCGCTGTCGTGGTGCGCGAGGCTGCCCTCTAGGATGAAGGTCACGGTCTCGAAGCCGCGGTGCGGGTGCGGGCCGAACGGCAGGCCATGATTGTCCGGGCCGTAGGACTGCGGACCGTGGTGGTTCAGGAACAGGAACGGATCGACCTGGTCGAGGCCCGGGCCCGGCAGCGGCCGGCGGGTCACCAGATCGCCGATGTCGTCGCGCTGGGCGGCGTGCAGGGCCTTCACAGTGCGGTGCGGCATGGGGCGTCCTCCTGGCGGCATTCAAGCAGGCCGCGCGGAACATGTCGCGCCCAGCGGCGTTGCCTCCTCGACCAGGCGCGCCGACGCGCGCCGCCCATGAGGCATGGAGGTCCCGATGACCGAAAGCAGTGACCGAAGCGATCGTATTCGCAAGGACGAAGCACCGGCGGCAGGCCTGAACGCCGCCACCGGCCGCGAGCCCTACACCCATCCGGTCGACGCCAACCTGGGTGCAGCCCGGACCGAAGAGCACGCCGCCCCGGCCCCCACAACCCGCGTCCGTGGCAAGCTGTGGGCCATCGCCGGCCTGGTGATTGTGGCGTCGGCCGCGGTGCTCCTCACCAGTATCTGATTCACCCGTAGCTCTTCGACATTCCCGCCGACGGGTCGGCGAAGGCGCCATAGGGTGGATACGGATAGCGCAGGCCATTCTTCGCCAGCGCCTTCAGCCCGTCGACCCCGCGCACGAACTCGTCCGGCGGGCAGGCCATCAGCAGCTCGTCGTCGGCCACCCCGCCGTAGCGGCGCTCGGCGTAGCACGGGATCGACAGGCTGGTCTCGCGGGTGCTCAGCGCCCGGCCCCAGCTGTCGGCGCAGGCGCTCTCGCCGGTCACCTGGAAGTCGTAGCGCCGGTAGGAGCGGTACTGCAGGCCGTTGATGAACAGGATCATCTGCCCGGGCGTGGCGTAGAACAGGCATACGTCCGGCGGGTCCAGCCGGCCGGAGCGCAGCGGCGACGCCGCCAGGCCGGAATACCGCCCGGCCGCCACCCGCGGCATCTGCGCCTGGTGGGCGGCGGCGGCCTCGCGGTTCTCGAACCAGACCCCGGTCATGTTCTCGCCGGACGACAGCTTCTGCGGCACCGGCTCCAGGCCGATGTTGGCGCCGCAGCTGGCGTTCGGGCGCAGGTTGTCGCGCACGACGCCGAGCGTGAAGCCGGCGGTGCGGACCTGGGTGACCAGCTGGCAGGTGGTGAAGCCGCGTCCCTCGCCCGGCTTGCGCAGGCCCGGGATCGCATGCATCTCGGCGACATCCTCGAACAGCTTCATGCCGAACGGCAGGGTGCGCAGCCGCAGCAGTTCCGACAGCGCCTCCGCGGTCTCCTTGATCTCGGCTCCGGTCGGCGTCGGAACCGGCTCGCGCGGCGGGATCGGATCGAGCGTATCGGGCATTTTCGGCCTCCTTGAAACGGCGTTTCCCCTGCTAGTTTCCATCCAAGCGCATCAACCGCGCGGCGTACAGGGAGGAAGACCGCATGAGCCGAGCGTTCGACGGCATACGGGTGATCGACTTCACCCAGGTCCTGTCCGGGCCGTTCCTGACCCTGCAGCTGGCCCTGCTCGGCGCCGAGGTGATCAAGGTCGAGCCGCCGCAGGGTGGCGACCAGATGCGCGACCGCATGCTGCCGAGCCCGCATATGGACCGCGGCATGGCGTCCCCCTTCCTGGCCCTCAACCACTCCAAGCGCAGCCTGGCCCTGGACCTCAAGGACCCGCGCGGCCGGCAGATCGCCCTCGACCTGATCCGCACCGCCGACGTGGTGGTCCACAACTTCCGCGGCGGCGTGGTCGACCGGCTGGACCTGGGCTGGGACGCCGTGCGCGCGGTCAATCCGAAGGTCGTGTACTGCGCCCTCACCGGCTACGGCTCGACCGGCCCGAAGGCGGCCGAGGCGGCCTATGACGGCGCCGTGCAGGCGGCCTCGGGCATGATGATGGGCAACGGCCATGCCGGGACCGGGCCGACCCGCACCGGCTACTTCCCGGTCGACCTGTTCACCGGCCAGGCCGGCGCCTTCGCGGTCGCCGCCGCGCTGTTCCGGCGCGAGCGCACCGGCGAGGGCCAGTATGTCGACCTGTCGATGCTCGACTCGGCGCTGGCGATCCAGGCACCGTCGGTCTGCCAGTACACCGTCGACGGCATGCTGCCGGACCTGATCGGGAACAGCTCGGCGACCAACCTGCCGACCGCCGGCAGCTTCCCGACCGCCGACGGACTGGTGCTGATGTCGGCGACCATGCAGCACCATGTCGAGGCGATCTTCGCCGAGGCCGGCCTCGGCGACCCGAAGGCCGATCCGCGATTCGCCGATTCCGCCGCCCGGCGGGCCAATGGCGACGCCCTGCGCGCCACCCTGGTCGAGGCCTTCGCGACCGACAGTGCAAGCAGTTGGGCGGCCCGGCTCGGGAAGCGCGGCGTGCCGATCGCCAAGGTCAACACCATGGCCGAGGCGGTGGCGGAGCCGCAGCTCGAGCATCGGGGCATTCTGCTGGAGGTGCCCGCGCCGCGCGGCTTCGACGCGCCGATGCGGCTGATCGGAGCGCCCTTCACCGCCGATACCGACGGCCCTGCGGCCGCCGGTCCGCCGCCGGTTCTCGGGCAGGACGGCGGGGCGGTCCTGCGCGAGCTCGGAATGACCGAGGCGGACATCGCCGCGCTCCGGGAGGCCGGGGTGGTGGGTGCGGCAACCGCCTGAAACAACTGAAACACTTTTACCGGCCCGGCGTGCTTCGGCGGAAACCGGCGCTTCCTAGATTGGGCATTCGAGACGATCGGAGTCATCCGGTCCGCCTAAACAAGGAGCCCGACCATGTCGATCCAACACCTCGTCTTCGCCGACACGCTCGGCGCCCAGGCCCTGGCCGCCGGCCGGACCGTCGCCCGAATCGTCGCCGCCCCGTTTGCCGCGATGGCCCGCATCGCCCGCATCAACCGGACGGTCCGCCAGCTCGAGGGGCTGGACGACCGCACGCTCGCCGACATCGGCCTTCGCCGCACCCACATCGTGTCGACCTCGATCCAGGTCGTCGACTGGCCGCACGTCGACCCGCGACGTCTGGCGAGGTGAGCCGCCGCACGATGGCGCCGGGGCCGCGTTCCGCCTACCATGACCGACCCGGCGCCGGGTCGCGGCGTCTTCGACGTGCGTTCGCCATGCCGTCCACGCCGCTGCCCAGATTTGACACCCCCCCGATGGACGAGCCGCACCGGCGCGCCCTGCTGGATTTCGCCGTCCGCCAGTCGTCGACCGTGTTCTACATCGCCGACATCGGGACCGGGCGCCGCACCCGCTTCATCAGCGATAACGTCGAGTGGCTGACCGGCCATCCGGCGGCGGCGTTCACCGAGCAGCCGGGCTACGGAACCGCCCTGCTCCACCCCGACGACCGGCCGGCCTATTTCGAGGCCATGAACCGGGTCCACGAAGTCGGCGAGCTCAGCCTGGAATACCGCTTCCGCCGCAAGGACGGCGACTGGGCCTGGATCCGCGACACCCTGCGGGTGGTCGACGCCGACGGCGAGATGGCGGTCGTCGGCTGCATGGTCGACGTCACCGCTGAGAAGGAGGCGGTCGCCCGCGTCGACACCGCCGAGGCGGTCACCCGTGCGCTGCTGAACAGCGCGATGGACGCCATCCTGGCGACCGACGAGACCGGCATCGTCGTCGAGTTCAACCCGGCCGCGGAGAAGATGTTCGGCTACCGGCGCGAAGCCGCGCTCGGCCGCCCGCTGGCCGATCTGATCATCCCGCCGCAGTTCCGCGACGAGCACGCCGCCGGCATGCGCCGGTTCCGGGAATCGGGCGAGCTGACCCACGGCAACCGCCGCATGGAGGTCGCGGCGATGCGCGCCGACGGCTCGACCTTCCCGGCCGAACTGACGATCTCGGCGACCGATGCCGGGCCGACCCGGCTGGTAATCGGCGAAGTGCGCGACATCTCCGAGCGCATGGCCGCGCGCGACGAGCGCCGGCGGCTGATCCAGCTCATGACCGACGCCATGGAGGGCCTGCCCGACGGCTTCGTGGTCAGCGACGCCGACGACCGGATCCTGTTCTGCAATGCCGCCTTCGCCCGACCCTACGGCCGGCCGCAGAGCGAGCTGATCGGCCTGACGCCGGACGACGTCGCTCCGGATTTCTTCCGCCACCTGCGACGCTTCGACGGCCGCCTGATCGAAGGCGACCGGACCCAGGTCGCCTGGGTCGCCGAACGGCTGCGCGAGGTCGGCGGCAGACCGATCGAGCTCGAACTGACCGACGGCAGCTGGCGCGAGATCAGCCGCCACCGCATGTCGGACGGCGGAGTCGTGACCCTGCGCGCCGACATCACCGACCGCAAGCGCGCCGAACTGGCGCTACGCGACAGCGAGGCGATGATCCGCCGGCTGCTGGAGGCCGCCCCGGTCACGGTCGGGATGACCCGGGCCGAGGACGGCCTGATCCTGTACGAGAGCCCGGCCTCGCGCCGGCTGTTCCTGCGCGACCCGATCGTCGGCGACCTGTCGGCCCGCAGCTTCTTCGTCGATCCGGAGGAGCGCGACCGCTACGTCGAGATCCTGTACCGCGACGGTGGGGTGGACGCCTTCGAGGCGGTCTTCCGCCGGACCGACGGCTCCGAGTTCAGCGCCGCGGTCTCGGCGCGGCTGATCGACTACCAGGGCCAGCGGGTGGTGGTGTCCAGCGTGTTCGACCTGACCGAGCGACGGCGGGTCGAGGCCGAGATGAACCGCCAGCGCGAGGCCCTGCACCAGAGCGAGAAGATGAGTGCGCTCGGCGAGTTGCTGGCCGGCGTGAGCCACGAGCTGAACAACCCGCTGTCGGTGGTGGTCGGCCAGGCCCTGCTGATGCGCGAGACCGCGACCGACCCGAAGACCGCCGAACGCGCCCGCAAGATCGGCGAGGCCGCCGACCGCTGCGCCCGGATCGTCCGAACCTTCCTGGCGATGGCCCGCCAGCAGCCGACCGAGACCCGCGCGGTCGACGTCAACGCCAGCATCGAGACGGCGCTCGAGGTCACCGGCTACATGCTGCGGACCGCCGACATCGACGTCAGCCTGGAGCTGACGCCCCTGGTGCCGCCGATCCTGGCCGACCCCGACCAGCTCAACCAGGTGATCACCAACCTGATCGTCAACGCCCAGCACGCGCTCGCCGGCGCCGAGCGGCCCCATCGCCTGCGGCTGATGACCAGCCACGACCGGCGCACCGACCAGGTGATCGTGAAGGTGTCCGACAACGGCAAAGGCGTGCCCGACGCGGTGGCGTCGCGGATCTTCGAGCCGTTCTTCACAACCAAGGAGGTCGGCCACGGCACCGGCCTGGGCCTGGCGATCACGCACCGCATCGTCGAGGCGCATGGCGGCGGCATCGAGCTGGAGAAGACCCCGGGCGGCGGCGCCACCTTCGTGCTGACCTTCCCGGCCCACAACGCTCCGGCGCGCTTCGCGGCCGGCGGGCCGGGGGCCGCCCTCGGGCCGGCCCTGTCGGTCCTGGTGGTCGACGACGAGCCCGAGGTGGCCGAGATCGTCTCCGACGTGCTGACCGGCAGCGGTCACCGGGTATCGATTGCGACCTCCGGACGGGCCGCCATGGAGAAGCTGGTCTACCGACGCTACGACGTCGTCCTCAGCGACGTCCGGATGCCGGACCTGGATGGCCCGGCGCTGTACGAGTTGCTGGAGGAGCGCTATCCGGAACTGCTCGACCGGGTGGCGTTCGTGACCGGCGACACCATGAGCCCGCCGATCCGCGCGTTCCTGGAACACTGCGGCCGGCCGTTCCTGGAGAAGCCCGTGGTGCCCGCGGACCTGAGAAAGCTGGTCGAGCGTCTGGGGCGCAGCGGCGGAAGCGATCGTCCCGGCGGGCGCTGAGGGGGGGAGAATCATGAGCGATCGAATCCACGTCGTGGTGGTCGACGACGAGCGCGACATCCGCGAGACGGTCGCCGAGTACCTGGACATGAACGGGTACAAGGTATCGAAGGCCGACGGCGGCGCCGCGCTGCGCAAGATCGCCGGGCAGGGCCGCATCGACCTGGCGGTGCTCGACGTCACCATGCCGGGCGAGGACGGCTTGTCGCTGGCCCGCTGGCTGCGCGAGCAGAGCGGGGCCGGCGTCATCATGCTGACCGCCCGGGACTCCGTGGTCGACCGCGTGGTCGGCATCGAGATGGGCGCCGACGACTACGTCACCAAACCGTTCGACCTGCGCGAGCTGCTGGCCCGGGTCAAGGCGGTGCTGCGGCGCGTCGGACGGACCTCGGCACCGGCCGCCGACGGCGGCGGCGCCGATCACCGTACCGTGCGCTTCGGTGCCTGCCGCCTCGACCTGGATGCCCACAAGCTGTTCGGGCCGGACGACGGTGAGATTCCGCTGACCGCCATGGAGTTCGACCTGTTGCGGGCGTTCGCCGAGCGGCCGAACCGGGTGCTGACCCGCGACCAGCTGCTCGATCTCGCCCATAACCGCGACTTCGAGCCGTTCGACCGCTCGATAGACATCCGGATCGCCCGCATCCGGCGCAAGATCGAGGCGGATCCCGCCAAGCCGGCGGTGATCAAGACCGTCCGCGGCGCCGGCTACCTGTTCTCCTCGACCGCCGACGGATCGTAAAGAGAATCGAATATTCTGCTTTCGATCCTGAACTCCACGAAGCGAATTTCAGCCCTCACGCTTTAGAATTTTCGAAACTGAAACGCATTTGAAACACTTTTCCCGTGTGGCGACACAGACGGGAAACACCGGCCCCCTAAACCTCCCTCCAGCACAAGCGGCCAACCGGATCGACCGGCTCGGGCCGCCCGCAGGGAGATCGGCCATGAGAAGCATTCAGATCGGTGGCACCGCCGTTGCGGTGCGGGAGATCGGGGAAGGCATCCCGGTGGTGCTGCTGCACTGCACCGGCAGCAGCGGCAACCAGTGGCGCGGCATGGCCGACGCCCTGCTGTCCGGCCCGCTCGCCGGAAACCGGGACGGGCGCGGCTACCGCCTGATCATGCCGGACCTGCGCGGCTACGGAGAGTCGGAGCCGTGGAGCGGCCGCGGCCCGATGAGGCTGATGGACGACGCGGCGATCGTTCGCGTGATCGCCGAGGAGGCCGGCGAGCCCGTGCATCTCGTGGGCCATTCCTACGGCGGCGCGGTCGCCCTGACGGCGGCCCTGCACGCCCCGGAGACGCTCTCCAGCCTGACCCTGATCGAACCGGCCGCGTTCTTCCTGCTGCGCGGCGGATCGGCCTCCGACCATGCGCTGTTCGTCGAGATCGCCTCGGTCGGCGAGCGCATCGCCAAGGGCCTGGTCAACGGCGAGTACCGGGCGGCGATGGAGCATTTCGTCGACTACTGGAGCGGCGCCGGCGCCTGGCGTTCGATGGCCCCGCAGGCGCACGACATGCTGTGCCGGCGGATTGCGGCGATCGCCCTGAACTTCGCCACCACCACCGGCGAGAAGACCCCGCTCGAGGCGGCGGGCCGGCTGAAGCTGCCGACGCTGCTGCTGCACGGCACCCGCACCAAGCCGATCGCCCGGCGGATCGTCGAGCGCCTCATGTGGACGCTGCCGAACGCCACCCTGCGCAGCGTCGAGGGTGCCGGGCACATGCTGCCGCTGACCCATCCGAGCCCGGTCGCCTACGCCGTGGGCGACCATGTGACCGGCCGCGAGAACGCGGTGGTCCAGTTCCTGGAGCGCTGCGCCGCCTGAGCGACGCCGTCTCCATTCACACCCAGCCCCCAACTGAGACCCGAGAGGACTTCACGATGACCACGTCGAAACACCCCGAGACCCAGGTGCTGCACGCCGGCTTCCGCTCGGATCCGACCACCGGTGCGGTGGCGGTGCCGATCTACCAGACCACCTCCTTCGACCTGGGTACCACCCAGGACGCCGTCGAGCTGTTCAGCCTGCAGAAACTGGGCAACCTGTACACCCGGGTCATGAACCCGACCACCGACGTGCTCGAGCAGCGGCTGACCGCGATCGAGGGCGGCGCCGCGGCCCTGGCCCTGGCGTCCGGCCAGGCGGCGATCACCACGGCGATCACCACCATCGCCCAGGCCGGCGACAACGTCGTGTCCGGGACCGACCTGTACGGCGGCACCTGGAACCTGTTCGCCCACACCTTCAAGCAGATGGGCATCGAGGTCCGGTTCGTGGATCCGAGCGATCCGGACGCGTTCCGCCGGGCCGCCGACGGCCGGACCCGGGCGTTCTTCGGCGAGACCCTGCCGAACCCGAAGCTGGTGCCGTTCCCGATCGAGGAAGTGGCGCTGATCGGCGAGGCGCTCGGCATCCCGCTGATCGTCGACAACACCGCCGCCCCGCTGATCTGCCGGCCGTTCGACCACGGCGCCCATGTGGTGGTGTACTCGACCACCAAGTATATCGGCGGGCACGGCACCTCGATCGGCGGCCTGGTCATCGACTCCGGGCGGTTCGACTGGGAGAAGCACGCCGACCGCTTCCCGGCCCTGACCCAGCCCGACCCGAGCTACCACGGCACGGTGTGGACCGAGGCGGTCAAGCCGCTCGGCCCGATCGCCTACATCATGAAGGCGCGCTGCTGCGTGCTGCGCGACACCGGCGCCTGCATGAGCCCGTTCAACGCGTTCATGTTCGTCCAGGGCCTGGAGACCCTGCCGCTGCGGATGCGCGAGCATTGCCGCAACGCCGAGGCGGTCGCGCGGATCCTGGCCGAGCACCCGGCGGTGACCCGGGTCATTCACCCAGGCCAGTTCACCGGCGAGGCCCGGCAGCGTGCCGACAAGTACCTGCAGGGCGGCAACGGCGGCCTGGTCGGCTTCGAGCTGGCCGGCGGCATCGAGGCCGGCATGGCGTTCATCGACCGCCTGCAGCTGCTGCACCACGTCGCCAACATCGGCGACGCCCGGTCGCTCGCGATCCACCCGGCGTCGACCACCCATCAGCAGCTGACCGAGGACCGCCAGCGCGCCGCCGGCGTCACCCCCGGCTATGTCCGGCTGTCGGTCGGCATCGAGCATATCGAGGACATCGAGGCCGACCTGATGCAGGCGCTCGACGGTCTCGGCCGGGTGGCCGCGGCCGCGTGAGCGAACGGCGGGGCGGCCCCCACCGCCCCGCCGCCCACCCCCGACAGCACGTCCCGTTCGAGGAGATGACGACCATGGCCATCATCCTGCCTGCCGGCCTGCCCGCCATCGAACCGCTGCGCCGCGAAGGCGTCACGGTGTTCGAGGACGAGCCCCCGGCACCGTTCGCCGGCGGCGTGCAGCCGCTGACCGTGGCGCTCGTCAACATCATGCCCGACAAGCCGACCACCGAGTCCCAGTTCGCCCGGCTGCTCGCCGGCGGCGAGCGGCCGGTGCGGCTGGTGCCGGTGCTGCCGGACGGCTACCAGCCGCAGACCACCGGCCCGGATCATGTCGCGCGCTTCTACCGGCGCTGGTCAGAGGTCGACCGCTACGAGCTCGACGGCATCGTGGTCACCGGCGCGCCGCTCGAGCACCTGCCGTTCTCGGCGGTGCGCTACTGGCCGGGCATGTCGGCGATCTTCAACTGGATCGCCGCCGCGCGGCTGCCCGCGATGCATGTCTGCTGGGCGGCGATGGCGGCGCTGTGGCACGACCACGGCGTGCCCAAGCAGGACCTCGCCGAGAAACGCTTCGGCATCTTCTCCCACGTGCCGCTGGACGTCCGATCGCCGGTCATGCGCGGCATACCGCTGCCGCTCGACATGCCGGTGTCACGCTGGGCGGAGGTCCGGCTGTCCGACCTGCCGATCGACGGCTCGGTCCGGCCCCTCGCCCTGGCCCCGGTATCCGGCCTCGCGCTCGCCGAGGATCCGGCGCGCCGGGCGGTCTACGTCCTCAACCACCCGGAATACGACGCCGACACCCTGGACCGGGAATACGAACGCGACCGGGCGCGCGGCATCCGGGTGCCGCGGCCGGACCCGGTCCGCACCGCCGGGTTCTCCTGGGGGCCGACCGGCCGCGTCCTGTTCGCCAACTGGCTGGCCGGAATGGCCCGGCTCGACCTGCGCGACCGGCCGCAGGGCATGCTGGACCTGCTGTTGCGCATCCAGGCCCAGGGCCACGGCATGGCCGAGGGCGGCTATGCCTGCGGCAGCACCCGACACTGAAACGCCGTCGCTGAAACAAATGAAACACACATCCGTCACCGCCGCCGCGGATCTGAAACGGCATGCCGGTATTGCTGCCGCCGACAAGGGACGGGGGGATACCGACATGAGCGAGAACGTGATTCACGCAGCCCGCGCGCTGCTGAAGGGGACCATCTCCGAGAACGCGCTCGGCACCGACGTGATGTACGCGGTGCGCGGCTTCCGGGCCGGCCTGATGGACAAGCGCGGGTTCCTGGAGGCGGTCGCCCGCGGCTACCGCAAGGCCGGCTCGGCGTTCCGCTTCGACAGCCAGGGCAACCTGCACAAGGCGTGATGCGGCCAGGGCCGACCCGACCGGTCGATCGTCAGTCGGCGTAGAAGGTGTGGGCGCCGATCCGGGCGATCCGGGTCAGGCCCCGGGTCCATTCCGGCTCGCCCAGCCGGGCGGCGTGGAAATACAGCGCGCCGCCGGTGCGGTCCCGCAGAACCCCGGTCAGCGCCTTGGTCGCCACCATCACCGACGCCCGCAGCGCTTCGAGATCCTCGATCTTCGGCGGCTTGCGGGTCCAGGAGAACTGCCCCGGCTGCATGATGACGTCGGTCAGGGTCGTCGGGAAGCGCCCGTCCTTCAGGCGGTTCAGGGTGACATGCGCGACCGCGGCCTTGCCCGAGATGCCCTCGCCGCGCGCCTCGTAGTAGATGTTGAGGGCCAGCAGCACGATATCGCGCTCCGACACGTCGTCCGGAAGCGCGGCGCTGGCCAGGTCCAGCACGTCCCAGGCATCGGCCATCGCCGAATTGAGCGCCTGCGATCCGGGGTATCCGGTCACGGTCGAGGTGGCATGCACGGCTCCGCCGCCGCCGATGGCGCCGATCAGGATCAGAAGAACTGCTGCGATGAAGCCGCCGCGCCCTGGCACCGTACCGGGTCCACACCTCTGCCTTACCAAACCGGCCTGTTCTGGCCGACCGTTCGGCTATTAGCCGATTTGCGAGGCCCTGGCGAGGGGGATGTCACGGCCCGCCTGCCGGTCACCCGGTTCGCCCGAGCCCGTCGAGCGCCGCCCGGATGCGCTTCTGGTGGGCGGCGTCCGGCATCGCCATCGGCTGCCGGGCGACCCCGGCCGGGCAGCCCTGGACGCTCTGCGCGAACTTCACCGAGGCCGGCAGGTTGTCGTGCGGCATCAGCGCGTTCCAGACCCGCAGCAGCTTCACGTGCAGGTCGTGCGCCTTTGCATGATCGCCGGCCCTGACCGCATCCCACAGCGCCACCGACGCCCGTGGCGCCGCCGACAGGATGGCGGCGATCGAGCCGTGGGCGCCGAGCGCGTAGGACGGATACATCAGGGCGTCGACGGCGCTGAAAATGCGCTTGCCCGGCTTCACGTCGGCCATCAGGTCGGCCAGCAGCTTCAGGTCGCCGGCCGACTGCTTGACACCGATCACCGCCGGCACCTCGTCCATGATCCGCAGCAGCAGCGCCGGCGACAGATAGGTCCAGGGCACCACGTTGTAGATCAAGATCTGCTGGCCGGTCTCGCCGGCCAGGGTCCGGAAATGCTCCACCATGGCGTCGTCGCCCGGCCGGAACAGGTAGTGCACCGGCGTGACCTGCAGGGCGGCGACCTTCAGGTCGCGCACCAGCCTGCCGCGCCTGACGGCCTCGCGCGTGCTGTCGGTGATGATGCCGGCGATCACCGGGGCCCGGCCGCCCGCGACGTCGGCGGCGGCCTGCACCAGGTCGCGGAACTCCTCGGCCTCCAGGGTCTGGCCCTCGCCGGTCGACCCGCCGACCGCGACGCCGTGCGCGCCCTCGCCGATCAGCCAGTCGATCTGCCGGCCGGCGGCGGCGAAATCGATGTCGCCGGCCGCGTCGAACGGCGTCGTCGCCGGTGGAATCACCCCCGTCAGGTCGGTCATGGCACGCTTCCTCTTCCGCAATATGGAATTATTGTTCAGGCCGCAGCTCGTTTGATGGGAGTATCTTTCCAGAATTTCGGCTGAGTCAATTCACCTTCCACTAGAGGAGCGAACCCGGTACGCTAAGAAATTCCACAATATGGAATTGTTGATGCCCGCCTCTTCGATGAAGTCGCTGCACAAGGCGATCGCCGTCCTCGACTGCTTCAGCCGGACCGAGCCGTCGCTGACCCTGGGCAGCATCGCCGCCCGGCTGGCGCTGCCGAAGCCGACCGCCCACCGCCTGCTGGCCGCCCTGCGCGAGGCCGGGCTGATCGTCCAGGACGGCAGCCGCGACCGCTATCGCCTGGGGCTGAAGCTGGTGGCGCTGGGCGGCGTCGTGCTGTCCGACCTGGCGCTGTTCCATGTCGCCCGGCCGTATGCCGAGCGGCTGGCCAACCAGAGCGGCGAGGCCGCCCATCTGTGCGCCTTCGACGGCTTCAACGTGATGTCGATCGACCGCCGCGAGATGCAGCCGGGGCGCAACGAGCAGGTGATCATCGAGCGCGAGCCGCCGCACTGCACCTCCACCGGCAAGGCGATCCTGGCATTCCAGCCGGAGCAGGTCGTGGCACGCGTAGTCGCCGCCGGGCTGCCGCGCTTCACCGCCGGCACCATCACCGACCCGCAGGCGCTGCGGGCCGAGCTCGCCGAAGTGCGCGACCGCGGCTACGCCCTCGACCTGGAGGAGCGGCAGGTCGGCATCCGCTGCGTCGGCGCCCCGATCCGCGACCCGGCCGGCGCCGTGGTCGGCTCGATCAGCGCGACCGGCCCGGCCGACCGCTTCCCGGACGGCCGCCTGCCGGCGATCGCCGAACTGGTGACCGGGACCGCCCGGGCGATCTCCAACGCCCTGGCCGCCCGCGCCGGTTGAACGTCACGCCCCCTCGGGGATGGTCCCGTCATAGGCGACGGCGTGGTCGGCGGTCTCCCAGATCGCCCGCATGGCCGGCTTGTGCTGCTCCTCGTGGACATGCCCGACCAGCCCGGCGCAGCGGGTGATCAGCGCGAACCCGCGCAGGATCTCGGCCGGCACCCCGCAATCCCCCAGGCAGGCGGCGATCGCCCCGGTCGCGTTGATGGTGATGTGCTTGCCGTAGACCGCGTCGACCGCCGCCGACAGCGCCAGCACCGCTTCGACATGGCGGTCGGCCACCCCCTGGTCGCGGGCCACCTGGAACAGCCGGATCGAGCGCGGGTCGTCCGGCCGGTGCAGGTGGTGGCCGAAACCGGGCAGCGGCTTGCGGGCGGCACGATGCTGCTCGGCGACCCGCCGGGCAGCCGCCGGCACCCCGGCGGAGTCGGCCAGGATCTCCGCCAGCAGCGCGGCGCAGCCCTCCATGGTGCCGACGAATACGCTGCCGACCCCCATCAGCCCAGCCGCGACCCCGGCCTGCATCGCCTCCGGCGCGCTCGAGTAGATCAGCCGGGTGGCGAGCGCGCTCGGCGTCAGCCCGTGCTCCATCAGGGTCACCAGGCAGGCGTCGACCACCGCGGTCTGGGCCGGCGTCGGCATCCGCCCGAGTATCTGGAAGTAGATCATCTCGGTGAAGCTGAGCTTGCCGATCAGCTCGCGGCACAGGCTGCGGTCTCGGATGAAGATGTCTTCGTTGGTATGGGTCGCGATGCTGGTGGTCTGCTTGTCCGGCATGAAGCTCATCGAGGCAACTCCGCTTGCGTGTTCCGGGGCCGAGGGTCGGACGATCGGCGGGCCCGAGCAACGGCTTGATTGCAGGAATCAACCAAGGGCCGGGCGCCGGCAGGACCTATCCTGCGGTGCTTCGACCCGCAGGAGGAAGACCGCCGTGCCGCTGCCCGCCCCGATCGCCCAGGCGTTCGACCGCCAGGCCGCCGCCTGCCACGACCTCGGCTCGCCGTTCAACGCCCTGCTGTGCGAGACGCTGCGCACGCACCTGTCGGCGGAGAGCCGCTTCGGAAGGCGGGTCCACGACTGGCCCGGCCAGCCGGTCGAGGACGCCCTGGCCCTGCGCGTCTGTGGCGGCCTGCACGCGCTGAGCCGGTCCGGGCGCTGCCCGACGCTGGCCGCGGCCTATCCACCGGCCGAGCCCGACACCGGGCGGCTCCGCGAGGCCGTCGAGGCGGCGCTCGACGGGCATGACGACTTCCTCTGCGACTGGCTGGACAGCCCGCCGCAGACCAACGAGGTCTCGCGCTCGGCCTCGATCCTGGGCGGCTGCCTGAGCGTCGGCCTAGCGACCGGACTGCCGCTGGAGGTCTACGAGATCGGTTCCAGCGCCGGGCTGAACCTCGGCTTCGACCGCTGGCACTACGACCTCGGAATCGCCGAATGGGGCTCCGAGGCGTCCGGCGTCCGGATCGTCTCACGCTGCGAGGGCAGGTTGCCGCTCGACGCGCCGCTGACGGTCGTGCACCGCGAAGGCTGCGACCGCAATCCGCTCGACCCGCGCTCGGCGGCCGACCGCGAGCGGCTGCTGTCCTACATCTGGCCCGGCCAGGCCGAGCGCAGCGCCCGCATCGCCGCTGCGCTGAAGATGGCGGCCGAGGCCGGCTGGCGGGTCGAGAGGACCGACGCCGCGGAGTGGGTCGAGGACCGGTTCGCCCGGCCCGGGACGCCCGGCCGGACCCGGGTGCTGGTGCACACCATCGTCTGGCAGTACCTGCCGACGGATACGCAGCGCCGCATCGAAGCCGCGATCCGCGCCGCCGGAACCGCCGCGACCGCGCGGTCGCCGGTCGCCTGGCTGCGGATCGAGCCGGACGGCGTCCAGGGCTCGGCCGGCGTCCGCCTCACACTGTGGCCGGATGGCGAAACCCGCCTGCTCGGCCGCGCCGACTTCCACGGCCGCTGGCACCGCTGGGACCTCCCGAGCTGAGACGCGGGGATCGGGCATCTAGTCGATGATCTTGATGTAGGCCCGTCCCTCCATCGGAGAGGCCGCTCCCGACGGCACGAACAGGTCCTGCCGGAACTTCCTGGGGTTGTCGACTTCGATGACGAACGGGCAGTCCATGATCACACGCTCCGCAATAACACGCGAATGCGCCTTGTCGCCATTCCTCGCCAGAAAAAACTTCGGCGAATCATCCATTGTTATAAACAATAATTCATGATCGAAATCTCGGCAAAAATCATTTATTCCTTCGATCATCCCAATCGCATGCTGGTACTGTTCAGGCGTCATATTTCTTCGAATTTTCATCTTGTTCATATTGATACCCATATACCAATAATCATCACCACAAAGAAATCCGCCATCCTTAATTTTGGGAGCGAATTCCTTCAGGTCACGATAAATGTTCTCATAGTCGTGATAACCATCGATATAAACCCAGTCGAAATAACCGTCGGGAAAATTCTTCGCCGCATTGAACGAGTAATCTCGTGTCAATTCGACCCGCCCGGCGCGCTCCGGCTTGTTCGCCCACGCGAGAACATTCTTATATGCGATTTCCATCTCATTCTGGGGCACGTGCTTTAAATACACGTCGTCGTCATAGACGCCCCATGGATCAATCAAGTGAAGTTTCTGAGGATTTATCCGATCGAACATAATCCTCGCATTGTTTCCATTTTTAACCCCAACCTCGCCGCCAATAGTATGTTTCTTGAAATAATTGTAAACCTGATCGACGCCATAAGACACAATGAACATCAGGAAGACTCCGCCACCGGTTTACGGTTCGAAATCATTCCATGGAAGACAGAACCGTTCCAGGCAAAACCATAAGTGAAGACCGTCGGCCGCCGGTCGGGCCGGTCGATCCGGCGCGCCCGGTCGCCAACTCACCATTGGCGGCCGGGCGGCGCGAGAGTACCCGGTCCGGCGCTCAGAACGCCTTGTCGGTCTCCGGCCGGTACCGGTTCCTCGGCATGAAGCCCGAACGCGCGGCCTCGCGCGGCTCGCGCACCCAGACCTCGCGGTTCGGGTGCAGGCCGCCGCCGCGGGTCGCCGGCACCGCGGTGTGGCGGGCGCGGTGCAGCAGCCGCGTGTCGGCAATGCCGCAGTTCGGGTGGATGCCGCCGTTGTCGGCCACCGCCTTGTCCCAGGCCACCTTGCGCGTCGCCAGCGTCGCCGGGTCGTTCAGCGCGGTGCAGGTCAACTCGTTGGCGTTCAGGTCGACCACGATCTCGTCGCCGTCCTCGATGAACGCGATCGGGCCGCCGAGCGCCGCCTCGGGGCCGACATGGCCGATCACCAATCCGACCGACCCGCCGGAGAACCGGGCGTCGGTCATCAGCCCGACCACGATGCCGCGCTCGCGGCACAGCGTGGTGATCCGCGAGGTCGGGTCGAGCATCTCCGGCATGCCCGGCGCGCCGCTCGGCCCCTCGTAGCGCACGATGATCATGTCGTGGTTCTCGAAGCTGCCCGGCGTCTCGTCGAGCGCCTTCAGCAGCCCCTGCTCGCCCTCGAATACCCGCGCCTTGCCGATGAAGGTGTTGTTCTCCAGGCCGCCCTCGACGCCGGCGAGCTTCAGGATCGCCGAGAAGTCGGGCGACAGGTTGCCGCCCAGGACCCGCAGGCCGCCGGTCGGCTTGTACGGCTTCGCGACCGGATAGACGACCCTGCCGTCGACCGGCTTCGCCTCGAGACGGGCGACCTGGGCGGCCAGGGTCTCGCCGGTGCAGGTCATGACCTCGCCGTTCAGCAGGCCGGCGTCCAGCAGCTCGCGGACGATCACCTGCACGCCGCCGACCTCGTCGATGTCGACCATCGAGTATTTGCCGTAGGGCCGGGCGTCGGTCAGCACCGGCACCACATACTGCGACAGGTGGTTGAACTCCTCCGGCGTCATGACCTCCTTCCAGAAGTCGCCGAAGCCGGCGGCCCGGGCGATCTCCGGCGCGTGCAGGGTGACGTTGGTCGAGCCGCCGATCGACATCGCCACGATCACCGCGTTGCGCAGGGAGTCGCGCTGGACGATGTCGCGCGGCTTCAGGTCGGCGTCGATCATGGCCGCCAGATGCTCGACCAGTTCGGCCGGGAACTCGGTCAGCCGGCGCGGGTCGTCGGAGGCCGGCGCCACCATCTGCAGCGGCTGCATGCCGACCACGCCGATGAAGGTCTGCATGGTGTTGTAGGTGAACATGCCGCCGCAGCTGCCGAAGCCCGGGCAGGCGTGGCAGGCGATGTGGTGGCGGTACTCGGGGTCCGGGTGGCCGGCGACCTGGTAGGCGCTGACGATGTCCAGCGCCTCGCCGGTCTTCGGGTCGTGGCCCGGGTGGATCGGTCCGTCCGACATGATGATGGCCGGCTGGTTGTGTTCCAGCAGGGCGGCCAGCGTGCCGACCGGCGGCTTGTCGCACGCCACCACCGCGATGGTGCCGGCCAGGCCGGTCGCCTCCAGATGCTCGCACAGCGCGTCGTGGGTAACCTCGCGGCCGATCAGCGAGTAGCGCATCTCGCGGGTGCCGTTGCGGATGCCGTCGGAGGTGGCGATCGTGAATTCCGGCTGGACGAGGCGCAGCTTGAGGTCGTCCTTGCCCTGGCCGATGCGGCTCTTCAGGCAGGCATGGATGGCATCGACCTTCGCCGCGACGCCGAGATAGCACTGGCTGTCGCCCTTGGTGCCGACCACGCCGACCGACGGCTCGTGGATCAGTTCCGGGTCGGTGCCGAGTTCGCGCGCGAGCCCGATGGTCTGGGTGGATCGGCCCGGGTGGCGGTCGATGAGGACGGTCTTTGAGTTCTTCACGGGAGGTTCCTTAAGACGGCGACAGACGGTCGGCGAGCGGTGACGGCCCGGGAGGCTGACCCGCCCCGGTCGATTGGTCCAGACGGAATGTTAGTGCATCGGCGGTTTCTCCGCCAAGCCGGGCCCGACCGCACCGCGCGTCGCACACACTTCGCGAGCTCGGCCGACGGAGACAACGGCCCCGCGTTAAGCATTTTTTATCTCTATTTTGCGCGAATTGCGCCGGGAGAAGGCTCGGAGGGATTTGGAAATGCGCAGTTTCACAGGTCTTTGGACCATTCGAAATCGAATGATCGTGGTCGCCGCGGCGGCCATCGTCGCGATCGCCCTGCTCGGCGGGCTCCAGTTCATGGCCGCCGGAGCCGTCAAGTCGACCACGGCCCAGGTCGCCGAGCTGAAGGCTGCGCAGGACATTCTCGGCGAGGCCAGGCGGAAGAACATCGAGCTGCTGCTGGCGGCGATGGACTCGATCATCGACAAGGCCGAGGGCTCCATCAACCCCGAGCGGAAGGAAGTGATCGGCCAGGCAGTCGGGTACATCGAAGCTCATCTGGCCGACATCGAGGCCCTCGGCATCCGGGCCGGGGCCGGCGACATCACCGGCCCCCTCGAGGCCGACTTCGCAGCACTCGCGAAGGCGATCCAGGTCGACCTCGCCAAGGCGATCGAGAGCAACGCCGCCGACGACGCGTTCGCCCGGATCGACGACGTGATCGACGGCGCGGGCGAGCGCTTCGCGGCGTCGCTGGCGGCCGTCGACCGGGGCGCGAACGCGTTGCTGGAAGGCCAGCTGGCCGCGGCGAACGAGGCGGTCGACCGGTCCCTGACCGCGGCGATCCTGGCCTCGGTCGTCGCGCTCGCCGTGTTCCTGCCGCTGGTGATCTTGGTGACCCGCAGCATCGTCTCCGGCCTGGCCGGGCTGACCGCGGCGATGACCCGGCTGGCGCGCGGCGAGCTCGCCACCGAGGTGCCCTACACCGCCAACCGCGACGAGCTGGCGACCATGGCCGGGGCGGTCCAGGTGTTCAAGGAGAACGCCCTCGAGATCGACACGCTGCGCGGCGAGCGCGAACGCCAGGAGAAGGCGGCCGCCGAGGAGCGGCGAACCGCCATGATGTCGCTCTCCGACGAGTTCGAGGCCTCGGTGAAGTCGGTGGTCGACACCGTCTCCTCGGCCGCCTCGGAGATGAGCGGCACGGCCGACCGTGCCGTCGCGGCGACCGACGCCGCGGTCCGCGAGGCCAACGAGGTGGCGGAGACGTCCCAGCAGACCAATGCCGCCGTCCAGGCCGTGGCGACCGCCGCCGAGCAGCTCAGCAGCTCGATCCTGGAGATCAACCGCCAGGTCGGGCAGTCGGCCCAGATCACCCGGGAGGCGTCGAGCACCGCCCAGACCACCAACGAGCAGGTCCGCGGGCTCGCCGAGGCCGCCGAGAAGATCGGCGACGTCATCTCGCTGATCCAGAGCATCGCCGAGCAGACCAACCTGCTGGCGCTGAACGCGACGATCGAGGCGGCCCGCGCCGGCGAGGCCGGCAAGGGCTTCGCGGTGGTCGCCTCGGAGGTCAAGAGCCTGGCCACCCAGACCGCCAAGGCGACCGAGGAGATCTCCGGGCAGATCGCCGCCATCCAGGCCGCCACCGGCACCGCCGTCGAGGCGATCGGACGGATCACCGCCACCACCGAGGAGATCAACACGATCACCGCCTCGGTTGCGGCGTCGGTCGAGCAGCAGGGCGCCGCCACCCAGGAGATCTCCCGCAGCGCCCAGGAGGCCGCCCGGACGGTCGAGCAGACCGCCGAGACGATCCGCCGGGTCAGCGAGATGTCGATGGAGACCGGCCGGTCGGTGGGGAGCGTCTCGCAGGCGGCCGGCCTGCTCGACAGTCAGTTCGTTTCGCTGCGCGGCCAGGTCGAGACCTTCATCGAGCGGATCCGGGCGGCGTGACGCCGCGGGCGGCGCCGGTTCGTCCGGCGCCGTCTCAGCCGGTCGGGGCCGGCGGCCGGCCCTTCTCCGCCAGCCTGACCGCCACCATCAGCGTCAGGTTGATCGGCGTCGGGATGCCGTGCTCGGCCCCCTTGCGCACCACGTAGCCGTTCAGGAAGTCGATCTCGCTCGGCTTGCCGCGCAGCAGGTCGCGGGCGGTCGACGACAGCTGCCCGGGCATGCGTTCGGCGACCGCCAGCATCTGCGCCGCGGTGTCCGCCGGCAGCGTCACCCCGCAGGCCGCGGCGACCGCCGTGCACTCGGCCACCACGCCCAGCATCACCTCGCGCGCGCCGTCGGTCTGCAGCATCGGTGCGTAGGGGATCGCCCCGATCGCCGACAGCCCGTTGTAGGCGCAGTTGGTGACCAGCTTGCCCCACAGCGCCGCGTCGATGTCGTCCGACACCGTCGTCGGGATGCCGGCCGCCGCGAGCACCCCGGCAAGCGCCGCGCCGTCCGGCGCCGCCCCGATCACCAGCTCGCCGCCGCCGTGGTGCCTGACATGGCCCGGACCGGCCATCCCGGTGCCGGCATGGACGATCGCCGGAACCGCCGACCGGCCGGCCACCGCGGCGAAGCGCTCGGCGTTGTCGATGCCGTTCTGCAGGCTGAGGACCGTCGTGTGCGGCCCCAGGCGCCCGGCCAGCGAGCGCGCCACGCCCTCGGTGTCGGCCGATTTCACGCAGACCATCACCAGGTCCGGCCGGTCGATGCCGGCGGCGTCGACCGCGGCCCGCGCCGGCACATGCTCCCTGCCCGCCGCGGTCTCCAGGAGCAGCCCGTGCCGGTTGATCGCGTCGACATGGGCCGGCCGGCCGACGAAGGTGACATCGTGCCCCGCCCGCGCCAGCAGTCCGCCGAAATAGCAGCCGACCGCGCCGGCCCCGAACACGCAGACCCGCAACGCACCCTCCCCGGTCACGACCCCTCCCCCTGCGTCAGCCGATTCTCCAGCTCGTGGCGCTGGATCTTGCCCGACGCGCTGCGCGGGAAGTCGTCGGGACCGATGAAGCGGATGTCCTTCGGCTGCTTGTAGCCGGCGAGCTCGGCGCGGCAGCGGGCGTACAGCTCGGCCTCGGTCACGGAATCGTCCCGGCGGGCGACGAACGCCACCGGCACCTCGCCCCACCTGGGGTCCGGCCGTCGCACCACCGCGGCGTCGGCGACCCTTGGGTCGGCCAGCAGCACCCGCTCGATCTCGGCCGGGTAGATGTTCTCGCCGCCGGACTTGATCAGGTATTTCACCCGGTCGACGAAATCCAGCGTGCCGTCCGGATTGCGCACGAACACGTCGCCCATGTGGAACCAGCCGCCGCGGAAGTCGCGGGCGTTGGTCTCGGGGTTGCGCCAGTAGCCGCTGAACAGGGTCGGGCCGCGCATGGTCAGTTCGCCCGGCGTGCCGTCCGGCACCTCGTTGTCGTCGGCGTCGACCAGCCGGACCTCGCAGAACGGGGACTGGCGCTTCGACAGCCGCGCCGGCGCCTCGCCGACCGGCAGCAGGCTGGACGAGCAGGGCGGGCAGCCGGTCTCGGTCGCCCCGAAGGTGTTGGCGTAGGGGGCGCCGAGCAGCCGGGTGATGCGGGCGATGTCGGCCGGCGGCACCAGATCGGCCATCACCCCGCAGACCTTCACCCCGCGCGCGCCGACGACACGGCGCTCCAGCTCGTCGGCGAAGGCGCCGACCATGCCCGGCATCAGCAGCAGCCAGCCCAGCGGCTCGGTCGCGATCACCTCGGCCAGCCGTGCCTGGTCGAAGCCGTCGACCGGGATCACCTTGCCACCGGTCATCAGGGCGCCGATCGAGCACTCGGCCGCCCCCATGTGGTAGAGCGGCGACCAGGCGGCGAAGGCGTCCTCGGGCGCCACCCCGAACTCGGCCCGGATCACCAGGTTGCGGACGATCTCGGCGCGGTGCGAGATCACCGCCCCCTTCGGCAGGCCGGTGGTGCCGCTGGTGTACAGGATCAGCAGCGGATCCTCCGGGTCGACCGCCTCGAGCGGGTCGAAGTCGGCCGGCTCGGCCGCCGCCAGATCCGCCTCGTAGCCGGCACCGAACTCGACGACCCCTTCGCCGCGCCCCAGCTCTTCCAGCTTCGGTCGATGCCTCGGCGAGGCCAGCACCGCCTTCGGCTCCACCAGGTCCAGGCAATGCCGCAGCTCGCCGGCCGACAGCCGCCAGTTCTGGCAGGCCAGGATGGCGCCGAGCCAGGCGGCGGCGAAATAGCACTCCAGGTATTCCAGCCGGTTCTCCGACAGGATCGCGACCCGGTCGCCGCGACCCACGCCTCGCGTCGCCAGCAGCCCGGCCAGCCGGCGCACCCGGTCGACGAACTGCCCGTAGTCGAGCCGCCGGGCGCCGTCGTCGACCGCAACCGCGAGCGGGCTCAGCCGGACCTGCTGCAGCAGCAGGCCCGCCACCGTGCTGCGGGCGCTGCGCGCCGCCGCCGGCACTTCCAGACCGGTCTCCATCCCCCGGCGCCCCTCGGCGGCCCCGGTCAGCGGAACTGCGCGCCGCCGTCGACGTCGATCACCGTGCCCGACAGGTAGGCGACCTTCGGCGAGGCCAGCATGACCGCCATCGCCGCGATCTCCTCCGGCTCGGCCGGGCGACCGAACGGCAGGCCGGTCAGCATCTCCTCCCAGCGCGACTCGTCGCCGAACGCGGTCTTGGCCCGCGACTTGGACAGCGCCACGATGCGGTCGGTCCGGGTGGCGGCCGGGTGGATGCCGAACACCCTGACACCCCATTCCGGCGACTTGCCCCCGACCGCGTTGGTGAAGGCGTTCAGCGCGGCGTTGCCGGCACCGCCGCAGACGTAGTCCCAGCGCGGCTGCCGGCCGGCCATGCCGATGACGTTCAGGATGGTGCCGTCGCCGCGCTCCTTCATGCGCGCCAGATACAGCTGGGTGAGGTGGATGTAGCCCATGACCTTCAGCGCCCAGGCCTGCTCCCAGCGCGCCATGTCGATGTCGAACAGCCCGCCGCCGGGGATCGCGCCGGCGTTGTTGACCAGCACATCGGCGTCGCCGTGCTCGGCCGCCAGCTTCTCGCGGTCGGCCGGCTTCGAGAGATCGAGCGCCATGGTGGCGACATGGCCGGGCAGCCCCTTGGCCGCCTCGTCCAGCCGCCCGGCGTCGCGCGCCACCAGGGTGACCGTGGCCCCCTCGCCCAGGAACGCCTCGGCCACCGCCAGCCCGATGCCCTTCGAGCCGCCCGTCACCACCACGCGCTTGCCGGCGATTTGCAGATCCATGTTCGGCCTCCCTGGGGTTTCGTCGCTGCAGGGATTGTCGGTGCCTGCGGCGACGACGCCAAGCCCCCCGACGGCGCGGGGAGTCGTGCCCGGGTTGACCGATTGCGCGCCGCCTTCCGGCCCGACCGCCGGAAAGCGGTTACTGGCCCCACATCATGGCGCGGATCCGCGGCGGCAGGATGCCGATCTCGTTGCGCACGCTCTTGACGCCCGGCACGCCCTCCGCGGCCATGCCGGCCGCCCGCTTCTCGACCTCCGTTCCAACCGAACCCCAGATGTGGACGACGCCGCCGGACACCACGACGCTCAGGAACGCGAAGCCGGCGCCGGCTTCAAGGATCGCCGCTTCGACGGCCTTCTTCACCTCGTCGTCCGATGCGGTGACGGCCGGCGCGGCCCGACGCGCGACCAGGCCGCGCAGAAGATCGGCACGGCTGACGATCCCGACCAGGCGATCGCCGCGCAGCACCGGCACGCGCTTGATGTGATGCCGTTCGAGTTTCTCGGCAATCTCCTCGAGCGTGGCGTTCTCGTCGACGCTCCTGACGTCACGCGTCATGACATCGCCCGCCGTACCGCCGTGCGACCTGACGTATTCGAGCGCCCTCTCCTCGGAGTTGTCGAGAAGGCTGAGCCACCAGGACGGGTGACGCTCCGTGCCGGTCTCCGGGCGCCGCATGAGGTCGCCCTCGCTGACGATCCCGAGCACCTTGCCGTCGCCGTCGACGACCGGAACCGCGCTGATCCGACGCTCCAGCAGCAGCTTTGCGACGTCCTGAACCGTCGTCTCCGGCGGCACGGTCGCGACCGCCGTCGTCATGATGTCTTTTGCCTGCATGGCCGTTTGCCTCCTTGATAGACCCTGCGACGGCATGCTCGCCGGCGCTACCATCGCGGAGCGGCATGCCGACAGGCACGCAACGCGTGCCCGGACAGTTCGATGGGTCCCCCGAGCGCCTCGCACTGCAACATCACCATGGCCTCGGCGCCTCGACCGTGGTGTTCGCCCAAGACTGCCCCGGCGTCATGCGCCGGAGTCAGAACGGGCGCCGCGCATACGGATCGTCCATGGCGTTCCGGCCTGCCGCCATATCGGCCCGCCTGACGTGAGTTCTCACATCCAAGCCCGCAGAATACCGGCAGCTTACGCGTTGTATTCCGGGATCTGTTGATCTCGGTCAATCGGCTCCGACACTTTGTTCAGCGAGCCGTCACACTTCCCTTCGACATGCCCGGCGCCGCGCCCGTCCTGGCAGAACGGCTCAAGCCGCCGCCGCCGGATAGCCGGCGTCCGAGATGGCCTTGGCGATCGCACCGGCATCGCCGGCCGGGTGAACCGTGACGAGGCCGGACGCGATGTCCACCTGCACGTTCGCCCCGGGCTGCACGGCCTGAATAGCCGTCGTGACCCGCTTCGCACAGGCCCCGCAGTGGATCTCCTGAACCTTGAAACTCGCCGTCATCGCTGTCGTTCCTTCTGGACTGTCCGTTGCACTGGCGCCGCATCCGGGTGCGGCTCCGCTCGGGATCGACGCTAGTGGTTCCAACCGCTGGAAGGTCAAGTCGCTATCGCGGCGCCTGGCTGCCTCAGTCGCCGTGACAGGCCGGAGCGCTCCCGGCGGTTGCCGCCGTGCCGGCCTTTCGCCGCGGCAGCAGGCCGGGCTTGTACGGCGCCTCCGTCACCGTCCCGTTCCCGGCGCCGGCCAGTTCGTCGATGATCGGGCACTCCGGCCGCTCGTCGCCGTGGCAGTGCTCGGCGAGATGGCGCAGCGTCTCGGCCATCTGCAGGAGCTGGGCCACGCGCTCCTCCAGGACCCGGACATGCTCCGATGCCAGTCGCTTGACGTCGACGCTCGCACGATCCCGGTCACGCCACAGCGCAAGCAGCTCGGCGATCTGTTCGACCGAGAAACCGAGATCGCGGGCACGGCGCACGAACCGGAGCGAGTGGACGTCCTGTTCGGAATACACCCGGTAGCCGGCTTCCGTCCGCCCCGCCCTCGGGATCAGGCCGATGCCCTCGTAGTAGCGGATCATCTTCGCCGAGACGCCCGAGGCCCGGGCTGCGTCGCCGATGTTCATGCAGTCCTCCTTTGGCGGTTCACGCCGCACCCGCCAGGCCGGGCCGAAGCTGGGGATCGGCCGAGACGTCGGCATCGAGGGCCGGCCTGAACCGGCGGAGCCTGAGCGCGTTGCTGAGCACGAAGACGCTGGACAGCGCCATGGCGCCGGCCGCCACGATCGGCGACAGAAGCACGCCGTAGAACGGATAGAGGGCGCCAGCGGCGACGGGTATCAGGCTGACGTTGTAGGCGAACGCCCAGAACAGGTTCTCGCGGATGTTCCGGATCGTCGCCTGCGACAGCCCGATCGCATTCGCGACGTTGCGCAGATCGCCCGACATCAGAACCACGTCGGCGGTCTCGATCGCCACGTCGGTCCCGGTGCCGATCGCGATCCCGACATCCGCCTCCGCCAGGGCCGGCGCGTCGTTGATGCCGTCGCCGACGAAGGCGACCTTGCGATCGCCCGCCCGCAGATTGCGGACCGCTTGCAGCTTGCCGTCCGGCAGCACCTCGGCAATGACCTCGTCGATCCCCAGCCGCCGCGCCACGGCCTCGGCGGTCCGCCGGCTGTCGCCGGTGATCATCGCGACCTTCAGGCCGAGTCCGTGGAGCGCTGCGATCGCCGCCGGCGTCGACGCCTTGATCGGATCCGCCACCGCGACCAGCGCGGCGATCCCGCCGTCGATCGCCACATACAGCGGCGTCTTCGCATCGTCGGCGAGGGCGGCGGCCCGGTCCCCGAAGCCGGAGCAGTCGATGCCCGACTGCCGCATCAGCCGGTCGGCGCCGACCAGCACCACCCGGCCGTCCACCGTGGCGACGATGCCCAGCCCCGGCAGGGCTTCGAAGGCGGAAACCGCCGCGGGACCGACGCTGCGCCGCTCGGCGGCCGCGACGATGGCACCGGCGATCGGATGCTCGGACCGGGCCTCCGCGGCGGCGACCAGGCGCAGAACCTCGGCCTCGTCGTGGCCGTCGGCCACCAGCAGGTCGGTGAGCTCCGGCCGACCGGCCGTCAATGTCCCGGTCTTGTCCAGGGCGACGACCGACGTGTCCCGCAGGGTCTGCAGCGCGTCGCCCTTGCGGAACAGGATGCCGAGCTCGGCCGCGCGGCCGGTGCCGACCATGATGGAGGTCGGGGTGGCGAGCCCCATGGCGCAGGGGCAGGCGATGATCAGCGTCGCCACCGCGTTCACCAGCGCGAAGGTCAGGGCCGGCTCGGGCCCGAAGGCGAGCCACACGCCGGCGGTGAGCACGGCGACGGCGATGACCGCCGGCACGAACCACGCGGTCACCCGGTCGACCAGCGCCTGGATCGGCAGCTTCGCGCCCTGGGCCTGCTCCACCATCCGGATGATCTGGGCGAGCAGCGTGTCGCTGCCGACCTTGGTCGCCGTGAAGGTGAAGCTGCCGGTCTTGTTGATCGTGCCGCCGACGACTTCGGCGCCGGCCGACTTCGCGACCGGCACGGGTTCGCCGCTGATCATCGATTCGTCGACGTAGGACGACCCCTCCGACACCATGCCGTCCACCGGCAACCGGTCTCCGGGCCGCACCACCACGAGGTCGCCGACCAGGACATCGTTCAGCGGAACCTCGGTGACGATGCCGTCACGTCGCACGCGCGCCGTCTTCGGCTGCAGGCCGACCAGCCGCCGGATCGCCTCGCTGGTCCGGCCCTTGCTGACCGCCTCCAGATAGCGACCCAGCATGATCAGCGTGACGATGACCGCCGCCGCCTCGTAGTAGACGTTGACGGTCCCCTCGGGCAGCAGGTCGGGCGCGAAGGTCGCGACGACCGAATACCCGTAGGCGGCGGAGGTCCCCAGCACGACCAGCGAGTTCATGTCGGGCGCCGCCCGCAGCAGCGCCGGCACCCCCTTGGCGTAGAACCGCAGGCCCGGCCCGAACTGGACGACGCTGGCAAGGACGAAGGAGAGGTACAGGACCGGCTGCCGGCCGAGTGCCGCGTCCAGCCAGTGGCCGAACGGCCCGACCAGGTGCGAGCCCATCTCGAGGACGACGATCGGCAGCGTCAGCAGGGCCGCGAGCGCAAGGCTCCGACGCAACCGGGACAGTTCCAGGCTTCGCCGCTCCTGTTCCGCGTCGGCGTCGGCGCCGCCGCTGCCGCTCGACAACCGTGCCTCATAGCCGGCTTCGGACACGGCCGCCACCAGGGCGGCGGCGTCGACGCCGCCGGCCGAGCGCACCGTCGCGCGCCCGGTGGCGAGGTTGACGGCGGCATCGATCACCCCCGGGACCTTCTCCAGCGCCTTTTCGACCCGCGAGACGCAGGAGGCGCAGGTCATGCCGTCGATGGCGAGTTCGGCGGTCTCGGCGGGCACTTCGTACCCGGCGGCCTCGACGACCCTCACCAGCTCCGGCGGCCGGACGGCGCCCGCCGTCGCCACGGTTGCCCGGCTCGTCGCCAGGTTCACCGAGGCGTCGGTCACGCCCGGCACCGCCCGCAGGGCCTTCTCGACGCGTCCCACACAGGACGCGCAGCTCATCCCGTCGATCACGAACTCGAGCGTGCGGCCAGGGGATTGCATTCCCTCACCCGCCGCCGAATGCACTTGCGCCACCATCGTCGTTCCTCATCGAGCGTCCGTTCGACTGCAAGATGGGGGTTCCCATGATGGGAAGGTCAAGGGCCTTGCGGCGATTTCCGACGGTCGGGCGTGAAGGCCCCGTTCGAAAGCAACCCATGCCCGGTTTCAGGGCCGGTGACTCGGGACGATCTGCGCCCGTCACCGTGCAAAGGCCGCGCGGCCCGATTGACGCAGATCATGGCTCATCCGCTCCTGGTCGCCGACCGTCGGACCATGGAACAGGACGGCAGCAAGCCGGGTCTGCGGTTCCCGACGGTCGAAGACCACGAGGCACTGGTGGGCGCGGAGGTTGTCGGTCGCTTCCTGATGACGCGGCCGATGGAGGAATGGCTGGCTCTGATCGCCGCGTTCGAGCCGAGGTTCCGGCTGCGCGGCGCCGACGCCTGAACCACGAGGGAGACACCGATGCCCGAGAGTGCGGAGTTCGTCGTCCGGTTCGACTATCTGCGGCGCGCCGACGTGCCGCGCGTCGGCGGCAAGAACGCCTCGCTGGGCGAACTGATCGGCAACCTGTCGACGGCCGGCGTGCGGGTCCCGCCGGGCTTCGCGACGACTGCCGACGCCTATTGGCGGTACGTCGACCACAACCGGTTGCGCGACACGATCGCGACGACGCTCGCTGACCTCGCCGCCGGCAGGTTCCCGCTCGCCGAGGCCGGTCAGGCGATCCGCCGGGCCTTCCTTGCCGGCGACTGGCCGGACGATGTCGCCGGCGCGATCCGCGGCGGGTACCGCGAGCTTTGCCGCCGGGCCGGCCGGGACGAGGCCGACGTGGCGGTGCGCTCCAGTGCCACCGCCGAAGACCTGCCGGACGCCAGCTTCGCCGGTCAGCAGGAGAGCTTCCTGAACATCCGCGGCGAGGATGCCCTGGTCGATGCCTGTCGGCGGTGCCTTGCGTCGCTGTTCACCGACCGCGCCATCAGCTACCGGCAGGCCAAGGGCTTCGATCACCTGAAGGTCGCGCTGTCCGTCGGCGTGCAGCGCATGGTCCGCGCCGACCTCGGCGGCGCCGGCGTGATGTTCACGATCGACACCGAGACCGGCTTCGACCGGATGGTGCTGATCGACGCGGCCTGGGGTCTCGGCGAGACCGTCGTCCAGGGCACCGTCGACCCGGACGAATACCAGGTGTTCAAGCCGCTGCTGGCCGACGGCTCGTCGGTTCCGATCGTCGGGAAGACCCGTGGCGGCAAGGACCGCAAGCTGATCTACGCCGAGGGCGGCGGTCGCGCGACCAGGACCGTGCCGACCTCGAAGGCCGAACGCGCCGCCTTCGTGCTCGCCGACGGCGAGATCCTGACACTGGCGCGCTGGGCCTGCGTGATCGAGGACCACTACGGCCAGCCGATGGACGTGGAGTGGGCGAAGGACGGCGAGACGGGCGAAATGTTCGTCGTGCAGGCCCGCCCGGAAACCGTGCAGTCCCGGCGCGGCGCCGAGAGCCTCGCCACCTACACCATCGGCTCCAAGGGGCGGCTGCTGGCATCTGGCCTCAGCATCGGCGACGCGGTCGTGGCCGGGCCGGTCTGCGTGATCGAGGACGCCGCCGACATCGGGCGGTTCGTGGACGGTTCGGTGCTGGTCACCCGGACGACCGACCCCGACTGGGTGCCGGTCATGAAACGGGCGGCGGCGATCGTCACCGACCACGGCGGCCGCACCTCGCATGCCGCGATCGTCAGCCGCGAACTCGGCCTGCCGGCGATCGTCGGCGCCGGCGACGCGACCCGCGTGCTGCATGACGAGCAGGCGGTCACGGTGTCCTGCGCCGAGGGCGACAAGGGTTTCGTCTACGAGGGCACGGCCGTCTACGAACGGGTGCCGCTCGATCTCGGAGCGATCCCGGCCACCCGAACCAAGGTGATGCTGAATCTCGCCAATCCGGCGGCGGCGCTGCGCTGGTGGCGGCTGCCGGCCGACGGCGTCGGGCTCGCGCGCATGGAGTTCGTGATCGCCAACATGGTGAAGGTGCACCCGATGGCGCTGGTGCGCCCCGAGGCCGTCACCGACCCGGCGGCGCGGCAGGCCATCGAGGAGCTGACCGCCGGCTACGACGACAGGACCGAGTACTTCGTCGACCGCCTGTCGCGCGGTCTCGCCCGGATCGCGGCGTCGGTGTACCCGGCGCCCGTGATCGTCAGGATGAGCGACTTCAAGACCAACGAATACGCCAACCTGATCGGCGGCGCCGCCTTCGAGCCGAAGGAGGAGAACCCGATGCTCGGGTTCCGCGGCGCCTCGCGCTACTACTCGCCGCGCTATCGCGACGGCTTCGCGCTCGAGTGCCGCGCCATCGGGCGGCTGCGCGAGACCATGGGCTTCGACAACGTGATCGTCATGATCCCGTTCTGCCGGTCGGCGGCCGAGGCCGACAGGGTGCTGGAGGTCATGGCGGAGAACGGGCTGCGACGCGGCGAGCGCGGCCTCGAGGTCTACGTGATGTGCGAGATCCCGTCGAACGTGATCCTGGCCGAGGCATTCGCGCGGCGCTTCGACGGCTTCTCCATCGGCAGCAACGACCTCACCCAGCTGACGCTCGGCGTCGACCGGGATTCGGCCGAACTCGCCGAGCTGTTCGACGAGCAGGACGAGGCGGTGAAATGGATGATCCGCAACGTCATCACCGAGGCCCACAAGGCCGGCGCCAAGGTCGGGCTGTGCGGCCAGGCGCCCAGCGACCATCCCGAGTTCGCCGAGTTTCTGGTGAGCTGCGGCATCGATTCGATCTCGGTCACGCCGGACAGCTTCGTGTCCGTGAAGCACCGGGTCGCGGCCGCCGAGGCGACGGCTCCGTCGTGAGGGAGTATCGCCAGGATCCGATGACCGGCGCCTGGGTGATCGCGGCCCGCCGGACCGCCGGCGGCGGCTTCAGCGCGGCGGCATCTCGTCCTGCAGCAGGACCACCGGGTAGCCGTGCTCGTCGGCGTTCGCCATGGCCCAGCCGAGCGCCGTCTCGCGATCGGTCCGGCGCACCGGAAAGTGCTTGATCTCGGCCTCCCCGGAACCGCCCGACGCCGGATCGGATCCCGCAGGCTGCCAACCTTCCAGCTTGGCGCAGAGCTGTCCGTCGTCGTCCGGGTAGAGGCGCAGGCGCATGCAACTCGGGCGCATGTAGTAGCCCGCCCAATCCAGAATCTCCGGCATCGCAGGGTCCTCCGCATTGTCTGTGCCGGGGCGCCGCGCCCGCGTCGGCGAAGGGCGTCTGACTTCGCCGCGACCGCGACCGGCGTGCGGGCCGGCATGGCCCTCGGCACCCATTCACGCCGCCGAGCAGTATCCCCGTGACCGGGCGCGCCCGCTTTGATGTCGATCAAGCGCCGCGGCGGGTCGTCCGGCCTCGCGGCGTCGCGCGCAACCAGGCCGGCCGAAGCCCCCTACCCCCGCACCCGCTCCGCCACCGCGCGCACCGTGTCCATGAATACCTGGGCCGCCGCCGTCGGCACCGTGTCGATCCGCGTGGTCAGGCCGACCGGGCCCTGGCTGTCTCCGGTGTCGACCGCCAGCTCGGCCAGCGCGCCCTCCTCCAGGTCGGTGGCGACCACGCCGTGCGAGATGATCCAGATCGCGTCGGTCGCCCGGGTGAAGGTGCGCCCGAACGCGTTCGATACGCTCTCCACCGAGCGCGGCAGGGTCTCCAGGCCGTGCTGGGCCAGCAGCCGCTCGACCGCCGGGCGGATGATCATCTCCGGGGTCGGCAGGATCACCACGTGGTCGCGCAGTCGGTCCAGGTCGAAGGCCGGGGCCGCCAGCAGCGGGTGGCCGGGCCGGACCACGAAGCTGAGGCGCTCGGAATACAGGTACTCGAAGTTCAGCCCAGCCATCCGCTCGGGGTTGCTGAGCCGGCCGACCAGCATGTCGAGCTCGCCCTGGCGCAGCCGGTCGATCAGCACCGGGTTGGTGCCGGAGATCACCCGCACGGTCTGGGCCGGCTGAAGCTCGCCGAAGCGCCGCACGGTCTCCGGCATCAGCCGGGCCGCCACGGTCGGCAGCACGCCGACGGTCACGAAGCCGCCGCCGGCGGCGCGCAACGCGTCGACGCTCTCCAGCCCGCGCCGCAGCGCGTTCAGCACCGCGTCGGCGTGCCGGCGGAACACGATGCCCTGCTCGGTCAGGTGCACGCCACGCCGGGTGCGCTCGAACAGCGGCACCTCCAGGATGTCCTCGAGCTCGCGCAGGGTCTTGGACACCGCCGGCTGGGTGATCGCCAGGCTGGCGGCGGCGCGGTTGACACTGCCGAGCCGCGCCACCTCGGCGAAACAGCGGAAATGCCTGAATTTCACCGGCCGCTCGGACACCATCGCCCCCTTTCGCCGCCGCCCGCTTCGGCAGCGACGAACAGTTATAACAGAACTGCCGAAATCTCATTTTACATAACTAATGCACCGGGTCAGCATGACCATCAACAGACAACACCATCGGGCAGACGCCCAAGACGGGCGATCGGGAGCGAGACCGGCATGCAGGCAGTGACCATCGACGGGACGCCGACACACTACGCTGTGGACGGGCCGGACGACGCCCCCGCCCTGGTGTTCGCGAACTCGCTCGGCACCGATTTCCGGATCTGGGACGGGGTGCTGGCGCGCCTGGACGGCCGGTTCCGCACGATCCGCTACGACATGCGCGGCCACGGGCTGACCGGGCTCGGCAGCGCGCCGTACGGGATTCCGCGGCTCGCCGCCGACCTGGACGCCCTGCTCGACCATCTCGGGGTGAAGAGCGCGCTGCTGTGCGGCCTGTCGATCGGCGGCCTGGTCGCCCAGCAACTGGTACGCGACAACCCGTCACGGGTTCGGGCCCTGGTGCTGTGCGACACTGCCGCAAAGATCGGGACGCCGGACATGTGGCAGGCGCGCATCGCCGCGATCGAGCAGGGCGGCCTCGAGGGGCTGGCCGACGCCGTCATGGAGCGCTGGTTCGCACCGGTGTTCCGCCTGACCCGGCGCGAGGAGCTGGCGGTCTGGCGCAACATGCTGGTGCGCACCCCGGCCGCGGGCTATGCCGGCGCCTGCGCGGCGATCCGCGACGCCGACCTGTCGGCCGACACCGCCCGCATCGCGGTCCCGACCCTGGTGGTCTGCGGCGCCGACGACGGCGCCACCCCGCCGGCGATCGTCAAGGCCCTGGCCGACGCCATCCCGGGGGCGCGCTACCGCGAGATCCCGGAGGCCGGGCACCTGCCCTGCGTCGAGCAGCCGGAGGCCCTGGTCGGCCACATGCTGACTTTCTTCAAGGAGGCCGGTCTTGTCTGAGGAGCGCTACGACGCCGGCATGGCGGTCCGCCGGTCGGTGCTGGGCGACGCCCATGTCGACCGGGCCGAGGCCCGCAAGACCGAGTTCGACGCCGACTTCCAGCGCTTCATCACCGAGGGCGCCTGGGGATCGGTGTGGACCCGGCCCGGCCTGCCCAGGCCGACTCGCAGCCTGCTCACCCTGGTGATCCTGGCCAGCCTGGGGCACTGGGAGGAGTTCGCCATGCATATCCGCGCCGCCCGCAACACCGGGGCGACCCGCGACGAGATCAAGGAAGCGCTGTTCCACGTCGCGGTCTACGCCGGGGTACCGGCCGCCAACCGCGCCTACGGACTGGCCAAGGGCGTCTACCAGGAACTGGACGCAGAGGGAGGATCCGAGCGATGACCAAGGTCACGGGCACCACCGCCCGCGATTGGGGGAGTCATCCCCCCTATATCCACCCGGACTACAAGTCGACGCCGCTGCGCGGCCCGACCAGGCCGCTGCTGCCGCTGAAGGCGACGCTGAGCGAGCTGACCGGCCCGGTCTACGGCCACGAGAGCGTCGGCAAGCTCGACGCCGACCTCACGAAGAACGGCGCGCGCAACGGCGAGCCGCTGGGCGAGCGCATCGTGGTGACCGGCCGGGTGCTCGACGAGCGAGGCCGGCCGGTGCCGAACACCCTGGTCGAGGTCTGGCAGGCCAACGCCGCCGGCCGCTACCGCCATGCCGACGATCCGCGCGACGACGTGCCGGTCGACGGGACCTTCACGGGATTCGGCCGGTCAGGCACCGACGGCGACGGCCGCTTCTGGTTCGAGACGGTCAAGCCGGGACCGGTCCCGGGGCGGGGCAACGCACCCCAGGCGCCGCACATCAACGTCGCGGTGTTCGCGCGCGGCATGCTCACCCATGCCTATACCCGGATCTATTTCGCCGACGAGGAAGAGGCCAACGCGATCGACCCGGTGCTCAACACGGTCGACGAGGCCCGGCGGGGGACGCTGATCGGCGACGCACGCCCGGTGCACGGCCGCACCGTCTATCGTTTCGACATCAGGCTGCAGGGAGACGGCGAGACGGTCTTCTTCGACGTCTAGCGGAACCGTGTAGCGGAAAGGGGCCGGCAGAGCCGGCTGCGTGGGGGCATGACCATCAGCGCCACCGATTCTCGGATCACGGGTCCGCTGTTCAGCGATCCTGACGTCGCCGCCGCCTTCGGCGACGCCGCTGCCGTCGACGCCATGGTCGCGGTCGAGGCCGCCCTGGCGCGGGCACAGGTCAGGCTGGGCCTGATCCCGTCCTTTGCCGCCGACTGCATCGCCCGCGCCGCCGAGACGTTCGAGCCCGACCTGGATGCCATCGGCGCCGATACCGAAAAGTCGGGCGTGCCGACGATCGCCCTGGTCGCCCAGCTCCGCCGCGCGGCGGGGGAGGAGGCCGCGCCCTTCGTCCACTGGGGAGCGACCAGCCAGGACATCGTCGATACCGCCTTCGTGCTCCAGGCGCGCGATGTCGTCGACGGATTCGCCTTGCGGCTCGCGGCGGTGGCCGAGGCGCTGGTCTCCCTGGCCGAGGCGCACCGGGACACGATCATGGTCGCCCGCACCCGGTCCCAGCAGGCGCTGCCGACGACCTTCGGGGTGAAGGTCGCGGGCTGGCTGTCGCCGCTCGCCCGGCACCTGCGCCGGTTTCACGAAATGCGCGGCCGCGTCTTCGCGGTCCAGCTCGGCGGCGCGGCCGGGACACTGGCGGCGATGGGCGACCGCGGCGCCGAGGTCGGCAAGGCGCTGGCCGACGAACTCGGCCTGAGTGCGCCCGACATGCCCTGGCACACCCAGCGCG
>NZ_JAVJSE010000045.1:0-12538 GCF_040219615.1 Thalassobaculum sp.
ACGCTCAAGCCATCGCGCAGACCATCCATGATCGATAGCCGCTCACCGTAGCTCAGGTGACTGTAGCTCT
Organism: Thalassobaculum sp.; assembly: GCF_040219615.1. Classification (GTDB taxonomy): domain Bacteria; phylum Pseudomonadota; class Alphaproteobacteria; order Thalassobaculales; family Thalassobaculaceae; genus Thalassobaculum_A. The sequence goes on from NZ_JAVJSE010000045.1 coordinate 71, forward strand.
TCCCCATCGCACCGCTCCCGTTCCAGCGCACCGGAGCGTGCCCTGTTGCACTTACTTTTGGAACGCGCCCCCAGTGGCCGGCAGATAAGTGCACTGTCACTGAAATAAAAACTTGTCGCCGATGATCAGACCACGCCACAGAACGTTGCACTTCAAAATTGACACCGCCCCCTTTCATCTCGTCATTCCGGACGGATGCGCCGCCCCGGCGCAGTCGATCCGGAACCCACGAGGCGACGGGTGGGTTCCGGATGCGTGCCGCCGGCGGCGGCACGCTCCGGAATGACGTCGGGGGTGGAGTGGCGCAGTCGATCCGGAACCCACGGCGCGACGGGCGCCCCGGTTCGGGTCAGGCGGTCTCGGCCCCGCGCGACGGCCGGGCCATCAGGGACATCGCGGTATCCCGCAGGTCGGCGCCGCGGTTCAGCACCGCGTCGACCGCCTCGGTCACCGGCAGGTCGAGGCCGAGCGCCCGGCCGCGGGCCAGCAGGCCGGCCGCCGTCGCCGCCCCCTCGACCACGCCCTTGCTGGCCGCCATCGCCTCGTCCCGGCTGCGGCCCTCGCCCAGGCGCCGCCCGAAGCTGTAGTTGCGCGACTGCCCGCTGGTGCAGGTCAGCACCACGTCGCCCAGGCCGGACAGCCCCATCACGGTCTCCGGCCGGCCGCCGAGTGCGGCCACCAGCCGCGCCAACTCGGCCAGCCCGCGGGTGATCAGCGCCGCCCGGGCGTTGTCGCCGGCCGCCAGGCCGTCGGCGATGCCGCAGGCGATCGCCAGCACGTTCTTGAACGCCCCGGCCGCCTCGACCCCGACCATGTCGGTCGAGGTGTACAGCCGGAACGTCGGCGACCCGAGCGCGGCGGCAACGGCGGCGACGACCTCCGGATCGGCCGACGCCACGGTCGCCGCGGTCGGCACCCCGCGTACCGCCTCGGCCGCGAAGGTCGGACCCGACAGCACCGCCACCGGATCGCCGGGCGAGTCCGCGGCCAGCACGTCGGACAGCAGCCGCCCGCTGGCGGGGTCGAAGCCCTTGGCGCAGACGATCCGGACGCCGGTCCCGCCGGCCGCCCGCCAGTCGGCCGCTACCGCCCGCACCGCCGCCGCCGGCACCGCCAGCACGGCGATCGGCGCCAGCGCCGCCGCCAGGTCGCCGGTGACCGGGATCGCCGGGTCCGGCAGCGTCGTGCGCGCCGGATCGCGCGCCCACAGCACCGGCGCGCGGCCGGCGCGTTTCGCCAGCACCGCCAGCGCGCTGCCCCAGGCGCCGCCGCCCAGCACTGCGATGTCGGGGATCGCGACATCGGGTGTCGGCGCGCCGGTCATGCCTTCACCGCCCCGGCGCCGGTCGAGGGCGCGGCATTCGGATCGAGCGGCCAGCGCGGCCGCGGCCGGAAGTCGAGGCCGTCCACGGCGCCGAGGGCCAGCCGCTCCTGCCCGGCCCAGGCGATCATCGCGGCATTGTCGGTGCACAGCGCCAGCGGCGGTGCGATGAACGCCATGCCGTGCCGCGCCGCCAGGCCGGACAGCGCCGCCCGCAGGGTCCGGTTGGCGGCCACCCCGCCGGCGACCACGAAGGCACGGCCGGCCCCGTGGCTCTCCTCGAACATCGCGATCGCCCGCCCGGATCGGTCGACCAGGGAGGCCGCGACCGCCGCCTGGAAGCCGGCCGCCAGGTCGGCGCGGGCCCGGTCGTCGAGCCCGTCGCCCAGTTCCTCGACCCGGCGGCGCACCGCGGTCTTCAGCCCGGAGAACGAGAAGTCGCAGCCGGGCCGGCCGAGCATCGGCCGCGGCAGGTCGAACCTTGCGGGGTCACCCGACTCGGCCGCGCGCTCGACCGCCGGCCCGCCGGGATAGCCGAGGCCGAGCAGCTTGGCGGTCTTGTCGAAGGCCTCGCCGGCGGCGTCGTCGATGGTGGTGCCGAGCCGGCGGTACCGCCCGGCGCCCTCGACCGTCAGCAGCTGGCAATGGCCGCCCGACACCAGCAGCAGCAAATACGGGTACTCGACGCCGTCGGTCAGCCGGGCCGTCAGGGCATGGCCCTCCAGATGGTTGATCCCGAGGAACGGCAGGCCGTGCACCAGCGCGATCGCCTTGGCGGTGGTCGCGCCGACCAGCACGCCGCCGATCAGGCCCGGGCCGCCGGTCGCCGCCACCGCCGCCAGCTCGCCGAAGCCGAGGCCGGCCTCGCGCATCGCCTCGGCGATCACCGCGTCCAGGTGGTCGAGATGGGCGCGCGCCGCGATCTCCGGCACCACCCCGCCATACAGCCGGTGCTCGTCGAGCTGCGACAGCACGACGCTCGACAGGATGCGCCGGTCGGCCGCGACCACGGCCGCCGCGGTCTCGTCGCAGCTGGTCTCGATACCCAGGATCGGTCCGGTGCCGGCCCGGTCGCTCAAAAGCGCCCCCTTTTCGTTCGCGCCGCTTCCGTCTACACGATGCGGCCATGAGCGCAAGCAACACGCCCCCTGGCAACACGCCCCGACTGATTCTCGGCTCCCGCGGTTCGCCGCTGGCCATGCGGCAGACCCACGAGGTCCGGGACCGGCTGATTGCCGCGTGGCCGGAGCTGGCCGCCGACGGCGCCATCGCCCTCCAGGAGATCCGGACCACCGGCGACGCCGTGCGCGACCGCGCGCTGGCGGATATCGGCGGCAAGGGCCTGTTCATCAAGGAGATCGAGCAGGCGCTGGTCGCGGGCCGGATCGACGTCGCCGTGCATTCCATGAAGGACATGGAGACGACGATGGCGCCCGGCACCGTGCTGGCCGCGGTGCTGCCGCGCGAGGATCCGCGCGACGCCTGGCTGTCGCCGGTCGCCGAGCGGGTCGAGGACCTGCCCCGGGGCGCCAGGGTCGGGACCGCCTCGGTCCGGCGCGCCGCCCAGGTGCTGAACCGCCGGCCGGACCTGGAGATCGTGCTGTTCCGCGGCAACCTCGACACCCGCCTGCGCAAGCTCGCCGAGGGCGAGGTCGCCGCGACCTTCCTGGCGGCCGCCGGGCTCAACCGGCTCGGCCTGATCGACCGCGCGACCCGCATCGTCGAGATCGACGAGATGCTGCCGGCGGTCGCCCAGGGCGCCATCGCCGTGCAGACCCGCGACGGCGAGGCGTCGGGCCGCGACGCCGAGGTGCGGCGCTGGCTGGCAGCCCTGGACGACGCCCCGAGCCGGGCCCGGGTGACCGCCGAGCGCGCCATGCTGGCCACCCTCGACGGCTCCTGCCGCACCCCGATCGCCGGGCATGCCACCCTGGACGGCGACCGGCTGGCCCTGGCCGGCCTGGTGCTGTCGCTGGACGGCCGCGCCAGCCACGGCGCCGCCGAGTCCGGGGCCGCCGGGGATCCGGAGGCGCTGGGCCGCGCCGTCGGCGAGGCGATCCTGGCGCGCTGCGGCCGCGACTTCCTGGCGCGCTGACCGGCGATGGCCCGCCGGGTCCTGGTCACCCGCCCCGCGGCCGAGGCTACCGAGCTGGCGGCCGAGCTGGCCCGGCGCGGCGTCGAGGCGGTGATCGCGCCGATGCTTTCCATCGTCCCGACCGGGGCACGGATTCCCGATGCCGGCCGGTTCCAGGCGGCGGCGGTCACCAGCGGCAACGGGGCCGACGGTCTGGCCGCCGCGACATCGCGCCGCGCGCTGCCGGTGTTCGCGGTCGGCGACGCGACCGCCGGGGCCCTGCGCCGGCACGGCTTCGCGCCGGTGATCGCGGCCGAGGGAACCGGCACCGCCCTGGTCGATTTGATCTGCAGGGAGGTCCGTCCGCAGGACGGGCCGCTGCTGTGGGCGAGCGGCGACGAGGTGCGGGTCGACCTGGCCGCCGAACTGGGCCTGCGCGGCCATGCGGTCGAGCGGATCGTGGTGTACCGGGCCGAGGCCGTCGCCGAGTTGCCGGAGGCGGCGTCCCGGGCGCTGGCCGACGGCAGCGCCGACGGGGTCCTGTTTTTCTCTCCACGCAGCGCGGACCGCTTTGCTAGTCTCGTCGTCGGCGCCGGGCTGGCGCGTCAGGCGGCGGGCATGACCGCCTACTGCCTGTCGGCCGCGGTCGCCGAGGCGGCCCGGAGGCTGCCATGGGCGGCAATCCGGATCGCCGGCCGCCCGACGCGCGACGACTTGCTGGCGACGCTGGACGACACCACTTCGTCCGACCCGGACTGACAGGAGCTTGCGATGGCCGAGACGCCGAAGGGCGACACCGCCTCCCGGACCGATGCCCCGGATGCCGAAGGGACGGAGCCGGTCCGGCTGAGCGACGCCGCCGACAGCGCGCCGGGCAGCGGGCCGGGCGGCACGCCCGACGGCACGCCCGACGGCACGATCGCCGGCGACGTCGGCCAGGACAGCCTGGCGACGGCGGGCGCGCCGTCCGAGCCGTGGTCGGCGAATGCGGCCGAGCGCACCGATCCGGCCGCGCCTGCTGCGCCTGCCGCCAAGGCGGGCGGCCTGCGCGGCACCCTGATCCTGGTGATCCTCCTGGCCCTGGCGATCGGCGGCGGCTACGCGACCTATCCGATGTGGCGCGGCGAGGTCGAACCCTACGCCCGCCAGCTCGGCATCGCCCTGCCGGCGGCCCCGACGGCACCGGACACCGCCAAGCCCGCCGAGAGCGTCGTCGCCGCGAAACCCGCGGAACCGAAGCCTGCGGAACCCAAGCCTGCGGAACCGAAGCCGGCCGATACCCAGCCGGCGGCGTCCCAGCAGCCGTCGGTGCCGGCCGCCCGTCCGGATCCGGCCCCGAAGCCGCCCTCCACCGTGGCCGACCCGGCGCTGGCCGGCGACGTCGACCGCCTGCTCGACCGGGTGAACGCGCTCGACCAGCGGCTCGCCGCCCTCGAGAACCCGGCGCCGGAGCCGGCGAAGGCCGACGCCGCGGCGCTCGACCAGCTCGCGGCGCGGGTCGACGAGATGAACCAGACCCTGACCGCGGTGAACGACGAGGTCGCGATCGTGCGCGAGGGCCTGGCTGCCAGCGGCGGCGGCGAGGGCCTGGGTCCGTTGGCGTCGCAGCTCTCGGACCGGCTGCAGGGCCTGACCGACCGGATGGAGACCCTGGAAAAGGCCGCGAGCGCGCCGCCGGCAAAGCCCGAAGTGACGGCCGAGGACCTCGCCGGCCTGCAGGCCCGCCTCGATGGCCTGTCCGGCGATTTCGACAGCCTTTCAGGGAAGGTCGAAGCGCAGACCGACCGGAGCGCCGGGGAGGCCGCCAGCCTGAACGCCCGGCTGGCCGACCTGCAGGGCCAGCTCGACCGGGTCGCCAAGGCGCTGGAGAACACCCGCAGCGGCCGCGAGAAGGCCGGTGCCTTCCTGCTGGCCGCCAACCAGCTGGCATCGGCGGCCGCCACGTCCGGCAGCTTCGCGCCCGAACTGCAGGCGGTGCGGTCGGCGGCCCCCGCGAACGACGCGACGGTCGGGGCATTGGACACGCTCGCCGGCCATGCCGACGGGGTCCCGTCGCTGGCGGTCCTGCGCGACCGCTTCGCCCGGACCGCCGCCGACGCGGTGGACGCGTCGGTGATCGGCAGCGGCGAAGGCGTGATCGGGCAGGCCCTGACGCGGGTCGCCTCGCTGGTCACCGTCCGACGCACCGCGACCGCCGATGGCGACGGCCTCGAAGCCGTGCTGGTGCGGGCCGAGGCGGCGCTCGCTTCCGGCGACCTCGCCGGCGCGATCCAGGCGATCCGGAAGCTGGACGGCGATCCCGGGAAGGCGGCCGCCGGCTGGCTGGTCGACGCCGAAGCGCGTGCCGCGGTCGACGCCGCGGTCCGCACGCTGCAGTCGCAGGCCCTGGCCGGCGTGGCGGGGGGCTGAGGCGGTGCGGCGCTCGATCCTCTACCTCATCCGCCTCGCGCTCCTGGTCGCCGTCGCGATCTGGCTGGTCCGCAATCCCGGCGAGATCCGCGTCGACTGGCTGGGCTGGCGACTGGAGACGTCCTTCGCCCTGTTCGCGGTGGTCACCGCCGGCCTGATCTGGCTCGGCGCCATCGGCGTGCGGATGCTCGCGAACGCCCTGGGCTCCCCCTGGGCGGCCATGCGACGGCGGTCCGACCAGCGCCGCGAGGCCGGGTTCCGCGCCCTGACCCTGGGCCTGGCCGCGGTCGCCGCCGGCGACGCCGAGGAGGCGCGCCGCCAGGCCCGCGAGGCCGACCGGCTGCTGCGCGACCCGACCCTGACCCGCCTGCTGTCGGCCCAGGCCGCCGCCCTGAACGGCGACACCGCGGCCGCCGCCAAGTATTTCGCGGCATTGCGGGACAACGACGACACCCGGTTCCTCGGGCTGGTCGGCCTGCTGCGCCAGGCGATCGGCCGCGACGACGAGGCACGGGCCCTGGAGCTGGCCGAGGAGGCCCACGCCCTGCGCCCGGATGCCCCGCTGGTCGCGACCACGCGACTGTACGGGCGGGCCCGGGCCAAGCGCTGGTTCGACGCCCAGGTGGCGCTGTACGACGCGGTCAAGCGCCGGATCGTGCCGGAGGACGAGGGCCTGCGGCACCGCGCCGCGATCCTGACCGAGCGCGCCCGCGAGGACGACGCCGCCGGCCGGGTCGCGGAAGCCCTCGACCACGCCGGCAAGGCCCGCGAGTCGGTTCCCGGCTTCGTGCCGGCGATCACCCTGGAGGCCGCGCTGCTGGGACGCACAGGCAAGGCCAGGCGCGGCCAGCGGCTGATCGAGGACGCCTGGGCGCGCGTCGCGCACCCGGCCCTCGCCGCGGCCTATCGCGGGCTGGCCGAGGACGCCGGCAATCCGATCGAGCGCTTCAAGCGCCTGCACGCGCTCGCCGGCCGGGCCCCGGACGCGCCGGAAAGCCGGCTGACGATCGCCGAGGCGGCGCTCGAGGCCGAGCTCTGGGGCGAGGCGCGGGTCCAGCTCGAGGCTCTCTCGGGCGCCGAGCTGACGGCCCGGGCCTGCCGGCTGCGGGCCCGGCTCGAGGAGTCGGAGCATGGCGACAGCCTGGCCGCCCGGCACTGGCTGGAACGGGCGACAACGGCGCCGGCCGACCCGGCCTGGACCTGCGGCACCTGTGGCGCGGTCGCACCGGACTGGTCGGCGGTCTGCGGCCACTGCGGGGCGTTCGACACCGTCGTCTGGGCGCCGCCGCCGCGGGTCAGCCTGCTGACCGAGGACGAGATCTCCGCCCCCGAGGCGCAGATCGTCGAGCTGTCCGCGGCCCGCACGCTCGACCATGTGAACTCGGTGCCCGATACCCCGCGAACCGCCCCCGGCGCGGCCGGCTGAATTATTGTCAAGACTCAATCGGTCATTTTGGATAGAATTTGAACTAACCGGGTTAGAAATCCGGGTTAGCAGGGTCCAAGCAGGGCCCTCCGTCCAGAAGGGACCGAGCAATGGTTGCTCCTCTCGCACTCTCAGGTGTCGTCTCGACACCCGCAGCCGGTGGCAGCACTGCCGCCGCACCGGTCGCTCCTGCACAGACGCAGGCGGCGGCGACCGGTAGTGCGCTGCGCCAGGCGGTTCCCACGGACGCACAGTTCCTGACCGTCGAGCCCGACGGGCGCGACGACATCGGCTTCCTGGACCGGCTGCGGCACGCCCTGCGCACGGTTTTCCAGGCCGTACAGAAGCCGGACGAAGCCGAGGCCGCCGCCGAGCGCGCGCTGCAGGCCGCCTCGGAGGCACTGGACCGCGCCGGCGGATCCGAGAGCCTGTTCGTGCAGATCCGGGTGGTCGGGATCGACGTGGCATACGCCGACGACGGCGCCGGCGACGACGCCGCCTATGCGTCCTACCGGCGCCTCGGAGTGGAGATCGGCGTGGCGCGCGGCGGCGCGGTACGGGCCGAGGACACCGCGGTGGTCGGACTCGACGGCCGGTCCTTCGGGCTGACCGCCGCGCAGACCCGCACCGGCCTGAACACCGGCCAGTACCGCCAGGTCGAGACCGGCGGCGCGACCCTGTCGACCGAGGCGCGCGAGCGGCTGGAGGCGGCCCAGGCCGGGCTGGCCCGGGTCAAGGCGACCCAGGACGCGCTGAAGGCTTACCGCTCCGGCGACTTCGATCCGCTGAAGAAGCTGCTGTCCGACGGCGACGGCCCGTCCGGCGGCCGCTTCAGCGCGGTGTTCCCCGGCACCGGCGCCCTGTCGATCAACTGACCGCCGCCGCACCGGCACCCGCGCGCCGCGCTTGCATCCGGACCGCACAACCCGTATCTAGGGCCCGTTCATTTCCGGGGCCGCAGTAGCTCAGCTGGTAGAGCATCGCATTCGTAATGCGAGGGTCGGGGGTTCGAGTCCCTTCTGCGGCACCATTTCCCAGATGTCCGCCTCCCCCTACATCCGCCCGAACGCCCGCATCAGGTCGACCAGCGGCCCGTGCGGCAGCGCGTGCACCGTGCGGCCGTCGATGCCGGTCATGGTGTCGGCCGCCAGCAGGGCCTCGAGGATCGCCTCCTCGGTGGCCTGAACGGTCGCCTCGAACAGCGGGTCGAGGGCGGCGTCGGGCAGGTAGTCGAGCCGCCCCGGGGCCAGGGCGTCGTCCGACAGCGCCTCGGCATTGGCCGTCGAGAACGCCAGGAAGATGTCGCCGGAGCCGTTGGCGGCGATCGAGCCGGTGCGGGCCAGGCCGAGCGACACCCGGCGCGCCAGGCGGGCGCACTGGTGCGGCAGCAGCGGCGCGTCGGTCGCCACCACCACGATGATCGAGCCCTCGGCCCCGCCCACCGGGGCGGCCAGTTCCGGCAGCGGCCCCGGCAGCGGCACCTCCAGCAGCCGCCCGGCCGGCACCCCGAGCGGCGCGAACAGCTCGCGGCGGCCGAAATTGGCCTGCACGAACGCCCCCAGCGTCCAGCGCCGGCCGGCCGCCTCGATGGCCCGCGAGGCGCTGCCGTTGCCGCCCTTGAACTGGTAGCAGATCATGCCGGTGCCGCCGCCGCGGTTGCCGAGCGGCGGAAACCCCGCCGAGGCGCCGTCGATGGCCGCCACGACGTCGTCCTCGGTGACGTGGAAGCCGTTGATGTCGTTCAGGTAGCCGTCATAGGTCTCGGCCGCCACCGGCAGGTTCCAGCTGGGGTCGGTGGCGCCGGGGCCGGCCTGCCCGACCAGCCAGCGCACGCTGGCGGCGTGCGCCCGGCCCACGGAGTGGGTGTTGGTGATCGTCACCGGCCCCTCGCAGCGCCCGGACTCCAGGATCCAGTGGCTGCCGGTCATCTCGCCGTTGCCGTTCAGGCTGTTCAGGCCGGCGAACACCGGCGTGGCGAAGCCGGCCCTGCCGCGCGGCAGGATGGCGGTGACCCCGGTGCGCACCGGTCCCTGCCCGACCGCCAGCCTGCCGTCGCCGCGGACCAGGGTGACCGCCCCGACCTCGACCCCGGCCACGTCGACGATGCTGTTGGTCGGCCCGGTCTGGCCCGGGAACGGCAGGCCGAGGCCGCGGCCGCGCGGCCGGCCGTCGGGCTGGTGCGTCGCCGGGCCGCTCATCGACCGGCCATCGCGGCCAGCTTGGCGCGGAACCCGGCGCGCTCCAGCACCGCCCGGTTGACCACGTTGGCCGGCTGCCGGCCGGCCCGAACGTCCTGGATGGCGCCGCGGTTGACCGCGCCCATGGTGGCGAACATCTGGTCGGTCCAGCCGAGCGAGTGCGGTGCGGTGATCACGTTGTCGAGCCGCAGGATCGGCTCGTGCGCCGACGGCGGCTCCGGGTCGAACACGTCGATCGCCGCCCCGGCGATCCGGCCCTCGACCAGGGCGTCGTACAGCGCCTTCTGGTCGACCACCGGGCCGCGGCTGGTGTTCACCAGATAGCTGGTCGGCCGCATGCGGGCGATCATCGCCGCCGAGCCGATGTGGCGGGTCTCGTCGTTCAGCGGGCAGTTGAAGGTGACCACGTCGCTCTGCTCGAACACCGCCTCCAGCGAGACCGCCTCGACCCCGAGTGCCGCAAGCGCCGCCGGATCGGCATAGGGGTCGTGGGCGATCATGCGGACGTCGAACGCCTTCAGCAGCCGGAACATCTCGGCGCCGATGTTGCCGACCCCGACCGAGCCGACGGTCCGCCCGACCAGCCCCATGCCGTGCCAGTCGAGCCGGGCCGGCCAGCCGAGCGTCCCGGTGCGGGCGATCCGGTCCTTGGCCATCAGGTTGTGGGTCAGCGCCAGGATCAGGCAGACCTGGGTGGTCGCCATCGGCCGGCGCACCGCGTCCGGCGTGATCGTCAGCACCACGTCGTTCGCGGTGCAGGCGTCGGTGTCGACGGTGTCGTAGCCGACCCCCATGCGGGCGATCAGCGCCAGCCGGCCGTCGCCCGGGAAACTCGACGCCGCCATCCGCTCGCCCAGCAGCACGACGGCGTCGAACCCCGTCACATGGTCCGCCGACAGCAGCGCCGCGCGCGGCAGCTCGACCAGTTCGACCCCCTCGGCGCCGAGCGCGGACAGGTCGTAGCTCGGAAAGGTCGGCTTGCCGTCGGCGCGGGTGAAATCGGCGCTCAGGCCGACGCGGAAGGCGGTCATCGCGGGCTCCCTCGGTTGCGTTTTCCGGGAGCATACACCGCGGACAAAAGAAAGGCGGACCGCTTCACGACCCGCCCAGTTGGCACGACCTTCCGTACAATATGGCGCACAGCGCGCCGAAAGGAAGACCCGCCGCACGTGGGAACGCCTGCCTTGCCCTGTGGGACATTGATCCACGGCGCCGCAGAGCCGAGGATGCGGCCGACAGAATCGGAGGAAGACATGGCGAAGAACAAGGCCGTGGTGGTCGGCGCCCTCGGCGTGATCGGCCGCAAGCTGATCGAGCACCTGGGCAAGCTCGGCGACTGGGAGATCGTCGGCCTGAGCCGGCGGGCGCCGGACTTCGACAGCCCGGCGACCTACATCTCGGTCGACCTGCTGGACCGCGCCGACGCCGAGGCCAAGCTGGCCGGGCTCACCGACGTCACCCATATCTTCTACGCGGCCTTCCAGGCCCGGCCGGTGTGGGCCGAGCACGGTCCGCCGAACCTGGCGATGCTGGTCAACGCGGTCGAGCCGATCGAGCGGGCCTCCAAGGGGCTGCGCCACGTGCAGCTGATCCAGGGCAACAAGATCTACGGCTCGCATCTCGGGCCGTTCAGGACTCCGGCGCGCGAGGAGGACCCGCCGCACATGCTGCCGAACTTCTACTGGGACCAGGAGCAGTGGCTGCGCGCCGCCCAGAAGGGGGCTGCACAGAAGGGCAAGGCCTGGACCTGGTCGGCGCTGCGGCCGCAGACGGTGTGCGGCTTCGCGCTCGGCAACCCGATGAACATCACCACCTGCATCGCGGTCTACGCGACGATCTCCAAGGAGCTCGGGCTGCCGCTCAGGTTCCCCGGCAAGCCCGGGGCCTGGGAGGCGGTCTACCAGGTCTGCGACAACCAGCACCTCGCCAACGCGATGACCTGGTGCGCGACCGACGACCGCGCCGCCAACGAGGTGTTCAACATCACCAACGGCGACTTCTTCCGCTGGAAGAACGTGTGGCCGCAGTTCGCGAAGTTCTTCGACATGGAGGTCGGCGACCTGCAGACCATCCGGCTGACCGAGTTCATGGCCGACAAGGCGCCGCTGTGGGACGCGATCGTCGAGAAATACGGCCTGCAGCGAATCCCCTACGACCAGGTTGCGGCCTGGCCGTTCGCCGACTACGTGTTCGGGACCGACTGGGACGTCATGACCGACACCCTGAAGCTGCGGCTGCATGGTTTCCACGACTGCCTGCGCACCGACGAGATGTTCCAGCGGATCTTCGGCGAGTTCCGCGACATGAAGGTGATCCCCTGAGGAGTGTCGAGATGCCCGACCTGCCCTACCGCCTCGGCGGCGTCGACCACGTGGTGATCCGCGCCCGCGACATCGACGCCATGCTGGGCTTCTACCGCGACGTGCTCGGCTGCCCGGTGGCCAAGCACAACGCGCCGCTCGGGCTGTGGCACCTGGACGCCGGCGGCTCGATGATCGACCTGGTCGACATGGCCGGCAAGCTGGGGGCGGCCGGCGGGCCGCCGCCGGGACCGGGGCGCAACGTCGACCACGTGGCGATCAGGGTCGAGCCGTTCGACGCCGAGGCGATCCTGGCGCATTTCGCCGCCCACGGCATCGCCGCCGAGGCGCCGGCCACCCGCTTCGGGGCCGAGGGCGACGGCCCGTCGATCTACCTGCGCGACCCGGAGGGCAACGGGGTCGAGCTGAAGGGGCGGGGGTAGGCGGACGCCCGTCGCCTCGTGGGTTCCGGATGCGTTCCGCCGGCGGCGGCCCGCTCCGGAATGACGAGCATAAAAATACGGTGACAGTGCACTCAATTCGTCGCGGCGCGATCGAGATCGCCGAGGCCCGCGATATGCGGCCGCCACGTCGGTTCCGAGGCGTCACATCCAGGACGGGAATAGAGTGCACTGTCACCGAATTTTCGAAGTGAGGGGTGGATCCGGGAGGGAAGCCGGCCAAATCCTGCCCACCTTCGTCATTCCGGAGGGGACGCGCGAGCGTCCGGCTCCGGAACC
>NZ_JAVJSE010000046.1:0-21365 GCF_040219615.1 Thalassobaculum sp.
CGATCTGGCAGGAGAGCCGGGAGGCGTCGCGCACCTCGAGGGCGAGGTCGATCATGTCCTCCTCCTCCTCGGAGCGTTCGCCCGAGGCGTCCAGCCAATCCTCGTCGACATAGACATGGCAGGTCGCGCAAGCGCAGGCGCCGCCGCATTCCGCCTTGATCGGCAGGCCCGCGTCGCGGATCACCTCCATCAGCGTCCAGCCGATCGTGCCTTCGATTTCGTGCGTCTTGCCGTCAAGGTCAGTGACGTGGACCTTCATCGGACCCCCAATTTCTTCTGCAGATCACTGGACGAGGTGGTGTACTGGAAGCGCAGCCGCTCGCCTGGGCGGCAGTAGCGGAACGCCGCCTGGGACATCAGCGCGCTTTCGTGGAAGCCGGAGAGGATGAGCTTCAGCTTGCCTGGATAGGCGTTGATGTCGCCGATGGCGAAGATCGTCGGCGTCGACGTCTCGAACTTCTCGGTGTCGACCGGGATCAGGTTCTCGTGGAAGTTCAGGCCGAATTCCGCGATCGGGCCGAGCTTCATCGTGAGGCCGAAGAACGGCAGCAGCGCGTCGGCCGCGATGTCGCTCTCGCCGTCGGTCTTCGACTTGACCCGGACGTGGGAGAGCTTGCCGTCGGCCCCCTGGAGGGAGGCGAGCTGGGCGATCTTGAAATCCATGGCCCCCTGGTCGACCAGGTCGTGCATGCGCTCGACGCTCGCCGGCGCCGCCCGGAAGCCGTCCCGGTGATGCACCAGCGTCACCCGTTCGGCGACGGGATGCAGGTTGAGCGCCCAGTCGAGGGCGGAGTCGCCGCCGCCGGCGATCACCACCCGCTTGCCGCGGAAGGCGTCGATCTTGCGGACGGCGTAGAAGACGGAGCCGTCCTCGTAGGTCTCGAGACCCTCCAGATGCGGCTTCTTCGGCACGAAGCTGCCGCCGCCGGCCGCGATCACCACGACCTTCGACTCGATCACCGTGCCCATGTCGGTGGTCAGCCGCCAGTGCCCGTCGTCGGTGCGCTCCAGCTTCTCCGCCATCTGCGCGTAGTGGAACACCGGGTCGAACGGCTTGATCTGCTCCATCAGCCGGTCGGTCAGCTCCTGGCCGGTGCACACCGGCACCGCCGGGATGTCGTAGATCGGCTTCTCCGGGTACAGCTCGGCGCACTGGCCGCCCGGCCGGTCCAGGATGTCGACCAGATGGCACTTCAGGTCGAGCAGGCCGAGCTCGAACACCGCGAACAGCCCGCAGGGGCCGGCGCCCACGATGGTCACGTCGGTACGGATCGGCTCGGCGGTCATCGGCTCTCCGGGGTTCGGGCGGCGCTGCGTCGCGGCGCTGCGTCGCCGCAAGCCCGTGTAGGTATGCGAACCGGGCGGCGGCTGCAAGCCCGCCGCCCGCTGTCACGCACGCCGTTCCGCCCGGCAGCCGTTATCCCGCCAGGGCCAGCGCGACGCCGGCTGCCGCCGATCCCGCCAGCACTGCCGGCATCGGCAGTTTCAGCCGCAGCAGTGCGATCGCCGCCAGGAGGCTGAGCCCGAGTGCCGCCGGATCGACGCTGGCCCAGGCCGGGACCAGCAGCCGGACCGGGCCGAACCGGGCCTCGTCGACGGTCGCGAAGAACACGTGCAGGGCGAACCACACCCCGAGGTTCAGCACCACCCCGACCACCGCCGCGGTGATCGCCGAGAGGGCCGCGTCCAGCGCCCGGTTGCCGCGCAGCCGCTCGATGAACGGCGCGCCCAGGAAGATCCACAGGAAGCACGGCACGAAGGTGACCCACAGGGTCAGCGCCGCCCCGGCGGTGCCGGCGACCCACGGCGACATCCCCTCGGCCTCGCGCCAGGCCGCCAGGAAGCCGACGAACTGGGTGACCAGGATCAGCGGCCCCGGTGTGGTCTCGGCGAGGCCGAGCCCGTCGAGCATCTCGCCCGGTGCCAGCCAGCCGAAGCCGTCGACCGCCTGCTGCGCGACATAGCTGAGCACGGCGTAGGCGCCGCCGAAGGTGACCACCGCCATCTTGCTGAAGAACAGGGCGATCTGCCCGAACACGTTGTCCGGCCCGACGAACGCCAGCAGCAGGGCGATCGGCGCGACCCACAGCACCAGGCAGACCGTCGCCGCGATGAAGGCCCCGCGGGCGCCGGACGGCGGCCGGCGGTCGACCGCCGAGGTCCCGGCCGGGCCGTGGCCGGCGGTACCGGCCAGCAGGCCCGGCCGCAGCTGGTGCAGCAACGTCCCGATGGCGGCCGCCGACAGCACGATCAGCGGGAACGGGGCGTTCAGGAAGAAGATCGCCACGAAGGCGGCGACCGCCACCGCCACGGCGGCCCGCGACTTCAGGGCCCGCCGGCCGATCCGCAGCACCGCCTCGACCACCACCACCAGGACCGCGGCCTTGATGCCGAAGAACGCCGCGCCGACCAGGGCGAGGTCGGCGTAGCCGGCATACAGGCCGGCGAGCGCCAGCATCACCAGCGCCCCCGGCAGGATGAACAGCAGGCCCGCTACCACACCGCCGCGGATGCCGTGCAGCAGCCAGCCGACATAGGTGGCGAGCTGCTGCGCCTCCGGGCCCGGCAGCAGCATGCAGTAGTTCAGGGCGTGCAGGAACCGGGCCTCGTCGACCCAGTGCTTCTCCTCGACCAGGACCTTGTGCATCAGGGCGATCTGGCCGGCCGGCCCGCCGAAGCTGAGCAGGCCGATCCGCAGCCAGGTCCGGGTCGCCTCGCCGAAGCCGACCGCCGGTATCGTGGCGGCCGGCGCGGCCGCGGTGTGCAGGACGGCGCTCATCGCGCCGCCCCCGCCACCTTGCCCGCCACCTTGGAAGCCGGCCAGTTGTGGGTTTCGGCGGCGGCGAACCGGGCCCAGGCGTACAGCGCGTCGTACAGGGCCATGCCGCGGCTCAGGGCGTCCTGGTCGTCGGTGGTCGAGGCCGAGATGCCGAGCGACAGGGCGAGCAGCCCGGCCGCTTCCGGCGCCAGGTCCGGACGGGCGGTGTCGGCGCCGCGCACGATGGTGGCGACCCGCTGCAGCGCCGGGTCGGTGACCCCGTAGGCGGCGAGCAGGGTGTCGAAGCTGCAGGTCTCGCCGACATGGGTCAGCTCGACCTCGGGGATGTCGAACGGCACCGCGCCCAGGTCGCCGGCGGCGTCGCGCACCCACTCGGATTCGACGTAGTGGATCTCGGCCCGCCGGTCGACGAAGCGGCGCACGAACCACGGGCAGGCGATGCGGTCGATCTTTGGCCGCTCGCGGGTCACCCAGCGGCTGGCCCGCGGCGAGGCCGGATCGCACCAGTCCGGACGCCGGGCGACCAGCGGCCCGCCGGCAGCCCGCCATGCGTCGATGCCGCCGGCCAGGTAGCGGGCGTCGACCCCGGCCAGGTGCAGGCGGCTGGCGGTCACCTGACCGACCTGGTGGCCGTGGGCGCAGTAGACCACCACCGGGACGCCGGCCGGCAGCTCGGACCGCCATGCGTCGACCGCCTGCAGGTCGCGCCAGACCGCCGTCGGCAGGACGCGGTCGTCGGCGTCGTAGACCGGCCGGCGGCGCACGTCGACGATCACCGGCGCGTCGGCGCCGCCGATCAGGCGCATAAGATCTTCGGGGGAAACAGACAGACTGGACGAGCCCATGGCTCAACCCTCCCTTCCGGAAGAATCGAGCGGTGCTTGGGCAAGCTGCCTTGGGTAAGCCGGGAGACCGCATCGCCCCGACGCGGCGATAGATAGAACGTCGTCGGTCAGCTAGCAAGCTCGATGCGACGGCCCGGCCCGAGACCTCATCCGGTTCGGTACACCGTCGCGATCAGGATCCGATGCACGGTGGTGCCGTCGTTGGACAGCGGCAGGTCCACGCTCTCGGACCGGACATGGTCCTTGTCGGCGTAGGTGGCGGCGCCCAGCACCCGCACCGGGCGCCGGTGCCGCAGCACCCATTGCGGGCCCCGGGCGAGCATGGCGAGGCCGCGGTCGTCGTAGATCTCGTCCCAGTATCGGCCGGTCATGTCGCGGCCCAGCGCGGCGGTCGTGTGGGTGCCGATCAGCCGCCACCGGTAGCGCAGGACCGGTTCGTGCTCGATGTCCATCAGCAGGAGGTGCGGCAGCAGCTGCCGCGGCAGGTCCAGGGCGTCGATGTCGGCCGGGGCCGGCATCGCACGGTCACCGCGCAGCCTGTTCCACTCGGCCAGCGCCAGCGCGGGTGCCGGGTTCTCGATCCGCAGTTCCGGGTCGAGATCGAATTCAACCGAGGCGAGGAAGGCGCGGGTCTGTTCGTTGTCCCGGCGCACGGTCATGTCGGCCGTGTCAGCATGGCGCCACGTCGTAGACCACGGCACCCAGCATCCGGTCGATCGTCCGGCCGTCGCTCGACAACGGCATGATAGCGCTCTCGGAGCGGACGAAGTGCTCGGAGGCGTCGGGGGCGGTGCCGAGGGTGCGGACCGGGAGGCGGTGCCGCAGGACCCACTCCAGGCCGACGGCGATCCGCTGGAACGTCCGCTCGTCGTAGATCTCGTCCCAATAGCGCCCGGTCATGTCCCGGCCCAGGATCCGCGTGGCATAGGTGCCGATGAGCCGCCACCGGAACCGCAGGGACGGCGCGTGCTCGACGTCGACCAGCAGCAGGTGCGGCAGCACGTCGCGCGGCAGGTCGACCGGGTCGATGTCGCCCGGCATCGGCATCGCGCCGTCGCCGCGCAGCCTGGTCCAGATCACGAGTATCTCGGCCAGGAGCGGGCTCTCGAATAGCAGGTCCGGGTCGACGAGCACCTGCGTCGACCCGGTCGGCTCGCGGGTTTGCTCGCTCTCCGGCAACTGCCACCCCCCGTGTCCCGCCGGCCGTCCGGACCATCCCGCGATTGAAACGCTCCCCTGGCGCCCCCCTTTGGCGCCCCCGCCCGCCGTGGCGATGGTGCACGAAGGGTCCCCGAAGGCGGCCTTGGCGTCAACTGAGGCAACCGCGGACGCAGGCCGTCCCGTCCGGGCTTACGGCCGTCCGGCCATGACGGCAGCGACCGCAACGCTGGCCAGCCGGGCGATCGCCTTGGCGCCGATCCCCGACGGGTCCTTGGCCGGCACGTATTCGACGAAGTCGACGCCGACGATCCGCGCCCTGGCGGCGACCCCGAGGATGACGTCCAGCACCTGCTGGTAGCCGAGCCCGCCGAAGGCCGGCAGGATCACCCCCGGCACCACCGCCGGGTCGATGCCGTCGACGTCGATCGCCAGGAACACGTCCGATCCCGCGGGGACCGCCTCCAGCGCCGGCCCGACGCCGCGAGCGTGAACGTCGCGGGCGGTGTGCAGCACCGCGCCCCACCGGCGGGCCGCCTCGACCTCCTCGGCCCGTGCGCTGCCGGGGCCGCGGGCGCCGATCTGGACGATCCGCCGGACATGCGCCATCTCCGACGCCCGGCGCATGGTCGACGAGAAGCCTTGGGTCACGCCGTCGACCTCGTCGCGCCAGTCGATATGGGCGTCGACCTGCACCACCGTCAGGCCGTCCCAGCCGTCATACGCCTCCAGCACCGGGATCGGCACGCTGTCGTCGCCACCCAGCACCAGCGGCACCGCGCCGGCCGCCAGCACTCCGGCGACCGCGGCGGCGATGCGGGCGCGGTTGCCGGCGCCGTCGAACAGGTCGCCCGGCACGTCGCCGAGGTCGACCATCCTGGCGCCGCCGAGCAGCGGCCCGCCGGCGTCGAAGTCCCAGCGTGTGGTGTCGGCGCCATACCAGCCGAGCGCCGAGCGGACCGCGCCCGGCGCCTCGGCCGCGTGGCTCGGCCGGCCGGGCATGTAGGGGGTGGCATGCGCCACCCCGATCACCGCCACGTCGGCGCCGGCGGCACCGGCGGCGAACGGCACGCCGAGGAAGGTCGGGTCGGGGCGCAGCATGGTCGGACTCCGGGCGGCGGCAGTTGGCAGCAGTCTAGCGCACGGCCGGCGACTCCGGTGCCGTCTTGCCGGCCAGCAGGTCGGCGATGTGCCCCTGCGGGTCGGCGGCGATCTTCGCGCAGGGGCCGGCGAGCGCCTCGTGCAGCCGCGGATAGCCGGTCAGGCTGCCGCCGATCGACTGCATCAGCCACTGCCGCTCGGCCTCGATGCGGGCCCGGGTCATCGTCTCGTCGCGCAGCCGCAGCATCTGCCCGACCAGCCCGTCGGCGGCCTGCCCGAGCTGGTCCAGCGCGGCCCGGTTGGCGACGGTCGGCGGGGTGCCCTCGGCGGCGATCAGGAAGAACGCCGTGCAGGTCGCCATCCGCTGATGCGCCAAGTCGACGATCGCACGGCGTGCCGGGTCGCCGGTCTCGTCGTACAGCGGGCCGGCGACCGCCGGGACCGCCAGGATCCAGGCTGCAAGGCCCCAGCCGGCGAACCTTCGGCGGGCGGCGCGGATCGGGGAACGCTGATCGGTCATCGCCTGCTCCTCCGGCGGGGTTTCCATATAGGAGGCCGTACCGGGCGGGAACAGTGCGCGCCAGTCCGGCGCCCGCTCAGTCGTCGTCGAAGTTCCCGCGGGCGGCGTCGCGATGGCAGGCCGTGCAGTTGGCCTTGGAGCCGACCTTCGGGTCCTCGAAGGCGCCGGGACGGACCTCGCCGCGGTGCTCGCGGATCCACCACGGCGTGTCGGTGATGCGCAGCACCGTCCCGTCGGCCGGCATCCCGCCGGCGACCCGGCTGCCCGGCCGGGCGGCGCCGGCGACCAGCCAGTCGGCGATCTCGCGCCGAGCCGCGTCGTCGAGGCTGGCGTCCTCGCCGAAATGGTCGGGCAGGCCGGCCATGATCCTCTGCCACGAGGCGGCCGGCAGCATGCCGGCCGGGAACGCCATGTGGCAGGCGCCGCACTCGGCCTTGACCTTGGGGTCGTCGACCGGGCGGAACCGGGCCTCGCTGTCGGCCGAGGCGGTCTCGACCGGCAGCAAGATCGCCATGGCGAGCGCCGCTGCCGCGCTTGCGCCGGCGAGGATGCCCAGGATGTCGGGGCGGCCGGGCCCGAATCTGGTGGGGCGGAACGGGCGGTGCATGTCGGTCTCCCTCTGTCTCTGTCGGTGGATCGGCGGCGTCACCGGCCCGCCAGCCAGGCGATCACGTCGGCCTTCTCGGCGGCGCTGCATTCGCGGCCGAGCACGCTGTTGCAGTTGCGGCGGAACCACTTCTCGACCTTGTCCGGGTCGGTGAAGCGCGCCGGGTTGGCGGACACCGCCATCGGCTCGATCGGCTTGCCGGCGCGGGTACGGCCGGCGCTGCGCGGGTCGGTGCCGTGGCAGGCGGTGCAGGACGGGGTGTCGGGCTTGCCGCCGGCGTGGGTCGCGGTGAAGAACGCCTCGCCGCGTGCCGCCGAGGCAGGGGCGCCGGCCGCGGCGGCGTAGCCGGCCAGCAGCGTGTCGCGGGGGCCTGCGGCGAGCGCTGTACCGGCGACGAGCGCGGCGGTGACGGCCAGAGGGGCGAGCAGGCGGGATCGGGTCATGGACGGGCCTCCGTTGGGGCGGGCGAGGGGATGCGGATGTTGCCGGGATAGAAGCGGCCGGCCCGCGCGTCGGTGTGGCAGGCCTCGCAGTTGCCCTTGGAGACCACGGCCGGGCCGGCGAACACGGTCCCGGGAATGTCCGCGTGGGTGCGCCGCCAGAACCGGGTCTCGGTGATGCTGAACGGCGCTGCCGGCTCGACCGCGCGGAGCCGGTTGGCGGCTTTGGTGTCGTAGGCCTCGGCGGCATTCGCCAGGACCCAGGCCCGCAGCCGGGCGGTGGTCGCGGGGTCGAGGCCGGCGTCCTCCCCGAAATGGTCGCCCAATCCGTCGAACAGGGCGCTCCACGACGCGCGCGGCAGCAGGCTCGGGTGATAGGCGACGTGGCAGGCCGCGCATTCCTCGGCGTAGGCCGGGTCGGGGGTGGCCGTCGGCACGCCGAGCGCCGGACGGCCCGTGAGGGCGCCGATCGCGGCTGCGGCGATCCCGAGGATGCCCAGCGTCAGGGCCGCGGCGGCGACCGGCCGGGCCGGGCGGACGGCCGGCACGTGGTCGCCGGGGCGGGCCGGCTTGCGGCCGGTCAGCATCGCCCGCCCCAGGTTCTCGCGGCTGCGCCGGCTCTCGAACACCACGCCGGCCACGTGCAGGGCGATCAGTGCCAGCAGGCCGTAGGCCAGCAGCTCGTGGACCGCCAGCGCCGCCCGGCCGTCGGCGAAGCCGGTCGCGAAGGCCAGCGGCCCGGCCTTCAGGACGCCGCCGAGGGCGACGAGGCCGGTCACGGCGAGACCGGCGGCGATCGCCAGCAGCGCCAGCACCATCGCGGCGCCGAGCGGATTGTGGCCGAGATGGCGCCCGGCGGTGCCGGCGCGCAGTTCGCGCAGATGCGTCAGCACCGCGCCCGGGCCCATGACGAAGCCGGTGAAGCGGGCGGAGCCGGGGCCGAGGAACCCCCAGACCACGCGCGCGGCGACCAGGCCGGCCATCGCGGCGCCGGCCCCGACGTGCACGTCGATCCAGGAGGCGTCGGCCAGCAGCCCGGTGACGGCCGCCACGGTCACCGCCGCGACCAGCGCCCAATGGGAGAGCCGGACGACCGGATCCCAGACGCGGACGGTCGGGCAGGCACCGCCGGCGTGGGCGGCGCTCGGCCGGTGTTCGTCGGGCTGGTCTGCCGTGGCTCGGAACATGGATGCCGCCGTCTCGATGACGGGGCATGGTGGTCGTGCGAAGCTGACCGCAACCTGAAGCGGGCGACCCCGACTCACTCCGGTTGACACGCAAACGCGCCTGCGTATAGTGCCGCCTCCGCAGCGCGCCGGTGGGCGGCGCGTGCGATCCTTATTTGCCAGGACCGAACCGATGTTCGCAGTCGTAAAAACCGGCGGCAAGCAATACAAGGTCGCCTCGGGCGACGTGATCAAGGTCGAGAAGCTCGAGGCCGAGGCCGGTGCCACTGTCGAGCTCGACCAGGTTCTGATGGTCGGCGGCGACGGCAACGTCACCGTCGGTGCCCCGATGGTCGCCGGCGCCAAGGTCGCTTTCGAGGTGCTCGAGCAGACCAAGGGCCCGAAGGTCATCATCTTCAAGAAGCGCCGCCGGAAGAACTCGCGGCGCACCCGTGGCCACCGCCAGCAGATCACCGTGCTGCGCGTGACCGGCATCACTGCGGGCGCCTGAGCGGCCGCGGACTGAGGAGAACGAGCGATGGCGCACAAAAAAGCCGGCGGTAGCTCCCGTAACGGGCGCGACTCCGAGGGCCGCCGCCTCGGCGTGAAGAAGTTCGGGGGCGAGTCCGTGATCCCCGGCAACATCATCATCCGCCAGCGCGGCACCAAGTATCATCCGGGCGTGAACGTCGGCATCGGCCGCGATCACACGATCTTCGCGGTTGCCGAAGGCCGGGTGGAGTTCAGGAAGACCCGCGACCGGACCTATGTCGGCGTGGTGGCCACGGCCGCCGAGGCGCCGGCCGAGTAAAGCCGTCCCCCCGATCGGGACGGCGGAGAAGGGAACGGGTTTCCGTTCCCTTTTTTCGTGCCCGTCGCATGCATGAGATGTGATGCTCGGGTGGGGCGGGAGGGACAGGAGGTCCCCCGATGAAGTTCCTCGATCAGGCCAAGGTCTATATCAAGAGCGGCGACGGTGGCGGCGGCTGCGTCAGTTTCCGGCGTGAGGCCTTCATCGAGTTCGGCGGGCCGGACGGCGGCGACGGCGGCCGCGGCGGCGACGTGATCGTCGAATGCGTCGACGCCCTCAACACCCTCATCGACTTCCGCTACCAGCAGCATTTCCGGGCCCAGAACGGCCGGCCCGGATCCGGCCGCAACATGACCGGCGCCGGCGGCCAGGACATCGTGCTGCGGGTCCCCGTCGGCACCCAGCTCTGGGACGAGGACTACGAGACCCTGCTGGCCGACATGACCGAGCCGGGCCAGCGCGTGGTGCTGGCCAAGGGTGGCGACGGCGGCCTCGGCAACGCCCACTACAAGTCCTCGACCAACCAGGCGCCGCGCAAGCACACGCCGGGCTGGCCGGGCCGCGAGATGTGGATCTGGCTGCGCCTGAAGCTGATCGCCGACGCCGGCCTGGTCGGGCTGCCGAACGCCGGCAAGTCGACCTTCCTGGCGGCCGTGACCGCCGCCAAGCCGAAGATCGCCGACTACCCGTTCACCACCCTGCATCCCGGCCTCGGCGTCGTGCGCATCGACGACGACGAGATGGTGCTGGCCGACATCCCCGGCCTGATCGAGGGCGCCCACGAGGGCGCCGGCCTGGGCGACCGATTCCTCGGCCATGTCGAGCGTTGCGCCGCCATCCTGCACCTGGTCGACGGCACCGGCGAGAATCCGATCGAGGCCTGGCGCACGGTGCGGACCGAACTCGAGGCCTATGACGAGCGCTTCGTCGACAAGCCCGAGATCCTGGCGATCAACAAGATCGACGCGATGCCGGAGGAGGACGTGCAGGCCCTCAAGGAGCTGTTCGTCGAGGAGACCGGGATCGAGCCGCTGGCGATCTCCGGGACCTCCGGCGCCGGCACCCGCGACGTGCTGCGCCGGATCATGGCGCTGGTGCACGCCCGCCGCCGGGTCGAGAAGGCGGAGGCCCAGGAAGAGGCCTCGGCGGTCGAGTCGGGTGTCGGGGAGAGCGCGGAATGGGCGCCCTGACCGAGCCCGCCGCCGGGACCCGTCCTGCCGCCGCCTCGCCGCTGTCGGCGGCCCGCCGGCTGGTGGTGAAGATCGGCTCGGCGCTGCTGGTCGACGAGCGCAGCGGCCGGGTCCGCCGGGCCTGGCTGGACGCCCTGATGGACGACGTCGCCGGCCTGCGGGCGCGCGGGGTCGAGGTGCTGATCGTGTCGTCCGGCGCGATCGCGCTGGGCCGCCGCCATCTCGGCATCGGCCACGCCCGCCCGAAGCTCGAGGAGAAGCAGGCGGCGGCGGCGACCGGCCAGATCATCCTGGCGCACGCCTACCAGGAATCGCTCGCCCGCCACGGCCTGACGGTGGCGCAGATCCTGCTGTCGCCCGACGACACCGAGCAGCGCCGCCGGCACCTGAATGCGCGCGCCACCATCAGCACCCTGCTGGCGTTCGGCGCGGTCCCGGTGATCAACGAGAACGACACCGTCGCCACCGCCGAGATCCGGTTCGGCGACAACGACCGGCTGGGTGCGAGGGTGGCGCAGATGACCAGCGCCGACACCCTGGTGCTGCTGTCCGACATCGACGGCCTGTACACCGCCGACCCCCGGCGCGACCCGCAGGCCCGGCACCTGGCCGTGGTCGAGGCGGTGACGCCGGAGGTCGAGGCGATGGCCGGGGCCGCCGGCACCGGCTACGCGTCGGGCGGCATGGTCACCAAGCTGGCAGCCGCCAAGATCGCCGCCACCGCCGGCTGCCGCATGGCGATCGCCAGCGGCCGCGAGAGCAATCCGATCGCCCGCCTGGAGGCCGGTGCGCGCTGCACCTGGTTCGCCGCCCAGGCCAGCCCGCTGACCGCCCGCAAGCGCTGGATCGCCGGCGGGCTGGCGCCGAAGGGCCGGCTGACCCTGGACGCCGGGGCGGCACGCGCGCTGCTGGCCGCCAAGTCGCTGCTGCCGGCCGGGGTGACCGGCGTCGACGGCGGCTTCGAGCGCGGCGACCTGGTCACTCTGAACGGGCCCGACGGCGCCGAGCTGGGGCGCGGGCTGGTGGCCTACGGCGCCGACGACGCGGCCCGGATCGCCGGCCGGAAATCCCGTGAAATCGAGGAAGTCCTCGGCTACCGTGGCCGCGACGAGATCGTCCACCGCGACGATCTGGTCCTGACCGGAGCGGCGGGAGACGAGGGATGAGCCTCGCCGGGAACATCGATCGCGGCACGGAGCGGTCGGCGGACGACGTCGCCGCCGTGATGCTCGACATCGGCCGGCGCGCGCGGGCCGCGTCCGCCGCCCTGGCGCTGGCGCCGACGGCCGCCAAGGACGCCGCCCTGCGGGCGGCGGCGGCGGCGATCCGCGCCGATTCCGGCCGCATCCTGGAAGCCAACGCCGAGGACGTGGCGGCCGCCCGCGCCAAGGGCCAGCGCGAGTCGCTGGTCGACCGGCTGGTGCTCGACCCGAAGCGCCTGGACGGGATCGCCGCCGGGCTGGAGGCGATCGCCGGGCTGCCGGACCCGGTCGGCACCGTGCTGGCCGAATGGAGCCGGCCGAACGGGTTGCGGATCGAGCGCCGCCGGGTGCCGCTCGGCGTCATCGGAATCATCTACGAGTCGCGCCCGAACGTGACGGTCGACGCCGGCGGCCTGTGCCTGAAGGCCGGCAATGCCGCGATCCTGCGCGGCGGCTCGGAGAGCTTCCATTCCTCGCGCGCCCTGGTCGAGGCCATGCACGAGGGCCTGCGCGCCGCCGGCCTGTCCGAGGACGCGATCCAGCTGGTGCCGACCCGCGACCGCGCCGCCGTCGGCGAGCTGCTGCGCATGGCCGAGTATGTCGACGTCATCGTGCCGCGCGGCGGCCGCTCGCTGATCGAGCGGGTCCAGAACGAGAGCCGGGTCCCGGTGTTCGCCCATCTCGACGGCATCTGCCACGTCTATGTCGACGGCGGCGCCGACCCGGACAAGGCGACGGCGATCGCGGTCAACGCCAAGATGCGCCGCACCAGCGTGTGCGGGGCGGCCGAGACCCTGCTGGTCGACCGCGCGGTGGCGCCGGCGCTGCTGCCGCGGATCGCGGCGGCGCTGGCCGACGCCGGCTGCGCGCTGCGCGGCGATGCTGCCGCCCGCGCCCTGGTGCCGGCGATGGAGCCCGCCACCGACGCCGACTGGGCGACCGAGTACCTGGACGCGGTGATCTCGGTGGCGGTGGTCGACGGCGTCGCCGGCGCGATCGGGCACATCAACCGCTGGGGCTCGCACCACACCGACGCGATCGTCACCGAGGACACCGCCGCGGCGGAGACGTTCCTGAACGAGGTCGACAGCGCCATCGTGCTGCATAACGCCTCGACCCAGTTCGCCGACGGCGGCGAGTTCGGGATGGGGGCGGAGATCGGCATCTCCACCGGCCGCATGCATGCCCGCGGCCCGGTCGGGGCCGAGCAGCTCACCAGCTTCAAATACGTGGTGCGCGGGGACGGCCAGACCCGGCCCTGACATGTGCCCCTGCGATGCGCCCCTGAGATCCGCCATTTGACCCTGTTCGCCCCTGTCCGCTCCTCCCGCAGCCCGGCGCTGCCGGCCGTCGGCGCGCCGCTGTTCGCGCGGGTGCGCCCGCACGCCCTGGGAATGCCGGCCAGCGACGCGCTGCCGACCGCGGGGAACGGCGTCGACCGCCGGCGGATCACCGTCGGGCTGATGGGCGGGTCGTTCAACCCGGCCCATGAGGGCCACCTGCACGTCGCCCGCATGGCGCTGCGCAGCCTCGGGGTCGACGAGGTCTGGTGGCTGGTCAGCCCGCAGAACCCGCTGAAGCCGACCGACGGCATGGCGCCGTTCGGCGAGCGCCTGGCATCGGCCCGGCGGATGGCCCGCCACCCGCGGGTCCGGGCCCGCGACGTGGAGCTGCGGCTGGGCACGCATTTCACGGCCGACACCCTGGCCGAGCTGCGCCGGCGCTGCCCGCGGATCCGGTTCGTGTGGATCATGGGGGCCGACAACCTGGCCGGATTCCACCGCTGGGAGCGGTGGTCACTGATCTTTCACGCCGCCGCCGTTGCGGTGTTCGACCGACCTTCCTATTCTTTAAGGGCTTTGGCGAGTCGGGCGGCGCACCGGTTCGCCCGGTTCCGGGTTCCGTCCAGGGCGGCCCGGACCCTGGCGCAAAGGCGCCTTCCGGCATGGGTGTTCCTGCACACCCGCCGGCATCCGGCCTCGGCGACCCGGATCAGGGAAGCCGCCCGGAACGGCATGTGAAGGACATTCCGTCGACGCGAAACCGCAGCCGCGGAGAGGCTGCGTCCGGCAACGTGAGAGCGAAGGAGCGCATCATAACTCACAACACCACTCCCCCGGCGGGAGACGGCCTTCTCGACCTGGTGACCAAGTCGCTGGACGACGACAAGGCCGAGGACATCGTCAGCATCGACCTGGCGAACAAGTCCTCCATCGGCGACCACATGGTGATCGCCACCGGACGATCGGCCCGGCAGGTCGCTGCCATGGCCGACCATCTCGTTTCCAAGCTGAAGGACAGGGGTCTCAAGAACGTATCCGTCGAGGGTGCGAGCCAGGGCGACTGGGTCCTGATCGACACCGGCGACGTGATCGTCCACCTGTTCCGTCCCGAGGTCCGGGACTTCTACGGCCTGGAGAAGATGTGGAGCGCCCAGCCGCCGCCGACCAGCACGGTGCAGCTCGGCGACGGGTCCCGGACCGAGCGCTCGCTCGCGCTCGTCTGATCCGGGCTTGAGGGTCACCCTGGTCGCTGTGGGCCGCGCGCGGCGCGGCCCGATACAGGAGCTGTGCCGCGATTACGCCGGCCGGCTGCCCTGGACCGTCGAGATCATCGAGGTGGAGGCGAAGAAGCGGCTGGGCGGCGACGCCCTGAAGGCGCACGAGGCCGAACTGCTGGCCGCCCGAATCCCCGACGGCGCGGTGCTGGTGGCCCTCGACGAGCGCGGCAGGGCGCTGTCCAGCAGCGACTTCGCGGCGGTGTTCCGGCGCTGGCAGGACGACGGCCGGCAGGCGGTGTGCTTCCTGATCGGCGGCGCCGACGGCCTCGACCCGGGCTTGCGCGACCGCGCCGACATGGTGTTGGCCTTCGGGCCGCAGACCTGGCCGCACATGATGGCCCGCGCGATGCTGCTGGAGCAGGTCTACCGGGCCGAGCGCATCCTGGCCGGGCATCCCTACCACCGGGAATGAAACCCCGCCTCGGAATGAAAATCGTGCCGGACCGGGCGTCGCGCTCGATCCGAAGTCCCGCTAAGCTCCCCCGTCCCGGCCGCCCGGCCGGGGATCGCACATCTCGAGGGAGGACACACGATGACCGGTAAGGTCGCCATCGTTACGGGAGCGGGCTCGGGCATCGGCCGGGCCTCCGCCATCGCCCTGCTGAAGGCCGGCTGGAAGGTCGGGCTGGTCGGCCGGCGTGCCGACGCGCTCGCCGAGACCATCGCCAAGGCCGGCGACGCCGACGCCAACGGGCTGGCCGTGCCGACCGACGTCAGCGACCCGGCCTCGGTCAAGGCGCTGTTCGACAAGGTCAAGGGCACCTTCGGGCGGATCGACATGGTGTTCAACAACGCCGGCATGAACGCCCCCGGCATCCCGCTCGAGGAACTGACGGTCGAGCAGTGGAAGGCCGTGGTCGACGTCAACCTGACCGGCTCGTTCCTGTGCCTGGCCGAGGCGTTCCGGGTGATGAAGGACCAGACCCCGCGCGGCGGCCGGATCATCAACAACGGCTCGATCTCGGCGCATGCCCCGCGCCCGAACTCGATCCCCTACACCGCCACCAAGCACGCGATCACCGGCCTCACCAAGTCGGGCTCGCTGGACGGCCGGAAATACGACATCGCGGTCTGCCAGATCGACATCGGCAACGCCGAGACCGAGATGGCGGCGCGCATGGCCAAGGGCGTGCCGCAGGCCAACGGCGAGATCGCGGTCGAGCCGCTGATGGACGTCCAGCACGTGGCCGACGCCATCGTCCACATGGCCAGCCTGCCGCTCAGCGCCAACATCCAGTTCCTGACGGTGATGGCCACCAAGATGCCGTTCGTCGGGCGGGGGTAGCCCTTCGTGGCCCGGCGCTATGCGCCGGGCACCTCAGGATGAGGTCATTCGGACGTTCGATGCCCGTTCTCCCCATCCTGAGGAGTCGGGCACAGCCCGGCCACGAAGGGCCCGCACGACCGCCAGGAACCGGTCGCGCGCAGGCGACTCGCGGCGCGGGTTCCAGGCCATCAGCAGGTCGACCGCCAGGCCGTCCTCTGACCCGGCGACGGTGACCGGCTTCAGCAGCACGCCCGGCGGCACCTGCTCCAGCCCGTTCTCCGGCACGAAGGCGACGCCGATGCCGCTCGCCACCAGGGCCTTCACGGTGTGCATCTGGCGGGCGCGCTGGACGATGCGCGGCGTGAAGCCGGCGCGCCGGCAGATGTCGAGCACGCCGTCGTGGAAGCCGACGCCCTTGTCGCGCGGGGTCGCCACCCAGTCGGCCTCGGCCATGTCCTCCAGCGCCACCGTGTCGGCGCCGGCCAGCGGGTGGTCGGCCGGCAGGGCGAGCCGCAGCTTCTGCCGCAGCACCCGCTCGAATGCCAGCTCCGGCGCCGCGGTGCCGGGCGGCCGCAGCAGGCCGACGTCGGCGGTGCCGTCGACCAGCCGGTCGACCTGGTCGGCGGTCGAGGCCTCGAACAGCCGCAGGTCGACCTCCGGGCAGGCGGACCGGTAGGCCCGCAGCACCGCCGGCAGCACCGCGCAGTTCGAGAGGAAGGTCAGGTCCAGCGTCCCGACCCGCCCCGACGCCGCCAGACGGGTGCGGGCGATGCTGGTCTCCAGGGTCGCCAGCACCCGCCGCGCCTCCTCCAGCAGCACCGCCCCGGCGGCGGTCAGGGCCACCTGCCGGCTGGAGCGGACCAGCAGCGGCGCGCCGACCTCTTCCTCCAGCCGCCGGATCGCCGTGCTGAGCGGCGGCTGCGCCATGTGCAGGCGCTCGGCGGCGCGGCGGAAGTGCAGTTCCTCGGCGACCGCCACGAACTGCCGGAGCTGGCGCAGGTCGATCATCGATAGGTTCCAGATATCAATTGATCGGACCGATAGTATTGGACCGCTTACGACGCACACACCAGTGTCCCGGCATCCACCGACACGGGAGACACCGATGATCCACCAGCTGCGGGTCTACGAGATCTTCGAGGACACCAAGTCCGCCTTCCACGCCCGGTTCCGCGACCACGCCGCCCGGCTGATGGCGGACCACGGCTTCGCCATCCGGGCGATGTGGGAGACCCGGACGGAAGTGCGCACCGAGTTCGTCTATGTCCTGGAGTGGCCCGACGAGGCGACGATGCAGGCGCGCTGGGCCGCCTTCATGGCCGACGAGGAGTGGACGCGCATCAAGCGGGAGACCGGCGCCACGGCCGACGGCCCGCTGGTCGGCGCCATCGAGGACCGGGTGCTGCGGCCGGTCGACTATTCGCCGGCGCTGTAGCGGCCCTCGACCGGCGGTGCGGGCACCACCGGGAATGTCGAGGAAAAGCAAGCGAATCCAGTAATTTAAAGTTTATCATCCTGAGGCGTCTCCGCGAAGCGGAGGCCTCGAAGGGCTACGCCAGCTTCCTGAGCAGCGCCAGGAAGGACTCGGCTTCCTCGTCGGTCAGGGGCTCGAGGGTCCGGGCCGTCACCCTGGCGCCGTCGGCGGTGTGCTTCGCGACCAGCTCGGCGCCCGCGGCCGACAGCTTGAGCCGGGTGCGGCGGCGGTCGTCGGGGTCGGGCTCGCGGTCGACCAGGCCGCGCTTCTCCAGGCGCTGCACCACGCCCTGCACGGTCGCCGGGTCCATGGCGGTCAGCCGGCCGAGATGGTTCTGGCTGGCCGCCCCCGCCTCGCCGAGCCGGGCCAGCGCGGCCCACTGGGTCGGGGTGAGCCCGGCGTCCTCGAAGGTCTCCAGGAAGATCTGCGTGGCCCGCTGGTGGGCCCGGCGCAGCAGGTGCCCGACCTGGTCCTCGAGGACGTAGCGCCGGGCCATGCCTGGAACGCCGCCGGCCTCAGCCCGCCGCCTTCGGCGGCAGGGCGAGCTTGACCGACAGCTCCCGGAGCTGCTCCGGGCGGACCTCGTTCGGGGCGTGCATCATCAGGTCCTCGGCGCGCTGGTTCAGCGGGAACATGATGACCTCGCGGATGTACTGCTCGCCGGCCAGCAGCATGACGATGCGGTCGATGCCCGGCGCCATGCCACCATGCGGCGGGGCGCCGAACTTGAAGGCGTTGATCATGCCGGCGAACTTGTCGTCCACCACCTCGGGGCCGTAGCCGGCGATCTCGAAGGCCTTGTACATGATCTCCGGGCGGTGGTTCCGGATCGCGCCCGAGGATAGCTCCACGCCGTTGCAGACGATGTCGTACTGGTAGGCCAGGATGT
This sequence comes from Thalassobaculum sp., assembly GCF_040219615.1. Lineage (GTDB taxonomy): Bacteria > Pseudomonadota > Alphaproteobacteria > Thalassobaculales > Thalassobaculaceae > Thalassobaculum_A. Next base: position 18,010 of record NZ_JAVJSE010000046.1, read on the forward strand.
CGAGCGGATCCTTGGTCTCGAGCGCCTCCAGCCCGCCCTGCGGCATCGAGAACGGGTTGTGCGAGAAGTCGATCTTGCCGGTCTTCTCGTCGAACTCGTACATCGGGAAGTCGACGATCCAGCAGAGCTTGAAGACGCCCTTCTCGACGATGTCGAGGTCGGCGCCGAGCTTCAGGCGGGCCTGGCCGGCGAGCTTGGCGGCCTCCAGCTCCTTGCCGGCCGAGAAGAACACGGCGTCGCCGTCGCCCATGCCGGTGGCCTGCTTGATGGCGGCGATCGCCTCGGCCGGCAGCCGGCTGGCGATCGGGCCGCGGGCCTCGCCCTCGGCGAAGATCATGTAGCCGAGGCCGGGCGCACCCTGGCCCTGGGCCCAGGAATTCATGCGGTCGCAGATCGCCCGGCTGCCGCATTTCGGCCCGGGGATCGCCCGCACCACGCCGCCGCCGGCGACGATCTTCGCGAAGATCGCGAACTCGGAGCCGCGGAACAGCTCGGAGACGTCGGCGATCTCGATCGGGATGCGCAGGTCCGGCTTGTCGGAGCCGTATTTCAGCATCGACTCCCGATACGGGATGCGCGGGAACGGATCCGGCACCGTCCAGTCGGAGAACTCGCGGAACACGCCGGCCAGCACCGGCTCGGTGGCCGTGAACACGTCCTCCTGCTCGACGAAGCTCATCTCCAGGTCGAGCTGGTAGAACTCGCCCGGGCTGCGGTCGGCGCGGCTGTCCTCGTCGCGGAAGCAGGGCGCGATCTGGAAGTAGCGGTCGAAGCCGGCCACCATGATCAGCTGCTTGAACTGCTGCGGCGCCTGCGGCAGCGCGTAGAACTTGCCCGGATGCAGCCGCGACGGCACCAGGAAGTCGCGCGCACCCTCCGGCGAGGAGGCCGTCAGGATCGGCGTCTGGAACTCGGTGAAGCCCTGCTCGACCATGCGGCGGCGGATCGAGGTGATCACCTGGCTGCGCAGCATGATGTTCTTGTGGACGCGCTCGCGGCGCAGGTCGAGATAGCGGTAGCGCAGGCGCACTTCCTCGCCGGCGTCCTCGTCGGAGTTGACCTGCAGCGGCACCTGGTCGGCGGCCGACAGCACCTCGAAGCTGTCGATCCGGACCTCGACGCTGCCGGTCGGCAGCCGCGGGTTGACGGTCTCCTCCGAGCGCTTGACCACCCGGCCGGTGATGCACACCACCGACTCCAGGCGGACCTTCTCGACCTCCTGGAAGGCCGGGTCCTCGACGTCGGTGACGCACTGGGTGATGCCGTAGTGGTCGCGCAGGTCGATGAACACCAGCTGGCCGTGGTCGCGGCGGCGGTGGATCCAGCCGGAGATCCGGACGGTCTCGCCGACATCGGACTCGCGGAGGGCGGAGCAGGTGTGGGTGCGGTAGCGGTGCATGTCTCGGTCGCTCGGTCGAGGCGGGCGGTCGCGGTTGGCGCCCGGCGGCCGCCGGGCGGGCGATGCTGGGCGCGGCGAAGCCACGGGGCGCAGCCAAGTGACACGCGGGCAGGCGCGCGTCAAGGGAAGAGGGCGGCGGCGGCAGGTCTCAGGGTCGGGCGGGCGCCCTCTGCGTGATCGACCGGGACAGGCCTCGGCAGCCTGGCCAGGTCCGGTCGGGCAGGCTGCCGGCGACCGCGCGCATCAGCCGCCGATCCGGATGGTCAGCCGGCGCTCCCGCGGCGTGCGGCCGGGGCGCTCCAGCACGACGCGGCCGGTGTAGGTGCCGGCCTTCCAGCCGCCGGCCGGGCGCTTCTTGCCGCTGTACTGGAACCACATGATCCGGACCTTGTCGGCGGTCCAGCGGTTATCGAAAAGCTCGGCGCCGTCGGGGCCGGCGATGGTGGTCGTCAGCACGTCGCCGGGTTCCAGCCCGGCGATCCGGCTCCAGATCACCAGGGCCCCGGCGTCGGCGGCAGCGGCGTCGACCGCCGCCCTGCCGGCCTCGGCGTCGGCCTTCTCCACCGGGCCGGTCGAGAAGCCGGCGTCGATCAGGATCGGCGCCGGGTCGACCAGCGCCCGCCGGGCCTCGGCGTTCCACAGCGGCACCGTCCCGCGCCCGCATTCCGGCCCGCCGTCCAGCCCGCGGAACGGATCCACGATCTTGCCGTCCTTCTCGACCTGGACATGGACATGCGGGAACTCGGTCATGCCGGACAGGCCGACCGCCCCGAGCCGCTGGCCGGCCGCCACGGCCTGGCCGGTCTGCACGGCGATGCTGCCGCGCTTCAGGTGGCAGTACTGGGTGGCCCAGCCGCCGTCATGCTGGAGGCGCACGCCGTTGCCGCACTCCCGGTCCTTGACGGCCTCGCGGCCGCCGACCGCGATGCTGACGTCCTCGACCCCGTCGCGGGTGCCGACGACCTTGCCGGGCGCGGCGGCCAGGACCGCCACGTCGTCGGCGAGCCGGGCCAGGTTGCGCAGCGCGATGTCGGTGCCCTTGTGGCCGTCGTAGCTCATCGCGCCGCAGCGGTAGTCGCGCCGCCCGGGCCCGGGATCGAGGTCGACGTGGTTGATCACCCAGCAGTCGGCACCCGGCGTGCAGGCGACCGGCAGGGCGAGCGGCAGCGGCGGCGGCCGCACCGCCAGGGCGGCCAGCGGATCGGCACTGGGCGGCGGCGGGGCCGAAGAAGCCGGGACCGAAGTGGTCGGGGCCGAAGGAGCCGGGGCCGAAGCAGAAGCGGCGGGCGCGGCCGGTGCAGGGGCTGCGGGAGCCGGGGTTGCGGGAGCCGGGGCTGCGGGAGCCGGGGCTGCGGGGGAAGGAGCGGCCGGCGACGCGTCGGCGGCCTTCGGCTCCGGCTTCGGTTGCGCCTCGGCTTCGACCGGGGCTTCCTCGAAGTGCGGACCCTTGCCGTTGAAGGCCATCCAGAACGCCCCGGCGAAGGAGGCGATGGCCAGAAGGATCAGGGCGGCGATCACAACCCGCATGCGTATCCTCACACGTCGCGTCGGACGCTCCCCGGTCCGCGGACATGGAGAGCGCCGGGAAGCGGTTCAAGGGCCTGCCGCACCCGCGTCGCCGGCTACGGTCGGCCGGTCACCCGACCCTGCTCGCTCCGGTCGCGGACCCCCGGCCTCGCGCTACCGGACCAGGCGCCGCAGGTACTCGCCGTAGCCCGACTTCGCGAGCGGCGCGGCGAGGCGCAGCACCTGCTCGGCGTCGATATAGCCCATGTAGTAGGCGATTTCCTCGACGCAGGCGATCTTCAGGCCCTGGCGGGCCTCGACGGTGCGCACGAACTCCGAGGCCTGCAGCAGCGAGTCGTGGGTGCCGGTGTCCAGCCAGGCATAGCCGCGGCCGAGCCTCTCGACCGCCAGGTCGCCGCGCTCCAGGTAGACCCGGTTGACGTCGGTGATC
>NZ_JAVJSE010000047.1:0-43985 GCF_040219615.1 Thalassobaculum sp.
ATCTCGGTCGGCAACCTGTTCCTCGGCGCGATCCTGCCGGGCCTGCTGCTGTCGTGCCTGTACTTCGCCTACATCCTGGTGGTGTCGTCGCTGAAGCCGCACTGGGCGCCGTCGCTGTCCGACGACGTCGGCCCGGACTCCGCCGTCGGCCTGCTGCTCATGCTGCTGAAGGGCTTCCTGCCGCCGGTGTTCCTGATCATCATGGTGCTCGGCTCGATCTTCGCCGGCTGGGCGACCCCGACCGAGGCGGCGGGCGTCGGCGGCTTCGGCTCGATCGTCCTTGCCGTCATCAACCGCCGGCTCACCTGGGCGGTCATCAAGGACGTGTGCGAGCGCACCGCCCTGACCACCGGCATGATCTTCTTCATCTTCATGGGCGCGACGGCGTTCTCCTACGTGTTCCGGTCGCTCGGCGGCGAGGACATCATCATCGAGTTCATCGAGCACCTGGGCCTCGGTCCCTGGGGCCTGCTGATCGTCCTGATGACGGTGATCTTCTTCCTCGGGTTCTTCTTCGACTGGATCGAGATCACCCTGATCGTGCTGCCGGTGTTCACCCCGGTCGTCGAGCTGATGGACTTCGGCAGCCATGTGATGGGCCGCGACGTCATCTACTGGTTCGCGCTGCTGGTGGCGGTCAACCTGCAGACTTCGTTCCTCACACCGCCCTTCGGCTTCGCGCTGTTCTACCTGAAGGGGGTGTCGCCGAACTCGGTGAAGATCCAGAACATCTACCGGGGCATCGTACCGTTCGTTGTCCTGCAGGTGATGGGGCTGGTGGCCGTGATGATCTGGCCGCAGATCGCATTGTGGCTACCCAACCTGATCCTGGAATGAAGAGCGCAACCGCAGATGGGTGCGGCGCTTCCGACCGTTCCGGTCGGCGTCCTGGACGCCGATCGCCTGCGGTCTCACCCGGACGACCGGCGGTTCGATGCCGGATGCCTGGCGATCGGGCGGGACGAGGGTCGAACGATGCTTGATTCCGAGCGCTGGCGGATCTCGATTCGCCCGCTGCACGACGGTGTGCCGGCCTTCCCGGGATTCGAGTCGATCGTCGATCTCTGGAACCGCAAGCGTGGCGGCCGTCTGCTGCCGTCCAGGCGTGACTTCGAGCTGTGGGATCTCGGGCACTGGGCCGGCCACGTGAACTTTTCGATCCGGACCGACCGGGGGCCGCGCTTCTCCCTTTACGGTTCCGAGAACGCCAGGCTGTTCGGCAAGGACCTGACCGGCCAGTTCCTGTGCGACCACATTGTCGACGACTACCGGTCGGAGATCGTCTCGTTCTTCGAGGAACTGTCCCGACAGATCGCCGTCGGACACATCAGCGGGCAGTCGGTCATGCTCGACAGGCAGTGGCTGTCGGTCGAGACACTGGTGCTCCCGCTCGGCGACGACCACCTCATCGCCAACCGGTTCATGCATGTGATCAACGCGGCGATCGGGCCGTGGATGGGAACACCTCGGGGCTGGCTCGCCGACCCGCACTGAGCCGTCGCAGGCCTCGAGAGGCGGGTCGGCGCAAGGCCGCGTTCGGGGCCGGCGACACCGGTGTGTCGCAAGCCCTTTCGCGGTCGCACAAACCTCGTCATGCTGGCGCCGGCCGGGGAATCCGGCCCAGGGTCTTGCGGGGGATCGATGATTCGACGTTGTCTCGACGGCCTCTATCTGGGGGCCGGCATTCTGGCTGCGCTGTTCATGATGTCGATCGGCGTGCTGATCGTCAGCTCGGTGATCGCGCGGCTGATGGGGTCCTACGTGCCGGGTCTGAACCAGTATGCCGGCTATGCCATGGCGTCGTCGTCCTTCCTGGCGCTGGCCTACACCTTCCGGGCCGGCGGCCACATCCGGGTCAACATCCTGCTGACCCACCTGCAGGGCCGGAAGCGCTGGCTGGCCGAGCTGTGGTGCCTGGGCGTCGGTGCTTATCTCGCAGCCTATGTCGCCTGGTACTCGATCAGGATGGTGCGGGTCTCGCACATGCTCGGCGACGTCAGCGAGGGCGTGGACGCCACCCCGTTGTGGATCCCGCAGCTCGGCATGGCGATCGGCTCGACCCTGTTCGCGGTCTGCCTGGTCGACCGGCTGGTCGCGGTCGCCCGGGGGGCGGAAATCGAAAAGGCCGGCGGTGACGCCGCGGCCGTGGAGTAAGGGACGGCCATGGAAGACCTCCTGTTTACCGGGCTGTTCCTGGTCACCTTGTTCTTCCTGCTGGGCTCCGGCCTGTGGGTCGGGCTGTCGCTGGTCGGCGTGGCGCTGGTCGGCATGGAACTGTTCACCTCGCGGCCGGTCGGCGACGCCATGGCGACCACCATCTGGTCCGCCACCTCGTCCTGGACCCTGACCGCGCTGCCGCTGTTCATCTGGATGGGCGACATCCTGTTCCGCACCCGGCTGTCGGAGGACCTGTTCCGCGGCCTGGCGCCCTGGATGACCGCGCTGCCGGGCCGGCTGCTGCACACCAACATCGTCGGCTGCGCGGTGTTCGCCGCGGTGTCCGGCTCGTCGGCCGCGACCCTGGCGACGGTCGGCAAGATGTCGATCCCCGAGCTGCGCCGCCGCAAGTACCCCGAGAACATGATCATCGGCACGCTGGCCGGCGCCGGCACGCTGGGCCTGCTGATCCCGCCGTCGATCATCATGATCGTGTACGGCGTGACGGTGAACGAGAGCATCGCCCAGCTGTTCATGGCCGGCATCCTGCCGGGCATCATGCTGGCCGGGCTGTTCATGGGCTATATCGGCATCCGGGCCCTGCTGCAGCCCGACCTGATGCCGGACCAGGGCGACCCGATGAACTTCGTCGGCAAGATCAGGCGCTCGATCTACCTGCTGCCGGTGGTCGGGCTCGTCCTGACGGTCCTCGGCTCGATCTACTTCGGCATCGCGACCGCCACCGAGGCGGCGGTGCTGGGGGTGATCGGCGCGCTGCTGCTGTCGCTGCTGCAGGGCTCGCTGACCTGGGAGAACTTCAAGGAGAGCCTGCTGGGGGCAACCCGGACCTCCTGCATGATCGCGCTGATCCTGGCCGGCGCCCACTTCCTGACCCTGGCCATGGGCTTCACCGGGCTGCCGCGCCACCTCGCCGAGTTCATCGGCTCGCTCGGGCTGTCGCCGCTGATGCTGATCTTCGCGCTGACGATCTTCTACATCGTGCTCGGCTGCTTCCTAGACGGCATTTCCTCGGTGGTGCTGACCATGGCGGTGGTCGAGCCGATGATCCGGCAGGCCGGCATCGACATCGTGTGGTTCGGGATCTTCCTGGTGATCGTCGTCGAGATGGCCCAGATCACGCCGCCGGTCGGCTTCAACCTGTTCGTGCTGCAGGGCATGACCCATCACGACATGGGCTACATCGCGCGGGCCGCGATACCGATGTTCCTGGTCATGGTGGTGGCGGTCGGCCTGATCGTGGCGTTCCCGGAAATCGTCATGTACCTGCCGGAGACGATGCGCCAGGGGCCGGGGTGACCGGGCGGCGCCCGACCGTATAGCGGTATATCAGCAGCGGTCCGGCGTCGGCCTCCATCAGCGCCGCGTCGGGCACCCACCGGTCGAAGGCGAAGCTGTACGAGACCACCACGGTGCCGGGCCGTGCCTCGGCGTCGAGCTTCGGCGCCAGCCGTTGCATGATCGCGGGCATCAGGTAGCAGACGGCGGCGCCGGCATCGTTCAACGGGACTGCCATCAGGTCGGCCCGGCGGAACGACAGGTTCGGATACCGGAACACTGCCAGCATGACGCGCGAGAACAGCCATGGCAGCGGCGACAGTTCGATGCCGACCACGGGGTTCCCCGGATAGCGGCGGGCGGCTGCGAAGGCGAGCCCGCCCCACCCGGATCCGAGGTCGTAGATGGTGCCGTCGATCCGTTCCGGCAGCAGCCGGAGCATGGCGGCCCGCGTCCCTGGGCCGGTCGGCATCGGCGGAACGCCGGTCCGCAGGGCGTAGCCTACGATCAGCAGGCCACCGAGCAGCAGGGTGACCAGCGTGATGGCCTCGGCGCCGTCCAGGGCAAGATCGGACGGCGTCATCCGGGCGGCCGGCTCCGGCCCCGACACGGAGCGATCATGCTGTCCCGTCCTCGCCGCTGCTACCGTCGGCGGGACTATGCCACAGGCCGGCGGTCAGCGCTCGACGAAGGCCCGCTCGATCACGTAGCTGCCCGGCTTGCTGTTGCTGCCTTCGACGAAGCCGAGGTCCTCGAGGATGACCTTGAGGTCCTTCAGCATGGCCGGGCTGCCGCACAGCATGGCGCGGTCGTGCTCGGGGTCGAGCATCGGCAGGTCGAGGTCGTCGGTCAGCCGGTTCGACAGGATCAGGTCGGTGATCCGGCCGCGGTGGCGGAACGGCTCGCGGGTGACCGTCGGATAGTACAGCAGCTTCTCCCGGACGTACTCGCCGAGCAGTTCGTCCTGTGGGAACTCGTTGGCGATCCACTCGCCATAGGCCAGTTCGGCGACCTTGCGGCAGCCATGCACCAGAACGACCTTCTCGTATCGCTCGTAGCTCTCCGGGTCCTTGATCAGGCTGAGGAACGGCGCCAGCCCGGTGCCGGTGCCGATCAGAAACAGGTTGCGGCCGGGCAGCAGGTTGTCCTGGACCAGCGTGCCGGTCGGCTTGCGGCCGACCAGGATGCGGTCGCCTTCCTTCAGGTTCTGCAGGCGCGAGGTCAGCGGCCCGTCCGGCACCTTGATGCTGAAGAACTCCAGCCGGTCCTCATGGTTGGCGCTCGCCATCGAATAGGCGCGCAGCAGCGGACGGCCCTCGACCTCCAGCCCGATCATCGTGAACTGGCCGTTCTCGAACCGGAAGCCAGGGTCGCGGGTGGTCGTGAAGCTGAACAGCGTGTCGGTCCAGTGGTGGACGCTCAGCACGGTCTCGGTGTTCAGGTTGCTCATCTGCCGGCATCCCGTTGCGCAGTGGAGGTCAGATGGGTCGATCCTAGGAGTTGCAGGAATAATTGTTCGTATGCATATGAAGTTCAAGAGGCGAAATGTCGCTTCCGACGTCCGACGGACGAAGGCCTAGATACGCAGCCGATCCGCCTCTGCCAAGCGAATAATTCGATATAAAGAACCTTGTGCGGAAGATAGAACTGGCCGGATGACGCCATGGTCCGATGACACGTCCCAACCTTGGCTCCATACCCGTCGCAACTTCGCCCTTCAACACGGCGCCATTGTCGCCGATTGTGTAGCCGAAGGATTTGATCTGCATCAGGAACGACCGGCATGACCGCCCTCAGCGTCAATCTCAACAAGGTGGCGACCCTCCGGAACACGCGCCCGCATACCGAGCCGAGCGTGCTGCGGGCGGCGCGGACGGTGCTCGAGGCCGGCGCCGCCGGGGTGACCGTTCATCCGCGACCCGACGCCCGGCACATCCGCGAGCAGGACGTGCTGGATCTGGCCGAGCTGATGAGGGAGCCGGCCTGGGTCGGCCGCGAGTTCAACATCGAGGGCTATCCGGACGACCGGTTCCTGGCATTGATCGAGCGGGTCCGGCCGGATCAGGTGACCCTGGTACCGGACGCGCCGGAGCAGTCGACCTCCGATCACGGCTGGGACCTGCCGGGGGAGTCGGAATTCGTCGGCCCGATCGTCGCGCGACTGAGGGCGCTGGGCTGCCGGGTGTCGCTGTTCGCCGACCCGACGGCGGCGGTGATCGCCGGCGCCCGGGCGGTCGGGGCCGACCGGGTCGAGCTCTATACCGGGCCGTATCACGAGGCGTTCGGCTCATCGGGCCAGGCCGCGGTCCTCACCACCTTCGTGGCGGCGGCCGGGCAGGCCAGGCAACTCGGGCTCGGGCTCAATGCCGGCCACGACCTGACGCTCGACAACCTGCCGACCCTGTCGCGGGCGATCCCGTGGATCGACGAGGTCTCGATCGGGCATCACCTGATCGGCGACGCCCTGTTCATGGGGCTGGCGGCCGCCGTGAAGGCCTACAAGGGCTGCCTGTCGGGCGACTGAGCGTCGCCGCGGCTGGTCAGTCGGCGGGGCCCGGATACCAGGCCGGCGGGCGTTTCTCCAGGAAGCTGGCCAGCCCCTCGACCGCCTCGGCGGTCTGGCGCTTGGCGGAATGCTCGACGATCAGCGCCTCGAAGTGTTCGTCGCTCAGCATCAGGCCGGCCTCCAGCAGGGCCCGGCGCTTGGACTGGGCGGCGGCTTCCGGGGCCGACATCAGCAACGCGTCGACGACCGGCGCGACGGCAGCGTCCAGCCCGCCCTCCGGGCAGACCTGGTGCACCAGCCCCATGGCCTGGGCCTCGGCCGCGCCGAAGCGCTCGCAGGTGAGCGCGTAGCGCCGCACGTTGCGCACGCCCATGGCGGCGTTCAGCTGCGGCACGATGATCCCGGCCATGACGCCCCAGCGCGCCTCGGTGATCGAGAAGATCGCGTCCTCGCTGGCGATCACGATGTCGGCGGCGGCGACGATGCCGGTGCCGCCGCCGAAGCAGCCACCGTGGACCAGGGCCACGGTCGGCTTCGGGAACTCGGTCAGGCCGCGGATCGCCGAGGCGGTGCGCCGCGACACCACCACGTTCTCCTCCGGCGACAGCTTGCCGATCTCCTTCAGCCAGGAGAGGTCGGCGCCGGCCTGGAAATGCCGCCCGTTGCCGCGGATCAGCACGACGCGGACCCGGTCGTCGCCGCCGAGCCGCCCGAAGGCCTCGAGCAGGCCGCCGATGACCTCGCCGTTGTAGGCGTTGTTGCGCTCGGGGCGGTTCAGGGTGACGGTCGCCACCCCGCGGCGGTCGACCGCGCACAGCACGGTGCCGTCGCCGTAGGTCTCGCTCATGACGGCATCCCCCGCAGTGTCGCCGACAGCTTGGCGGCGAGGTCGTCGATCATTGCCTGGGCCTTCGGCAGCATCCGGGTCAGGGTCATGAAGCCGTGCACGACGCCCTCGTAGACCGTGAGGCTGCATGGAATGCCGGCATCGCGCAGGCGGGCGTCGAGGCGGATGGCGTCGTCGCGCAGCACGTCGAGGCCGGCGGCCGAGACGAAGGTCGGCGGCAGGCCGGTCAGATCGCCGCGCATCGGCACGACCCGGGGATCCCGGTAGTCCTCCGGTCCGCGGACGTAGTGCGCGAAGAACGCCTGCATCTCGGCCCTGGACAGTCCCCACTCGCCGCCGCCGAAGGCGCGGTACGAATCGGTCTCGAAATCGTTGTCGGTGACCGGATAGATCAGGCCCAGCGCGCCCACCGGCGACCGGCCGCGGCGCTGCAGTTCCAGTTCCGTGCCGAGCGCGATGTTGGCGCCGGCGCTGTCGCCGGCCAGCGCGATGCGGCGGGGGTCGACGCCCCAGCCGGCGCCGTTCGCGACGATGTGCTGGACCACCGCGACCGCCTCGTCCAGGGCGGCCGGGAACTTGTGCTCGGGGGCCAGCGCGTAGTCGACGGCGGCCACCACGCAGTTCGAAGCGTTGGCCAGGCAATGCATGCCGCGCGCATGGGTCTCGAGCGAGCCGACCACCCAGCCGCCGCCGTGCAGGTAGACGATCACCGGCAGGGCCGGATCGTCCGACGGGTACAGCAGGCGGACCGGAATCTCCCGGTCTGGCCCGGCCACCGTCACCTCCCGGATCCGGGCGAGCGGCGGCCGCTCCTGATTCCACCAGGCGCGGTCCATTTCCATGCGCTGACGCGCCTGGTCCGGCGTCAGCCCGGAGCGGTCGGCCGGCAGGTCGTACTCGCGCGCGATCTCGGCCATGCGCGCCAACGCGCGCTGCATGTCCGGATCGACCCAGATGTCGGGCTCGGTGGCCATGGGGTCCGTCCTGGTCCTCGTGGAGGCGTTCCGTCCGGGCGGACGGCCGCCCATGGTCGACGGATTCCCGTGTCACCGCAAGGCTCGGCCGGCGATCCGCAAGGCCGAGCCTTGCGGACGGTGGCGGTCAGTCGAACGAACTCGGGACGACCTGCAGCAGGTTGGTGCGGGTGGCGACCAGCAGGTGCGTGACCTCGTCGCGTTCGCCGGAGAGCGGCACGATGAACCGCCGGTAGACGAATTCCCGGCCCTGCCACAGCAACTCGATCTGGGCCAGGGTCACGGCGGCGTTCTTCTTGGCGTGCGCATAGTCGCGTTCGGCCATGTAGCGGACGATCGGCCACTCGGCGTCGCGCAACATCCGGCCGCTGTACTCCTTGCCGTCATGCACGCTGGTCTGCCGCGCGTATTGCAGGAAGCGGTAGTGCGACGGGTCCTCGTGGGTACAGTCGACCAGATGGGTCGTTCCGAGAATCCCGAGATCGATCAGCAGATTGGCGTCGATGTCGCGCACCTTCGGCGGGTGCGACCGGCCGCCCAGCCCGAGCGCGCTCGACAGCCGGATGAACGGGTTGTCGACGCCGACGATGAAGTCGTTCTGGAAGCCGAAGCGGGCGAGCGCCCGCCCGCCGGCATCCTGGGTCTCGACCTTGGCTGCGCCCCACATGATCCGTTACCAGCCGGCGACGCGCACGAGTTGCATCGTCCGGCCGTCGGCCTCGATCGGCAGGACGATGAACTGCAGGCCGCCGTCCATGTCCTCGAGCACGGAGAACCGCAGCGCCATCGGGCGGTCGACCTCGCCCAGGCTGGCGTGGATCTTCTTCGCGATCTCGATGTGGTAGTAGGCGTTCTCGAACGACTCGACCAGCGCCGCCTCGTTCAGCAGGTCGCCGGTCTCCTCGCAGAACAGGAAGCACCGGGCGCCGCAGATCGCCTCGTTCGACAGCAGGTCGGCGGATTCGTCCCTGGACAGCTCCAGCCACTCCAGCGTCGCGGTCTTCAGGGCGAGGTCCAGATCGAGGAAGGACACGTGCCGGATGATGAATCCCGGCGCGGGAACGATGTATGCGGCGCGTGCGATGCCCATAGCGTCTTCCCGATCTCTGCAATTACCAGACTACATCACCTGCCACCGGCGACCGTCAAGCGTGCGGCCGCATGGATCGGACGCAGTCTAGACCGGATCAGGTTTCCAAGAAGTTACCGGCGGGGCTCGCCACGACTGGCTGTGCCGGCAGCCTACCAGCCGGCGCGATTCGGTGCGACATGGGTCGGTCCGCCGGGCGTCACCAGGCTCCAGCCGGCCAGGGTGCGGTCGGCATGGGCCATCCGCCAGGACAGCATGCGGCCGGCGTAGTCGGCGCGGATCGCGGCATAGTCCGGATCGCCGGCGCGGTCCGTGAGCTCGCCCGGATCGCGGGCCAGGTCGAACAGCAGCGGCGGCAGGCCGGTGAAGTGCACGTATTTGAACGCCCGGTCGCGCAGCACCGCCAGCTGGGCGGTGTCGACGGTCAGGCCGAGCTGGTCCTCGACCGTTGTCGATCCGACTTCCCGGAAATCGTACTCCCAGTGGACCGCGTCCCGCCACACCGCCGGCGTTCCGCCCTCCAGGAACGCGGTCAGCGGGCGGCCGTCCATGGCCGGCGGGATCCCGGCGCCGATCGCGTCCAGGATGGTCGGGGCCAGGTCGACAGCCTCGGTGAAGGCCTCGACGATCCGGCCGGCCGCCGGCGTTCCACCGGCCGGCTTGACGATCAGCGGGACGTGGTAGGCGGCGTCGAAATAGCCGCACTTGCCGAGCAGGCGGTGGTCGCCCAGCATCTCGCCGTGGTCGCTGGTGACGACGATCAGGGTGTCGTCGTAGCGGCCGCTCTCCTTCAGGAAGGCGATGGTGCGGCCGAGCTGGGCGTCGACCTCGGCGATCATGCCGTAATAGGTCGCCCGCATGACGGCGACCGCCTCGTCGGTCAGGTCGGCGCCGAGCCCGGGCGCCTCGTAGACGTAGCCCGCCAGCCTGATGCGGTTCAGCTCCCAGGCGAGATAGCGGTGCTGGGCCGCCTCGGCGTCGCGGCTGGCGGCCCGCACCGGCGGCGGGGTCGACGCCGGGTCGATCAGGGTGTTGTACGGCTCCGGCACCACGAAGGGCGGGTGCGGGCGCAGCTGGCTGACATGCACGAAGCCCGGCCCGGTGTTGCGGCCGGCCGAGGACAGGTGCTCGATCAGCCGGCCGGTCAGGAACGCGGTCTCGGTCTGGTCGGCGTCGAACGCCGGCGGCTCGCGATGCGGGCCGGCCGGCGGCTTGCCGGTGCCGCGCGGCCGGAACACGTCGTGCACGCCGCTGCCGAGTTCGACGCCGCGCGCCGCCAGCCAGTCCCGCCAGACCGGGCTCGGCTCGGCCATGTCGGTATGCACGGCGAAACCCGGCGCGATGCCCTCGTAGGTGCGCAGCCGCGGGTCGCCGGCGGGCACGCCGCGCGGATCGATCGACTGGTCGGTGTAGCCCAGCAGCAGCGGGTCGTAGCCGGCGGCCCGGGCGACGGTGGCGACGGTGGCGTGGCGGGCGTCCAGCGGGGTGCCGTTGCGGCAAACCCGGTGGTTCATCTGGTACAGCCCGGTCAGCAGGCTGGCGCGCGCCGGCGAGCAGGGTGCGCAGGTGGCGAAGTGGTTGCGGAACAGCACGCCGTCGGCGGCCAGCGCGTCGATATGCGGGGTCCGCGCGCAGGGATGGCCGAGCGCCGACAGGCTGTCGCCGCGGAACTGGTCGAGCGTGATCAGCAGGACGTCGGGACGGCGGGGCATGGGGATCCGGGGGAAGCGGGCCGATACGCTGCGGGCCGGCCCGAAGGCCGGCCCGCAGGAGCCTAGCGTACCGGAGCGCCGGTTACATCTTCTTGAAGCGGGCGACGACCGCCTTGCCGGCATCGCCGGCCTTGGCCAGCCATTCCTCGGTCATGGTCGCGCCGATCGTCTTGAAGTCGGCGGCCAGCGGGGCGCTCGGCGGCTCGACGGTCATGCCGTTGGCCTTGAGCTGCTCCTTGTACCAGTTGGCCAGCTCCTCGGACTTCGCCCAGCCGGCCTTCTCGGCGTCGGCGGCGGCCTTCGTCACCACGTCCTGGGTCGCCTTGTCGAGGGCGTCCCAGGCGGCCTTGTTGACGATGATCATGTTCTTCGGCAGCCAGGCGTTGGTGTCGTACCAGTACTTGGTGAACTCCCAGAGCTTGCTGTCGTAGCCGGTCGAGCCGGACGAGATCATCGACTCGGCGACGCCGGTCGAGAACGCCTGGCTGATCTCGGCGGCCTCGATCTTGGTCGGGATCGCGCCCATCAGCTCGGCCAGGCGGGCGGTCGCCTGGTTGTAGGCCCGGAACTTCACGCCCTTCATGTCGGCGGCCGAGTTGATCGGCTTCTTGGTGTACAGGCCCTGCGGCGGCCAGGCGACGGCGTACAGCAGCTTCACGCCCTTCGACTCGAGCAGCGCGCCGAGTTCCGGCTTGCTGGCCTCGTACAGCTTCTTGGCCTCGTCGTAGGAGGTCGCCAGGAACGGCAGGCCGTCGAGCTCGAACAGCGCGTCCTCGTTGCCGAGCGCCGAGATCAGCCGCTCGCCGATCGGCGCCTGGCCGGTCCGCACTGCCCGGAAGATCTCGCCGCCCTTGAACAGGGAGCCGCCGGGGTGGGTGACGATCTCGAGCTTGCCGCCGGTCCCCTTCTTCACCGCCTCGGCGAACGCCGCCGCGGTCTCGGAATGGAAGTTGGTGGCGGGATAGGCCAGTGGCATGTCCCACTTCTCGGCGAGCGCCGAGGCCGCCCAGCCGAGGGCGAGGGCGCCGGCCGCCGCCGTCGTGATGATCCGCTTCATGAAGCTCCCCTTTCGCAGTCACGTCCGGAGCCGCCCGCGGCCCGGCGGCCGATAGCATGCGACGGAATCGGGGGATGGCAAGCGGCTTCGCGCGGGCGGTCGCAAGGGGTGACGGCGGCGCGTCCCGGCTCTAGGCTCGGCCGGAATCGTCAATGGAGGACCGACATGCCGAGCATCGATGCCGACCGCCTGATGGCCGACCTGAAGGAGTTGCGTTCGATCGGCGCGGTCGAGACCGGCGTGGTCCGCCCGGCGCTCAGCGACAAGGACATGGAGGCGCGGCGCTGGCTGGCGAGGAAGTTCGAGGCGGCCGGCCTGACCGCCAGCATCGACGGGGTCGGCAACGTCTACGGCCGCTCGCCGAAGCCGGGTCCGGCGCTGCTGATTGGCTCGCACTCCGACACCCAGCCGCGCGGCGGCTGGCTGGACGGCGCGCTGGGCGTGATCTACGGCCTGGAGATCGCCCGCGCCATGGCCGAGGACCCGGCGACGGCGGGCCTGGCGGTCGACGTGGTGTCCTGGCAGGACGAGGAGGGCACCTACATGTCCTGCTTCGGCAGCCGGTCCTGGTGCGGCACCCTCGACCCGGAGGCCGAGAAGGCGGCGCGCAACGGCTCGGCCGGGATGTCGCTGACCGAGGCGATCGCCAAGGCCGGCCTGACCGACGTGCCGCGCCAGACTATCGAGCCGGACCGCTATCTCGGCTATCTGGAGGCGCATATCGAGCAGGGCGCCTATCTGGAGGAGGGCGGGCTGACGATCGGCGTGGTCACCGGCATCGTCGCGATCCGCGCCATGCGCTTCCGGTTCCACGGCGAGCAGAATCACGCCGGCACGACCACCATGAAGCGCCGCAAGGACGCCGCCACCGCGCTGTTCGAGGTGGCGCACCGGATCAACCAGGAGTTCCCGAAGGTCGCCGGCGAGCGCACGGTCTGGACCATGGGCCGGCTGTCGGTGCAGCCGGGCGCGCCGTCGATCGTGCCGGGCTATGCCGAGCTCGACCTGCAGTTCCGCGACACCGACGAGACCATCCTGGACAGGTTCGAGGAACTGGCGGCCGGGATCGCAGCCGACGTCGGCCGCGGCAAGGTCCGGGTCGAGGTCGAGCGCTCGCGCACGCCGGTGAAGGCGTCGTTCATGGACGCCGGCTTCCAGAAGCACATCGCCGGCGCCGCCGAGACGCTGCTGCCGGGCAAGTGGCAGAGCATGCCGAGTGCGGCGGGTCACGACCCGATGGTGATCTGCGAGAAGATCCCCTGCGCCATGCTGTTCATCCCGTCGATCGGCGGCATCAGCCACGACTTCGCCGAGGACAGCCACGAGAGCGACATCGTGCAGGGCTGCCGGGTGCTGGCCGACGCCGCCGCCTCGATCCTGCAGGAGCGGAGAAACGCATGAACGAGGACCGGATCGGCGACGCCGCGCAGTTCCTGGCCCGCCCCCGGATGTCCGGTCCGCCGACGCCGGCGGCACCCGCCGACCTTGCGGCCGCGACCGTGGCCGAGGGCTACGCCATCCAGCGCGCCCTGCACGCGGTGCTCGAGGCCGCCGGACACGGTCTGTGCAGCGGCCACAAGATCGGCTGCACCACGCCGGTGATGCAGGCCTATCTGGGTATCGACCACCCCTGCGCCGGCGAGGTGTTCGAGGCCACCGTCTTCGGGTCCGGAGCCGAGGTGTCGCTGCAGCGGTTCCACAAGGTCGGGGTGGAGTGCGAGATCGCCGCCCGGCTCGGCGCCGACCTGCCGGCCAGGGCCCGGGGCCACGGCCGCGACAGCGTCGCCGATGCGATCGAGAGCCTGATGGCCGGGATCGAGCTGGTCGACGACCGCTACGCCGACTACCGCGCGCTTCCGGTCCCGCTGCTGATCGCCGACGATTTCTTCAACGCCGGGGTGGTGCTGGGGACGCCGGTGACCGACTGGCGCGGTCTCGATCTCGCCGCCATCGAAGGCGTCATGACCATCGACGGCGACGAGGCGGGGCGCGGCGTCGGTGCCGACATCCTCGGCCATCCGCTGAACGCACTGGCCTGGCTGGCCGATCATCGGGCCGCACTCGGCACGCCGCTCAGGGCCGGCGAGTTCGTGATGCTGGGCAGCGTGGTCAAGACCGTGTGGATCGACCGGCCGTCGACCGTCGCGGTGCGGTTCGAGGGCCTCGGCGAGGCCTCGGTCACGCTCGCATGACGAGCGGCGCCGGGCTCGCGGAACCCGAGGGACCGCCGTGACGCAGGCGCCGGGCGAGTACGGGGTCAGCAACCGGATCTTCTTCCGGCTGTTCCAGCTGGGGAACACGCTGCAGACCCGATCGGCGAGCTTCCTCGGGGTGACGGCGGTCCAGTGGGCCGTGCTGGGGGCACTGTCGGCCGAGCGTTCGGTATCCGGAATCGCGCTCGGCGATCTCGCGGAATACCTCATGGTCAGCCGCCAGAACCTGGACGGCGTGCTCAAGCGGCTGGAGCGCGAGGGCTATGTCGAGCGGGCGGTCGGCCCGACCGACCGTCGCGCCCGGATCGTCCGGATCACCCCCAAGGGCCGCTCGTTCTGGGGCAACCTGGAGCGCCGGATCGGCGAGTTCTACCGGTCGGCAACGCTGGATGTGAGCCAGGAGGAAAAGCAGTCGCTGTCGCGCCTGCTCGACCGGCTGCAGTCCAACCTGAAGGCGATGGGCGACAACGGTTCCGGGGACGCCGTCGGCTGAGGCCGGCGCCGCGGCCCCTCAGAGCCGGTTGCCGAGCCGCGCACCCTCGTCGATCGCCCGCTTGGCGTCGAGTTCGCCGGCGAGCCGGGCGCCGCCGATCACGTGGACCGGGCGGCCCCGCGCGGCCAGCTCCGTGGCGAGCGCGGCGTTCGACTCCTGCCCGGCGCATACCACGATGGTGTCGGCCGCCAGGATCTCGCGGCCGCCGTCGGTCTCGACATGCAGCCCGGCGGCGTCGATCTCCAGGTATCGGACCCCGGCGATCTGCCGCACGCCGAAATCCCGCAGCTCCTGGCGCAGGATCCAGCCGGTGCTCTTGCCGAGCGTCCGTCCGAAGCCACCGGGCGAGCGCTTCAGCATGGTGACCCGGCGCGCCGCCGGCCGGTGCCGGGCCGTTCCGGCGATCCCCCAATGCGCCTCGAACGCCGCCAGGGCCGGGAGGTCGCCCGGGTCCGGGTGCGCCAGGAACAGCGCCACGTCGTGGCCGATGCCGCCGCCGCCGATCACCAGCACGGCTTCTCCGGCGGTCGCCCGGCCGGTCAGGATCTCGGTGTAGCCGACCACCCGCGGATCGTCGCCGCCGGGAATGTCCAGCGCGCGCGGCAGCACGCCGGTCGACAGCACGATCTCGTCGTAGCCGGCGCCGGCCAGCGTCGCCGCGTCGACCGCCGTGCCGTACACCGTCTCGACGCCGGCCGCCGCGAGCTGGTTCTCGAAGTTGTCGATCGCCCGGCCGTAGTCCTCCTTGCCCGGAACCACCGCCGCCAGCCGCAGCTGCCCGCCGGGGCGCTCGGCGGCGTCGTACAGTGTGACCCGGTGGCTGCGGCGGGCCGCCTCCAGGGCGCAGGCGATCCCCGCGACGCCGGCGCCGACCACGGCGATCCGTTTCGGCCTCGCCGCCGGCGCCTCGTCGCGCTCGAGCTCCCGCACCGCCCAGGGGTTGACCAGGCAGGTCACCGTCTGGTCCAGGAAATAGTGGTCGAGGCAGGCCTGGTTGCAGGCGATGCAGAGGTTGATCTGCCCGGCCCGGCCGCCGAGCGCCTTGTCGACGATCTCGGCGTCGGCCAGGAACGGCCGCGCCATCGAGACCATGTCGGCCTGGCCGTCTCGCAGCACCCGTTCCGCGGTCTCCGGCAGGTTGATGCGGTTGCTGGCGATCACCGGGATCGAGACCGCCGCCTTGAGCCGGGCGGTGGCTCCGGCGAAGGCCGCGTGCGGCACCGCGCCGGCGATGGTCGGCACCTTGGACTCGTGCCAGCCGATGCCGGTCATCAGGCAGCCGGCGCCGGCCGCCTCGACCGCGCGCGCCAGCCACTGCGTCTCGTCGTTGTCGAGGCCGCCCTCGATGAGGTCGGCGGCCGAGATCCGGTAGCTGATGATCGGGTCGGGGCCGAGCGCCCGGCGCACCGCCGCGGTCACCTCGATCGCGAAGCGGGCGCGGCCCTGCAGGCTGCCGCCCCAGTCGTCGGTACGATGGTTGGTGCGGGTCGCCAGGAACTCGCTGATCAGATAGCCCTCGGAGCCCATAATCTCGACGCCGTCATAGCCGGCCTCCAGCGCCAGCGCGGCCGACGCGGCGTAGTCGCCGATGGTCTGCCGGATCTGTGCGTCGGTCATCTCGGCCGGCAGGTACCGGTTGATCGGGGCCTGGACCGGCGAGGGCGCGACGATCTCGTCGTGGTAGCCGTAGCGCCCGGCATGCAGCAGTTGGACGACGATCCGCCCGCCATGCCCATGCACCGCGTCGGTGATCCGGCGGTGCGGCGCGATCGCCGCCCTGCTGTCGAACAGGCTCGGGTGGTCTTTGACCCGGGCGGCCCGGTTCGGCGCGAAGCCGCCGGTGACGATCAGCCCCGCCCCGCCACGGGCGCGGTCGCCGTAGAACCGCGCCAGCGCGTCGAACCGCTCCGGCTCGGGCTCCAGGCCGGTATGCATCGACCCCATCACGATGCGGTTGCGCAGATCGACCCCGTCGACCCGGATGGGGCTGGCGATCAGCGGAAACGGCGACGGCATCGAAGGCACCCCGCATGGCTTGTCGGTCCGGCGACCATAGCTTCGGTTGCGATATTGCGCCAATATATTGACATAATTTTGGCCCGGTGGACGCGGCACCGTGACCCTTGCCTCGCCGTCGGGTTGCGCCTAAAGCCGACCGGCAAACCGTCGGAGCCGATCCCATGGACATCGCCGCCCGCATCCGGGCCATCCTGCATGCCGAAGCCGAGGCCATCCGCTCGATCCGGGTGGACGACACCTTCGAGAGGGCGCTGGTGGCGATGGAGGGCTGCCCCGGCAAGATCATCACCGTCGGCATGGGCAAGGCCGGCTTCGTCGCTCGCCGGTTCGCCGCGACCCTAGCCTCCACCGCGACCCCGGCTTTCTACATCCATCCGAGCGAGGCGGCCCATGGCGACCTCGGCCATATCGACACCGGCGACTGCCTGATCGCGTTCTCGACCTCCGGCAAGACCCGCGAGGTGCTGGAATGCATCGAGATGGCCAAGCACCTGAACCCGACGGGCCGGGTGATCGGCATCACCTCGCATCCCGACTCGGGCCTGCGCGACCTGGCCGACATCGTGCTCGACATGGGCGTGATCGAGGAGCCGTGCCCGCTCGGCCTGACCCCGACCGCCAGCATCGCCGCCATGAGCGCGATCGCCGACGCCCTGACCCTAACCCTGATGGAGCGCAAGGGCGTCACCCGCGAGGCCTACGGCGTGCGCCACCACGGCGGCTATCTCGGGCGGAAGGCGCGGCTCGACAACGTGTGAGGGCGGTTGCGAGGCCTGGACATGTCAGGGTGGTGAAACTACGGTCGCGAACATCGTACCTGTGGTAGTGACAGGCGCTGCTCGCGAGATTTCTGCCGATGCACGACGAGATTTTCCACCTGCCGGGCATCGACCGGGTCTGCATCTTCCACATCCCCAAGAATGCCGGCACCAGCCTCGTCACCGCGGTCCGGAACTGCTACCCGCACAACTACGTTCGCGCCAAGCGTGGGTTTTCGAGCCATGAAGCGCTGTTGGAGGACCTGACCGACCCGGGTTACGGCGACAAGCTCGGTCACATCCGCAACCCGGCCAGCGGCCTCACCGGCACCGAACTGGTAATCGGCCACTTGAATTACGGCATCCACAGGAGATTGGGCGGCAGAACCCTCTATGTGGCCTTCCTGCGGGAACCGGTGTCGCGCCTGCAGTCGCTGTACCAGAACTATCGGCGGTCCCGGCCCAACCGGCTGACGGTGAACGGCAAACTGCTCTCCTTTGTCGATTTCTACACCCACCTGTCCAACCAGGAACGGGTCGACGTCTATAACGAGCAGGCCAAGATCCTCACAGGCCGTTTCCTGCATGACGATCCGACCTGCATGGTCTCCAGCCCGCCGGGTCTGTCAGAGGAGGCAACGAGCAATCTCGAGTCCGGCATATTCTTCACCGGGCTCTACGAGCGTTTCGAGGAATCGATCGAGATCCTCAAGGCGTTGCTCGGCCTGCCGCGGCTGCAGGTCGGTCACCACAATCAGGGTGGGTACACGTTCGACCGTACCGGTCTGGCGAAAGCCGACCGCAAGATGCTGTTGCGGCTGAATGTCCCGGACCACCTGGCTTACCTGGCAGCCAAGTCGCGGTTCGATCGACTGTCGGAATATGTAGGGTCGCTCGCCGACCGCGACGCCTTGGCAGAGCAGGTCGGGGACTGGATTCGCGAGACCGCAGGCACGAACCCGGTGCCGCCGATGCCGATACCGGCATCTCGGCCGCTAGACCCGGCGGCTGCGGAAGTGTCGGGCGGGACGTTGGACCGAGGGCACCCGACCGCTGAACATTGACGCTCGGGCCCTGCCGCCCGACTGTTCCGCTCCATGACCGCCCCCCATCCCGAGACCTGGGTCGAGGTGCGGCCGCAGGGACTGTATGTCGTGCCCGGCGGCTTCTACGTCGACCCGCTGCGTGCCGTCGACCGGGCGGTGATCACCCACGGGCACTCGGACCATGCGCGGGCCGGCCACCGCGCCGTCATGGCCACAGTCGAGACCCTGGCGATCATGGCGCACCGCCTGGGCGACCAGCCGGACCAGGCGACCCGGGCGCTGGCCTATGGCGAGGTGGTGCGGGTCGGCGACGTCGCGGTGTCGCTGCACCCGGCCGGCCATGTGCTGGGCAGCGCCCAGGTCTGCGTCGAGTACGAGGGTTCGCGTATCGTGGTGTCCGGCGACTACAAGCGCCGGGCCGACCCGACCTGCGCCGCATTCGTGCCGGTGCCCTGCGACGTGTTCGTGACCGAGGCGACCTTCGGCCTGCCGGTGTTCCGCCACCCCGACGACCGCGCCGAGATCGCCAGGCTGCTGGACAGCGTGCGGCTGTTCCCGGAGCGCTGCCACGTGGTCGGAGTGTACTCCCTCGGCAAGGCGCAGCGGATCATCGGCCTGCTGCGCGAGGCCGGCTGGGACCGGCCGATCCATGCCCACGGTGCGCTGCTGCCGATGTGCGCGCTGTACGAGGCGCACGGGGTAAGTCTCGGCGACCTGCGCCCGGCCACCGCCGGCGCCAAGGGCACCCCCAGGGACGAGTTCAAGGGCGGCATCGTGCTGGCGCCGCCGTCGGCGATCATCGACCGCTGGGCGCGCCGGCTGCCGGACCCGGTGGTCTGCATGGCGTCCGGCTGGATGCGGGTCCGCCAGCGCGCAAGGCAGGGCGGCGTCGAGCTGCCGCTGGTGATCTCCGACCATGCCGACTGGGACGAACTCCTGCAGACCTTCGACGACGTCGGCGCCCCGGAGATCTGGATCACCCACGGCCGCGAGGAGGCGCTGATGCATGCGGCCTCGGCGCGCGGCTACCGGGCCCGGGCGCTGGCCCTGGTCGGCTACGAGGACGAGGGCGGGTCGTGACGCCGTTCTCCCAGCTCCTCGACCGGCTGATCTACACGCCGTCGCGCAACACCAAGCTGGCGCTGATCGTCGACTACTTCCGCCATGCACCCGACCCGGACCGCGGCTGGGCGCTGGCCGCGCTGACCGGCGGGCTGGCCTTTCCCGGCGTGAAGGCCGGCGCGATCCGCGACCTCGCCATGCGGCGGGTCGACCCGGTGCTGTTCCAGTGGTCCTACGACTATGTCGGCGATCTGGCCGAGACCACCGCGCTGATCTGGCCGGAGCGCCGCAGCAACCGGGCCTGGCCGACCCTGGGCGAGGTGGTGGAGCGACTGCGCACGACCGCCCGCGCCGACGCCCCGGATGTCATCGAGGAGTGGCTCGACCCGCTCGACGCCACCGGCCGCTGGGCGCTGCTGAAGCTGATCACCGGCGGCCTGCGGGTCGGGGTGTCGGCGCGGCTGGCAAAGGTGGCGCTGGCCGAATACGGCGGGGTCGAGGCGACCGCGATCGAGGAGGTCTGGCACGGCCTTGAGGCGCCCTACGGCGAGCTGTTCGCTTGGCTGGACGGCAAGGGCGTGCGCCCGGATCTGGAGGACAAGCCGGTGTTCCGGCCCCCGATGCTGGCGCATCCGCTGGAGGACGACGAGGTCGAGGCGCTGGATTTCGACACCTTCCTGGCCGAGTGGAAATGGGACGGCATCCGGGTGCAGGTGGTGTCGCGCGGCGGCGAGAGGCGGCTGTATTCGCGCACCGGCGACGACATCGGCGCGGCGTTCCCGGACGTCCTCGACCACGTCGGCTTCGAGGCTGTGCTGGATGGCGAACTGCTGGTGGTGGTCGACGGCGAGGTGCGGCCGTTCAACGAACTGCAGCAGCGCCTGAACCGCAAGACCGTCACCGCCGCGATGCTGCGCCGGCACCCGGCCTTCGTGCGGCTGTACGACATCCTGTTCGACGGTGCCGAGGACCTGCGGGCGCTGTCGATGCTGGAGCGCCGGGGCCGGCTGGAGGCGTTCTTCCGGCGCGAGCTGCCGAGCCGCATGGACCTGTCGCCGGTCGTCGACTTCGCCGGCCGCGACGAACTGGAACGCCTGCGCGCCGGCGCGCGCGACGGCGCGACCGAGGGCCTGATGCTGAAGCGCCGGGACGCGCCCTACGTCGCCGGCCGGCCCAAGGGGCTGTGGTACAAGTGGAAGCGCGGCCCGCTGACGGTCGACGCCGTGCTGATGTACGCCCAGCGCGGCCATGGCAGGCGCAGCTCGTTCTATTCCGACTACACCTTCGGCGCCTGGCGCGACCACCCGGAGACCGGCACGCCCGAGCTGGTGCCGGTCGGCAAGGCGTATTTCGGCTTCACCGACGACGAGCTGAAGCTGCTCGACAAATGGGTGCGCGACCACACCGTCAACCGCTTCGGCCCGGTGCGCGAGGTGACCCATGCGTTGGTGTTCGAGGTGGCGTTCGACAGCATCCACCGTTCGCCGCGCCACAAGTCCGGCGTCGCCATGCGGTTCCCGCGCATCGCCCGGATCCGCTGGGACAAGCCGGCCGCCGAGGCCGACCGGCTGGAGACGCTTGAGGGGATGATCCTTCGTGGCCGGCCTGCGGCCGACACCTCAGGATGATGAGGCAAAACTCTGTGATGCCGGATCATTATCCCTCATCCTGAGGCGCCCGCGGTGCGGGCCTCGAAGGGCCCCCATACCCGTTCCGCAGCGCCCCGGCGAAGGCCAGGGCGAGCGCCGGCAGCAGGGCGTAGTAGACCAGCCGCGCCGCCTCGGCGATCGCCGCCGGCGGCGGGGTGCCGACGAGGCCGGCGCGGTCGGCGACGATTCCGGCGGTCGCCGAGCCGAAGGCGATGCCGAGGGCCTGGGTGGTCGGGATCACGCTGGTGACCCGGTCGCGGTCGGCCTCGCCGGCGTCCTCGAAGATCCGTTGGGCGACATGGCTCCAGGCCATGCCGATGCCGAAGCCGATCAGCACGATCGCCCCGATTGCGGCCGGCAGCGGGCCCTGCGGTACGAACAGCGCGCATCCCAGAACCCCGGCGCCGCTCAGCACCGGGCCGCCGGCGGTCACCGCGCTGGCCCGGGCGCCGACATAGCCGGCGACCACCAGGGCGGCGATCGTCCAGGACATCGACTGGGCGGTGACCACGTAGCCGGTGGCCAGCGGCGGCACGCCGTGCAGCGCGGTCAGGAAATACGGCGCGTAGATCGCCGTGACCGAGGTGCCGAACGAAACGAAGAACACGAAGGTCACGCCGCCGCCGAGCACTGTGGTCGGACGGAACATGCCGTGCGGGAACAGCGGGTCGGCCGAGCGCCGCTCCCACAGGATCGCCGCCAGCAGCAGCAGGGCGGCCAGGGCCACCACCAGCGCCGTCCGGCCGTCGTCGCCGCTGCCGGAAGCGCCGATCGCCATGGCCGCCGCGCCGATCAGGGTGAGCCGCAGCACCGGGGCCAGGGTGCCGCCGGACCCGCCCCTGCCCTTGTCGGCCACGGTCCGGAGCGTGGCGGCGAACAGGACCGCGCTGAACGGCAGCATGGCGAGGAAGCCCCAGCGCCACTGGCCGAGCTCCGCGAAGATCCCGCCGATCAACGGCCCGGTCAGGGCGGCGATCCCCCACATGCCGGAGATCACCGCGAACATCCGCGCCCAGCTGGACGGCGGGTACAGGTCGCGCACCAGGCCGTGGGCGCCGGCCATCAGCAGCCCCGAGCCGAGGCCCTGGACGGTGCGCCCGACCAGCACGGTGGTCATGTCGGGGGCGACGCCGACCCCGGCGGCGCCGACGGCGAAGGCGATCACTGCCCCGCACATGGCGCGGCGGGCGCCGAACCGGCTGCGCAGCTGGCCGGCGGCGGCCGAGCTGACGATCGAGGCCACCACGTACAGCGTGGTCGCCCAGTGCAGTCGCTCGAGCTCGCCCAGGTCGGCCACCACCGAGGGGGCCAGGCTGGCGAACACGAAGAAGTTGATCGCATAGAGGATGATGCTGAGGCCGAGGGTGACGGTCGGCAGCAGGTATCCGGGTCCGAACAGCTGGCGCCAGTTCAATGGCGGCTGTCCGGCTCCGCCTTGCGCCTCGCCCGTCTCCGCGCCGGTCATCCCGACTTCCTCCCGAGTTTCCAGGTGCGTTCTGGTTCGGGGGATCGTGGTCGCGACGCTCTGGTTCCACAAGACTTTTCTTGGTATAAGAAGCGGGCGATCAGGAGGTGCCGTTGGCCGATACGACTGCCGACCGGATTCTGTTCCGGCTGAAGACCCGGGGACCGCAGGCCATCGCCGAGCTCGGCGCCGCCTTCGGCGTGACGTCCGAGGCGGTGCGCCAGCTGCTGGTCAAGGCCGAGGCGGATGGTCTCGTCACCTACGAGGACCGGCGCGAGGGCAGGGGCCGGCCGAAGCGGCTGTGGCGCCTGACCGAGACCGGGCACGCCCGGTTCCCGGACCGGCATGCCGAGCTGACCGTCGGGCTGCTGGAGGCGGTCAGGGCCGAATTCGGCGACGCCGGGCTGGACCGGCTGATCGCCCGGCGCGAGGCGGCGCAGCGCGACGCCTATCGGGCCGAGACCGGGCGGGCCGGCACGGTCGAGGGCAAGGTCAGGGCGCTCGCCGAGCTGCGCGACCGCGAGGGCTACATGGCCGAGTGGTGGCGCGAGGACGACGGCAGCCTGACCCTGGTCGAGAACCACTGCCCGATCTGCGCCGCCGCCGCCACCTGCCAGAAGCTCTGCCGCTCGGAGCTGGCGATCTTCCGGGACGTGCTGGGCGGCGCGGCCGAGGTCGAGCGCACCGATCACGTGTTGGCCGGCGCCCGCCGCTGCGCCTATCGTGTCGTCCCGATCCGGGGTTGAGCGGGACCGGGTACCGAACGGCGACACGGGGAACACCATGCGGGCGATGAACTGCCGGGCCTTCGGGCCGGTCGACGATCTCGTGCTGGAGGAGGTGGCGACACCGGTTCCCGGCCCCGGCGAGGTGCTGCTGCGGGTCGCGGCCTGCGGCGTGAACTTCCCGGACGTGCTGATCGTCCAGGGCAAGTACCAGTTCAAGCCGGAGCCGCCCTTCGCGCCCGGCGGCGAGGTGTCGGGCACGATCGCCGCCCTCGGTCCGGACGTCACCGGCTGGACGGTCGGCGACCCGGTGATCGCCACCACGCTCTGGGGCGGATTCTCCGAGGAGCTCGTGATCGCCGCGGACCGGCTGCTGCGCCGGCCCGACAGCATGGACGAGGTGACCGCCGCCGGCTTCGCGCTGACCTACGGAACCTCCTACCACGCGCTGGTGCAGCGCGCCGCGATCCGGCCGGGCGAGACCCTGCTGGTGCTGGGCGCGGCCGGCGGCGTCGGCATCGCCGCGATCCAGATCGCCAAGGCCCTGGGCGCCCGCGTGATCGCCGCCGCCAGCACGCCGGAGAAGCTGGCGGTCGCCAAGGCCGAGGGTGCCGACGACCTGGTGAACTACAGCGAGGACGGCTACCGCGACCGGCTCAAGGAACTGACCGGCGGCCGCGGCATCGACGTGGTCTACGACCCGGTCGGCGGCGCGCTGTTCGAGCCGTCGCTGCGCTCGATGGCCTGGAACGGCCGCTACCTGGTGGTCGGCTTCGCCAGCGGCGAGATCCCGAAGGTGCCGGCCAACCTGACCCTGCTGAAGGGCTGCGCGGTGGTCGGCGTGTTCTGGGGGCAGTTCCGCCGCACCGAGCCCGAGCTGGACGCCGAGAACTTCCGGGCGCTGTTCGAGCTGCACGCCGCCGGCAGGATCAAGCCGCTGATCAGCGCCACCTACCCGCTGGAGCGGGCCAAGGAGGCGCTGCACGCCCTGGCCGAGCGGCGGGTGACCGGCAAGATCGTGCTGACGGTGTGACGGCCTACAGCGCCTTGCGGTAGAACCGGCGGCAGCCGCCCTTCGGGAAGTCCGGCAACTCGCCGAACATCTCCCAGCCCAGGCGCGGGTAGTAGTCCGGCCCCTGGTGATCGTAGGTGTCGAGCCAGGCGCCGTGGCAGCCGCGCCCGCGGGCCAGGTCCTCGGCCGCCGCCAGCAGCGCGCGGCCGACGCCGGCGCGCCGGGCCTCGGGTGCGACCGCCAGCAGGTTGACATGCAGCCAGCCCAGGTTGGTCGAGCCGATCAGCCCGCCGGCCGGCCGGTCGCCCAGGCTGGCCGTGATGGCGAGCGGCCGGGCCTCGAAGACGACGCCGGCGGCGCGACCGTGATCGTCGAGCCAGTCCAGGACCCGCTCGCGGGCCGCCGCGAACGCCGGATCGGCCTCCTCGGCGAGGGTGGTGAGGACGAGCTCCACCGTCATGGGCGTCGTGTCACTCCCGGCCGTTCAGCCCGAAATTCGCCTCGACATAGCCCAGCAGCCGCTCGACCGACTCGGCCAGCGACAGGCTGCCGGTGTCGACCTCCAGCTCGGCCGAGACCGGCGCCTCATAGGGTGCCGAGATGCCCGTGAACTCGGAGATCTCGCCCTTGCGCGCCTTCTTGTACAGGCCCTTCGGGTCGCGGGTCTCGCAGACTTCCAGGTCGGCCTTGACGTAGACCTCGTGGAACAGCTCCGGGGCCACCGACCGTGCCCGGTCGCGGTCCTCGCGGTAGGGCGAGATGAAGGCCGTGATCACCAGGGTGCCGGCGCGCGCGAACAGCGCCGCCACCTCGCCGACCCGGCGGATATTCTCGGCCCGATCCTCGGGCGCGAAGCCCAAGTCGGCCGACAGGCCGAAGCGGATGTTGTCGCCGTCCAGCACGTAGGCCTGCCAGCCCTTGCGGAACAGCGCCTGCTCCAGCTCGACCGCCAGGGTCGACTTGCCGGCACCCGACAGGCCGGTCAGCCACAGCACGCCGCTCTTGTGGCCGTTGGCCTGCCAGCGCGCGTTGGTGGTGACCCGGTGTTCGACCGCGGTGATGTTCTGCGAGGTCGGCTCGTTGCGGGCGCGCTGGTCCGGGAAGCCGTCCATCGACACCAGGCCGCCGCCGGCCATGTCGTAGCCGTCGATCAGCACGAACCGGCCGAGCCGCGGGTTGTCGACGAACGGGTCGACCGCCAGCTTGGCGCGGGCCCGCAGGATGATCTCGCCGACCTCGTTGCGCTCGATCCGGTCGGCCGGCCGCTGCGACAGGTCGGCGACGTCGATCACCCGCTCGATCGCCTGCACCTCGACCGTGTGCTCCATGGTCGCGAGCTTCAGCTTGTAGCGCCGGCCGGTCTCCAGCGGCGCCCGGCCAAGCCAGAAGATCCGGGCCCGGAACACGTTGGTCTCGACCGGCGGCTCGGCCCGGTGCGAGGCGACGTGGCCGCGTTCCACGAACAACTGGTCGTCGAGCGTAATGCCGATCGACTGGCCGGCCGAGGCCGACATCACCGGACCGTCGACCGCCCAGGCCTCGATCGACCTGACGCGGGCGGTGGTGTTGGTCGGGTTGAACAGCAGGGTGTCGCCGACCGCGATCCGGCCGCTCTCGATGCGCCCGGCCAGGATCCGGCGCTCGTCGAACTTGTAGACGTCCTGGATCGGGAAGCGCAGCGGCAGCTCCACCGGCAGCGGCTTGGCCTGCAGTTCGTCGAGCGCCTGCAGCAGGCTCGGGCCCTCGAACCACGGCATGCGGTCGGACAGCGTCGCCAGCCCGTCGCCGTGGCGGGCCGAGACCGGCAGGATGTGGGCCGGGACGATGCCCATACCGGCCAGATAGTGCCGGACGTCCTCGGCCACCTGACGGAAGCGGGCCTCGTCGTGGTCGACCAGGTCCATCTTGTTGACCGCGACCACCACCCGGTCGAGGCCGAGCAGGTGCAGGATGTAGCCGTGCCGGCGGGTCTGTTCCTGCACGCCGTCCTTGGCGTCGACCACCAGAATCGCGGCGTCGGCCGAGGCCGCGCCCGACACCATGTTCTTCAGGAATTCCTTGTGGCCCGGCGCGTCGATGATGACGTAGGGCCGGCGCTCGGTCTTGAAGAAGATCTGGGTGGTGTCGATGGTGATGCCCTGGTCGCGCTCGGCCTGCAGGGCGTCCAGCACGAACGCCCATTCCATCGGCATGCCGCGGCGCTCGGACATCGCCCGAACCGCCTCGACCTTGCCCTCGGGCAGGGAGCCGGTGTCGTGCAGCAGGCGGCCGATCAGGGTCGACTTGCCGTGGTCGACATGGCCGACGATGACCAGCTTCATCGGCGCGATGTCGACGTGGGGGCGCGCGTCCGGCGCCGACGAGAGGGCTGTGCTCACTGCGGGAATCCTCTCACATGTATCCGGCGGAGCGCAGCCGCTCGAAGGCGTCCTCGCTCTCGTGATCCATCGCCCGGCCGCTGCGCTCGGCCACCTTGGTGACCCTCAGCTCGGCGATGATCTTCTCGACGGTGTCGGCGTCGCTCTTGATCGGGTTGGTGATGTCCATGTCGCCGAGCGAGCGGTAGCGCTTGCCGTCCCGGGAGAAATAAAGCGGCACCAGGGGGATCCCCTCACGCTGGATGTAGAGCCAGATGTCGAGCTCGGTCCAGTGCAGCAACGGATGCACGCGGATGTGGGTTCCCGGCGCGAAGTCGGTCTTGAACTGGTCCCAGAATTCCGGCGGCTGGTCGCGGAAGTCCCATTCGGCGTTCTCGCCGCGCGGGCTGAACACCCGCTCCTTGGCGCGGGTCGCCTCCTCGTCCCGGCGGATGCCGGCGATCACGGCCTGCAGGTCGAGCTCGGCGATCAGCCGCTTCAGGGCCTCGGTCTTGCGCGCCGCCGAGCGCGCCGCCGGCGGCAGGGTCGGGTCGATCTCCTCGATCGGCGGGCAGTCGCGCCGGACGAAGTTGAGCCCCCATTCGACCGCGTAGCGCTCCTGGAAGGCGTACATCTCCGGGAACTTCTTGCCGGTGTCGCAGAACATCGCCGGAAACGGGATGTGGCCGAAGAACGCCTTCTTGGCCAGCCACAGCATGACGTTGGAGTCCTTGCCGAGCGACCACAGCATGCCGAGCCGGTCGAACTTGTTGAACGCCTCGCGCAGGATGTAGACGCTCTGCGCCTCCAGGGCGTCGAGATGGTTCATGGCGGCGTCCGATACGAAGTGGTTGCTTCGCGCCGCTAGATAAGGGTCAGCTGCGGCGCTGTCAAAGCGCGGCTTCGCAATGCTGCCCGCCGCGTGGGGCTCGGCGCCGGCGGGGCGGATCGGCGTCGGTTCGGCCATCTGAGCGTGCCCTCGTTGTTCGAAATACAGAACATGCGTTCTATAGTACGAACGTGACTCTGCTTCCAGTCATTTCAGAGCACGCAGGGCACCGACTTATTTCGCCTGCTTTCCGGTCGTCAGGGCCGGACGGTCCGGTGCCAGGTCGGCGGCGGTGAGGCCGAGCGCGGTCATGTCGTCCGGGACTCCCCGGCCCGTCGCCATCGCCGCGCTGAGCCGGCCCATGCCGGCCGAGGTCTGGATGCCGTAGCCGCCCTGGCCGGCCAGCCACAGGAAGCCGTCGGTCGAGGGGTCGAAGCCGACCACCGGCGACTTGTCGGCGACGAAGCTGCGCAGCCCGGCCCAGCGCGAGGCCAGCCGGCGGATCTCGAAGGTGGTGTCGGTCATGATGCGGTCGACGGCAACGGCCACGTCGTACTCGTCCGGCTGGGCGTCGCACGGCTCCGACGGGGTCTCGTCGGCCGGGCTGCCGAGCACGCGGCCACCGCTCGCGATCACGTACCAGCTCTCGTCGACCAGATCGACGCCCGGCCAGCGCGCGACGTCGGCGCCGGCCGGCGGGTCGAAGGTGAAGGCGGTGCGCCGCTTCGGGACCAGGCCGACCGGCGGGACGCCGGCCATGTCGGCCAGCGCGTCGCACCAGGCGCCGGCGGCGTTGATCACCACCGGGGCCTCGAAGCGGCCGGCCCGGGTCTCGGCCCGCCACACCCCGCCGGCGCGGGTAAGCGACGACACCTCGGCGTCGGTCACGACGCTTCCGCCCCTGGCCCGCAGGCCGCGCAGGAAGCCCTGCAGTAGGGCATTGACGTCGATGTCCATGGCGTCGGGCTCGTACACGCCCTTGACGATGCGGTCGCGGCGCAGGAACGGCGCCAGCGCGAACAGCGCCTCGCCCTCGACCGGCTCGGTGCGCGGACCGGCCTCCTGGGCCGCCTGGGCGTCGAGCCGCCCGACCAGCTCCTCGGTGGCGATCGTCAGCATGCCGCGCGGGCTCAGGATCGGGCCGGCCGCGAAGCCGTCCGGCGGGGTTTCGAGGAACGGCCGGGTGGCGCGGGTGATCCGGCGGATCGTCGCGTTGCCGTAGCTCTCGTAGAACAGCGCCGCCGACCGGCCGGTGGTGTGGTAACCCGGCTGCTCCTCGCGCTCCAGCAGCACCACCCGGGCGTCGTCGGCCAGGAAGTATCCGCAGGAGGCGCCGGCCATGCCGCCGCCGACGATCAGCACGTCGCAGGTCGTGGTGGTCACGTCACTCTCTCCGTTCAGGGCGCGAACTGTTCCATGAGGACCCGTTCCTCGAGGTTGTGCTCGGGATCGTACAGGACGGTCAGCTTGACCGAGCGGTCCTCCCAGACCTCGACCGCGACCACGTCCTTGACCTCCATCACGTCGGCGACCGCGTTCACCGGCCGCTTCTCCGGGCGGATGGTCTCGAACAGGATGCGCGCGGAATGCGGCAGCAGGGCGCCGCGCCAGCGCCGCGGCCGGAACGCGCTGATCGGCGTCAGCGCCAGGATGTCGGCGCCGAGCGGGATGATCGGGCCGTGGGCCGACAGGTTGTAGGCGGTCGACCCGGCCGGGGTGGAGACCAGCACGCCGTCGCACACCAGCTCCTCCATCCGAATCACGCCGTCGACATGGACCCGGATCTTGGCGGCCTGCGCCGACGACCGGAACAGCGACACCTCGTTGATCGCCAGGCCCTCGGTCACGCTGCCGTCGCGGCAGGTGGCCCGCATCCGCAACGGGTACAGGGTCACCGGCTGGGCGCCGCGGATGCGCGCCGGCAGGTCGTCCGGCTCGAAGGCGTTCATCAGGAAGCCGACGGTACCGCGGTTCATGCCGTAGATCGGCTTGCCGCTGCCGATCGCGCCGCGCAGGGTCTCCAGCATGTGGCCGTCGCCGCCGAGCGCCACCACCACCTCGGCCTGGTCGGCCGGCACCTCGCCGTAGCGCGCCACCAGGGTGTCGCGGGCCTCGGAGGCTTCGTCCGTGGAGGCCGACACGAAGGCGAGTCTCATCTCGGTCACGCGTGTTCCTCCGCGGCAACAGCCGTCCCGGTAGCGGCGCCGCATCGCGCCGGCCGGCAAGATAGGCGATGATGCCGCCGGCGCCAAAGCGCCCGATGACGAAGGGAGACGAGTTCATGCGCGGAGAATGCGGGCAGGGGATAGGCGGTCGGGGGCGGATCCGGGGATTCCTGGCGGTGCTGGCGGCGGTTCTGCTGCTGCCGATACTGCTGGCGGCGCCCGCGCGGGCCCAGGACCGGCACGAGGGCTACTACTATCCCGAGGTGACCTCGAACGAGATGTACCACTCGCGGATCAACACCCTGCCGGATTCCGACCGGACCCGCCGGATCGGCTTCGTCACCGGCGTGACCGCCGGGCAGACCGAGCGGCCCTACGCCCCGATCACCGCGATGTTCGCCAAGGGCACCGACGCCGAGAAGCTGATCCTGGTCGGCCTGCAGAACGGCCCGCTCGATACCCTGTACCGGGCCCGCGCGGTGCTGGCCATGCTGACCGCCACGGCCCGCACCACGGCGGTGTTCCGCGACCTCGACCCGCAGTCACAATACACCTTCCTCGACCTGCTGAAGCTGCTGGGCTTCACCCAGATCACCGTCAGCGACGGCAAGACCTGGGCGCACCGCATCGACATCCACTAGCGATTTCAGCGACCTGTGGGTTCCGGATCGGCCGCGCCGGTGCGGCTCGTCCGTCCGGAGTGACGATGCGGGGGAAGGTCCCCTCCGATTCGTCCTTCCGGACCGGACCGCTCGCGGCGGGACGGAGCCGGAACCCACCCGCGCCCTGAGCGGCCGGTCAGCCGCCGGTGACGCTCATGTGGCGGGCGACGGCCGGGCCGGAGTGGCGGCGGTCGATGATGAAGTCGTGGCCCTTGGGCTTGCGGCCGATGGGCTTGCGTCCGTCCACGCATAAATACAAAGCGTAAAGTGAGTGTCACGAGACACATTGCTGAAATAACGTATGGCTGATCACCGAACTCTACTAATAAAATTATGCAATATGTAGAGGCCGGCCATCAGGAAAACTGCCGTGAGGGTGATGCCTAATGGAATGTAGGTGGGGCCGCTAGAGGGGTATGTCTTGAAGATAATTCGTCCAGTGTCTGCCTGCGCCTCAATCATTGGGAGGCTAAATATATCTGCTCCAGTGCAGCTTCCGCCCAGAAGCAGGGAGAAACGCCAGCTGATTGCTAGCATTCTTTCGACAGTAGGCACGTAGTAAAATATAAATATTAATGCAAAGAGATTTGCCAACAATCCAATAACAAAAAGAAAAAGAAAGAATTTAATCGGAAAAAAATCAATAAATCCAATCACATATTCAGGTATCAGATAATAAATTCCTAGAGCGATAAGCAGCGCTGCTGCGAAGGCCCACATAGAAATATTAGCGATTGATAGCGGCAAAATGACCACCTTTTGACACCGAAAAACGCTTCAGTTTTCCTAATCCTGGGGAATGCAATATTTTCGCACTAGTTAAATTTAATACAATGCTAAACACTATTAGCAAAAGTGCCGGCATATAAAATTCAATCTGGCGACTCTCTAGTGCGCCATAAAGCCAAAACCCACCCCAGACGGTTCCAACATAGCTCAAGCCATGAATTATGCTGACAGCGACGCGGGCAATAAAAAGTACAAGCTGATACCGTGGAGGACGATTCTCAAGGACTATATCCGTGTCCCTATGCAAGTGCGAAAGGCGGGACCAGTATATTTCTTGCTGAAGGCGTGCTCTAACCGTCAGGTCAGAAATATACTCAACATCGCTGATGTGCCAAGCGCTGCCTGGTCTATAGCCATCCTGTAGAAATATCTTCTCGTACCCAATATTTGGCAAGTTTCTGGCATCGCTATCTGTGAATAACAAGCCGTCCCGTTCTTCCTCGGGAATTTCTGAAAGTTCCGATAGACCTCCATGAACGGCAAGGGTGCTAGTCATTTTTCTCAAGCTCCTCGCCTATGACAAACGAATTGAGGTTGCACGAGTCAGTCAGAAACCCATGCGCGCGATCTGCCTTCCGCAGAGCAACCTCACATGCATCTTTTAGCTGAATAATGTCCCCTCTGTCCATCGCCATGCTAAGCGTGTGGTTAACGGCACCACTAGTGTAGTCTAATCGAAGTAAGAGCGAGACTATTCCGCCAACCAAATTATCTCGCTCGTCGTCAAACACCGGTCTTATGTCGACCAAAACTCTAGAATTTCTGTAAAGATTTTGGTGATCAAAAGATAAATCTAGTGCTTTTGTTGAGATTGAGACATAATTTATCGTCAAAAGTTCACGCGTACGCTGAAGGCCCATTCTTATTGCGTCAGAATCATTGTCATTCTTTTGTATCGACTCTTCGGCTAGTGCTGTGAACTCGTCTGGGGTTAAGCGAAGGTACCGTGATGCCGTTGCCATCCCTGCGATAGTCCGAAATATTAGAATTGCCCTCTCTTTTGAGGCAAATTCCTCAAGAACGTCCTGTAATTTTGTCGCAACTATCGACGTTTGATCGATCTCTCGAATTTTTGTTTGCAAACCCTCATAAGAGGGTGTCGAAAACTCGGCGAGATATAGTAGGCCTAAGCGCTGATTCTTGGACAAAACATACTGACTGATAGCCATTGTGGCTCTACCCCAGTGTCCACGGTGACTCACAACGTCCTATTAACCTTTTGAAGAATCATGACGGTAACAGCTTAGATGATTCTTCGGTTCCGTCCATCAATGAGTATTCCTTCCAAGTTTTGCTTCGGTTACCCCCCTGTGACGCTCATATGGCGGGCGACGGCCGGGCCGGAGTGGCGGCGGTCGA
The DNA here is from genome assembly GCF_040219615.1 of Thalassobaculum sp. Classification (GTDB taxonomy): domain Bacteria; phylum Pseudomonadota; class Alphaproteobacteria; order Thalassobaculales; family Thalassobaculaceae; genus Thalassobaculum_A. The sequence goes on from NZ_JAVJSE010000047.1 coordinate 32,243, forward strand.
TGATGAAGTCGTGGCCCTTGGGCTTGCGGCCGATGGCCTCGCGCACGGCGGACTCGACCACCGCGTCGTCGTCGGAGGCGCGCAGCGGGGCCCGCAGGTCGGCGGCGTCGTCCTGCCCCAGGCACATGTACAGGGTGCCGGTGCAGGTCAGCCGCACCCGGTTGCAGCTCTCGCAGAAGTTATGGGTCAGCGGCGTGATGAAGCCGAGGCGGCCGCCGGTCTCCGCGACCTCGACATAGCGGGCCGGGCCGCCGGTCTTGTACGGGATGTCGGTCAGCGTGAAGCGCTCGGCCAGGCGGCTGCGCACCAGCGACAGCGGCAGGTACTGGTCGACCCGGTTCTCGCCGCCGATGTCGCCCATCGGCATGACCTCGATGACGGTCATGTCGTAGCCGCGGTCGCCGCACCACTGCAGCATGTCGCCGAGCTCGCCGTCGTTCACGCCCTTCAGCGCGACGGCGTTGATCTTCACGGCGAGGCCGGCGCGGTCGGCCGCCTCCAGCCCCTCGATCACCTTGTCCAGCTTGCCCCAGCGGGTGATCGCCTGGAACTTCTCGGGATCCAGGGTGTCGATCGAGACGTTGATCCGGCGCACCCCGGCGTCGACCAGCTCGTCCGCCAGCTTCGCGAGCTGCGAGCCGTTGGTGGTGACGGTCAGCTCGTCCAGGCCGCCGCCGCCCAGGCGCTTCCCGAGCTCGCGCACCAGCCACATGATGTTGCGACGGACCAGCGGCTCGCCGCCGGTCAGCCGCAGCTTGCGGACGCCGAGGTCGACGAACACGTTGCACAGCCGCGCCAGTTCCTCCAGCGACAGCACGTCGGCCTTCGGCAGGAAGGTCATGTTCTCCGACATGCAGTAGACGCAGCGGAAGTCGCAGCGGTCGGTGACGGAGACCCGGAGATAGCTGATCGCCCGCTGGTACGGATCGATCAGCGGTGCCGGGCCGGCGGTCGGACGGGGAAGGGTCGTCGCATCGGTCATGACCGTTATATACGACGGGAGATAACGAGACGAAAGGGGCGGCATTCCAGTCGCCGTTGATCCGAGGTCCGGGCGGCGATGGCGATCCCGAGGTCGTGAACGGCGGCGCCGCCGGATTCCGAGACAAACGTGCGATTCGGGGTCAGACTTCGATCCGGAGGTTTCGGAAGGCGGGGCGTGGCTTTTCTACCGGAGGTGGATCGCATGGCCAGGATCAACGTCAACGGAAACACGGTCGAGGTCGACGCCGACGGCGCGACGCCGCTGCTCTGGGTACTGCGCGAGCACCTCGAGATCACCGGTGCCAAATACGGTTGTGGCGTGGCCCAGTGCGGGGCGTGCACGGTGCATGTCAACGGCGAGGCCCAGCGCTCCTGCGTGCTGCCGCTGGACGCGGTCGCGGAGAGCGACCGGATCGTCACCATCGAGGGCCTGTCGCCGGACGGCACGCACCCGGTCCAGAAGGCGTGGGTCGAGCTGGACGTGCCGCAGTGCGGCTACTGCCAGACCGGCATGATCATGGCGGCGGCCGCCCTGCTCGCCCGCAACCCGACCCCGACCGATGCCGACATCGACGCCGAGATCACCAACATCTGCCGCTGCGGGACCTACCGGCGCGTGCGCGCCGGAATCCATCTCGCCGCGAGCCAGAAGGCGTGAGGAGGACCGGACGATGACGACGACGTTCGACGTTTCGCGCCGCGGCTTCGTGGTCGGCGCCGCCACCGCGGGCCTGGCACTCGGATTCCGCCTGCCGTTCGACGACGGTGCGGCCCACGCCCAGGCCGGCTACCCCGACGAGATCAACGCCTGGGTCGTGGTGCAGCCGGACGAGAAGGTGATCATCCGGATCGCCCGGTCCGAGATGGGGCAGGGGACCCTGACCGGCCTCGCCCAGCTGGTCGCCGAGGAGCTGGAGTGCGACTGGGCCGACGTGACCACCGAGTATCCGACGCCGGCCACCAACCTGCAGCGCGGCCGCGTCTGGCAGAGCTTCTCGACCGGCGGCAGCCGCGGCATCCGGGAGTCGCACGACTATGTGCGCCAGGGTGGTGCGGCGGCGCGGGAGATGCTGATCGCGGCCGCGGCGAAGGATTGGGGCGTGGCGCCGGGAGACTGCCGGGCCGAGAAGGGCGTGATCACCCATGCCGGGTCCGGCCGCAGCACCACCTACGGCAAGGTCGCCAAGGCGGCGGCGCTGCTGGAGGTCCCGGCGAACGTGCCGCTGAAGGACCCGAAGGACTGGAAGCTCGCCGGCAAGCCGGTGAAGCGGTTGGACACCGCGGCCAAGGTGGTCGGAAGGCAGGTCTACGGGGCCGACCTGCGGCTGCCCGGCATGCTCAACGCGGCGATCCGACAGTGCCCGGTGTTCGGCGGCAAGCTCGCCTCCTTCGATGCGGCGGCGGTCCAGTCAATGCCTGGCGTGCGCAAGGTCGTGACGGTCGACGACAATGCGGTGGCGGTGATCGCCGAGCGCTGGTGGCAGGCCAAGACCGCGCTCGACGAACTGCCGGTCAAGTGGGACGAGGGAGCGAACGCCCAGGTGTCGAGCGCGTCGATCGCCGCCTTCGTCGAGGAGGGGCTGACGGCCGACCAGGCCTTCGTCGGCAACCAGAACGGCGACGCCGAAGCGGTGATCGCCAAGGCCGTGCGAAAGGTCGAGGCGGTCTACGCCTATCCGTACCAGAACCACGCCACCATGGAGCCGATGAACGCCACGGCGAAGTGGACCGAGGACCGGTGCGAGGTCTGGTGCCCGACCCAGAACGGCGAAGCGGCGCTCGCGGCCGCTGCCGCGGCGGCCGGACTGCAGCCGCAGCAGTGCGACGTCCACAAGCTGCATCTCGGGGGCGGCTTCGGCCGGCGCGGCGCCTTCCACGACTACGTGCGCCAGGCCGTGCTGATCGCGCGCCACTTCCCCGGGACCCCGGTCAAGCTGCTGTGGACCCGCGAGGAGGACATGACCCACGGCGCCTATCACCCGATCACCCAATGCAAGCTGACCGCGGCGCTGGACGAGAACGGCGACGTCACGGCGTTCCGGGTGCGGATCGCCGGCCAGTCGATCCTCGCGGGGGTGATGCCGCAGCGCCTGAACGGCGGCGCCGACCCGGTCACCTTCCAGTGCTACGCACCGAAGGGCGACCACGCGATCAGTTACAGCTTCCCGAACCTGCTGGTCGACCACGCCATGCGCAATCCGCATGTTCCGCCGGGCTTCTGGCGGGGCGTGAACGCCAACCAGAACACCGTCTACACCGAGTGCTTCATCGACGAGGTGGCGCACGCCGCCGGCAAGGATCCGCTGGCGTTCCGGCTGAAGCTGATGGCGAACCACCCGAAGAACGCCGCGGTCCTGAAGGCGGCGGCGGAGCGGGCCGGGTGGGGCGGGCCGGCACCGGCGGGGGTGTTCCGCGGGCTCGCCCAGTGCACGGCCTTCGGCAGCCACATCGCCGCCTGCGCCGAGGTGTCGGTGACCGGCGGCAAGCTGAAGATCCACCGGATCGTCGCGGCCACCGACTGCGGCCACGCGGTCAACCCGCAGCAGATCGAGGCCCAGGTCGAGGGCTCGTTCGTCTACGGACTGTCGGCGATGCTGTACGGCGAATGCACGGTCAAGGACGGTCGCGTCGAGCAGCAGAATTTCGACACCTACCAGGTGATGCGGATCGACGAGATGCCGGAGGTCGAGACCATCGTCATGCCGTCCGGCGGGTTCTGGGGCGGTGTCGGCGAGCCGACGATCGCGGTCGCCGCCCCGGCGGTCCTGAACGCGATCTTCGCGGCGACCGGCAAGCGCATCCGCCGGCTGCCGCTGATGCACCACGACCTGGGGACGGCATGAGGCAGGTGCCGGCGGTGCTGGCATTGGTGTTGGCCTGGGCGGCCGCCGAGGCGGTGGCCCGGGACGCCGCGGCGGCGGATCTGCTGCCCTACGCGGTCCGGGGCGACGCCGTCCCGGACCCGCTGGGCGGCCTGGCCGGCGACCCGGAACGCGGCCGCGCCGTGGTGCTCGACCGCGGCAGGGGGAACTGCCTGATCTGCCATGCCGTCCCGATCGACGGCGAGCCGTTCCAGGGCGTCCTCGGACCGGGTTTGGCAGGGGTCGGCGACCGGTTGCGGCCCGGGCAGATCCGCCTGCGGCTGATCGACCAGGCCCGCCTCGACCCGGATACCGTCATGCCGCCCTACTACCGGGTCGAGGGGCTGGTCGACGTGGCGCCGGAGTACCGCGGGCGCCCGGCCCTGCAGGCCCAGGAGATCGAGGATGTCGTCGCCTACCTGTCGAGCCTGAGGGACTGACCATGCCGACCCGTCGACAGCTGATCACCACGGCGCTCCTGGCCGGGGGGCTGGCCGGATTGCCGGGGGCCGGCCGCTCCACGCCGGCAATGCGCGATGCCGCCGTCGACAGGCTCACGGGCGGTGCGCCGGTGCGCGACGGTCGAGTGGTCCTGAGCGTTCCGGGGGTGGCCGAGAACGGCTTGTCGGTCTTCACCACCGTCGCGGTCGACAGCCCGATGACGGCGGAGGACCACGTCCGGGCGATCCACATCCTGTCGGAGCAGAACCCGATCGCGCATCTGCTGACCTTCCACATCGGGCCACGGGCCGGGGCCGCGCGGGTCTCGACCAATATCCGGCTTGCCGCCTCGCAGGAGGTGACGGCGCTGGCCGAGATGAGCGACGGCACGTTCTGGCGCGACCGCAGGCTGGTGGTCGTGACGATCGCCGCCTGCATCGACGGCGGTTGAGAGGGCGGGGCGATGACACTGGTCGCAGCCCGGGTCTCGCTGCCCTCCGAGGCGCGGCGGGGCGAGGTCGTCGAGATCAAGGCGCTGATCCGGCACCCGATGGAGACCGGCTACCGGGTCGACGCGCGCGGTCAGCGCATACCCCGGCACATCATCCGGCGCTTCGAGGTCGCCTATGACGGCGAGCCGGTGTTCGCCATGGACCTGACCCAGGGAGTCGCGGCCAACCCGTTCGTCGCGTTCACGACGGTGGCGACGGCGAGCGGCGAACTGGTATTCACCTGGGAGGACGACCGCGGTGAGGTGGTGACCGTCACCAAGACCCTGACGGTAACCGGATGATCGCCGGGCGCATCGCCGCCGTCGCGCTGATGATCGCCGGAGCGGCGGCCGGGGCGACGGCGGCCGAGCCGTTGCCCTCGGGCACCTCGTATCTGAGCGAAGGCCTGCGCACACAGCAACTCGACGAGGCCGCCAACCCCGGCATGCTGTGGGTGGGCGAGGGTGCTCGGCTGTGGGAACTGCCGCAGGGGCCGGCCGGACGCTCCTGCACGTCCTGCCACGGCGCGGCGGCCGACGCCATGCGGGGCGTGGCGACCCGCTATCCGGCGGTCGACGCGCCGAGCGGGGACCTGCTGAACCTGGAAGGCCGGATCAACCGCTGTCGCACCCGGCACCAGGAGGCGGAGGCCTTCGCCTACGAGTCCGACGAATTGCTCGGCCTGACCGCCTTCGTCGCCCGCCAGTCGCTGGGGATGCCGGTGCGGGTCGAGACCGGCGGCGCCGCGGCGCCGCACTACGACGCCGGCCGCGCGTTCTTCCACCGCCGCCAGGGCCAACTCAACCTGTCCTGTGCGCATTGCCATGTCGACAATGCCGGCAGGCCGCTGCGCGGCGACACCATCAGCCACGGCCTGGCGAACGGCTATCCGGCCTACCGGCTGGAGTGGCAGGCGCTCGGCTCTCTGCACCGCCGGCTGCGCTCGTGCTCGTTCGGGGTGCGTGCCGTGCAACATGGCTACGGCTCCCCGCAGTATCTTGCACTCGAGCTGTACCTCGCCGCACGGGCCGAAGGGGTGCCGGTCGAGACGCCGGCGATCCGGCGGTAGCGCCGGGTCCGGTTCCGGCCGCGCGCATTGCCAACCCCGCCCAGCCGCGCCATGTTTCCGTCCATGAACGCCGACACCTCGCCCGATCTCGCCGCGCCCTATCTCGTCGCCCCCGAGCCGACCGACGGCCGCCTGACCACCCGGGTGTCCGGCCTGGACCACGACGGCCGGCAGGTCGACCTCTCGGTGGTCAACGAGCGGCCGCTGACGATCTACCTGAACCGCCAGGAGATCGTGACGGTCATGACCATCGGCGACCGGCCCGAGGAACTGGCGGTCGGCTACCTGCTGAACCAGAACATGCTGCACGCCGACGACCGGCTGACCGGCATCGACTACGACGACGACCTGGAGGTGGTGGTGGTCCGCACCGAGCGGGCGACCGACTACGAGGCCAAGCTGAAGAAGAAGATCCGCACCTCCGGCTGTGCCGTCGGCACCGTGTTCGGCGACCTGATGGAGAAGATCGAGGGCGTCGTCCTGCCGGAGACCGAGGTGCACACGTCCTGGCTGTACGCCCTGTCGAAGCGCATCAACACAACCCCGAGCCTGTATCTGGAGGCCGGCGCAATCCATGGCTGCGTGTTGTGCGAGCGCGACCGGCCGCTGGTCTACATGGAGGACGTCGGGCGCCACAATGCGGTCGACAAGATCGCCGGCTGGATGTTCCTGAACAAGGTGCCGGCCGACGACAAGCTGTTCTACACCACCGGCCGGCTGACCTCGGAGATGGTCATCAAGACCGTGCAGATGGGCATCCCGGCGCTGGTCTCGCGCTCCGGCTTCACCGCCTGGGGCGTCGACCTTGCCCGCCAGGCCGGGCTGACCCTGATCGGCCGCATGAAGGGCAAGCGCTTCATCGTGCTGGCCGGCGAGCGGCGGCTGGTCTGGGACGCCGACCTGAGCCGGGTCGAGGACGAGGACGGCCGCAGCCGACGCAAGGCCAGCGTCACGGAAGACGCCTGAGATGCCGATTCCGACCGACCGTATCGCCGGCGTGCTGCTGGCGGGCGGCCAGGCCCGGCGCATGGGCGGCGGCGACAAGTGCCTGCGCAGCCTCGGCGGCGAGACCCTGCTGGCGCGGGCCATCCGCCGGCTGCAGGACCAGGTCGGGCCGATGGTGCTGAACGCCAACGGTGATCCGGCACGGTTCGCCGGCTACGGCCTGCCGGTGGCGGCCGACCCGGTGGAGGGGTTCGCCGGGCCGCTCGCCGGGGTGCTGGCCGGGCTCGACTGGGCGGCCGGGCAAGCCGGGGTCGACTGGATCGTGACCGTGCCGACCGATGCGCCGGCCTTCCCGGAGGATCTGGTGGCCCGCCTGTTCGCGGCCCTGGAAGGCGGGGGCGCGGAGATCGCCTGCGCCGCGTCCGGCGGGCGGCATCACCCGGTGTTCGGGCTGTGGCCGGTCGCCCTTCGCGCGGCGTTGCGCGAGGCGCTGATCGGCCGGGACGTGCGCAAGGTCGACGTGTTCACCGCCGACTACCGGCTGGCGGTCGCCGACTGGCCGGCCGAGCCGATCGACCCGTTCCTGAACGTCAACCGGCCGGAGGAACTGGCCGAGGCGGAGCGGTTGCTGGCCGGCTGACGTTGTCGACAGAATGCTGCGGCATCGACCGGTATTATAAATAATTGTATGATGAGTCTTGCACATGCGGCGGGCTTCGCGCACGATTCGGTCATGAGACTTGCCCGCGTTCTCCTCCTCTCCTCGCTTCCTTTCACCCTGCTCGCCTGCGGCGAGGAGGAACCGGAAGGCCCGCCGATGTCGAAGATCTACGTGCGGAACGAGAGTTCGACCGAGGCCAACGTCCGGGTCAAGTTCTGGACCAAGGACTACGTCAAGGTGTCGTCCGGCGAGAACGGCACGGTGGCGTTCGTGAACACCGAGGGGGCCAACGCCGTTCAGGTGGAGGCGAAATCGCGCAAGCAGTGGGACGATTGCTGGGTGACGATGAACGTCGGCCAGACGCTGGTGGTGTTCAACGCCACCGAGCGGATCGGCTGCCGCGCCGAATAGCGCCGGTGCCGTTCGTCCGGCAACGCCTGCGGGTGGCGGCGGACGCCCTGAGACGCGGCTCGGGCAACGAGGCAGGCCGGAAGATTCGGCCCGCCCTGCTTCAGGAACCCCGCAATCCCGACGCGACCATTCTGGCGGCACTGGCGGCCCGGAACGTGAACCGGCCGGAACTGGCGGCGCGGCTGTTCCGATGGGCGCTGGTGCTGCGGCCGGGCGATCCGCACGCGCTCGGCGGCCTCGCCGAGTTCGGGGCCCGCGTCCCGCCTGCCGGCGACAGGGCGGTCGTGGCGCGGATCGATGCGAGCCGGGACCCCGGCAACCCGGGCACCTGGGCCGCCGCCGGATGGTCGGCCTTGTCGGCGGGACGGCCGGCGGATGCCTGGATGGCGCTGCGGCGCGCCTGCGTCCTGGCTCCCGGCGACAGATCGGGGCTGGCCATGACCATATTGGCCGAGCGGCGTCATGCGCGGCGGGTCGACTGGTCGACCCTCGCCAGGCGGGCGCTGGTGGCCGGTCCGGCACATCCGCCGATCCTGGTGGCCGTGCTGGTCGCCCTGCGCGAGGCGCGCGACGGGCCCGGTATGGTTCGGATCGGGCGGCGAATGGCGATGCTCGCGCCCGACAGCGACGGTGCGTACCAGGGGTTGTGCGCGATGGCCGAGGCCGCGGTCCGCAGCCGCGACCGGCGCGCCGCGTTGCGCCTGGTGACCTGGGCGGAGGCCATGAGGCCCTACGGGCCGGCACACGCCGGTGTGCGGGCCCGGCTCTTGCGCGCCACCGGCCGGATCGACGAGGCGATCGACGATCTGCGCGACCGGCTGCGACGGCATCCGGAGGGCGATGCATCGATCGGCTTGGCCTTCGACCTTGCGGCAATGCTCGATCAGACCGGCGACACCGATGGAGCGGTGCAGGCCCTGACCACGGCGAACCGTGCAGCCCGCGCCCGCGCCCGGGCGGACGGTGCCGACCGGCGGCGGTTCCTGGCACTGCTCGAGCGTTTCGAGCCCGCCTCGATCCCCGCAATACAGCCGCCGGCCGGCCGGTGCGGTACTGCGCCGCCCGCCTTCGTGTTCGGGATGCCGCGCTCCGGCACGACCCTGGTCGGCGACATCCTGCACCGCCACCCGCTGGTCGAGGTGTTCGACGAGCCCGAGCTGTTGCCGGAGACCGTCAGGACCGAGGCCGGGCGGCTTGGCGCAGCCGGGGTGGATCTCGCCGGAATCGCTGCCGGCCGGGCGCTCGACCCGGCCTGCGTGTCGGCGATGCGCGACACCTTCGGGCGCCTGCTCCGGCGCCGGGAACAGCACCCGGGCAAGCCGCTGAAAATCGACAAGAGCCCGCTTGGTATCGTCTATGCGTGGCTGGTCGCCCAGTTGTTTCCAGGCGCCCCGACGGTCTTCGTGCTGCGTCACCCGGCGGATGTCTGCCTGAGCTGCCTGATGCAGGAGTTCGCCTCGACCGATGCCCTGGCGAGCTTCAACGCGGTCGAGGAAGTGGCGGAACTGTACGACCGGGTCATGTCGTTCTGGTCGCAGGCTAGCGAGAGCCTGGCGCTGCGGGTCCATACGGTCCGCTACGAGGCGCTGATCGCCGATCCGGAGGCGGAGAGCCGGCGGCTGACGGATTTCCTCGGGCTCGACTGGACGCCCGACCTGCTGGATCCGGCGCGCGCTGCCGGCCGGTACATCGCGACCCCGAGCTACCACCAGGTGGAACAGTCGATCCATTCCCGGGCGCTCGGTCGCTGGACCCGGTACCGCGACTACCTGGCACCTGCCATGCCCCGGCTGGAGTCGTGGATCCGCCGGCTCGGCTATTCCGATCCTTGAGGTGCCGCCCCGGCGTCCGCCCGGCGCTCAGCCGGCGGCCCGTCGCCGAGCCAGCCGTACCAGCCGGCGGAGCCCCGGGATCCCGGCGGCGCGCTGCCGCCACCCGGTCGGCGACGGTCCGGCCGGCTCGGGCGCGGTCGGGGTTTCCGGCGCCGGAACCATCCAGGATGGCCGGACCGACCGGATGAAGTCCGGTGCGATATCGCGGCCGATGTAGCGGTTGCCGACCGGCCGCCCGGTCAGTACGTCGACCGGTTCCCGGAACGCGATGCGGCCGTAGAACACGTCGCTCTCCACCGGGGTCCAGTATGCGCAGTCCTCGAAGTAGTAGTGCGTCACCTGACTCCAGCGCGTGCGTTCGGTGTCGAGGTGCCGCGAGCCGCCATGAAGAAGGTTGGACAACCAGATCAGCGCCTGGCCCTTGCGGGCATGGAATCGCTGCTCGCGGAATCCGCCGGCGCGGACCTCGGCCTGCCAGACCCGTGTCAGATGGGTCTGGATCTCGGCGTTGTCCTCCTCGTCGGCCAGCCAGCCCATCATGTCGTTGGTGACGATCGGGAGCTTGTGGCTGCCCGGGTAGTACAGCAGGGGCCCGTTGTCGTCGTCGATGTCCTCGAGCGCGACCCACACGCCGCACATGAAGCGCTCCGGCACGCTGGAGAAGAACACCGCGTCGGAATGGAAATGCTGCTGGGTGCCGACCGGGAAGTTCAGGGTCTGGAACGGAAACGGCTTGCGGCCGTACAGGGCCTCGAGGATCTCCAGGATGCGGGCGTTGCAGGCGATCCGCCGGACCGCCTCGACCTCGCTCCAGGCGTCCTGCAGCCGCAGGCCGTCGGCCTTCGGCCACAACTCACGGCGCCAGCGCTCGAAGTCGAAGCGCGGAAGCAGGCTGGCCTTGATCTCCTCGGCCAGCGTCTCGATCTCCGGATCGGGGAAGTCCAGGACGGCAAAGCCGTTTTCGCCCAGGTCCCGGGCGATCCGCGCGATCTCCGGGTCGGCGGCTTCGCGTCCGGCGTCGTCGTCAAACCACGACGCTTCGATGGCCGGTACGCCCGGCATCAGCTTTCTGTGTGGCATAGGCAGCTTTGCGTGCGGAATATGGTCAGGGGACAAGGATACCGTGCCAGAACGCCGGCGCTCGATCAATCCCGGGACTGGCGTACCACGGCCCGCCCGAAGCGTCGGAAGGCGCGCGCGCCGGCGCCCTCCATGATCGCCTTCAGGCAGCCCTCGCGGTCGGTCGCGACGAAGCCGGCCAGCCGGCGGATGCTGAGCCGGAACAGTCCCGGACACAGCGGCACGCCCGGCCCGACCAGGGTCGTCTCGGTCTCCGGCCCGGCGAGTGCCAGCAGGTCGTCGACGGTGCGGTTGACCAGGGTCGAGGCGGTGATCACCAGCCGCGCGCAGCCGGGGATCACCTCGGCGGCCCGGTCCGCCGGCAGGTCGCCGGGGCCGGGATGGCGCTCCAGCACGACCGCGCCGGGCAGCTTGGCGTCCAGCCCGGGGAACCGCCCGATCACGACCGTACGGCCACCGGCCGGCCCGCCGCCCGGGCCGCGGCCCAGACCGTCGCCGTCCACCAGGTCGGGCGCGTCGGCATTCCAGTGGGCATTGCAGGCGGCGATGCCGATGGCGCGCTCGTAGGGATTGGCCGAGCCGGTGAGGCCGGCCAGCGCCGACAAAGGACGGCCGCCATAGCTGCCGGTGTCGGCCGTGGTGGCGGCGCCGTCGGCCCGGCCGGGCGTGGCGGCGAAGCCGATCGCCGCCGGCCCCTCGACCGCGGTCCAGTTGAATCCGACGACGACCCGGCCGGATAGACTGTCCGGCACGCCGGCGGCGATGATGTCGAGCACGCGGTCCGTGGTCGGCCCTCCGCTACTGCGCGGCGTCGGCGATTGGCTCCGCGTCGGCGCGCTCCAGCCTGGCTGCGGCGAACTTCAGCTCGGGGATCTTGCCGAAGGGATCGAGCGCCGGGTTGGTCAGGAAGTTGACCGCCGCCTCGGTGTAGCAGAACGGCACGAACACCACGCCCTGCGGGATGTTCG